>CAVWIV010000021.1:0-20673 GCA_963755155.1 uncultured Actinomycetes bacterium | reverse complement strand
TCTTCACGATCACGCAGCTCACCGGGGTCCTCGCGAGCGGGGGTGACACGGCGGCGGCTATCCAGGTGATGGTGATGCTGCTCATCGTCTGGTGGATCTACGACGGCTACGCGTGGCTGACGAACGCCATCCCTACGGAGCGCGCGCGCTACCGATTGACACTGATCGGCGGGATGGGCGGCTTCCTCGTGATCGCGCTCGCCATACCGGACGCGTACGAGTCAGCCGGGCTCGCGTTCGGGCTCGGCTACCTCGTGGTCGTGCTCCTGCACGGCGCGATGTACTCGAAGGGCACGTCCATCTCGGAGATGACCGCGATGCTCCGGATCCTGCCCTTCAGCCTCGTCGGGGCGACGCTCGTGATCGTCGGCGGGGTCTGGGTGGCACCTCGCAGCGGGTCCTCTGGGCGGTTGCAGCCGCATTGCTCTGGGTGACGCCGATGCTTACCTACCACCCAGGGCTTCGTCGTCTCACCGTTGCACTTCGTCGAGAGGCACGGGCTCGTGATCATCATCGCGCTCGGCGAGTCGATCGTCGTCATCGGTGCCGGCGCGTCCGGGCTCGACGTCGACGCGGGGCTGCTTGCTCGTCGCGCTACTGTCGCTCGCGCTGAGCGCGGGCCTCTGGTGGCTGTACTTCAGCGACGAAGCTGCGGTTTCGGCGTCGATGACCACCGCTTCGCCCGAGCGCCGCGTGCAGCTCGCGCTGAACGGATTCGGGTACTGGCACTACGGGCTTCTGCTCGGAATCGTCGCTCTCGCAGCCGGCCTGAAGGTCGCGATCGGCGACCCGTACGAGACGCTCGACGGCTGGATCGCCGTGGAGCTGGCTGCTGGGGCGGCCTTCATCGCCTGCGACGTCGGGTTCCCGCCGCACGCTCGGCGTCGCCGGCGGTGGGGTGAGGATCGCCGCTTCCGTGGCTGCGCTGGGGACGATTCCCCTCGGCCCTCGCAGTCGCCGCGTCAGCTCAGGTCGGAGCGCTCGCAGCCATCGTCGCAGCCGCGCTGGTGATCGAGGTGCCTCGCGCGTCACAGTACGCTCGGCATGAGCATGGCCGTCGACGTGCGGCAGCACAAGAGCTTGGCCCTCATCCTCGCCCGGGGGTTCGCAGCGAACCTCGCGATGGCCATATCGGTGCACGACCCGACGGGAACGATCGTCTTCTACAACGAGTCGGCGGAGGCTGCCTTCGGCGACGTTCGCCAGAGATGGGCGAGCTGTCCGCCGACGAATGGACGGAGCGCGTTACTCGCCCCAGCGAGGCCGACGGGACGCCGATCCCGCTCGAGGAGCTCCCGGTCGGGGTTGCTCTCGCTGAGCGGAGGCCGGCCCACAGAACCGTGCACTTCAACGCGTCCCGACAGCGTCGGTTACGTAGCGGCAGGCGACGGAAGCTTTCCCGCTGATGGGGCGCGAGGAAGAGCTGTTCGGGGCCATGAGGATCTTCTGGGATGACGCTGCCTCGCCACCGAGATCGCGCGTCGGGAATGCCGCCCGACGTAGCGGCAGAACGAGACAGTGCGACACGTCGCGGGGGGCCGAAAGGCCTCGTCCTGGTCCTGGCGCGCGAGCTCGTATCCAACCTCGCCACCCCGATCTATCTCGCCGACTCGGGACGGCACGCTCGTCATCTTCAACGAGCCGGCCGAGAGAATTGGTGGCCGGTCATTCGCTGAGGTGGGAGAGATGTCGATACGCCAGTGGGTCGAAGCTGCTCAGGCCGCGGAGCGTCGACGGTACGCCCCTTCACCTTGCGCAGAGATGCCTGGTGGCATCGCATTCAACGAGCGCCGTCCCGCGCACGCGCGTCTGCGGATCGAGAGAGCCTCGACGGCGTCGAGCGGGAGATCGCCACGACGGCGTTCCCGCTCTTCGGGCCGGACGCGGCGTTCCACGGGATCATGGTTATCTTCTGGGAACAGGAGTAGTGATCGGCCGTGACCGTTTGTAGACTCGTCAAGCGATGGCGCCACGCCGGTCGTCGACGGACGTCCCTCGCGCGTAGCCTCGCGTCGCCGATGCCACGCCGCCGCGCACTGCGCCTGGTCGGGTCGGCCCTCCTGCTCGCTGCCTGCGCCCGCGTTGCGCCCTTCATTTGCGCGGGGGAGCCGGCGACGGGATCCAGGACCGCCCCGACATCATCGATCCGCCGAAGGGGCCGTGGGGCCCTCCGGTCCAGTGCGGGAAGATCCGGTGCAACCCGTTTTCCAACTGTGTGAAGTGCTGTCCCGCGGAGGGCGGTGGAGGGTCGTGCTGTCCGTGCTACTTCAGCTGCCGCCCCCGTAGCGGCCTCTGCGACAAGCAAGTGGCATGCCCTCCCGACGGCCGTCCGTTCTGCGGAGGCCAGGGCAAGTGCTGCAATACGAACGAAACCTGCTGGAGAGGCTCGATCTGCCTACCCATCTGCAAGTCCGACGAGCAGTTGTGTGGGGAGGATTGTTGCCACCCAACCACCGAGTGCCTGAACCTGCAGCTGCCCGGCAGCCGCGGCAGGCTCACCTGCTGGCCGAAGTGTCCGCGAGGCAGAACCCGGTGTGGCATCAACTGCTGCCCGCGGGCCCAGAAGTGCATCGATTCGCGCGTCGGCAAGTGCTCACCCTGCGATGTGGGTCAGCGGCCGTGCGGGAGGAAGTGCTGCCAGAGAGGGAGCAAGTGCTGTGACCCGCGAACAGGGTTGTGCTGCAAGAGCAACGAGACCTGCGCGGGCTACGGCGGCCAGGCGAAGTGTTGTCCGAAGGGGACGAAGGCCTGCGAGGAGTCCCCGGGCAGGGTCGTCTGCTGCGACAGGGGCGAGGTGTGCGCGCAGCAGGCGGACGGATCGGGTTCCGTGCCCGCCGCGAACCGCCGGAGGTACACGTGTTGTCCGCAGGATCGGCAGGTGAGCTTCTCCGGCACATTCTTCGCCTGCTGCCCGCGCGGATACAAGTCCCTCGGGGGGAGGTTCATCGTGCCGGCGGGTGGCGGTGGCGGGATGTGCTGTCGCAACGACAAGGTCTGCGGTGACACCTGTTGCGGCACGAACGCCGATCCTGGCATCAACCAGACGTGCTGCAACGACAGGTGCGTCTCGCTCTTCTTCGACTCCAACAACTGCGGTGGCTGTGGCCGACGCTGCGGGGCCGGCACCGTGTGTCGTGAGGGCAGGTGCGTCGCGGGGTAGCTGCGCGTGAATGCCCCCGGCATGAATCGAACATGCGCACGCGGTTTAGGAAACCGCTGCTCTATCCACTGAGCTACGGGGGCGCGAGGCCACGATAGCCGAGGTCTACGAAGGGTCCGTGGCCGGTCTCTAGCATCTCGGCATATGCGCTTGTTCGTTCTCGCTCGGCACGCCGAGACGACGCTCAACGTCGCTCGCATCGTCAACGGCTACCTGGCCGTGGACGCGCCGCTGACCGAGAAGGGGCGGAGCGAAGCCGAGCGTCTTGGCCAGCAGATACGGAACGTGCCGCTCGACGCGTGCATCGTGACCCGGTTCCGGCGTACGCGCGACACGGCCGAGATCGCGCTGGCGGGGAGTGCGGTTCCGATCGTCGTCGAGCCGCTGTTCGACGACATCGACGTCGGCGACCTCGATGGCGTTTCGCTCGACGAGTACCGCGCCTGGAAGCGCGCCCACACGCGCCTGAGCCGTTCCCGAACGGCGAGAGCCTCGACGAGGCTGACGTCCGTTACGGCCGCGCGCTCCAGTGGCTGCTTGCCCGGCCCGAGCAGAGGATCTGGTGATCGCGCACGAGATCCCCATCCGCTACGCGTTCAACGCCGCCGCAGGATCGGCAGAGCCCGACGCTCCGATTCGCCGGATTGCTAACGCGACGCCGTATCTCTTCGGCGAACGACAGCTTGCTGAGGCTGCGGAGCGCCTTACGTCCGGGGCGCGGGCCTCCGCGGGTCGCTCAGTAGCCACCGGCCCACGCCCGTTCCCGTCGTGGGGCGGCTCGACCGTGAGGCCCGGCAACAGGCGGTCGAGCCAGCGCGGCATGTACCACGTCTTCTCGCCGAGCAGCGTGAAGAACGACGGCACGAGCGTCATTCGCACGATTAGCGCATCCGTAAGGATGGCGACGGCGAGCAGGATCCCGAACTCCTTGGACACCCGTTCGGGGGTGAGGATGAAGGCGGAGAAGACCGTCCCCATGATCACGGCCGCAGCGACGACGACTCGCCCGACGCCCGCGATGCCCTGCTCGACGGCTTCCTTTGTCGTCAGGCCGTGGACGTGCTCCTCGCGGATGCGGCTCATGAGGAACACCATGTAGTCCATCGAGAGCCCGAAGAGGATCGCGAACGCGATCGGCGGCACGAACGTCTCGATCGGCCCGGTCCTGTCGAGCCCGGTCAGGCCCAGGAGATGGCCCTCCTGCACCACGAGCGTCAGCACGCCGAAGCCGACGAAGGCGGAGAGAATCGTCGTGACGGCGGCGGTCAGCGAAACCACGATCGAGCGGAACGCCATCGCGAGCACGAGGAAGTCGACCCCGATGACGTACAGCAGGAACCACGGCAGGCGTTCCATGATGCGGTCGGCGATGTCCGCGAACGCCGCCGTCAGGCCCGACACGTAGACCGCAGCGTCCCCGCCCTCCGTCGCCGCCGGGATGACGTCGCTCCGCAGCGTGTCGACGAGCTGCTCCGTCTCTCGTCCTGCGGCGCGAAGTCCGGCTTAACGAAGACGATGGCAACCGTTTTCGGGTCGTTGTAGATGGGCTCGTCGACGGACGCGACGCCGGAGAGGGCGCGCACGCCGTCGACAATCCTCTGCGGCGCCTGCTCGTCGCTGTTCACGTCGACGACGATCGGGATGGGTGCGTTGAAGCCGGAGCCGAAGCCCTCCGCCAGCAGGTCGTACGCCTTGCGCGCGGTCTGGTCCTTCGGCTGTGTCCCCTGGTCGGAGGCGCCGAGGCGGACGAGAGCCGACGAGCCGGCGAGCACGAGGCTCAGCACGAGCACTGCCGGGAAGACGATCTTCGCGTTCCTCGTCACGAACCGGCCCCAGCGGGCGATCGGCGTCTTCTGCCTACCGGCTTCCGAGTCGTCGAGGGGGCGCAGGAACGGCACCTTCAGCCGGTCGACCTTGTGCCCGAGCAGCCGCAGCACCGCCAGCAGCAGCGAGTTCGCGATCAGCACAGTCGTGAGCACGCCGAGCGCCGAGCCGATGCCGAGCTTCGTCACGAAGTCGAGGCCGAAGATGGCGAGGCCGCTGCACGGAGATCGCGACCGTCAGGCCGGCGAAGAGCACCGCGCGACCGGCTGAGGCTCCCGCCTCGGCGGCGGCGTCTTCGGGCGACAACCCGTCATGCAGGAGCTGACGGAAGCGCGTGACGATGAACAGCGAGTAGTCGATGCCGACGCCGATTCCGATCATCGAGACGAGCAGCGGCGTGATCGTGTTGACGTCGGTGAGCCCGGCGAGGACGAAGAGGAGCAGGAATGCGGCCGCGACCGCCGTGATCGCAAGCGCGATCGGGATCGTTGTCGCCACGAACGTGCGGAAGACGATGAGCAGGACGATGAGCGCCGCGAGCAGTCCGAGCAGCTCCTGGGTTCCCTGCTCGAGCGGCGGGAACTCAGCGTCGCCGTTGAACTCGACGGCCACACCTGCGGGCTCGACCGTCTCGCGGACGGCCTCCTGCACGGCGACCACCGACTCGCCGGGTCCTCCTCGTAGATCACCCGGTCGAACTGGGCCTCCGCGTAGGCGATGCGCCCGTCGTCGGATGTGGTGTCGGCGGTGAACGGGGTCTCGACGCTTTCGAGGCCGGCCTTGTCCTCCGTCGGCTCGAACTCCGAGGTCTGCGAGGCGCGCGATCGCTTCGTCGATCGCCTGCTTCCGCTCGGCCGTGTCGAGCCGCTCGCCGGGGGGAGCGGCGAAGACGACGTTCAGGACGCCGCCCTGCTCCTCCGCGAACTCCTCCTCGATGAGATCGGTCGCTCTCTGCGTGTCCGAGCCCGGAATCTCGAACTCGTCACGGAGCGAGCCACCGAACGCGCCGACGATGAAGATGAGGGCGGCAAAGATGCCGATCCACGCGCCGACGACGCGCCACGGATGCGTGGCGCACCGCCGCGCCCAGCGACCGACAGCGTCCCTGTCGAAAGTCGTTCGTGTGCCGCCCGCCGCTCGGTGCCCTCCGTCATCTCACGTCCTCTCGTCGTGTCCTCTGGGGAATAGACGAGTTCTAGTCGCCGAACTCATCGCTATGTGGTGACGAACCGGTTACAACGAACGGGCACCGCGTAGATTCCCGTTGACACACGACCCCGGAGGGCACATGACCCTGCTCTGGTTCTTGGTCTGGCTGATCTGGGATCTCGTCGGCGACGAGGAGCCCCTGACCTTCGACCCCGTCAACTGGTGGGCGGGGAGCCTGCTGTTCGTGATCGCGCTCGACCTCAGCGCCGTCCACGCGACAGGACGGCTTCGCGGCGCTAGGCCTTCGCGGGCAGCGAGCGGGCGAACGTCGCGCCGAGCCCCACCCACTGCGCCAGCTGGCGCGTGGTTCGCAGGTCGTCCTGGCCGACTCGTAGCCACCCTCGCAGCTGGCGGCCGCGCATCTCCATGAGGCTCGCGTTCGTCGATGCGACAAGCGCGCCGGACTCGGCCTGGTAGACGCGGACGAACAGGCCGGCCCTGGCCGCTTGCCGCCACGGCCATGTTGCCGCCGATGAGGAAGGCAATCCCGCCGAACATCTTCTGCTCGGTCAGCCGGCGCTCATCCGCGAGTAATCCGCGGATGCGGTCGGCCATCGCCTCGTCGTACGGCACGGCCAGCTATCTCGCCGCGGCCAGGAACGGCTCGCGGTTGAACACGAAGTGGCTGTGCACGATCTTCCCGTCCTTGACGGTCACGCACTCGGCCCCGGGTGCGCCCTTCACCGGCACGGTGTCGGTGTCGTACATGACGAGCGCGGTCTCGTCGTCGCCGAACGCGGCGATCAGCTCGGCGCGCTCGAGGATCGTGACGAACGGGCCCATGAATTCCCGATAGGCCTCGGCACCCTCGATGCGCCCGGCAGGAGCCTCGCAGACGATGTCTTCCGAGATATACGTCATCGCTCGCTCGAAGTCCTTGCTCGTCCACGCCTCGTGATACGCGAGCGCGATCTGGAGCGCTGAGCCGCTCATTCCATCGCTCCCGAAACCCATGGGTCGGCCCCAGGATCCTCGCCCGCTGCCACCGATGCAAGGCGCTCGAAGTAGTGGTCCCAGCCGTGACCGTGAGACTCGGCCGACTCGCGGCTCGGTAGGTCGCTGTGCCGAAAGCGCAGCAGCGTGCCGCCTTCGTCGGCCTCGGCCAGTTCGAACTCGACCGTCGTTGAGCCCGGCGGCACCGAGCTTCCCGGTCCGCTTCTCCCAGCCCCACGTGTAGACGAGCCGGCGCGGTGGGTCGATCTCGACGAACTCGCCGATCGCGACATTGCCCGGAATCACCTCGACGCGGTAGGCGCCGCCGGGGCGCAGGTCGAACGCCGCCTCGAGCCCCATCCAACAGGTCGCTAGCTCGGTGGGTGGGGACTCCCACACGGTTTCGGGGCGCGCCGCGATCTCGACCTCCCGCTCGACAGCGATGCCCTCAGTGACTGCGTCCATCACTCCTGGCCTCCTTTCGTTCGGCTTCCTGCTTGAGGGCCTCGAGCCGCTCGTTCGAATCCTCGAGGAACGCCCTCAGCTCCGTGAGTCCCTCCGGTCGCGCCCTGTAGAGACGCTTCGTGCCGTTTCGTCGCTCGTCCACGAGCCCCGCCTCCTTGAGAACGCCCAGATGTTGCGAGACCGCCTGTCGTGTCACGTCGAACTGCGTTGCGATCTCGCCCGCGGAGAGCTCGCCGTCGCGGACGAGCGTGAGGATCCGGCGCCGGCTGGGCTCCGCGATCGCCTTCAGCGCAGCTTCCATGGGCGACTATGTAAGCATACACTTGCGTAAGTGTCAACTTGCCTTACTAGAGTTTCCCGAACGTGATCGACGTGCGGGTCTGCAAATCGGAGCTGGTCTCGATCGAGAGCGCGGTGACTCGTGCCGGCGGGTTCGTGGGCATGGATCCGACGACACCGGACGAGTATCTGCCGATCGCCGAGATCGAGATTCCCGACGCGCCGCCTACACCCTGGTCGGTGTCGATGCCGGTGGCGAATTCTTCGACGTCACGCCGGACGACGCTCTCGTCCGCATTCTCAAGGGCGGCCGCTCGCCGCTCACGATCGAGGAGGGCATCGCCGTCCTCGCGCGCTCACCGGACGTGCTGCTGAAGACGGAGAACGCGTTCTCGCTGCTCGGGTCGCGCCGCGGCGATCGCCGCGTTTCCGCCCTCTGGCTCAGCGGCGGCAGGCCGAGGCTCGGCGTGTGCTGGGCGGGCGCGCCGCACTCGTGGCTCGGCGCCGCCTCGTGCGCCGAGCGACCCGCCGAAGCGGACTAATGAGCCTCCGCGGGCACCGGCTCGCCGTGGGCGGCGGCTTCCGTGGGCACCGGCCGCAGGAGTGTCGCCGCGGCTACGGCTCCCAGCGCGGCGAACAGCGCGCCGAGGAGGAACGCCGCGTGGTAGCCGCCCGTGAGCGCCGCCGCCGTGCTCTCGCCTGACGCGAGCAGCTCGTCGGTACGCCAGGCGGCGAGGCTGGCGAGCACCGCCAGGCCGAGCGCGCCGCCCATCATGAACGACGTGTTGACCATGCCGGACGCGAGACCCGCCTCCTCCGGCGGGACGTCTCCCATGACCGCCAGCAGAGGGGTTGAACGCATGCCGGCGCCGATGCCGAGCAGGAGCATCGGCAACAGCACGTCACTGCCGAAGCTCCCTCGACGGGCGCGCGCAACAGAGAACCCGCCGATCGCCGCCAGACCGAGCCCGGTCGCCGCGGGAATCCTGATCCCGTAGCGCATGACGAGCCTCGCCGACAGGAAGATCGAGAAGGCGCCCATGATGAGGTTCGCCGGCAGGAACGCGAGGCCGACCTGGAGCGGGCTGTCGCCGAGCACGTCCTGGAGGTAGAGCGCGGAGAGGAAGAACCACGCGAACATCGACGCCGCCCAGAGCACGCCGACCGCGTTCGAAACCGAGATGTTGCGATGGCGGAAGAGGCCGAGCGGCATGAGCGGCGAAGAGACGCGCGACTCGATGAGGAGGAAGGCGCCGAGGAGCGCGGCGGAGACGGCCAGCAGGCCAAGCGTGCGAGGGGTCAGCCACCCGACCCCGTTCCCGTTCACGATCGCGTAGACGGCGATCATCAGCGAGGTGGTGACGGTGACTGCTCCCCAGACGTCGAGGCGCTGCGCGGCCGTCGGCACGCGTGCAGCGGGGATGAGCCACAGCGACAGCCCGACGACGAGGATCCCGACGGGAACGTTGACCAGGAAGATCCAGTGCCAGTTGAGGACGTCGGTGAGGATGCCCCCGAGCAGCACCCCGAGCGAGCCGCCGCCCGAGGCGACGAAGCCGAAGATGGCCATCGCCTTCGCCCGCTCCGCCGGCGTCGTGAAGAGCATCATCATCAGCGACAGCGCGACGGCCGAAACGATCGCGCCCCCGACGCCCTGCACGGCGCGCGCGATCACGAGCATCTCCTCGACGTCGAGAGCCCGCAGGCCAGCGAGGCGAACGTGAAGAGCCCGATGCCGATGAGGAACAGCCGCCGATGGCCGAACAGGTCGCCGAACCGCCCGCCCAGCAGGAGGAAGCCGCCGAACGTGATGAGGTACGCGTTCACGACCCACGCGAGCGACTCCTCCGAGAAGCCGAGGTCCTGGCGGATCGACGGCAGCGCCACGCCGACGATCGTCACGTCGAGGACGATCATGAGATCGCCGAGACAGAGCACGAGCAGTGCGAGCCAGCGTTTGCGGTTGTCCATCGTCATCGGGGCAGTAGACCACCTGGGGGTGAAACTCATCGGCCGCGATGAGCATTCCCGCGCCGCGCCGTCTACAAAACGGTGGCGATCACGCTCCTCGACGTGCGAGGCGTCGCGCCGGACGCGGTCACCGTCAACGCGCTGGCGCGGCTGCAGCTTGCCGCGCGCAGGAACGGCTCCGAGATTCGGCTTCAGAACGCGTCCGCGGAGCTGTCCGATTCGTCGACTTCATGGGCTTATGCGGGGTATTCCAGAGGCAGCCCGAAAAGCGGGAACACCCTATCGGTGTCGAGGAAGAACGTGAAGCCGACGACCTTCCGCCGGCGATCTCGAGCACCTGCAGTGACCACGGCTCGTAGCCGTCGCCCGCGTCATCCGGCTTGTACTGGCCGAACGCCGGCGCGCCGTTCGCCCCGACGGTCGGCACGAGCCGCGAATCGCGGCAGCCGCACCGGGCCCGACCCACCACGCGAAGATGTCGTCGCGGCCGGCGAGCCACATGTCGTACGGCGGCATCGACTGCGTCGCGTCCTCGTGGATAAGGGACGTGAGCGCCTCGATGTCGTACGACTGGAAGGCGGCGACGTAGCGGGCGAGCAGCTCGGCGTCTGCCTCTTCCACCGCCGCGGAGATTGCCTCCGGGCTGACCGCGCTCCTCGAGCGTGGCACGCGCGCGCTGGAGCGCGCTGTTGACCGAGGCGACGCTCGTCTCGAACAGCTCCGCGGCCTCGGACGCCTGCCAGCGGAGCACCTGGCCGAGGATGAGCGCCGCCGCTGCCGCGGCGGGAGATGCTGGAGCGTGGCGACGAACGCGAGGCCGGATCGTCTCACGAGCCTCGGTGACGACCGCGGGGTCCGGATCGGCTCCGCCGGTCGACTCCGGAAAGCACGTTGAGGTTCGCGACGACGGGCTCCTGCGCCGGCCCAAAGTCCATCGGCAGGGCGCGCCGCTTGCGCGCGTCGACCATGTCGAGGCAGACGTTCGTCGCGATCCGGTAGAGCCACGAGCGCAGCGCGGCCCGGCCCTCGAAGCGGTCGAGCCCGCGCCACGCGCGAACGAGCGCCTCCTGCACGGCGTCCTCGGCGTCGAACGGCGAGCCGAGCATCCGGTAGCAGTAGCCGGTGAGCTCTCCGCGGTACTGCTCGAGGCTCTCGGCGGCGGCCGTGGTCGCGGGAAATGACGCCCCGCCCATACTACGGACCGTGCGGGTGCTGACGGAAGGACGCGCATCGGAGATCCTCGAGCTGGGCGAGGACCGCGTGCTCAGGCGTTTTAAGGCGGGCGGCAGCCCGACCCGGGAGGCCGAGATCATGGAGCACGCCCAGGGCGCGCGGCTTCCCCGTACCGGGCGTGCTCGAGGTGCGCGACGACTCGCTCGTCCTCGAGCGCGTCGACGGGCCGACGATGCTGGCCGACTCCGGCGCCGGCCGTGGCGGCTGAGCGGCCACGCGCGGCTGCTCGCCCAGCTGCACCACCGTCTCCACCAGATCCCATTCGGCGATGGACGCCTGCTCCATGTCGACTTCCATCCGGACAACGTCCTGCTCTCGTCGCGCGGGCCGGTCGTCATCGACTGGGCGAACGCGCGCGCCGGCAATCCCGCCTTCGACGTGGCGATGACCTGGGTGATCTGCGCCACGAGCGGCGGCGCGTTCGGCCGCCTGTTCACGCGGTTCTTCATGCGCCACGTCGATCTCGACGCGGCCCCCCGAGAGCTCCAGCGGCGGAGAGCTCCGCATCGCCGACCCGAACGTGACCGACGCAGAGCGGGAACGTGTTCGCCCGGCTGACTAGGATCGCTCCATGAGCGCCGACGAGCGACGCGCCCGCTTTCGCGAGCTTCACGAGCGCGAGCAGCTATTCGTCATGCCGAACCCGTGGGACGCCGGGTCGGCGCGGATCCTCGCCGCAGCGGGGTTCGAGGCGCTGGCGACGACGAGCGCCGGCTTCGCCTGGACGCTCGGCAAGGACGACCAGCAGGTGTCGCGCGACGAGCTCGTCGTACACGTGGCGGCGCTTTCGGCCGCGACCGACCTGCCGCTCAACGTCGACTCCGAGCGCTGCTATCCGGACGAGCCGGGCGGCGTCGCGGAGACCGTCAGTCTTCTTGCCGAGGCCGGCGCTGCGGGCTGCTGGATCGAGGACTACGACCCGGCGACCGGCGCGATCGACGACGTCGGACTCGCCGCCGAGCGGGTCGCCGAAGCCGCGGAGGCGAGTTCACGGCCTCGCGGAGCCGATGGTGCTCACGGGCCGCGCCGAGAACCACATTCGTGGCGTGGACGACCTCGACGACACGATCGCGCGGCTGATCGCCTATCGCGACGCCGGCGCCGACTGCGTGTACGCGCCGGGCCTCACGGACATCGAAGACATCCGCAACGTCGTCGAGGCCGTCGGCGGGCCGGTGAACGTGCTCGCGCTGGCCACGGCGCCGGCGATCCCTGAGCTCGCCGCCGCGGGCGTCCGCCGCGTCTCGACGGGCAGCCTGCTCGCGGGAGCCGCCTACGGAGCGCTCCACGCAGGCGGACAGGAGCTGCTGACGGCCGGCACCTCGACCTACGCCGGCGGGCACATCCCCCGCGACGTCCTGCGCGACGCCGTCAGCTGACAGGCGTCAGCCGCCCGTGGACGAGAAGTGCATCCAGTCCTTGACGCTGGTCCAGTCGCCGCCCCAGCCCCAGCCGAGGGCTTTGAACGCGCGCACCACGGCCGGCGTCACCATCCCTTTGCGTAGCGGCGTGCGGTCGATGTAGCGCTTTGCGTCGGCGTGGTATGAGACGCCGCAGCCGACGTAGGGGTTCTCGCGCGGATTGAGGTCGACGGCGAGCCCGTACGCGTGCATCGACCAGTTGCTTCGGGGTTTCGACCCCGGGCAGGGCGACGCAACAGGCGGACGGCAGTGGAAGGAGCCGCTCGTATCGCGCGGCTCGGGGCCGGGGCCGTACTGGTCGGCGAAGCGCATGTGGCGGATGGGGAACTTCAGCTCGTACAGGCGGCGGAAGACGCCGACCAGCGGTCGCGCGATAGTTCTTGTTGACCACGAGCTGGCCGGTCGTCGCTTCCCGTCCCACCCGTAGTGCCTGACCGTGAGCAGCCGCAGGCCGGATAGCGGAACCGGGCAGCCTGGACGCCAGGAACCGTCGCGGAGCTGCTCGCGCATCGGCGCAGGAGACTCATGGCGAAGCCCGCATACCCCGGATCCGCGGCCGGGCCCTGGAGAGCGAGCGGAACCACCCAACGATCGCGAGTAGCCGCACCATCGCCGTCCACATGACGGTAGCGGACGAGTACGCTCAACCCGTGAGCGAGTTCAGCGTACGGGCGCTGCTCGAGCGTCACTCGGGCGACGGACTCGACCTCCACGCTCGCTCGATCAACCCGCAGTTCGCGCGATGCTGCGGACGATCGGCTTCGACCGCACGTGGGCGCGCGCGGAGGGCGCCACCTGTGGACGCCGACGGCAACCGCTTCCTCGACCTGGCTCGGGCGGGTCGGCATGTTCAACGTCGGGCGCAACAACCCGCGGGTGCGCGCGGCGCTCGTCGAGGCGCTGAGCTCGACCGCCCGGCTCGGCGCAGCTCGGCGCCCCGCTGCCGCCGCTGCTCGCCGAGGAGCTGCTGCGAGCGGCGCCGGCGAGGCTCGAGCGCGTCCTCTTCACGAGCACCGGCACCGAGGCGGTCGAGGCGGCGCTCAAGCTCGGCCGTGCGGCGACGGGCCGCACGCGCGTCGTCTCGGCCGAGCACGGCTTCCACGGGCTGACGCTCGGCGCGCTCTCCGCGACTGGCAACCCCGAGTTCACCGCGCGCTTCCAGCCGCTGCTGCCGGGGTTCGCGCGTTTGTCCCGTTCGGCGACCTCGATGCGCTGGACGTCGAGCTCCGCCGCGAGGACGTGGCGGTGCTTCCTCGTCGAGCCGGTCGTCAGGGAAAGGGCGTCTTCCTGCCCCCCGCCGGGTACCTCGAAGGGCGCAGGAGCTGTGCCGCCGCTACGGCACGCTCCTCTGCGCTCGACGAGGTGCAGACCGGGCCTCGGGCGCACCGGCAAGCTCTTCGCGTTCGAGCACTGGGGCCTCGAGCCGGACCTCCTCACGCTCGCGAAGTCGCTGTCGGGCGGCTACGTGCCGGTGGGCGCGACTGCTGATGTCCGGGCCGGGTGTTCGATGCCGTGTTCGACTGGCTCGAGCATTCGATGAGCCACGGCTCGACGTTCCAGCCGAACGACCTCGCGATGGTGGCCGGCCTCGCGACGCTGCACGAGCTCGGACGCAGGCAGCGCTCGTCGAGCGCTCGGCGCGCATCGGCGAGCTGCTGCTCGAGCGCACGCGGCCGCTCGTCGAGCGGTACGACGTCGTGAAGGACGTCCGCGGGCTCGGGCTAATGTGGGCGATCGAGCTGGGCGAGCCGGAGGCAGGGGGAAAGACGACGTACCGGCTGCTCGAGCGGATGCAGCCGGCGCTCTTCGCGCAGCTCGTCGTCGTGCCGCTCTTCACCGACCACCGCATCCTCAGCCAGGTGGCGGGCCACGGGCTGAACGTCATCAAGGGCCTGCCGCCGCTCGTCCTCTCCGAGAACGACGTCGACTGGTTCGTAACCTCGCTCGAGGCGACGCTCGCCGAGGCGCAGAAGACGCCCCGTGCCGCGGCGAGATTCGCGCTCCGCGCTGCGCATGCGGCAGTTCGGCGCTGAGTCGGCGCACTTCTGGCACGATTGAGTCATGACAGCAGCTATGATACTTCTATGGTGCGAAAAACGGTCACGCTGCCCGAGAGCGCAGTCGAGTTCGTCCGCGAGCGACAGCTGGAACAGCGAGTCGTTCTCGGCCACGGTCGCGCGCCTGATCGAGGAGGGGGCCGAACTCGTCCCTGAAGGGCGCGTGCCGAGCTACGTCGGTGCGTTCGACGGGCCTGGCGACCTCAGCTCGCGGGACGAAGAGATCCTGCGAGAGATCTTCGCGAAGCTCTGAAGGCTCTCGCCGACACGGGGCCACTACTTGCCGCGCTCGATCGCCGCGATCCGGCGCACGCGCTGGCGGCCACCGTGGTCACTCGGCTCCGCCGCCAGCTGCTTGTTCCCGACGTCGTGGCTGTCGAAGTCGACCACCTCGTACGATCGCGACGCGGGGTCGTTGCTGCGCGTCTTTTCCTCAGGGCACTCGCTTCCGGGTTGCACACGGTTGTGTTCCTGACGCCGGGCCTGCTTCAGCGTGCCGTCGAGATCGATGCCCAGTACGCAGACCTCGACCTCGGAATTGTCAATGCGTCCGTGATGGCGATCGCCGAGCGGCACGACCTCCCGATTCTCACGTTCGACTGCGCCCGCTTCCGTGCGGCACAGCCGGCGACCGGGCAGTGGCGGCTCGTCATCGACGAGGCGCAGTACACCGCCGCGGTCGCCTAGCCCTGCCGGGCTCCCAGCGGAACCGAAGCACGGCGACGACGAGGCCGACGAGACCCCAGGCGCTGACAACGGCGACGTCCGTCCAGTTCTCCCAGATCTGCTCGTGGAGGAGGACGATGTCGCGCATGAGGTGGATGAAGTACGTCAGCGGCAGGAGGTTCGCGATCGCCTCCAGGAAGGCTGGATAGGCGCTCGTCGTCCAGAACGATCCGGCAAGGAATGCCATCGGCAGGTAGATGGCGCTTATCACCGCCGAGGCGCCCTCGGCCGAGCGGATAAACGTCGTTAGCGCCACGCCGAGCGCCGCAAACGCCGCTGCACCCAGCAGCAGGGCCAGCGTCACGGAGACCGGCTGCTCCGGGAACGGGACGTCGAACATGAGCTTCGCGAGCAGGATCAGCGCGACTGCCTCTATGACGAACACGACGAGCGTCGACCCGAGCAAAGCCAGCACATAGGCCCACGCAGGCAGCGGCGTCCCCCTCACCCGTTTCAGCACGCCCGACTCGCGGCGGATGACGACGAGGATCGCGAGTCCGGCGAACGCCGTCGCGACCACGCCATACCCGAGCAGGCCGGCAAGGAGGTACTCCGAACCGGTGACGCCCTCGCCCTCTACGGGATCGTCGCCGTACACCGAGCCGAGGAGGATGTAGATGAGCAGCGGGAAGATGAACGTGAAGAACGCGAGCTCGTGGCTTCGCCAGTAGAGCCGCTGTTCCGATCGCAGCTGATGGATCAGCAGGCTCACTCCTGGTCACCCCCCGTGAGCTCGAGGTAGATGTCCTCGAGCGACGGCTTCCTGACGTGCAGCCCCTCGAGCTCGACGCCCCGTGCGAGCGCCTCGCCCGTGAGCTCGTGCAGCGTCTTCGTCGGCTCCTTCGTCTCGACGACGACCTCGCGGCCGTCGCGCCGGTAGCGGATCTCCGTCCCCGCGGCGCCGCTCGTGAGCTCCCGCGGGGTGCCGAGCGCGACGATCTCTCCCTTGCGCATGACGGCCACCCGGTCGGCGAGCTGCTCCGCCTCGTCGAGGTAGTGCGTCGTGAGGAGAATCGTCTTCCCGAGCTCGCGCAGCGCGCGAATCATCTCCCACGCCGCGCGCCGTGCTGCCGGATCGAAGCCTGTCGTCGGCTCGTCGAGGAAGAGGATCTCCGGGTCGCCGATGAGCCCGAGCGCGAGATCGAGGCGCCGCTGCTGCCCGCCGGACAGCGTCTTCACGCGGTCGTGACGCTTCTCGGCGAGGCCGACGAGGTCGATGACGTCGTCGGCGTCACGCGGCGCCGCGTAGTAACCGGCGAACAGCGCCACGTGCTCGCGCACGGTGAGGTTCACGTACATCGCCGACGACTGGAGAACGATGCCGATGCGCTCGCGCCACGTCTCGCCTGCCCGCTCGGGGTCGGCGCCGAGAACGCTCACCGTGCCCGCGTCGCGGTGCCGGTAGCCCTCGAGGATCTCGACGGTCGTCGTCTTGCCCGCGCCGTTCGGGCCCAGCAGGCCGAAGACCTCGCCCTCGGCGATGTCGAAGCTCCGCCGCGAACGGCCTCTAGGCCGTTATACGACTTGCGCAAGCCGTTGACTGCTACTGCCGCCATTGATCTATCTGGTAGATACGATACGATATCTCTGGGAGATATGTCAAGCCTCTCTCCGACTGCGAAGATCATCCTCGGCTTCTTGCGGGTGCGGCCGCGCAGCGGCTATGACATCAAGCAGGCGGTCGGGATCTCCACGCAGTTCTTCTGGGGCGCGAGCTTTGGGCAGATCTACCCGGAGCTGCGGCGTCTCCAGGCGGCGGGCCTCGTGGAGGTGGAAAGTGAGGGCGGACGCAGGCGGAAGGTCTATCGGCTCACCGGCGCCGGTGAGCGAGCGCTCGACGACTGGCTGCACGGCGAAAGCGATCTCTTCCAGTACCGCGACGAGGGTCTGCTGCGGCTCTTCTTCTCCGACCTGGGCGATCCCGAGGTGGCGGTAGTCAACGTCCGCCGGATGCGCGAGTGGCGCGAGCAGGCAGTCGCGTTCTTCCGCGCGCAGGTCGAGCCTCACGCGCAGGAGGACGTCGAGTCTCGGCTATCGCTTCCCGCAGAGGGCGCTCGAGTTCGGCGTCGTGATGCTGGAGACGCAGGCGGAGTGGCTCGCCGAGCTCGAGGCTCGGCTCACAGCTCGATGACCGCGAGGCCCGCCGTCGGGAACGGCGGCTCTTCGCCTCCCGTCAGCGCAGCGGCGATCTGCCCGCAATCCGGCTGGTGACCGACGACGACCACCGTCTCGCCGCGGCCGGTGACGGCGTGCGTCACGTCATCCGCGGTCGCGCCGGGCGCCAGCACGTCAAGGGCTCCGCCTCGGCGCCGGTCGCGCGGGCGATCTCCTCGGCAGTCTCGCGGGCGCGGAGCAACAGGCTCGAGAGCACCGCGTCGGGTGTGACGCCTCAGCGGCGAGGCGACTACCGAGATCGCGAGCGGCCGCGCGGCCGTCAGGCGTCAGCCGACGCAGGTCGTCGGGCTCGCCCTGCTCTGCCTTCGCGTGGCGCACGAGGTACAGCCGCATCGCCCTAGGCTAGATGAGCAGGCCCGTGAGGTACATGACCGCAATGCCCGCGACGAAGCCGCCAGCGACCCAGCCCGAGCGCAGCCCGCCGGGCGCCTTCCGCGCGACGTAGCGACCGACCTCGATCACGACCTGGAGCGCCGCGCCCGCGGCGATCGCGAAGAACAGCACGCCGAGCACCTCGCTTGTAAGGAAGCCGCCGATCCACGCGCCGGCGATGGCCGGCGCGCCGGCGATGAGCGCGAGCGCCGCGAGGCGCGCGATCGACGCGCGCGACCCTTCGGCGATCGGAGCGGCGATGCCTAGCCCCTCGGTGATGTTGTGGACCATGAAGCCGACGATGAGGAAGCTCCCGAGCGTAAGCTCGCCGAGTGCGAACGACGAGCCGATCGCGAGTCCCTCGCCGAGGTTGTGATGCCGATGCCGATCGCGACGAGCGTCGCCAGCGCGATGCCTCCGAGCGCGCCCTTGCCTCCTCCCGGCCCCCGCCCCAGCCGCTCGGAGACGAACGTCATCGCGAGGAAGCTGAGCGCGACGCCGAGTAACACGAGGCCCGGGCCGCCGAGCTGCCCGGGCAGAGCGGCCTGGAGCTCGAACGCCTCGAACAGCGCCTCGATGCCGAGGAACGTCAGGAGCCCCGCCGTCAGCGCCATGAACGCGGCGAGCCACCTCGGGTCGGCGCGGCGCAGCGAGGGCAGCCACATCAGACCGAGCGCGACGGGCACCACGCCGACGAGGAAGCCGATCAGCGCGTAGCCGAAGACGCTGCGGGACGACGGCTCCGGCGTCTCGATCGCGGCGGCGATCTCCTGCACCGTCTCGATGCCGGTCGAGCTGGTCACGCCGACGGCGATCGGGTCGTCCTCGACCCAGTCGAACGGCACGACGATCGTGCTCGAGCGCAGGCGGTCGAGCGTCGACGGCCCGTCGAGCGAGAACGGCACGATCGCGTCGTCGACCGTCACGGAGGCGATCGTCAGCTGCTCGCGCTGCGGGTTCCGCACGCTGATGCGGATCTCGCCCGGCGAGAACTCGACGCGACGGATGTCGAACTCGTCGGCGGGCGGCGGGTTCTTGCCGATCAGGTCGAGCACGGACGAGCCCGTCCATCGAAGAGGCCGACGGAGGCGCCCGAGCCGCAGGATCGGCCCGAGCGCCCACAGCCGCCACCCCGCGGCGAGCCTGCCGTCCCCATCTCCCCGGGCCTCCATCAGTCGGTGACGTCGAAGAAGCCCATCCAGCCGAGCTTCCGTGAACTCGGACTGGTGCGCGTGGAACATGAACCTGCCGGTGTTCGCGAAGTCGATCTCGATCACGCCGCGCTGGCCCTGGCACTGCATGACCGTGTCGGTGTACTCCCAGTAGTCGCCCGTGCCGGTCGGCTGATACCGGAAGAAATCGGCGTGCAGGTGGAACGAGTTGATCAGGTCGAACTCGGTCAGGTTCAGGAGGTAGATCCGCACCGGCTTCGAGCGGCTGACCCGGATCGGGTACTTCGCGTAGTAGAAGCTGCGGCCGTTGACGGTGTAGAAGTTGTTGCCGCCGTCGGCGTCGGTGTCGTAGCCGTTCATCACCATCACGAGCTCCTCCGCCTCTGGGCGCGGCTCCTTCGGGTCGATGATCAGCGCGCCGTACAGGCCCTTGTGGATGTGCTTCTTGAGCGGCGTCGAGTGGCAGTGGTACGGGTGCAGCCCCCCCGGGACGCGCCTCGAACTCGTAGGTGAACTCCTCGCCGGGTGCACGATCTCGAAGACCCCGTCCATGTTCGTCGGGTGGATCCCGTGGAAGTGGATCGTGTGCGGGTGCTCGCCGCCGTTGACGAAGCGCACCTGCAGGATGTCGCCCTCGGTCGCGCGGAGGATCGGTCCCGGCACCGTGCCGTTGAACGTCCAGGCCGGGAAGAACACGCCCGGCGCGATCTCGCGACGTCCTTGTCGAGCGCCGTCAGCGTGTAGTTCCGCACGAGCCCGGGCCCGCCCGGAGCGCGGGCGGCGGGTAGAGCAGCGAGTCGAGGTCCGTCGGGCCGCCGGCCGGGGCGCGGCGTCGCCGATCATCGCCGCATGGGTCATCGGCATCGGCTCGCGGAGGCGAGGTGCCGGTGCGTCGAATGGTCGTGTGGGGGCGCCGCCGCCTCGGCGCTTTGCCCGAACGTGAGCTTGTGCACGATCGGCGCGGCCGCGAGCGGGGCGGCTGCCGCGAGCAGCCCCCGGCGTGTGATTCGTTTCAGCCATAGCTAAAACTACATTCGAACGCTAATGGGCAACCTGCACCTCACCCCCCGCCGCCGAGGACTACCTCAAGGCGATCCTCGAGCTCGAGTCGCCCGACGGCGTCAGCACCGGCGCGCTCGCGACGCGTCTCGCGCTCTCGCAGCCGTCCGTCACGCGCATGACGCAGAAGCTCGAGCGCGACGGGCTCGTCTCGCGCGTCCCCTATCGCGGCGTCACGCTCACCGACACCGGCCGGCGAGTGGCGCTCGAGGTGCTACGCCACCACCGCCTGCTCGAGCTCTTCCTCGCCGAGAACCTGGGCCTGCCGCTCGACGAGGTGCACGCCGAGGCCGACCGGCTCGAGCACGTGCTCTCGGAGGAGCTCGAGGCGCGCATCGACGCCGCGCTCGGCTACCCGACGCACGACCCGCACGGGCATCCGATCCCCGACCCCGAGCTCCGGCTCGACACGGCGGTCAAGCGGTCGCTCTCGGAGGTTGCGGTCGGCGAGAGCGCGACGGTGCTGCGCGTGCCCGACCGCGACTCCGAGCTCCTGCGCTACCTGACCGAGCTCGAGCTCGTCCCCGGCGCCACCGTCGAGGTCGTCGCGCACGGGCCGTTCGAGGGCCCGATCACGCTGCGCTCGCAGACGGGCGAGCACGCGATCGCGCGCGAGC
>CAVWIV010000020.1:0-13832 GCA_963755155.1 uncultured Actinomycetes bacterium | reverse complement strand
GTGGAGGAGGCGATTGCAGGGCTCGTCGAGCTCGGGTTCGCGGGGGCGAACGTCACGACACCGCACAAGCTGACGGTGGCTGCGCTCTGCGGCACGGAGCTCGAGTCGGTGAACACGCTCGTCGTCCGCAACGGTGGCATCGAGGCTCACTCGACCGACGCCGCGATCCTCGACGGGCTTGTCGCCGAGCGGCCTGCCATCCTCGGCGACGGCGGCTCGGCAAACGCGTTCCGGCACGCGCTGCCGGAGGCACGGGTGTTCTCTCGCCGCGGCTCGTGGCCTCCTGAAATCGAGGATTCCGATCTCGTGGTCAACGCGACGTCCGAGCGAGACGAGGTGCTCGCCGAGCTGGTTGAGGGACAGACCCTGATCGATCTGCCGTACCCCGAGACGGCGACGGGACGCGCGGCTCGCGAGTCAGGCGCGACGGTCGTGGACGGGCTAGAAGTGCTGGTTTCGCAGGGTGCCGCCTCCTTCGAGCTCTGGACGGGCGTGGCGGCCCCGGTCGACGTGATGCGCAGGGCGGTCGGGCGGCCGTAGGCTTCCACCTCGTGGAGCCGATCCATTACGCGAAGAGCGGCGACGCACACATCGCCTACCAGGTAGTCGGGGACGGGCCGGTCGACCTCGCCTTCATCCCGATCGTCGCGACGAACCTCATCCTCCAGTGGGAGTGGCCAGAGTGGGCGGCGTTCCTGCGCCGCCTCGCGTCGTTCTCGCGGCTGATCCTCCACGACCGCCGCGGCGTCGGCCTCTCCGATCGCGTTGGAGGCGCCTCGCTCGAGCAGCGGATGGACGACGTGAGGACGGTGCTCGACGCCGCCGGCTCTCAGCAGACCGTCCTCTTCGGTTCGGGGGATGCCGCGGCGATGTTCGCCCTCTTCGCTGCTACATACCCCGAGCGAACGAGAGCCCTCGTCCTGTTCCAGGCGACGCCGCGGCTGACGTGGGCGCCCGACTACCCCTGGGGCTTGCCACCGGACGCGGCTCGACAGTGGGTGGAGGGAGCCGAGCAGCACTTCGGCGATCCGGAGTACTTCGCAGAGCTCGCGCGTGTCTGGATGCCGAGCATCGCCGACGACCCGGAGAAGCTGGAGCAACTGGGGCGCTACTGGATCTTGACGTCGAGCCCCGGCTCCCTCGCCGCCTTTCGCCGCATGAACGTCGAGATCGACGTCCGGCACGTGCTGCCGACGATTCGCGTGCCGACCCTCGTCCTTCACCGTGCCTCCGGGGGGGCATCCCTCCCACCAGAGGTTGGCTCATACGTCGCCGGCCAGATTCCGGGAGCCGTCTACGAAGAGCTTCCCGGAGCCGACATGGTGCCCTGGCTCGGCGAGACGGATGTCGCCGCGTCGGTCGAGAGGTTCATCGAAGGGTTGGGCGCGCGGTCTGACAGCACGGACATCGAACGCATCCTCGCGACGGTGCTGTTCACAGACATCGTCGACTCGACGGCGAAGGCGGTCGAGCTGGGCGATGCTCGCTGGCGCGAGCTCGTGGGTGAGCACCATGCGCTCGTCCGGGCGGAGCTCGCCCGCTTCCAGGGACGCGAGGTGGACACGGCAGGGGACGGCTTCCTCGCGACGTTCGACGGGCCCGCACGGGCAATTCGCTGCGGCTGTGCCGTGCGGGATGCTGTGGAGGGTCTGGGGATCGACGTCCGCGTCGGGCTGCACACCGGGGAATGCGAGCTGATCGAAGGTAAGGTGGGCGGCGTCGCCGTCCATACCGGCGCCCGCGTCGCCGCAAGCGCCGCACCCGGTGAGGTGCTCGTGTCGAGCACCGTCAGGGATCTCGTCGCCGGCTCCGGCATCGAGTTCGCCGACCGCGGAACGCACGAGCTGAAGGGCATCCCGGGCGAGTGGCGCCTGTACGCCGTGACTCCGTAGGCTTCTGTCGATGACGCTTGGCCTCGTCACCGCAGGCGAGTCGCACGGGCCCGCGCTCGTCGCCATCGTCACCGGCGTGCCCGCCGGGCTCGTGCTCGACCGCGGGGCCATCAACGCGGACCTGCGCCGACGCCAGCAGGGCTACGGTCGCAGCCCGCGCCAGCAGATCGAGACCGACGAGGTGGAGGTGCTCGCCGGCCTGCGCCACGGACGCACGCTCGGCACGCCGCTGGCGCTCGTCGTCCGCAACGCGGATCACGCGAACTGGGCGTGGGGCATGAGCCCCTGGCCGCCGGAGGGCGAGGCGTCCGCCAAGGGCACGACGCCCGTGACGACGCCGCGGCCGGGCCACGCCGACCTCGCGGGCGCCATGAAGTTCGGCCTGGGTGACGTGCGCGACGCGCTCGAGCGGGCAAGTGCGCGCCAGACCGCCGTCACGGTCGCCGCCGGGGCTGTCGCGAAGGCGCTCCTACGCGAGATCGGCGTCGACGTCGCGGGCACCGTAGTCGACCTCGACGAGCTCGCCGGCCGCGTCGACGCGGCGCGAAAGGAGCGCGACACCGTGGGCGGCGTCGTCGAAGTGCGGGCGCGGGGAGCCCCGCCGGGCCTCGGCTCGTATGCGACGCGCGCGGAACGGCTCGACGCGCGGCTCGCCGGCGCGCTCATGGGCATCCAGGCCGTGAAGGGCGTCGAGATCGGTGACGGCTTCGCGCTCGCCGGGTTGCGCGGCTCCCAGGCTCACGACGAGATCGCGCGCGACGATCGAGGCATCCACCGCGAGACGAATCGCGCCGGGGGCATCGAGGCGGGAGTCTCGAACGGCGAGGAGGTCGTCGTCCGCGCGGCGATGAAGCCGCTGCCGACGCTCATGCGGCCGCTGCAGACCGTCGATCTCGCCACCGGCGAGCCGGCGGAAGCTCTCGTCGAGCGCTCGGACACGGCGGCTGTCGAGGCGCTCGCGGTCGTCGCCGAGGCCGCCGTCGCGTTCGAGCTCGCGCGGTCAGCACGGGAGAAGTACGGCGGCGACGCGCTCGGCGACTTCGTCGCCGCCCACACGGCCTACCTGGAGCGGATCGACTGGGCGCCCCGGTAGAGCACCGCCACCTCGCGCTCATCGGCTTCATGGGCGCAGGCAAGTCGACGCTCGGCCGAGAGGTCGCCAGGTTGCTCGCGCGCCCGTTCGTCGATCTCGACGCCGAGATCGAGCGCCACGCGTCGGCTTCGATCTCCACGATCTTCGCGACTCGCGGCGAGGTGGAGTTCCGCGCGATCGAGGAGCGGCTCGCGTGCGTGGCGCTCGAGGCTCTGCCGCCGGCCGTGATCTCCCTCGGCGGCGGTGCGATGGTCTCGAAGATGACGGCGCGCAAGCTTCGCGAGCAGGCGCTGACGGTGCTTGTGGAGGTGGACGTCGACGAGGCCTGGAAGCGCGCCCGCCGGAGCCGCCGGCGACCGCTCGCCGAGCGAGAGAGCGAGTTCCGCCAGCTGTTCGACCAGCGGCTCCCGCTCTACGAGGACGCGGCAGACGCCCGTGCGCGGGACGCGGACGACATCGTGTTGGCCGCCGCCGGGATCGTCGCGGAGGAGGGCGCGTACGACTCGCTCGCCGTGCCCGAGGCATGCGAGGTCGCGATCGACGAACGCGTCCGCGCGCTTCATCCGCCGTCGCTCGAAGCTCCGACGCATGCGGTCGACGGGAAGACGCTCGCCGATTGCGAGCGCCTCTGGCGCGCGCTGCGCCTCGAGCGCGGTGGGACACTGGTCGCGATCGGCGGTGGCACGACCACCGACGTTGCGGGCTACGTCGCGGCCACCTACATGCGCGGCATTCCCTGGATCGCCGTGCCGACGACGCTCGTCGGACAGGTCGACGCGGCCATCGGCGGGAAGACGGGCGTCGATCTCCCCGAGGGGAAGAACCTCGTCGGCGCGTTCCACTGGCCGGCCCGCACCGTCATCGATCCCGGGCTGCTCGCGACGCTGCCGGCGGCAGAACGCCGGAACGGCCTGGCGGAGGTCGTGAAGACTGGCCTGCTCGCAGGCGAGGAGCTGTGGGAGCTGCCCGAGCCCGAGCTCGTCCGCCGCTGCGCTGCGTTCAAGGTGGCCGTGTGCCTTCGCGACCCGCGGGACGAGAGCGAGCGCGCGATGCTCAATCTCGGTCACACGTTCGCCCACGCGCTCGAGGCGGCGTCGGAGTACATGCTGCCGCACGGCGAGGCCGTCGCACTCGGCCTGACCGCTGCGCTACGGCTGTCCGACCTCCCCGACGATGCTGCACGCGTCCAGGAGCTGCTCGAGCCGGAGCTCGCCCGCGTCGACGCGGACACGGCGTGGGCAGCGCTCCAGCGCGACAAGAAGGCCCGCGGCGGAAGCGTGCAGCTCGTCCTCCTCGACGCTCCTGGCAAGCCGCGCACTGGCGTCGAGCTTCCGGAGCAGGACGTGCGGCGCGCGCTCGACGATCTCATCGCATAGATTCGCGGCGTGCGGGTGGAGGTGCTGAACGGCGTCAACCTCGATGTGCTCGGCCGCCGCAATCCCGAGATCTACGGCGGCCATTCGCTCAACGAGCTCGAGTCGCTGATCTACACGTGGGGCAAGGAGCTCGGTCTCGGCGTCCGCTGTCGCCAGACGAACGACGAGGGCCAGTACATCGAGTGGCTCCACGAGATGTGGGAGCTGGCTGACGGGGTCGTCGTCAATCCGGCCGCCTGGACGCACTACAGCTACGCGATCCGCGACGCCATCGAGCTGCTCGACGTGCCGGTGGTCGAGGTCCATCTGTCGAACGTCGACGAGCGCGAGGACTGGCGGCGCGTGTCCGTCATCTCCGATCTCGCGGCGAAACGGGTGATCGGCAAGGGGCCGGACGGCTACCGCGAGGCGCTCGAGTACTTCGTGGAGGGGACGCGGTCGTGAAGGATCGGATCGAGCGGTTGCAGGCGACGATCGAGGAGCCGCTCCTCGTCTCGAGCCCGGTGAACATCCGCTACCTCTGCGGTCTGGACAGCTCGAATGCCGCACTGTTCGTGGAGCGCGACCGCGTTCGGCTGTTCACGGACTTCCGGTACGCGGACCGCGCCCGGGCTCTCCGCGACGTCGAGACGGTGGAGACGCGCCGCTACCTCTACGGTGACCTGGCGGAGCGGCTCGAGGGCCGCGTCGGTTTCGAGGCAGAGTCGCTCGCGTACGCGCAGTACGAGGCGCTTGCGGCCGGCGGGATCGAGCTCGTGGCTCGCCGCGGGCTCGTCGAGCAGCTTCGCGAGGTGAAGGACAGCGCGGAGCTGGCGGCGGTGCGGCGCTCGGCCGCGATCCTCACCGATGCGTTCGCACGGCTGGCCGAGGAGCCCTTCGTCGGCCGCTCGGAGCGCGACCTCGTCTGGCGGATGGCAGAGCTCATGCACGAAGGCGGCGCCGACGACGCGGCGTTCTCCACGGCCGTCGGCGCAGGTGAGACCGGCTCCTCGCCCCACGCGTCGCCCGGCGACCGCCGGATCGAAGTGGGAGAGACGGTCGTCGTCGACGCCGGCTGCCGCATCAACGGGTACTGCTCCGACTGCACGCGGACGTTCGTCACCGGGCCGCTGCCGGCCGAGCTCGAGGAGGCGTACCAGGTCGTCCTGCGCGCTCAGCTCCAGTCGCTCGAGGCGGTCGTCCCGGGCGCGGACGGCAAGGCGGTCGATCGCGTCGCGCGGGGGATCATCGAGGAGGCGGGCTTCGGCGACAAGTTCGGTCACGGGCTCGGTCACGGCGTCGGGCTGGAGGTGCACGAAGCGCCGTGGCTGCACCCCGAACGGGGGGAGAGCACTCTCGCTGCAGGAAACGTCGTCACGGTGGAGCCGGGCGTGTATCTCTCCGGCCTCGGCGGCGTTCGCATCGAAGACATGGTCATCGTCACGGACGACGGCCCGGAGGTGCTGACCACCTTCACGAAGGAGCCTGTGACAGTCGGCTGACTAGACTGACCCGCCGTGGCCGAGGTCGTCTCCACGAACCAGTTCCGCAACGGCATGCACGTCGAGCTCGACGGCGACGTCTGGCGCATCGTCGAGTTCCAGCACGTGAAGCCCGGCAAGGGCGGCGCGTTCGTGCGCACGAAGATGAAGAACATCGGCTCGGGCGCCGTCGTCGACAAGACCTTCCGCGCCGGTGAGAAGTTCACCCGCATCCACACTGAGGTGAAGAGCGTCCAGTACCTCTACGACGCCGGCCCCGAGGTCATCTTCATGGACGAGGAGACGTACGAGCAGATCCACCTCCCGCGCTCCGACCTCGAGGACGAGCTTGCCTTCGTCGAGCCCTCGAGCACGGTGCAGCTGCTGACGGTCGACGGCAAGCCTTCGGGCATCCAGCTTCCTTCGTCGGTCGAGCTGACCGTCTCGCAGACCGAGCCCGGGCGTGCGCGGCGACACGGTGTCGAACGTCACGAAGCCGGCGACCCTGGAGACGGGAGCCGTCGTCCAGGTGCCGCTCTTCGTGAACGCGGGCGACCGCATCAAGGTCGACCCGAAGGAACGCCGCTACATCTCGCGGGCGTAGGCTGGACGTGTGCCGGGCCGCAAGTGCCCGAACCACGCCTCGCCCTACGCGCCGCGGCGCGCATACGTGCGTGCAAGGAGCAGCCGGATGACGCGCCAGAGGCCGACGAGCATCGGCAGGGGATCGTCCCAGGCCCCGATTGCCCGCGCCTCGACGCCGCGGAGCGAGCCAAGCCACTGCCCAAGGCGCAGGGCACCCGACCTCCGTAGCGCGATATACGCAAAGGGATCCAGTTCCTCGTTGAGGTATCTGACGTGCGGACGGAAGGCTGGACGAGGGAACGCTGCGCCGGCCGAGTCAGTCAGGTAGCGGTAGCCGATCCAGGGGAAGTCGACACCGGCGCTGATCGCGAGCTGGTTCCCGGAAACCGTGCGCGGGTTCATCTCTATGAGGTAGAGCGTGCCGTCGCGCTCGTCGCGTTTGAACTCCACGCTGGCGAACCCACAGTAGTCGAACGCCGCCACGAGTCGGCGGCTCAGTTCGGCCACCTCGGGCACGTCGACCGTTACCTGGAGCGAGCCGTCGCCGAACCCCGGCGGGTTCTGTCGCAGCTTCTGCTTCGTGAGCCACGCGAGCTCGCGCCCCTCCCGGTCGAAGAGCGCGAGGTAGCCGACGAGCGCGCTGTCATCACCTGCGACGATCTCTTGCACCATCATCGGCACGCCTAGCGCGACGCACTTCGCGTAGTCGGCGACGAGCCGCGGCGCCGAGTATGCGACGATCACCTTCCCGCCGACGGCCGCGCGCGCTACGTGGGAGACGTACGGCTTGAGCAGGACGGGGTAGGCGATCTTCGCAGAGAGCGCCTGCAGCTCCTCGACCGAACGCGGGAAGTGCACAGGAGGCACCGGAACGCCGGCGGTCTCGGCGACTGCGTACTGCTGCCGCTTGTCGAGGATCCGCTCGACGGTTTCCGCCGACGGCACGAGGAAGCGGAAGTGGGCGGAGAGCGCATCGCGGTTCCGGGAGAGCAGTAACGTGTGGGCGTCGCCCGTCGCGAAGAGGACACCCGGTCTGCCTGACGCCTCGGCGACGGCCTCGAGAAGGTCGATCCACGCCTCGGGTGACTCATCGGGCGGCGGGAGGAGGACCGTCCTCGCGTACCGGGTATACGTGCCGAGGAAGCGGTCGTTTTCGAGGAGGAGGGTCGGCACGCCTCGTCTGCCGAGGCTCCGCACGAAGCTCAGGCCGCTCCAGGAGCCACCGAGGACGACAGCGACCGGGTAACGCTTGTGGCTCGCCGCGAGCCATGATCGCAGGGCACGTGGCGTCACGGCAGCGAGCGCGTGTCGGGGCTCTCGGCGCGGCGGCGCACGGCGCGTAGGAAGAGCATCCGGATGAGCCCGCTGAACGGCTTGATCACGAACCAGTATCGGCGGAACGCGCGCCGCGCAGCCCGTTCCGCAACGTGCACGCGGGTCTCCGTCGACACGGCACATCGACCGAGCCCGAACTCCACGATCCGGAAGTCGATGACGGCCTTGCAGACGTCCGGGCGGTCGTACGCGAGGAACGCGTCGGCCGTGCGCGGTCGCGGTAGGTTCGTCCCGCCGCGGAGCCGCCAGAACTGGCCGGTCAGGCCGAGAACGAGACCGTCGCCGGCCACGTCCTCGAGCGTCACCGAGCCGATTCGAGCAAGCCCGAGGAACGGTTCACGCGTGTCGGAAGCCGCACGGCCGAGTCCCCGCAGGAGATAGAGGGCTCGTGCGACCGGGATCTCTGCGATCGAGACCTCGCGCAGGGCCTTGTCGACGCGCACAGGGTCCGCCCGGATCTCGAGTGAGTGCCGCTCGGAGAACTCCCAGGCCGGCAGATAGTCGTCGAGCGGGCGCACGGGCGCATTGTCGTTAAGGTCCCGGCGTGCCGCGACTCGCCGACACAACGCTGCGCTTGCTCGGCCAGGAGCCGCTCGCAGGGCAGCTTCCGACTGCCGAGCAACTCAAGCTGGCCGAGATCCTCGACACGGCCGGCTTCGCGTACCTCGAGATCTCCGGCGGCGGCTGCTTCGACTCTGCCGTTCGGCGGGGCGTGGAGAGCCCGTGGGAGCGCATCCGCGCGATCAGGGCGCGCACGAAGACGCCGCTCGCGATGGCCCTGCGCGGCCGCTTCCTCGTCGGCTCGCGGCCCGTCGACGTCGATCTCGCGAAGCGCTTCGTCGCGTGTGCGGCCGACAGCGGGATCGACGTCTTCCGCCTCCACGACCCGCTGAACGACATCTCGAACCTCCGCGAGGCCGCCTCGGCGATCACCGCGGCAGGCCGCGAGTTCGACGCCGGTCTCGTTTACAGCCCGACCCGGACCGAGGACGCCGATCTCATCGTCGAGCAGGCGAAGCGCGTGCCGGAGCTCGGCGCCTCCCGCGTGCTCGTCCACGATCCGTCGGGATCGTTGAGCCCGCAGCGGGCCGCGGATCTCGTCGGCGAGGTGCGCGAAGTGTCGGGCCTGCCGGTGGGCTTCTACTGCCAGGGCGCCGGAGGCGTCGCGCTCGCCGCCACGCTGGAGGCCGCCCGCGCGGGCGCCGATCTCATCGCGTGCGCCGTCTACCCGCTCGCGCTCACGCTCCACCGGGTTTCGGCCGAGTCGGCGGCGACGGCGCTGGCGGGCCTCGGGCTCGACACGGGCGTCGACGCAGACCGCGTCTGGGAAGCCTCCGACCTCGTCGACGAGTTCATCGGCGATGAGCCGGTGACGCCGACGCCGCCCCGTGTGGCCACCCTGGCCGCGCAGCACCGCCTGCCGCCCGGGCTCGTGGCGGCGCTCGACGTCCATCTCAAGGCGAATGCGGCCGGAGACCGAATCGACGAGGTGCTCGACGAGCTGGCCCGCATCAGAGCGGAGGTCGGGTCGCCGCCGCTCGCCTCGCCGATCGGCCAGATTCTCGGCTCGCAGGCGCTCGTACACGTCCTCTCCGCCGAGCGGTACCAGACGGTCGTCGACGAGCTGAAGGCGCTCATCGCCGGCCACTTCGGGTCGCCGCCGGCCGCGATCGACCCGACCGTCCAGCGCGCGGTGGAGCTCATCGGCGGCGAGCCGCCCGAGGAGACGCCCGTCGACGTCGCCGCTGCCAGGCAGGTCGCGGACGGGCTGGCGACGAGCGACGAGGAGCTCTGCCTGCTCGCGCTCTTCGGAGAGGATGCCGAGCCGCTCCTCCACACTATCCGCGGCCGCGGCACCCGCGACGACGACGAGGCAGGCGGCCAGGAGCCTGGCCGCTCCGAGCGCATCCGCGAGATCGTCCGCATCGTCCAGGAGTCCGGCGTGCAGGAGGTGACGATCGAGGACGCGGGCATGCGTGTCACCGTGCGCCGGGCCGGCGAGCTGCCCGGAGAGCTGGCGCCGGCGCCGACGACCGCAGGCGTCACGAGCGAGGAGCTGGAGCCGGTCTTCGAGTCGACCACGGCGCCGGGCCTGCTCCGCATCGAGGCGCCGATGGTGGGCACGTTCTACCGGGCGCCCGAGCCGGGCGCGAACCCGTTCGTCTCCGTCGGCGACGTCGTCGTCGCAGGCCAGACCCTTTGCATCCTCGAGGCGATGAAGCTCATGAACGAGGTGAAGATCGACCAGCCCGGGACCGTCCTCGCGATCCACGCCGAGAACGCGCAGCCGGTCGAGTACGGCCAGCTTCTCTTCGAGCTCGAGCTCGCCGACGGTCGCGTCCCGGTTCTCTAGAAGCATGTTCCAGCGAGTCCTCATCGCCAACCGCGGGGAGATCGCGGTGCGGGTGATTCGCACGCTGCACGAGCTGGGGATCGAGGCGGTCGCCGTGTACTCGACCGCGGACCGCGGCGCACTCCACACGCGGCTGGCCGACCGGGCGGTCTGCATCGGCCCGCCTCCCGCCGCCGAGAGCTACCTGTCCGTGCCGTCGGTGATCGGCGCCGCCGAGACGACGGGCTGCGACGCGGTTCATCCCGGTTACGGCTTCCTGGCCGAGAACCCGGCGTTCGTGCGGGCTTGCGGCGACAACGACCTCGTCTTCATCGGCCCGGGCGCGGACGTCATGGAGGAGATGGGGGACAAGGTGCGGGCGAAGGCGGCGATGGAGGAGGCCGGCGTGCCCGTCGTGCCCGGCACCGACGACCTGTCGACGGCCGCCGACGCGCGGGCCGCTGCGGACGATCTCGGCTATCCCGTGCTGCTGAAGGCGGCCGCGGGCGGCGGGGGAAAGGGCATGCGGCTCGTCTCCTCGGCGGCCGAGCTCGAGGAGACGTTCCGGACGGCATCCGCCGAGGCGCTGGCGGCATTCGGCGACGGCCGGATCTACGTCGAGCGGGCGCTCGTGCCGGCGCGCCACGTCGAGGTGCAAGTCCTTGCCGACGGCGACGGCAACGTGCTCACGCTCGGCGAGCGCGAGTGCTCGATCCAGCGTCGCCACCAGAAGCTCGTCGAGGAGTCGCCGTCGCCGGCGCTCACGCCCGAGCAGCGTGAGGCGATGGAGGAGGCCGCGGAGCGCGCGTGCCGTGCCGTCGGCTACCTCAACGCCGGCACGTTCGAGTTCCTCGTCGGGCCCGACGGCTCGTTCCATTTCATCGAGCTGAACGCTCGCCTCCAGGTCGAGCATCCCGTTTCGGAGCTCGTCACCGGCCTCGATCTCGTGCGAGAGCAACTCCGCATCGCCGCCGGCGAGCCGCTGACGCTCACCGGGCGAGCACCTCGGGGCGGGCACGCGATCGAGGTGCGCATCAACGCCGAAGACCCGGCGGCCAACTTCGCTCCCTCACCTGGCCGCGTGACACGCTTCCGGCCACCGCTCGGACCGTTCGACCGGCTGGACACGCACGTCGAAGAGGGGACGGAGGTCTCGCCACACTACGACTCGCTGCTCGCGAAGCTCATCGTCTGGGATCTCGACCGCGACTCCGCGATCGCCCGATGCCGAAGGGCGCTCTCCGAGCTGGTCATCGAAGGCGTGCGGACCACGCGCGAGCTCGCGATCGACATCATGAATTCGGATGCGTTCGTGACGGGCAGCTATTCGACGTCGTTCCTCGACGAAGCCGAAGACTTGCCGGCGCTGAGGCCGAAGTGAAGGAGCTGGCTCGCACGCCGCTCGGCCGGATCACCGTCGAGCCGAAGGCCGTGGAGCGGCTAGTGCGCGATGCGGCCGAGAGCGCCGGTGGGGTGAGGATCGCACGGGCAAGCATCGAGCTCGAGGAAGACCGCGTCGCCGCAGTGACGGTCACCGCAACCCGCGGCACGGTGCTCCCCGAGCTGGCCGCGCTCATCCAGCAGCGCATCGCCGAGGCGCTCGATCAGGCTCTTGGCACTCCTGCCGCGCGTGTCGACGTCACCGTCGAGGGCGTCTACCTGGAGGGAGACGCCTGATGGCCGGTCGCCGGGCGGCGCGGAGGACGGCGCTCTTCCTGCTCTACCAGTGGGACCTCACGGGCCAGCCGCTCGCGTCGTTGTACGAGGGCGACATCGACGAGTTCAGCCGCGAGCTCGCGGAGGCGGTGTCGGGCGAGGCGGCCGAGCTCGATCGCATGATCGACGAAGCGTCCGACGAGTGGCGCGCCGACCGCCTCGGCGTTCTCGAGCGAAACGTCATGCGCATCGGTATCTACGAGCTTGTCCACGGTACGGTCCCGGTCGAGGTGGCGATCTCCGAAGCGGTCAATCTTGCAAAGCGCTACGCGTCCGACGAAGCGGGCAAGCTGGTCAACGGCGTGCTGGCACGCGTCGCGAGGGAGCGAGTGGCATGAACGCCGCTGATCCGCTCCAGCACGCGGAGCAGCTGCTCGCGCAACTGGAGGCCGCGCGCGCAAGGCTCGAGCAGACGGAGGAGCCCGACGCGGCGCTCGAGCTCCTGGACGAGATCGCACGGCTTGCGCGGGAAGCGCACGCGGAGATCGAGCGCGCGAAGCGCGAGCTGGACCAGTGAAGACGCCTGACCAGCTCCGCGAGCTCGTCGAGCGGTACCTCGCAGACCTGCAGCTCGTACCCGAGCTCGGCGATCTTGCCGAGCCCGTCCGCTACGGCTTCGAGGCGGGCGGCAAGCGCGTGCGGCCGGTGATCTGCCTGGCGACGGGAGAGGCGGCGGGCGCCGACTGCGAGCACGTGCTGCCCGCGGCCGCAGCGCTCGAGCTCGTCCACTCGTTCTCGCTCGTCCACGACGACCTGCCCGCGCTCGACAACGACGACGTCCGGCGCGGCCGTCCCAGCACGTGGGCGCACTTCGGGGAGGGGGATGCCATCCTCGCCGGCGACGCGTTGCTCGCGGAGGCCTTCCGCCAGGCCGCCGCCTACCCGACCGCCGAGGTGAGCCGCGAGCTGGCGGAGGCGACGCTCGGGATGATCGGCGGCCAGCACCTCGACATCCACGGCGAGGTGCACGACCTCGCGGTGCTGCACCGGCTGAAGACCGGGCGGCTGTTCGCGGCATCGGTCGGCTGCGCGTTGTGGGCGGCCGAGGTCCCCGTTTCCGACCAGCTGCCGTGGCGAGAGTTCGGCGAGGAGCTCGGTCTGCTGTTCCAGATCGTCGACGACGTCATCGACGAGGACGGCTACTTCGCGATCCACGGCGCGGAGGGCGCCCGTGCCCTCGCGATGGACGCCGCGGCCCGTGCGCACCAGCGGCTGGCGGCGATCGACGCCGACACGTCGGTGCTCGGCGAGATCGTCACCGACCTCGCCGTGCGCACCAACTAGCGGCTAGGGCTTTCGCGCGTAGCCCGACGCCGCGAAGAAGGCTTCCGCCATGGCCCGGTACCCGGCGGCATTCGGGTGCGGATCGCCCTTCGCGCAGATGTACGAGAGCGCGCAGACGCGACGGACGTTCGCTGGGGGATTGAACACCGCGAACATGTTCGCGACGCGGGCGCGCGAGCCGGTCGCAGTTCGTCTGATTGCCGCGTCGAGCGACTTGTAGAGCGGCTGCGTCTTCTTGACCTGATCGACCTCGGGGTTCCAGGCCCCGGTCACGATGATCTCCGCGGACGGCGCCGCGGCCCGCAGCTGCTCGAGGACCGCATCGAAGCGCGAAGCGAACGACGCGATTGCCTGGGGCGCCTTGTTGCCCTTGGCCGTCAACGGCGCCAAGTCGTTGCCCCACAGCGTCAGCGTTATCGGGCTGACTTGTCCTTTGTGAGCTTTCAGGAACGCCAACGCTGCCTTGAGCTGTGCACCGCGATACGGATCGTGCAGCGTCCCGCCGTCGCGAGGGAAGGGGCAGCCGCCCTTCGCGAACGTCACGCTCGACTCGCCTGGGCATCCGTAGTTGACGACCTGGACCTTGGGAGAGAGCTTCCGGAGACGCGCGGCGAAGAGGTCGACGTACCCCGTGTCGGACGGTGACGGCTGGGCCGCCTTGCCCGGGTTGAAGCCGTAGGCGATCGAGTCTCCCAGGGCGAGGTAGTAGCCCTGCGGACCCTTTTGACCGAGGCCGGATGTGGTCCCCGGAAGCGCGAC
>CAVWIV010000019.1:0-15728 GCA_963755155.1 uncultured Actinomycetes bacterium | reverse complement strand
CCATCGGCTCGGAGATGCCCTTGAGCGTGACCGTCCGCGGCTCCGTCGCCGGGTACTGCGACGCGGATCCGACCGTGGCCTTGCTCGCGACGATCTCGCCGCCCTCGGCGAGCGCGGCGATGCGCGCGGCCTCGTGGACGCCCTTGCCGCGGAAGTTCCGTCCCGACCTGCGTCGCGCCCGACGCGTGCAGCCCGATGCGGACCTGCGGCGCGAACCCGTGCTGTCTGGCGGTGCTCGGCGAGCCGGCGCTGGATGGCGACGGCGCACGCGATCGCCGCGTCCGGGGCTGTCGAACCCGACGAAGAACCCGTCGCCCGTCGTGCCGACCTCCTCGCCGCTGTGCGCGGCGAAGAGCGACCGCAGCGTCTCGTCGTGCCAGCGCAGCAGCTCCTGCCAGGCGTCGTCGCCCATGGCCTCGCGAGGTTCGTCGACTTCGACGATGTCGGTGAACATGAACGTCTTCACGACGCGCCGGTCGGGGCCGCGCCTTCCCGCGGAGCTGCCAGGGCAGCAGCTCCTCGACCTCCTCGATCTCGATCGCGTCGGTCGGGCACGACAGCGCGGCCTCGCGGAGCGAGCTCCTCCTCGACGCTGTCGGGGTCGACGACGTCCGCCTTGCCGAGCTCGCCCTTCAGCCAGTCGAAGGCCGTCGGCGCGATCGTGATGCAGTTGCCGGCGCCGATGCAGCGATGGCGGTCGACGCGCGCTCGCAGCATCCTCACACCATCCCTTCCCTGAAGGCGAAGGACCGCCGCCTCCCCGCGCGACGAGACCCCGATCCTCGCGTACATCTCCGCGAGCCGCCGCGCGACGACGTCCTCGCTCACCTCGAGCTCGGAGGCGATCTCGCGGTTCGTCTTGCCCTCGATGAGGAGCCAGAGCAGTCTCGTATCGTCGTCGCCGAGGTCGGCGCCCGCGCGCGGCCGTCCCGTCGCCCGTCGATCACGCTCTCGCCCGTGCGACCTCCCTGTGAGCCTGGACAGCTCCGGCCGACGGGCCCGCGAAACCACCGCACGCGAACGTCCTCGTCGGCGATCCGCTGCGCGATCAGCGCCGCTGTCAAGGTCAGCCGATCACTGAACCATCTCGCGCTCCTCCTCGGTGCCCGCCGCGAGGAGCACGCGCGCGGCCGGCAGCACGATTCGCAGGAACACGTCCTCGACGGTGCTGCAGCGCCGAGCGCGGCGAAGGCCGACCGCGCAGCGTCGGCGGCCGATTCCCGCTCGCCGCGCGCGAGAGCCACCTGAGCGAGTGCCGCGTCCGCTTCGGCTCCCCACGGCGGGTGGCCGGGCAGGACGCCCATCAGCTCCTTGGCGTCCTTCGCCGACCGCTCGGCGAGCGCGAGCAGCTCCTCGTCGGCGCGCTCGGCGCCGAGCGAGCGCCGCCTCCAGCGCGAGCCTGGCGAGCGCCTCGCAGCGGGCCGCGGGGCGACCCTGCTCGGTCGCCAGTCGAACGGCTCGCTCCAGATGCTCGCGCATGCCCTCGGCGTCTCCGCGCACGGCGCGCGCCATGCCCGCGCGTCGGCTCGAGCTGCCGTGCGCGCAGCGGAGTCGGGTCGACGGCCGCCGCCTCGGCGGCGCGGTCGAGCCACCGCTCTGCCTGGTCGACCTCGCCGAGCTCCAGATGCGTCAGCGCGAGGCCCGTTGGCCGCGGCGAACTCGAGCGATCGGTCTCCCAGCAGACGTGCGTGGCGGTGGGCCTCCTCGCCGCGCGAGAGCGCGAGGTCGGGGACGACCTTCGCGCGGGCGAAGCACCTGGACGCCGAAGAGCATCTGTGCCTCGACGTGGCGCGTTCGCTCTCGCGCGTGAGCGACGTCATCTGTGCGGCCAGTCGCCGGATCTCCTCGATCCTTCCGGCCGCACCGAGAGGTGGATGTCGATGCCGAAGTTGACGTACGCCCTGGCGATGACCGCCGACATGACGCCGCGACGGTCGCCGACCTGCTCGAAGAGCTCGATCGCGCGCTCGTAGCGCCGCAACGCCTCGTCGAGCTGCGGAGCGATCGGCGTGTCGGCCAGGATCTCGTCGGGCGTCTCGCCGGCGGCGACCCGCGCCATGATCGCGACGACCTCGCCGCTCTCGACCTGCTCGCACGTACCACTCGCGCACCCGGGCGATGGAGATGACCCCGAGCTCGCGCAGCGCGGCCGCCAGGGCGGCGACGTCGTCCAGCTCCTCGGCGAGCTCGCAAGCGCGCCCGTACGCCTCGGCCGCGCCGTCGAGATCCACCTCGCTCGGTGCGCTGAACGACTCGCCGAGCGGGCTCCGCAGCAGGTCCTGGCCGAGCTCGAGGCACGCCGCCAGCTCGGCCGCGCGGTCGCCGCGTCGCGTCGGCGGGCTCGCGCACCGACCTCGCCAGCTCGGCGGCCTGATCCTCGTCCTCGGACACGCGCAGCGCGGCAGCGCGACGCAGCTTGACGTCGAGCTCGAGGTGGGAGTCGCCCAGCGCCTCCGCCAGCGCAGCCAGCTCGGCGAGGCCCTCGAGGCGGTCGGCCGAGCGACGCAGCATGCCCAGCGCGTCGTCGCGGGAGGTGAGCAGCGCGACGCGGTCCTGCGCCGCCGAAGCGGCCGGCAGCGCCTGGTCGACGATGCGGAGCACCTCCTCGGGCGCGCGGGCCTCGAGCGCCGCCTGGGCGGCCGAGATGGAGAAGCGCACGGCGCGCTGCCGCGTCGCCGGCCGCGAGCGCGTGATGAGCGAGCAGGGACAGGCTCTCGGCGGGCGGGTCGCCGCCGGCGGTCAGCATGTCGACGATGCGCCGTGTGGATCGCGCGCCGCCGCTCGGCGGTGAGCAGCGCGCCGGCGAACTCGCGGACCTGGTCGTGCGTGAACCTGTAGTCCGCGGGCGATCCCGCCGGGTGCTCCACGAGCAGCCCCGCCGCGACGGCGGGCGCCAGCGACTCCGCGAGGACCGTGGGCGTGCAGTCCTTCTCGTCCGCCCCGAGCCGCACCTTGATCGAGCGGAGATCCTTGAGGCTGAAGCTGCGGCCGAGGATCGCGGCGTCGGCGAGGTCCTGCTTGGTCTCGTCGGGCAGGCGGGCGGCGCGGCGCTGGATCAGCGTGCGCACGGCCGACGGGAGCAGCCGCGCGGCGTTCCGGGCGAGCGTCCACATGCCGTCGATCTCCTGGATCATGCCCGTCTCCCGGTACGTCCGGGCGAGCTCCTCCACGATGAAGGCGACACCCTCCGCCTGCGCGTGCATCGTCGCCGCGCTCGAGACGTTGACCTTCCCGCCGAGCACCTGCTGCACGAGCTCGGTCGTCTCCAGCTGCGTGAACCGTTCGAGCCTGAGGCGGCGCACCATGCCCATGCGCTCCATGTCGGCGATGAGCGTCACGGCTTCGATGACCTCGGCCAGCTTCTCGGCGCGCGTCGCGAGCCCCAGGAAGATGGGGAGGTCGGCGTCGGTGCGGACGATGTAGCGGAGCATCCGCACGCTGTCCTCGTCGGCCCACTGGAGGTCGTCGACGAACAGCGCTACGGGCTGGGACTCGGCCAGCGCGCGGATGGCGCCGGCGGCGAGATCGAACACGCGCAGGAGCTTCTGATCCGGGGAGAGCGTGTCGAGCGTCGGGTCGTCCCGACCCGAGATGGCATCGATGACCCGCTCGAACTGCTCTCGCGCGCCGTTGGCCCCGTTCCCCCGCACGGCCGGCGAGGCGAAGATCCCGCGGGCGAGGAGAAACGGGCCGCGGATCTCCTCGTCGGCGGTCGCCGCGAGCGGCGTGAAGCCGTCGGCCGCCGCAGCCTCCGCGGCGGCGACGAGCAGCCGCGTCTTGCCGATGCCGGGCTCACCCTCGAGCGTGAGCGCCGTCAGCCGCCCGGCCCTGGCCGACGCGAGCTCCTGCCTGATCGCGCCGAGCTCGACCTGTCGCCCGACCACGGGGCCGGCGGCCCGCCGGACGTGGAGGGCCAGTGGCGCCACCGCGGCCTGCGAATCATTCATGCCGCAAAGGTAGTTGGATCGGAACAACGCGGAAGGCACACCCAGTGGACCCGTAAGAGGCTCGCCTGGTCGTGCCGACTCGGAGGCATGACAGCGACGTGCACTGCCTCCAGCTCGACGATCGGGGCCTCGTAGAGATCGGCCGACTCGAGGGTGAGACCCATCGAGCTCGCGACCTGGCTGCGCATCTCGGCGAGGTTGGGGTGACGGGGATCCTCGTTAGAGATTGCCCAGGGAACCTTCCGGTGTCATGCGGTGTACCAGCGCTGAATGCGTTGGTGCTCGACCGCACTCGTCATGGGAATCGTCATCGCCGCATCGACGGCGGCGGCCGAGGGAGGAGCGGCAACTCCCCCTAGCCTGCGTTTGCCGTACGACCTCGAGGCGCGCGGCTCCTCGCTCTACATCGCGGACGGCCTGCGCCACCAGGTGCTCCGGCTCGACCTTCGCACACGCAAGCTCACCGTGTTCGCCGGCACGGGCGTGGCCGGCTCGTCCGGTGACAAAGGCCCCGCGCGGAAGGCGCGGATCGACGAGCCGACCGAGCTCGTGTTCGACCGCGCCGGCAACCTCTACCTGACCGACTTCAACCAGGGGCGGGTGCGCCGGATCAGCCCTCGCGGGATCATCACCACCGTCGCGCGCGTCACCGACGCAGCTGGGCTCGCCGTCCATCCCGACGGAGGCTCTCTGGCCATCGCGTCGCTCGATGGATTCGTCCATCGGGTCGATCTGCGAACAGGCAGAGTCGAGCTGATCGCCGGCAACGGAACGCCTGCTTCTGGAGGTGACGGGGGTCCCGCCGCCAACGCGCAGGTGAACCGCCCGCACGACGTCGCCTACGACACGCAGGGCAACCTGCTCGTTGCGGAGGCAGCCGGCGTTCGCCGGATCGACGCGGCCACCGGCGTGATCGACACAGCGCTGAAGCTGCCCGCGTTCAAGGTCGTCCCGGGCCCGGGCGGCACGCTGTACCTGATCAACGGAAGCCCTCGCGGCGGCACAGTCACGCAGGTCGACGCGAGCGGATCGGTGCTGCGCGTGATCGGAACGGGGCGGCTGTCACGGCACGTGGATCGGGTGCCGATCGGCAAGGTGGGCTTCCTGCCGAGCGACGTCGAACCGGTATCGGGCGGCGTGCTGATCAGTCAGTCAGAGCCGATCCCGGCCATCCGGCGGCTCGCCTCAGGCAGCACGACCCTGACCACGTTCGTCCGCTGAGGAGTGCAGGAAGGGCACGGCGCCGTGCCACCCAGCCTTGAGCACGGCGACGAGTGACGCTGGCGTGATCACGACACCTATTCCGTCCGGTCTCTTGCGTCGCTCGGTGTAGCCGGACGGCGTCCAGCGAAGAAGATCCGACTCGAGCACGAGAAACGGCGCGCCGTCCTCGAGCACGAACGCCCCGTCGGGAAGCTCGTCGAAGGGCGCATGGGAGTGCCCCTGTCGCTCGCCATGAAGCTGCGCGTCGATCGCGTCCGCTCCCTCCTGATCCGGGTGGAGCGTGCGCCAGATCCCGCAGAACCGGTTGTAGTCCTCGCGCCGGCATAACGCGCACGGGCGATGCCCGGCCGCGAACGCGGTGGCCTCGTCGAGGAAGAAGAGCTCCGTGAACTTGCCCGGTTGGAGCAGCGGCCCGCGCTTCCAGCCGCGGAACTCGAGCCGGCAGGCGATCCAGCGCTTCCCGTTGTAGCGCCGCCGGATCCGGCCGCTCTCGTCGTGGAGGCAGCCGCGGTTTCCGTAGACGAGCCCACGCGCCGGGTCGGCGATCAGCTCGCCGAGCGGCGTGACGCGGTTCTGCAGCGGCATTGCCGAGCTAGGCTAGTCGTTGGTACACTTTTCGTAGCTACTACTGAGAAAGGATCGCTGTGAGCAAGCTCCTGCTCGTATCGCTCGAGGACGCAGTCGTCTTCCCGGGCATGAACATCACCCTCACGGCCGACGTCGGTGACGACGAGCGCGTCGTGCTCGTCCCGAAGCACGAGGCCGCGCACGCGTCGGTCGGCACCGTGGCAGAGGTCGTCGACCGTGTCCGCCTGCCGGGCGGCACCGAGGCCGTATCCGTAGCCGGTCTGCACCGAGGCATCCTCGGTACGGCCGAGACGGAACCGAGCGGCCGGCTGCGCGTCGAGGTCGAGGAGCACCCGGACGAGTCGCCGTCCCCGGCGAAGACGCGCGAGCTCGAGGTCGAGTACCGCGCCGTCGTCGAGGAGATCCTCGAGCTGCGCGGCGCCGACGAGCGCGTCTCCGCCTTCGTGCGCGCGGTGCGCGAGCCCGGTGCGCTCGCCGACACCGCCGGCTACTCCCCCGACCTCGCCTTCGAGGAGAAGGTGCAGCTGCTCGAGGCCGTCGACGTCGTCGAACGGCTCGAGCTCGCCGTGAGGCTCCAGCGCGAGCGGCTCGCCGAGCTCCAGGTTCGGCGGCGCATTCGCGAGGACGTCGAGTCCGGCGCGCAGAAGCAGCAGCGCGACTACTTCCTCCGCAAGCAGATGGACTCGATCCGCAAGGAGCTCGGTGAGGACGAGGGCTCGGTGATCGAGGAGTACCGCGACAAGATCGCGGCGGCCGACATGCCCGACGACATCCGCGAGCAGGCTGAGCGCGAGCTCGACCGGCTGGAACGGATGGGCGACTCCACCGGCGAGGCGTCGATGATCCGGACGTACCTCGACTGGCTGCTCGCCGTGCCGTGGGGCGTCCGCTCGGAGGAGCGGCTCGATCCCGCGAACGCGCGCGAGGTGCTCGACGCCGACCACGCGGGCCTCGACGACGTGAAGGAGCGCATCGTCGAGTACCTGGCCGTGCGCAAGCTCCGCCAGGAGCGCGGCATCGCCGAGGACAAGCGCTCGGGCGCGATCCTCACGCTCATCGGCCCGCCGGGAACGGGCAAGACGTCCGTCGGCGAGTCGATCGCGCGCGCGCTCAACCGCGAGTTCGTGCGCATGTCGCTGGGCGGCGTCCGCGACGAGGCCGAGATCCGCGGCCACCGCCGCACGTACATCGGCGCGCTGCCTGGCCGCTTGGTCCAGCGCGTTGAGGGACGCCGGGACGATGAACCCGGTGATCATGCTCGACGAGGTCGACAAGGTCGGCGCCGACTGGCGTGGCGACCCGTCGGCCGCGCTGCTCGAGGTGCTCGACCCGGCGCAGAACCACTCGTTCCGCGACCACTACCTCGACGTCGAGCTCGACCTGTCCGAGGTCGTCTTCATCGCCACCGCGAACATCGCCGACACGATTCCCGGCCCGCTGCTCGACCGGATGGAGGTCATCCGCTTCGACGGCTACACGACCGACGAGAAGGTCGCGATCGCGCGCGACTACCTCTGGCCGCGCCAGCGGGAGCGGAACGGCCTGCTCGAGGACGAGGTCTCGATCGGCGACGACGTGCTCGAGCTCGTCGTGTCCGACTACACGCGCGAGGCCGGCGTGCGACAGCTCGAGCGCGAGCTCGGCAAGCTGCTGCGCAAGACTGCGACGAGCATCGCCGCCGGACAAGGCGACCGCGCCGGTCGAGGTCGACGAGGCAGTCGTGCGCGACGCGCTTGGCCGGCAGCGCTTCTACCGCGAGACGGCTGAGCGCACCGCCGTTCCGGGCGTCGCGACCGGCCTGGCCGTTACGGGCACGGGCGGAGACGTCCTCTTTGTCGAGGCGACGGCTTTGCCGGGCGAAGACGACCCGCTCGTCCTCACCGGCCAGCTCGGCGACGTGATGAAGGAGTCGGCGCGCATCGCGCTGTCCTGGGTGCACGCGCACACCGACGAGCTGGGCATCTCCGAGGAGCAGTTCGAGGGCAAGACGTTCCACGTCCACGTGCCCGCTGGCGCGATCCCGAAGGACGGCCCGAGCGCGGGCATCGCCATGACGAGCGCGCTCGCCTCGCTGCTGACGGGGCGGCCAGTGAAGCACACGGTCGGCATGACGGGAGAGATCACGCTTCAGGGACGCGTGCTGCCGATCGGCGGCCTGAAGCAGAAGGTGCTCGCCGCGCACGCGGCCGGCATCACCGACGTCATCATCCCGGAGCGCAACCGGGCCGACCTGGACGACGTGCCGGAGGACGTCCGCAAGGACATGGAGTTCCACCCGGTGATGTCGATCGGCGAGGTGCTCGAGCTCGCGCTCGAGCCGGCCGGCCGCGCCGAGACGACGCTCGCGGCCTAAGGGCTGGATATGCGCTGCCGTTCCTGCGAGCCGATCCCCGAGGACGTGCGGCGCGGAGCCGAGCTGCTCGGCAGGCGCTACGCGTTGGCGATCGTCTACGCGTCGCGCGCCGGCGCGTCGCGCTTCAACGAGTTCCGGCAAGTGCTCGGCGCCGTCCCACCGGGCACGCTGTCCGCCCGCCTCGACGAGCTCGCCGAGGCCGGCGTGCTCGAGCGGCGGATCGTCGACGCTCGCCCGCCCCGCACCGAGTACGTGCTGACGGCTCGCGGGAAGCGCGTTTCGACCGTGCTGGACGAGCTACTGCGGAGGGCCGGCAACTAGGCGCACGACCGCGCTCGTCCTCCCTCGCGAGGGATCGATCCAGGCCACGCGCACGGTCTGCCCGGGCGAGGCTTTGAGGACGAGCTTCCTGAGGCTCGCCACCGTCTGGACTCGCTTCCCGGCGAACGTCGTGATGACGTCGTCCGTGCCGAGGCCGGCCTTTGCGGCGGGCGAGCCGGGCACAACGTCCTCGACGATGGCGCCAGCCACATCTTCGTCGCCGTCGCCCACGCGTCTTAGCGCCACACCCAAAAAGGCGGTCGGCCCGATGTGGACGGTCGACGAGCGCCGCCCCGCGTCGATCTGCCCGGCGATCTTCAGCGCACGGTTGATCGGGATCGCGTACCCCTGAGCGCTCCCCTCAAAGTTGAAGCCGCCCGAGGCCGCGGCGTCGATGCCGATCACGCGCCCGTCCGAGAGCAGCGGGCCACCCGAGTCCCCCGAACGCAACGGCGTCGTCGTCTCGATCAGCCCGACGAACGTGAACGGCTCGCCGGCGCTCGAGACCGTTATCGACTGCCCGAGCCCGGTCACCCGGCCGCGCTTCGTGGTCAATCCGGCGCCGCCGCCGTTGCCGACCGCCGTCACGTGGTCTCCGACCTCGACGGTGTTCGAGTTACCCGTCCGCACGGTCGCGAGACCCTGGGCGTCGCGGAGCTCGAGCAGCGCGATGTCCTTGGAGACGCTGTAGCCGGTCACTGTGGCCATGTAGCTCCGGCCGCTCGAGGGCACGGTGACGCGAATCGCGCCTGCGCCGCGGATGACGTGGTTGTTCGTCAGCACCGTGCCCGAGGACGTGAGCGCGACCCCCGTGCCCGCGCCGCCGCCGCCGCTGTAGGCAAGCCGCGTGTGAATGGTCACGACACCCGTTGTCGCAGCGCCTGGCGCCGCGAGCGTGGACGGCCCCGCGGCCAGCACCGCCGCGACCACGGCTCCGACGATCGCGACTCTCATGCCCTAAAGGAAAGCATCAGCGGCTAAGGCCACGCCGAGGATCTGGTTACGCTCTCGCTCGATGCACAAGCCACGCCTCCGCGGTATCTCCCACACGGCCGCCTTCGTTGCGGCCTTGCCGCTCGGCGTGCTGCTCGGTCTCACGGCTGATACTGCCCGCGAGCGTACCGCCGTCATCGTCTTTGCAGCCGCCGTAGCGGTGATGTTCGGCGTGAGCGCCGTCTATCACCGCGGCAACTGGTCGGACCGGCCACGGCGCTGGCTGCGCGCGCTCGATCACACGGGCATCTTCGTCCTCATCGCCGGCACGTACACGGCCTTCGGCCTGCTCGTGCTCGACGGAGCGTGGCGCTGGGCGGTGCTCGGGACCGTGTGGGGCGGAGCGGCCTGCGCCGTCCTGCTCAACGTCACGTGGAAGTCATCACCGCAGTGGTTGACGGGCGTCCTGGCGATCGCGCTCGGCTGGGTAGGCGCGGTCGTCGCGCCGCAGTTCGCAACGGATCTCGGCGTTGGCGGCATGACGCTTGTGGTCGCCGGCGGGCTCGCGTACACGGCGGGCGCGGTGATCTTCGCGATGCGACGGCCAGACCCGTACCCGTTGACGTTCGGCTACCACGAGATCTTCCACGTGCTCGTGATCACGGCCGTCGCGTGCCACTACGCGGCGCTCGCGTTCTTCGCGGTCCCCGGCAGCTAGCGGACGAGCTCTTTGAGCTTCGCCTTGAACGACTGCTCGATCATGCTCCACCAGCCCTCGTCGCCGCGCGCGACCGCGAGCATGAGGTTCCTCGCCTGCTCGAACGTGATGTGAGGCGGTAGCGGCGGCACCTCGGGGTCGGTGACGACCTCGAGGACGAACGGCCGGTCGGCCGAAAGCGCCTCGTCCCAGGCCGCGCCGAGATCGCCCGGGTCGTCGACCCGTGTACCGCGCAGGCCGAGTAGCTCCGCGTAGCGCGCGTACGGGAAGTCGGGGATCTCCTGCGACGCTTCGAACTTCGGGTCGCCCTCGAGCGCCCGCTGCTCCCACGTGACCATGTTGAGGTCGCGGTTGTTGAGCACGAGGACGACGAGACGCGGGTCGCTCCAACGCTCCCAGTACTTCGAGATCGTGATCAGCTCGTTGAGGCCGTTCATCTGCATCGACCCGTCGCCGACGAGCGCGATCGCCACGCGGTCGGGATGCGTGAACTTCGCAGCAATCGCGTATGGCACACCCGAGCCCATGGAGGCAAGCGTCCCCGAGAGCGACGCCTTCATCCCGCGACGTATGCGCAGGTGCCGCGCGTACCAGCTCGCCACCGAGCCCGCGTCGGCCGTGAGGATGCAATTGTCGGGCAGCCGCGGCGAGAGCTCCGCGAAGACGCGCTGGGGATTGACGGGGTCGGCCTCGACCTGCGCCTGCTCGTCGAGCACCTGCCACCAGTCGGCGACCTCGCGCTCGATCTGCTCCCGCCACGAGCGGTCACTCTTCCGCTCGAGCCGCGGCACGAGCGCCCGCAGCGTCTCCGCGGCGTCGCCGACGAGGTGGACGTCCATCGGGTAGCGGATGCCGATCATGCGCGCGTCGAGGTCGATCTGCACGCCGCGTGCCGCGCCTTCCTTGGGCAGGAACTCCGCGTACGGGAAGCTCGAGCCGACCACGAGCAGCGTGTCGCAGCCCGTCATCATTTCGTAGCTCGGCTTCGTGCCGAGGAGACCGATGGACCCTGTGACGAACGGGAGGTCGTCCGGCACCGCCGCCTTGCCCAGGAGCGCCTTCGCGACGCCGGCGCCGAGCAGCTCTGCCGTGTCGACGACCTCGTCGGTCGCGTCGAGGGCGCCCTGTCCGACGAGCATCGCCACGCGCTCACCGGCATTGAGCAGCTCGGCTGCGCGATCGAGCTCCTCGTCGTGCGGAAGCACCCGGGAGCGCGGATGGCCGATGCTCGAGTGAATCGTCCCGTGCGCGTGGGCCGGCTGCTCGACCGCATCCATCGTCTGGACGTCGTTCGGCACGATGATGCAGGTCACCGTGCGCTCTGCGAGCGCGATCCGCAGCGCGCGATCGACCACGTGTCGCAGCTGCTCGGGCCGCGAGACCATCTGGCAGTACTCGCCCGCGACGTCCTTGAACAGCGAGAGGAGATCGACTTCCTGCTGGTAGCTGCCGCCGAGGGCGGGCACCGCCTGCTGGCCGACGATCGCGACCACGGGCTGGTGGTCGAGCTTCGCGTCGTAGAGGCCGTTCAGGAGATGGATCGCGCCCGGGCCGGACGTCGCCAGGCAGATGCCGACCTCGCCGGTGAACTTCGCGTGCGCACACGCCATGAAGGCGGACATCTCCTCGTGGCGCACCTGGACGAACTCCATCCGCTCCTCGGCGCGCGCGAGTGCGCCCATGATCCCGTTGATGCCGTCGCCCGGGTAGCCGTAGATGCGCCGGATGCCCCAGTCGGAGAGCCGCTGGATGAGGAAGTCGCCCACGTTCATGCCGCGTGCTCCAGGGCGAGTCGCGCCGTGCGCGTCGCGATCGCCTGAATCGTCAGGCTCGGATTGACGGCGCCGCCGGTCGGGAAGACCGAGCCGGCGCAGATCCAGGCGTCCATGCGGTCTGGTTACCCGATCGACGCCCCCCGGCAAACGATGGCCTCCGCCTCCCATGGCGAAAACGGCTCACCAACGGCTCGCAGAGATCACCCTCGGCGCCGAACATTTCGGGGCGATGATGTTCCCAAGCACATGTGGCGGGAACTAAAGGAAGAGGGTCGAATCGACTTCCACCCGGTCTTTCCCGGCAAGGAGGGAATGGCCGCGCGCCGCGGCCGGCCCACCGAAGCTGCGGCCTAGACCTCGGCGCGACAACGGCGTGGAGCGGCCGGCATCCGGAAGCGAGGCCGACACCCGTAGTTCCCCGCAATGCGATCCGTCCTGGCACGGATGACTCTGCGACGGCGCGCGGTCACGCTTGCACGGACAAAGGAGGTTCGTCTAATGACCACCACTGAGCTACAGCGCACCAACGCGGAGCTCGGCACCACGTCGTACCGGGCCGCGGTCGTGCACGACTTCGCGGAGCCGCTCCGCATCGAGGACGTTCCGCGCCGCCCGCTCGAATCCGGGCAGATTCGGGTGCGGATCGAGGCGACCGGCCTCTGCCACACCGACATCCATGCAGCGCACGGCGATTGGCCCGTGAAGCCGTCGCCCCCGTTCGTCCCAGGCCACGAAGGTGTCGGGATCGTCGAGGAGCTCGGCTCCGGCGTCGTCGAGGTCGCCCTCGGTGATCGGGTCGCGCTCCCCTGGCTCGGCTACGCGTGCGGGACGTGCGACTACTGCGTGTCCGGCTGGGAGACGCTCTGCCTCGAGCAGAAGAACATGGGCTACTCGATCGACGGCGGCTTCGGCGAGTACGCGACTGCGTACGCGAGGTACGTCGTCAAGGTGCCGGACGCCGTCGACCCGTTCGACGCGGCGCCGCTCACCTGCGCCGGCGTCACGACGTACAAAGCGATCAAGGTCGCCGGCACACGGTCGTCGGACCTCGTCGCCGTCTTCGGAGTCGGCGGGCTCGGGCACATGGCGATCCAGTACGCCCTCATCGCCGGCGGCCGGGTCGTCGCGGTCGATCTGCACGACGAGAAGCTCGAGCTCGCACGGGAGCTCGGCGCCGAGTTCACGGTCAACGCGGCCGAGGAGGACCCGGCCGTCGCCATCCAGGAGCTGGGCGGCGCCGACCAGGCGATCGCGCTGGCGGTCTCGCCGAAGTCCTTCGAGCAGGCGTATCGCTCGCTGCGCCGGGGTGGGACGCTTGTGTTCGTCGCCTTGCCGGCGGAGAACGACATGACCCTGCCGATCTTCGAGACCGTCCTCAACGGCATCACGGTGGTCGGCTCCATCGTGGGCACCCGCGCGGACCTGCGCGAGGTCTTCGAGCTGCACGCAGCCGGAAAGACGACGGTCACACGTGAGGTCCGGCCGCTGGAGGACGTCAACGAGGCGATTGCTGACGTCGAAGCCGGACGCGTCGCCGCCCGCGTCGTCTTCGAGCCGTAGGCGAGACATCCGCTCCGGCGCCCCCGCGTTTTATCCGTGGGGCCCCGGAGCGGAGCCTTCGGTTGATGTGCCGCCGCCGCTCCCGACATGGCGGGAGCGGCTCAACCCCCGCTGCTCGGAGGACCCCCTTCCCGCCCCGAAATCGTCAGATTTCGGGGCGATGATGGAGCGTGCCGGGATCGAACCGGCGACCTCCGGCTTGCAAAGCCGGCGCTCTCCCAGCTGAGCTAACGCCCCGAGCCGCCGAATTGTAGAGGCGGCGCTGGCTGACGCGGCTGCGCGCTCGAGGCGCTCTTCGTGGCGCGCCCGCGCGATGATGAGCTCGCGCTCGCCGAAGCGGACGCGCGCGCGCTCGGCGCGGTACTCGTCCCAGAGAGCGGCGAGCCGTGCGTCAAGGTCCTGCCGCTCGGCTACGAGCGCAGAGTCGTGACCCTCGGAAAGGGCATGGAGAACCTCCCGACGGGTCTCGGAGAGGCCCTGATCTCTCTCTTGATTTCGAGCAAACGGGTCATCGATGTAGAAAACGGATCGGCAGCATTTGTCATTCCCGCATCCCTCACGCGGCTGCGAGCTCTTTCGAACGGCATACCGCCTCGGCTGCCTGGATAAACATGCGCGCCGCGGGCGTGAGCTGACGGTCTGCGTGCCAGGCCACGCCGATGATTCGGGGTGGAACGCGGTCGCCGAGCTCGATCACGGCGATCGACTCGTCGGCGAGATCGACGGTCAGCCGCGGGACGAGCGCGACGCCGACGCCGAGGCGACGAGCGCCTGCACGGTGCCGTTGTCGTCGGAGCGGAAGACGACCTCCGGCTCGCGCCGGCCAGCCGCAGACGTTCCTCGACGCGCTGGGTCGTGCGGCATGTGCGATAGCTGATGAGCGGCAGGTCGAGGATCTCGCGGAGCGTCGGGACTTTCTCCCGCTTCGCGAGCGGCGAGTCGGCGGGCGCGACGAGCACGTATGGGTCGCGCATCAGCTCGACCGACTCGAACGGCCCGCCCTCGAGCGGAAACACGCAGAAGCTGACGTCGACGTCGCCGCGCTCCACGAGCTCGAGCAGCTCGAGGTCGTCGTGCGACTCCACGAGCCTGATGTCGACGTTCGGCCACTCGTCGCGAAACGCGCTCGAGCAGCGCGGGGAGGACGCGCGCACCGACCGACTGGTACGTGCCGATGCGGAGCGGCCCGGAGTCGCCGTGGCCGAAGGCGTCGAGGTCGGCCTGAGCCGCTGCCAGGCGCGCGGTAATGGCGCGCGCGTGCGTCAGCAGCAACGTCCCTGCACCGGTCAGCGTGACCGGTCGCGGGCCGCCCGGCCGGTCGATGAGCTGCTTGTCGACGATTCGCTCGAGCGCTGCGATCTGCTGGAGATGGCCGACTGCGTGTAGCCGAGGCCGTGCGGCGCGGCCGAACGAGCCCTCGTCGGCGACAGCCTGGAGGGCCAGCAGAATGCCGCAACTCGACGCCTAGCCAACTATCAGTTTGCATAATCGAATAGTACGATAACACGCGTTGCGCTAATGATCAATGAGTTGCCAAAGTTGACGGAACGAGCCACGGGGCGAAGGTGTGGGCGGCTCTCGCCGTCGTGTACGTCGTCTGGGGCTCGACGTATCTCGGCATCCTCTACGCGATCGACACGATCCCCGTGTTCCTGTCCATGGGGATCCGATTCGTGCTCGCCGGCGGGCTCCTCTACATCTGGGCTGTCCGGCGCGGGGACGTCACAGATCGTGTCGGGCGGAGGCAGTGGCTCGCGGCGGCGGTCGTGGGTGGCCTCCTGTTCGTCGGCGGCAACGGGCTCGTCGCGTGGTCCGAGACCCGCGTCGACACCGGCATCGCGGCGCTCTTGATCGCGGCCGTTCCGCTTGTGGATGGCGCTCTTCGACCGCGTCGCGAACGGGCAAGGTCTCTCGCGCGTCGGCGTTGCTCGGCCTGCTGATCGGCTTCGCCGGCGTCGCGCTGCTCGCGTGGCCGTCGGGGCCGAGCCGGATCGACGCGCTCGGCGCCTTCGCGCTGCTCGTCTCGGGCGCCGCCTGGGCGGCCGGGTCGCTCGTCGCTCGCGGGTGGATTTGCCGAGACGCCCGCTCGTCTCGTCAGGGATGCAGATGTTCGCAGGCGGCGTGCTGCTGATGCTCGTCAGGCAGCGCCGCGGGCGAGCTGACCGAGTTCGGCGCCGTCGCTTCAGTCCATGCTCGCGATGGTCTACCTCGTCGTCTTCGGCTCCTGGCTTGCGTTCTCGGCGTACACATGGCTGCTCCAGGTGGCGACGACGAGCGTCGTCTCGACGTACGCCTACGTCAACCCCGTC
>CAVWIV010000018.1:0-10906 GCA_963755155.1 uncultured Actinomycetes bacterium | reverse complement strand
GATGTAAAAGCTCCGTGAACGAACTGCCTATCGTTTGCGCTGTTTGCGGCCTTTTGCGGGGCCGCGCGAGCGACGTTCGGCCAGCAGCTCGCCCGCGCGCTCGAGCGTCAGCCCCTCGACGGTGTCCCCCGTGCGCAGGCTCGCGTTCGTCTCCCCGTCCGTGACGTAGGGCCCGAAACGGCCGTCCTTCACGAGCAGCGGCTTGCCGGACGCGGGATCCGCCCCGAGCTCGCGCAGCGGAGCAGCGGCAGCGCGGCGGCCTCGTTGCTTCGGCTGGGCGAGGAGCGCGAGAGCTTCCTCCATCGTCAGCGTGAACAGCTGCTCCTCGCTCTCGAGCGACCGGGACTCCGAGCCCTTCTTGATGAATGGCCCGTAGCGGCCGTTCATGGCCACGATCTCCACGCTGTCCGCCGGGTCGGCGCCGACCACCCGCGGCAGCGACAACAGTCGGAGCGCCTCTTCGAGCGTGACGGCGCCGGGATCCATCGACGAGAAGAGGGACGCCGTCCGCGGCTTCGCGTCCGAGTCCTCGGGAAGCTCCTCGGACACGTACGGCCCGTAGCGGCCGGTGCGAACGATGATCGGCGTACCCGTTTCGGGATGGACGCCGAGCTCGCGCTCGTTCGACGACTGCGTGAGCAGCTCCGCGGCTCTCTCGGGAGTCAGCTCGTCCGGGACGATGTCGTCGGGCAGCGATGCCCGAGCGTCCTCGAGCTCGAGATAGGGCCCGTACCGACCCACGCGGACGACGATGTCCGAGCCCGGGATCGAGATCGAGTTCACCGCGCGTGCGTCGATCTCGCCCAGATGGTCCGTCACGAGCTTTTGGAGGCCCGGTTCGCCGCCGTCGCCCTTGTAGAAGCGCGTCAACCACGCAACCCGCTCCTCGTCGCCCGCGGCGATGCGGTCGAGATCGTCCTCCATGCGGGCGGTGAACTCGTAGTCCACGAGGCTCGCGTAGTGCTGCTCCAGCAGCTGCGTGACCGCGAAGGCGGTGAACGTCGGCACGAGCGCCGTTCCCTTCTTGAACACGTAACCGCGGTCGAGGATCGTGCCCATGATCGCCGCGTACGTCGACGGCCGGCCGATGCCGCGGTCCTCGAGCGCCTTCACGAGGCTCGCCTCGGTGTAGCGGGCGGGCGGGCGAGTCTCGTGACCGTCCGGCCGGAGCTCGGTGGCCTCGAGCGCCTGGCCGACGGTGAGCTGCGGCAGTCGGCGCTCCTCGGCCTCGTCGGTGGGCTCGTCCTTGCCGGACTCGTACGCGAGCAGGAAACCCTGGAACGTGATCACCGTGCCGGACGCGCCGAACGTCGCCGTCGTGCCCGCATCGGTCACGCCGTCGAGCTGGATCGAGACCGTCTGCCCGCTCGCATCCTTCATCTGCGAGGCGACCGTGCGCTTGAAGATCAGCTCGTAAACGGCGAGCTCGTCGCGCGAGACCTCGCCGGCGATCTCCTCCGGCGTCCGGAAGACGTCGCCCGCGGGGCGGATCGCCTCGTGCGCCTCCTGCGCGTTCGCGACCGCGCGCTCGTAGCGGCGCGGCGAGTCGGGAACGGTGTCTGCGCCGTACACCCGTTCCGCGTGCGCCCGGGCGGCGCGCACGGCCGTCTCGGACAGCGCGACCGAGTCCGTCCGCATGTACGTGATGTGGCCGTTCTCGTAGAGCCGCTGCGCGATGCGCATCGTCGTCTGCGACGAGTAGCGCAGCTTCCGGCTCGCCTCCTGCTGGAGCGTGGAGGTGCGGAAGGGCGCCGCCGGGCTTCGGCGGTACGGCTTCTCCTCGACGGACGTGACGGCGAACGGCCTGCCCTCGAGATCCCGCGCGAGCGCCGTGGCCTGCTCCTCGTCGAGGACGACGACCGATCCTTCTGCGACGCCCGTCGAGCCGAAGTCCTTGCCCTGCGCGACGCGCGTGCCGTCGACGGCGACGAGACGCGCTTCGAAGGCCCCGGGATCGAAGGCGCCGACGACGTCCCAGTACGACGCGACGACGAAGCGCATGCGCTCGAGCTCCCGCTCGACGACGAGCCTCGTCGCGACGGACTGCACCCGGCCGGCGGAGAGGCCGCGCATGACCTTCTTCCACAGCACCGGCGACACCTCGTAGCCGTAGAGGCGGTCGAGGATCCGGCGCGTCTCCTGCGAGTCGACGAGCCGCACGTCGACGTCCCTCGTGTCGTCGAGCGCGCGGACGATCGCGTCCTTCGTGATCTCGTGGAACACCATGCGGCGAACCGGCACCTTCGGCTGCAACGCCTGGACCAGATGCCAGGCGATCGCCTCGCCTTCGCGGTCCTCGTCCGTCGCGAGCAGCAGCTCGTCCGCGCCGGCGAGCTTCTTCTTGAGCCCTGCCACGACCTTCTTCTTCTCCGGGTCGACGATGTAGTACGGCTCGAAGTCGTCCTCCACGGCGACGCCGAGCGCGCCGTACTTCTCCCGTTGCGCAGCGGGGATCTGGCTCGCCTTCTCGGGCAGGTCGCGGATGTGCCCGATGCTCGACTCGACCTCGTACCCCGGGCCGAGGTAGCGCGAGATCGTCCTCGCCTTCGCGGGGGACTCGACGATGACAAGCGTGCTCTTTCCGTCGGCCATACGGCGGGACACGTTAGCGAGGGGGTCAACAGACGGCGCGTGACGGATAGGTTCTCGGGGTGCCAACGCCCTTCTACCGCTTCGTCGGCGTCCTCAGCTGGCCGCTCATGCACGGGCTCTACCGATTGCAGGCACGCGGCGTCGAGAACCTGCCGGAAGGGGGCTTCGTGCTCGCCGCCAACCACACGTCGAACTTCGACCCGTGGCCGCTCGGCTGGCCGCTGTGGCCCAGGCGGCAGCTGTACTTCATGGCGAAGGCGGAGCTCTTCAATCCGATCCTCGGGCCGCCCTTGCGCGCCGGTGGCGCGTTTCCCGTACGGCGCGGCGAGCAGGACATCGAGGCCATGGAGGCCTCCGTCAAGCTCTGCCGCGAGGGGAAGATCGTCGCGATGTTCCCCGAGGGGACGCGCCGATCGAAGGGCATCGTCAAGAAGCACGAGCACCGGCCGCGGACCGGCGCCGCCCGCATCGCACTCGCGGCGAAGGTGCCCCTCGTGCCCGCCGCGATCGACGGCACCGATCGCATGTCGCGGTTGCCGAAGCTCAAGGTCGCCTACGGGTCGCCCGTCCCGACGGACGACCTCGCCGGCATGACACCGCGCGACGCCTCACGCGAGGCCACCGACCGCCTCATGCGCGGCATCTACGAGCTCTATGACAGCCTCTAAGCGGCCGCTCATGGCCGTCGACGGCGACAGCCTGGCGCACCGCGCGTACCACGGGCTGCCGAAGACGATCTCACGCGCCGGCGGCAGGCCTGCGGGCGCCCTCGTCGGCTTCTCGAACTTCCTCATGCGCCTGTGGGACGTCGAGCAGCCGCGCGCTGTCGTCGTCGGCTGGGACACGCTCGAGTCGCCGACGTACCGGCACGAGGAGCTTCCCGGATACCAGGCAGGGCGCGTGTTCGACGACGCGCTGCTCGAGCAGCTCGCGATGCTGCCCGAGCTGGCTGAGGCCTTCGGCTTCCGGTCGGCGCGTGCGGCAGGCTACGAGGCCGACGACTTCCTCGGGGCGGCGGCAGCCGCGGAGGAGAAGCGGCGTGGCACGTGCATCGTCGTCACCTCGGACCGCGACGCGTACCAGCTCGCCTCCGCGCGGACGACGATCCTCAAGCCAGTGAAAGGTGTCTTCGAGCTCGACCGGGTCGACCCGGCCAGGGTGGTCGAGCTCTACGGCGTCGAGCCGGAGCAGGTGACGGACTTCATCGCGCTGCGTGGCGACCCGTCGGACAAGATCCCCGGCGCGAAGGGCGTCGGCCCGAAGACCGCTGCCTCGGTGCTGAAGGAGCACGGCACGCTCGAGGCCGCGCTCGCCGCCGGCCGGTTCGCGGCCCAGGCGGAGGACTTGCGCCTTTACCGGCGAATAGCGACGTTTGACGCCTCCGCCCCGCTCCCCTCCCTGAGCGACCAGACCCCAACCTGGGCGGAGGCGTCACTTCTTGCGAGCGAGTGGGGCATGAAGGCGCTCTCCGAGAGGCTCGCGGAGAGAGCTAGCGCGCCGGCTTGAAGATGTACTTCACGCGGCCGGTGAACCGCTCCACGTAGTCCGTCTCCGAAATCCTCGCAGTGCGTACGCCGCTGTCGAGCGTGAAACCGCGGCCGGCGAGGAAGCGGTCGAGCGGGAACGGCGTCCCGGTAGCCGCCTCACGTGACCAGCGCGTGTCCATCGGATGGATGGAATCCCCAGGGGGGTGGTGGATGTTCACGCCGAGCACGACGATGTTCCCCGTGTCACCCCACCGAGGCAGGCCGAGCTGCTGGTCGTTGCAGTTCGCCCTGTGCTTCGCGTTCGTGAACTCGTCGATCGCACTCGTATTCACTGCGCTCGCGTCGAAGCTGACCGAGCGCTTGCCGCGGTCGGGCTTCGATCCGTTCACGAGCGCCTGGGCCTTGTACTGCGGGTAGTCGATGTCGCCACTGCACGGGCCGCTGTCCCCCCGCGAGTCGGAGTACACGAGCTTCCCGGTAATGGTGCCTCGCTTCGAGGTGGCGAACTTCGTGTTCAGGAAGCTGCTGGGCGCCGACGGTCCGCACCTCGAACTCGATCCGCCGCCACTTCCCCGTCCAGTCGAGCTTGCGATCGAGCGTGCCGTTGGCGCCCGGGTTTCTGAAACCGGAGAACGTCTCGACGGTGCGCAGCGACGCGACGATGTCGATGTCGTAGCGCAGCGTCTTCTTCACGACGTCCGACGAAGGCGGTGGTGGCGGCGGTTGACGGCCTCCTCCGCCGAACGCGCAGCTCTTCCCGGGCTTCGCGCCGCCGGCGACGACGAACCCGCAGCGCTTGCCGTCGACGAGGTACGGATAGCTGCCGGTCCGCGCGAAGCGCACCGTCTTGCTCTTGCCGACGTTGAGGAGGAACTGGAAGGCGCCGGTCGTGCTCGCCACGTAGTGCGGCAGCGTGCCCTTGTTCGTCCACGTGACGCTGCCAGGCGCCGAGATGCGCGCGACCTTCGGCGTCAGCGCCGCATCGGTGATCGTGACGCGCGCCGTAGCCGCCGCACCCACCGAGCCGGCGAGCAGCATCCCCACGAGGGATGCAACGAGCACCGCCCCCCTCATGACCGCGATTGTTCCATAGGATCGGCCCAATGGACAAATGGCTCACCGGCGCGCGTGATGCCGTCGCTGACGCGGCGGGAATCGCTCCCGCCTCACTCGACCTCTCGGACGCCGACGAGGCGACGATCCTCGACCTCGCGCGTATCGCCGCCCACGACAGCGGCCAGCGGACGAACGCACCGCTGCTCTGCTACCTCGTCGGACAGGCGACCGCGGGTGGAGCGAGTCTCGAAGACGTGGCAGCTGCGGTACGCGGAGCCGCTAGCCCACGGGCGTAAAGACCACCGACGCGCTCCATGTCATCCTGTAGCGACAGCGCACGGGAAGGCTGCTGCAGTCACCGGAGACCACGCGCGGACTGACACGCACCGCGAACGCCTTGCCGTCGCGCAAGCGGTCGATCGGGAAGAAGATGCCACGCCGCTCCCGCTTGAAGTAGACCTGACCGCAACAGTCGTCCGCCCCCCGAGCGCCAGGCCTTCGACGACCGCCTTCTGGTCCTCATTAATGAGCACGGTCGCCCCACCGCGGAGCCTGTCGTTGAAGAACCCCGCGCGGCTGTCGAACTGCGCCGAGGCGCTGCCGTCTCGCGTCCGCCCCGCGCTCATGGTCGCCGTGCCTGTCAGCGTCTGGCTCCTCGACTGAGAGCATCGATCCTCGCAGAGCGTCCACATAGGATCAAGCGATCGAGCTCATAAGCCATCACGACTTCGTCTCGCTGCACCCGACGGGCCACCATCCGGAGGCGCCCTCCCGCATGGCCGTATTACACGAGGCGTTTCCCGAGTGGAGCGAGACGCGCGAGGCTTCCGAGGCGGAGATCCTGCGCTGCCACACCGAGCCGCATCTCCAGGTGATGAAGACGATCGACGGCCCGATGTGGTTCACGGGGGACACGCCGGCGTCGCAGACGACCTACCGCGCGGCACTGCTCGCGGCCGGCGCGGCGATCGAGGCGGTCGAGCGCGGTGGCTTCGCGCTCGTGCGGCCGCCCGGCCACCACGCGCTCGCCGCCCAGGCGATGGGCTTTTGCTTCTTCAACAACGTCGCGATCGCCGCCCGCTTCGCGCAGGCTGAGCTCGGCCTCGAGCGCGTCGCCATCCTCGACTGGGACGTTCATCACGGCAACGGAACGCAAGACATCTTCCGCGGCGACGACAGCGTGCTCTTCGTCTCGCTCCACGAGTGGCCGTTCTACCCCGGCTCGGGCGGGCCGAGCGACCATGCGGAGACGACTGTGAACATCCCGATGTCGGCCGGCTCGGGAGACGAGGAGTACCTCCACGCGTTCGACCACACGGTCGTGCCGGCGATCGAGCGGTTCGGGCCGGACCTGCTGGTCGTGTCCGCAGGTTTCGATGCACACGTGGACGACCCCATGGCCAACATCGAGGTGACCGAGGAGGGCTTCCGAGAGCTGGCTCGGCGTGCCCGTGGGCTCGCGCCGCGGTTCGCCGCCGTGCTCGAGGGCGGGTACGAGCTCCGCACGCTGCCGACCCTCGTCAGGGCAGCGCTCGACGGATTCGAGAGCTAGGGCTGCGCGACGCCGATCATCGAGTCACGCGTGACGAGCGCTGCCAGCTCGTCCTCTCCCAGGCCCTCCGTTCCCTGCGGGCGTCGCGGGACGACGAGGTAGCGAACGTCGGCGGTCGAGTCGACGACGCGCACTTCGACCTCGTCCGGAAGCGCGACGCCGAACTCGCGGAGGACGCCGCGCGGGTCTGAGATCGCCCGCGAGCGGTAGGGCATGCTCTTGTACCAATCCGGCGGCGGGCCGAGCAGAGCCCTTGGGTAGCACGAGCAAAGCGTGCAAACAACCATGTGGTGGACGTCCTCGGTGTTCTCGAGCGCGACGACGACGGGCGACGGCCCGGCGTCGAGGCCGACCTCGAGCGCGGCCTCGCGCGCGTCCGCGAGCAGTCGTTGCTTGAACTCCGGATCGACCCAGGCTCGCGCGACGAGGCGCGCGCCGTCCGCCGGATCGCGCGACACGAGCCAGTCGATCCTCTTGCGAAGCTCCTCGCGATCGACGACTCCCTCGTCTACGAGCCGATCCGCGAGCGCCCGGACGCGTGTGGCGACCGGCGACTCATCGATCGGCTCGTGGTCGTGATCGTGATCGTGGGTCATTCGGCGTCCTCCAGCCAGTGCTCGAAGACGTCGACGTAGACGCGGTCCCGCGTGTCTCCCGCGAGAGCGACGAGGTACAGCTGCTGTTCGGGAAGCCCGTCGTCGCCGTACGCGCGTGTCTCGGGGTTCGTGAACGCGCCGTGACGCAGGACCACGGTGCCGGTCTTCCCTTTGACGTAGTCAGGAGTTCGGTGGTGGCCACTGTGGCTTCGCCCCGAGATGCGGACGCGCTCACCGACGTCGAAGCTCATGCGAGCACGCCCTTCTCGGTGAGGATCGTCTCCACGGCGTAGAGCCAGCGCTCGTAGTACGAGGCGCGCTCGTACTCCTCGGGCGGCATGCTCTCGATGCCCCGCCGCAGCTCGTCGACGTTCATCACGCCGCGAGTGGCGAGCACGCCGACGATCGCGTCCATGAGCAGCTCCCAGTCGGCGAGCTCGTGCTCTTCGCGGTCGATCGGCTCGGCAGTCGTCCGGCCGCCGCGGTCGTGTACCGCGCGCTCCATACGACGATCGTAGCGCCGATGATTCGCGCGGCGAAAAACGGGCAATAGGCAAGGAAACACGCAAGGAGGTCACAGATGGCTCGTTATGTCGACGGTTTCGTAGTCCCGGTTCCAAGGCGCAAGCTCGACGCCTATCGGCGGATGTCCCGCAAATCGGGGAAGATCTGGCGCGAGCACGGCGCACTCGAATTCAAGGAGTGCGTCGCTGATGACGTGCCGCTGGGGAAGATCACGTCCTTCCCGCGGAGCGTCAAGCGCAAGAAGGACGAGACGGTGGTGTTCTCATGGATCACGTTCAAGTCTCGCGCTCACCGGGACCGCGTGAACAAGAAGGTGATGGACGATCCACGCCTGGCCGAGATGATGAACCCGGACAACATGAAGGACCTACCGTTCGACGCCAAGCGCATGATCTTCGGCGGCTTCGAGGTCGTCGTAGACGTCTAGACGACCAGAGCAAGCACGACGGCATTCCTCGACGGGTCGCGGACGCGCGGCCCGTCGTCCGTCTGCTCGACGACGCGACCGACCTGCTCGAGCCTCGCCAGCAATTGGTTACGCGCCGCGGCATCCGGGAGCACGATCGTGATGTGGCGCAACGCCGCACTACCCGGCGGCGGCGGGGACCCACCCGCGCTCTCCCACGTGTTCGCGCCGAGATGGTGGTGGTAGCCGCCGGCGGCGAGGAACGCCGCCTGCTCGCCGAGTTGCGCCATGAGGTGGAAGCCGAGCACGTCGCGATAGAAGGCAACCGTCTCGGGGACCGACGCCACCTTCAGGTGGACGTGGCCCATAACGGTGCCATCCGGAAGTCCGGAGAACCGATCCGCGGAGACATCCGAGAGCTCGCCGAGGAGGCTCTGGACGTCGAGCGGCAGCGTCGTCATCCGCTCGAAGACCTGGCCCTCCCAGACGTCGCGCGGCCGGTCCCAGTAAATCTCGATGCCGTGACCATCCGGGTCGCTGAGGTAGATGGCCTCGCTGACGAAGTGGTCGGACAGGCCGACGAGCGGCACGCTGTCCTGGCGGGCATGGGCGAGCCAGCGCGCAAGGTCGGCACGCTCCGGAAGCAGCAGCGCGAAGTGGTAGAGGCCGGTGCAGCCGTACGCGGGCTTCGCGCCGGGCTCCTCGACGAGCACGAGCAGTTCGCGCTCGCCCGCTCCGAGCCTGGCGCGGCCGTCGACCTGCTCGAGCACACGTAAGCCGATCGCCTCGCGGTAGTACTCGAGCGAGCGCTCGAGATCGCCGACAATCAAGTGGACAGGGCCGACGGTCGTCTGCGCCGCGATCTCCACGCCAGGACGCTACCGCAGCACGATTGGCTGGTCATCGCAGCCGCATTTCACGCGTGAGGACGTTCCTTCGAGAGAACGGGGTTGTCGCTCTTCTTCGCGGCGACCCCGCACGACGAGACCGGCACGTCCGGTTAGGTTTCGACAGGAATGAAGGCAGATCCCGAGACGGAAGCCGCGTTATTCGAGCTGCTGGACAGGTTCTGCTCCGGCTTCGCAGCGCGGATGTAAGCGGAAGTGCCACCTACTCGTGGACCTGGGACCGTCACGACGTCTCGGCTGCCGGCGCGGTCGGGTGGCTGCTCGCTGAGGGCACCGAGACGGCAGCGACGGCAGACCGGGAGGAGGAGCATCCCTATCGAATGAGCATGGTCTGCGAGAACCGCGACGGCCGCTGGCTGTTGGCGCAGGTCCACGGTTCCTCACCGCACCAGGAGTAGGTAAACAGGCCAGGCCTCGACTCCGGCCTTCACGGACTAAAGAAAACCCGCATCCTCCGCGTCAGAGAAGTGTGATCGGACGTCGTGGAGCGAGTCTGGACGAACTCGAGGTGCTGTACCGCAGCCGCTTCGACGTCTTCGCACGAGTCGCCGCGAGCGTGACCGGCGACTCCGAGCGAGCACGTGACGCAGTGCAAGAGGCATTCGCGACCGCCGTACGGAAACGCCGCTCCTTTCGGGGCGAGGGTCCTCTCGAAGCCTGGGTCTGGCGCATCGTGCTCAACGCCGCACGGTCGGACGTGCGGCGGGGCGTTCCGGAGACTCACTACGACGAACAGGCAGCCGTGAACGGCCGGCCAGAGCATCAAGCCGAGTTGCGCGCTGTCCTCGCGGTGCTGCCGGAGCGCCAGCGGACGGCCGTCTTTCTCCGTTATTACGCGGACCTCGACTACGCAGCTATCGGCGAGGCGCTCGGGATCGCGACCGGAACCGTCGCCGCAACCCTCAATGCCGCGCACGCGGCGCTTCGCAACCGCCTGGAGGAGGTACGAACGTGACCGAGCTCGACCGCGCCAGCCTCGACCACCTGCTTCCAGCCACGCCCGGCCCGGCTGACTGGGACGACGTCCTGAACCGCTCGGGTGCGCACCAGCGGCGTCGCCGGCGGCTGGTCGCGGTTGCTGCGACAGCGCTTGTCGTCGCCGTAGGGGACCGGCTCTGCGATCGGCGGTGTGCGCGACTTCGTCCTCCGCACTGGCTTCATCGGCCTGCCTCCGATAGGAGCGACGCCGAGCAGCCCGGCGAGCGGAGAGCTCGAGATCTGGTACTGGGCCTTTTGGGCTGCCAACGGGCAATCCCTATGGGCTGGGCCTGCCAACCCGAATGTTAAGGGCGGTCGAACCCGCGCTTGGGTGTACGCCGACGGGCGACTGATCACCTGGGATGGACCCGACCGTCCCGGGAGCGCGAACCCTCTGTCCACCGGATTCCTCGAGCAGCGGCTCACGCCCGAAGGCGTCGAGCGCCTTCGCTCCGAGATCGCGGCGGCCGGCGACTTCGGCGATCTGGACGAGTTGGCGCCACCCTTCCCGGCCCGCGACCGCGAAGGCGATCTCCAACGCAGTGCCGAAGCCCGCGCCCGACGGTTCGATCACGGTTCCGTTCTTCACACCGATCGTCGTGAAGGGCCTCGGCACGCTCGTTCGCGTCGACCATGCGCGCGATCTCACCCGATTGTACGAGCTACTCTCGGATCCGGGATCGCGGCTCCCAGCGAGCGCGTGGGTGGAGAGAGACGCCAGAGCGTACGTGGCGTCGAAGTACGCGGTCTGCCACGGCGGCTGGCCGCCCGACCAGCTGGTCGGACGGTCCGCATCCTGGCACTGG
>CAVWIV010000017.1:0-134882 GCA_963755155.1 uncultured Actinomycetes bacterium | reverse complement strand
AGACGAAGATCAGGGCCGACCTCCCGTCCGACCGTGCCGTCCCGCTCGCCGTGAACCGCGGCAAGCCGGTCGTGCTCAACGACCCCGGGGCGGACTTCGCGAAGGCCATCGTCGACCTCGCCAAGAGCCTCATGGCCGAGACGAAGGGCAAGTCGAAGAGCAAGGACGCCGGCAAGAAGAGCATCCTCTCCCGGATGCGGAGCTAGTCGTGGGTCTCCACGACCGCATCAACGGCCCCGTCCTCGTCACGCAGGACGCGGCCACCGATACGCCGTCGCTCTCGTCCCGTGAGGCGCAGAACGGGGACGGAGGCGGCAGGGCTCGCCGGCAGGATCCCTACGCGGAGCTGAAGACCCGCGTCCACCACGCGTGCATCGCCCAGCTCGGCCCTGAGCTGTTCGCGGCCGAGTCGCCGCAGGACCTCGAAGAGCGCGTCATGCGCACGGTCATGGAGCAGCTCGCTCTCGACCGGACGCCGCTGACCCGCGAGGAGCGCCGCCAGATCGTCGCCGACATCGCCGACGACATCCTCGGCTACGGGCCGCTCGAGCCGTTCCTCCGCGACGACACCGTGACGGAGATCATGGTCAACGGCGCCGACAAGGTGTACGTCGAGCGGACGGGCAAGCTCGAGGCGACGGACGCGACGTTCGTCGACGACGCGCACCTGCTGCGCATCATCGACAAGATCGTCTCGCAGATCGGCCGCCGCGTCGACGAGTCCTCGCCGATGGTCGACGCCCGTCTACCCGACGGCAGCCGTGTGAACGCGATCATCCCGCCGCTCGCCCTCAAGCGGGCCGACGCTCACGATCCGCAAGTTCTCGCGCGACCCGTACACGATGGACGACCTCATCGAGTTCGGCTCCATCACGAGCCGCGCTGCGCACTTCCTGGCGGCGTGCGTGAAGGGGAAGCTCAACATCCTCATCTCCGGAGGTACGGGTACCGGTAAGACGACGCTGCTGAACGCGATGTCGGCCTACGTCCCCGGAGACGAGCGCATCGTGACGATCGAGGACGCAGCCGAGCTTCAGCTCCAGCAGGACCACGTGATCACGCTCGAGTCGCGCCCGGCGAACATCGAGGGCACCGGCGAGATCCGGGTCCGCGAGCTCCTGCGCAACTCCCTGCGTATGCGCCCCGACCGCATCATCGTGGGTGAGGTCCGAGGCTCCGAGACGGTGGACATGCTCCAGGCGATGAACACGGGCCACGAAGGCTCGCTGACCACGGTCCACGCCAACTCACCGCGCGACTCGCTCGCACGGCTCGAGACGCTCGTGCTCACCGCCGGCGTCGAGCTCCCGCTCCGCGCCATCCGCGAGCAGATCTCGAGCGCGTTCGACCTGCTCGTGCAGATCACACGCCTCGTCGACGGCTCGCGCCGCATTACGAACATCACCGAGGTGCTGCGGATGGAGTCGGACGTCGTGACGCTTCAGGACATCTTCGCAGCGAAGCCCCCGGACGAGGAGACCGCGCAGGCACAGCACGCCATGCGGCTCCTTGGCGGGCTGAACTGCTCCGGGCTCAAGCCGCACTTCCTCGAGAAGATGGCGGCGAACGGCGTCAGCCTCCCGGCGAAGTTCTTCGAGGCGGAAGACGACTCGGGCCTCGGCCTGCGTTCGAGCTTCGCCGCCGGAAACTTCGGCGGGGGCGCACGGGCATGATCTCCGGCCGCCGGCTCACCTGCCTGGCGGTGGTGCTGGGCGCTCTCTGTGCGCCGGCCGTAGCCGGTGCTGAGGTGGAGATCCGCAGCGTCGACGCCGCCTCGTACCCGCGGGCACAGGCCACGATCGTCACGTCGAAGCCGTCGAAGCTCCCGCCGCAGCTGATCGAGAACGGCATTCCCGCCTCCGGCGTCCTCGCGCAGAACCTCGGTGCGTCACGAAGCATCTGCCTCGCAGTCGATCACTCGCGCTCCATGAGAGGAGCGCCGCTCGAGCAGGCAACCGCCGCTGCGAGCGCCTTCGTCGCCGGGAAGCTGCCGACGGACAGGGTCTGCGTGACGTCGTTCGCGACGGAGCCGTTGCTGCTCCAGCCCTTCAGCGACGTGGGCGCGGAGGCACGCGCTGCGCTCGATGGCATCAAGGTCGACCCGATCAAGGGCACGACGCTCTACGACGACATCGTGCTCGCGTCGGAGACGCTCGCCGAAGAGGACAACCGCGCGCGGATCATCATCATCACCACCGACGGGAACGAGACGCGGTCTTCCGCGACGCTGGCCGACGCGATCAAGGCCGCGCAGGAGGCCGAGACGACCGTCTACGTCGTTGCGATCGAGAGCAAGGCGTTCACGCCCGGTCCGCTCCGGTACCTCGCGAAGCGGACGGGAGGCAGGTACTACGGCACGCCGTCTCCCGATGCCCTCAAGAGCATCTACGCCGAGCTCGCAGACGAGCTGAAGCGAACCTGGCGGCTCGACTACATCACGTCGGGGCGCCCGGGAGAGTCCCCGAAGCTCGTCGCGCAGGTGCCGGGGCTCGGGCGCGACTCCGCGGTCTCTCCGATCCCCGCGACGGCGGAGGAGGAGAAGCCCGGCGGCCTCCTGCCGACGGCCGCGTACGGCAAGGGCGGCTCGATGGGCCTCGGGCTGCTCGTGGGCCTGCTCGTGCTCGTCTCCCTCGTCCTCCTCTTCACGTCCGCCACCGCCGACCGCGTCCGCGCCCAGGTGCAGAGGCACATCGCGCCGAAGCCGAAGCGGACGAAGAAGACGAAGGTGAAGAAGGAGCGCCTCCAGTCGCTCGCCGGGCTTGTTCCGCATCACGGAGAACGCACTAGGCGAGACGCGTCTCTGGCTCCGCCTGCGGGGCCTCATCGAGCGCGCCGACCTACCGCTGAAGACAGCTGAGCTCGCGTACATGATGGCCGCCTCCAGCATCCTCGTCGGGCTGCTGATGACGGTGATCGCGTCGTCGACGCTGATCTCGCTCGCCGGCCTCATCGGTGGCTCGCTGCTGCCGGTCGGCTGGGTCTGGATGAAGGCCCAGCGCCGCCTCGCGGCGTTCGAGAACCAGCTCCCCGACCTCCTCATCGGCGTGGCGGCGTCGCTCAAGGCGGGCCACAGCTTCAAGCAGGCGCTTCAGGCGATCGTCGACGACGGCGCCGAGCCCGCGGCGAAGGAGTTCAACCGCGTCCTGACGGAGACGAGGCTGGGCCGCCCGCTCGACGACGCAATGAACGACATGGCGGAGCGAGTCGGCTCGAAGAACCTCTCGTTCATCGTTACCGCGATCGCAGTTCAGAGCCAGGTCGGTGGCTCGCTCGCGTCGCTGTTCGACATGGTCGCCGACACCGTGCGCAACCGCCAGCAGTTCGCGCGGAAGATCAAGGCGCTGACGGCAATGGGCCGCATGTCGGCCTACGTGCTCGTCGGGCTGCCGTTCTTCCTCGCCGGCGCGCTCTCGCTGATGAACCCCGGCTACATGGCGCCGCTCTTCAACACCTCCGCCGGCCACAAGATGATCATGCTCAGCCTCGTGATGATGGCCGTCGGATCCCTGCTCCTCAAGAAGATCGTCTCGTTCAAGGGGTGACGTGATGCTGCTGCTCGTAGTCGCTCTGATGTGTCTCGCAGGATCGGTGTACCTCGTCGCCGAGCACGTGACGCCTACCGTCGAGAGAGCGCATGCTCTCGTTCCGCCGCGCGGCCGCGTACGGCAAGCGAAGTTCGAAGAAGGACAGCAACGCTCCAGGGCGTCCCTGCGGACTCGCGCACTCATGCCCGCCATGGAGCACGCCGCACGCACAGTGCTCCGCATGAACCCGAAGATGACGGTCGGAGACGGTTCAGCTGCGACTGCTCTCGGCAGGCCTCGGCCGTCGCGTCTCGCCCATGACGTTCCTCGCCACGAAGGGATTCGCCGCCGTGGCAGGGCTCGTCGTCGGCATCATCTTCTTCGGCCCGGCGAAGGGCCCGGTGATGGGCTTCGCGCTGGGTATGGGGCTCGCAGCTGTCGGCTTCATCGCTCCGGACTTCGTCCTCAACAAGAAGATCCGCGCCCGCCAGGAGCGGCTCAGCCAGGATCTCCCCGACGCGCTCGACCTCCTCGCCGTCAGCGTCGAGGCCGGCCTCGGCTTCGACGCCGCCGTGGTGAAGATCACCGAGCAGGTCGAGGGGCCGCTCGGCGAGGAGTTCTCGCTCACGCTCAACGAGATGCGCATCGGCGAGAGCCGGCAGGACGCGCTGAAGAAGCTTGCCGACCGCACGGGCATTCCCGAGATCGCCGCGTTCGCGAGGGCGATCGTCCAGGCAGACCAGTTCGGAATCTCGCTCGGCCGCATCCTTCGCGTGCAGGCTGTGGACACGCGTCACCGGCGTCAGATGGCCGCCGAGGAGAAGGCGATGAAGGCGCCCGTGAAGATGCTGTTCCCGACGGTCATCTTCATCTTCCCGTCGATGTTCATCGTCATCCTCGGGCCCGCGTTCCTCAACATCTCGAAGGTTCTGACGCTCTAGGAGACTTGGCGGATGGCCACCCCCGAGACCCCCACCAGGACGTCGAGCGAGGCTTCGGCACCGGGCTGCGTGCGCAGCTCGGCAAGCGCGTCCGGCCCGAGACGGAGGCAGCCGCTCCCGACTCGGACGACGACGCCGCGGTCGAGGCCCACGTCGCCCTCGATCCCACACCGACCGTCAACGCGGCCGCTGACCGCGAAGCGCTCAACGAAGAGCGCGTCGACCTCGACAAACGGGCGGACGAGCTCGTGGACACGAAGAAGGAGCTCGACGCGCGCGAGGCGCGGATGGCCGAGCGCGAGGCCGAACTCGCGAAGGCTCGGGCAGAGCTCGAGCAACGCGAGGAAGCGATGCTCCGCGAGGTGAAGCAGCGCGAGGAGGGGCTGGAGGAGCGCGGCCGCTCGATAGACGAGCTCGAGAAGGACCTCGCGGCGCACCGCCGCGACGTCGAGGCGAACGTCGGCCGTAAGTCCGCCGAGCTGCTCGCCGAGCGCGAGTCGATCCAGGCCGAGGTCGACCGCCTGCGCGCCGACGGTGAGCGCATGTCCGAGGAGCGGGAAGCGCTGGCGAAAGAACGTGCCGACCTCGAACGCTTTCTCCAGGAGCTCGACGGGCGCGAGGCCGAGCTCAGCCGGCGAAAGGCCGAGCTCGAGCGACTCGCCCACGAGGCGACCCGAGGCCGGGATCTCACCGCCGTCGAGGTCGAGCTGACCCGCAAGCAGGAGGAGATCGACGGGAAGCAGCAGGAGATCGAGCGACTCGCCCGCGAGGCAACGCGGGGCCGTGACATCGACGAGCTTCAGGCGAAGCTCGACGCGCGCGAGCGGGAGATCACGAAGCGCGAGGCGGAGCTCGCGAGCGCAGAGAGCCTGCTCGAGTCGGAGACCGTGCGGCTCGAGCGTCGCGAGCGGCGCGTAACCGGCGGCGAGGAGACACTGGCGCAGCGCCTACGCGAGCTCGACGAGCGGGAGGACGTGGTCGAGCGCCGCGAGGTCTCGGCGGAGACGGATCTCGAGATCGGACAGGACAAGCTCGAGCGGCGCGAGCGCGAGCTCGCGGAGCGCGAGCAGCGCGTCGTCCAGCGGGAATCGAGCCTCGAGGCCTACGTCGCGAACACGCAGTCGGAGCTCCACCGGCGCGAGCGCGCGCTCAAGAGCGCCTGAGGGCGGCCCGCACGATCATCGGCCTCGGCCGATGATCAAGGGTGACACCGCCGTCGGCGGTCAGCCGATGATCAGAGTCACACTGCGTTGAATCGCGTTGCCGTTCTTGTCCTGGATGTCGAAGTAGAGGTAGTACGTCCGTCTCGTGCCGTTCGGAGCGAAGAGGAACGTCGCCCAGCCGTCCACGCCGATCGACGACTGCATCTGGATGTTCCCCTGGAACTGGCTGTTCGGCCCGAACACCCTGATGTTGGCGCCGACCAATGTCCCCGCGCCGTTGCGCGCGGCGAGCTCCTGGACGGAAAGGCGAATGACGGGCGCGACGTTGAGCTTCGCCCTGACGATGGGATTGCGCGCGTCGAGCGGCTTCGCCCTCGCCGCGAACGTCCCGAACGCAGGCTTCTTCGTGTTGTTGCGGTTGAGCAGCCCGCTCTGCCACGTGCTCGTGGGATCGTCGCGGAAGATGAACCAGATGAACATCCGCACCGTCGGGATGCGGCGCAGGTACTCCATCGCCTGCACCGCGTAGGCCGCCTGCTGAGCGGCGGTGACGCCGCGGGGCTCGCCGGGCTTCGTCTCGAACCCGTACTCCGTGATCCAGACGTTGACGTTCTTCTTGAACCACTTGTTGAGGTCCCTCGAGAACTGCGGCAGCTGCGTGAGATGGACGTTCGGGTAACGGGCTTTCTGCATCGGGCCCGAGCCGAGGATCGAGTACGGGTGGTGGAGGTAGGCCTGGAACTGGACGCGCGGCCGTGCAGTCGAGAGCAGTCGCGCGAACGTCGCCGGCGCGATGGAGTCCTGGATCTTGCCCGGCGAAGGCCTGTCGCGGCCGCGCGGCGATGTCTCGCCGATGCCCACCTCGGCGGTGGGGCTACCGGCCTTCAGGCCGCCGTAGACGGCCCGGTAGAGCCTCGCGTAGTTGAACGGCGCAACGGGCTTGCCCTTGCCGTTGAACGTCGGGGCGAGGAACTGCTCGAGGTTCGGCTCGTTCCAGACGCTGTAGAAGCGGACGTACGGAAAGCCCGGGTTGCGGCCGCTGTAGCGCGAGGCGAGCGCGCGGGCGAACGCGGTGATGTCGGACAGCCTCGTCGGCGCGTAGTTCGGGCCCTTGCTCCCGTTCGCCCAGTTCGGCGTGCCCCAGATCGTCAGCAGCGTCTCGAGCCCGCGGAACTGCGAGCTCCGGACGAACTCGTCGAGGTCGTCCCACCGGTAGGCGGGATCGAACGGGTTCGAAGGGCTCGCCGGCCGCAACGGTGCGATTCGCGACCAGTAGACCGTCGTGCGGACGATGCCGGCGTTCGAAGTCACCGCCTGGTCGAGCATGCTCGACCGGTCTTCCCGCCAGCGAAAGCTCGGGTCGTCCTGGAATCCGACCCACATGCGCTCCGCCGCCATGGCGGTCACCGGGGCGATGAGCGATAGCAGCGCGCAGACGAAAACGAGTCGGATCAAACGCATGAGCGGCAACACTCCTTGACGGGCGTGGCGGGCGTCGGGCGAGCACTGAGGGTACCCACTGGCCAAGTCGGACCGCCCGGTCAACCGGCGAGATTCACGAAACCTTTACGGCCGCCCTTTACACCGCCCTCACGGAGTGCTCGCCGGGCGGCTTCCGCAGCCGCTTAACCTCGCCGCGCCGCCGTTTTCCGGCGAGCCGTCGCTCCTTTGAAGCCTTCGTCGGCTTCGTTGGCTTCCGCCGCCGAGGGACCTCGAGGGCCGCGCGGAGCGCGTCGATCACACGTGCCGTGGCGAGCTCGCGGTTCTGCCACTGGCTCCGTTCGTCCTGGGCAACGGCGCGGAGCACCGGGCCGGCCTTCGCGACGACGCGCTTCCGCTGTCGTTCCGTGAGCGCGGAGGAGGCCGTGACGTCGAAGAGGGCCTCGACGCGCGTCTCCGTGCGCTGCGCGTGCTGGCCGCCGGGGCCGCTCGATCGCGAGAAGCGCAGCTCGATCTCCCGGCGCGGCACGGTGACGCTTCGCGTCACGCGAATCGCCTCACCGATGCCCGTAGACTCGCGTGCCATGGCCGCCATTCTCCTGGACATCGACGGCGTGTTCCACGTCTCCGGCAAGCCCATCGCCGGCGCCGCCGAGGCGGTCACGACACTGCGCGAGCGCGGCCACCGGCTCCGGTTCGTCACGAACACGACAGTCCGGACGCGCGCGGCGATGGTCGCCGAGCTGAAGCGGCTCGGCGTCGACATCGGCGAGGACGAGCTCCAGACGACGGCGGCCGCAGCGGTCCACCTGCTGGATGGACGGCGCGTGCTCGCGCTCACGATGCCGTCGGTGATCGAGGATCTCGACGGGCTTGATCTCGTGGGCGAGGACGCCGACGCAGTCCTCGTCGGCGGCGCGGACGAGGGTGACGAGACGGGGCGCGTCTTCAGCTACATGAATCTCGCGCGGGCGTTCGCGGAGCTGCAGGCGGGGGCGGATCTCTACTGCCTGCACAAGAACCGTTGGTGGCAGACGTCGCGCGGCCCGCTGCTCGACTCCGGGGCCTTCGTCGCCGGGCTCGAGTACGCGGCCGGTGTCGAGGCCGTCGTCATCGGCAAGCCGAGCCCCGTGTACTTCGAGGCGGCGCTCGATGCGCTCGACGCCGAGCCGAAGCTCACGTGGATGGTGGGGGACGACATCGAGGCTGACATCCTGGGCGCGCAGAAGTACGGCCTGCGCACGGCGCTCGTCCGCACGGGGAAGTTCCGGCCGGACGATCTCGAGCGCTCGGGGATCGCTCCCGACATCGTCGTCAACTCGCTCGCCGAGCTCCCGGACTGGCTGGAGAAAGGGCTTTGAGGACGAGCGTGGGCGTCGACCTGATCGAGATCGCGCGCGTGCGGCGGGCGATGGGGAGGTACCCGTCCTTCACCGAGCGGTGCTTCACCGAGGCGGAGCGGGCGTACTGCGACTCGCGGCCGAATCCGGCGCAGCACTACGCGGCGCGGTTCGCCGGCAAGGAGGCCGTGGGCAAGGCGCTCGGGTTCGGCGTGGCGCGCGCGTTCGCGTGGCAGGAGATCGAGATCGCCGGCCGGCCGAAACCGGCCGTGCGCCTCCAGGGACGGCTCGAGCAGCAGGCGGCGCGCCTCGGCGTGGGCGAGGTCGATCTCTCGATGACCCACTCGAAGGAGCTGGCTGCGGCCATCGCGATCGCTTCGACGGACTGATGCTCGAACCGCTCTACACGGCGGCGGAGATGAGAGAGGCGGAGGCCGGGCACGACGTCCGCGTGCTCATGGAGCAAGCGGGGCGGGCGGTGGCGGAGGAGGCGTTGCGCCACTTTCCGGACGCACGGTCGTTCGGCGCCGTGTGCGGCGGCGGCGCCAACGGCGGCGACGCGAGGATCGCGCTCGAGGCGCTGCGCGCGGCCGGCCGTGACGCCGCGGAAGGGCTCGAAGGCGACGTCATCCTCGACGGGCTGTTCGGCACGGGCTTCCACGGCGAGCCGAGGGCGGACGCCTCAGAGCTCATCGCGCAGCTGAACGCGGCGGAGGCGCCGGTGCTCTCGATCGACCTGCCCTCGGGTGTCGACGCGGACACCGGCGAGGTCGCCGGCGCCGCCGTCTCGGCCTCGGTGACGGTCGCGCTCCACGCGCCGAAGGTCGGCAACGTCGTCGCGCCGGGAAGCTTCCACGGCGGCGAGCTCGTCGTGCGCGACATCGGTCTCGACCACGCGCCGCCGAGCACGCGCTCGTGACGGCGGCCATCCTCGGGCTCGTCCCGCGCAAGCGGCCCGGCGACACGAAGTACAGCGCGTCGGTGCTCGTCGTCGGCGGCGCGCCGGGGCTCACGGGCGCCGCGTGCCTCGCGGCGGAGGCGGCGTTCAGGGCCGATGCGGGCTACGTCGCGGTCGCGGCGCCGGCCGAGTCGCTTCCGGTGCTGGAGGGGAGGCTGCTCGAAGTCGTGAAGCGTCCCTTCGAGGAGGTCTTCGACGCGGTGGAGAAGGCGGGCGCGCTCGCCATCGGCCCCGGCCTCGGGCGGGACGAAAGCCGGCGCGAGCTCGTGCGGCGGCTGCTCTCGGAGACGGAGCTGCCGGCCGTCGTCGACGCCGACGCGCTGTTCGAGCTGGAGCCCTTCGGGGAACGGGCGGCGCCCACGGTGCTGACGCCGCACGCCGGCGAGCTCGCGGGGCTGCTCGGCGTCGAGTCCGAGTGGGTCGACGCGCACCGCCTCGCCGCCGTTCGCACAGGCGGCCGACATGTTCGGCTGTGTGTGCCTGCTCAAGGGATCGGACACGCTCGTCGCGGCGCCCGGCCAGGGCGTGCTCGTCTACGCCGGCGGGCCGCCGTCGCTCGCGACCGCCGGCACCGGCGACGTCCTGACCGGCACCGTGGCGGCGTTCCTCGCGAAAGGCCTCGACGGGCGCCACGCGGCGGCAGCCGGAGCCGTTGCCTGCGCGGAAGCCGCGCGCCTCGGTCCGGAGCGCGGCCTCGTCGCCTCGGACGTCGTCAACGCGTTGCCCGATGTTCTTGACGCGTTCTGAGATCACGATCGACCTCGCCGCCGTGCGGCACAACGTGCGGCGTCTGCTCGAGCTGCTGGACGGCGCGCAGCTCTGGGCCGTCGTCAAGGCCGACGCGTACGGCCACGGCGCGGTCGAGGTGTCCCGGGTTGCGCTCGACGGAGGGCGCCTCGCGCGCTCTGCGTCGCGACGATCGGCGAGGGCGTCGCGCTCCGTTCCGCCTTGCCCCGACGCGCGCATCCTCGTCATGGGCCCTTCCGGCGAAGACGACATCGGGCGGGCGCGTGACGCGCGACTCGAGCTCGCCGTGTCCGAGCCGCCGTTCCCGGAGGGCGTTCCTCTGCACCTGAAGCTCGACACGGGCATGGGTCGCTTCGGCGGGGCCGGGTTCCCGGAGCCGCCGCGGGAGGCCGTCGGGCTGATGAGCCACCTCGCCACCGCGGACATGGACGTGGACTTCGCGAACCTTCAACTCGAGCGCTTTCGCGCCGCCGTCGAGGCGATGCCGGAATTGGAGTCGCACATCGCGAACAGCGCGGCTGCGCTCCGCTACCCGCAGTCGCGCTTCGCGGCGGCCGCGCGCTGCGGGGTCGCGCTCTACGGGCTGTCGCCGTTCGGCGAGTTCCCGTCCTCGGACGGCCTCGAGCCAGTCCTCTCGTGGCGGAGCTCGCTCGCTCAGGTGAAGCGCCTTGAGGCAGGCGAGAGCACCGGCTACGGCCGCCGCTTCGTGGCAGAGCGGCCGACGTGGATCGGTCTCGTGCCCGTCGGGTACGCGGACGGCTTCCGCAGGGATCTCACCGGAACGGACGTGCTCGTCGCCGGTGAGCGACGGCAGGTCGTCGGCACCGTGTCGATGGACTCGTTCGCGGTCGAGCTGCCCGAGGAGCTGCCCCGCGGCACCGCCGTCACGCTCGTCGGCGACGGGCTGCTCGTCGAGAGCCACGCCGCCCGGGCCGGGACGATCAACTACGAGATCACGACCGGCATCCGGTCCTCCTCCGAGCGAACGAGGCGCGTGTTCGTCGATGGCTGATCTCACCGACCGGCTGCGCGAGGCGCTTGCGGGCGGGGAGGGCTGGCTCGTCGGCGGCGCGTTGCGCGACGAGCTGCTCGGCCGCCCGGTCGTCGACCTCGACGTGGCCTGCCGCGAGCCCGAGCTCGCCGCGCGGGCGTTCGCGCGCGCGAGCGGCGGCGCGCCGTTTCCGCTCTCCGAGCGCCACGGGGCCTGGCGGATCGCGCTCGAGGACGGGCGGACGGTCGACTTCACTCCGCTCGCTAATGGGATCGAGGACGACCTGGCGACGCGGGACTTCACGCTCAACGCTATGGCGCGCCCGGTCGGCGGGGGCGAGCTCGTCGACCCCTTCGGCGGGCAGGCGGACATCGCCGGCGGCACGATTCGTGCCGTCACCGACGGCGCCTTCGAGGCAGATCCCCTCCGGCTGCTGCGGGCGGTCCGGCTCGAGGACGAGCTGGGCTTCCGCTGCGACGACGCGACGGAGGAGCGCGTCCGGCGGCACGCGTCTCTCGCAGCCCGCCCGGCCGGCGAGCGGATCCTCGGGGAACTGGAGCGGCTCTCGGCGGCTGGCTACAGCAGGCTCGGTGAGCTCGGCCTACTGGAGACACTGGGCGGCTCCGACCGGCTCTTCGACCGGATCGACGCCGTCGACTCGCCCGATTACCGGCTCGCGTGCGCCTTCGGCGACAGGCTCGGAGAGCTGCCGATCTCGAGGAGCCTCGACCGCTACGCGCGCACGCTGTTGCGCGCCGAGCCTCCGGCCGACGACTCCGCGCGTGCGATCCACCGCTTTCGGCGAGCGACGGAGCCGTGGGCGACCGACGCGCTTGCGTACCTCGGGCTGCCCGAGCTCGTCCCGTCTATCGAGAAGGCACGCGCCAACGATCCCGCCGAGCCGCTGCTTCGCGGCGACGAGCTCGGCCTGCCGCCCGGGCCTGAGATCGGGAAGCTGCTCGACCTCATCGCCGAAGAGCGCGCCGCTGGCACACTCTCGACGAAAGAGGAGGCATTGGAGCTTGTCCGACGACACGCACGCTGAGGCGACGCAGGCGCGGTTCTCCGCATCGGCGGAGCTCATGGCCGCGCACGAGCAGAGCCGCCGCGAGGAGCTGAGGGCGCAGATCAAGAGCTTCCTCGAGCCGACCGGCGAGGAGCGGGTGCTCGATGCCGGCGCCGGTACGGGCGGGTTCGCGTTCGCGGCCGCGCCGCTCGTGCGGGAGGTCGTCGCGGCGGACGTGGTGCCCGAAGTGCTCGATACGGGCCGGGAGCTCGCCGCCAAGGACTTCCCCAACGTGACGTTCGTGGAAGCCGACGTCGCGCATCTGCCGTTCGAGGACGGGTCGTTCGATCTCGCGGCGTGCGTCCGCACGCTCCACCACGTCACACGCCCAGAGCTCGTCGTCGCTGAGCTCCGCCGCGTGATCGGCATCCGCGGGCAGGTGCTCATCGTCGACCAGATCGCTCCGATCGACCCGCTCGCCGGATTCGAGCTCGATCAGTTCGAGCGCCTTCGCGACCCGACGCACACGCGCCTGCTGCCCGATACCGACATCCGGTCGCTGCTCGAGGCCAACGGCCTCGTGCTCCGGCGTTCCGAGCAGCGCCAGGAGGCTCGCGACGTCGACGGCTACCTCGATCTCGCCGGGTGCGTGGGGGTGGAACGCGAGCGCGCCCTGTCCGTCGCTCCCGAGAGCTACACGGCGACGATCGGCTGGTACCTCGCAACACGACAGCATTTGTCGGCCTGAGCGAGTAGAGTCGCCCGCCGTGCCGGCTGCAAGCGCCCGAGCCTCCCGACTCGCCGAGCTCGCCGTCGTGCTCGGCGCGAACGTCCAGGAGGACCAGCTCGTCACGGTCGGCGCCTCGCTCGGCCAGGAGGAGATGGCGCGCGAGGTGGCAGCGGCGGCCTACCGGCGCGGCGCCCGGTTCGTGGACGTCACGTACTTCGACGCGTACACGAAGCGAGCGCGGATCGAGCATGCGCGCGCGGAGACGCTCGACTTCGTTCCCGGCTGGTTCGGCGACCGGATGCTCGAGCTCGGCCGGCAGCGCGCTGCGCGAATCTCCCTCTCAGGCCCGGCGCCGCCCGATGCCCTGGCCGGGCTCGACCCCGATCGCGCGGGACGCGACCAGCTGCCGTTCATCAAGGAGGTGCTCACGGTCATCAACGAGCGTCTCGTCAACTGGACGGTCGTGCCGGCGCCCACCCTCGACTGGGCGCTGCTCGTCTACCCCGAGCTGGCAGGCCCCGAGGCTCTCGAGCGCCTGTGGGCAGAGATCGGGCACGTGTGCCGCCTCGACGAGCCCGACCCCGTCGCGGCCTGGGCGGCGCGGGGGAAGGAGTTGGACGGCGTCGCCCGGCGGCTCGAGGGGGCCGGGCTCGATGCGCTCCACTTCGAAGGGCCGGGCACCGATCTCATCGTGGGCCTCTTTCCGGACGCGCAGTGGGAAACCGCGGGCGGCGAGACGGTGGACGGCATCCGGCACATGGCGAACCTCCCCTCGGAGGAGGTGTTCACGTCCCCCGACCCCGCCCGCACCGAGGGCGTCGTCTCCTCGACGAGGCCGCTCGCGCTGTTCGACGGGCCGATCGTCAAGGGGCTCGTCGTGCGCTTCGAGCAAGGCCGCGCCGTCGAGATCACCGCAGACGAGGGTGGTGAGATCCTCGCCGGCCGCGCTGCTCTCGACGACGGCGCCGCGTGTCTCGGCGAGGTCGCGCTCGTGGATCGCGAGAGCCGTATCGGGCGGCTCGGCACGACGTTCCTCGACACACTCCTCGACGAGAACGCCGTCAGTCACATCGCGCTCGGCGACGGCGATCCGTCGCTCGTGCGGGAAGAGGACCGCTCGCGAGTGAACGGGAGCGTCACCCACATCGACTTCATGGTCGGCGGCGACGACGTCGACGTCACCGGCGTGACGCGCGACGGATCCCGCGTGCCCGTCCTCCGCGGCGGCGCCTGGCAGATCTAGCTAGGCCGGCTTGTTCATCCCGCGGCCGAGCCTCGCTACCAGGCCGGGGACGACCGCCTGCGCGAGCGTCGCGAGGCGGTAGTAGCGGGGCACGTGCACCTCGCGGCGGTCGTGCTCGACCGCGTCCACGATCGCCTTCGCCACGTCTTCCGCCTCGATCACGAAGCGGTGCGCGTGGCGGGGAAGGACGGCGCGCTGCGGGAAGCCCTCCGTCTCCGCGAAGCCCGGCAGCAGTGTGTGGACGTGAATGCCGCGCGGCTCGAGCTCTGCCGTCACCGAGCGCGAGAACGCGAGCTGGGCGTGCTTCGAGGCCGTGTAGAGGCCGGACGTGCCCGCGCCGGAGACGGCGCCCGCCACCGAAACGACGTTCACGACGTGCGACGGCCGCGCCGCCTCGAGCGCCGGCAGGAAGGCACGGAGGCACCAGACGCCGCCGAGGTAGTTCACGTCGATGACGTTCTCGATCCGCTCGGGCTCCGCGTCGAGGAATCCCGTACGGCCCGGGATGCCGGCGTTGTTCACGAGCAGGCCGATCCGGGGATGGCGGGCGATGACCCTCGCCGCCATGGCGTCGACCGCCTCGCGATCGCCGACGTCGCATGTCTCGTGCTCGGCCCCCAGCTCTCCGGCTACGCTCGCCAGCCGCTCCGCGCCTCGCGCGACGAGGACGCACTGCCAGCCGCGTTTCGTCAGCAGCCGCGCGAGTGCGGCGCCGATGCCGCTCGAGCCGCCAGTGACGACCGCGACTCTCAGGTCAGCAGACGCGGACGCGCCGCAGGGCCTCGGCCTCGCGCCCCGCAGTGTCCGAGACGATGGCCGTCAGCTCGTGTGGGCCCTTCTTCGCGCCGCCCGTTCGCCAGATCGCGCGGAAGATCCCCTGGTCCGACTTCCTGACGCGCGCCACCTGGCGCTTCCCATCGAAGAAGCCGATCGAGGAGATCGTCGCCGGTGACGAGGCGGAGACGACGAGCTCTGCCCGGCGCGGCAGGCACGCGCCCTTCGTGGGCGTGACCCACGTCACCACCGGGCGGGCGACGACCGAGAAGCGAACGCCGAGGAACCGGGTGTTCGGCATCGCCTCGTCCCCGGGGGTCGAGACGTTCTTCGCCTCCTGGAAGTCACCGACCACGACCCGCATGAACTCGGGGCCGGGCAGGAGCGGCTGCGAGTCCTTGGGGATCGGGAAAACCGCGACGCCCGTCTTGTGGTCATACCGCACCGCCGCGATCTGCTCGGTCCTGTAGAGCAGGAGGAGCGACAGCGGATCGACGCCGGACTTCGCATCCGAGACCCGCACGACGACGCTTGGCCTCCCCGTGGCAAGTCGCGTCGTGATCACCTGAACCCGGGGCGGTGTTACGTCGTTGATCCAGGAGCGAAGCACGTACCTCCGGGCGAGCGGCCTGCCCGAGAACGGGTCGCGGCCCGAGTCGACGGCGATGTAGTAGCGCCCGGGCGCGGGCAGCACGGCGCCGGTCGCCCCGACGTTGAAGATGAAGTCGGGCATATAGCCGTTCATGTTGATCGGCGTGCCGCCGTAACCCTGGACGTTGTTCTCGTCGAGCGACCCGAGCAGCCACGGGTGAATCGGTGCGTTCGCGTGCAGGAGGCTGCGGATGTTGGCGCGGATGTTGAGCGGCGGGTCCGTGACGACCGCGCCGAAGTTCACGGTGTTCGGCGGGATGTCGATCGAGTACACGCGCTCGGCCCCGTCCTCGATGGCCGTCTGGTCGAGCCCGAAGAGCGAGAGGATGCCGAACGGCTCGGTTGGCCAGCGATAGATGCGCGCGCGGTTCGTGCCCGTGCGCGTGTCGCCCGTCTGCGTCCTCGCGAGCGGGGTCACCTGGGCGCTCCCGAGCAACGGGCGCGTGACGGAGAAGCCGTACGGGATGCGCCGCTGGACGCCGTCGCGGCGGAGCACGACGAAGCCGTACTGGTCGGCGCCAACCGCAGAGCCCGTCGCTGCTGCGGTGATCTGGAGCGTCGTCTGGCCGCCGGGCGGGATCGTGACCGCCGGTGGAGCCGACACCGAGGCGCCCGCTGTCGACGCCTGGGGCTGCACCTCGACCTGCCACGTCCCTCCGCCTCCCCCGGCGTCGCTCAGCGCGACGAGGAGCGAGGAGCTCGCTCCACCGGCGGTAACGGCGAGGTCGCCGAACGCGAGCGACTGCGGATCGGAGAAGAACAGCGGCGTGTCGGCCGCGGCGAGGTTCGCGAGGCCCGCTCCCTGGATGAGCACGGACGCCTCGACCGTCCGGCTCGAGTTTCCCCAGGCTGGGCCTGCCGTGGCCATGAGAGCGGACTTCACCTGCTTCGGCGTCCACGACGGATGCCGCTGGAGGAGCAGCGCGACGGCGCCGGCGACGTGCGGCGCCGAGAAGCTTGTCCCGCCGAGGATCGCGTACTGATCGCCGGCGAACTCGAGCAGCGTCGACGAGACGATGTTGTCACCGGGCGCTGCGATGTCCGGCTTGAGCTTGTGGCCGAACGCCGTGAGGCCGGCCGACGAGAAGGCCGTGGGCACTCCCGCCCAGCTCGTCGAGACCTCTGCGTGCTCGTCTGCGGTCACGCGGAAGCGGCCACGGCCGCCCGAGCCTGCGAGAGCCTGGCGAATCCGTGCGCCGTCGAGGTCGGAGATCATGCCGCCAGGGATTCCGAGGTTGAACGGGATGACGCCGGGGTCGCCTGCGCGATCGTCCGCGAGCACGAGCCCGATCGCTCCCGCCTGTTGTGCAAGGCGGCCCTTCAGCTCGAACGAGCAGCCGCCGCGCGAGGCGAGCGCGATGACGCCGGCGAGCGAGCGAGCGGGCAGCGTGTCCGCGCAGAGCTGGCGGCTGACGCCGGCGATCGTGCCCACGTCCACGATCTGCTGGTCGGCGTTCGTCCAGGCGAAGGGGATGTTCCCCGGTGCGGGGAGGAACGGCATCTGTCCGAGGTCGGCGGGAGCGGTGAGCGAGAGCCCCCTCGCGAAGATGTGGCTGTTGGCGGTCGCGGCGACGCTGATCGAATCCGGGGCGGTCGAGGGTGAGCCGACCGTGCCGAGCCCGAACAGCTCGCGGTCGTTGCCGGCCGAGATCACCGGCACAGCGCCGGCCCTCACGACGTTCGTGACGACCTGGACCATCGGGTCGCGGGCCGGATCGGACTGCGGGCCTCCGCCCGAGAAATTGACGACGTCCATCCCGTCCGAGATCGCGGCCTCGAACGCGGCGATGATCTCGGGCGTGTTCGCGCTGCAGCAGCCTCCGAGCGGCGCCGGCTGGCTGAACACCCGGTAGTTGCCGAGATGGACGCGGGGCGCGACTCCGGACAGGCCGGTGATGCGACCGTGGCAGCCGCCTGAGCTGGCAACGCACGACGTCGGCACGCTCGCCGGCGCCGTGGTGTTCTCGACGCCTCCGATGACGCCCGCGACGAACGTCCCGTGGAACGAGTTCGACTCGTCGAGAGGCTGCCTCGACTCGGAGGTCGAGTTCTCGGGGAAGAACGCGCGCGCCGCGATCACCTTCGGCGTCGTGAAGCCGGGCGTGCCCTTCGGGAAGCCCGCCGGGAAGCTCATGCCTGCCGGATCGAGAAATGGATGTCGCGGATCGACGCCGTCGTCGACGACGCCGACCTTCACGCCGTTGCCGCCCGCGCCTGTCGCCGCGCGCAACGCCGGGCCGCCGATGATCGACGGCCCCCGGTTCAGGGAGAGCGTGTAGCTGACGCTCGGGTAGACGTCCTTCACGAACCCGAGCTGCATGAGCCGCTGCAGCTTCCCGGCAGGGATCTTCACGGCCAGCCCGTCCAAGAGGATGCGGTACTGGCGCGACACCTTCGCTTCGGGAATCTCCCGGCGCAGCGTCGCCATCGCGCGCTCCTGCGCGGCGGCCAGCCGCGCGAGGTACGCCTTCGAGGACGAGCTCGCGACGTTGAGCTTGCGCCGTGCCGTAGTCGAGAAGAGCGTCCGCTCCGACATCCGTGCGGCCAGCGGCGGCAGGCCGAGCGTGACGATCACGGTCGTCCGGTTGACCCCCGGTCGCGCGGGGACGACGATTTGATGGTCGCGGAGCTTCTCGATCGTCAGCCCGCCGGCAACGCCGCCGGGCAGCGCAGCGGTCGCGGAGCCGGCCCCGATGAGGACGACTGCGAGCAGTGCGAGTGTGACCGGGCGCCGCACGAGCTGCGCACGGTAGCGAAACGAGGAGGGCGGGTGCGCTAGCCGATCTTGGCGCTGAAGGGCCGCGTCAGCCGCTTGCCCTCGAAGACCATCGTGATCGTTCCGCGCAGGGTCTTGCCAGTCGTTCCCGCAGGAACCGTGAACACGCACGTCGCCTTGCCGGCGACGAACCGCTCCGACTTCGGCACGACGTTCCTCGCGCCGGCCTTCGCCGTGCAGTCGACCTGGCCGTTGACGATGGCGGCGCCCGTGTCGCTGCGCGTCGCGGCCATCCGCACCGTGAACGTCTTGCCCGCCTTCGGCGTGGCGGGTGCCTTCGTCAGCGACTTGAAAACGACGCGCGCCGGGGCGAGCTTCACGTCGTACGTGTAGAAGCCCCTGCCGATATCCGGCGCGAAGTCAGCCACCGCTGGCCCGAAGTCGGGCTCGCCCGTCACCGGGTCGAAGACGATCCCTGCGATCACCGCGGAGAGGATGCGCATCTTCTTCGAGTTGCCAAGCTCCGTAGCGTTGATGCTGATGCTGACGCCGTTCGCCCAGTTGTAGATGAGCGTCGTCGCAGGCGGGTCGCCGAAGCGCCGCGTGAAGTCCGTGCCGTCCCACTTGTAGAGGTTGATCTCCCCCCGGAACAGCTGGATTACGTAGTCGACGCCCGGGATGTCGGTCGACCCGGTCGCCGCGTTGTTGTCGGTGTCGATGAAGATGTCGACGTCGACGTCCACCGTGTACGCCGGCAGGCTCGGGACGTTGAGCCTGATCGTTACGAGCCCCTTGTCGTCGTTCGAGATGACGACGGTCGTGATGTCCTTGACGCCCGGCTCGCCCGTCGAGTCCGTGAACGTCACGGTGTTCGACGCGCCGGCCGGCACCACAGCCATCAGCGCCAACAGGCCGAGCAAGAGCATTCCCCGGAGCGCGCGCATCGGCATTCAGGCTAGGCACAGGGTCGCGTCACGTCAAGCCGGTTTACACTCGCCTTCCTCATGGCTCAGACGTTCGCAGGCAAGCAGGGGCTCGTACTCGGTGTCGCCAACAAGCGCTCGATCGCCTGGGCGATCGCGCGGCGGCTCGCGGACGAGGGCGCCGAGCTCGCCTTCACGTACCAGGGCGAGCGCATCGAGGGCTCCGTGCGGGAGCTCGCGGCGAGTGTCTCGAGCCCGCTCGTCACGGAATGCGACGTGCGTTCCGACGACGACGTGGCGCGCGTCTTCTCGGAGGTGGCCGAGGCGTTCGACGGCGGTCTCGACCTGCTCGTCCATTCCGTCGCCTTCGCGGCCGCCGAGGATCTCGAGGGCCGGTTCACCGACACGCCCCGCGACCGTTTCTGGATGGCCGTCGACATCAGCGCGTACTCGCTCGTGGCGTGCGCGCGTGCGGCCGAGCCGCTCATGGAGGCCCGCGGCGGCGGCTCGATCGTCACGATGACGTACCTCGGCGGCGAGCGCGCGGTGCCTCACTACAACGTCATGGGCGTGGCGAAGGCGACGCTCGATGCCTCGGTGCGCTACCTCGCCTGGGATCTCGGCTTCAAGAACATCCGCGTGAACGCGATCTCCGCCGGCCCCGTGCGGACGCTGGCGGCCCGCTCGATCGCCGGCTTCACGACGATGGAGTCGATGTTCGAAGAGCGCGCTCCGCTTCATCGGCAGATCGAGGCCGACGATTGCGGCGGCGCTGCGACCTATCTGCTCTCCGAGGACGCGAAGAACGTCACTGGCACGACGCTCTACGTCGACGCCGGCTACCACGCCATGGGGATGTAACCGAGCTTAGGGCAGCTCGATCGTCTTCACGGGGAGCTGCGGGAAGCGGGCGGCGATCGCCTCCGCAGCGCCCTCTTCCAGCCAGGACGCGTTCTCGCCGGTGCGCGTGACGACGACGATCTCGTCGGCGTCGAAGGTTCGTAGAGCGTCCTCGACGGCGAGCAGCGGGTCGGAGTCGCCGGCCTCTGCCTCCACGTGCGCGGCTTCGCCCTCTGCTCGTGACGCGACCTTCTCAGCCGTTCGCTCCGCCTCTTCGCGCGCGGCGTCCTCTTCGTTCGTCAGCCACTGGAGCCGCGACTGCTTGACGGCGGGCGCGACGACGTGAATCTCGCCGACGTCGCCTCCTAGCGCGGCGTGCAACTCACGCGGTGGGTCGGCGACGGAGCTGACCACGAGCACGTTCCGCATAGCGTGGAGCCTACTTCCCGTTTTTCGAGAACCGGCCGAGCGCGGCGAGTCCCGCTGCCGCGGCGACCGCCGAGACGACGAGCGCGCCGCGGGCGAGCGGCGCCGGAACGCGGACGGCCCGCGTGTGCACCTCGTCACCGAAGCGGCCGGTAGCGCCGACCGCGAGCGGCACCGGTTCGAAGAGATTGTCCGGCTGCTCGGGCTGCAGCTCCTCGCCGTCCTCCTGCTGCGCCTCGTAGCCGTTGGCGGCGAGATAGCGGTCGACGGCGCCGGGCGCCACCGCGTTCCACGCGGCGGTCAGCATGGTCGGCCAGCCGACTAGGACCTCGTTGCCGTGCCCATCGGCCGCGGCGACGATCGCGTCGGCCGCCAGCTCGGGGGAGTACACCGGCGCCACGGGTCGCGGCCTCCGCGCCATGCGGGAGCGCATCCACTCGAACTGCGGCGTGTTGACGGCGGGTATCTGGACCATCGTCACTTGCACGCCGCTCTCCTCGTGCAGCAGCTCCGCGCGCAGCGACTCGCAGAATCCCTGGAGCGCGTGCTTCGCGCCGCAGTACGCAGCCTGGAGCGGAATGCCGCGGTACGCGAGCGCCGACCCGACCTGGACGATGACGCCGTGGTCACGGGGCTTCATGTATCGCAGCGCCGCCATCGTGCCCCATACCGAGCCGAGGTACGTCACGTCGGTCACCCGCTGGTACTCCTCCGCCGTCACACGGTCGACGGGCGCGAGCATCGTCACCATCGCGTTGTTCACCCAGATGTCGATCGGCCCGAGGACGGCCTCGATGCGCTCGGCCGCCTCGTCGACGGCCTCGGCGTCCGCGACGTCGACGGGAAGCGCCAGCACCGGCGAGCCGAGAGCCTCGAGCTCCGAACACGTTTCGTTAAGCCGGGAGGACTCACGCGCGAGGACGGCGACCGAATCTCCTCGCCGCGCAAATGTGCGCGCGACCGCGCGACCGATGCCGGCGGAGCCTCCGGTGACGACGGCGACCTTGTTCATGCGTCCGCCGAGCCTCCGTCGTCCTCGCTGTGCGCGGCTGCGTGTGCAGACTGGAGGAAGTCCGAGGCGGCTGCCACGGTCAGCGCTCCGCACGCGACCCGTGTCGCCCTCGGCGCGGTCACGAGCGCCGCCGTCAGGGCAGAGGCGACCCAGAAGCCGGCGCAGACCGGGCACAGGAGCAGCTGGCCGATCGCGCGCTGTACGCCGGTGCCGCGCGGGGTTTCTTGCGGCGTCGTGGCGCTCTCCATCCCCGCATAGCGCACGAATGGCGCGCGGATGAACCCCGTCACGGCATCTGTCGTCAGCAGCCGGCTGAGCTTGAACGTCCCCACGCTGACGAGTGCGAGGTCGGCGAACCGGGGACGCACCGGCAGGGCGCCGCGCCTCGCGGCGACGGCCAGTGGGCCCACGAACGTGAGCGTGTACGCGGCCATAATCGCGCCGTAGGCTGCGAGCGGCCGCTCGGGGCTCGAGCGCTCCACAGCCATACAGATGCCCGTAGGCACTCTTCCGCAAACGTCCTAGGCCGATGGTTTGCGGGTCGTGCAGCGTGGCTACAACAAGGCTCCCGACGAGTGGAAAGGAGTCTCATGGACGACCAGACGGAAGGCAAGATGAAGCAGGCCGAAGGCGAGCTCAAGCAGGCCGAAGGCGAAGCCCAGGAGACGTGGGGCGAGGTCAAAGACAAGGCTGACGACGTCGCTGACAAGGCCGGGGACGTCGCCGAAGACGCCGCCGAGGACGTCGAGGAGGCCGCTGACGACGTTAAGGACCGCGTGGACTAAGTCAGCCGTTCTTCAACGGGCAACGAGAGCCGGTTAACGCCGGCTCTCGTGCTTTTCAGGCTCGGCGGTCAGGCCGTAGGGGACAGGCGGTACGGGGCGCGTAGCGCCTCGGCGCGACTCTCGCAGACAGGTGTCATCAGCCGGATCGAGAGGATGTCGAGCAGCCGCCTGACCGTGCCGTTGCGTGGAGCAACGATGAGCAAGCGCGTGCCGCGGCTCGCCGCATCGCGCACAAGCCGGAAGAGGCTCCGGACGCCGGCGCTGTCGACGAAACCGACCTCCGTGAGGTCGAGCACGACCACGGAGGCGTCTCGACCCATCGACGTCACGCTTTCCTCCCAGCGGGCGACTGTGGACAGGTCGAGCTCGCCCGTGACTTCGACAACAGATGGGGATTTCTCCATGACTTCTATGTTGGATTCCCAACGCCTGAGTCTGCAAACGGGTATTTCTTCGCGTTACCGGCTAGTCTCAGGGCAGATGGCCGTTCGTGACCAGAGGTTCGCGGGCTGGCGGAAATACGCGCTTGCGCTTGCCTTTACCGGCCTCGGCTTGCTCGGAACGCACCTGCTCGCGGGCGAGATGTTCATGACTCCCCTTGTGGGGACCGTCGTGCTCGTCGCCGTCTTCCTCGGAATCGGCCCCGCCCACGTGGCGATCGGGACAGCCTGGTTCGGCCTGCTCCTCTACGTCGACCCCCGCTGGCAACTGACAATCGCCGATAACAACATTGCGAGGCGCTGGGCGACCAGCCTCGTCATCTCACTGGTGCTCGTCTGGATCGCCTGGAGCCTCCAGCGACTGCGCCGCAAGGAGGCGGAGCGGGCCGCCCAGGCAGAGGAGGCGTCGGCGGCGGCGAAGGATCTTCAGGAGCTCGCGCGCGCTCTCTCGGCTGCCGCTACCCCGCCGGAGGTGGCGCAGGCGCTCGTGTCGCACATGCCCGATCTCCTGGGCGCGGCCGGAGGATCGCTCGGGCTGATCGACGACGGCGAGCTCGTGATCATCGACCCGGGCCCGGCGACGCGTGCCGCGCTCCAGCCGGGCCTGCGCCTGCCTCTCTCTGCCCGAGCGCCGATCGCGGCCGCAGCGCGCACGGGCAAGCCGGCGTACGCGAACACGCGCGGCGAGCTCGAGCGCGTGTACCCCGACGGCGCCCGTCTCGTGCGCTATGCGGCCTCGTCACTCGCCGTGCCGCTCAAGGTCGCAGGCGAGGTCGTGGGCTCGACGGGGTTCCCGTTCGCGCATCCGCATGCCGTCGACGAGGACATGATCGCGCTGGCCACGGTGGCAGCGGAAGCGGGCGGCCAGGCACTCGAGCGGGCGCGCCTGCACGAGCTCGAGCAGTCCCAGCGGGTGAAGGCGGAGCTCGCCGCCGACCGCACGCGGCTCCTCCAGGACGTCGCAGAGCAGCTGTCGGCGGCGGGGACGGCCGCCGAGGTGGGGGAGGTCATCGTCGAGCAGGCGGCCGGGGCTCTGGCGGCGGACGCCGTGGTCGTGTACGGCCTCGACGCCGATCGCGGAGAGCTGCGGCTGCTCGCTCACGCCGGCTTCTCGGACGAGGCCCTCGAAGCCAAGCGGATCCTGCCGGCGGATGCCTCGTCACCCGAGGCGGACGTCGTCGCGTCGGGCCAGCCGCTGCCGCTCCGGACACGGGCGCAGATCCTCGAGCGCTACGGCGAGGTGCAACCGCCCCCGTTCGCGCCGGATGAGGAGTCGTCGTACTGCTTTCCCCTCAAGGCGAGTACACGGACGCTCGGCGCCGTGCGCTTCGTCTATCGCGCACCGACCGCGCTCGACGCGGGGATTCTCGCCATCGCCGGCGCGATCTTCCAGCAGGGCGCCGTCGCGCTCGACCGCAGTCTCGGGTACGAGGAGGAGCGCGTCACCCGCCGTCGCACGGAGCGTCTGCAGGCGCTCACCGCCGGCCTGTCCGGAGCGCTCACGTCCGCAGACGTCGCGGCGATCTTCATCGAGGAGGTCATTGCGTCCATCGGTGTCGACGCTGCCGCACTGAGCATCGTCGACGCGGAGGCGGGGTACATGTACCCCGTCGCGTGGAGGGGCGTTCCGGACGAGCTGATCGAGGAGCGTGGCGTGCCGCTCGCGGTGGACAGGCCAGGCACGAGGGCCCTTCGCCGGAGGCGTCCGGCCTACTACGAGAGCGTCGAGCGGCTTGCCGCCGACTTCCCGAGCTCGCGTGAGCGTGGCGAGGCGAGCGGCATGGGAACGTTCGCGTATCTGCCGCTGTGGGCAGCCGGCTCCGCCATCGGCCTCGCCGTACTCGGTTGGCGGGAAGCCGCCAGCCTCGCTCCAAGCGACCGGCCGTTCCTCGAGGCGATCGCCGGCCAGTGCGCCCTCGCGCTCGACCGCGCGCGACGCTACGAGACGGAGCGCGACATCGCCGAGACGCTTCAGCGGAGCGTGCTGCCCGAGAGCGTTCCAGCCATGGAGGGCGTGCGCGTCGCCGCTCGGTATCTCCCCGGCTCGACGGCGGCGGACGTCGGCGGCGACTGGTTCGACACGCTGACGCTCGCCGACGGCAGGCTCGGGTTCGTCGTCGGAGACGTCGTCGGCAAGGGGGTCGAAGCCGCCGCGACGATGGCGCAGCTGCGGAACGGCATGCGCGCCCTTACGCTCGACCGGCGGACGCCCGGCGAGACCGTGACGAAGCTCAACCTCCTGCTCGCGAGCTACACGGACGTCCCGTTCGCGACGCTTGCGTACGTGACTCTCGATCCCCGGACTCTCGCCACGACGATCACCCTGGCCGGCCATCCGCCGCCGCTCGTGATCGATCCCGAAGGCGCCGTCCGCTTTCTCGAGGGCGAGGGCGCCGGGGGATTGCCACTCGGGGCAGATCCGGCGGCGACGTACTCCGAGTGGCATACGACGCTCGAGCCGGGCGCGACGGTCGTGCTCTACACGGACGGTCTCGTAGAGCGTCCTGATCGCCCGATCGACGAAGGGCTCGACCTCCTGGCCCAGGCGGCAGCGCGGGCGCCGCGCGAGCCGGACGAGATGATCGACGCGATCGTCCAGGAGCTGCTCGGTCCCAGGCGAGGAGACGACGTGGCGCTGCTCGCCATCCGGCTGGACGCCGTGCGACTCGCTCCCCTCACGCTCACGCTCCCCGTCGAAACGGAGTCGCTGAAGACGATGCGCACCGAGCTCGAGCGTTGGCTCGCCGAGGCATCGGTCCCCGACCACGACGCGCGCGACGTCGTCCTCGCGAGCTGGGAGGCCGGCGCCAATGCGATCGAGCACGCGCAAGCGCCGGCCGGCTCGTCGTTCCACTTCGACGCCGTGCTCGCCGGCGACCGGATCCGCGTCGAGGTGGCCGACGAGGGCCGCTGGAAGGAGCCGTCCCCACGCGAGAACAGAGGTCTCGGACTGCGTTTGATCGAGGCGCTCATGACATCCGTGGACGTCGACCGCCGCGAGAGCGGCACGCGTGTGGTCATGGAGCGCCCGTTGAGCCGGGAGCCGGCACGGAGCCATGGCAACTCCTGAGGATCTCGACGTGACGACTGAACGAGGTTGATGGAGTGCCGGTGGCGCGCCTCGAGGGCGAGGTCGACAAGCTCGCGGTCGAGCAGGCCCGCGCGCATCTCGATCCGCTCGCGGCGACCGGGAGGCTCGTGATCGACCTCGACCGTGTGTCGTTCATCGACAGCGCCGGGCTGCACGCGCTTTTTGGGCTCGGGCGTGTCGCGACTGCGGCCGGCGGCGGCCTCGCGCTCTCTGTGCCGGCGTCGTGCGCCGTGGCGCGCGTCGTCGAGATCGTCCGCCTCTCGGACGCAATGCCCGTGCGCGAGTCGGTGGAGGACGCGGCGGCCGCCCTCGCGGAGGTTTCGCCGATCGCCGGCGACGGGTAGCCCCGGTCACCCAGACCGAGGGGGTCGACATGCCACCACGTGGAGTGAAGAAGGGCTCCAAACGTGCTCGTCAGTACGAGCACATCAAGGATTCGCTCGAAGAACGCGGAGTGAAGCGCGCGGAAGAGATCGCGGCGCGCACCGTGAACAAGGAGCGGGCGCGACACGGCGAGTCGAAGACGTCGTCGCGGCTCTCGCGCACGGACATGTCGTCCGGGCAGAGGGGCGGCCACCGGGCGCATCGCTCCGCGCCGCGAGGCCGGACGAAGGATCAGCTCTACGAAGAAGCGAAGCGCCGCGGGGTGAAGGGGCGTTCGAAGATGACCAAGACCCAGCTCGCCCGCGCGGTCTCGCGCAAGCGCAGCTGAAACAAAAGACGCGCTTAGAGGTTTCACCGGCCGCCGCAAACGGGTAGAACGTGTGCCTATGTCGGGTAGCCCTGGCGGCGTGGATGATCCTGCTTTCGGAGCGGACGTGATCGACGCGGGCGCCGGGATCGCCGTCGTCGCCGTTCGGGGCGATGCCGATCTCCACACCGCGCACGAGCTTCGCACGTCGATCGCGGACGCGATCGACGGCGGCGCCACCTGGCTCGTCGTAGACCTCGCGGAGGCGACGTTCATCGACTCGATGACGCTCGGCGTGCTCCTGGGCGCCGTCAAGCGACTGCGGCCCGTCGGCGGCAGCGTCAGCGTCGTGTGCGCCGACGCAAACATCCGCCGGATCTTCGAGATCACGCTGCTCGATCGTGTGTTCTCCCTCCAGGAGAGCCGTGAAGCCGCTCTCACGGAGGCCGAGGCACAGGGCCGGCCCGCGCGCGCGTGAGCGCCTCTGAAGGGTCGAACGGCGACGACCGCGTCGTCGTCGAGTTTCCCGCGACTGCGGGCTACCGGGGCGTCGGCCGGCTCGTGCTCGGCGGCATGTCTTCCCGCCTCGAGCTTCCCGTCGACCGCGTCGAGGAGCTGCTGCTCGCGCTCGAGAGCCTCATCACGCAAGAGCTCGCCGCCGACACGGTGACGATGGAGGCGACCGCCGCGACATCGGGCCTCCGCGCGCGGGTCGGCCCGTTCGCGAGCTCGCAGCTCGCCGACGAAGGCATTGTGCGCGTGCTGAAGCCTCTCGTGGACGACGTCTCCGAGCACGACGGGCCTGACGGCTACTGGGTGGAGCTCGGCGTCTCGGCCGGCCCGTCCGAGGAGTGACGGCTGCAATGGCAACAGAGCCAGACGTCCTCGAGCTGATCGGCGCCTACCGCGCCGGGGACGATGCGGCGAGGGACAAGCTGGTGGAGCAGTACCTACCGCTCGTCCGGAACATCGCCTCGCGCTACTCGGGGCGAGGCGAGCCGCTCGAGGATCTCATCCAGGTCGGGTCGATCGGGCTCGTCCTGGCGATCCAGCGCTTCGACGTCGACCGCGGCGTGAAGTTCACGACGTACGCGGTGCCGACGATCGTCGGTGAGATCCAGCGCCACTTCCGGGACCGGGCCTGGGCCATCCACGTGCCGCGGCGGATGAAGGAGCTGAGCCTGAAGCTCACGCGCACGATCGAGGCTCTCAGCGCCGACCTCGGGCGCTCGCCGACGATCGCCGAGCTCGCCGAAGAGGCAGAGCTGGAGCACGAGGAGGTTGTGGAGGCGCTCGAGACGTACCACGCGTACTCGACGAGGTCGCTCTCACAGCCACTCGGGCTCGGCGAGGACGGCGAAGGCACCGTCGAGGACCTCTTCGGTGGGCCGGATGTCGGCTACGACGAGGTCGAGAACACTGCGTTGCTCGAGTCGGGGCTCTCGGCGCTCGACGAGCGAGAGCGGATGATCGTCGAGCTGCGGTTCTACGACGGGCTGACCCAGTCGGAGATCGCGAGCCCGCGTCGGCATCTCCCAGATGCACGTCTCGAGGCTGCTGCGCAGGTCGCTCGCCGTCATGCGCGGCCGGCTCGAGGGCGCAGTAACGGAGCAGGGCTCGTGAGCGACACTGTCAAGCTCACGATCCCGGCCAAGGCCGACTACCTCGTTCTCTGCAGGCTCGTCCTGTCCGGCATTGCCATGCAGACGCGGATGAGTGAGATCGAGCTCGCCGACCTCAAGCTCGCCGTAACGGAGGTCTGCGGCAACGCGGTCCAGCACGGCGCCACGGCTGCGACCGGCGTCGTTCGCATCGTCTACCGGGTCGAGCCGGACGCGATCGAGGTATCGGTGGAGGACGACGGCGCAGGCCCTGCCTTTCTCGACATGGAAGAGGCCGCGCTCACGGACGGGCCGGCCGAGAGCGGCATGGGGCTGGCCATCGTGCGGGCGGTGATGGACGAGGTCGTCCTCGAGGACGGCGCCTCCGCGCAGGGCACCGTCGTTCGCATGCGCAAGCGGCTAGCCGCTACGTAGCGGCGTCGGCGGTCGCTTCATCCCGACTCGGCCAGACGTCGAGCGCGGCGACAAGGTTCGTGATCTCGAAGATCCGGCGGGCAGTCGTGTCGGGCAGCACCGTCCGTAGCTCGCCGCCTCCCTCGCGCACGCGCCGGAGCAGTCCGACGATGGCCCCGAGCACGGTCGAGTCGAGGAACGACACGGCCGTAAGGTCGAGGACGACGAGCGCGGGCTTGGTCTCGAGCAGCGCCTCGAACGTGCGGCGAAGCTCGGGCGCGTCGATACGCATCGAGCTCCCCCGACAGCGTGATGACCGCGCAGTTCGGCAGCAACTCGACATGTGGCTCCGGGGTCGCCATAGAGGAATGATGCCGTGGAACAGAGAGTGCCGGGGCCGCGAGTCGCGGCCCCGGCAGCGACATTCAGTGTTCGATGACCCTCTCGCGCGGCGCGTCGTGCACGACCGTCGTCTCACGGCGGAAGCCGCCGAAGCCGCCCCAGCTCGACCAGAACATGAGCGAGATGAGGCCGCCGGCCAGGCCGACCACCATGAGGATGACGCCGATGGTGCTCAGATCGACGTTCGCGACGTTGTCGGTCACGGCCCAGGTGAGGATCGCGCCGACGGCGATGAGTATGAGACTGACTCCGATTCCCATTCCGAACCTCCTGCGTCGGGTGCTACCGCCTACTGGTACCCGACCCCCGGCTGCTTCTAACCCACCGCTTTGGTTTCGCACGACCCGGCCGGGGCTAAGTGGTCTGCGCAATGCAGCTCGGATACGCACTCTCTGCGGACGGAGCGCCGACGGAAGGCTGGCTCCTGAAGGGCCTGGGACGGCGATGTCCTCGTCGACCTGAGTCGGACCTGTCTGCACGGCAATTTCCGCCCAGCACGGACCACACGAACGGGCTGTTCCCTGCCGGTCGATCCACCCCGAGCACTGCGCGAGCAGGTCGACTGGGCGTTCGTGCGCGCCACCGTCGAGGACACGCCGTTCGGTGCCGCCGTGCTGACGCTCGTAGAGCGCCTCGAAATCGCCCCGAGCGAAGTTGCACAGTTTTAGCCCTCGCTCGCGCCGGGTACACGGTGATCATGAACGCGGTGGGGCACGCGGATGAACGGCCCACGCTTCTCTTCTTCTCGAGCAGGCGGTCTGGGCCGGCGCGGCGGATGGCGAGCCTGGTCGCGTGGGTGCACGTGACCGAGAAGAACCGCCTACGCGTGCTGGAGGTCGATGCGGACGCGAACGGGCCGCTCATGCGCGCCCTCGACGTCGACACCGTGCCGACCCTCGTGCTGCTCGGCGGCGGCTCGCAGGTGCTCGCACGCCACGAAGGCCGTGCCACGGGCCGGCAGATCGAGCGACTGATCCGCACCCATGTCGACTGAACCTGACATACGCGATCGCGGCGACGAGTCTGCTCGCCGGGACGAGCCCGTCGGCGAGGCGGTTCGTCGAGGCCAGTGGTGGGCGACGCCGCTCGTCATTCTCGGCAGCGTCGCCACGGTCGTGTGGATCGTCGCCGGGACGATCACGGCCGGGCTCCTGCTCATTTGGTGGCTCGCCTAGCCGTTTTCCCGAGCGCGCTCCGGGGTACATAAGCGACACCCCGACGAAGAAAGGAGGGAGGGCTCATGTACATAGGCGCAGGAACACTCGCTCTCATCCTCATCATCGTTCTGCTGATCTGGATCCTCTGACGCACTCGGGCGTTACGCCCGCTGCATGAGGAAGTCCTCGGCGGAGGCAACCGTCTCCCGGGCAAGCCAGCGAATGAGCCCGTCGATGCCGTGCACGGACTCGACGGCTCGCTGGCGTTCGGCCCCGTTGTCGAGCAATAGCGCTCTCGCGGTGAGGATTCCGGCCTCGACCCCCAACTGCCGCGCGAATGGGGTGATCGCGTCGAGCAACGTGGCGATTCGGTCGCGTGCCGGGGTCGGCTCGCCCGTGTCGAGGTCGACCAGCCAGCCGCGGACCCCGTAGCGCATCGCCCGCCAGGCGTTCTCCTCGACGCGGTACGTCTCGTGTGAGGCGAGTGTCTCGCCCGAGTCGTACCGGCCGGCGAGCCACGCGACGAGCGCCTGGCAACAGGCGGCGACGGCGAAGGTGTCTTCGAGCCGCGTCTGCGTGTCGGCCACCCTGAACTCGAGGGTCCCGTGGCCGACATGCGGACGGAGCTCCCACCAGAAATGGGACGCGTCCGGGAACAAACCGCCTCCGCGGCCCCAGGCGACGTAGGCGGCAAACTCGTCCCACGACGCGAACGCGGGTGGGACGCCGGTGCGGTGGAAGGCGTCGTTCAACGACCGGCGCGACGATGCAAGACCGCTGTCGCGCGCGTCGAGGAATGGTGAATTGGCGGCGATCGCCCCGAGCTCCGGCACGAACGACCGGGCGGCGTTGTACACGGCCAGCGCGCGATCGGCGCCGCGCAACGCGACGTGCACGTGCTGGCCGCAAGGGAGGTTCTGGGCAGCAGCCGATACGTACTCGTCGGCGATCTGCTCGTACCGCTCGCCGGCGACGATCTCGCCGGAGCCGCCACCGCCCGGATACGCACCCGATGCGAGGACTTGGAGCTCGCCGCCGAGGAGATCGGCGAGGTCGGTCCTCGCTCGTGCCGCCAGGAGGGCGGCGCCGAGCGCGTTGCCGGCCACCGGCGTCACGAGCTCGACCTGCGTGTTCTTGAGCTCTCGGACGAATCGCGGGTCGCCGCCCGCCAGCTCGAGCACGCGGTCGACGGCCGGCGCCTGTGCGAGCGTCTGCGGATCAACGAGCGTCAGCTCTTCCTCGATGCCCACCGTGAGCTCGCTCGCGCCGTCGAAAACTGCACGGATGTCGTTCGGCGTCTGGGCCGGGGCTTTCGGCCACTCAGGCGGCGCATCCGAGCTGAGCCTGCCGCCCATGCCCGATCAGCTTAGGGCGTAGGCGACGACGCGGACGCCGCGCGGCCCGTCGATGGTCACGAGATGCCAGCCCTCGTCGCCGAGCGGGAGCCTGGTCTCGCCCAGCGCCGCCACGCGCGCGTCGAGCCCGCGCCGCCCGTCCACCGTCAGGCGGACATCGGCAGGCTTGCCCTCGGCTCGTAGAAAGAGCCGCAGGTCGGCCCCTCCGGGGTTGTAGGCCCAGAGAGACGCATGCCGCGCCGAGGTGACGCGTCCCTCGCCGTCGTTCGGCCGCCAGCCGTCGCAGAACTGCGCCACGTCATGTGGAGGGTCATCCACCGGAGCCGGAGGCGCCTGGCCGCCTCCACGCCGGGCGAGGAGCGTGACCGGCCCGTCTTCCGCCTGCGGTCGGAACCCGTGGCGCGCGAGCGCCTCCCAGGCGAACGCAGCCGTGTCCGGGGCGGCCGGGTTGTCCCGGAACAGGCCCTCGTGGAAGAGGACGCTGGTGACGCCGAGCCGGCGCAGCAGCCCGCTCGGCTGCCGTGTCCAGTCGCCACAGTTGATCGCCGCCAGCTCCTGTGCAAGCTCGTCCGCCTGCACCGGCGCGAGCGTCGAGTAGCCCTGCGGCCGCTGCCGCGGGGCTTGCGTGCCGTGGTAGAGATAGACGCCCCCGTAGTGGATGCCCGGCCGGAAGACGGGCACCTCGAGGACGCGTCCGGGCGGGCCGTCGCGCAGCGCGGCGTACGCCCCGTTCCCCCGGTCGGCCGCCGTGGCCTCGAACGTCGTCACGCGGAGGTCGGCGAACAGGAGGACGCCGGCAAGGCAGGCGACGACGATCGCCTGCCGCGGAACGCGGCGGGGCAGGTCGGCCCTTGTGAGCTCGTCGACCGCGTAGGCAACGAGCGCGGCGATCGCGAGGCACGCGATCGGCATCAGGCGCTCCGGGACGCGCAGATTCCGCAGCGGCCAGATCACGAAGCGCACCGCCTCGTAGATCGGTGTCGTCGTGCCGAGCGCGAGCACGATGGGCACGACTGCCCCCGCGCCGAAGAGCCCTCCGAGGCCATACGAACGGCGGCGCACGAGGATGACGAGCCCGGCGATCGCCACGAGCGGCGTCAGCCAGCCCAGGAACACGAAGCTCTCCGAGCCGTGGCGGTCGTGGCGGACGACGAAGTCGAGCCAATCGGCGGAGACGCGTCCGACCTGGCGCAACGAGCGTTCCCCCTCGCCGATCGTGCCGTCGATCGTGAAGAGCCATACGAGCACGCCCGCGGCAGCCGCCAGCGCGACACCGACGGCCGCGCCCACGACCGGCCAGGGCGCTCGCGTGCGCACGAGCACGTATGCGAGGTAGAACGGCACGGCGCCGAGCGCGAGATGCACCTCCCCTGAGGCCGGGATGGAGGCGATCGCGAGCGCGGACGGCAAGAGCCACCAGCGCGATCCGCGCCGCGCCCGCTCGAACGTCCACAGAGAGAGAGGGATCAGCGCCGAGATGGGCGCGAGCAGGTGGCCGGCCGCGGCCTGCTCGAGGCGATACGGCGCGACCTCGAACGCGAGCCCGCCCACGAGCGCTGCGCCCACGCCGAGGCCGAGCTCTCGCAGCCAGGCGTACGTCAGGAGCCCGGCGGCGATGAGCCCGAGCAGCACGAAGACGTTCCAGCCCACGACGACGCCTAGCGCCCGCCAGAGCGGCCAGAAGGGAAGGCCGAACGGCCAGGCCGCCGGGTTCAGCTGGGGCTCGGCGACCGGGCGGAACGAGTACGGGTCACGCCACGGGAACCTCCCCTGCTCGATCTGGTGCCCGGGAAGCCAGAGGCGATAGGCCGACTGGAGATGATCCCCGGCCGCCGCCTGGCCGTGTCCCGGCTGGCCGCCGGCGAGGAAGTCGGTGTGCGCATGGCGAAGCGCGGGCGTCGCGGCCACGAGCGCCGCCGCCGTGCAGACGAGGACGGCTAGGAACGCGCTGCTTGTAGCAACACGTCGAAGTCGGGCAGCTCCGCCGGCTCGTAGCGCCATGCCCCCCGAATCGTCCCATTGGCTTCGATCAGGAACGCCGATCGCTCTGCCACCTCCTGCATGCCCCGCCGCTCGTGGGCGATGCCGAAGCCGCGCACGGCCTCGGCGTTCCAGTCGGAGAGGAGCTCCACGCCCTCGAGGTCGAGCGCCTGGCTCCACGCGATATGGGTGAACGGTGAGTCACGCGAGATCCCGTACGGCTTGACGCCCGCCGCGTGGAACTCCTCCCTCCTGTCACGCAGGAGCTCCATCTCGGCCGTTCACGTGCTCGTCCAGTCCCAGAAGTAGAAGAGGAGGAGAATTGGCCCGTCGGCGGCGAGATCGCCGATCGTCGTGGCCTCCGCAGGCGGACGCCAGACGGTCGCCCCCAGCGGGGCGCGCTCGCCGATCGCGAGCATCTCACGACTCTTTCAGCTTGACCGTCAGCACGTGGTCGTACGTGCGCACGACGAAGCTCTTGCCGCGGCGCGTGATCTTCTCAGGCCCGCTGGGGAGGCTCAGCCGCTCGACGATGCGGCCGGTGCGCCGGTCGAGGAGATAGAGCCAGTCGGCCTCTGCCGTGAAGCCGTAGCCCGTGATGAGGTAGCGGGGCGTGACGGCGAACGTCTGCGCGTTCGCGACGAGCGCCTTGCTTCGCCAGAGCCGCCTCTTCGTCTTCGCGTCGAACGCCGTGACATAGGCGTTCTGCCCGTACGACGAGCGGGCGTATGTGAGATGACCGTTCTGTACGTAGAGCACGCCGTTCGCCTCTCGCGCCCACACGAGCTCCTCGTAGACGAACTCCTTCTCGCCAGGCCGGTTGCGTGGCGGCCAGACGTAGTTCTTGAAGTCGAGGGCGTACTTCGGGCCGAAGAGGATGCGGGCCGACGCGCCGTCCTTCCCGTACAGCGCGAACGGGGGGCCGCCGGGGCAGAACGTCCGCTGGAGCGGGAGCCCGCGCACCGTGTCGGGGACGTTCGCGAGGTCGCACGAGGGTGTCGTGCCCAGCCCCGGCGATATCCGGCGCGACGAGACGACGACGAGACGCTTGGCGTCCGGCGCGGCTGTCACCGGCCCCGGAAACGGCGGGCGCGGCGGCGTCGTGATGGGGATCGTGGCCGCACCGGCTGCCACGAAGGCGAGAACAAGGGCCTTCACTCGGCCACGGAGGCTATCGGCGCTATCTCTGTCGCGTCCGCGATCTCGCGCACGACCTCGACGATGTCGCGGTTCGCGTTGAAGATGCGGAGCTGGCGCGTGGCGCTCGAGCCGCGTCCGAGGATGTCGCGGATGCCCTCGAGCTCACGCTCGCAGCCGAGCTCGCGCGCGTGCGACTCGACGTCGCGGAGCGTCCGTCTGATGAGCTGCGAGACGGGGACGCGGTTCCGCCGGCCGGTGGCGAGGTCCATGACGGGCGCCTCTAGCCCGTGCCGCGCCGCGAGCCACTTGTTCTCGCTCGTGAGTAGGCGGTGATACGAGGGGATGCCCTCCCCGCGCTCGAACAGCTCGCAGTAGTGCTTCACGAGGCACTGGCAGAAGGCGGCGATGGCGATCGCGTCCTCGATGCGCGTCACGGCGTCGCAGATCCGCACCTCGATCGTGCCCAGGCGCGGGTGCGGGCGGATGTCCCACCAGATGTGCGTGTAGTCGGCGATGCAGCCCGAACGCTCGAGCTGGCCGACGACCCGCGAGTAGTCGGCGTAGTCCTGGAACCGTGGAGGAGGACCTGAGCGCGGGAACGCGGCGAACACGAGCTGGCGTGTCGACGCGAGGCCTGTCGGCTCACCGCGCCAGAACGGCGATGACGTGCTCAGCGCGAGCAGCTGGGGCAGGTGGACGAGCATCCCGTTCAGCACGCCCACCGCCTTCTCGGGGTCGTCGACGGCCACGTGGATGTGCATGCCGAAGATGAGCTCGCGACGCGCGACGTACTGGAGCTGGTCGACGAGCGCGCGGTAGCGGTCGCGAGCGGTGATCCGCTGCTTCTCGAAGAGGCTGAACGGATGCGTTCCTGCCGACCCGACCCGAAGGCCCGTTTCCCTCGCGACGTTCGTGACCGCAGCTCGCAGGCGATGCAACTCGGTGGTCACCTCGCCGATGTCACGGCAGACCGGCGTCGCGATCTCGAGCACGGATTGCATGAGCTCGGGATGCAGCTCATGTTCGAGATCACTGCCCTCGACGAATGCCAGCACCGTGTCGATGTGCTGCACGAGGTCGAGGGACTCGGAGTCGAGGAGCATGTACTCCTCCTCGACGCCCATCGTGTACGCGCCGTCCCCCGTGCCGAACCGGTGGTCGAGGACGCTCGACTCGTACGGATCAGCCGACGACTGCATCGACGTCGATCTCCAGGTGCCATCGCGGATCGACGAGCCCCGCGATGATCACGGTCGTGTTGACAGGCCGGATGTCCCCAAAGACCTCGCCGTGCGCGCGGCCGACCTCGGCGAAGTCGGCGTCGGGCGTGATGTAGACGCGTGTCCGCACGACGTCCTCGAAGCTCGCTCCGGCTTCGGCTAGCGCGGCGCCGATGATCTCGAAGCACCGCTTGGCCTGGCCGTACGAGTCGGCAGGCGGATCCGCGCCCTCCGGCATCTGCGGCGCCGTCCCGGCTACGTAGACGTGGTCGCCGACTCGCATCGCGCGGCAGTAGCCGTAGATCGGCTCGTAGGCACCGCCGGACGTGATGCGCTGGCGTTCCACGCGCCTAGTATCGCCCCGTGGAGGCTCTGCGTCAGGTCGAGGACTGGCCGGTCGAGAATGTGGCCGTCGCGGCCGTCCCCGCGAGCGCTCTCGCGACCACGCACGGCGACACGGAGCGCGTCTTTCGCTGGGCATCCGTGACGAAGCTCCTGACGGCCTACGCGGCGCTCGTGGCGGCCGAAGAAGGGACGATCGACCTCGACGAGCCGGCCGGGCCGCCGGGGTCGACGGTTCGGCATCTCCTGGCGCACGCCTCGGGTTTGCCGTTCGAGGCCGGCCTGCCCACCGGCCGGCTCGAAGCGCGGCGTGTGTACTCGAATCCCGGCATCGAGCTCGTCGCCGAGATCGTGGCGGCTCGAGCCGACATGCCGTTCGAGCGCTATCTCGCCGGCGCGGTGCTCGACCCGCTGGGGTTGCGCGCGGAGCTGCGTGGCTCGCCCGCGGCCGATCTCCATGGCTCCCTGGACGACCTCGTGCGATTCGCACGGAGAGCTGGTCGCGCCTCGACTGATCGCGGTGGAGACGCTGGCGGAGGCGACGAGCGTCCAGTTCCCGGGGCTTGCCGGCGTGCTGCCCGATATCGGCCGGTTCGACCCGAACGACTGGGGCCTCGGCTTCGAGCTCAAGAACGGCAAGCAGCCGCACTGGTCGGGGGAGCGCACATCGCCGGGCACGTTCGGCCACTTCGGCGGGTCGGGGACGTTCCTCTGGGTCGACCCGGAGGCGGCTCTCGCCCTCGCCTGCCTCACCGACCGCGACTTCGACGAGTGGTCGATGGAGGCGTGGCCGAAGCTGTCCGACGACGTGGTGGCGGAAGCGAGCTAGTCGTCGTCAGCGAACAGCGGCCGGATGAACTCGTCGAATGTGACCTTGTCGCAGCTCGCCACGACCGCGGGCGTCATCGCCCTGACGGACGCCGTGCGCGGCACGCCCATGGCGAGCGACACCTCCCCGAAGTACGCACCCGGATGGAGGACGCCGGCCGCGCCGCGGCCGCCGTACTTGCTCGCCGCGAGCACGCCTGACAGCACCACGTAGAAGCGGTCGCCCTCCTCGCCTTCGACGACGGGCGCCGCACCCGCCGGCAGCTCCTCGCGCACCATCCGTTTCGCGAGCTCGTTCAGTGTCTCACCGGGCAGCCCGGCGAGCAGCTCACAGCGCGTAAGCTCGGTCACCGTCGCGGGAACGTGTCGCGGGCTCACACGCCTATTCTTGCGCGCGTGGGGACTCTTGTCGGCTGGAAGCACTGCCCGCGCTGCTCCGCGCCGGTCGAACGCGAGGGCAAGACCGCGACGTGCGACGAGTGCGGTTACGTCGCGTACGCGAGCCCGGAGCCGACTGCGTGCGCGCTCGTCATCGACGACGAGGGGCACGTGTTGCTCGCCCGCCGGAAGTTCGACCCCCAGGCGGGGAAGTGGGACGTGCCGGGCGGCTTCCTCGAGGAGGACGAGGAGCCTCTCGACGGGCTGCGCCGCGAGCTGCGTGAGGAGGCCGGAGTCGAGATCGAGCCGCTCGCGCTCGCCGGCATCTGGGCTGACCGTTACGGGGGCGGTGACGAACCCACGGCCACGCTCAATCTCTACTGGACTGTGCGCATCGCCTCCGGTGAGCCGACCCCGGCGGACGACGTCTCAGAGCTCCGCTGGTTCTCGCTCGACGAGCTGCCGCCCGATGAGGAGCTCGCCTTCGACAACGTCGTGAAGGCGCTACGCTCGCTGGCCTCGGAGGCTGCGAGACGATAATCTCCGCGCCATGAGGTGGGGGGCCGCCTTAAGCATTGTCTGCGCTCTGGTGCTGGCAGCGGGCGTGGGCGCGCAGCCGAACGTCTCGAAGCTTCTGCTCGGGATCCATGGCGATCCGGGGCGCTTCCAGTCCCAGACCGGCCAGCAGTCCGCGATCCAGCACATCTTCCTCGGCTGGCAGCAGGGCATGACGTGGGGTCGGCGGATCGATGTGTACCTCCCTCAGCTGACGCCGATTCCCATGCTCCATCTCGGCATCGGCGGGCCGGGGGCGGTGCGGGTGGCGAGGATCACGATGCAGCAGATCGCGACCGGCCAGGGCGACGCGTACCTGGTTCACCTCAACAAGGCGATCAACGGCTTCGGCGGCCTCGTCTACGTGCGGGCGATGGCCGAGATGAACGCCGACAAGGCGCTGTACAACAGCGCGAACGGCCCGGGCTTCTCGCCGCGGTGGTACCGCCTCGCCTTCGCCCGCATCTACCTCATCCTCCACGGCGGCCCGCGCGTGAAGATCGATGTCGCCCTCAAGCGACTCGGGCTCCCGTACCTCACCGTGCACGAGGATCTGCCACCCAATCCGAAAGGGAAGCTCAGGGTGATCTGGAACCCCGTCGCCGGCCACGGCGGCTGGCTCCCGTTCTATCCGGGAGACAGGTGGGTCGACCTCATCGGCAACGACATGTACAGCATCGGGGGTGAGTTCTCGCGCAGCGCGAACGAAGAGCTCTACGCCTTCGCTCGCGCGCACAAGAAGCGCTATTCGTTCCCCGAGTGGGGCACTGCGGACGACCAGACCGGCCTCGTTCGCTACCTCTGCGGCTTCATCAAGTCGCGGGCCGCCATCGAGCTCGCGGCCTACTTCGACAGCAAGGCCGGCTCGAAGTGGGACCTCGGCCCGAAGCCGAGCACCAGGCAGGCCTACCGCTCCTGCCTGACGCCGCTCGGGTCGATGCCGTAGCGAGCTAGGCCGCGACCTGCTCGAGCCCGAGTGCGCGCTCGATGGCGCCCTTCGGGTGCGCGCCGGAGAGGGCGGCTGCCGGCTCCCCGTCGCGGAAGAGGATCATCGTCGGGATCGACATCACGCCGTAGCGCAGGGCGAGGTCCTGTTCCTCGTCGATGTTGAGCTTGACGATCTTCAGCTCGCCCGGGCGTTCTTCGGCGATTCGCTCGAGCACGGGCGCCACCGCATGGCACGGCCCGCACCACTCGGCCCAGAAGTCGACGAGGACGGGTGTCTCCGAGTTGACGACCTCCGCTTCGAAGGTCTCCGCTGTCACTGATTCCATGATGCTCGCTTTCTCTCCGAATACGTTCTTGTACAGCTTCCTAGAGCCTAAACGGCGGCGCGGCCGTTTCGCTTCCCGCCGTAGAATCTCGCCATGCCTGGCGTGTTCACGCCACTTCCGCGTGTCCCCGATCACCCTGCGCTCGAGCGGGAGGTGCTCGAACGCTGGGAAGCCGAGGGAACGTTCGAGCAGCTGCGCGCCCAGAATCAGGGCGGCGAGCGCTTCAGCTTCATCGACGGCCCGATCACCGCGAACAATCCCATGGGCGTGCACCATGCCTGGGGGCGGACGCTCAAGGACGTCTTCCAGCGCTACAAGGCGCTGCGCGGCTTCGACCAGCGCTACCAGAACGGCTTCGACTGCCAGGGCCTGTGGGTCGAGGTCGAGGTGGAAAAGTCGCTCGGCCTCAACTCGAAGCGGGACATCGAGGAGTACGGCCTCGCCGAGTTCGCCGCTCGTTGCCGCGAACGCGTTGCCGAGTACGGGGAGGTGATCACGAGCCAGGACCGGCGCCTGGGTCGCTGGATGGACTGGGACGGGGACTACTACACGTTTTCGGACACGAACATCGAGTACATCTGGCGTTTCCTGGCGGCTGTGCACGAGCGGGGGTGGCTCTACCGAGGGCACCGGTCGACGCAGTGGTGCCCTCGCTGCGGCACCTCGCTCTCACAGCACGAGCAGGCCGGAGAGGAGAACTACAGGGAGCTCGACCACCCGTCGCTCTACGTCCGCCTTCCTCTTAAGGACCGCGAAGGCGAGGCGCTCGTCGTCTGGACGACGACGCCCTGGACACTTCCCGCGAACGTCGCCGCCGCCGTCAAGCCGGACGCGGAGTACGGGCTGAGCGACGGCGGCTGGAGGCTGGCCGTGACCGATGAACGATATGACCGTGTCGCGAGGGGCGAGGAGCTCGTCGGCCTCGAGTACGAAGGACCGTTCGACGACTTGCCGGCTCAGGCTGGTGTCACCCATCGGGTCATCCCCTGGGACGACGTCTCTCTGACCGAAGGGACGGGGATCGTTCACATCGCGCCCGGCGCCGGGACCGACGACTTCGAGCTGTCGCGGGTGCACGACCTCCCGGTAATCGCCCCCATCGACGAGTCCGGGCGAATGGTGTCCGGCTTCGGTGCGCTCGAGGGGCTCTCGACCGACGAGGTCGAAGACGTGATCGTCGAGGACCTGCGCGAGCGCGAGTTGCTCGTCGAGGCCGGGAGGATCACCCACCGCTATCCCATCTGCTGGCGCTGCAAGACGCCCCTCGTCTTCCGGGTCGTCGACGACTGGTTCATCTCGGCGGACGAGATCAGGCAGCCGCTGCTCGACGCGAACGCAACCGTCGAGTGGACGCCCGCCTTCTACTCGAAGCGGATGGACGACTGGCTGCGGAACATGGGCGACTGGAACATCTCGCGCAAGCGGTACTTCGGCCTGCCGCTGCCCTTCTACCCGTGCTCCTGCGGCCACCTGACCGTCGTCGGCTCCCGCGAAGAGCTCGAGGGGAGGGCGTTGCGCGGTCTGGATGGCCTGCAGGAGCTGCACCGGCCGTGGATCGACGACGTCGTGATCGCCTGCGAGGCCTGCGGGGACGAGGTCACGCGCATCCCCGAGGTGGGCGACGCGTGGCTCGACGCGGGCATCGTGCCCCTGTCGACCCTAGGTTGGGACAACGAGCAGGGATTCATCCCCGGTGGGAATGCCACTGGCGCAGCGCGGGGGTTGACCAACGCCGACCTCCCGGATCACGCGTACTGGGAGCAGTGGTTCCCGGCCGAATGGATCTCGGAGAGCCGCGAGCAGATCCGGCTCTGGTTCTACTCGATGTCGTTCATGTCGGTCACGCTGATAGGCCGGTCTCCGTACCGGCGCGTGCTCGCCTACGAGCGCGTTCGCGACGAGACCGGGCGCGAGATGCACAAGTCGACGGGGAATTCGATCGAGGCGAGCGAGGCGATCGAGCAGATGGGCGCCGACATCGTGCGCTTCATGTTCTGTGAGCAAGTGCCGAGCCAGAACATCAACTTCGGGTACGGGCCTGCGCACGAGATCAAGCGCCGGCTGCTCACGCTCTGGAACTGCGCGAAGTTCTTCGTGGACTACGCGAACGTCTCGCCCGAGGGCGAAGCCGGCGACCTCGAGCCGCTCGACCGCTGGCTCCTCGCGCGCACCGAGCAGCTCGTCGCAGAGGCGACCGACGCGTACGAGCGATACTGGACGCCGGATGTCATCGCGTCGTTCGACGCCTTCGTGGACGACCTGTCCAACTGGTACATCCGCCGCTCTCGCCGGAGGTTCTGGAACGGCGATGCCGCTGCCCTCGCGACGCTAAGGGCCGCGCTCATGCGCTCGCTCGTCGTCATCGCGCCCGTGATGCCGTTCCTCAGCGAGCACCTCTGGCGCGTTCTCCGCTCCGACGATCAGCCGGTTTCGGTCTTCCTGACGCGCTGGCAGGACGCGGCAGACCGTGACCACGGGCTCCTGGACGAGGTCGCCGATACACGGCGGGTGGTCGAGCTCGGTCATCAGGCACGGGGCGAGGCGGGCATCAAGCTCAGGCAGCCGCTGCGCCGCGCCTACGTCCGCGGCGCCGACGGCGCGGCTGCGCACGCCGACGAGCTCGGTGAGGAGCTCAACGTCAAGGAGATCGTCTTCGACGACGGCCCCGTCGTCCGTTCGCAGCTCAAGCCCAACCTGCCCGTGCTCGGGCCGCGGCTCGGCTCAAGGCTGCCGGCCGTCAAGGCCGCGCTCGAGGCGGGCGACTACGAGGAGCTCGAGGGCGGCGGCGTACGCGTCGCCGGCGAGGAGCTCACCTCCGAAGAGATGCTCCAGGGCGAAGGCTCCGCCGTCGACGGCTTCGCGATCGCCCAGAACGGCGCGCTCTCGGTCGCACTCGACACGACGCTCGACGAGGAGCTCGTCCGTGAGGGCCGCGTCCGCGACCTCACGCACCGCATCAATGCGATGCGCCGCGACGCCGGCCTCGAGCTGAGCGACCGCATCGCCGTCACGCTCGGTCCCGAGGAAGCGGATCTCATCGACCACGAAGCGTGGATCAAGGAAGAGACGCTCGCCGTCGAGGTGAGCACCGGGGACGCGCTCGCGATCCAGAAGGCCAAACAGGGATAAGCCCGCCGCTCCGGGGGGTCGCTCGCGGCGGGCTCACCCTGACTGCTCACCGCGAGGGCTTTCACCCGCCGCGGTGTGCATCGCCCAGTGTGCGCGACCCTACAACGGGCGCGCGCAAATGTAAAGAGACATGAGTGGCTACCGCGCAGATTGGGCAAGGAAGATCGCGGCGAGCACGACAGCGCCGCCCACGAGCTGCTGACCGGCGAGCGACTCGTCCAGCCAGAGATACGCGACGAGGGCGCCGAGCACCGGTTCGAGCATTGCCACCATGCCGACGGTCGTCGCGGGCAGATGCTGGAGCGAGCCGACCATGAGGGTGAACGGGACGATCGTCCCCAGGACGACGATGGCGAGCACGAGCGCCCAGGCGGGGAGCTCGGCGCCGCTGAGATTGCCGAGCAGCGAGATCGTCTCGCCGAGCTCGTCGCGGGGGAAGCTCCACCACGGCTGGGCGACGGCCCAGAAGAGGGTCGCGAAGAGGAAGCCGTACACGAGCAGCGAGAACGGGTCGCGCCGCCCGACCGCGTGCTCGGCGAGCAACAGGTAGGCCGCGAATGTCACGGCGGAGACGAACGAGAGGACGACGCCTGCGGTGTTCAGCGGCACGCCGCCCCAGATATCCACCATCACCGACAGGCCGACGAGCGCGAGCCCGAGCGCGAGCCACACGCGGCTGCGAACGCGCTCTTTGAAGACGAAGCGCGCCCAGAGGGCGACGAGGAGCGGGGCGGTGTACTGGATCAGGAGGCTGACGCCGATCTCGAGCCTCGCGATGGCGGCGAAGTAGAAGAGCTGGACGAGGGCGACGCCGCAGACGCCGAACACGGCAAGGAAGGCGAGCTCGCGGCGGGTCGTGCGCAGGCTCGCGCGGCGCGTCAGCAGCACGATGAGGCCGAGCCCGACGAGCGCGCCGAAGCAGCGTGCTTGCGTGAGGCGCAGCGACGTGACACCGGACTCGAGCACGACTTTCGACACCGTGCCGTTGACGGCGAACAGCACCGCCGCGCCCATGACCATGAGGTAGCCGGCCGCCGGCCCGCGCGCGGTGCGGACGCCCTCGGCGGGGAGGTATGGCGAGTCGACCACGACGGCGACCCTAGCCTCCACCGCGGCGGCTCGTACACTGATGGTCTCGGGACGTAGCGCAGCCTGGTTAGCGCGCCTGCTTTGGGAGCAGGAGGCCGGGAGTTCGAATCTCCCCGTCCCGACTTGCTGCGCCGGGGATCGATGCTGCTCGCGTGCGGGCTCGTGGCGCTAGCTGTGGGCGAACGCACCGTTGCCGCCGACCCTCCGTTCATCGGCAAGATCGCGCCGCTTTCTGCGAAGCAACGCACGCTGATGACGGGGGTGTCGTGGCGCCCCGGCTGCCCCGTCGCGCTCGGCGAGCTTCGGATGCTCACCGTCAGCCACTGGGGGTTCGACGGCCGGCGCCGCACCGGCCGGCTCGTCGTGCACGAGACCGCGGCGAGGTCGCTGCGGACAGTGTTTCGACAGCTGTACGCGGCTCGGTTCCGGGTACGGAAAATCGTCCCGATCGACGCCTACGGCGGCAGCGACTTCCAATCGATCGAGGCCGACAACACGTCGGCGTTCAACTGCCGCCGCGCGACCGGCTCGAGCAGCTGGTCGGAGCACGCGTACGGCCGCGCGATCGATATCAACCCGATCGAGAACCCGTATGTCGAGAACGGCCGCGTGTACCACGACGCGAGCCGCACGTACGTCTCCAGGCAGCCGGTGCGGAAGGGCATGGCCGTGGAGGGCGGCGCGCTCGTCCGCGCGTTCGACGCGATCGGCTGGGGGTGGGGCGGACGCTGGACCGGCTCGGTCAAGGACTACCAGCACTTCTCGGGCTCCGGAAGATGATCCAGGGCACGCTCGCCGCCGCAGCCACGCCGCTCCGGGACGGCGGTCGCGCGCTCGACGAAACCGGGTTCGCATCGCTCGTCGACTTCCTCGCGGAGGCCGGCATCGACGGGCTGCTCGCGCTGGGCACGACGGGCGAGGGCATCCTGCTCACCGTTTTCGAGCGCCGCCGCGCGGCCGAGCTCTTCCTCGAGGCTGCCGCGGGTCGCGTGGACGTCGCCGTCCACTGCGGCGCCCAGTCGACGGCCGACACGGTCGCGCTCGCCGAGCACGCAGCCGAGCTCGGCGTCGCCGGAATCGCGGTCATCGCGCCGCCGTACTTCCAGCTCGACGAGCGTGCCCTCCTCGACCACTTCGCCGCCGCCGCGGCGGCGTGCGCGCCGACGCCGTTCTACGTCTACGAGTTTGCGTCCACGAGCGGCTACGCCGTGCCCCCGCACGTCGTGGTCGAGCTCGGAGGTCGGGCGCCGAACCTCGCGGGCCTGAAGGTGTCCGACACGCCGTGGGAGCGCTTCGAGCCCTATCTCATCGAGGGGCTCGACGTCTTCGTCGGCCCGGAGGCTCTGATCGCGCGTGGGCGAGCGGCGGGTGCGGTGGGCGCAGTCTCCGCGCTCGCCACGGCGTTCCCGGAGCTCGTTGCCGCCTGCGTCCGCGAGCCTACGGACGAGCGCGCAGCGGGGCTCGCCGAGCTGCGCGCCGCCATTGAGCGCTTTCCTCGTCACGCCGCGCTGAAGCACGTGCTCCACCGTCGCGGCGTCCCGATCTCGACGGACGTCCGCGCGCCGCTACGTGGCTTGACGGACGCCGAGCGCTCGGACCTCGACGAGTTGCTACCGAGCTGGCTCACCTAAACGGGACCAAAAAAATTCGCCGAGCCGGTTGCGCTTTCGTCCACCCGACCGACTGACCTTCCGATTGCCCGTAGGGCCGTCCGGTTGAGCTTCGACCTACTCGCGCTCCGTGCTCGGCGCAATCACGACACTAGGGATTCCCGTCGGCCGATGCAAGACCCTGCGGGAAGAAGTTCACGCAATTTGCGAGGTCTGTTCGAGACGTGCCTCGCGCGTCTCCTCGGCGCGGAGCTGGCGAAGGACGAAGTACGCCGCGAAGAAGAAGAAGACGGCCGCCTGCTCGACCGACATCGTCACGCCGGCGACCTGCTGGTCGGCGAGATCGGACAGTCCCCACATGTCCGGCGCCGCCGCGTAGAACGCGTACGCCGGGCTCGACAGCAGAGAGAGAACGATGCCGAGCGGGCTCGCGAGGACGAATGCGGCAAGCATGTAGGCGGCCTTCGCTCCGTGGGACAGTCGACGGGGCGCGTCCTGGAGCACCGGCCACCAGAAGAGGAGCCCGGTCGCAAAGTACGTCGCGTGCTCGAGGTGGAGCAGGGTCGACTGGTTGCGAAGCGCTGCGTCGTACGCAGCCGGCAGGTGCCACGCCGCGTAGGTCGCGAGCCACAGCGGCAGCGCCACGGCCGGGTGCGTGAGCAGACGCACGAGGCGGCGACTGCCGAGTCGTGCGGCGAGACCGGCAGGGATGCCGAGCACGATAAGCGCCGGCGCCCACTCTGCGAAGACGACGTTCTGGAGCAGGTGGGCGCTCAGGAGTGACGTCGTCGCCAGCGAGTCGAGCGGCGTGACAACCGCGGTGAGGACGAGGAAGAGCCCTCCGGCAAGGCATGCGAGCCGCCAGCGCGGCACGACCTCATCGCGTACGCCGATCGCGTACGCGCCCGCGAGCCCGCCGACGACGAACAGCTCGTGGGGGGAGAAGCTCCACCGGATCGCGTCCACGCTGGCTATCGTGGCAGTGAACGCAAGCGGGCGTGGTGAAGCGGTATCACTAGAGACTTCCAATCTCTCGTCACGGGTTCGACTCCCGTCGCCCGCTCTACGTCCGGCGCACTCGCTACTGTTCTCAAAAATGAAAACGGTGGAGCGAGCAGAGGCCCGTCGCCTGCGTTGCGAGGGCACGTCGGTGCGAGACATCGAACGGCTACTCGGCGTGTCGCGGTCGTCGGTGAGCCTTTGGGTACGCGACATCGAATTGACGGAGAGCCAACGGGAGAAGCTGAGGCTTAACGGGGGGCGACGAGGCTCGACAACCCGCTCGGAGCGCTTTCGCGCGAAGCGCCGCGCCTACCAAGAGGACGGTCGTGCGGCAGCGAGACGTCGCGATCCCCTACATGCAGCTGGTTGCATGCTCTACTGGGCCGAGGGGAGCAAGCACCAAAACACAGCCCGCCTGTCGAATTCGGACCCTGACGTGCTCCGCTTCTTCCTCCTGTTCCTAAAGACGTTCTTCGCGGTCCCTGACGAAGACGTCCGGCTTTGGTGCAACCTCTTCGCTGACCATCTCGACCGACAATTGGAAATCGAGGACTTCTGGCTGCGGCTACTCGATGTCCCTAGGTCCATGCCTGACGAAGTCGACCGTCAACGTGTACTCCAAGTACAGCCAGAAGAAGCGAACGAACAAGCTCCCGTACGGCACCTGCAGACTCTCTGTCCACTCAACCGCGATCGTCCAGCACATCTACGGCGCCATCCAGGAGTACGCCGGCTTCGACCGCCCCGAGTGGCTTGGTTAGCTCAGAGCGCTTAGCGGCGCCCTGAGAGCGCGTTCCACGCGAAGAGAACGATGAGCGCGCCGACGATCGCGGCCAGCCAGGTCGAGATGTCGAAGAACTCGTCGATCGGATCGCCGAAGCCGAGCGCGGTCGCGAGGAAGCCGCCGAGCAGGGCTCCGACGACGCCGAGCAACGTCGTGAGGATGATGCCGACGCGCTCCGCGCCCGGCATGATCCGCTTCGCGATCACGCCGGCGATCAGTCCGAGTACGACCCAGCCGATGATGCTCACTGAGACTGCTCCTGCGAGATCTCCTCCACCATCTGGCCGGTGGACTCTGCCTGAGCTTCGCGTGCAACGTCAGCCTGCGCGAGGATGCCGACGAGACGGCCGTCGGAGACGACCGGCAACCGGCGCACTTGCTCCGACGCCATGCGCTTGAGCGCCTCGTCGAGAGGCTCGTCGGGCGACGCCACGACGGGCTGCTCCGAGTAGATGTCCGATACCAGGACGGTGTCCGGGTCCTGTCCGCGGGCGACCACCTGAACGACGAGGTCGCGGTCGGTGACGATGCCGATGAGCTTGTCGCCTTCGACGACGGGAAGCGAGCCAACGTTCTCGTTAGCCATGAGCTTCGCGGCCTCGCTCACGGAGGCGCTGCCGGCGACGGTCTTCGGGCTCTCGGTCATTGAGTCGCGTACGGTCGTGCTCTGCATGAGTTCCTCCCTCTCGCGGGTCACGGAGAGAGTTTCCCCCTGAGCGGCGCGCCTGAAACTACGCGAGCTCGACGCGTTCGATCGTCACGGGCTCGACGGGCCGGTCGCGGCTGTCGGAGTCGACCTTCGAGATGGCGTCGGCCACGTCCATTCCCTCCGTCACCCGGCCGAACACCGCGTGCTTTCCGTTGAGCCACGAGCACTCTTCGGCGGTGACGATGAAGAACTGGCTGCCGTTCGTGTCGGGCCCCGCATTCGCCATTGCAAGCGCGCCACGTTCGACGGGCAGCTCGAGCGCGCTCGACTCGTCCGCGAACTGATACCCGGGGCCGCCCGTGCCGTCGCCGCGCGGACAGCCGGCCTGAATCATGAAGTCCTCGATGACGCGGTGGAAGGCGAGCTCGTCGTAGAACCCCTCCCCGGCGAGCTTCGTGAAGTTGGCGACGGTCTCCGGCGCCTCCTCGTCGAGCAGCTCGACGTGAATCGCCCCGTGGTTCGTGTGGAAGATCGCCGACGACATCGGCCGCCAGCCTACCGTCCGACCCTCGCGCGATGCTTCGGTCGTGATCCCCGAACGGGCGATCCGGTTCCCTGTGCGGACGGTTCTCGTCGTGCTGGGAATCATCCTCGCGGCGTGGACGCTCCTGCAGGTGATCTTCATCACGCGGCAGATCCTGACTTGGATTCTCGTCGCGCTCTTCTTTGCCATCGCGCTCAGCCCCGCGGTCAACTGGCTCCAGGAACGAGGCATCGAGAGGCGCGGGTACGCGGTTGCGCTCACGTCCCTCGGCGTTGCCGGCGTGATCACGCTCATCGGCTGGGCCGTCATCCCGCCGCTCGTCGAGCAGGTGAACGACTTCGCAACCAAGGTGCCCGATTACATCGACGACCTCACGAAGGGCAGAGGACGGTTCGGCTTCCTCGAGACGAAGTACCACATCGTCGACCGCATCCGCGAAGCCGTCGAAGGAGGAGGCGCGAGCAAGGTCTTCGGGCTGTCGGGCACAGCGATCACGATCACGAAGAGCGTGCTGACGATGGTCGCGGCGACGATCACGATCATCGCACTCACATACTTCATGCTGCTGGAGGGGCCGATGTGGCTCGACCGCTTCTACTCGCTCTTCTCGGCGCCGACCGAGAAGCGGCTGCGCTCGATCTTCGAGGACATCGGCAAGGTCGTCGGCGGCTACGTCACCGGCAACCTCTTCATCAGCGTCATCGCGGGAGTCAGCTCGGGGCTCGTGCTGTGGATCATGGACGTGCCCTTCGCGCTGGCGCTCGGCTTGCTCGTCGCCCTGTTAGACCTCGTGCCCCTCGTCGGAGCGACGATCGCCGCGATCGTCGTCACGACGGTCGCCTTCGTGAGCACCGACTCGATCTGGTCCGGGATCGTCGTGCTCATCTTCTTCGTCGTCTACCAGCAGGTCGAGAACCACTTGCTGCAGCCACTCGTCTACGGGCGCACCGTGCAGCTCTCGCCGCTCATCGTGCTGATCGCCGTCCTGATCGGCGCGTCGCTCGCCGGCGTGCTCGGTGCGCTCGGCGCGATCCCGATCGCCGGAGCGCTCCAGGTGCTCGTGCTGGACTGGCTAGCGCATCGAAAAGGAGGCCGGACCGCGCCGGCGAAGGAGGCTGCCTCTGCTACCGACGCATGACAAACGGATACGAAGTAAGCTCGTCCTCCCCGGTTTGCGCCTCCTCCCCGCACTCGCCGTTGTTGTCGCATTCGTGGTCCCCGCCGTCGCCTTCGCCGCGGACGGGCCGCACGTCGCGCCCGCGGACCGCCTCGAATCGTCGGTGCTCGACGAGCTGAATCTTGTCCGGCTCGAGCACGGGCTCCGGCAGCTGCAGTTGAGCCCGAGCCTCACGGAGGCCGCCGACCACCACTCTCTGGCGATGGTGAGGGCGGGATACTTCGCCCACGAGTCGCCCGACGGGAGCCATTTCGCCCGGCGGATCAAGGGCTTCTACAAACCCCGCGCCGCCAGGCGGAAGTGGAGGGTGGGCGAGAACCTCATCTGGAGGACGCAGCGGCTGACGGCACGCGCTGCGGTAGCCGCGTGGCTCGCGAGCCCGGGACACCGCGAGAACCTCCTCGGGCGGAAGTTTCGCGAGGTGGGCATCTCAGCCGTACGCGCAGTCGGTGCGCCCGGCGTTTACGGACATCGCAGCGTCGTCGTGCTCACGGTCGACTTCGGCGCCCGTTAGCCCTCGCCCGTCTGGCCGCGTTTGCTTACGGACGGGCAGAGCCCGTCCCCCGCGACCGCTCGCGCCGCTGGCTGCTCTCCACTCGGGGCCTCGTGTTGCTCACACTGTGACCCCTCGCTGCGCTTGCCAGCGACACGCCAGACGGGCGAGTTGCGCTCCTTGGCCGACGCTACGCTTCCGGCGGGCGCCTGTAGCTCAGTGGAAGAGCAGCGGCCTTCTAAGCCGCCGGTCGGGGGTTCGAATCCTCCCAGGCGCATAGGCGCTCGGAAATCGCGCGATTTCCGAGCGGGGAGGGTGGTGGTGCTCCGAGAGCCGCAGTGAGCTCCCGCACGTGTCGGAGCGGCGTTGCGGCTTACCGCTTGGGGAACTTGAGCACGGCGCGAGCGAGAGCGACGTGGCTCGCAAACGGCATTTCACCCATCACGGCCGGGTCGGGGAGGACGGCGAAGGAGCCGGCCGGGCGCATCGGCCCCTTCGTAACGGGGTCCCTGTTCTGGCGGGATAGACGAGGGTGGAACACATAGAGCTCCCACTCATTCAACGAGGGCTCCCGCGAGTACCTGAAGGCAGGTGTGCCCAGCCCCGCGACCGTCTCCACTCTCCCGCCGTACCCCCCACGCGCCAAGGCTTGGTATTCGCTCTTTTTCTCGCTGAATCCCTTTCTGTCGTCGCCGTCGAACAGAATGTCCAGCGAACCGCCGAACCTGTACGCCTCCGTCTTCTTGAAGCCGGGCCCGAAGTAGATCCGGCAGTACCGAAGCCACGTGATGGCCCTGCCGCCCCCGAGCGGGATGCGTTCGACCTGGTGCTCGATCTTTCTGACGTCCCCGATCGCTGCTTCCGCCTGCGCGCGAGTGATCGCCGGACATCCCGCCTTGACCGCGAGGGACGGCGCTGCAACAGCGCTCGCCAGGCTCGACGTCACGACGATGGCCGAGAGTACGGCCAGGGTTCCCCAGTGCCTCGAGTGCATCGGCGGTCATGCTACAAGGCGCTTGAGCCAGCTAGGGGGGTCGCGCACTTCGCCTGAAAGCTGTCTCAGGGGCATCACGTTGCCTCGATCGACGCGGTGCGGTAGTCATCCGAGAGCGGCCGGATGACGAGCCAGCCCACGAAGGCGGCAAGGGCGAGGCCGACTAGGGCGACGCGCGTCGCCCCCAGGAGGCTGAGCCAGTCGGTCTGGCTGTGCAGCACCCAGATCGTCGCGCTCCAGATCACGAGCGGGCCGAAGGCGGACGCGACGCGGCTCGCGAGGTTGAAGAAGCCGAACATCTGGCCTCGTAGCTCGAGCGGCGTCAGCCGGATCATGAAGACGCGGTCCGCCGTCCAGACACAGCCGAGCGCCGAGCCCATGGCCGGCGCTGCGAGCCAGACGGTCCACGGCTCACCGACGGCCGCGGATAGCAGCGTCAGGGCCGTGAACACCGGCAGCACCGCCAGCAGCACTGCGCGCGGGCCGACTCTGCCGAGGATCCGACCGGTGATGAGCGCGGCGGCGGCGGCGCCGACGACGGAAACCGCGAGCACGGCGTTCTTCTCGCTCTCCGAGAAGCCGCCCACGCGTGTCATGTACACAGTGAGGAAGGCCGAAAGCGTCGCGATCGCGTCCGAGTAGAAGAAGCGGCCGATGAGGAACTGAAACGCGTCGCGGTTGCCGCGCACCTGCTGCGCGGTGCGCATGACCTGGCGGAAGGCGTGCCCCAAGAGCCTCCCTTCGGGGCGCGTCGCGGAAGAAGGCTCGTGGTGCCGCTCGCGGATCCAGAAGAACGCCGGTAGCGCGAACAGCACGAAGAGCGCTCCGGCCGGCGCGAACGCTTGCTGCTTCGACCCTTCGCCGACGATTCCCTCGGCGACGACGGCAAGCGCGAAAAAGATCCCGACGAAGCCCATGGCGACGGCGATGCCGGAGACGCGTCCGCGGCGGCCGCGTGGGGCGACGTCCGCCAGCAGCGGGTCGTACTGCGCGAGCGCGAGTTGTCCGAACGCGACGGCGATTCCGGCGGCGACGAGCAGCGGCAGCACGTTCCCGTCGGCAGGGAGGATCTCGAGGAGCGCACACGAGGCGGCCGCGATGAGCGTGAAGGCGATGAGGAACGGCTTGCGGCGCCCGAGCTGGTCGGCGAGCGCCCCGGCCAGCGGCATCGAGACGAGCAGGAACAAGACGACGACGAACTGCGACATCGCGACGTACCAGTCCGGCCTTCCCAGGTCGTCGATGATCCACGTCCCGAAATAGCGGATGACGAGCAGGAACGAGAAGACGGAGTAGGCGAAGTCCCAGAACGCCCACGAGAGCGGCGCTGGATCGCGGAGCAGGTACGAGCGTCTCGCCATGTCTAGCGGAAGCCTAGAAGCGCCGCGAGCCGCGGCTATGCTTGGTCGTAGCGAGGTGGCCGTAGCTCAGCTGGTAGAGCCCCGGGTTGTGGTCCCGGTGGTCGTGGGTTCGAATCCCATCGGTCACCCTCGATTTACGCTCCGATTGCCGTCGCCTTACATCTCGGGCGGCGGTGCATTACTCGACGGCAAGACGCTCTTCCCGTTCATCGCCAACCACGAATGAGGAGTCACTCAGTGAAGAACAGAGCATTCGGGATCGCAGCGATCGGCATCTCCGCCGCGCTGCTCGTCGGCTCGGCCGTCGCCGTTGCCGGCCCCGGCAAGAAGGGCAAGGGCCTCGTACGAGGCGTTCACGCCGAGATCAGCCTCATCAAGGCCGACGGCACGAAGGACGCCTTCGTCGTCGACCGCGGCAAGGTCACGGCGGAGTCTGCGAGCTCGGTCACGCTCGCGCGGAAGGACGGCAAGAGCGTCACGCTCGGCCTCGTCGCCGACACGAAGGTGCGCGGAGACATCCAGGTCGACAAGGGCGCGGTCGTCTTCTCACGCGGTGGCACGGCGTTCGCCGTCCTCGCCCCGCGCGGCGACAAGGCTGCTGCACTCCGCCTGGGCAACGGCAAGGGTCCGGGACTCGGCCAGCGGCTGAAGGCCAAGAAGGGCCTGATGGGCGCAGTCCACGCGGACGTGAAGTTCATCAAGGCCGACGGCGCGGCTGACTCATTCAGCTTCGATCGCGGCGACGTGACGGCTTCGTCGGACACGTCCGTGACGATCAAGCGGGCCGATGGCCCGAGCGTCACGAAGAGCATCTCCGCCGACACGAAGCTCCGCGGCAAGCTCGCCGTCGGTGGCAAGGCGGCGGTGTTCTCGAAGGGCTCAGCGGCCATGGCAATCCTCGCCGCCGGCCCCAAGGCCTAGCAGCGACGCGGTACTCCACACCACGCGAGAGCCCCGGTCCGACGTCGGAGCGGGGCTCTCAGCGTTCCCGGACACGCGCGTACACTGGGCGCAAGGCCCCGTAGCTCAGTGGATAGAGCGGCGGACTTCGAATCCGCGTGCAGAGGTTCGACTCCTCTCGGGGCCATCCGGCGCCTGGAAATCTGGCGATTTCCAGGCGGAGGGTGATCTCCGAGAGCGGTGGTGAGCCGCTCCCGCGCATGTCGGAGCGGCGGCTGGAGCCTCGAGATTGTCCGGTGAGATCCAACCACGTCCTCCTCGGGGTTGCCATCCGGCGGGCCGCTGTGGGAGGCTAGATCGCATGGATCGGGCATCCTCGACCGCTCGCGCGGCCACGAGCACCGGCTGGGCGGCCTTCGCGGGCGTCTTCTTCCTCGTCGCCGGCGCGTTTCACGTCATCGAAGGCATCGCCGCGCTGTCGAAGTCGAGATACCTCCTGCCGCAGGTCCTGTTCGCCAACCTCGAGTTCTGGGGGGTCGTGCTGCTCGTGCTCGGCGGCCTCGGGATCTTCGCGGGTTACGCGATTCTCAGCCTTCAGGAGACCGGGCGGGTGCTCGGGATCGCGCTCGCGGCGGTCGGCATCGTCATTCAGCTCATGTTCATCAACGCGAACGTGTCGTGGGGAATCGTGATGATCGCCGTGTACATGGCGATCCTCTATGGGCTGATCGTCAAGGGCGAAGAGACGCGCGGGTACCCGCCGGTCAGCGACGCCTAGCGACCACGAGCGCGTCGACCGCCTCGACGGGCGTGCCGTCCTCGCGCTCCGTCGGCCGTCGCACCTGCTCCGCGCGCTCGATCTCGAGCTCGGGAAGGTCGGCGACGATGTCGGATGGCGTGTGGAGCAACGACGGGTCGGTCGGGCCCGGTGCGCCGGTCGAGACGTTGTCGACGTCGTGGCCGACGACGAGCAGTGTCCCTCCGCGCGCGACCGCTGCAGCAGCCTTGGCAAAGACCGCGCGTTCCCCGCCGGCAACGTGGAGATACGCGACGAGGACGAGATCGAAGGCTTGCGCGGCCGGCTCGTACATGGCGAGATCGGCTTCGACCCAGTCGACGTCGATGCGGGTCGCCGCGGCTCGCTCACGGGCCTGACGGAGAGCCTCGGTCGAGAAGTCGACGGCTGTCACGCGCCACCCTCGCTCGGCTAGCCACAGCGCATGGCGGCCGTTGCCGCAGCCGAGGTCGAGCGCGCGTCCCGGTGCGAGATCGTCGAGCGCGTCCAGCACGACCGAGCTCGACTCGCCATGGGCGTGGAGAAGCTTGTCCGTCCAGCGGCGATCCCAGTCGCGGGCGTCCAGGTCAGCTCTCCAGAACGGAGGCCCGCTCGACGACTACGGGCTGCGACGGCTGTTCCGTGGCGGCGTCACCGAGCGCCTCGATCCGCTCGACGGTCTCGTAGCCCTTCGTCACCTCGCCGACGATCGCGTACTCCGCCGGCAGTGGAGCTTGCTCGGCCGTGACGACGAAGAACTGGCTGCCCGCCGTCCCCGGTGGCTCGACCTGCGTCTTTGCCATCGCCACCACGCCGCGCGCATACGCGGCGCCGGAAGGCGGCACGTCGACCGTCGAGTAGCCGGGCCCTCCGCCACCGGAGCCGGTCGGGTCGCCGCCCTGGATCACGAAACCGGGCACGACACGGTGGAAGATCGTGTCGTCGTAGAAGCCGTCGTTCGCGAGCGCGACGAGCGACGCGGCAGTGTCGGGAGCGGTTTCCTGGTCGAGCGTGATCTCGAAATCGCCGCAGCTCGTCTCGAACACGAGGGTGTACGTCACCGTCTCGTCGAGGAGATCGGACGGCTTCGCGGCGCCGCCGTCGGGCTTGGCCGCCGGCGCGTCGACGTCCGCGCAGCCCTCGGCTGTCGAGCCGCCGCCGTTGCCGCCACAGGCCGACAGGGCAAGGACGAGGAGTGCGAGGGCGGCGAGGCGCACGAGCGCGATCGTAGCGTCATGATGCGTAGAGCGATGCGGCTGTGCCTGATGGTCGAGGGACAGGAGGGCGTCACGTGGGACGAGTGGCTGGCGCTTGCCGACGCCTGCGAGCGGAGCGGTCTCGAGGGGCTGTTTCGGTCCGACCACTACCTCTCCGTCGTCGGGAGAGCGCGAGCGATCGTCGCTCGACGCACTCGCGACGCTGGCGGCGCTGGCTGTCACGACCGAGCGGATCCGGCTGGGCACGCTCGTCTCGCCGGTCACCTTTCGTCACCCGTCGGTGCTCGCGAAGTCGGCGGCGACGATCGACCACGTGTCGGGCGGCCGCCTCGAGCTGGGGCTCGGCGCCGGGTGGAACGAGGGAGAGCACGCGGCCTACGGGTTCGACTTCCCGTCGCTCGGCGCGCGCATGGAGCTGCTCGAGGAGCAGCTGGAGATCGTCCACCGCCTGTGGACCGAGGACTCCGTGACGTTCGCGGGCAAGCACTACCAGCTCGACGACTGCCCGGCGCTGCCTCGGCCCCTGCAACAGCCGCGACCGCCGCTCATCCTCGGCGGCAACGCCAAGCCACGGTCGGTCGCGCTCGCGGTCCGGCTCGCCGACGAGTACAACACGCTCGCAGCGTCGATCGACGACTGCCGGGAACGGAAATCGGTGCTGGTCGAGGCATGCGAGGCGGCCGGGCGGGATCCCGCGACGTTGCCGCTGACGCTGATGGCTACCTGCGTGGTGGGGGAGGACCGGGCGCAGGTCCTGGAGCGCGTTCGCGGCGTGCTCGCGGTCTTCGGATCCGGTGACGAGGACCCGGAGGCGGTGCTCGGCGAGCGGCGGGAGCGATGGGTGGCGGGCACGCCTGACGAGATCGTCGAGCGGCTTCGGGCGCTGGGAGAGGCAGGTGTCGAGCGGGTCTATCTCCAGCATCTCGTGCACGGCGACACGGAGATGGTCGAGCTCATCGGCGACGCCGTCCTGCCTGCGCTCGCGGGATAGCCGTGCCGCGATTCCGCGACCGCGCCGAGGCCGGCCGCGAGCTCGGCGAACGGCTGGCCGAGCGTTACGCGGGGCGGCAAGACGTGCTCGTGCTGGGTCTGCCGCGCGGCGGCGTGGTCGTCGGTCGTGAAGTCGCCGGTCGGCTCGACGCGCCGCTCGACGTTCTCGTCGTCCGGAAGCTTGGCTTCCCGGGACAGAGCGAGCTCGCCATGGGCGCCATCGCGAGCGGCGGGGTGCGCGTGCTCAACGAGGCCCTCCTCGACCAGACCGGCGTGTCCCAGGCACTCGTGGACGACGCGGTCGCGCGAGAGCGCGTCGAGCTCGAGCGGCGTGAGGCGCTCTACCGCGGCAACCACGCGGCGCCCGACGTCTCCGGCAAGGCGGTCCTCGTCGTCGACGACGGCCTCGCCACCGGCTCGACGATGCTTGCTGCCGTGCAAGCGCTGCGGTCGCTGGGTGCGGGCCGGGTTGTCGTTGCTGTGCCGACGGCGCCGAGGCAGACCTGTGAGCTCCTCGACGATGTTGCCGACGAGGTCGTCTGCCTACGGCAGCCGCACCCGTTCTACGCCGTCGGCCTCTCGTACGAAGACTTCGCCGAGGTCTCGGACGACGAGGTTCGTGCGCTACTCGGCGGCTAAAGAGGCAGGTCGCGGGCGGCGAAGGAGAGCGCTTCGGAGAACGTCGGGAAAGGCTGAATGGTGTCGCGGAGGACATCGACGGGCACCTCGGCGCGGATGGCGAGCGTCGCCTGCTGGAGCCATTCGCCTGCCTCCGGGCCAACGGCGACGGCGCCGACAACGACGCGGCGCATGGGATCGGCGAAGAGCCTCACGAAGCCGGACCGCTTCGGTCGCTCGTATGTCGAAGACCGCGACGTCCGGTTCGTCTCCCACGAAGCGCTTACGAGCCCGTCTCCTTCGACCGTGCCCACCTGCGCCACCTGCGGGTCCGTGAACACCACTGCCGGTATGGCGCGGTAGTCGGCAGCCCGCGGCACGCCGGCGACGTTCGACGCCGCAACCCGTGCCTGGTACTTCGCGACGTGCGTGAAGAGCGAGATGCCGGTCACGTCGCCGATCGCCCAGACGTTCTCGGCTGCAGCGAGGTACTCGTCGACGACGATGCCGCTCCTGCCGACCTCGACGCCGATCCGCTCGAGGCCGAGCCCGTCGATGGTGGGCGTGCGGCCAGCGGCGACGAGCAGCCGCTCGCATTCGATCGTCTCGCCGTCGTCGAGGCTCACCGTCACCCCTGGGTCCGAGACGTCGACCCGGGAGACGCCGGCGCCGCATCGAACGCGCACTCCGTCGTCCTCGAGCCGCTCCTGCAGGAGCGAAGCGGCCTCCTCGGCCATCTTCGTCAGCAGCCGGCTGCGCTGGACGATCGTCACGTGCGAGCCCAGCCGCTGGTAGAGCTGCGCGAGCTCGACACCTGAGGCTCCGCCGCCGACGACCACGAGCGACTCGGGAACGACGCTCGACGCGGTGGCGTTCGCCGTCGTCCAGTGGGGCGCGTCCGCGAGCCCGTCGATCGGCGGCAGCGCAGGACGCGACCCTGTGGCGATGACGAGCTTGTCGTACTCGAGCTCCCGCCCGCCGACGTCGAGGACGCCGGCCGCCTTCACCGTCGCGTCGCCGCGGATGAGATCGGCATCGCGGTCCGCAAGCCACTCACCGTGCCCTTCGTCCTCGTACCCGTCGACGACCTGGTCGCGCCACCAGAAGACGCGCTCGAGGTCGAGCGCTCCCGACGCAGCTTCGGCCGCGCCCGGCGCCTGCCTCGCGGCGGCGAGCAGCTCCGGCGCTCTGAGCAGCGTCTTCGACGGCATGCACGCCCAGTACGTGCACTCGCCCCCCACGAGCGCGCGCTCGACGAGGGTCAGCTCGAACTCGCCCTCGAGCCGGCTCAGCGCGCCGACGAACGCTTCACCGGCGGAGCCTCCGCCGAGCACGACGATTCGCGTCATCGTCCGGCCGCCGAGAACGAAAGCGAGAGGGCGAAGTCGCCGGCCGGATCCTCCCACCACTCGGCCAGGTCGAACCCCGCGCTGTCAAGCTCGGCCTGCAATCCCTCCCGGCGGAACTTGTCGGAGATCTCCGTGCGAATCTCCTCGCCCGCCGCGATCTCGACCTCGAGGTCGAGAGCGGCGATGCGCACGCGCTGGCCGGCGTCGGACCGGAGCAACATCTCGATCCACTCGTTCTCCGCGTCCCAACGTGCGACGTGCTCGAAGCGCTCGACATCGAAGTTGCCGCCGAGCTCGCCGTTGATCACGTGCAGGACGTTGCGGTTGAACTCCGCCGTCACGCCGCGCGAGTCGTTGTACGCCGCCTCGAGCCTCGCCGGGTCCTTGACGAGATCGGCGCCGAGCAGCAAGGCCTCGCCGGGGCCGAGCAGCCCGTGAAGGGCCGAGAGAAAGCCCGCGCGCTGCTCACCTGTGAGGTTGCCGATCGACGAGCCGAGGAACGCGAAGAGCCGCCGCCTGCCCTCCGGCAGCCACACGAGGTTGCGTTCGAAGTCACCAACGACGCCGTGCACCTCGATCCCCGGGTATTCCTCGGCGATCGCCGCCGCGGCCTCCCGGAGAGCCTGCTCGGAGACGTCGAACGGCACGAACCGCCGGAGATGCCCGGCCTCAACCATCGCGTCGAGTAGGAGTCGCGTCTTCTCGGACGACCCGGAGCCGGGCTCCACGAGCGTGTTCGCCGCCGTCAGCGTCGCGACGTCGTCGGCTCGCTCGGCGAGGATGACCCGCTCGCGCCCGGTGAGGTAATACTCGGGCAGCCGCGTGATCTCGTCGAAGAGCGCCGAGCCGCGCTCGTCGTAGAACCACTTCGGGGGCAGTTCCTTCGGCGTCGACGTGAGGCCCCGGCGGACGTCCTCTCGCAGGGCCTGAAGGCGGTCCTCTGGCGTTAGATAGACATCGACCTGCAGCGTCGCCGGGGCGGCGCCGTCAGTCATGCGTCGACCGCGCAGCGGAAGCCCGCGAAGATCTGCCGGCGGACGGGGAAGTCCCAGTTGCGAAACGTCACGCGGGCCACCGTCTCGCTCGTCGCCCACGACGCACCGCGGAGCACCTTGTGCTCGGAGCCGAAGAACACCTCGGAGTACTCCGGGTACGGGAACGCCCGGAAGCCCGGGTAGCCGGTGAAGTCCGACGACGTCCACTCCCAGACCTTGCCGAGCCCGTCGAGGACGCCGAGCTTCGCCGCGCGCTCCCACTCGGCCTCGGTCGGCAGGCGCTTGCCGGCCCACCTTGCGTACGCGTTCGCCTCGTCCCACGAGACGTGCTGGACGGGCTCGAAGTGGGGCACGGGCTCGAGCCGTCCGAAGCGGCGTCGCATCCACGCCGCGCCCTCCCGCTCCCACGAGAGCGGCGGCTCGGGCCAGCCGCCGTCGGCGAGGAAGGCGGCATAGTCGCCGTTCCAGACGGGCTCGACGTCGATCCTGTAGTCGCCGGTCTCCGCCTCGTGGGCGGGACGCTCGTTGTCGTAGGCCCAGTCGTCGTCGCCGCCCATCACGAACGACCCTGCCTCGACGGCGACGTCGCCCATGTCGCCTGTGATCGGGCCCGGCGACCCTCCCGGGTGCTCCCAGCCCGACAGCTGGATCGTCTGCAGCATCGTCTCGACGTGCTGCTGCTCGTGCTGGACGACGAGGCCGAAGGCGAAGCCGCCTGCGAGGAGCGGGTCGTCCGAATCGAGCTCGATCTCGTCGAGCACCTCGAGCGACCGTGTCCGCACGTCGTCGAGGTACGAGCGGGCGGCGCGCGGGTCGAGCAGCTCGAGCGACGGTCGCTCCTCGCGCTCGTGGGCGAACGCGTCGTACGTGTCGTCCGCGTCCGGGTGGATCGGCGGCGCGCCGCCGAGCCGCCGGCTGATCCACAGCTCCTCGAAGTGGCCGATGTGCGCGAGGTCCCACACGAGCGGGGACATGAGCGGAGACACCTGCTCCGTCAGCTGCTCCTCGGAGAACGGCTCGAGCAACGCCGTCGTCCGCGCCCGCGCGGCCTCGAGCTCGACGGCTATGCGCTCCCTCACATCTGCCGTGACCTGGGCGGCTTCGGGCATGAAGTCGGGAAGTCTAGATTGGGTGTTCGGTGCAGCGCGTACTCGTAATCTGTCCGCAGGAACGGGACCGCCGCTTGGCTTCGTCTCCACACTTCGACGTCCGCCTCGAAGGGCCCGGACCTCGATGCGGTGGACGCCGATCCACGCGAGCTGCTCGACGAGCTCGCCGAGATGCCGGCCGACGGCGTGGTCGGGACGAAAGATCGATCGGCGCTGCTTGCCGCTCAACTTGCCGAGCGACGCGGGCTCGTGGGGCCTCGAGCCCGCCGCCATCGTCTCGTGCCAGCACAAGCCGACGTCGCGCGCGATTCAGCGGCGAGTCGCGCCCGAGTCGACCCCTGCCTTCGTCCTCGCGGACGGCGTCCCGCCGTTTCCTCCGCCGTGGTGGGTGAAGCCGGTCGTGGGCAGGTTGTCGCAGGAGGCGCGGCGCGTCGACACCGAGGCGGAGCTCGCGAGCGTCGTCGAGGACTCCACGTACCGACAGCGATACGCAGACCTCGCCGGCCTGCCGCAGGACGCCGCCGCCGGCTTCCTCGTCGAGGAGCTCGTGGCAGGAGACGAGGTCACGCTCGAAGGCTTCGTGCACGAGGGCGAGGTCACCGTGATCGGCGTCACGGACTCGGTGAAGTACCCGGGCACGAACTCGTTCGAGCGCTTCGAGTACCCCTCAGCGCTCCCGGCCGCTCGCCTGGAGGAGCTGTCCGAGCTCGCGAAGTTGCTCGTGCCTGCGCACGGCCTCGACGCCTGCTTCTTCAACATCGAGTTCTTCGTCCCCGAGAGCGGCCCGGTCCAGATCGTGGAGCTGAACCCGCGGATCGCCTCGCAGTTCTCCCCGCTCGTCGAGGCAGTCCACGGCCGGCCGACCTACGACGTGCTGTTCGCGCTCGCGTGCGGCGAGGATCCGCGCTGGGACGCCAGTGCGCCGCGCGGCGTCGCCATCTCGTACGTCGTGCGGGTCTTCGAAGACGCGCTCGTGAAGGCGGTGCCCGAGCCGCAGGACGATCTCGAGATCCTCGTCCGTCCCGGGCTCATGCTCTCGGAGCAGGGGACGAACGACACGGCGAGCTACCGGCTCGCGATCTTCACCGAGTGGGACGAGACCCGGGAGGCTGCGCTCCGGCAGTGCCGTCGGCGAGCTCGGTCGCTTCGCTTCGAGCTCGTCCGAGGCAGCCCCAGGCCGCTGACGAGCGCGCCGGCGAACGCGAGCCCGGCCGCGACCCACATCGCCGCCTGGAACGCGTCGGCCGCCTCCGCCAGCTCGGCGGCACTTCGCTCGCCGATTTCGAACGGGTTGCCGTCGGAGGCGCTGTAGACGAGCGAGACGACCACGCCGAGCGCGGCGACCGCCACGAGCTGCCCGACGCGCGACACCGTCGTGTTGATGCCCGAGGCGATTCCGGTCAAGCCCTCCGGCGCCTGCTTCAGCGCGGTGGAGGTGATGGCTGGCACGGTTGCGGCCAGCCCGATCGAGAAGACGAGCAGCCCGGGGAAGAACTCCACCCAGTAGCTCGCGCCGGCCTCGAGGCGGCCGAGCAGCGCCAGGCCGACCCCGATCAGCACCGGACCTCCGACGAGGAAGAGGCGCGGGCCGAGCCGGTCAGCGGCACGGCCGAAACGGCTTGCGAGCAGCCACAGCACGATGCTGACCGGCATGACGACGAGCCCCGCCTTCGGTCGGCGAGTAGCCGAGCACCGACTGCGCGAACAGCACGAGGAAGAAGAGCGCAGCGCCCAGCGCCGCGTAGACGAAGAACGTCGCGAGGTTCGCGACCGACAGCTCGCGGATGCGGAAGAGCGACAGGGGCATCATCGGCTCGGCCAGGCGCGACTCGACCCAGATGAACGCCGCGAAAGCCACTCCCGCCAGCACGAAGCCCCCGACGACCGTCGTGCTCCCGAAGCCGCTCTCCGGCCCCTCCACGAGCGCCCAGACGAGCGCGCCGACGGCGATCGCCCCCAGCACCGCCCCGTACACGTCGAGATGCCGGTGTCGCAGCTCCGTCCGGCACACGTCGCGCGAGACGAGCGCCAGGACCACGGTCACGATGGCGAGCGGGATGTTCAGGAGAAAGATCACGCGCCACGAGAGGGCCTCGACGATGGCGCCGCCGACCACAGGGCCCGCTGCGGTCGCGATGCTCGTCCAGGCCGTCCACGCGCCGATGGCTCGTCCCGCGTCGTCCTTGTACGTCGCGCGCAGCAGCGCGAGGCTGCTCGGAGTCAGCAGTGCGCCGAAGATCCCCTGGATCGCCCTGCGCCGCGATCAGCACCTCGCTCGTCGGCGCAACACCGGCGAGCACGGATGCAGCCGCAAAGCCCGCCACGCCGATGACGAACGTGTTCGCGTAGCCGTAGCGGTCGCCGAGCGCGCCGGCCGGCAGGTAGAGCGCCGCCAGAGCGAGCGAGTAGCTGAGGAAGATCCACTGCTCGCCCGTCAGTCCGAGCCCGAGCTCCTCATCGATTGTCGGCAGCGCGACGTTGACGACGAAAGCGTCGAGGAACGCCATCGACGAGCCGATCACCGTCGCCACGAGCACGAGGCGCTTCCGCGTGTCGTCCGTCATGCTTGGCCGAACCCTACGACGAGGAGGTATCCGTGGGTCAGCAGGCAGACGGCTGGAAGGCCGCAGCGATCGACGACATCCCGCCCGTGAAGCCCGACTGGCCCGCGACGTGGAAGTCGATGCGCCACCACTTCGGCATCACCGCGTTCGGCGTGAACGCCGTCACGAAGGATGCGGGCAACGTGCTCATCCCCGAGCACGAGCACGGCGGCTCCGGCGAGCAGGAGCTCTACGTCATCCAGCGCGGCGCCGCGGTGGCGACGCTCGACGGGGAGCAGGTGGATGTGCCGGCCGGCAGCGCGGTCGCCGTCGAAGGCCCGGTGCGCCGGAAGTTCGAGGCGACCGAGTCGCCGACGACCCTCATCGTCGTCGGCGGAACGCCAGGCAAGGCGTACGAGGTGGGGGACTGGGAGAGGTAACGCCTCAGGAGGTGACGGAACGGGCAGCCCGAGCGCGGTCGCCGCCTCGAGTTGCCGCACGTCGTAGCTGACGAAAGCCTCCAGTGCCGGTCCGAGCCGAGAGAGCGGTTGCAAGGTGGATCGCGTCGGCGGATCGGAGAGTCGGCGGGGTTGACGAAGGCTGCGCCCATGAGGAGGCGATCGCCGATCGCGACGAAGCGAGACCCGTGTGAGCACCGCGCGCGCCAGCGGCGTGGCCGTCTCGCTTCGCCGTCGTACCGCGCGAATCACCTCGACGACCGACAGCCGGCTCGTCGCCAGCCGCGGCCAGGACTCGAGCGCGCTCCTCAGGGCATGGCTCTCGTCCTCGTCGAGAACGAGCTTGACGAGCGCCGAGGGTTCGACGTACGCGATGCTAGAGCCGCTCTTCACGCAGCTCGTCGAGGATCTCCGATAGCGGGCGCCCCGGTGCCTGGATCGGAGGTGGGAGGTCGAGCAGGTCGCCGACCGGTCGGGTCGCCTCTCCGGTCGCGATCATGTACTCGAGGATGTCGTCCTCTTCGGGCAGCGGGCCGAGCATGGCGACGGGTCGCCTTCGCTCGGTCACGACCAAGTGCTCGCCGGCCGCGACTCGACGCAGGTACGCGGCTCAGGTGCTGCCGCAGCTCGCGCACGCTCACCGTTTCCACCGTATCCGAGAAATGTAGCACCTATGTGTAACATCTCTGCGCCAGACTGACGCTAGCCTTGGCTGGACGCGGGCGTGGCGGAATTGGCAAACGCGCCGGGTTTAGGTCCCGGTGGGCCTCGCGGCCCTTAGAGGTTCGAGTCCTCTCGCCCGCATCACTCGCCGCACGGACCGTTGCCGACGCGTGATTGCTCGTCGAGACGGCGGCTCATGACGATCTCGGCCGCGGCCGACGTGCGCGCATCGCCGCTCACGGCCGCGACGAAGACGTCACGGCCGAGCGCGTAGATCTCCGCATCCGTCCTAGCGGTGCAGGTTGCGGTGCGCGGGACGTCGTGGAGCAACGCGATCTCCCCGAAGTATTCGCCTGCGCCGAGCGTGCTCATCGTCGCGCCGTCCCGCATCACGTCGATCTCTCCGGTGGCGATGAGGTAGAAGCGGTCGCCTACGGCATCCTTCTCGACCATCGTCGTTCCGGCGACGACGTCGATACGTTCGAGACGGGCGGCAATGCGCTCCAGGGTGGTCGCCGGCAGCGGCGCGAAGAGCGGGACCTCCGAGACGAGCTCGAGCTCCCGCTCCGGCACGTCCACCGACGCGTCGATCCGTCGCAGCCCCCGCAGCGACGCGATCGCAAGGACGGGGAGGATCGCGCCGGACACCACGAGCGCCGAGCGGATGCCCAGTTGCGCGACGAGGATCGAGCCGAGCACGGAGCCGACTGCCGTGGCAAGAGCTACGCCGATCTCGAAGACACCGAAGACGCGGCCGAGGAGGTGCTCGTCCACCGTGCGCTGGAGCAGCGTGAACCCCGAGACGTCCAGCAGTGCGTTTCCGATGCCCACGATGCCGAGGCACACGAGGGCCCAGCCGGCCTCGGGCCAGGCGCCGACGAGTGCGATCGGCGCGCCCCAGAGAACGAGCGCCACGCCGAAGACGCCGGCGAGCCGGCGGCGGGCGACCAGGCCGACCGCCGCGAGCCCGCCGATCAGCCCGCCGGCCCCGAGCGCGGCGTTCAGCCAGCCGACTCCGGCCTCGCCCAGGCCCAGGAGCTCGATCGACGCGACGACGAGCAGCACGTTCAGCAGCCCGCGGACCATCGTCTGTGCGTTGAAGAGCAGCACGATCAGGCGTGGGTGAGGGTCCCGGGTGAGGGTGTGCACGCCTCCGAGCAGCTCGTGCCGCAGGCTGCGCTCGACGCGACGGCGCGCACCACGGACGTCACCCTCACGGCGGATTCCCGCGACGAATACCGCGCAGGCGGCGCTGACGGCCGCGGCCACGGCGATGGCGACATCCACGCCGGCGGTTGCCGCGAGCACGCCACCGAGCACCGGGCCTACGAGGGTGCCCAACCCTTCCAGCGTGCTCGACGAGACGTTTGTCGCCACGAGCTCGCGCGGGGTCCGAGCCAGCGTCGGCACGAGCGAGAGCGTCGCCGGACGCTCGGGAGCGCCCGCGACGGCTGCCAGCCGCCGCGAGAGCGAAGATGACGGTGCGTGAGCTGTCCGCCGCCAGCGCCAGGGCTATCGCGCCGAACAGCAGCCCACGGCCGGCATGGATTCCGAGCAACACGCGCTGTCGGGCGTATCGGTCGGTGAGCAGGCTGCCGAAGGGCAGCGCGATCGCAGCCGGAATCATCCTCGCGAGCCCGAGCGCTCCGAGCGCCGCCGCGCCGCCGACCTCGAACGCATAGATGGACAGGGCGACGAAGTACGTCCACTCGCCGACGTAGTAGCCCGCCCACGACAGCTCGAGCCGCCGCAGCTGCGGATTGCGAAAGACGTCGGCCAGAGTCGAAAAGCGCTCGCCGGTCCGGCTCAGCGCGCGTTGCACCGCGTGAGCATCCCACAGAAGGCAAGCGGTCACGAAAAGGCGTTCTGGTTGAATGGCCCGCGTGGACGCGACGGTCGAGCGGCTCCCCGAAGACAAGGTCCGCCTCTCAGTGGAGGTGCCTCGTCACGACCTCGAGCACGCCGTCGACCACGCCGCGTCCGACCTGGCCGGCGCGGTCAAGATCCCCGGCTTTCGCAAGGGCAAGGTGCCGATGCCGGTGCTCATCGCGCGAGTCGGCAAGGAACGGCTGATGGACGAGGCGATCTCGAGCCACATCGGCGGCTGGTTCCGCTCGGCCGCGACCACGGCGCGCATTCACCCCGTCGCGCAGCCGGACTACGAGTACGACCTGCCCGAGTCGGCGGAGTCGCCCTTCTCGTTCACGGCCACCGTCTCCGTGCAGCCGAAGGTGGAGCTGCCTGACTTGAAGACGCTCGAGGTGCCGCGACCCGAGGCTGCAGTGCCGGCCGAGCTCGTCGACGCCGAGCTCGAGGCGCTACGGCATTCGGTGGCCGACCTGTCCCCGGTGGAGGGCCGACCGGCGATGGACGGCGACGTCGTCGTCGTCGACGTCGTCAGCCCGTCCGGCGAGGCCCGTCGCGACATGGTCGTCGAGCTCGGAACCGGGCGGATGGTCGACGAGCTCGAGGAAGCGCTCACCGGCATGTCGCCGGGCGAGACGAAGGATGTCGAGCACGCAGTGGTCGACGGGACGACCGCGCACATCACGGTCACGCTCAACGAGATCAAGGAGAAGGTGCTGCCGCCGCTGGACGACGACCTCGCGCGCGCTACGAGCGAGTTCGACACGCTCGCCGAGCTGCGAGCGGACATCGAAGGCCGTCTCCAGGAGCAGATCGACGCCGAGATCGACTCGGGCTTCCGCGCCGCGACCGCCGACACGCTCGTCCACGCATCCGGCGTCCAGCCCTCCGGCCCGCTCGTCGACGCACGTGCGAACGAGCTTCTGGGAGGGTTCCTCCGTACGCTCGAGCAGCGCGGCATCTCACCCGAGACCTATCTCGCGGCCTCCGGCCAGACCCCCGAGCAGCTGCGCGACCAGCTCCGCGCGGAGGCTGCCCTCTCCGTCGCGCGCGAGCTCGTGCTCGACGCGGTCGCCGATGACCTCGGCATCGAGGTGTCGGACGAGGAGATCGAGTCGGCGCTCCGCGACCAGGGCGAGACCGACGAGACGGTGGCCGAGGTGATGGGCTCGCCGCTCCGCGACCAGATTCGCGAGGACCTCCGCCTACGCGCGGCCCTCGACCGCGTGGCCGCCGAGGTGAAGCCGATCCCCGTCGAGCTAGCGGCCGCGCGCGACAAGCTGTGGACACCCGGGCAGGAGAAGACGCCGCAAGAGACAACGTTATGGACCCCAGGGAGCAAGGAGACCTAGATGCCTTTGATACCGATGGTCATCGAGCAGACGTCGCGCGGCGAGCGTGCGTTCGACATCTACTCGCGTCTGCTCAACGAGCGGATCATCTTTCTCGGCACGCCGATCGACGACCAGATCGCGAACCTCATCGTCGCGCAGCTCCTCCACCTCGAGTCGGAGGACCCCGACAAGGACATCTCGATCTACATCAACTCCCCGGGCGGCATCGTGTACGCCGGCCTGGCGATCTACGACACGATGCAGTTCATCAAGCCGGACGTGCAGACGACTTGCGTCGGCATGGCGATGTCGATGGGGGCCGTCGTGCTTGCGGGCGGGACGCCCGGCAAGCGGCAGGCGCTGCCGCACTCGAAGATCCTCATCCACCAGGGCTCGGCCGGCTTCTCGGGGCAGCCGACGGAGATCGAGATCCAGGCCAAAGAGGTAATCAGCCTCAAGCGGCTAATGGAGGAGATCATGGCCAAGCACACCGGCCAGGACATCGAGAAGATCGCGAAGGACATGGACCGGGACTACTACATGACCGCCGACGAGGCCAAGGAATACGGCGTAATCGACACGGTCATCGAGCGTCACTAGATCGAGCGCTGGCGGAAACGGACGATCCGAGGTACAAGGAGACGGGATGGCGCGGGCGACCGACGGCAACGAGCAGCTGCTGTGCTCCTTCTGCGGGAAGAGCCAGCGACAGGTCAAGAAGCTCATCGCGGGCCCGGGCGTCTACATCTGCGACGAGTGCATCGACCTCTGTAACGAGATCATCGACGAGGAGCTGACCGCTCCCGCGCACCTCGACCTCGATTCGCTGCCCCGCCCGAAGGAGATCTACCAGAGCCTCAACGACTACGTCGTGTCCCAGGACGAGGCGAAGCGGACGCTCTCGGTCGCCGTCTACAACCACTACAAGCGCGTCCAGATGGGCCAGCAGACGGACGACGAAGTCGAGCTGCAGAAGTCGAACATCCTCCTGCTCGGCCCGACGGGCTGCGGCAAGACGCACCTCGCCCAGACGCTCGCCCGCATCCTCAACGTCCCGTTCGCGATAGCCGACGCGACGGCGCTGACCGAGGCCGGCTACGTCGGCGAGGACGTCGAGAACATCCTGCTCAAGCTCATCCAGGCTGCGGACTTCGACATCAAGAAGGCGGAGACCGGGATCATCTACATCGACGAGGTGGACAAGATCGCCCGCAAGGCGGACAACCCCTCGATCACGCGCGACGTCTCCGGCGAGGGCGTGCAGCAGGCGCTCCTGAAGATCCTCGAGGGGACGGTGGCCTCCGTACCCCCGCAGGGCGGCCGCAAGCACCCGCACCAGGAGTTCCTCTCCATCGACACGACGAACGTCCTCTTCATCTGCGGCGGCTCGTTCGGCGGCCTCGAGAAGATCATCGCCCGCCGCGCCGGCAAGAACGCGGTCGGCTTCGGCGCGAAGATCCACTCGAAGCATTCGCCGGAGTCGGCGGAGCTGCTCGGCGACGTCATGCCGGAGGACCTGCTCGCCTACGGCCTCATCCCCGAGTTCATCGGCCGGCTGCCGGTCGTCTCCCACGTCCACCAGCTGCAGCGTGAGGACCTCGTCCAGATCCTGACGGAGCCGAAGAACGCGCTCGTCAAGCAGTACCAGCGCTTCTTCAACTACGACTCGATCGAGCTCGTTTTCACCGAGGACGCGCTGTGGGAGATCTCCGACCACGCGCTCGTCCGCGAGACCGGCGCGCGCGGGCTGCGCTCGATCATCGAGGGCGCGCTGCTCGACGTGATGTTCGAGCTGCCCTCGCGCAAGGACGTCTCCAAGTGCGTGATCACGAAGGAGACGATCTCGAAGGGCCTGAAGCCGACGCTCGTCACCTCCGGCGTCGACGAGTACGAAGAGCTCGCCGAAGAGTCCGCGTAGCCCTAGCCGGTAGCGGGCGCGAGGAAGCGCCCACAATGGATAGCGACGACGCCTGGTTCCTCGCGCTGACGTTGCTCTCGGGCGGGGTTACAGTCGCGTGGATCCTCGTTGGCCGCAGACGGCGGTTCCTCGGCGCAGCCTTGCTGATCGCGATCTTGTTGTGGGTTGTGGTGTGGGCGATCGGCTACGGAGTTGCGAATTCAGACTGGGGGAACGCGCGTCTCTCTGGGTGGGCGGACTGCTGGCCTCATTGCGATGCATGGGACGGCGTGGCCTACTGGTTGCTCGTCGGCCCGCCAGTTGCGTGCGTCGTGGCGGTCATTGCCGCAGGAGTCGTCGCACTGATCGATCGGCGCAAGTAGCTACGGGACGTCCATCCTCCCGAGCTTGCGTATCGCAAGCGCCGTGAAGCCGGCGATCACGAGGACGACGCCGATGGTGGCGGCGCTCGTGGCCAGCTCCGCATCGGCGAGCCGTTCGGCGTCGAGCCCGTTCACGAGCGAGAGCGCGAACCGCCGCACGCTGAGGAAGCGGATGCCGTCGAGGTAGGCGGCGAGCACGGCCTCCCACACGAAGACGTAGACGAGTCCGGCGACGAGCGCGTGGCGGAGGGCCAGGCCGGCCCACGTGAAGATCGCCGCGTAGGCGGCGGCGCCCGCCAGCAGGCCGCCCGCGGTCGCGAGTGCGCCGCCCAGGTCTCCCTGCTCGATGACCACGACCGCGATGGCACCGCTGATCGCGACCGGCAGGCCGCCGACGAGCAGCGTCGCAGCGAGCTTCGGCGCGACGATCCGCCAGCGGGCGAGCGGCTTCGTCGTGAGGTACACCAGCGTCCGGTCCGAGACCTCGTTGCCGAAGGTCGCGACGCCGAGCAGCAGCATGACGAGCGGCAGGATGGCCGACGCGACGAGCGACGCGGTGATGTCGTCGGCGTACTCGCGCGGCGTGGTCGTGGTCTCGGCGACGCGGAAGAGCGCGGCCGCGAGAATCGGCAGCGCGGCGAGCCCGAGCACGAGCCATGACCGCCGGCTGCCGGCGAGCTGGCGGACGGTGAGCATGAAGACGGCTCTCATCTCGTCAGCCCTGCGCCAGGTACTCGAAGACGCTTTCCAGGGAGTCGTCGAGCGGCTCGACGCGGAGGAGACGTGTCCCGAGCTGCTGCGCGACCGCGGGGATCGACCGCTGCAGGAGCGAGACGTCCTGCGAGCGGACGCGCAGCGTGCCCTCCGCGTCGATCTCGACCGACTCGACCGCGCCCGCCTCGAGCAGGCCGGCGGCGAGCACGCGGGCGTCCGTCGTGTCGATGCGGACGACGAACGGCCGGTCGTTCAGCTGCTGCCGGATGGCGCGGAAGTCCCCGCTCGCGGCGAGCTTGCCGCCGACCATCAGGTGGATGCGGTCGGCCAGGAGCTCGACCTCCTCGAGGATGTGGGACGACACGAGGATCGTGCGGCCCTCCTCGCCCAGCCGCCCGATGACGTTCCCGAGGTGCAGGCGCTGCACGGGGTCGGTGCCGGACAGCGGCTCGTCGAGCAGCAGGAGCTCCGGGTCGTGGACGAGCGTTGCGGCGAGCCGCGTGCGCTGCCGCATGCCGCGCGAGTACCCGCGGAGCTTCCTGTTCTCGGCCTCGGTGAGGGCGACGGTCTCCATCGCGCGTGTGGCCGCTGCGCCGGCATCCGCCACGCCGTGGAGCCGCGCGGCGAGCTCGACGAACTCGCGGCCGGTGAGGAAGTCGTAGACCGACTCGTGCTCCGGCATGTAGCCGATCCGGCGATAGAGGCGTGCGTTGCCGCGGATGGGCTCGCCGAACACGTTGACGTGACCCTGAGACGGAGCGGTCAGGCCCGCGATCGTGCGCAGCAGCGTCGTCTTGCCCGCGCCGTTCGGCCCCAGCAACGCGGTCACGCCGGGCTCCACCGCCAGCGACACGTCGCTCACGGCCACGACGCCGCCGAACCACTTCGACACGGCGTCGACGGCGATCGTCGGCGGTGACGGCGCGTCGGTCATCCGCGAACGAGCGAGGTCGTACGTCGCATGAGCCAGGCGCCCAGCACGATGGTCAGGCCGGCGAGCCAGAGCGCGGACACGGACGCGGACACGGGCCGGTCGTCGGGCGGGTCGCCGAAGATCCAGTACACGGTGTCCGCGAGCACCTGCGGGATCCCCGCGAGCGAGAGCGCGTCGGCGACGCCGCCCTCGAAGCTGTCCTCGGCGATGCCGCCGATCGCCGAGCCGATGAAGAGGACGGCCAGCGTGGCGATCGTCGCGTACGCGCGGCGCGCCGTGAACGACGCGATGAACAGCGTGAGCGTCGTGTACACGGCGGCGACGGCGATCCCGGCAGCGAGGAACCGCGGCGCCGTGTCCCAGTTGTCCTCGAACCACGCGCCGATGTCGTGTGCGTCGAGCGCGTTCCAGATGAACAGCACCAGCTCGGGCACGACGACGACGAGGACGGCGACGGTGAAGAACGCCGCCCAGCGCGAGCCGATGTAGTCGCGCGGCGTTATCGGCCGCGCGGCGTACAAGGAGAGCACGCCGTCGCGGCGGTCGGGACAGAGCAGGAGCGGCGCCACGACGGCCGCGAACAACCCGAGGGGCAGCATGGCGTAGTCGAAGTACTCGGCATACGACGGGAGGTCGAAGTCATCCTCGCTCGTCGGCACCGACCCGAGGAACGCCGCGAGCACGACGAAGACGACCATCGGCACGAGCGCGAGCCCGATCAGCAGCCAGGGGCGCGATCTTCGCTGCCGTGCCGCGCCCGAGCCCCAGCGACGTGCGAATGCCGTCCTTCCAGATGGCGCGCCGCCGCGACCAGCGTCCTCTCCGCTCGCCCTCGTAGGGCTGGTAGCCGAGGTCGAAGATCTCCGCGGGGCCCAGCGTGCTCACTGGTCGGCGCTCTCTTCTGGCGCCGGGATGAAGACGTCGGCGAGTGTGTGCCGCTCGGGCGCCAGGCGGTAAAGGAGCACGTCCGCCTCGACGATCGCGTCGCGCAGGGTGTCGTAGTCGTCGCCGGAGACCTGCGGGAGCGTGAGCCGATTGCCGTCGGCGCGCACCGCGAGCCCTCGCCGCTCGAGCACGGCGGCCAGCCGGTCTGCAGCGTCCATGACGTCCACGAGCACCGCCTCCGTCTCCTCCGTGAGGCCCGACACCGCGCCCGTTCGCAACACGCGCCCCGCGTCGAGGACGACGACCGAGTCGCACGTCCGCTCGACGTCGCCCATCAGGTGCGTCGAGATGACGATGCTGATCCCGAACTCGCGGCCGACGTGACGGATCAGCTCGAGCATGTCGCGGCGGCCCATGGGGTCGAGGCCCGCGGTCGGCTCGTCGAGGAACGCGACCACTGGGTCGTGGACGAGCGCCTGCGCGAGCTTCACCTTCTGCTTCATCCCCGTCGAGTACGTGCCGATCGGGCGGTACCGCTCCTCGAACAGGCCGACGTGCCGGAGGACGTCCGACGCGCGCAGGCGGGCGGCCGTCCGGGGCAGGCCGCTGACCTCGCCGAGGTACGCGAGGAACTCGGCGGCGGAGACGTCGCGCGGCAGGCAGTCGTGCTCCGGCGCGTAGCCGATCCGCGTCCGGTACTCGGGCGACGCCGACGGGTTTGCGCCGAGCACCTCGACCGAGCCCGAGTCGGCCTCGAGGAGGCCCATGAAGAGCTTCAGCGACGTCGTCTTGCCGGCGCCGTTCGAGCCGAGCAGCCCGGTGACGCCTTCGCCGATCTCGAACGTCGCGCCGTCGAGCGCGCGTATCGAGCCGTAGGACTTCGTCACGTCGTGTGCATTGACGAGCACCACGCTCCGAGCCTAACTGCGGCGCGCTATGAATACTGCGGCCCACCGCGACCGAGGAGCGGCATCACGACGACGGCGTATGACGATGCGAAGGCGGAGGAGTTCGCAGGGCGAATCCTCGAGACACTGAACAGCGGCGCCGTGGCGGTGATGTTGTCGGTCGGGTATCGCACGGGGCTGTTCGACACGCTGGCCGAGCTCGGCTCGGCGACGAGCCACGAGCTCGCGGACGCCGCTGGGTTGAACGAGCGCTACGTGCGCGAGTGGTTGGGCGCGATGACGACTGGCCGGATCGTCGAGCATGACCACGAGGCGGGCACGTACCGGCTGCCCGCGGAGCACGCGAGCTGGCTGACCCGGGCAGCGTCGCCCAATAACCTCGCCGTGACGGCGCAGTGGATCCCGACGCTCTCGACGGTCGAGGACGACATCGTCGAGTGCTTCCGGAACGGCGGTGGCGTCCCGTACGAGCGCTTCTCGCGATTCCATGAGGTGATGGCCGAGGAGAGCAACCAGACAGTGCTCTCCGTGCTCTTCACGCACATCCTCCCGCTCGTCTCCGGCATGGCCGAGCGGCTCGAGGAAGACGCGTCGCTCCTCGACCTCGGCTGCGGACGCGGCCGGGCGCTGCTGATGCTTGCGGAGCGCTTCCCGGAGAGCACGTTCCAGGGCTACGACCTGTCGGCGGAGGCGACCGCGTATGCGACCGCGCAGGCAGAGGAGAGCGGGCTCGCGAACGTGACGTTCACGCAGCGCGACCTGAGCGCGTTCGACGTCGACGCCGAGCCCGAAGCGTACGACTACGTGGCGACATTCGATGCCGTGCACGACCAGGCGCGGCCGCTCGCGATGCTGCGCGGCATCCGGCGTACGTTGAAGCCGGACGGGACGTATCTCATGCAGGACATCCAGGGCTCGAGCGATCACCACGGGAACATGGGTCACCCAGGTGGCCCGCTCATGTACATGATCTCGACCATGCACTGCATGACCGTCTCGCTCGCACAGGGCGGCGACGGGCTCGGTGCGATGTGGGGTGAGCAGAAGGCGCGCGAGCTGCTCGCCGAGGCGGGGTTCTCGTCGGTGGACGTGCACCTGCTGGAACACGACCCGTTCAACGCGTACTTCGTGATCCGTCCCTGATCACGCGAGCGCGGTTGTAGAATCGCCGTCGTGCCCCGCTATCTGGTCGAGCGCGCGTACACCGTCGACATGGACTCCGTGCCGACGGTTGCGACGAGATCCAAGGCTCTAGGCCACTACCGCTTTCCCGAGATCACTTGGGAGCACAGCCACGTCACCGTCGACGAGGAGGGGAATCCCAAGTCGTTCTGCGTCTACGACGCCCCGACCGAGGAGATGGTCCGCGAGCACGCCGAGCAGCTCGGCGACCACGTGGTGGTCAGGATCTACGAGATCGCCGGCGACGTCACGCCTGACGATTTTCCTCTGACGGACGCTCCCGCTTAGCGACGGTCGGCTCAGCGAGGTGGTACGCGGCCTGGCTCGCGACCACCTGGCGCATGGTGATTTTCCGCCTGGTCTCGCGATCGTCGTCCGGAACGAGCTCCAGCGCCTCGCCGTAGAGACGCACCGCGTAGTCCTTTGCCCATCCCTGTCCTGCCCGGTCGGCGGCCTCGACCAGATGCTCGACGGCACGGCGAGGCTCGCCCGCCTCGCGCCAGTGATGGGCCACGGCTTCGTGAGACTGTCCTGCGGCAGTCGCCGCCTCGAGGAAACGTGCGACCGCGCTGTGCCGGTCGCGGCGCGCGTCCCGTGGGAGCGTCGCGTATGCGACCTCGTGAATCAGGCCGTGCTTGAACGCGAACTGCTGGTCACCCTGAATGCGCGACACGGGCTCGCGTCGAACCAGGTCGCGCTCCTCGAGTGACGTGAGGAGCGTCGAGAAGTCGTCCCGGGGCGCGATCTCGGCGAGCGCCCCACGCCAGAAGACGCGACCGACCACGGACGCGTCGACGAGCGTGGTGCGTTCCTCCTGGGGAAGCGCGTCGAGCCGTGCGGCAATGAGCGCGCGAATCGTCGTCGGCAGTGGCCCGCCCGTCGACCGTTCGGCGATCGAGGCAGAGAGCTCCTCGATGAAGAGCGGGTTTCCCTCGGCGGTCTCGGCGATTGCCTGCGCTCGCTCGGTGGAGAGGCTGGAGTGAGCAAGCAGCTGCGCGGCCAGCGCCTGGCCCGAGGCGCCGGTGAGCGGCGCGAGCGGAACGGCGGTGTACGCCGGCAGGCCGCCACCCCAGCTCGGGCGTTCGGTCAGCAGCTCGGGGCGGGCGAGTGCGACGAACAGCACCGGAACCTCGCGGACGCGTGTCGCAAGCGTCTCGAGGAGGTCGAGGAGGCTCGAGTCGGCCCAGTGGATGTCCTCGTAGAGCAGCAGCGTAGGGCCGTCGAGTGCAAGCGACTCGACAAGCACGCGAGCCGAGAAGAAGAGGGTCTCGCGATCGACAGCTTCGACCTCGTCCGTGAGCCCGACTAATGTCGCGAGCGGCGTCGCGTGTTCCTCGGCGGCTGCAGGTCCGGCGAGACCGGCGACAGCTTCCACGAGCTTCGCCGAGCGACTCATCCGTGGTGTCGTTGTCGAAGATCCCGGCTATCTGGGTGACCTGCTGTGCAAACGCGCTGTACGGGCTGCTGACGCCGTAGGGCGTCGACCGGCCACGGACGACGCGATGTCCCTGGCCGGCCACGAGCTGCGAGAGCTCGTGCGCGATGCGCGACTTGCCGATCCCGGCGGGACCGAAGACGGTCACGAAGTGCGCACGCCCTTCCTCCGTGACACGCTCCCAGATGCTTGTCAGCACATCGAGCTCGCGCTCGCGACCGATCATCGGGACCGGTGTCTCGGGCCGCTCACCGATCGCCGACGTGGCTCGCAGCGCGAGCCAGGCACGCACCGGCGCCGACTTCCCCTTCGCCATAACCGGCTGCGCCGGGGCGTATTCGATCGCGGAGCGAGTGCTCCGGTACGTGTCCTCGCCGACGAGGACCGACCCCACCGGCGCACCGGTCTGGAGCCGAGCAGCCGTGTTCACGACGTCACCCGCGATCAGCGCCTCACCGTGCTCGGGACGGGCCTCGAGGTCGACGATGGCCTCTCCCGTGTTGACGGCAATGCGCACCTGAAACCCGTCGTCCTGCGCCCAGTCGCGAACGGCCAGGGCGGCGCGGACAGCGCGCTCCGGGTCGTCGCCATAGGCCGTCGGCGCCCCGAAGACTCCCATAACGGCGTCGCCGATGAACTTTTCCACCCGGCCCCCGAAGCTCTCGGACAGGGCGCGCACGCGGTCGTAGTACGGGGTGAGAACTGCCCTGACGTCCTCCGGGTCCAGGCTCTCGGAGCGCGCGGTGAACCCGACGAGGTCGACGAAGAGCACCGAGACGATCCTCCGCTCCTCGCCCGTCCGGTCCGGTTCCCCCAGCGCTGTGCCGCACGCGAAGCAGAACCGAGCTCCTTCGGGGTTCTCCTGCTCGCAACGGGGGCACGTCGGCGGCACGCGTACAGACTAGAACGCGTCTACCGAGGGCAAGGGTGCCTGTCCCTGGGACAGGGGCCGTTCAGGCCGAGCGGAGGGCCGGCTCGCGGCTCTGAACGTGGTCGAGGATCGCGTCGAGCAGCTCCCAGGAGTGCAAGACGTGCTCGCGGGCGAGCATGCGCGCCCCTAGGGCGCTCCCTGCGGCGATCGCCTCGCGGATCGCCCGGTGCTCGCGGTCGTTCCGGCCGTAGAGCTCGTCGAGCTCGGCCCTCGCGACCCACGTGATCTGCCCGACGAACGTCCGCCGGGCGCTCTTCGCGAGCTGCTCGAGGTACGGCGTCTCGGCGGCTGCGTAGATGACGTCGTGGAAGCCGTAGTTCGCCCGCATCCAGTCGACGGCGAGCGCGTTGTCCTCGATCCCGCTTCGCGCCTTCTCACGGAGCGAGAGCGTGAGCTCGGAGAAGCGCTGCTCCGCCGCGTCGAGCTCGGCCAGCCGCTCCGGCGTCATCCGCGGAACTGCCAGCTCCGTGGCGAGCCCTTCCAGCTCGGAGCGAACGAGGAACGCCTCACGCAGCTCCTCCCGCGACAGCGTCCGCACGCGCACGCCGCGGTTCGGGGTGAAGGAGACGAGCCCCTGGGCGGCCAGCCGGCGCAGCGCCTCGCGGATCGGCGTTCGGCTGACGCCGAAGCGATCGGAGAGCTGCTCCTGCCGCAGCACCTCACCGGGCTCGACCCGCCCCGAGACGATGTCATCCTCGAGCGCGAGCGCGATCTCGTCTGCCTTCGTGCTCTCCTGCATCGGCGCTAGTGGCCTGGGTCGACCCTCAAGCGCTGACCTCTTTCGTGAACTGACCCTCTTCGGTCGAGCCCTTGAGCGCCAGCGTCGAGGCCTCGCCGCCCGAGACCGCCTCCACGATCGCGTCGAAGTACCCGGCGCCGACCTCGCGCTGGTGGCGCGTGGCGGTGTAGCCGTGCTCCTCGAGCGCGAACTCGTGCTCCTGGAGCTTCACGTACGCGGCCATGCCCTCGTCCGCGTATCCGGACGCGAGCTCGAACATGCCGGCGTTCAGGGAGTGGAAGCCGGCGAGCGTGACGAACTGGTAGCAGTAGCCCATCCCCGCCAGCTGCTCCTGGAACGTCGCGATGTCGGACTCGTCCAGGTGGCGCCGCCAGTTGAACGACGGCGAGCAGTTGTACGTGAGCCACTTGCTGGGGAATTGCTCGTTGATCGCCTGCGCGAACTCGCGCGCCTCGCCGAGGTCGGGCGTGGAGGTCTCGAACCAAAGCATGTCGGCGTACGGCGCGTAGGCGAGCGAGCGGGCGATGGCGGCGTCGAGCCCTTCGCGGATGCGGAAGAAGCCCTCGCCGGTCCGTTCGCCGACGACGAACGGCGCGTCCCGCTCGTCGACGTCGCTCGTGAGCAGCGACGCGGAGTGCGAGTCGGTGCGCGCGACGAGCACGGTCGGCACATCGAGCACGTCCGCGGCCAGCCGGGCCGCCACGAGGGTGCGGATGAACTGGCTCGTCGGCACGAGCACCTTGCCGCCGAGGTGACCACACTTCTTCTCCGAGGCGAGCTGGTCCTCGAAGTGGACGGCCGCGGCGCCCGCCTCGATCATCGCCTTCATCAGCTCGAACGCGTTCAGCGGGCCGCCAAAGCCGGCCTCGGCGTCTGCGAGCACAGGGACGAGCCATCGCGTCGAGGTGTCGCCCTCGGCCGTCGCGATCTGATCGGCGCGGAGCAGCGCGTTGTTGATGCGGCGGACGAGCGACGGCGCCGAGTCGGCGGGGTAGAGGCTCTGGTCGGGGTACACGTGGCCGGCGTTGTTTGCGTCGGCCGCGACCTGCCAGCCGGAGACGTAAATGGACTGAAGACCGGCCTTGACCATCTGTACCGCCTGGCCGCCCGAGAGTGCGCCGAGCGAGCGGACGAATCCGTCGCCCGGCGAGCAGCTCCCGCAGGCGCTCGGCACCGAGGCGCGCGAGCGTGTGCTCGACGTGGACGGAGCCGCGCAGGCGCTCCACGTCTTCGGTGGTGTAGGGCCTTGTCACGCCGTCGATCCGGCCGTTCATCGTCATCCTCGTCCTCCTTCGGGTCCCGTAACTGGCGGTTTCGGATCCAACTTCGGCGACTATACCCCGATTCGTCGGACATCACGCGCGTTTCGGATCCCACTTTCGTCCGTTTCGGATCCGAGACGAGACCCTAGAATCACTTCATGGAGCCGCGGTACAGCCCGGACGGTGTCGAGCAGCGCTGGCAGGAGACCTGGGAGGAGGAGGGTCTCTACGGCGCGGACGCCGACGATCCGCGCCCGACGTTCGTCATCGCGTTCCCGCCGCCGAACGTCACCGGCGACCTGCACATGGGTCACGCGCTGCAGCTCGCGCTTGCCGACGCGCTCGTCCGCTGGCGCAGGATGCAGGGCTTCAACTGTCTCTTCCAGCCCGGCTACGACCACGCGGGCATCGCGACGCAGAGCGTCGTCGAGAAGGAGCTGGAGAAGGAGGGCAAGAGCCGCCACGACCTCGGCCGCGAGGCGTTCGAGGCGCGGGTCTGGGAGTGGCTACGGCTCTACGGGCGGACGATCATGATGCAGTTCCGCCGCATGGGCGCCTCGATGGACTACCGCCGCGAGCGCTTCACGATGGACGACGGCTACGTGCGCGCGGTGCTGAAGTTCTTCGTCCACCTCTGGCGGCGCGGCTGGCTGTACCGCGACCACCGCATCGTCAACTGGTGCCCGTTCCACCTGAGCGCCCTGTCAGACCTCGAGCTTGACCACGTCGATGTCGACGACGAGCTCGTCTACGTCCGCTACCCGCTCGCCGACGGCTCGGGCCACGTCACGATCGCGACGGTGCGGCCGGCGACGATCCTCGCCGACGTCGCCGTCGCCGTGCACCCTGACGACGAGCGGTATGCCGGCCTCATCGGCAAGGAGGTCGTGGTGCCGTTCGGCGAGCGCCGCGTGCCGGTGATCGCGGACGAGCGCGTCGAGCCTGAGTTCGGCACCGGCGCGCTCAAGGTCACGCCCGGTCACGACCCTACCGACTTCGAGATCGGCCGCGCCCACGGCCTCCCGGAGCCGATGGTGATCGGCCCCGACGGGCTCATGTCGGACGATGCGGGCGACCTGGCCGGGCTCGACCAGAAGGAAGCCGGCAAGCGCGTGCTCGCGTGGTGCGAGGAGCGGGGGCTGCTCGAGAAGCGAGAGCCCTACCGCCACACGATCGCCGTCTGCGAGCGCTGCGAGAGCCGGATCGAGCCGCTCATCTCGCTCCAATGGTGGTGCCGCATGGACGAGCTGGGGGCGCCGGCGATCGAGGCCCTGCGAACGGAGCGCGTCCGCTACCACCCGCCGTCGCAGCACCGCTTCGCCATCGACTCGCTCGAGCACGCGCCCGACTGGAGCATCTCGCGGCAGCTCTGGTGGGGTCACCAGCTGCCCGTCTGGTACTGCCCCGACGGCCATGTCACCGTCGCCGAGACGCCGCCCGATGCCTGCGCCGAGTGCGGGCGGACGGACATCGCGCGCGACCCCGACGTCCTGGACACGTGGTTCTCGTCCGCGCTCTGGCCGTTCGCGACGCTCGGCTGGCCGGACGACACGCCCGAGCTGCGGCGCTTCTATCCCGGGCGACCTCAACATCACCGCGCGCGAGATCATCCGTCTCTGGGAGAACCGGATGATCTTCTCCGGGCTCGAGCTCGTCGAGCAGATCCCGTTCTCCGACGTGATCATCCATTCGACGGTGCTCGCGCCCGACGGCCGGCGCATGTCGAAGTCGCTCGGCAACGGCGTCGACCCGCTGGAGGTGATCGACGAGTACGGCGCCGACGCGACCCGCTACGGCCTCATGAAGATGTCCTCGCAGCAGGACACGCGGCTCTCGTACGCGGCGATCGACGAGGGTCGCCGCCTCGCGAACAAGCTCTGGAACGTCTCGCGCCTCGTGCTCTCGGCGACGGAGGGGGCAGACGCCCGACGTGCGGCCTCGCGACGTCGAGGAGCGCTGGATCCTCGCGCGTCTGGAGCAGGCACGTGCGCTGATCGAGGATGCCCTGCCGCGCTTCGCGTTCTCCGAGGTCGCCGACAGCCTCTACCACCTCATCTTCGACGACTTCTGCGACTGGTACGCCGAGGCGATCAAGCAGCGGCTCTACGACGGCGACGCCGACGCGCAGGCCACGGCGCTCGCGGCGCTGGAACTGCTGCTGCAGCTGCTGCACCCCGTGATGCCGCACGTGACGGAGGAGATCTGGACGAACATGCCTGCCCGGGAAAGCCGGCTGGTCGTGTCACCGTGGCCGGAGGGCGGCGCGCAATTCGATGCAGACGTCGACGCCCTGGCGCGAGTGCAATCGGCTGCGACGCGCTACCGGCGCAGCCAGGTTCGCATCGAGCTCTCCGAGGACGAGGCGAGGATCTTCGACGCCGTGGTCAAGCCGGGCCAGGTGACGCAGGACGGCAACGTCGAGCGCGAGAGGGAACGGCTGGGGAACGAGATCGCTCGCGCGGAAGGCATGCTCGCCAACGAGCGGTTCGTCGCGGGCGCGCCGGCCGAGGTCGTCGCCGCCGAGCAGGCGAAGCTCGAGCGCTACCGGCGCGAGCTCGACGACCTGACCTAGCCGACGCGCGCGACGAAGTCGAGGACGAGCTTGCGCACCGCCGGCAAGTGGACGAGGTCTACGCCGTGCCATGACGAGGGCGCGATGTGGAGCTTCTTGTCCTTCGTCGCCGCCGCCTTGTAGAGCGCGCGCGATGCTACTGGGAAGTCGCCGTCGTCGCGGCCGGCGATGAAGAGCCCCGGAAGCTTGAGCTTCTTCGCGGCCGCCAGCGCGTTGGCGCCGCTGAACGAGGTCGGCGCGGACAGCTCGACGACACCGCTCACCACGGGGCGGATGACGGGAGCAGCGGCGACGACGCCCGTGCCGCCCATCGACGCGCCGGCGAGCACGATCTTCCTCGCACCTCGGCGGCGCAGCTCCGCGGCGGCGGCGATCACGTCCAGATGCGGATCGGTGTTCGTGATGCCTGTAGACGCGCCGTAGCCGCGGTGGTCGAAGACGAGCGCCCGGTAGCCCCTCTTCGCGAGATCCCTGGCGAAGGGCAGCCACTGGCAACGGTCGGCGCCGGTCGTGTGCGCCAGCACGACGCCGGTGGAGCCCCGGCCGAGCACCGCGCCCTTGAGCCTCGCTCCGCCCGCAGCCTGGAAGCTGACGCTCGTCGCGCGATCGGAGGGACGGACGCAGCTAGCTGCGTGCGTGGCGTGAGCCGAGCCGGCGGTTGCCACGAGCAGCGAGAGAGACGCGAGGAGGAGCACGCGAGCGACCACGTGCACATCTTGCCTAGAGCCGCTTCCCGTACTTCCGCTCCTGACGGGTCTCACGAGCCCTCGTCTTCCAGCGGCGCTTGAGCTCTCGCCCGAGCCGCTTGTTCGAGCGGGCTTCGATCGCGCGCAGCTCGCGCTCGAGTTTGCGGTAGCTCCGCATGCGGTCGCCGTCCAGCTCGCCGGTGGTGAGTGCTCTGAGCACGGCGCAGCCGGGCTCGGCCTGGTGCGTGCAGTCGTTGAACTTGCACTGGGACGCCAGCTCCGCGATGTCGGAGAACGCGCTGTCGACGTCCCCCTCCCACAGCTGGAGCTCCCGCAGACCTGGTGTGTCGACGAGAATCGCGCCTCCGCGCAGCACGAGCAGCTGCCGGTGACGCGTCACGTGGCGGCCGCGCCCGTCGCTCCGTAGGTCGCCCGTCTTCATCAGCTCGCGCCCGGCGAGCGTGTTCACGAGCGTCGACTTGCCGGTTCCGGACGAGCCCAGCAGCGCGAGCGTCTTCGCCGGCACCAGGTGCTCACGAACAGCGTCGAGCCCCTCGCCTGTGACGCTGCTCACCGCCAGCACGGGGACGCCGATGGCTATGGCCTCGGCCTCTGCGATCAGCCTCCATGTCCTCGCAGACGTCGAGCTTCGTGAGCACGACCACGGGATCGGCGCCGGAGTCCCAGGCGGTGATGAGATACCGCTCGAGCCGACGGGCGTTGAAGTCTCCGTCGAGGCCGGCGACGAGAAACACCGTGTCGACGTTCGCGACGAGCGTGTGCTCTTCGGCCTTGAGCCACGGGGTCTTGCGCGAGATCTTCGTCCGCCGCGGCAGCACGGCTTCGATCGCCGCTCGGCCGCCCGGTGCGTCGCACACGGCCACCCAGTCGCCGACGGCCGGCATGCCGCCCGCGAACTCGTGGTCGCGCAGCTTCCCGCGGGCAGACGCGAGCCGGTCGTCGCGCTCGCCGCGGACGTAGTAGCCGCCGCGGTGCTCCGCGACGACGCGGGCGGGCTCGAAGCCCCGCTCGGCATAGATTGTCATCGCCGCCTCGAGCTCGTCGGTCCAGCCGAGCGCGGCAAGGGTATTCGCGGTCACACGTGCTCCTTGTGTCGTAGGTGGTGGCCGCGAAACTCGATGAGCTAGCGGTCGAGCCCCGCGGCAGCGCGGGTGAAGGTGGGGCTCACAAACTCAGACACTCGGCCACCTCCTTCGCTCGACGACACACACACGGTACGCCTCAGCCCGGTCGTCGTCAACATTCCCGCTGATGGGGCCTCATACGGATTGGATCGCATCGCTCTCGCCGTGGCCGGAGGAGTTCGGGCTCGACCGGATGCGCGCCCTGCTCGACGAGCTCGATCATCCGGAGCGCGCGTTCGGGTCCGTGCACGTCGTCGGCACGAACGGCAAGTCGACTGCGACTCGCACGATCGCGGCGTTGCTGCGGGGAGAGGGGCTGCGCGTTGGCGCCTACACCTCGCCGCACGTCTCCGGCTGGGGGGAGCGGCTCGACACCGATGCCGAGGGCTTCGAGCGCGCCGTCGGCCGTGTCCGGCCCGCCGCCGAGCGCGTCGGCGCGACCCAGTTCGAGGCGCTGACGGCGGCGGCTCTGGCCGAGTTCGCTGCGCAGGGCGTCGATGCAGCCGCGATCGAAGCTGGCCTGGGCGGCAGGCTCGACGCGACGAACGTCCTCGACGCGCCGGTCGTCCTCCTGACGAACGTGGGGCTCGAGCACACGGACGTCCTCGGCGACACCCGCGAGGCGATCGCGCGCGAGAAGCTCGCCGTCGCCGCGCCGGGGGCGATCGTCGTGCTCGGCGAGCCGGAGTGGGCCTATCTCGTGCCCGACAACGACGTGCGGACGGGCGGCGCGCGTGAGGCGGCGGAGGCGTTCCTTGGCCGCGCCATCGCTGGCGAAGGCGACGTCCAGCTCCCCGGCCGCCTCGAGTGGCGCTCGGACGACGAGCTGTGGGACGGCGCGCACACCGTGGAGGCGGTCGAGTGGTTGCTGGAACGGCTGCCGGACGGCGACTGGGTCATCGTCCTGTCGGTGCTCGGCGACAAGGACGAGTCGACGGAATGCTCGAGCGGCTGGCTCGCGCCGGCAGCGTGCTCGTCGCCACACAATCCTCCAATCCGCGTGCCCTGGCGGCGCCGGAGCTCGCCGACCGGGCGCGCCGATACGTTTCGGACGTCGTGGCCGTGGAGGATCCCGTCGCCGCAGTACGCCACGCGCACGAGCTAGGCCCGCGCGTGCTCGTGACCGGCTCGCTCTACCTGCTCGCCGACCTCCACGCGGCGGCGCAGTGACCGTGTCCGCGGCGCGTCGGCGGCGGCGAAGACGGGGCTCTGACGTCGCCGGAGTCATCCTCTTCGCGTTCTTCGTGCTCGTGCTCTTCGTGGCCGCGGCGTTTGCAACGGGGTTCCTCATCGGCAAACTGCTGATCTAACGCCTGTGCGGGGTGACCTTCCCACCGGCACCGTCACCCTCCTCTTCACGGACGTCGAGGGCTCGACGAAGCTGCTGCACGAGCTCGGTGCCGAGGCCTATGCAGAAGCGCTTGCCGACCATCGGCGCGTGATCCGTGAAGCTTGCGCGCGCCACGACGGCGTCGAGGTAGACACGCAGGGTGACGCGTTCTTCATCGCGTTCCCGACCGCGCCGGGGGCGCTCGCGGCGGCAGAGGAGCTGACGCGGGAGCTCGCATCTGGCCAGATCCGGGTGCGGAGCGGGCTGCACACGGGGACGCCGCTGCTGACCGACGAGGGGTACGTAGGCGAAGACGTCCATCGCGCTGCCCGTATAGCCGCAGCCGGGCACGGTAGCCAGGTGCTCGTCTCCTCCGCCACGGCCCAGCTCGCCGAGATCGAGCTGCTCGACCTCGGCGAACATCGCTTCAAGGATCTCGGCGCTCCCGAGCGTGTCTATCAGCTCGGAGGCGGCGAGTTCCCGGCGCTCAAATCGCTTTTTCGGACGAACCTGCCCGTGCCGACGACGCCGTTCCTCGGCCGCGAGCGCGAGCTGGCCGAAGTCGTCGGCCTGCTCGACGGCACGCGCCTGCTGACGCTCACCGGCCCCGGCGGGACGGGGAAGACGCGTCTCGCGGCACAGGCCGCGGGCCTCGCGTCGGACGGATACCTGGACGGGGTCTGGTGGGTGCCCCTGGCTCCGCTACGCGACCCCGCGCTCGTGCTCGAGAGTGCGTCACAGGCCGTCGGCTCCTCGAACGGTCTCGCCGAGCACATCGCCGACAAGTCCATGCTCTTGCTCTTCGACAACTTCGAGCAGGTCGTGGAGGCCGCGGGCGATGTCGCCTCGCTGCTCGTCTCTTGTCCCAACCTCGACGTGCTCGTGACGAGCCGCGAGCCGCTGCGCCTGACCGGCGAACAGGAGTACGCCGTGCCGCCGCTCGTGCACGAGGAGGGCGTCGGCTTTTTCCTCGCCAGGGCCCGTGCGATCGACGCCGGCTTCCAGGCGGACGACGCGGTGTCCGAGATCTGCAGACGCCTCGACGACCTACCGCTCGCCCTCGAGCTGGCCGCGGCACGCGTGAAGGCGCTCTCGTCGGCCCAGATCCTCGAGCGGCTGGAGCAGCGACTGCCGCTGCTGACCGGCGGTGCGAGAGACCTGCCCGAGCGCCAGCGGACGCTCCGCGGCGCCATCGAGTGGAGCTACGAGCTATTGAACGAGGAGGAGCAGCGCCTGTTTGCCCGGCTCTCGGTCTTCCGCGGCGGCTGCACGCTCGAGGCGGCGGAGGAGGTGTGCGAGGCCGGTCTCGACACCCTCCACTCGCTCGTCGACAAGAGCCTGCTCCGCCACACGAACGAGCGCTACTGGATGCTCGAGACGATCCGCGACTATGCGCGCGAACGGCTGGACGAGGCCGGCGAGACCGATGCGCTAGCCCGCCGTCACGCGGACTACCATCTCGCGCTGCTCGAGGAGCGACAACCTCTCATCCTGGGCCCCCGCCGTCGGGAGCTGCTGGCGTGGTTCGGGGAAGAGGAGGACAACCTCCGGGCAACCCTCGACTATCTCGAGGGCGCTGCGCCACAGGACGCAGCACGTGCGGCGGACCTGCTCGTGTGGTTCTGGGGGCCGCGCGGCCGGCTCGTGGAGGGAAAGGAACGTTTTCTTCGGCTCCTCGCCCGGGCCGATTTCGCCGCGGGCACGCGCGCGATGCTGCTCCAGCAACTCTCCGAAGCCGAATTGCGCTTGGGACAGCTCGACAGCGCCGAGTCTCATGCACAGGAGGCAGTCACGCTCGCCCACGAATCGGGGGAGCACCGAACGCTCGCCTGGGCTCTTCGGGACCTCGCCTTCGTCGCCTCCCGCCGGGGCGACCTCGACGAGGCGATCCGTGTCCTCACCCACATGCTCGAGGAGGCCGACGACGAGTGGATGAGGGCGATTGCTGTGGGCGACCTGGCGGGGTTTCAGATCGAGGCAGGCCGCGACGAGGAGGCGCGCCGCCTGTTGCAGGAAGCGAGCCGGGGTTTCCTCGCAACAGAAGACGAAGCGAATCAGGCAATCGCGAGCATGTCTCTCGCGTACCTCGAGCTCTACGTGCGCGACTTCGAAGCCGCCTATGTCGTGGCGGCCTCCGTGCTCGAGAAGGTCAAGGCGATCGGAGACGACTACAGGGGCATCGGCGCTCGCCACGCGCTCGGCTTCGCCGCCCTCGGGCTCGGTCGCCGTAGCGAGGCGAGTGCAGCGTTTTCGGAGTCGCTCGATCTCATCCTCGCCACGGGCACGACGACAGAACAACTCGAGCAGACGCTCCTCGGAATCGCGCTCGCAGCGGACACGGCCGACGCGGGATCGGCTGCTCGGCTCCAAGGCGCAGTCAACAAGCTGGACGAAGCCGGCACCCGCAGCCCGCGATTCCTCGAGCTCGAGCGATTCCTCGCGCAGCCGCTCATCGACGCCCTCGGCGCGGACGAGTACGCGAACGAGCAGGCACTCGGCGCCGGCATGGACATCGACGACGCGATCGACCTGGCACGAACGCTCGCCAACCCGGAGAGCCAAGGAGCGGGCACCGAGTCCTGACTTCGGGTTCGCAGGACTCGCGAGGCGGATACCTAAACTGCTGATATGGCCGCGTTGCCCCTCGCCGACTTCTTCGACTCCGAGGCGTGGTTCGTCACGCGCAACCTCCTGTTCTTCTTCGTCGTCGTCTTCTGGCTCGCAGTGGGGTACTGGACGTTCAAGGACGCGCGGCGCCGCATCCAGGACCCGTGGCTCGTAGCGATGGCGACGCTGCTCGGGCTCGTGCCGCCGTTCGTCGGCGCGCTCATCTACATGCTGTTCCGGCCTCCCGAGTACCTCGACGAGGTGCGTGAGCGGGAGCTGGAGATGAAGGCGCTCCAGGCGCTACGGCCCTCGGAAGAGCGATGCCCGGTGTGCCGCTCGGCGGTGGAGACCGGATATCTCGTCTGCCCCGTCTGCACGACGCGGCTGCGTGAGTCGTGCTCGGGCTGCAAGGCGCCGCTCGACCCGCTGTGGCAGGTCTGCCCGTTCTGTGAGACGCCTGTCTCGCGCCCGCGGCGCCGGTCGAGCTGCCGGAACCGGCGACTGACGCCACGGAGCGGTCGAAGGCGCGGCGGCGGCGTCGAGCAGCCGAGTAGATTTCGTCCGCGTGGAGCGGACGCTCATCCTCGTCAAGCCCGACGCGATGGAGCGCGGGCTGGCCGGCGAGATCCTCGGACGCTTCGAGCGGCGGGGGCTCGTCGTTCGCGCTGCGCGCCTGCTCAACGTCGACCGCGACCTCGCCGAACTGCACTACGCGGAGCACGCCGAGAAGCCGTTCTTCGGCGAGCTCGTCGGCTTCATCACCACCGGCTCGACGCTCGCCCTCGTGCTCGAGGGCGATGACGCGGTGCGCGTGACGCGGACGACGATCGGCGCGACGAACCCCGTCGACGCCGCGCCCGGGAACGATCCGCGGCGACCTCGCGCTCGCGATGCCGAACAACCTCGTGCACGGCTCGGACTCGCCCGAGACCGCCGAGCGCGAGATCGCGCTCTGGTTCGGCGATGCCGGGCTCTGAGTACCCCGAGTACGTCGCGCAGAACGTCGCAGTCTGGACGCGGAACAACGCAAAGTACACGGGCCCGAACGCGCGGGCGGCCTGGGCGGAAGAGGACATGAGCTGGGGCGTCTTCCGCGTTCCCGAGTCGGAGCTGAACGTCTACGGCGACGTGTCTGGGCTCGACGTGCTCGACCTCGGCTGCGGCACCGCGTACCTCTCGGCGTGGATGGCGAAGCGCGGCGCGCGGCCAGTCGGCGTCGACCCGACGCCGGCGCAGCTCGAAACCGCCCGCGAGATGCAGAAGGAGTTCGGGCTCGAGTTTCCGCTCGTCGAGGCGGTCGGCGAGGACGTGCCGCTCCCCGACGCGTCGTTCGATCTCGTCGCGTCGGAGTTCGGCGCCTCCATCTGGGCCGACCCCTACCGCTGGATCCCGGAGGCGGCACGCCTGCTCCGTCCCGGGGGGCGGCTCGTGTTCCTCCGGAACTCGACCGTCTCGCTGCTCTGCATGAATCTCGACGGTGTGACCGAGAGCCTCCAGCGGCCACAGCGCGACCTGAACCGCGTCGAGTGGCCGGACACCGGCGAGGTCGAGTTCCATCTCCCGCACGGCGAGCTGATCGAGGTTCTGCGCAACAACGGCTTCGAGATCGAGCGGCTGATCGAGCTCTACGCGCCGGAGGGCGCCAAGACGCATGAGTTCTACGAGTACGTCACCCCGGAGTGGGGCTCCCGGTGGCCGACCGAGGAGATCTGGGTCGCACGCAAGCGCGCTCAGTAGGCGTGGCCGAGCTCGACGTCGTCACCGGCGCCTTCTCGTTCACCGGGCGTTACATCGCCGAGGAGCTGCTCGCGCGTGGGCGTCGCGTCCGCACCCTCACGAGGCAGCCGCCGCACCCGTCCGATCCTCTGGCTGAGAAGGTGGAGGCGGCGCCGCTCGTGTTCGACGACTCGCTCGTCGAGAGCCTGCGCGGCGCCGACACGCTCTACAACACGTACTGGGTGCGGTTCGAGCGCGGCGAGACGACGTTCGCGCGGGCGGTCGAGAACACCCGCCGGCTCGTCGACGCCGCCCGTCGCGTGGGCGTGCGGCGCATCGTGCACGTCAGCGTCGCCAATCCCGACCACGCGTCGCCGTTCCCGTACTACCGCGGCAAGGCGCAGACCGAGGACGTCGTGCGCGAGTCGGGCCTCCCGCACGCCATCGTTCGCCCGACCCTCGTCTTCGGCCCGGAAGACATCCTCGTCAACAACATCGCCTGGGGGCTGCGGCACGTGCCGGTGTTCCTCGTCCCCGGCGACGGCCGCTACGAGGTGCAGCTCGTGTCCGTTCGGGACACGGCGGCCCTCTGCGTGGAGGCTGGGCTGGCGGAGGGGAACGTCGTGCTCGACGCGGCGGGGCCTTCGCGCTGGACGTACAAGGCCTTCGTCAGGCTCATCGCGCGGGCGGTCGGCAGTCGCGCGTGGATCGGCCGCGCGCCGCCAGAGATCGCGCTTGCGGCGAGCCGTGCCGCGGGCTTCGCGCTTCGCGACGTCCTGCTCACGCGCCACGAGCTGGGCGCGCTCCAGGCCGGGCTCATCGTTTCCCACGAGGAGCCGCGCGGAGGCGATCGGTTCGACGAATGGCTCGCCGAGAACGCGAAGCGCGTCGGCCGGCGCTACACGTCCGAGCTAAAGCGCAACTTCGCCGGATGATCGTGCTCGCGTCCACCTCGCCCCAGCGCCGCGCGATCCTCGAGCAGCTGCGGATCCCGTTCCGCGTGGTGCCTCCGAGCTACGAGGAGGTCGGCGACGATCCCGTCGGGCACGCGGTCGGCAAGGCCCGGTCCGTCGAGGGAGGCGATGCGCTGGTGCTGGGCGTAGACACCGTGGTGGTGCTTGACGAGGCCGTCCTCGGTAAGCCTGCCGACGTCGCCGAGGCCCGGTCGATGCTCACGCGTCTCTCGGGCAGAACGCACGAGGTGGTCTCGGGAATCTGCCTCCGCAACCCCGAGTGGGAGGAGGTTGGCCGCGCTGTGACGGCCGTGACCTTCCGCGAGCTCACAGCCGACGAGGTCGCTGACTACGTCGCGAGCGGCGAGTGGGAGGGCCGCGCCGGCGGCTACGCGATCCAGGGTTTCGGCGCGTCGCTCGTGGAGCGCATCGAGGGCGACTACCTGAACGTCGTCGGGCTGCCGGCCGCGCTGGTGCTCGGAGCACTGAGCCGGGCTCCGAAGACGCACGGCTAGACTCCACGGCTCGCCAATGGGCATCTTCGACAACCTCACGGGTTTCGGCAGCCGCGACATGGCCGTCGACCTCGGCACCGCGAACACGCTCGTATACGTCCGCGGCCGCGGCATCGTCCTCTCCGAGCCCTCGGTCGTCGCGATCGACACGCGCACCGGCGAGGTACACGCGGTCGGTGTCGAGGCGAAGCGAATGCTCGGCCGCACGCCGGGCTCGATCTCGGCCATCCGCCCGTTGAAGGACGGCGTCATCGCCGACTTCGACGTCACGGAGCAGATGCTCCGCCACTTCATCCAGAAGGTGCACCAGCACCGCTTCGCCCACCCGCGCGTGGTCGTCTGCGTCCCGTCCGGCGTGACGGGCGTCGAGCGGCGGGCCGTGGAGGAGGCGACGCTGTCCGCAGGCGCGCGCCAGGCGTATCTCATCGAGGAGCCGATGGCGGCGGCGATCGGCGCGGGCCTCCCCATCGCCGAGCCGGCCGGGAACATGATCGTGGACGTCGGCGGCGGCACGAGCGAGGTGGCCGTGATCTCGCTCGGCGGCATCGTCGTCTCGCAGAGCCTCCGCGTGGGCGGCGACGAGATGGACGAGGCCATCGTCAATCACGTGAAGAAGGAGTACAAGCTGCTCGTCGGCCAGCAGACGGCGGAGGAGATCAAGCTCGAGATCGGCTCCGCGTTCCCCATGAAGGATGAGCTGAAGGCGGAGGTGCGCGGCCGCGACATGCTCACCGGCCTCCCGAAGACCGTGATCCTGTCGTCCGACGAGGTTCGCCACGCGCTCGAGGAGCCCGTCGGCCAGATCCTGGACGCCATTCGGCAGACGCTCGACAAGACGCCCCCCGAGCTGGCAGCGGACATCATGGACCGCGGCGTGATGCTCGCCGGCGGCGGCGCGCTGCTCACCGGGCTGGACGAGCGCCTGCGCTCGGAGACCCACATGCCCGTGCACGTCGCGGACTCGCCGCTCACGTGCGTTGCTGTCGGCTCCGGCAAGAGCCTCGAGGAGTTCGAGGTCATCCACCGCAGCCAGCGGAGCCGCGGCCGCAACCGGAACCGCGTCGGCAGCCGCGTCTAACCGGTTAGCTGTTCCGCAGGCTTCCCTACACTAAGGACCCCTCGTGCCTCGCCACCGATCAGCCCGGGTCGGGACCCTCATACCGACCGGACGGCGGCCCGTGGCCTCCGCAGCGACGCCCTCGAAGCCGGGCAAGCCCTTCGTTCGCCGCGCGGTCGTCGTGGGCCTCGTCGTCGTCTCGCTCGCGCTCTTGAGCGTGTACTTCCGCGAGTCCTCGAGCGGGCCGCTCCACGACGTCCAGAGCGCCGGCGCCTCCGTACTCCACCCGTTCCAGGTTGCGGCCGAGCGCGTCGCGCAGCCGTTCGAAGACCTGTACGGCTGGGCGGGCGACATGCTCGATGCGAAGTCGGAGAACGAGCAGCTCCGCAGAGAGAACGAGCGTCTTCGCCAGCAGGCGATCCAGAACCAGACGGCCGTACGCCAGAACGCCGAGCTCCGGCGGCTGCTGCGCTTCCGTGAGGGTGCCGCCTTCCCCCGCGACTACAGCGGCGTCGCCGCGCGCATCATCGGCCGCACGCCTGGTCAGTTCGAGCAGCAGGTGCTCATAGCCGCCGGCACGAACTCGCGCATCCACCTCAACGACCCGGTTGTCACCGCCTCGGGGCTCGTCGGCCGAGTGACGAAGGTGTCGCGCCGGAGCGCGCGGGTGACGCTGCTGACCGACGAGACGAGCGCCGTCTCCGCGCTCGACCTGCGCACGAACGCGGCCGGCATCGTCCGTCACGGCATCGCCGGCGGCGAGGCGCTCGTCCTCGATCGCGTCACGAAGGAGGACGTCGTGAGGGCAGGCGACGTCGTCATCACCGCCGGCTGGCGCTCCGGCAGGCTCGCGTCGATCTACCCGCGTGGGATCCCCATCGGCATCGTCACGAGCGTCGGGCAGCTCGACACGGACATCTACAAGCGCATCGAGGTCGATCCGTTCGTGGACTTCTCGTCCCTCGACTCCGTGCTCGTGCTCGTCGAGAAGCCGGAGACGGCGTCGAGGGCAAGCCGCCGATGACCCTCGACGGGCTCAAGGTCGGGGTCGTCGTGTTCGTCGCTGCGGTGGTCCAGACCGCCGTCTTCTCGGGCATGTCCGTCCTGGGCGGTGTGCCCGACATCCTCCTGGTGACGCTCGTGGCCGTCGCGCTCGTGCGCGGCGCCACGACGGGCGCCGTCGCCGGCTTCTTCGCGGGCCTCGTAGTCGACATCGCGCTCCTCGACACGCTCGGCATGACGTCTCTCCTCTTGACGCTGGCCGGCTACTGGGCCGGCCGCTACGGCGAGACGGCGCCGTCGGGACGCCGCTACGCGCCGTACCTCGCCGTCGGGGTGATGACGGTGCTCTTCGCCGCGGGCTCGCTCGTCCTACGTTTCATGCTCGGCGAGCCGGCGCCCGCGCAGGAGGTTCTCGTCGCGACACTCGCGCAGTCCCTCGTGCTGAACCTCTTCGCCACGTGGCCGGTCTTCGCGATCGTGCGGCGGCTGCTCCCGCGCCGCCAGGGCGTGACGACCTTCGGCCCGGAGGTGAGCGTCGTTGGCTAGCTCCACCGGCCAGCTACCGAGCTTCCTCCCGCCGGACCCCAAGGTCGAGGAGCCGTACCTCCTCACGCCTCGGATGGCGATGCGCGTCGCGATTCTCGGCGGCATCGCGCTGATCGCGTTCGGCGTCCTCTTCCTCAGGCTGTGGTCGCTGCAAATCCTCTCGCCCGACAAGTACCGGACGGCGGCGGCCGAGAACCAGCTGCGGCGTGACTCCATCGAGGCGCCCAGGGGGACGATCGTCGACCGGCAGGGCCGCGTGATCGTCCGCAATGTCTCGTCGACCGCGGTCGTCGTCTGGCCGGCCAGCCTGCCGAGCGGCTCGGGCCGCGACACGGAAGTGCGCGAGCTCGCGAAGATCCTCGACATCCCGTTCTGGAAGCTCCGCCAGCAGATCCGGGCGCACCAGGACGACCCGCTGACGCCGGTCACGCTGAAAGTCGCGGTCTCGCCCGAGGTCATGGACTACCTCGACGAGCACCAGAGCGAATTCCCGGGCGTCGACCTCAAGCAGACGTACCTCCGGTCGTATCCCGCCGAGGAGCTCTTCGCGCAGGGCCTCGGCTACGTGGGCGAAGTCTCCGCTGAGCAGCTGAAGCACCTGCGGAAGGAGGGCTACGTCGCGGGCGACCGGATCGGCCAATCCGGGGTCGAGGCCGCGTTCGACCAGGTCCTGCGCGGAGAGGACGGCCTGGCCGAGCTCCGCGTCGACTCGCTCGGCCGGCCGAAGAGCGAGCTGCTGCTGACGAAGATCCCGAAGCCCGGCGACTCGGTACGCCTCACGATCGACATCGCCCTCCAGCGCGCCGCCGAGAGCGCCCTCCAGCACGGCATCTCGCTCGCGCACGCCGACGGCGCGTGGGCGGCGAACGGCGGCTCGATCGTCGCGCTCGACCCGAACAACGGCGACATCCTCGCCATGGCGTCCTACCCGACGTTCCGGCCGAGCGTGTTCACCGGCCGTGACGACGAGAAGCAGCTGAAGCCGCTGCTCGACGCCGATACCGCCAGGCGCGAGAACTACCCGGCGCTGAACCGCGCGACGGCGGCGATCTACCCGCCGGGATCGACGTTCAAGCCCATCACGGCGCTCGCCGCGCTCCAGGAGCACCTCGTCGACCAGTACTCGCAGCTGCCCTGCACGGGCTCGTACCTGGTGCCCGGCGTCACCGGCGCCGACCAGACCTTCCGCAACTGGGATCCGAACGTCAACCGGCCGATGGCGATGTCGGAGGCGATCGCGGCGTCGTGCGACACGTACTTCTACCGCCTCGGAACGATGTTCTACGACCTGCCGCCCGAGCGTGGGCACCCGCTCCAGGCATGGGCGAGCCGCTTCGGGATCGGTGCCTCGACCGGGGTCGACATCGGCCCGGAAGAGCGCGGGATCCTGCCGACGCCGGAGTGGCGCGAGGAGACCTACACGAACCCGATCGACAAGCTCTGGAAGCCCGGCGACTCGATCCAGCTGACGATCGGGCAGAAGGACGTCGCGGTCACGCCGCTGCAGATGGCGCGGTTCTTCGCGCTCGTCGCGAACGGCGGCAAGGTCGTGACACCGCACGTCGTCTCCGCCGTCGAGAAGACGGGCGGCCAGAACGCCGCGCCGACGGTCGTGCGGTCGTTCCAGCCCCCGCCGCCCGTGGACTCGGGCGTCGATCCGACCGCGATCGAGGTGATTCAGAGCGCGCTCTACGACGCCACGCACGCCGCCTACGGCACCGCGACATCGGTCTTCGGCAGCTACTCGGTTCCCGTCGCCGGCAAGACCGGCACGGCCGAGAAGGTCGTGCAGTTGCCCGGCTACAGCTACCCGCTGTTGCTCGACCAGTCGTGGTGGTGCGGCTACGCCCCGGCCGACAGCCCGACGATCGCGCTCTGCGCGGTCATCGAGAACGGCGGCCACGGCGGCACTGCCGCCGCGCCCGCGGCGCTCAAGGTGTTCGAGCAGCACTTCAAGACGAAGGCGCCGGCGATCGGCGACATCGGGAACACGGACTGATGGTCGAGTACGTCGACACCGTCCAGGCAACTCGCCGCCGCCGCCGGGCGGGGCCCCTTACGCGCTCGGAGGACAGGCCGTTCGTCGCCCGGCTCGACTGGGTGCTCCTCGCCGCCACGTGCGGGCTCGTCGCCTTTGGGCTCTGGGCGATCTCCGGCATCACGCAGCACGACGTCCCGGGCGAGCCGAGCTACTACTTCACCCGCCAGATCGTCTTCGCGGCGATCGGCGCGGTGTTGATGGTCGCCGCGATCTTCGTCGACCCCGCCTGGTATCGCCGCTGGAAGCCTGCGATCTACGGCGTGATGATCGGGGTCATGGTGCTCGTCGCGCTCGTGGGCACCGTGGCGCGCGGCTCGAGGCGCTGGATCGACGTCTCGTTCTTCCGCTTCCAGCCGTCCGAGTTCGGAAAGCTCCTCTTCGTCCTCTTCATCGCCGCCTTCCTCGCCGACCGGATCAGGCGCATCGAGGACGTGCGCACGCCGCTGCTCGCGATCGCGCTCGCGATGCCGCCCGTGCTGCTCGTGTTCCTCCAGCCGGACCTCGGCAGCGGGCTCGTGTACCTCGCCGCTCTCGCAGCCTGCCTCTTCGTGGCGGGCGTGCGCTGGGTCCATCTCGCCGTGCTGGCGGCACTTACATTCGTGGCCATCCTCGCGGCTCTCTGGCTACTGCCGGCCGCCGGAATCGAGGTGCTGAAGCCGTACCAGACCGACCGCCTGACCGGCTTCCTCGACCCGGACGAGGACCCTCAGGGCACGACGTGGAATCAGCGGCAGTCGATCACCGCCGTGGGCTCCGGCGGCTTCTCCGGACGGGGCGTGGACGAGGCGACGCAGACCCGGCTCGACTACCTGCCCGAGCACGCGACCGACTTCGCTTTCGCATCGCTGTCGGAGCAGCGCGGCTTCATGGGCGCGGCGATCCTCCTGTTGCTCTACCTGCTCGTGGTCTGGCGGGGCCTGAAGATCGTCACGATCGCCCGCGACGCGTTCTCGGCCATCGTCGCCGCCGGGATCGTTTTCGCGCTCCTGTTCCAGATCTTCGTCAACGTCGGCATGGCGACGGGCGTCGCGCCGGTGACCGGGATCACGCTGCCGTTCGTGAGCGTCGGTGGATCGTCGCTCGTCGCGAACCTCATCGCCATCGGTGTCCTGGAGGCGATCGCCGTCCGTGGACGGCGGCGTCCCTGAGCAGCGAGATCCGCGAGAGGCAAAGACGCGTTTGACCGAGCGCACGGCGTTCAGCGTCCGCGCGAAGCCGATGAACGGCGACAGGAAGACGACCGTCTCCACGATCTGGCCTGGCGGGACGCCGACGTTGAGGGCGATGCCGATGTGGTACTCGAGCTGCGGCTCCGCGCCGCCCATCGCCGAGAGGGCGGAGATGGCGGCCAGCTGCCGCGCGTGATCGTCGAGCGCGGGCCGCGAGTAGATGTCTCCGTACCCGAATTCGACGACATAGCGGGCCAGGTCCGGCGACACTTCCTCGAGCCCGGCGATGACCGCTTCGCCCCGCTCGCCGGCGAGCTCAGAGAGCCGCTGCCGGCCCTTCTCGTATCGGTCGTCACTCATGGCCACGCTGTCTGTCCGAACAAGGTCCTAGCATCCCGTATCGTGGCGAAGCTCGAGAAGGCACCGCCGCCGCGATCGGAAGCAGAGGAGCTGCTCGAGATCGAAGAGGCGGACGCGTGGTTCGAGTATCTCGACAGTATTCGCAACCTCGCGAGTCACGAGCCGAGGTACGCGGAGGTCGAGCCGTGGGCCTGGGCGCGGCTCGCGGTGCGGCTCCGCACGATCAGGACGCGCCGGTCGAAGCTCAAGGCGGCGTGAGCCTACTGGTACCCTGGCTGCAGAGGTTTTCATAGTGACCCTCACACACAACGCGCCGCACGTACCGCGCCCTTCGCCGGCCGCAGGTCGCGCGCGCGTCCCATTCGAAGGAGAAATTCTTGGCCCTACGTTGGTTTCGACGGCGCGCTCAGGAAGAGCAGACGCCCGCAGACGATTCACCCGCAGCACCCGCACCACACCGCAACACCACAGGCTGAAGCACCCCCAGTAGCCGCGGCTCCGGCCGCCGGCGACACCACCGAGGCTCGACCGCGACGGCGACGCGGATCACGCGGTGGACGTAACCGCAAGCGCAAGCCGCAGACGGCGCAGGCCGAGGCTGCCGAGCAGGGCTCCGAGCAGGCTGAGGAGAAGCCAAAGCCGAAGCCGCCGGCCCGCAAGCGCTCGAGCTCCCGAACGGACTCGCGGCGCAAGCAGCCGACCCGCAGGGCGCCGCTCCCCGCGGCGAAGCGCGAGCTCCTCGTCTCCGTGGACGTCACCGAGCAGGCGGTCGCCGTGCTCGAGGACGACCGCGTGGCCGAGGTGTACCTCGAGCGCCCCGGGCGACGCTCGATCGCCGGCAACATCTACAAGGGCGTCGTCGACAACGTCCTCCCCGGCATGGAGGCGGCGTTCGTCGAGATCGGTCTCGAGAAGAACGGCTTCCTCTACGTCGACGAGATCGTCGGCCCCGAGCTGGAGGGGAAGCGCCACGGCCGGCGCATCCAGGACCTCCTCGCCCGCGGTCAGGAGATCCTCGTCCAGGCAGTCAAGGACCCGATGAAGTCGAAGGGCGCGCGGCTGACCACGGAGATCTCGCTGCCCGGCCGCTTCGTCGTCTACGTCCCGCTCGGCGAGGGGGTCGGCGTCTCCAGGCGGCTCGAGGACGACGAGCGCACTCGCCTCAAGGAGATCCTGCGCGCGATCAAGCTGCCGAGCGGCGGGCTCATCGTCCGCACCGCGGCGGAAGGCGCGTCGCCGGAGGACATCGAGCGCGACGTGCGCTTCCTCGAGAAGCTCTGGAAGGAGATCCAGGCGAGCTCGAAGAAGGCGCCCACGCCGAGCCTCGTCTACTCCGAGGCCGAGCTGCCGCTCCGCGTCGTCCGCGACCTCTTCACCGAGGACTTCGAGCGCGCGCTCGTCGACGACGACAAGACGATGCGGCGCATCACCGGCTACCTCAAGAAGACGTCGCCGCACATGGCCGAGCGCGTCACGCGCTACAAGGAGCGCACGCCGCTCTTCGAGGCTCACGGCGTCGACGCCGAGATCCGCTCGACCCTCCACAAGCGGGTCGACCTCCCGTCCGGCGGCTACCTCATCTTCGACTACGCGGAGGCGTTCACCGTCATCGACGTCAACACCGGTCGCTTCGTCGGCTCGCGCTCGCGGACGTCGACGGCGAGGCTCGAGGAGACCGTGACGAAGAACAACGTCGAGGCGGCGAAGGAGGTCGTCCGGCAGCTACGGCTGCGCGACATCGGCGGCATCATCGTCATCGACTTCGTCGACATGGCCAACCCGAAGAACCGGGCCACGGTCGAAGAGGCGTTGAAGCGAGAGCTCGAGCGCGACCGGACGAAGACGTACGTCGTCGAGATCTCCCCGCTCGGCCTCGTCGAGATGACGCGTCAGAACGTCACCGAGGGGCCGCGCGAGATCCTCACGCGGCGCTGCCCGACATGCGAGGGCGACGGCACGATCCTCTCCGAGGGCTCTGCCGCGGTCGACGCCGAGCGCAGGCTCCGGGCGCTCGCGAGCGAGAGCCCGCGCACGAAGGCGTTCCGGGTCGAGCTGAACGCTCGCGTTCGCGATCTCCTCGTCGGCCCGGGAGCGGCCCAGCTCCAGGCTCTCGAGGACATCACGAAGCGCCGCTTCTTCCTCGAGTCGAAGGCGGACGCCCCGCTCGACCACTTCAACGTGCTCGACAGGGGGCCGCTCGCGAAGCTTCAGCCACAGGCCGCGGTCGAAGAGGGCGCCGAGCTCGAGCTCAAGCTCGTCGAGGTCGGGCTCTACGACGTCGAGTCGGGGGTCGGCAAGCTCAACGGGTTGGACATCGCCGTCGGCGGCGCGGCGAAGCTCGTCGGCAAGAAGGTGAAGATTCGAGTCGAGCGCGTGCTCGACGGGACGGCGTTCGCGACGCTCGCCGTCGCAGGCAAGCAGGCTGCCGCCCCGATCACCGCCGAAGGTCTGGCCGAGAAGCCGACGCGGGCCAGTCGCTCCCGCAAGGTCGCCGAGGAGCCCGCGGCCGAGGTCGCGGAGGCGGAGGAGGCCGAGGTCGAGGAGGCGGAGGTCGAGGAGGCCGAGGACGTGGTTGACGCGGTGGCCGAGGAGGCCGTGGACGAGCCCGCAGAAGGCGCCGCGGAGGAGCCCGCCGACGCGCCGAAGAAGAAGCGGACGCGCCGTGGCTCCCGGGGCGGGCGCAACCGCAAGAAGAAGCCCGCCGCCGTCGACGGTAACGCGGCTGCGAATGGCGAGGTCGCCGAGACCGCCGCGCCGCCGAAGATCCACCTGCCCGCCGCCGACCTCGGCGAGGAGCCATCGACCGACGGCGACGAGGCACAGACGGAGCCAGGGGCGCCGAAGAAGAAGCGCACACGCCGCGGGTCACGCGGCGGGCGCCGGCGTCGCAAGCCGGCCGCCGCCTCCGCGGTCAGCGCCGAGCCAGTAGCTGAGGCCCCTGCCGACTAGCGTCGCCGCTCGCGCCTGAACCACGCGAGCTCGACGAGGAGAGCGACGCCGAGAACTGCGAGCCAGCCCCAGCTGATCGCGGGCATGACGACGCTCGGAGGCTTCCAGTCGATCGTTCCCCGCTTCCAGAGCTGCTCGAGCGTGAAGTCCTGAAGGGCATTCGCGACGCCGTAGGCGACGGCGAGCGCGAGGACGGCGGATGACACCGCCGTGAGCCTCCGGTCCCGGAACCACGGGAGCGCGCGGCTCAACGCGAGTCCGGTGAGCGCGATGAGCACGCCGTAGAACCCGTGATGGCCGCCCAGGTGGACCGCCGTGATCGGCTCGCCCGGTGAGGGCTCGTCGGCGTAGATCGGGTTCGGGGCGTAGAACCCGAGGAGCGCGAAGATCCACGGCACGGCGATGAGCGCGAGGAGCGCTGCGAGCACGATCCGAAGCCAGTCGCCGCGTGCCCCGGGCGTCGCCCGTACGCCGGCCGTTCGTACGGCGACGATCGTCAAGGCTGCGACGAGGGCGACCCCGATGGCCGGGAGCACGTTGCGAAGGGCCGCGTCGAGGTCGTCCTGGTCGACCACGATGGCCGTGAGCGCGCACAGGGGTATCGCGATCGCCGAGACCCACGCGACGAGCCGGCGACGCGTCTCGTACAGCGCGTTCGCCGCCACAGTGAGCAGGCCGACCGCGATGAGCGCGATCGGGAAGTTCAGCTCGACGAGCGCACGGCCCAGTCCCCCGCGTACGCCGCCGACGTCGGTGTTGTAGAGATCCTCCGGGGGAAGGCGCGCATACGTCACAGAAATGAGCACGACGTTCACGAGTAGGAGTGCCCAGATGGCGAGGGCCTCGCGCAGCCCTGGGGCAGCGGGCTTCGCACCTGGTTCCGGTACACTGGCATCCGCCCGCGCGCCCGCGACGCGTGCATTCCTAGCCATGTACGCCATCATCTCTCTTCAGGGAAAGCAGTACCGCGTCGAGGAGGGCCAGCGGCTCATCGTCGACCGGCTCACGACGCCTGCGGACAAGCCGTTTCACCCGCCCGTGCTCTTCGTCGGCGGCGACGGCAAGGCCGAGTTCTCCCCGAAGGGCGCGCAGGTGACGGCGAAGGTCGTACAGGACATGCTCGGCGACAAGATCCGCATCGGCAAGTACAAGCCGAAGTCCGGCATCCGGCGCCACACGGGCCACCGCAGCAAGCTCACGGAGATCGAGATCACCGCCATCGGCATGAAGGCGGAGCCGAAGAAGGCGGCCGAGAAGCCGGCTGCAGAGAAGCCGGCTGCAGAGAAGCCGGCTGCAGAGAAGAAGGCTCCGGCGAAGAAGCCCGCGGCCAAGAAGGCGCCGGCTCAAACGAAAGAGGACGCGTAATGGCACACAAGAAGGGACTCGGCTCGTCGCGGAACGGCCGCGACTCGAACCCGAAGATGCTCGGCGTGAAGATCTTCTCCGGCGAGGTCGTGAAGGCCGGGATGATCATCGTCCGCCAGCGAGGCACGCGTTTCAAGCCGGGAGCGGGCGCCGGCCTCGGCCGTGACGACACGATCTTCGCGCTGCGCGACGGCAAGGTCGCTTTCCGCACGAGCGGCGAGCGCCGCACCGTTTCCGTCACCGACTAGCGGGCTACCGATGTTCCACGACCGCGCCCGCATCACCGCGGTCGCCGGGCGTGGTGGAGACGGCGCGCTCAGCTTCCGCCGCGAGAAGCACGTGCCCAGAGGTGGGCCTGACGGAGGCGACGGCGGGAACGGCGGGGACGTCGTGCTCGTGGCCGATCCCGACCTCCGCGACCTGTCGGCGTTTCGATCGAGGCGGACGTACGCAGCGGGCCGTGGGGGCCCGGGCCGCGGAACGGGGAAGCACGGCGCAGACGGTGAAGACGCCGTGCTGCGCGTCGCCGTCGGCACGCAGGTGTTCGACGCCGAGGGACATCTCATCGCCGATCTCGCGCATCCCGGCGCCCGGGCGGTCGTCGGCCGCGGGGGCGCGGGCGGGCGCGGCAACCGCCGTTTCGCGTCATCCACGCTTCAGACACCACGGTTTGCCGAGACCGGCCTGCCCGGGGAGGAGGCCGAGCTCGAGCTGCACCTGAAGCTCCTGGCCGACGCCGCGCTCGTCGGTCTCCCGAACGCGGGGAAGTCGTCGCTCCTGGCGCGCATCTCCAATGCGAAGCCGAAGATCGCCGACTATCCGTTCACGACGCTCGAGCCGGTGCTGGGGACGCTCGATGCTCCGGACGGAAGCCAGCTTGTGGTCGCGGACGTTCCCGGACTGATCGAAGGCGCCGCCGAGGGCGCGGGCCTCGGCCACGAGTTCCTCGCGCACCTCGAGCGGGCCCGGATGCTCGTTCACGTCGTCGACGCCGCGACCGGCGACCTAGACAGCCACTACGCGACGATTCGCGCCGAGCTTGGTAGCTACGGCGCGGGGCTCGATGAGCTGCCCGAGGTGCTCGTGCTGAACAAGATCGACCTGCTCCCCGAGCCTCCCGTGTTCGAGCCGCCCGGCGTGCTGGCGGTGTTCCCGCTCTCTTGTGCGACCGGTGAGGGCGTGGAGGCGTTTCGCCGCGCACTCTTCTCGCTCGTGCCGCCGTTGCCGGAGGAGGAGCCCGTCGAGCCGGAGATGGCCGACTACCTCGTCTACCGGCCGAAGCCAAGGCGACCGGCGTTCCGCATCCTCCGCACCGACCGCGGCTACCGCGTGGCGGGCCCCGCGCCGGACAAGGGGGAGCTGGAGGAGGCCCTGCGTCAGGCAGGCGCGCGTTCTGGCGACGAGGTCGAGGTCGGCGACGAGACCCTGGAGTACCGGTGACTCTGGTCTTCGGCGGGATGTTCGACCCGCCACACGTCGGTCACGTGAGGGTCGTCGAGGGCGCGAAGCGGCACTTCGGCGGCGCGCGCACGCTCCTGCTCGTCGTTGCCGATCCGGGTCACCGCGAGGTCGTGGCGAGCGCGGCCGATCGGCTCGCCTTGGCACGTGCAGCCTTCCCTAGCGAGGACATCGAGCTCGACGAGCATCCGCGGACGATCGACATGCTGCGGGCTCGCCGGCTGGACGACCCAGTGCTTGTCATCGGCGCCGACGAGCTCGCCGACTTCCCGAGCTGGAAGGAGCCCGAGGCCGTGCTCGAGCTCGCTCGACTGGCGGTCGGGGAAAGGCCAGGTCACGCCGTGACCGAAGCGCCCGCGGGCGTCACGTTCTTCGAGATCGAGCCGACGCCGGTCAGCTCCACGGACATCCGCCGCCGCGTCGCCGCCGGCGAGCCGATCGACGGCCTCGTGCCGCCTGCGGTGGCCGCGGAGATCGAGCGGCTCGGTCTGTACCGGGGCTAGACTCCAGAGCGATCGACTCAGGAGACCGAACCGCACTGACTTCGCTCGAACAGGCTCGCCGTATTGCCGGCATCGCCCAGGAGAAGCTGGCACGCGACGTCGTCATCCTCGACATGCGGCCGGTGTGCTCGTACACCGACTACTTCGTCATCTGCTCGGGCGGCAACTCCCGGCAGACGAAGGCCATCTACGACGAGGTCGCGCACTCGTTGAAGGACGACGGACGCGTCCTGCCTCGTTCAGTGGACGGCGTGCAGGAGGGAACGTGGATCGTCGCCGACTACCTCGACGTCGTGCTGCACGTGTTCACGCCCGACACGCGCGGCTTCTACAAGCTCGAGGAGCTCTGGTCGGACGTGCCCTCGATCGAGGTCGCCGCCACCGCGTAACGGATGTGTCTCGCCGCTAAACTGCGGGCGGACGGGGCCGTAGCTCAGCTGGGAGAGCGTTTGGCTGGCAGCCAAAAGGTCAGGGGTTCGATCCCCCTCGGCTCCACTCTCTGAACCGCCAGCACCTCCACGCGCTTGCTCTCGCCGCGGCGGCGGTGGCCGCAGGCTGCGGCGGCAGCACCGGCGTCAGCGGTACGCAGTCCGTCGATGTCGAGTTAACGCGCGCCGACGGTTCGCTCGCGGCGTTCCCTGAGACCGTCAGCGCGTGGTGCGCGCCGTTCGACGAGAGCAACTCGCACCGCCACGCGGTCCACGTTCTGGCCGGCGAGCTGCCGCGCGAGGAATCGCCACCCGCGTACTGGATCCTGCGCGCGGTCCAGGCCGACGTCGAGCGCAACCCGGTGACGATGCTCCCCAACGAATACGTCTACACGGAGGCGCGCGGAGCGTCGTTCTTCGCCCTGGACGACACGGGCAACGAGCTCTCGTCCGCCGACGAGGAGTCCAAGGGCACGATTCGCGTCGAGCTCGAGGGCTGCGAGGAGGGAGACACCGTTCGGGTCGAGCTCGAGGACGTCGTGCTCGGCAGCGAGTACCACGATCTCCCATCGGTCTCGGTCGAGGGCTCACTGCTCGCCGAGATCGGCGATGCACCCCTCAGCGGATGAGCGGGCGGAGCCGCATCCGGAGCCGCTCCGCGGCCGCGTCCGCGCGCAGAATCCTCCGGCGCACGGTGTCTGTGAGGCGCTGAGCGACGTCGATCTTCAGGACGGCGGCCTCCATCTGGCGGCGCGTCGCCGTGATTCGCGGCGCCGCCTGGCCGACTCGCGACTGCGCGGTTCGCTGGCCACCCTCGAGAATCCTCCGCGCCTCACGCAGGGCAGCCGCCTCGTCGAGCACCTCACCGGTCGCCGGGTTGAGATACAGGTAGCCGTTGTTCTCCCAGCTCTCGATCAGCGCGCGCGCCGCCGCTTGCCTGCGCTGTTCGTCGAGCGCCTGGTCGAGCTTGGCGCGCAGGTCGCCCGTGCAAGGCCCCTGCCGGAGCGCCGCCGCGAGCGACGCCTCCGCACGCTTCCGCCACGCCTCGGCGCGCTCGAAGTCCTCTCGTGCCTCCTTGAACGCCTTCCGCGACTCCTGGAGCTTTGGCAGCACTTTGAAGACGATCGCATTGATGACGAGCCCGATGCGCACGTAGATCGCCACGACGCTCGCCGCCGCGGCGGCGTCCTCGCCAAGCAGGGCAATGAGCTCTTTGAGAGCGGCCTTCAGCGCGGCCTTCTTCGCCTTGGCCTTCGCCAGCTCCGTGAGCGTGGTATCCACCTGCTCGTGTGCTTGTCGAAGATCCTGGACGGCCGCGTTGTAGAAGCTCTTCGCCGTCTCGTACTCTCGAAGGGCCTTTGCAAGCAGGTTGGGGTCGCAGCTCAACGCAGGCACGGTGACCTCGTTGCCGAGGACCACCGAGGTACCGGAGCCGTGGAGGGCGCCAGAGCTCGAGCCGCAGGAGGAATTCAGGCGCGGCTTCAAGCGGCGCGCGGACGTCTTCATCGGAACCGAGGCGATGCTCTTGCCTGAGGGCCCGGCAGTTCCTCCGAGGAAGAAGCTGTCGCCAGTGCTCTCCTCGATGAGGGAGAGATCACCGAAGTACAGCGGGTCCGACGCGCCGGTGCAGGTGATCGACCAGTCGACCTCAACCTGCCAGGAATTCGCGACACGCTGACCGAGCTTCGCCGACACCGTGAACGTCGCGCTGACGTGATCGGCCGACGCCGTGCCGGGCAGCGCAAAGACAACGAGCGCGGCGCACACGGCCCCGACGACTCGACGCTTCACGCCGCGACGGTAGCACGGGTACGGTGATCGCGTGCCTGGGCTGAGCGTCGAGGTGTTGGGCGACGCAGACGCGGTCTTCCGCCGCGCCGCGACCTTCGTGGCGGAGCGAATCCGATCATGCATCGAGGAGCGCGGCGCCTTCTCGCTCGCCCTCTCGGGCGGCCGCGTCCAGCCGCTGCTCGAGCTGCTCGACGCCGAGGACGTGCCGTGGGACGCCGTCAGCGTCTTCCAGGTCGACGAACGCGTCGCTCCGCACGGGCACGAGGAGCGGAACCTCACGCAGATCGAGGCAGCGCTCACACACGCGCGGATCGTCCCCATGCCGGTCGAGGACGAGGATCTCGGCGCCGCCGCGGAGCGCTACGCCGCGCTGCTCCCCGACCGCCTCGACCTCGTGCACCTCGGTCTCGGCCCCGACGGCCACACCGCTTCGCTCGTCCCGAACTGCGGCGCGCTCCTCGTCCGAGACCGCGACGTCGCCATCTCGCGCGAGTACTCGGGTCGCCGACGGATGACGCTGACGTACCCCGCAATCGACCGGGCGCGCGAGGTGTTGTGGGTCGTGACCGGCGAGGACAAGGCACAAGCGCTCGCGCAGCTGCTCGCCGGAGACGAGGAGATTCCCGCCGCCAGGGTGCGAACACCCGTCCAGACACTGCTCACAGACCAGGCCGTCACCTACTCTTAGCCCATGCAGTCATGCGTGCTCCTGAAGTTCGGGGAGATCGTGCTCAAGGGACGCAACCGCGTGCTCTTCTATGCGCAGCTGCGGCGGAACGTCCAGCGCCTGCTTCGCGATCTCGGCCCGCTCGAGCTCCGCCAGCGCGGAGGTGTCCTCGCCGTGCTCTCGCCGGCTCCCGTGGATGAGCTCACCGAGCGTGCGCGAGACGTACTCGGCGTCAACCTCCTCCATCCCGCGCTCGTGCTCGACAAGACACCGGAGGCGGCATGCGCAGCCGCGATCGACCTGCTGCGCGACCGCCCCGGCGCGACCTTCGCGATCCGCGCCCGCCGTCGCGACAAGGGCTGGCGACTCACGTCGCACGAGCTCGCGATCGTCGTCGGCAAGGCGGTGCAGGACGAGCTCGGGCTCGGCGTCGATCTCACGCACCCCGACCTCGAGGTGCATCTCGAGGTCGACAAGCGCGAGCTCTTCGCGTTCTCGGAGCGCATCCCCGGCCGCGGCGGGCTGCCGGTCGGCGTCTCGGGACGCGCGGTCTGCCTCATCTCGGGCGGCATCGACTCGCCGGTCGCCGCGTACCGCGCGATGAAGCGAGGGCTGCGCTGCGAGTTCGTCCACTTCTCCGGTCGGCCGTTCACCGGCCCCGAGTCGATCTACAAGGCCTACGCGCAGGTGGCGGAGCTCGACCGCTTCCAGGGCGGCTCACGCCTCCACATCGTGCCGTTCGGCAACGTCCAGCGGCAGCTGGCGGCTGCGGGCGCCGCCCGCCTGCAGGTGATCGCGCAGCGGCGGCTGATGATGCGCACGGCGTCGGCGCTCGCCGAACGGGAGGGCGCCGAGGCGCTCATAACGGGAGACTCGCTCGGCCAGGTGTCGTCACAGACGCTTCGCAACCTCACCGTCGTCGAGGACGCCGCGACGCTGCCCGTCCTCCGTCCGCTCGTCGCGTGGGACAAGTCGGAGATCGTTCGCGAGGCGCAGGACATCGGCACGTACGAGATCGCCAACCTTCCCGCCGAAGACTGCTGCACGCTGTTCGCGAGCCCGCTGGCGGAGACACGAGCCGCGCCGGCGGAGCTCGTGAAGATCGAGCGGCGGCTCGATCTCGACCAGGCCGTGGCCGTGCTCCTCGAAACGACGGAAGTCGTGCGGCCGCGCCGCGAATCGCCGTCTGTGCAGCCGACTTTACAAACCGATTACGCGGGCAATATCGCGCGTTGATGCGGCCCGGCAATCATCAAAGCGGCGTGGCACGTTCTCGCAACGCATCTCGCGTCTCGAAACCCTGGACGCTCGCAGCCGCGGCTCTCGCCGCGCTCGTTGTCGGCGTCACCGGGTTCGCCGCGTCGTCGGCGCCGCCGCACGAGGCGCGCGCTCTCGGCGAGCTGTTCTTCAACAAGAACATGGCGCGGGCGGAGGTCGTGATCGTCCGCGGCGGGGTCGTCCACGACTACCGCATCGACCAGGGGAAGGTCGTGGGCGTCCGCGGCGGCTCGATCGAGCTGCTCGAGCGAGACGGAACACGCCAGCTCATCCCGGTCTCGCCGACCGCGCAGGTGATCGTCAACGGACGCTTCACGACGCTCGCCGGCATCCCGTTGCGCATGAACGCCATCACGATCAGAGACGGCGACCAGCCAGCGACATCGGTCCGCGTGACGGGGATCCCCAGAAAGTGACGGCGCAAGGCCAGGCCTCACACCTGCCCGCGGGACAGACGGGCGGCACGGTGCTGCTCGTCGAGGACGAGGAGGCAATCGGCGCAATCGTGCGGACGTACCTCGGCCGCGACGGCTATCGCGTGGTGTGGGTACGCACCGGCGAGGAGGCGCTCGCTGAGTTCACGCGCCACCCGATCCGCATCGTCGTGCTCGACATCGGCCTGCCCGGCGTTGACGGCTTCGAGGTCTGCCGCCGCATCCGCGCCCAGTCGGCCGTGCCGATCCTCATGCTGACGGCCCGCGACGAGGAGCCCGACCGCGTCGCCGGTCTCGAGCTGGGCGCCGACGATTACGTGCCGAAGCCGTTCTCGCCGCGCGAGCTCGTCGCCCGCGTGAAGGCGATCCTTCGCCGCTCCGAGCCGTCGCCGCGCGAGAACCGCATCGAGCTCGCCGATGTCTGCGTCGACGTCGAGGGCCGCGAGGTGGTCGTGGACGGCCAGTCCGTCGAGCTGACGGCGAAGGAGTTCGATCTGCTCACGTACTTCCTCGAGAGCCCCGGCGTCGTGCACTCACGCGACCGGCTCCTCGATCGCGTGTGGGGGATGAGCTACCCCGGCGGCACGCGAACCGTCGACGTCCACGTGGGTCAGCTGAGGCGGAAGCTCGGCCGGCCCGCCCTCATCAGGACCGTCCGCGGAGCCGGGTACAAGGCCGTCGCGCCGTGAGCGCGCGGCGGTTTCCGCCGCTCCGCAGGCGTCTCTTCTTCTCGATACTCGTCATCGTCGTCCTCTCCATCGGTGTGACGTTCGCGGTCGGCGTCGTGCTGTCGCGCCAGGCCGTCGAGCGAGCGAACCTCGACGACCTCGCCCACCAGGCCGACCTCATCGCCGAGCGGGAGGGCCAGTTCGACGTGTTGCTCCCGTTCTCGCGGCTGGAGCGCCTGCAACCCTTCCTCGCGAAGCAGAACCAGCAGATCGAGATCGTCGACCTCGACAAGCCATCCGCGTATCTCGCGGGCGAGGACCTCGCCGACGTGCGGGCGCGTCGGCCCATCGAGGGCACACGCACGGTCGAGGGCGAGACGTACCTCTTCGCCGCGCGCAACGTCCAAGGCCGCGGCTTCGTGTTGCTCCGCCCGAAGGACCCGCGCTTCGCCGACTGGCAGCCGTTCCTCCTGGCGCTGCTAATCGCCGGGGCCATAGCGGCCGCGCTCGCCGCGGTCGGATCGTTCCTGACTGCGAGGGCGATCGCGCGACCGGTCCGCCGCGTCGCGGAAGCGAGCAAGAGCCTCGCCGCGGGCGAATCGCCCGATCCCGTGCCCGTCGAGGGCTCAGCGGAGCTCGCGCTGCTCGCGACGTCGTTCAACGAGATGGCGGAACAGCTTCATGCGGCGAAGGAGGCCGAGCGGAACTTCCTGCTCTCCGTGAGCCACGAGCTCAAGACGCCGCTCACGGCCATCCGTGGCTATGCGGAGGCCCTGGAGGACGGCGCGGTCCCCGCCGAGGAGGCTGCCGCGACGATTCGCGAGGAGGCACGGCGGCTCGAGCGCCTCGTGCGAGATCTGCTCGACCTCGCGCGGATGAACCGGCGCGAGTTCGCCATCCATCGCGAGCAGATCGACCTCGGCGACGTGGGGCGCGAGGCTGTCCGCCGGTACGAGGCGGAGGCCCGCGCGAGCGGCGTCGAGCTCGACGCCATCGTGCCGGACGGAGCGCCTGCGCTGGGCGACCCTGACCGCGTGCTGCAGGTGGTCTCGAACCTCGTGGAGAATGCACTCCGCTCGACGCCCCCGGGCGGCTCGGTGCACGTCCGCGCGCGGCCCGGCGTGCTCGAGGTTGTCGACACCGGTGTCGGGCTCGCGCCGGAGGACATTCCGCACGCGTTCGAGCGCTTCTACCTTCACGACCGGGTGGGGATGCCGGACGGGGCGCGGTGGAGCTCGGGTCTCGGGCTCGCGATCGTGAAGGAGCTTTGCGAGCGGATGGACGGCGTCGTGACGCTCGAGAGCACGCTCGGCGAAGGCACGACGTTCACCGTGCGCCTGCCCGGGCCAGCGCCAGCACCGCGCACGGCCACTAGGCTCCGCGCTCATGGCGCGCCGTGACGTTCTCGTCCTCTGTTACCACGGCATCGCCCCCGGATCCCTCCACGGCGAGGTCACGCCGGACGCGCTCCATGCTCAGCTGAAGCACCTGGCTGCGCGCGGCTACCGGTGGACGACGTTCACCGACGCCGTGCTGAGCTCCGACCACGAGCGCGTAGCCGCGATCACGTTCGACGACGGCATCGCGTCGGCCGTCGAGCACGGCCTACCGGTCCTTACCGACTTCGGGGCGCCGGGAACGATGTTCCTGACGGTGGAGATGCTCGGCTGGGGCGGGAGGCTCGATGCCGCCGGCGCCGCGCGGCTCGCCGAGCGCGGCTGGGAGATCGGTTCCCACACGATGACGCATCCGGTGCTCACGAACGTCGACGACGGGACGCTCGAGGGCGAGCTCCGCGAGTCGAAGCGGCAGCTCGAGAGCCTCGTCGGCCGGCCGTGCACCGCCGTCTCGTATCCGACCGGACGCTGTGACGAACGCGTGGTCGCCGCGTCGGAGGCCGCCGGCTACGTAGCCGGCGCCGCGCTCGAGGGTGCGACCGCCGTCCCTCCCGGCCCGCTCGCCTGGCCGCGCGTCGGCGTGCGCGGCGACGACAGCATGCGCGTGTTCCGGGTCAAGACGTCGCGTGCGGTGCGGAGCGTGCGCTCGTCGCGGTTGCGACGGCCCGTCGGCACGGTCGCGTCGGCCGTCGGGCGCATCCGGCGTCGCTAACGGCGGCAGACGAACAGCGGCGCGTCGGAGTCGAGCCCGAGCCGCCGGCGCATGCCGTCGTCCGCCTGCTCGGGGAGCACCACCACCTCGACCTCGAATCCCGGCTCATAGAGGTGCGGCACGGCCCTCAGCGACGACTTGTCGAGCTGAACGATCACCGTGCCCCCGGGTCGCGTGACGCGATAGAGCTCTCGAACCGCGCTCTCGAGATCGGGAACGACGTCGAGCACGGCCGCGCACAGCACGAGGTCGAACGCTGCATCCGGGAGCTCCAGCCGCGTGACGTCGATCGTCCGGTCGATGAGCGGGTGGTCGGGATCGATGTCACCGGCGAGCCAGCTCCGCGCCGACGAGCGGTACCGGTCGATGATCGGCTGCTCGGGCGCGATGTGGAGCACGTCACCGGTGACGAGCTCCCGGTTGCGGTCGAGGTACAGGCACAGCAGCCGCTGGCGATCGTAGGAGCCGCAGCCCGGGCAGTAGGCGGTCGGGAAGCGGACGAACCGGCGGTACGACCGGCCGCAGCACGAGCAGTGGACGGCGTCGCCCCTCAGCGCGAGCCCAACGACCGCGAACGCCGCCCGGTTGACCTGCCGGCGCACGCCGGGCGGCACGAGCGGCCTCAGGCGCTCGCGTATGCCGTGCAGGCTCACGCGTCGATTCTCCCACGCCCTCCCTGGTACGCTCGCGCCCTCGTGAGCGCGATCGCCCGCCGCTCGACGCTGCTCGCTGTCGCGGTCGCCGTCGTCTTCGCCGTCGGCGGGCCTGCGGGAGCCGTCGTGCCGGGAAAGAACGGCAAGATCGCGTACGCGGGCTTCGACGGCACAGGATTCGAGTTCGACATCTACGTCGCGAACGCGGACGGCACAGGGGGGACGAAGGTCGCGCCGGCGCGTGGCATCGATGCCACGCCGGCTTGGTCGCCCGACGGCAAGCGCATCGCCTTCCGCTCGCAGCGCGACTTCCCCACCAGCCTTCCCAACGACCTGCGCAGCTACGAGATCTACGTCATGCGCGCCGACGGATCGCAGGTCGTGCGACTGACGGACAACACCGTCCTCGACCTCGAGCCCTCGTGGTCACCGGATGGCAGGCGTCTCGCCTTCTTCACCGGCCGAGACGGCAACAACGAGGTCTACGTCATGAACGCGGACGGCTCCTTGCCGCTGAACCTCACGCGGAATCCCATGGCGGACACCCACCCCGCCTGGTCCCCGGACGGTAGGAGAATCGCGTTCGTCAGCGTGCGCGACGGCGACGGTGAGATCTTCGTCATGAACGCGAACGGCAGCAGCGTCCGCCAGCTGACGTCGAATGACGTCGCCGACGCCACACCTGCCTGGTCGCCGGACAGCAAGCGCATCGTGTATTCCCGCTTTCTGCGGCGGCGGCGCGAACTTCGAGCTCTATGTCATCGGCGCCGATGGCCGGGGGGACCGGCAGCTCACGAACACACCACAGCGGGAGTTCCAGCCGGTGTGGTCTCCCGACGGCAGGACGATCATCTTCTCGCGCGACGAGGGGTCCGGGTTCTTCCAGCTCTTCGCGATGAACGCGAACGGCACCGGCACGACTCGCCTGCAGACGGGGCTGCCCAGCGATATCGAGGCCGACTGGCAAACCATCGGCTTCCCGAGCTGCACGGTCTACGGGACACCGGGCTCCGACCGGCTGCGCGGAACGGCGAGGGCCGACGTCATGTGCGGCCTCGCCGGCAGCGACAGGCTGTTCGGCCTCGGCGGCAACGATGTCGTCCTGGGCGGGGACGGCAACGACCGCCTGGATGGAGGGCCGGGTCGCGACAGGGCCGACGGGGGCGCGGGCAAGGACACCTGCGTCGCCGAGATCAAGAAGAGCTGTTAGATCCCGCGTGGCGATTCTCGGCGTCGACGTCGGCGGCACGTTCACGGACGCCGTCCTGCTCGACGGCGATCGCCTGGTCACGGCCAAGGTGCCGACGGAGCGCGAGCAGGAGTCATCCGTGCTCGCCGCCGCTGCCGCCGTCGGAGCGGATGACGTCGAGCGCTTCTCGCACGGCACGACGATCGCGACGAACGCACTGCTCGAGCGCAAGGGCGCGCGGACGGCATTCGTCTCGACGGCCGGCTTCGAGCACCTGCTGCACCTTCGCCGGCAGACGCGTGCGCATCTCTACCGGTTGTGCGCCGAGCATCCGGAGCCGCTCGTCCCGCTGGAGCGGTGCTACGGCGTTGGCGAGCGCATCGGGCCGGACGGTGTGCTCGAGCCGCTCGACCTCGACACGCTGCCCGAGCTCGATGCCGAGGCCGTCGCCGTCTGCACGCTCTTCTCGTTTCGTGATCCAAGCCACGAGCTCGCTATCGCGGCCGAGCTCCGGCGCCGCCTGCCCGGCGCGCACGTCGTCGCGTCGAACGAGCTAGCGCCGGAGTTCCGCGAGTACGAGCGGGCATCGACGACGGCCGCCGACGCGTACCTGGGGCCGACTTGCGCCCGGTACTTTCGGGCCCTTGCGACGCGGTCCGCGGAAGCCGGTCTGCCGGCGCCGCTCGTCATGCGATCGTCGGGCGGCGTGATCGGAGCCGAGGAGGCCGCGGCGCATCCGGCGCTCGTGCTCGTCTCCGGGCCCGCCGGGGGCGTAGTCGGCGCGGCGCTCGTCGCCCGGCAGGCCGGCATCGAGAACGCGATCGCGTTCGACATGGGAGGGACGTCGACCGATGTCTGTCTCATCACCGACGGCAGCGCCGAGCGCACGTCCGAGCGCACTGTCGGCGGTCTGCCGATCCGGCTGCCGATGATCGACATCCATACGGTCGGCGCCGGCGGCGGCTCCATCGTCTGGCGTGACGTCGGAGGGGCGCTGCGTGTCGGGCCCGAGAGCGCAGGCGCGATGCCTGGCCCGGCCTGTTACGGGCGCGGGGGCACCCGGCCGACCGTTACCGACGCAACTCTTGTGCTCGGACGGCTGCCGGCGGTGCTCGCGGGCGGGCTCGAGCTCGACCGCGAGGCTGCGGAGGCCGCGCTCGGCGACCTCGACGCGGCGGAGGTGATCGAGATCGTCAACGCGGAGATGCTTCGTGCGTTGAGGGTCGTGTCCGTGGAGCGCGGCCACGACCCTGCGGATTTTGCGCTCGTCGCCTTCGGGGGAGCCGGGCCTCTGCATGCGTGTGCGCTCGCCGAGGAGCTCGGGATGGACACGGTGCTCGTGCCCGGCGCGGCCGGTGTGCTGTCGGCGCTCGGGCTCGTGGCGAGCGACGAGCGGCGCGACGCCGTCACCGCGTACGTGTGTCCGCTCGCGGAGGCCGGGGAGCTACCCGCCGAGGGCGAGGCGGATCTTCGCTACCGGGGGCAGTCGTTCGAGCTGACGGTGCCTCTCGGGCCAGAGCTCGGCGAGCGCTTCCATCGCGAGCACGAGGAGCGGTACGGATCGGCCGACCGCGCGCGCGAGATCGAGCTCGTGGCCGTGCGCACGGCCGACGTGCGCCCGGGGCCCGAGCTGCTCCTGCCTCCGGGCGAGCCGCTGCGAGTGGAGGGGCCCCAGACCGTCGAGCTCGACGGCGCCACTTGCTGGATTCCCCCCGGGTGGGTGGGGGCTAGGGATGGAACCACACTCCGACTGACTCGATTGTGAAAATTCTGCACCAAGTTCTTGGCGCGCAGCTCCGCGCCGTCGCGGAGGAGATGGGTGCCGTGCTCGTCCGCTCGGCTTTCTCGGCCAACATCAAGGAGCGGCGCGACTGCTCGACCGCGCTCTTCGATGCGGAGGGCCGCATGATCGTCCAGGCCGAGCACATCCCCGTCCATCTCGGCGCCATGCCCGAGGCCGTCGCCGCCGTCCTCGTCCGCGACCCGCAGCCCGGCGAGGTCTACGTCATCAACGACCCCTATACCGGCGGCACGCATCTCCCCGACATCACGCTCGTCTCCCGCATGCCGTGCGGCCTCGCCTGCTCGCGCGCGCATCACGCCGACGTCGGCGGCATGGAGCCGGCCAGCCTGCCGGCGGGCTCGACCGACATCTACCAGGAGGGGCTCGTGCTGCCGCCGGTGCGCCTCGACGACGAGCTGCTGACCGTCCTGCTCGCGAACATGCGCAACCCGGACGAGCGGCGCGGCGACCTCAACGCCCAGCTCGCCGCCCACCGGCTGGCGGAGCGCCGCCTCACCGAGCTCGTCGAGCGGCACGGGGCGGACACGGTCACGGCCGCGATGGACGAGCTCTACCGCTACTCCGAGCGCGTCGTTCGCGCTGCCATCGCCCGCCTTCCCAACGGCCGTTACGAGGCGCGCGACACTCTGGAGCCGGCCGCGGGGGAGCTGGAGATCCGCGTCGCCGTCACCATTGCAGGCGACGAGATCGAGATCGACTTCGCCGGAACGTCCGAACAGCACGAGGGCAACCTCAACTGCCCGCTCGCGGTCACGCGCTCCGCCTGCTACTTCGTCGTCCGCTGCCTCACCGAGCCCGATCTTCCTTCGTCCGGCGGTGCCTACGCGCCCGTGCACGTGACCGCGCCACCCGGGACGGTCGTGAACGCCCTGCCGCCCGCGGCCGTCGTCGCAGGGAACACTGAGACGTCGAGCCGCATCGTCGACATCGTCTTCTCGGCGTTCGGCCAGGCGGTGCCGGTCCCGGCCCAGGGCCAGGGGACGATGAACAACGTGACGTTCGGCAACCGCGGCTTCACGTACTACGAGACGATCGGCGGCGGCCAGGGTGCATGCCCGGAGGCGGCCGGGCCGAGCGCCGTCCACGTCGCCATGTCGAACACGCTGAACACGCCGATCGAGGCGCTCGAGCTCTCGTATCCGCTGCGCGTCGAGCGCTACGAGCTGCGGCGAGGCTCAGGAGGAAGTGGCAAGCACCGCGGCGGCGAGGGTGTCGTCCGCGAGCTGCGCGTCCTCGAGGATTGCCGCGTCTCGCTGCTCACCGAGCGCCGCGCCCATGCCCCGTCCGGCAGAGAGGGCGGCGACGATGGCGCCTTCGGCCGCAATCTCGTCAACGGCGAGGAGCTGCCGGCGAAGGTGTCGCAGTCGCTCAACGCGGGCGACGTGCTGCGGATCGAGACGCCGGGCGGCGGCGGCCACGGCGCAGCAGGGTAAGCGCGCTATCCTGGGACCGTGGTCTGGGAGGCGATCTTCCTGCTCGCCGTGCTCAAGATCCCTGTGATCTACGTCTGCTGCGTCGCCTGGTGGGCGATTCGCGCCGAGCCGAGGCCGTTCGACGGGCTCGAGCCCGCTGCAGTGCTCGCGCCGCCCGAGAACGACCCTCGCCCCGGCACTCGCTTCGAGCGGCGGCCTCGCAGGCCGAGCGGGGGCGGGCCACACGGAAGGCCGCTGCGCACGTACACCCGTCGTACGGCGCATGCGCAGACTAGAGTCAGGCCGTGAGCCAGGCCGAGTCTCACGACGCGCACGCGTCCCGCCGTTGGGCCGATCCGCTGAGCGGGCTCTTCGCTGCAATGGCGCTCTTCTTCAGCCTCCTCGCTCTCGCGTATCACCCGCTCCCGGTGTCGGTCGTCGCCTTCGGGCTCGCGCTCGTCGCGGTGCTCATGAGCCCTCGGCACGAGCGGCTGGCGGGCATCGCGCTCGGCGTTGCTGGCATCTGCTTCGTCGCGGGCATGACGATCGCGATCATCACCGAGAAGCCGCTCTGGTAGCCAGCTCTCCGGCCGGTAACCTCGGGCCATGACGGAGTTCGACGGGCTCAACGCCGCTTACGCGACCTCGCTGCTGCACGACTACCTCGAGAACCCCGAGGCAGTGCCGGAAGAGTGGCGAGAGCTGCTCGCCGGGCGCGCGGCGGCCACGCTTGCGCCGGAACAGCCCGCACCGCCTCCCGATGACGCGCCGGCACCGCCGCCGCCTCCCGCCGAGCCCGCCCCTCCCGCGGCGCCGGAGCTGCTCGAAGCCGTGGCCGCGGCGGCGCAGCTCATCGACGCGTACCGCTCGCATGGCCACCTCGCGGCACGCCTCGACCCGCTCGGGTCCGAGCCGATCGGCGACCCCGAGCTTGACGCGAGCCGGCTCCACCCGATCACGCCCGAGCTCGCGCGCCAGATCCCCGCCATGCTGCTCGGCCTCCACGTCCCCGCCGAGACGCTCGCCGAGGCGCTGCCGCTGCTCGAGGAGACGTACTGCGGGACGATGGCGTACGAGATCGAGCACATCTCCGACCACGAGGAAAGGAGATGGCTGCGCTGGGCGATCGAGTCCGGCCAGTACCGGCAGCCACTCGCGCCTGAAGAGCGCCGACGCCTCCTCGAGCAGTTGTCCAGCGTCGAGGCCTTCGAGGAGTACCTCCGCCGCGCGTTTCTCGGCCAGAAGCAGTTCTCGATCGAGGGGCTCGACGTGCTCGTCCCGATGCTCGACGAGGCGATCGAGCTCGCCGCCCGCGGCGGCGCCCACGGCGTCGTTGTCGGCATGGCGCATCGCGGGCGCCTGAGCGTGCTCGCCCACACGCTCGGCCAGCCGTACGAGGCGATCCTCCGCGAGTTCGAAGGCGAGCGTGTGCAGGACGCTGTCGTCGGGAACCCGGAAGGCGGTACGGGCGACGTGAAGTACCACCTGGGCGCCGAGGGCACGCGCGAGACCGAGGCGGGAGAGACCTCCGTCACGCTTGTCTCCAACCCCAGCCATCTCGAGGCGGTGAACCCCGTCGTGGAGGGCTGGACGCGCGCCTTGCAGACGGACCGCTCGGCGGCCTGGCGGCACAACCCGTCCATCGCGCTCCCCGTCCTCATCCACGGCGACGCGTCCTTCGCGGGCCAGGGCGTCGTCGCCGAGACGTTCAACTTCGAGGGCCTGCCCGGGTACTCGACCGGCGGCACGCTCCACCTGATCGCGAACAACCAGGTCGGCTTCACGACGGATCCCACGGAAGGCCGCTCCACCCGCTATTCGAGCGACCTCGCGAAGGGCTTCGACGCGCCCATCATCCACGTGAACGCCGACGATCCCGAGGCCGCCCTCTCGGCCACGCGGCTCGCGATGGCCTTCCGCGAGCGCTTCGGGCACGACGTCGTCGTCGACCTCGTCGGCTACCGCCGCTTCGGCCACAACGAGCAGGACGAGCCGGCATATACGCAGCCGCTCATGGCGCACGCGATCGACGAGCAGCCCACGGTGCGGCAGCACTTCGCCGAACGGCTGATCGCCGCCGGCGACGTGTCCGCCGAGGAGGCGGAGCAGATGAAGACGGAGACGATGGCCGAGCTCCGCGCCGCGCACGACCGTCTGCGCGAGGCGCTCGCCGAGCCGCCGCAGGAGGAGGCTCGCACGCCGCCGGGCGGCTCGTCGGAGGTCGTCACGGCCGTCGACGCCGAGCGCCTGCGCGCGCTCGACCGTGAGCTCGTGACGGTGGAGGAAGGCTTCACGATCCACCCGAAGCTCGCGCGCCAGCTCGAGCGCCGCGCGGCTGCGCTCGACGAGGGCGGCATCGACTGGGGCCACGCCGAGGCGCTCGCGTTCGCGTCGCTGCTCGTCGAGGGCATCCCGGTGCGACTGACGGGACAGGACACCGAGCGCGGCACGTTCTCGCACCGCCACCTCGTGCTCCACGACGCGAAGACGGGAGAGCGCTACGCGCCGATCCAACACCTCACCGGCGCGGAGGCCCCGATCGAGCTCCACAACTCGCCGCTGTCCGAGTACGGCGCGCTCGGCTTCGAGTACGGCTACTCGGTGGCGGCGCCGGAGACGCTCGTGTTGTGGGAGGCGCAGTTCGGCGACTTCGTGAACGGCGCCCAGATCATCATCGACCAGTTCCTCGTCTCGGGCCTCGCGAAGTGGAACCAGACATCGCGGCTGACGCTGCTTCTACCCCACGGCTACGAGGGCAACGGGCCCGAGCACTCGAGCGCGCGGCTCGAGCGCTTCCTCCAGTCGGCTGCCCAGGAGAACATTCGCGTGGCGAATCCGTCGACGGCCGCGCAGTACTTCCACCTGCTGCGGCGCCAGGCGCTCGACGCGCGGCCGCGGCCGCTCGTGGCGATGACGCCGAAGGGCCTGCTGCGGCTTGCCGAGTCGGCGGCCACGCTCGAGGAGCTTTCGAGCGGGGGGTTCGCGCCCGTGCTCGACGACCCCGCGGCCGACCACGCGCAGGCACGCACGCTCGTCTTCTGCTCCGGCAAGGTCTTCTACGACATCGCGGGGCACGAGGCGCGGGCCGGCAAGCACGATGTCTCGGTGATCCGCATCGACCAGCTCTATCCCTTCCCCGCGCGCGCCGTCGCCGAGCTCCTGGCCGCGTATCCGAGCGTCGAGGAGATCGTCTGGGCGCAGGAGGAGCCGCTCAACATGGGCGCGTACCGCTCGATCCGCCACCGGCTCGAGGACGCGCTGCCGTCGGGCGTGCCGCTCCGCTACGTCGGCCGGTCCTGGCGCGCGAGCCCGAGCGAGGGTTACCCGACGGCCCACATGGCCGAGCAGGAGCGGATCGTCTCGGAGGCGCTCGGCCTGAGTGCCTAGGGCTTCTTGCGGGTCTTGATGACCGCGCCTGCCGCCGCCGCCGCCTTCGGGCCGTGCTTCTTCGCCTGGTCGAAGAGCGCGCGCCTCTGCGCGGGCGGCAACTTCTGCCACAGCTTGTAGGCTGCGAGCGCCATGCCGATCGTGCCCTTCGGTGGCATGAGCGCCATCCTAGACGCCGGAAGGAGTCGGCGACGTCATCACAAATTCGTTACAATCGCCCGCGTTTGGAAAACCACATCGGAGGTACGCATGCCGGTCGAGACCGCGTCGTTTTTCTCAGAGGTCATTGAGCATCACGTCGAGCTGAAGCGCCGTAACTCGTCGATCGAGATCTCGCACCCGATCGACCGCTACCTGAACGGCGACCCGTTCGAGAACCACCCCCTCTTCAAGACCGAGGAGCAGGCGCGCATCGAGGAGACGATGGGCGGCGACCAGCCCGCCGTCGTCGCGCACGTCCAGCCTTGGCCCGGCGAGCAGCCGGTCGAGGAAGCGGAAGACTCGCTTTGGGGTCGCACCCGCGACTTCGACTGGGGCGACTGACCTAGCAGCCCCGCTTCACGGTTTCCGACAGCCCGAGCTTCACCCATTCGCCGGCGACAGCCGCTGGGCACGCTCGTCCACGAATAGTCCACGCCGACCGCATCGACGTCCGCGTCGGTGCAGCGGTCGAAGAGCCTTCGCGCTCGCGTGACGTGGAAGCCTGACGTCACGAGCAGGACGCGCTGCCAGCGGTGCTTGCGCGCGAGCTCGGCCACCTTTCGAGCCTCGCCCCGTGTGTTGTCGGGATCGGGCGTGAAGCAGGCGACGCTGAAGCCCTCGCCGCCTTCCTGGCACAGCCGATTCTCGCGCGGACGCTGCGGGTCGAAACCGTCCGAGATGACCAGCACCGGCGCGACTCCATCCCGCACGAGCTCGAGACCCCGGTCGAGCCGCTCGTGCTTCGAGCCGGCCAGGACGACGACAGCGTCCGCCTTCCCGACAGCGTCCTCTACCGGGAAGAACACGAGCCGGAAGGTCGCCACGACCCAGGCCGCCAGGAGCACGCTGAGCGCGATGAGGATCCAGCGCATAGGCCGCGCATCGTAGAGTCACGCGCGTGTCGCTCTCCCTCTACGCGCGCGCGATCAAGCGAACGGCGCTCTCGGGACGTCCGTCGCTCGGCCGCCTCGACGACCGCCTCGTCTTCGTCTTCGGCAGCCCGCGCTCGGGGACGACGTTCCTCGCTGGCGCCATCGGCTCGCTGCCAGGCTTCGTCGATCTCGGCGAGGTCAACCCGCTGAAGGCGGCGATCCCGGACGTCTCCGCGCGCGAGGTCCGGACGATCCTCGACCGCGTTCGCCGCTTCGGGCTCGCCGGCAGCCGCCGCGCCGTCGAGCAGACGCCCGAGACGGCGTTCGTGCTGCCCGAAGTACGAGAGGCGTTCCCGCGGGCGACGCTCGTCCACGCGCTCCGCGACGGCCGTGACGTCGTCTGCTCGCTGCTCGAGCGCGGCTGGCTGAGCGCCGAGCGGAGTGGGGCGGACGACGCCGGCATCGCCTTCGGTGCGCACCCGCGCTTCTGGGTCGAGCCCGGGAGGGAGGAGGAGTTCCGGCGGGCGACCGATGCGCGCCGCTGCGCGTGGGCCTGGCGGCGTTACGTATCCGCCGTGCGCGAGAGCGGCGTTTCGGTGACCGAGGTTAGCTACGAGCGGCTGGTGACAGAGCCGCATTCCGTAGCCGCCGAGCTCGCCGGAACGCTTGATGTCCCAGCCCAGGCGACGGGCGCCGCGCTAGCCGCCGCCCACGCCGGATCGGTCGGCCGGTGGCAGCGCGACCTGACGCCGGAGCAACTCGTCGACGTCGAGGCGGAAGCCGGAGACCTCCTGGCGACGCTCGGCTACCGCGACTAGCCGCGACGCCTAATACAGAATCGGCACACACTTGGCACAGACACGTAACTGGTGCCTGGCACCGGTACGGAAGTGCAACGCGGCGAGGGCGGCGACGCAGACATGGCAGAGTAGGGCTGTGAGCCGGGAGCCAGACAAGAACGTCGTCGGTGGCGTGCTGCTCGAATGCTCGACGGAGCCGCTCACCGGCTTCTACCGGGACGGCTGCTGCGCGACAGGCCCCGAGGACGAGGGCAGCCACACGGTGTGCTGCGTTGCCACCGCCGAGTTCCTCGAGTTCAGCGCGCGGGCCGGCAACGACCTCTCGACGCCGCGGTCGGAGTGGGGGTTCCCCGGCGTCGCGCCCGGTGACCGCTGGTGCGTCTGCGCGGAGCGCTGGCTGGAGGCGCATCGCGCCGGCTGCGCGCCCGCGGTCGTGCTCGGAGCGACGCACGCGCGGGCGCTCGACATCGTGCCGATCGACCTACTGACCGCGCACGCGGTCGAATCGGCGCAGCGCTCGTCTTAGGAAGCTACGGGCACGCGTCGACGGCGCCCTTCGGATAACCGAAAGTGTTCTTCGGCCGCAGAACGTTCTTCAGGAAGATCCCGTACAGGTGGAGCGGGAAGTGCCGGCTGAGGATGCCCGCGAATGCGTTCTGTTTCCGCATGAGCTCGAGCCGCGCGTCGACCCAGCGCTTGAGCTCGCCGTTGCCCTGCTTGATACCGATGCCGTACGGCGACGGGAGGAACGTGTCTTTAAGGATCACTGCGCTGCGGTTCTTGCTTGCGATGTTGACGAGTGACGGGTCGTCCCACATGAGAGCGTCCGCCTGCTTCGAGCGCCAGCGGCTCACGGCGCCGGTGAACTTGTCGGTGAGGACGCGGTTCGCCGTCGGGAAGCACTTCTCAAGCCAGCGGTCGTAGATCGAGTCGGTCGTCGTGGCCACGCGCGCCCCGGAGACGTCGGCGAGCGACTGCACGGGTGAGCTCCGCGTGACGAGCAGGCGTCCTGTCGCCTTGTAGTACGCGCGCGAGAAGTCGATGCGTGTGTCCCGGTCGGGGGTGTAGCTGAAGGTTGCGATCACGAGGTCGACGCGGTCGGAGGTGAGCGCAGCTTCGCGCTCCGGCGTCGTCACGCACGTGAAGTTGACGAGGCTCTTCTTGCCGAACGCCAACTGCGCGAGCCGCTGGGCAACCTCGACGTCGAATCCGACGTGCCGTCCGCCCACCTTCGACCCGAACGGCGGCGAGTCGCACTTGACCGCCACGTTGAGGTGGCCGCGTGCCTTGATATCCGCGGGCAGCGGCGGCAACGTTGCCGCTGCGCCCCCCGCGGCGAGCACGGCCCCGACGATGGCGACGGCGAGAAGTCTCACTCCGCAGGGATCAAACAGCATCTCTCCCCGCGGGGCAAGTATCGCCAGAACGGAGAAGGCTTAGACGCTCTTAAATGGGCGTGTGCTTCGAGGCGGACTTCGCCGCGCGCTTCTCGGCCCGCTTTTCCTTCAGCGTCTTCTGAGCCGTCTTCTTCTGAGGCTTCTTCTGCTTGTCGGCGCCTTTCATGAGACTGAGCCTACACCGCCCCTCAGGACGTCATCTCCGCCATGGCCGCCTTGCCGCCCTCCTCGATCTCCTCCGGCGACAGATCCTTCGTGTGCGTCGCGATCGCCCACTGGTGGCCGTACGGGTCGGTGACCGTTCCGAAGCGGTCGCCCCAGAACATGTCCTCGACCGGCATGGTCACGGTCGCCCCGGCGTCGACCGCTCGCTCGATCGCCGCATCGACGTCCTCGGAGTACATGAAGATGCTCATGGTCGACGTACCGGCCTCGTTAGGCGGCTTGATGGTCGACTGCGGGAACGGATCGGCGAGCATGATCAGCGAGTCGCCGATCTCGAGCTCCGCGTGGGCGACCTTTCCGCCCGGCGCGTCCATGCGCATCCGCTCTTTCGCGCCGAATGCCTGCTTGTAGAAGTCGATCGCCGCTGACGCGTCCTCGACGGCGAGCACTGCGCTGAGGGTGTGGTAGCCCTCCGGAATCGGCTTGACGCCCATTCTCGAGCCCCCTTCCGGGTCGCTGGCCGGGAGCTGTCGATACTACGCGCCGCTCACATCGTGATGACGACTCTTTCCTCGCGCGTGCCCCTCGCCGAGGTAGCGCAGGGCGTCGTCGACCTGGCTGAGCTCGTACGTCTTGTCGATGATCGACTTGACCTTGCCGCTGTCGAGCAGCTCCTGCATGAGAGCGAGGTCCTCCTTCGTGATCTTCGCGACGAAGAACTTCACCTTCTGGCGCCTGAGCATGCCGCCAAGGCGCATCCTGATCACGTGGCCCAGCGGCCCGAGGCCGCTGTTCGCCGGGAACTTCGCCCCGACGACGACGACCGTCGCATCCGGCGTCAGGACACGCCTGAGCTTGCGAAGCGACTTGCTGCCGGCGATGTCGATGAGGAGGTCGTGCCGCACGTCGAGCTTCGTGAAGTCCTCCCGCGAGTAGTCGACGACGCGGTCGGCGCCGAGCTCTCGCGCCTGCTCGACGTTCCGCGTCGAGCACACGGCCGTCACGTACGCGCCGAGTGCCTTGGCGATCTGCACCGCGTACGTGCCGACCCCGCCGGACGCGCCGTTGATCAGCACCTTGTGGCCCGGCTGCACCTGCCCGTGGTCGCGTAGCGCCTGGAGGGCCGTGAGCGCCGCGATGGGCACGGCGGCCGCCTCCTCGAACGAGACGCCGGCCGGCTTCGGCACGAGCCGCACTTCCCGGGCGGGCGCGTACTCGGCCCACGCCGCACCGGATGTCCCGAAGACCTCGTCGCCCGGCTGAAACTCCGTCACGTCTGCGCCGACGGCTTCCACCCGCCCCGCGAGGTCGGCGCCCACACGCGGATCCTTGGGCCGGCGGATGCCGCCGCCGAGGAGCCGCGCGAACCACGGGCCGGTGATCGCGTACCACTCGGCGGGGTTGACGGACGACGCGTGCACCTTCACGAGCACCTGGTTGTCCTCGATGGCGGGCTTGTCGACCTCGCGGACCTCGACGACGTCCGGTGGGCCGTACCGCTCGTGGAAGATCGCTTTCATCGTTGCCTCCTGCTTACGTACGGTGTAAGTTTACGGACGACAGACTAAACATACGGCGTAAGTCTGTCAAGGACGAGATGGCCAAGCGCACACCGCTCAACAGAGATCGCATCCTCCGCGCCGCGATGAAGCTCGCCGACGAGGGCGGGATCAAGGCCGTCAGCATGCGAAAGATCGCGCAGGAGCTCGGCGTCGAGGCGATGTCGCTCTACAACCACGTCGCCGCGAAGGACGACATCGTCGACGGCATCGTCGACCTCGTGGCGACCGAGATCGACCTCGCTCCGGACGAAGCCGACTGGAAGGCGGCCATGCGCCGGCGCGTGATCTCGGCGCACGAGGTGCTCCTCGACCACCCCTGGGCTGCGAGTCTCTGGATGTCGAGCCAGACGTTCAGCGATGCGCGCATGCGCTACGGCGACGCGGTGCTCCGCGGCTTTCGGGAGGGCGGCTTCCCGGACGAGCTGACGTACCACGCCTTCCATGTCATCCAGAGCCACGTCATGGGCTTCACGATGTACGTGGCGAGCTTCGAGTTCGACGTCGAGGAGCTCGAGCAGCTGGCGGCGGAGTTCCTCGAGACGTTCCCGGCCGACGAGTATCCCGACCTCGCCCTCCACATCAGGCAGCACGCGGAGCCGGGCGAGGAGCACGAGGGCGCGTTCGAATTCGGCCTCGACCTGATCCTCGACAGCCTCGAGCGGCTCCGCGACGCGGGCGCTCCTAGGTAGACGCCGCGATCGCCTGCAGCCGGTGGAGGATGCGGACGAAAAGCCCGGTCTCGAACGCCTCAGCGAGCGTGCCTTCGACGAACCGGTCTCGGCGGACGAGGAGCGTCAGCAGCTTCCGCAGGGTCACGAGGTCTGCGCGTTCGAGGTCGTCGGTCTCGACGATTCGCCGGGCATCGTCCGTCCAGGACATCCAGTCGAAGACGAAGATCCACCCACCCTTGCCGAGCGTCGCGACGAACGCGTGCGCATCGGCGCTCAGCTCGAACCACGGCATGTGAATGACGCCGTCGGCGTCCTGCTCGCCGCCGCGCCACTCGCCGGCCACGAACTGGGGCGACTCGAGCACGGGAAGGAGCTCCAGGAGCTCCGCGATCGCCTTCGGCGCGGGCGGTGGAGATGACTCGCTGCGTACTGTCACTCCGAGAGCAGCGTTGCGTAGCGTCGGAATCGCTTCGAGGCTGCCCGGTTGAAGGCGGCGCGGTATTCGTCGGCCGCGTCGTCCTCGAGCGTCGCGGCGTACGTCTCGCGGAGGTCGAGCAGGCGGTCGGCGATCGCGTCGGCGACGAGCTGGTAGTCGCCGTAGAGCTCCTCGGCCTCGTCACGGTCGGCGTGCGTCCAGGCTTCGTCGGCTTCCTGCGCCTCCTCGAGCAGCTCGGCTTCGTCCTTGGCGAAAAGGTCGAGCTGCGTTCGCACGAGCTCGTTGAAGCGGCCTGCACGGCGGAAGATCACGTGCGACAGCGTAAGAGAACCCGCGCGCGATCAGGGCGATTTCAAGCGCTTACAGGGGCCCGTCCATGCGATCCTGGATCCGAAATACGAAGCCCGCCTATAGGCGGGCTTCGTTGGTTGACGCGGACCAATGTCCGCAAGCGACTGAGACTCAGTCCAAGTGTAGACCGAGAGGGTGGGCGGAGGGCGCCGGACTCGAACCGGAACCGACTCTCGTCAGTCGAGCGAGTCTCAGTCGCTCATCCCACCGTGGGACTTCAACCCTCCGCCACGTAGCTCAACGTAGAGGCTGTCGCGAGCCCGACGGGCCTTTGCGGAGAACTGGCACACAATCGGCACAAAGAGGCGCTCAGCGCCAGTCGATCGAGACGACCTCCACGGGCTCGGAGATCCCCTTGAGCGACACGGTCCGCGGCTCCGTTACCGGGTACTGCGGCTCGGCACCGACCGTCTCCTTGCTCGCCACGATCTCTCCGCCCTCGCCCAGGGCCGCGATGCGCGACGCCTCGTGAACGCCCATGCCGCGGAAGTCGTTCTCCACCTGCGCGGCCTCCGAGGCGTGCAGCCCGATGCGAACTTGGGGCGCAAAGCCGTGCTGCTTGCGGTGATCGGCGAGTCGTCGCTGGATGGCGACGGCGCAGGTCAGCGCGGCGTCGGGGCTGTCGAAGACAACGAAGAACCCGTCCCCGGTCGTGCCCACTTCTTCGCCCGAGTGCGAGGCGAACGCCGCCCGCAGGGTCTCGTCGTGCCACCGCAGTAGCTCCAGCCACGCGTCGTCGCCCATCGCCTCCGCGAGGTTCGTCGACTTCACGATGTCGGTGAACATGAACGTCTTCAGCACGCGGCGCTCCGGGCCGGCCTTCCCGCGAAGCTGCCAGGGCAGGAGCTCCTCGACCTCCTCGATCACGATCGCGTCCGTCGGGCACGACACGGCGGCCGCTCGCAGCAGCTCCTCTTCGACGCTGTCCGGGTCGATGACGTCCGCCTTCCCCAGGTCGCCTTTCAACCAGTCGAAGGCGGTGGGGGCGACGGTGATGCAGTTCCCCGCGCCGATGCACTTGTGGCGGTCGACCCGCGCTCGCAGCATGCTCACACCACGCCCTCTCGGAATGCGAAGGCCGCTGCCTCACCGCGCGACGACACCCCGATCTTCGCGTACATCTCCGCGAGCCGCCGCGCGACGGCGTCCTCGTCCATCTCGAGCTCGGCGGCGATCTCGCGATTCGTCCGGCCCTCGATGAGCAGCCAGAGCAGGCGCGAGTCGGCGTCCTGGCCGACGGCGGCGGCGGTCGCCTCCTCGGCCGGCTGCTCGCCGTGCGACGCGCCCGTGAGCCTCGAGAGCTCGCGGCCGATGGGCCCGCGGAACCACCGCACGCGAACGCCCTCGTCGGCAGTCCGCTGCGCGATCCGCGCGGCCTGAATCGTCAGGTAGCTCATGACCAGATCGCGCTCTTCCTCGGTCCCCGCCTCGCAGATGACACGGGCGACCGGCAGAACGATGTGCAGGAACAGATCCTCGAAATGGGCTTCCCGGAGCGCCACGAAGGCAGACCTGGCAGCGGCGATCGCGGCCTCCTGGTCCCCGCGCGCGAGCGCGACCTGCGCCAGCGCCGCGTCGGCTTCCGCTCCCCACGGCGGGTGGCCGGGAAGGACGCCCATGAGCTCCTTGGCGTCCCGCGCAGATTGTTCGGACAGCGCGAGAAGCTCCTCGTCGGCGCGTTCGGCGCCGAGCAGCGCTGCCTCCAGGGCAAGTTTGGCGAGCGCCTCGCAGCGTGCCGCGGGACGTCCCTGCTCCGTCGCGAGCCGAACGGCGCGCTCGAGATGCTCGCGCATCCCTTCGGCGTCTCCCGCGACGGCGCGCGTCATCCCACGCGCGGTGTCGAGCTGGCGCGACCGAAGGGGAGTCGGGTCGATGGCCACTGCCTCCGCGGCACGGTCGAGCCACCGCTCCGCCGGCTCGACCTCGCCCAGCTCGAGATGCGTCAGGGCCAGACCCGTGGCCGCAGCGAACTCGAGCGACCGGTCGCCCAGTAACCGTGCCTGCTTGTGGGCTTCCTCGCCCCGCGAGAGCGCGAGGTCGGGGACGACCTTCGCGCGGGCGAAGACCTGGACGCCGTAGAGCATCTGCGCCTCGACTGCGGCGCGCTCGCTCTCGCGCGTGAGCGAGGTCATCTGCGCAGCCAGGCGCCGGATCTCCTCGATCCGCTTCGCGGCTCCGAGCAGATGGATGTCGATGCCGAAGCTGACGTACGCCCGGGCGATGATCGCGGACATCACGCCCCGGCGGTCGCCGACCTGCTCGAACAGCGCGATGGCGCGCTCGTACCGCCTCACGGCATCGTCGAGCTCCGAGGCGACCGGCGTGTCGGCGAGAATCTCGTACGGCGTCTCACCGGCCGCGAGGCGCGCCATGTACGCGGCGACCTCGCCGCTCTCGACCTGCTCCATGTACCACTCGCGCACCCTGGCGATGGAGGTGATCCCGAGCTCGCGGAGCGCGGCGGCCTGGGCGGCGACGTCGCCAAGCTCCTCGGCGAGCTCGCACGCCCGCCCGAAGGCTTCTGCGGCGGCATCGAGGTCGACCTCCCTCGGTGCGCTGAACGACTCGCCGAGGGGCATGCGCAGCAGGTCCTGCCCCAGCTCCAGGCACGCCGCCAGCTCGGCCGCGCGGTCGCCGCGTGCGTTTGCGATCTCGCGCACCGACCTCGCCAGCTCGGCTGCCTGATCCTCGTCCTCGGACACGCGCAACGCGGCGGCGCGGCGCAGCTTCACGTCGAGCTCGAGGTGAGAGTCACCCAGGGCCTCCGCCAGCGCCGCCAGCTCGGCGAGGCCCTCGAGGCGGTCGCCAGTCCGGCGCAGCATGCCCAGGGCATCGTCGCGACAGGTGAGCAGCGCGACCCGGTCCTGTGCCGCCGAAGCGGCAGGCAGGCCCTGGTCGACGATGCGGAGCACCTCCTCCGCCGCGCGGGCGTCGAGCGCAGCCCGTGCGGCCGAGATGGAGTAGCGCACCGCGCGTGACTCGTCCCCCGCCGCGAGGGCGTGGTGAGCGAGCAGGGACATGCTCTCGGCGGGCGGGTCGCCACCGGCCGTCAGCATGTCGACGAGCGCCGTGTGGATGCTACGCCGCCGCTCGGCGGTGAGCAACGCGCCGGCGAACTCGCGCACCTGGTCGTGGGTGAAGCTGAAGTCCGCGGGCGATCCCGCTCCGTGCTCGAGGAGGAGGCCCGCCCCGACTGCGGGCGCCAGCGACTTGGCGAGCACCGTGGGGCTGCACTCTTTCTCGTCCGCCCCGAGCCGCACTTTGATCGAGTGGAGATCCTTGAGGCTGAAGCTGCGGCCGAGGATCGCGGCGTCGGCGAGGTCCTGCTTCGTCTCGTCGGGCAGCCGCGCGGCCCGCCGCTGGATCAGCGTGCGCACCGCCGACGGGAGCAGGCGCGCGGCGTTCTGGGCGAGCGTCCATGTGCCGTCGACCTCCTGGATCATCCCCAGCTCCCGGTACGTCCGGGCGAGCTCTTCCACGATGAAGGCGACACCCTCCGCCTGCGCGTGCATCGTCGCCGCGCTCGAGACGTTGACCTTCCCGCCGAGCACCTGCTGCGTGAACTCGGTCGTCTCCAGCTGCGTGAACCGTTCGAGCCTGAGGCGGCGCACCATGCCCATGCGCTCCATGTCGGCGATGAGCGTCACGGCTTCCGAGACCTCGGCCAGCCTCTCGGCGCGCGTCGCGAGCCCCAGGAAGATGGGGAGGTCGGAGTCGGTGCGGACGATGTAGCGAAGCATCCGCACGCTGTCCTCGTCGGCCCATTGAAGGTCGTCGACGAACAGCGCCACCGGCTGCGATTCGGCCAGCGCGCGGATGGCGCCGGCGGCGAGATCGAACACGCGCAGGAGCTTCTGATCCGGGGAAAGCGTGTCGAGCGTGGGATCGTCGCGACCCGAAATGGCATCGATGACCCGCTCGAACTGCTCCCGTGCGCCGTTGGCCCCGTTTCCCCGCACGGCCGGCGAGGCGAAGATCCCGCGGGCGAGGAGAAACGGGCCGCGAAGCTCCTCGTCGGCGGTCGCCGCCAGCGGCAGGAAGCCCTCGGCCGCCGCAGCCTCCGCGGCGGCGACGAGCAGCCGCGTCTTGCCGATGCCGGGCTCACCCTCGAGCGTGAGCGCCGTCAGCCGCCCGGCGCGGGCCGAGGCGAGCTCCTGCCTGATCGCGCCGAGCTCGACCTGTCGCCCGACCACGGGGCCGGCAGCCCGCCTGACGTGGAGGGCCAGTGGCGCCACCGCGACCTGCGAATCATTCATGCCGCAAAGGTAGTTGGATCGGAACTTCGCGGAAGGCACACCCGTTGGACGCGTAAGAGGATCTCCCCGTCATGCCGACTCGGAGGCATGACAGCGACGCGCACTGCCTCCAGCTCGACGATCGGGCCTCGTAGAGATCGGCCGACTCGAGGGTGAGACCCATCGAGCTCGCGACCTGGCTGCGCATCTCGGCGAGGTCGGGGTGACGGGGATCCTCGTTAGAGATTGCCCAGGGAACCTTCCGGTGTCATGCGGTGTACCAGCGCTGAATGCGTTGGTGCTCGACCGCACTCGTCATGGGAATCGTCATCGCCGCATCGACGGCGGCGGCCGAGGGAGGAGCGGCAACTCCACCTAGCCTGCGTTTGCCGTACGACCTCGAGGCGCGCGGCTCCTCGCTCTACATCGCGGACGGCCTGCGCCACCAGGTGCTCCGGCTCGACCTTCGCACACGCAAGCTCACCGTGTTCGCCGGCACGGGCGTGGCCGGCTCGTCCGGTGACAAAGGCCCCGCGCGGAAGGCGCGAATCGACGAGCCGACCGAGCTCGCGTTCGACCGCGCCGGCAACCTCTACCTGACCGACTTCAACCAGGGGCGGGTGCGCCGGATCAGCCCTCGCGGGATCATCACCACCGTCGCGCGCGTCACCGACGCAGCTGGGCTCGCCGTCCATCCCGACGGAGGCTCTCTGGCCATCGCGTCGCTCGCTGGATTCGTCCATCGGGTCGATCTGCGAACAGGCAGAGTCGACCTGATCGCCGGCAACGGAACGCCTGCTTCTGGAGGTGACGGGGTCCCGCCGCCAACGCGCAGGTGAACCGCCCGCACGACGTCGCCTACGACACGCAGGGCAACCTGCTCGTTGCGGAGGCAGCCGGCGTTCGGCGGATCGACGCAGCCAGCGGCGTGATCGACACAGCGTTCAAACTGCCGGCGTTCAAGGTCGTCCCGGGCCCGGGTGGCACGCTGTACCTGATCAACGGAAGGCCTCGCGGCGGCACGGTCACGCAGGTCGACGGGAGCGGATCGGTGCTGCGCGTGATCGGAACGGGGCGGCTGTCACGTCACGTGGATCGGGTGCCGATCGGCAAGGTGGGCTTCCTGCCGAGCGACGTCGAACCCGTATCGGGCGGCGTGCTGATCAGTCAGTCGGAGCCGATCCCGGCCATCCGGCGGCTCGCCTCAGGCAGCACGACCCTGACGACGTTCGTCCGCTGAGGAGTGCAGGAAGGGCACGACGCCGTGCCACCCAGCCTTGAGCACGGCGACGAGTGACGCTGGCGTGATCACGACACCTATTCCGTCCGGTCTCTTGCGTCGCTCGGTGTAGCCGGACGGCGTCCAGCGAAGAAGATCCGACTCGAGCACGAGAAACGGCGCGCCGTCCTCGAGCACGAACGCCCCGTCGGGAAGCTCGTCGAAGGGCGCATGAGAGTGCCCCTGTCGCTCGCCATCAAGCTGCGCGTCGATCGCGTCCGCTCCCACTTGATCCGGGTGAAGCCCGCTCCAGATCCCGCAGAACCGGTTGTAGTCCTCGCGCCGGCATAACGCGCACGGGCGATGCCCGGCCGCGAACGCGGTGGCCTCGTCGAGGAAGAAGAGCTCCGTGAACTTGCCGGGTTGGAGCAGCGGCCCACGTTTCCAGCCGCGGAACTCGAGCCGGCAGGCGATCCAGCGCTTCCCGTTGTAGCGCCGCCGGATCTGGCCGCTCGCGTCGTGGAGGCAGCCGCGATTTCCGTAGACGAGGCCACGCGCTGGATCAGCGATCAGTTCGCCGAGTGGCGTGACGCGGTTCTGCAGCGGCATTGCCGAGCTAGGCTAGTCGTTGGTACACTTTTCGTAGCTACTACTGAGAAAGGATCGCTGTGAGCAAGCTCCTGCTCGTATCGCTCGAGGACGCAGTCGTCTTCCCGGGCATGAACATCACCCTCACGGCCGACGTCGGTGACGACGAGCGCGTCGTGCTCGTCCCGAAGCACGAGGCCGCGCACGCGTCGGTCGGCACCGTGGCAGAGGTCGCCGACCGTGTCCGCCTGCCGGGCGGCACCGAGGCCGTATCCGTAGCCGGTCTGCACCGAGGCATCCTCGGTACGGCCGAGACGGACCCGAGCGGCCGGCTCCGCGTCGAGGTCGAGGAGCACCCGGACGAGACGCCGTCCCCGGCGAAGACGCGCGAGCTCGAGGTCGAGTACCGCGCCGTCGTCGAGGAGATCCTCGAGCTGCGCGGCGCCGACGAGCGCGTCTCCGCCTTCGTGCGCGCGGTGCGCGAGCCCGGTGCGCTCGCCGACACCGCCGGCTACTCCCCCGACCTCGCCTTCGAGGAGAAGGTGCAGCTGCTCGAGGCCGTCGACGTCGTCGAACGGCTCGAGCTCGCCGTGAGGCTCCAGCGCGAGCGGCTCGCCGAGCTCCAGGTTCGGCGGCGCATTCGCGAGGACGTCGAGTCCGGCGCGCAGAAGCAGCAGCGCGACTACTTCCTCCGCAAGCAGATGGACTCGATCCGCAAGGAGCTCGGTGAGGACGAGGGCTCGGTGATCGAGGAGTACCGCGACAAGATCGCGGCGGCTGACATGCCCGACGACATCCGCGAGCAGGCTGAGCGCGAGCTCGACCGGCTGGAACGGATGGGCGACTCCACCGGCGAGGCGTCGATGATTCGGACGTACCTCGACTGGCTGCTCGCCGTGCCGTGGGGCGTCCGCTCGGAGGAGCGGCTCGATCCCGCCAACGCGCGCGAGGTGCTCGACGCCGACCACGCGGGCCTCGACGATGTGAAGGAGCGCATCGTCGAGTACCTGGCCGTGCGCAAGCTCCGCCAGGAGCGCGGCATCGCCGAGGACAAGCGCTCGGGCGCGATCCTCACGCTCATCGGCCCGCCGGGAACGGGCAAGACGTCCGTCGGCGAGTCGATCGCGCGCGCGCTCAACCGCGAGTTCGTGCGCATGTCGCTGGGCGGCGTCCGCGACGAGGCCGAGATCCGCGGGCACCGCCGCACGTACATCGGCGCGCTGCCTGGCCGCTTGGTCCGCGCGTTGAGGGACGCCGGGACGATGAACCCGGTGATCATGCTCGACGAGGTCGACAAGGTCGGCGCCGACTGGCGTGGCGACCCGTCGGCCGCGCTGCTCGAGGTGCTCGACCCGGCGCAGAACCACTCGTTCCGCGACCACTACCTCGACGTCGAGCTCGACCTGTCCGAGGTCGTCTTCATCGCCACCGCGAACATCGCCGACACGATTCCCGGCCCGCTGCTCGACCGGATGGAGGTCATCCGCTTCGACGGCTACACGACCGACGAGAAGGTCGCGATCGCGCGCGACTACCTCTGGCCGCGCCAGCGGGAGCGGAACGGCCTGCTCGAGGACGAGGTCTCGATCGGCGACGACGTGCTCGAGCTCGTCGTGTCCGACTACACGCGCGAGGCCGGCGTGCGGCAGCTCGAGCGCGAGCTCGGCAAGCTGCTGCGCAAGACTGCGACGAGCATCGCCGCGGACAAGGCGACCGCGCCGGTCGAGGTCGACGAGGCAGTTGTGCGCGACGCGCTTGGCCGGCAGCGCTTCTACCGCGAGACGGCTGAGCGCACCGCCGTTCCGGGCGTCGCGACCGGCCTGGCCGTTACGGGCACGGGCGGAGACGTCCTCTTTGTCGAGGCGACGGCTTTGCCGGGCGAAGACGACCCGCTCGTCCTCACCGGCCAGCTCGGCGACGTGATGAAGGAGTCGGCGCGCATCGCGCTGTCCTGGGTGCACGCGCACACCGACGAGCTGGGCATCTCCGAGGAGCAGTTCGAGGGCAAGACGTTCCACGTCCACGTGCCCGCTGGCGCGATCCCGAAGGACGGCCCGAGCGCGGGCATCGCCATGACGAGCGCGCTCGCCTCGCTGCTGACGGGGCGGCCAGTGAAGCACACGGTCGGCATGACGGGAGAGATCACGCTTCAGGGACGCGTGCTGCCGATCGGCGGCCTGAAGCAGAAGGTGCTCGCCGCGCACGCGGCCGGCATCACCGACGTCATCATCCCGGAGCGCAACCGGGCCGACCTGGACGACGTGCCGGAGGACGTCCGCAAGGACATGGAGTTCCACCCGGTGATGTCGATCGGGGAGGTGCTCGAGCTCGCGCTCGAGCCGGCCGGCCGCGCCGAGACGACGCTCGCGGCCTAAGGGCTGGATATGCGCTGCCGTTCCTGCGAGCCGATCCCCGAGGACGTGCGGCGCGGAGCCGAGCTGCTCGGCAGGCGCTACGCGTTGGCGATCGTCTACGCGTCGCGCGCCGGCGCGTCGCGCTTCAACGAGTTCCGGCAAGTGCTCGGCGCCGTCCCACCGGGCACGCTGTCCGCCCGCCTCGACGAGCTCGCCGAGGCCGGCGTGCTCGAGCGGCGGATCGTCGACGCTCGCCCGCCCCGCACCGAGTACGTGCTGACGGCTCGCGGGAAGCGCGTTTCGACCGTGCTGGACGAGCTACTGCGGAGGGCCGGCAACTAGGCGCACGACCGCGCTCGTCCTCCCTCGCGAGGGATCGATCCAGGCCACGCGCACGGTCTGCCCGGGCGAGGCTTTGAGGACGAGCTTCCTGAGGCTCGCCACCGTCTGGACTCGCTTCCCGGCGAACGTCGTGATGACGTCGTCCGTGCCGAGGCCGGCCTTTGCGGCGGGCGAGCCGGGCACAACGTCCTCGACGATGGCGCCAGCCACATCTTCGTCGCCGTCGCCCACGCGTCTTAGCGCCACACCCAAAAAGGCGGTCGGCCCGATGTGGACGGTCGACGAGCGCCGCCCCGCGTCGATCTGCCCGGCGATCTTCAGCGCACGGTTGATCGGGATCGCGTACCCCTGAGCGCTCCCCTCAAAGTTGAAGCCGCCCGAGGCCGCGGCGTCGATGCCGATCACGCGCCCGTCCGAGAGCAGCGGGCCACCCGAGTCCCCCGAACGCAACGGCGTCGTCGTCTCGATCAGCCCGACGAACGTGAACGGCTCGCCGGCGCTCGAGACCGTTATCGACTGCCCGAGCCCGGTCACCCGGCCGCGCTTCGTGGTCAATCCGGCGCCGCCGCCGTTGCCGACCGCCGTCACGTGGTCTCCGACCTCGACGGTGTTCGAGTTACCCGTCCGCACGGTCGCGAGACCCTGGGCGTCGCGGAGCTCGAGCAGCGCGATGTCCTTGGAGACGCTGTAGCCGGTCACTGTGGCCATGTAGCTCCGGCCGCTCGAGGGCACGGTGACGCGAATCGCGCCTGCGCCGCGGATGACGTGGTTGTTCGTCAGCACCGTGCCCGAGGACGTGAGCACGACCCCCGTGCCCGCGCCGCCGCCGCCGCTGTAGGCAAGCCGCGTGTGAATGGTCACGACACCCGTTGTCGCAGCGCCTGGCGCCGCGAGCGTGGACGGCCCCGCGGCCAGCACCGCCGCGACCACGGCTCCGACGATCGCGACTCTCATGCCCTAAAGGAAAGCATCAGCGGCTAAGGCCACGCCGAGGATCTGGTTACGCTCTCGCTCGATGCACAAGCCACGCCTCCGCGGTATCTCCCACACGGCCGCCTTCGTTGCGGCCTTGCCGCTCGGCGTGCTGCTCGGTCTCACGGCTGATACTGCCCGCGAGCGTACCGCCGTCATCGTCTTTGCAGCCGCCGTAGCGGTGATGTTCGGCGTGAGCGCCAGTCTATCACCGCGGCGACTGGTCGGACCGGCCACGGCGCTGGCTGCGCGCGCTCGATCACACGGGCATCTTCGTCCTCATCGCCGGCACGTACGCGGCCTTCGGCCTGCTCGTGCTCGACGGAGCGTGGCGCTGGGCGGTGCTCGGGACCGTGTGGGGCGGAGCGGCCTGCGCCGTCCTGCTCAACGTCACGTGGAAGTCATCACCGCAGTGGTTGACGGGCGTCCTGGCGATCGCGCTCGGCTGGGTAGGCGCGATCGTCGCCCGCAATTCGCAACGGATCTCGGCGTTGGCGGCATGACGCTTGTAGTCGCCGGCGGGCTCGCGTACACGACGGGTGCGGTGAGCTTCGCGATGCGACGGCCGCCCCTTACCCGTTGACGTTCGGCTACCACGAGATCTTCCACGTGCTCGTGATCACGGCCGTCGCGTGCCACTACGCGGCGCTCGCGTACTTCGCGGTCCCCGGCAGCTAGCGGACGAGCTCTTTGAGCTTCGCCTTGAACGACTGCTCGATCATGCTCCACCAGCCCTCGTCGCCGCGCGCGACCGCGAGCATGAGGTTCCTCGCCTGCTCGAACGTGATGTGAGGCGGTAGCGGCGGCACCGGGGTCAGTACGACCTCGAGGACGAACGGCCGGTCCGCCAAAAACGCCTCGTCCCAGGCCGCGCCGAGATCGCCCGGGTCGTCGACCCGTGTACCGCGCAGGCCGAGTAGCTCCGC
>CAVWIV010000016.1:0-148503 GCA_963755155.1 uncultured Actinomycetes bacterium | reverse complement strand
TGGCGCGGGCGTCGCGAACCTCTGCGCGTTCACGGTGATGTTTGTCGGCATCACCTGGTGGTCGCAGCGCGTGTTCTGGGTGCCGTACCAATGGCGGCGCGTGGTGACGGTGATCGCCACCGCCGCTGGGCTGACCGTGCTCGGCAAGGCGCTGGACGTGCCGCTGGCCGCAGCGATCGCACTCGTCGCCGTCTATCCGCTCCTGCTCTGGCCGTTCCGCTTCTACTTCCGGACGAGCTCGCGCAGATCAGGCGCGCGAGTGGCTCGAACCGCGCCGTGAAGTGACGCAGCGACGACGGCTGCCACGTGATCCGGTAGCCGCGTAACTGCGGCGCTCGTTCGACGACCTTCCGCGCGACCTCGATCACGTAGTCGACGTGGCTCTGCGTGTACGTCCGCCGCGGGATCGCCAGACGCACGAGGTCCATCGCCGCCGGCTGCTCCGAGCCGTCCGGGCTCCGCCCGAACATCACCGTCCCGATCTCGCAGCCGCGGATGCCGCCCGCGCGCGTACAGCTCGACCGCGAGCGCCTGCCCCGGGTACTCGAGCGGCGGGATGTGCGGCAGCAGCGTGCGCGCGTCGACGTAGATCGCATGGCCGCCGAACGGCTGCACGAGCGGCATGCCCGCCGCCAGCAGGCCGTCGCCGAGATACGCGGTCGAGCGCGTGCGGTAGCGGAGGTAGTCGTGATCGACTGCCTCGACGAGCCCTTGCGCGATCGCCTCGAGGTCGCGCCCGGCGAGCCCGCCGTACGTCGGAAAGCCCTCCGTGAGGATGCCGAGCGCGCGGCACTGGTCGGCCAGCTCCGCGTCTCGCATCGCCACCCAGCCGCCGATGTTCGCGAGCGGGTCCTTCTTCGCGCTCATCGTCATGCCGTCGGCGAGCGATGCCGTCTCGCGCACGATCTCGGCCACCGTGCGGTCGCCGTGCCCTTCCTCGCGCTCGCGTATGAACCACGCGTTCTCGGCGAAGCGGCAGGCGTCGAGGAAGAGCGGCACGCCGTGGCGGTCGCACACCGCTCGCACCGCGCGGAGGTTCTCGAGCGACACCGGCTGGCCGCCGCCCGAGTTGTTCGTGATCGTCACGAAGACGACCGGCACGTCGGCCGCACGTTCCGCGAGCAGCGCCTCGAGCGCGCCGTGTCCATATTGCCCTTGAACGGGTGGAGCGCTCCCGGGTCGCGACCCTCCGGGATCGGCAGGTCGAGCGCCTCCGCGCCCGTGTGCTCGACGTTCGCCCGCGTCGTGTCGAAGTGGGTGTTGTTCGGGACGACCTTCCCCGGCCCGCCGAGCACCGAGAAGAGGATCCGCTCGGCGGCCCGCCCCTGGTGCGTGGGGATCACGTGCTCGAACGGGAAGAGCTCCTGGACGGCCGCGAGGAAGCGGTACCACGAGGGCGAGCCGGCGTAGCTCTCGTCGCCGTGCTGGATGGCCGCCCACTGGTCGCGCGACATCGCGCCCGTGCCCGAGTCGGTCAGGAGGTCGATCAGCACCTCGTTCGCGGGCAGCTTGAAGAGGTTGAAGTCGACCTCGGCCACGGCCGCGCGCCGCTCCTCCTCCGTCGTCAGCCGCAGCGGCTCCACCGAGTGGATCCGGAACGGCTCGATGATCGTCTTGAAGGTCACCGGTTCCGCAACCTACCTCGGATGCAGGCGAATCCGAGGGGGTAGGATCCTCGGAGTGCGCGGGGGGAGAGCGTTGCTGGGCTGTGGGCTGCTCCTGCCCGTCGTCATAACCGCCGCCGTGGTGCTCGTGGGTCCCGCCACCGGGGCGCCAAGCGCTACGTGTACGTACGAGCAAAAGCAGGTGCGAGCGAAGGCGGCGGCCGACTACAAGCGGCGGATGGCCGCCGATCGGGCCGCTTACTTCAAGACGCACAAGAGCCCGAAACAGCGCTCGGCCTTCGTCAAGGCGCAGCAGAAGAAGCTCGCCGCCCTCCGAAGAGGCGCCGCCTGCACGGTACCGCCGCTGCCACCGAGCTCAGCGGCGAGCTGCGCCTTTCAGCTGGCTCCACACCCTGGCGGTCAGATGAGCGAGGGCCGGCTCGACCCGCGCTTCGCCCGCCCGTCAACCGGGCGAGTCGATGCCGTAATCGTGTTTCTCGATTACCCGGATGCGCCCGGAGGCAGCGACCCGGCGCCGCTCGCACAGCTCCTTCGGCCCGACCCGGCGTGGTTCGAGGAGGTCTCGTACGGGCGGGTGACAATGTCGATCAGCGCGCCGGTCACACGATGGATCCGAATGCCCGAGCCGACCGCGGCCTACATGCCAACCGGACGAAGCATCCCCCGCTACGTCCGGGACGCCCTGACGGCGGCGGATCCGTTCGTCGACTTCTCGCAGTTCAACCACGTGACGTTCTGGAACTCACCCGGATGGGCCTCGAACAACCCGGCGATCTCGCTTCCCTTGGCGGGTGCAGCGCCCATCCCCGTCGATGGCACGACGATCTCGTTCGGGAACCTCTTCACCGGGGACATCGGGCGCAGCGCAGGACTCGTCAGCGTCTGGACGCACGAGGTGCTGCACACGTTCGGCTTGCCAGACCTCGGCGGGCGCGCCGTCGGCTGGGATCCCCTTTCGGTCGGGACCGACCCACCTGGGCTGACCCACCTGCTCGGCTGGCACAAGTGGCGGCTCGGCTGGCTCGATCCGGCCCAGCTCACATGCGTCAGCTCACCCGGCGCCGTGGAAGAGACGCTGGCGCCGATCGCAGTGCGCGGCGGCAAGAAGCTCGTCGTCGTCCCCATCAACGAACACGTCGCGTACGCGGTGGAGGCGCGGGCGAGGATCGGCTACGACAAGTACGCGTGCGACGAGGGCGTCGTCGTCTACACGGTCGACTCCAGGCGCAGCAACTACGAAGACCCCGTCGTCCTCCACGGGCGACCGCGCTGCGGCAGCGCCACGCCGGGCGCGTTCAGGACCGGCGGTGTCCACGAGGACGGGAACGTCAAGGTCGAGGTGCTTGCAACCGACGGGCGTAACTATCGCGTCCGCGTGACCAAGAAGTAACGCTCGCGCCCGGCGCGTCTACAGGTGAGACGTGACGCCGGCGAGCCCCGGGTCGCCCTCGGCCGGCTCGTACCACGAGTACGCGTAGCGCCCGTCGTCGAGCTCGCCCGCGAACGCCGAGAGCTTGAGCGGCCGGAACGTGTCGCACATCACCGCCAGCTCCGTCGTCTCCGCGACGCCGAGCGACTTCTCCGCAAGGCCCGGGCTGAGGCCCGTGCGGCAGGCCCGACGGGTGCAGTGTGATCGAGCCGACCTCGATGCCCTTGCGCGAGCCGAAGTTGCCGGAGACGTAATAGATCATCTCCTCGGACTGAAGATTCGAGTGGTGGTACGGGATCGGCACCGCCTCCGGGTCGAAGTCGAGCTTGCGCGGGCAGAACGAGCAGATGACGAAGTTCTGGCCCTGGAACGTCTGGTGCGAGGGCGGCGGCTGGTGGATGCGCCCGGTGATCGGCTCGAAGTCGTGCACCGAGAACGTCCACGGGAAGAGGTAGCCGTCCCAGCCGACGACGTCGAACGGGTGGTAGTCGAGCACGTACGTCTGGTAGCCGCCCCGCACGCGCACCTTGACCACGAACTCGCCCTGCTCGCGAATCGTCTGCAGCTCCGTCGGCGGATGGATGTCGCGGTTCGAGTACGGCGCGCCCTCGAGCAGCTGCCCGTACTCGTTGCGGTAGCGGCGCGGGATGGTGATCAGCCCTGGCGACTCGAAGACGAGATGCCGCTGCTCGCCCTCGGGGACGAAGCGGTACGTCGTGCCGCGCGGGATCATCACGTAGTCGCCGTCCTGTAGCTCAGGCTGCCGAACGTCGTCTCCAGCGTCCCCGAGCCCTCGTGCACGAAGACGCACTCGTCGTGCTCGCCGTTGCGGAAGAAGTAGTCCATCGTCGACGAGGGCCGGCAGAGCGAGATCTCGACGTCGTCGTTCCACATCAGCACGCGGCGGCCCGTGATCTCGTCTCCCGACGGCTCGGTGCCGTACGTCTCGAGGTGGCGGTGCGCGTGTGCATCGGGCACCCACTCCTCGTGCTCGATCGGCTCGAACTCGCCGAGCTCCTTGACGCGGCACGGCGACTGGAGGTGGTAGAGGATCGACTCGTTGCCGGTGAAGCCCTCGAGGCCCATGACCTCCTCGGTCAGGAGCCGGCCGTTCTCGCGGAAGACGATGTGGCGCTTGCGGGGGATGTCCCCGAGACGGACGTAGAAGGGCATCGTTCCGACCTCCTTGCGTTGCGGTTCCTGAACCCTACTCTCGCCGGCGCAGTCGCCCGACCCAGACGACAGCTGTTACGACGGCATAGATCGCGGGACGACCTGGCACGGGCGCAGCGTTCAGATCCTCCGCGAAGACGCGCGGCACCCAGCGCGGCCCGCCCCAGCGCAGGTCGAAGGCGAACGAGCGCACGACGTGCGCCCAGATCAGCCAGGCCGCCCAGCGGCCGATCCCGTAGAAGTACGACGCGCGGTAGAGGACGATGAGCACGTTCTCGGAGACGTAGCGGCCGGCCCAGCGCCAGAACGGGTCGGCGGCGACGATCGTCTCGCGGAAGTACGCGCGCGTGATCACGCGCCAGCTGAGCAGCGCCCACACGACGAAGACGCCGTCCCAGACGAAGCCGAGCCCCGAGAAGTACGCGCCCGCGTCGACGTAGCGCCCGGTCTGGCCCGCGTACGCCCAGGCGCCGACCGCGAACAGGTGGTCGGTGAACGGGAAGAAGAGCATCGTGCCGACGGTGTCTCCCATGTCCGTGAACGCATGGGCCCAGTGGCCGATCACGAAGCTGTACGCGACGACCCTGTTGCGGAAGACCGCGTACAGCAGCAGGCCGACGAGCACGCCGAACGTCAGCGAGTGCGTGAAGCCGACGCCCGGCCAGCCGCGGTGGAACTGCGCCGGGTTGTCGGCCTTCAGCTCCCAGCCGGCGAGCCCGACGCCGTAGACGAACCACTTCGAGAGCAGGTCGGGCGAGTACGAGCCGATGAGCAGCGGCACGAACGCGACCTTCTTCCCCAGGTGCTTCTGGATGACGTACGGCTCGAGATCGTGCGCCGCCCAGCTCATCGCCGTAGGCGGCGGACGAGCGCGGGCAGCGCGACAACCCAGAGCAGCAGGTACGCGGCCGCGACGAACCAGGAGAAGAGGAACTCGACGAACGCGACGCCGATCGCGACGTAGACGACACCGGCAGCCAGGTAGAGCGCGAGCTCACGCCACCCGGCGGCGAGCGCCTCCCTCAAGCGACGATGCGGTACACCTGGAAGCACTCCGCGAACTCGCGGTTGACGTTCACGCCGTGCATCCGGGCGAGGTTGCGGATGTAGTCGGCATCGGCATAGCGCCGGTGCTGCTGCGAGGCGTACTTCGCGAGCGCCGCGATCTTCCGCTCGACATGCGGCTCGTCCAGGGCCACGTACGCCTGGTACGCGAAGTCGAAGTTGTTCCACGGGATCTCGTAGCCGAGGATCGTCGTGCGCTTGAACGCCCGCAGCCCCTCGGCGGCGATCACCTGGTGGTCCTGGTGGACATCGTGGAGCGACGGCTGGAAGACGACGTCCGGGCTCCACTCCTCCCAGAGCCCGATCAGGAGCTCGAGGATGTCCTGGCGGTGCACGGGGAACGTCCGCACCTCGAAGTCGTGGACGTCGAGGTTCGCGTCGGGGATGCCGAGCTCCGCCGTCGCCTCGCGCACCTCGCGCGCGAGCGTGTCCGGCGCGAAGCCCTCGGGCAGCGACTTCGTGGCGATCGAGAAGGCGACGTACCGCACCTCGACGCCCTGCTCGACGAGCCGCGCCATCGTCCCGCCGCAGCCGAACTCGCCGTCGTCGGTGTGCGGCGCGAGAACGAGGGCGCGCTTGGCGGCACTGAGCATTGCGGGATTCTCGCACTGTTTACGCTTCACACCCCCGATGACGCACGAGACGCTCGCCGAAGTCGCCGCGCTGGCCGGAGCCGCGGGCGCGGCGCTGGTCGTCCTCGGCCCGCCGCGGCGATTCCAGCTGATCGGCGGGCTCGTCCTGCTCGCCGTCGCGGAGGCGATGCTGATCGTGGCGCTCCTGCCACGCGACGACCTCGAGCGGCTCGCGTCCGCCGCGGGTGCAGGCGCGCTCGTCCTGGGAGCCGTCGCGGCAGCGGCCGGCGCGTGGGCGTTCCTGCGCTGGCCGGCCGTCGTGCCGGTGGCGCTGCTCCTGGCGGCGCCGTTCCGCATCCCCGTCGAGCTCGGCAGCCAGGACGCGTTCCTGCTGCTGCCGCTCTACGTCGTGCTCGCCGCCGCCTCGCTCGCGCTCGTCATCCGCGCGATCCGCGCCGAGGAGCTCGCCACGATCCCCATCTGGATCTCCGCGCCGGCCGCCGCGCTCATCGGCTGGGCCTCTGCGTCGCTGCTCTGGGCGCTCGACCCCGAGGAAGGCGCGATCGTGCTGCTCTTCTTCGTCTTCCCGTTCGCGGCCCTGCTCGCCGTCGTTGCGCGGGCGCCGTACGCCGTCTGGCTGCCACGCGCGCTCGCGACGACCCTTGTCGGGCTGGCGGCGGTGTTCGCTGCGATCGGCCTCTACCAGGCGTGGACGCACACGCTCGTCTTCGCGCAGGACCTGCGCGTCGCGAACGCGTACACGACGTACTTCCGCGTCACCTCGCTCTTCAAGGACCCGAGCATCTACGGCCGCCAGCTCGTGCTCGCGCTCGCCCTGCTGGTAGCGCTGCTCTGGCTCGGCCGCACCCGGCCGCTCGTGGCCGCGGTGCTGGCCGGCGTGATCTTCGCCGGTCTCTACTTCTCGTACTCGCAGTCGAGCCTCGTCGTGCTGTTCGCGACCGTGCTCGTCGTGAGCCTCGTGCTCGCCGACCGCCTGAGCCGCAACATCGTCGATCGGGATCGCGGTGGCGATGGTGATCGCCGGCGGCGCGATGGCCGCGATCGAGGTGTCCGAGCACGGCATCGGCCGCGCGACGAGCGGCCGGACGCGCCTCGTCTCGGTGACCGGGCACGTCATCGCCAACCACCCGGTGGCCGGCGTCGGCATCGGCAGCCAGCCGCTGGCGGCCAAGGAGGAGCTCGACACGCGGCGGCGCGCGTCGAAGAACGCGTCCCATACGACCCCGCTCACGGTGCTCGCCGAGCTCGGCGCCGTCGGCTTCCTCCTCTACGTCGCGTTCCTCGCCGGCGCCGTGCGGCTGCTGTGGGAGGCGTTCCGCCGAGACCGTGTGGTCGGGCTCGGTCTCGGCGTCTGCTTCCTCGTCCTCTTCCTCCACTCGCTCTTCTACTCCGGGTTCTTCGAGGACCCGGTGATGTGGGGCGTGCTCGGCGTGGCCACGATGCTCGTCGCGGCCAGGCCGCGCGCCGTCGAACCCGCCTGACCCTCCTGGGGCGCTGGCACACTTCGTCGCGCCCAGCTGATGCGACGACGATTCCTTCTTGCCCTCGGCGGCGCCGCCGTGGTCCTCGCTGCGGGCTTGGTCGGCGCCTGGCTCCTCATCCTCGAGCCGTCCGAGCCCAAGGGCTCGATCGACACCGACCTCGAGGGCGTGACAGTCATCGGACCTGCCAAGCCGAAGAAGCCAAAGAAGCCGAAACCGCCGGTGGTGAGGCACGAGGAGCCGTGCTGGGAGGAGTTCGGAGGAGATCCCCAGCGCTCGCTCTCACGCGTCCGCATCCGGCTCGGAAAGCCGACACGACCGCTCTGGGCGCGGGCGATGGGCAGCTACATGGAGTATCCGCCGAGCTACTGCGACGGGACGCTCTACGTGAACACGTTCCGGGGCCGCACGGCGGCCTTCGACGCCCGCACGGGCAAGCTCCGATGGTCGAGAAAGCACCGCAGCCCGAAGCACTCCACGCCTGCCATCGCCGGCGCGCGGCTCTTCGTCTCGTCGAAGGGCGGAAGCCTGAGGGCGCTCGACCGCGAGACGGGGCAGCTGCTCTGGAAGCTGAAGACAAACGCGAAGATCGAGTCGTCGCCGGTTGCCATCGGCAACACCGTGTACTTCGGCGCGACCGACGGACGGCTCTTCGCCGTGAACACCGCTACCGGCGCCGTGCGCTGGGCCTACGACACCGGCGGCCGCATCAACGCGAGCCCGTCGATCTGGGGCGATCGCATCTGCATCTCGACGTACGCCGGCTCGCTCTTCTGCCTCGATCGCCGGGACGGGTCGAAGCTCTGGAGCAAGTACTTCAACCGCGGCTTCTTCCGCAACGAAAGCTTCTACGCGAGCCCGTCGACGGATGGCCGGCGCATCTTCCTCGTCTCGCGCTCCGGAAAGGTGTACGCGGTGAGAGCGGGCAACGGCGATTCGCTGTGGTCGGGGCGCGTGGGAGCGCCCGGCTACACGACGCCCGCCGTAGCCGCCGGACGCGTGTTCGTCGGCGGATTCGACGGCGCGCTGCGCGCGTACAGCGCCGCGAACGGCACGCAGCTCTGGAGGCGCTACGTGAACGGCCGGATCCTCGGCGCGCCCGTCGTCGTCGGCGATCTCGTGTTCTTCTCCACGCTCGAGACGAACACGTACGCCGCGCGCGTCAGCGACGGGAAGATCGTCTGGAAGATCGGCATGGGGAAGTACTCGCCGGGCATCGCGACTAACGATCACTACTACTTCTCGCTGAACGGGATCCTCGTCGCGTTCCAGGCGGAGAACAGCCCGCCCGAGCCGGCGCAGCGCTAGAAGAGCGGCGCGTGGCGGCGGCGCCAGAACGGCGAGCGCTGGGTCACGTAGGCCGCCGTGTTCCACGCACCCATCCGGAGCCGGTACCAGGCTTCCGCCAGGCCAGTCGCGTGCGGCACCCGCGTCCGGCTGCTCGTAACCGAGGTCCGTGAGAAGGTCTCCGGCGATGCGCTCGAAGCCGGCCGCGTCCTCGGGGCTCATCTGGCTTCGCCAGTCGCGGACGCCTTTCGTAGGCGGCTGGAGCAGCCGCTGGTGGTGCGGCTTCGCGGAGACGTCGACGGCGCCGGCGTATTCGAGCATGGCCGGCTCGAACGGCAGCGCGGCGAAGTCGCAGATCGAGCGGATGACGCCCTCTGTATCGGCGACGAGGTCCTCGTAGCGAACCTCGTGGTAGCGCGTCTCGCCGGCTTTGCGCCCGAGTGCCTGCGCGCGGCGAACCTCCGTCCGCCACTCGCAGGCGAAGCCGGCGGCGCTGCGCGGATGCGCCCACGTCTTCGTGACCACGCCGGCCGGCATGTCGAGGAACGCGAGCGCGGCGTCGCGCCCGTCGCGGATGAGGTGCACGTACTGGGCGTCCGGGAATAGCCGGTCGATGAGGTCGAGGTGGCGCATGTACTGCGGCGTCTTGTCTCCCCAGCGGGGCTTGCCGTGCTTCCGGCGTACGCCGAGAAGACCGCCGCGATCGCCTCGCCCGTGCGCATCCCGGGGCGAAGCCGGGCGGCGAGGTCGTCCGCGGGCACATCCCAGGCGGCGAGCCGCGGCAGCCGGCGCAGGTCGTCGAGGAAGCTCGCGACGTCGACCGTGCCCGGATGCCTGTGGGCGAGCTGCGGGATGAAGAACGTCTCGTCGGGAATGGCGATCCCCGGCGAGCGGTCGAGGATGACCCTGAGCAGCGTCGTTCCCGACCGGCTGACGCCGAGGACGAACAGTGGAGCGGTCATGGCCGGCGCACAACGACGACTGCACGGTCGGAGTGGCCGCCTGCCGTCGCGACGAGGACATAGCGGCCCGGGCGCGCCGGTGCGTCGAAGCGCACCGCTCGCCGCGCCAGACCGCGCCCGACGACGCTCGATCCGCGGCGAAGGATCCAGCTGACGCGGGGAGCGTCCGCCTCGACGCCGACCTCGACGCTCTCGCCGGGCTCCGTGGACACGCGCGCCTCCTCGAGCCGGACGTACCGCAGCGGCACGACCGCGGCGGGAACCCGCTTCGAGAGATTCCCGGCGAGGTCGCGAGCCTGCGCCGCGAGCCTGTACGTGCCCGGCCGCAGCTTCCCGCCGCCCGGCGTCCCGCCGACCCACTGGAGCACGCCGCTCGGCCGCTGTGACCGGGTGACGACGCGCAGGCGCCCGTTGACGATCAGCAGCCCGTGAGCCCGTTCGTTGGCCCGATACCGAACGCGAACGATGTCTCCGTGGCCGTCTCCGTCCGGGGAGAGCGCGCGGGGCCTGACGGAGAGGACCCGCACGTCGGGCGCGGTCACGTCAAGACTGATCGGGTTCGGCAGGACGATCGTCCTGTCGGCCCGGCCCAACTCGACCTTCGGCCGGTACCGCCCCTCGGGCACGAGGCGGCCCTCGTCGTCGCGCCCATTCCAGAAGAAGTCGTGCGGCCCGCGTGCGGCGCGCTCTCCGTCGACGAGAGTTCGGATCTCGCGGCCTTCGTCGTCGAGCAGCGAGACCTTCAGCCGGTCGGCCCGCCGCAGCCGGAACGCGATGCTCGCCCGGCGCTGCGGGCACCTGCAGACCGGAGAGAAGACCTTGTCCACCACGGTGCCGGTCACCGGCGACTTCTCCACCTTCAGCCGCTCGGCGACGCCGAACGCAACCGCCGAGCCGACGAGCAGCGCGAGTGACCACGAGGAGCGGAGCGTTGCGCCGCACGGGCCGCCGATTTTAGAGGGAGAAGCGTTATGTGGCTCGGCGATGCGGTGTGTCGCCCCCGTGCTCGCCGGTCTTGGCCTCGCAGCCGTGATCACGGCGCCGTCTGCCGGCGCGAAGCGGATCGGCCCGATCGATCTCGTCAGCCAGGCGGGGATCCGCATCGTCGGTGAAGCGGCGAGCGATCGCGTCGGCTGGGCCGTCGCCCGCGCCGGAGACGTCAACGGCGACCGGCGGATGGACGTGATCATCGGCGCGCCGTCGGCGGGCAACAACGGACGAGACTCCTCGGGGTCTGCCTATGTGGTCTTCGGCCAGCGGTCCACGGCGACGATCGATCTCGCGAGCCTCGGCGGCGGCGGGTTCCGCATCGACGGCGCTGCGGAGGGCGATGGCGCGGGATTTGCGGTTTCGGCGGCGGGGGACGTCAACGGCGACGGCCTGGCCGACGTGGTCGTCGGGGCACCGGAGGCCGACAACAACTTCCTGGAGCAGTCAGGCTCCGCGTACGTCGTCTTCGGGCAGCGGACGGCGGCACCGGTCGACCTTGCAGCGCTCGGTGCTCGCGGCTTCCGCATCGACGGGGCCGGCAGCTCCGAGTTCGCGGGCTTCTCGGTCGCGGATGCCGGCGACGTCAACGGCGACAAGAGGCGCGACGTGCTCGTGGGCGCGCCGTTCGCGGCCAACAGCCTGTTCGACGTCGCGCCGGAGGGGTTCGCACGGAGCCAGTCCGGCTCGCTCTACGTCGTCTTCGGCCAGGCATCGGCCGCGAACGTCGATCTGGCCGCTCTCGGCAACCGCGGCTTTCGCATCGACGGCCCGGAGCGAGGTAAGCCGCGTCGGGTGGTCGGCCGCGCGGGCCGGCGACGTGAATCGCGACGGCAGGTCGGACGTGCTCGTCGGCGCGCCGTTCACGAGCAACAACGGGCGCGAGTACTCCGGCTCGGCCTACGTGGTCTTCGGAAACAACTCGCCGGAAACCGTCGACCTTGCAGCCCTCGGCCGGCGCGGCCTCCAGATCGACGGTGACGTGGCGGGGGAGATCGTCTTCGGCGGAGTCGGCTGGTCGGTCTCGGGCGCGGGCGACGTAAACGGCGACGGCCGCGCCGACGTCCTCATCGGCGCCACGGCGGCCGATGCCAACCGGCGGGAAGACTCGGGATCCGCGTACGTCGTGTTCGGCCGCGGGGCGGGGAAGGTCGACCTCAGGACCCTTCGCAAGGGAGGCTTCCGGATCGACGGCGCCGCCGAGTTCGACTACGCCGCGAGCTCCGTCGCCGGCGGCGGAGACCTCAACGGGGACGGCCGGTCAGACCTCATCGTCAGCGCGGAGCAAGCCGACCAGAACGGCCGCGACGACTCCGGCTCGGTGTACGTGGTCTTCGGCCGGCAGGCCGTGTCGAGGATCGACCTCGCGAAGCTCGGCGAGCGGGGCCTGAGACTCGACGGCGCAGCCGCGGACGACCTCGCGGGCTGGTCGGTCTCGGGAGTCGGCGACGTGAACGGCGACAAGCAGCCCGACCTCCTGCTCGGTGCGCAGGCCGCGAGCGTGCCGGAGCGCGAGCACTCGGGCACCGCGTACGTCGCGTTCTTGCCCGACATCGTCGTCCCCGGCCTGAAGGTCAACTCCCGACCGCAGCAACGACTGCTGCGAGGGAACGGTGTGCTCGTCACGGCATCGTGCAACGAGACCTGCACGCTCAGAGCATCGGGCTCGGTCGACAGGCCGAAGCTGCCGCTGGCTCCGGTGACCGCCAGCCTCCCGGCCGCGGGCACGCGCACGATGCGACTGGCGCTCCCGCCCGCGACGCGAGAGCGGCTCGTCGACCTCCTCCGCGGAGGCACGCAGGTACCGGTCACGGTGACGGTACGGGCTGCCGACGCGGCGGGTAACACCAGCACGGCGAAACGGGCAATCAGCGTCGGCCGTTAGCTCAGGCGGGAGCGCGGGCCCGCTGGAAGCGGATCCACGTGTGCCGGCCGAGCCAGACGAGGAGCGCCGTGGCGCCGGCTGCCAGCGCGACCACGACGATGATCCCCGCTCCCGGCACGTCGAGCAGCTTGATGCCGGCCAGCCCAAGGACGCCGGCGAGCAGGAAACGCAGGGGCCGCTCCGGGATCGAGAGCGTGAGCCGCCCGCCGACGAGGACGCCCGGGATCGACCCGAGCAGCAGCCAGGCGAGGATCCCGAAGTCGATGTTGCCGGCCGCCCAGTGCGCCGCCCCGGCCACGTACAGGAGGACGGCGGCGTGGAAGATGTCCGTGCCGACGACCTTGTGCGCGCGCAACGGGAAGAGGATGAGCAGCGTCAACCCGAAGAACACACCGCTGCCGACCGACGTCAGGCCGACGATGAAGCCGCCCAGAATGCCGATGAAGACGGCTGCGGTACGGTCACGCCGGGTGAGCTGCCAGTCGACGTCGCCGACCGTCTCCTTCTGCAGGAGGCTCTTCGCGATCAGGCCGACCGCGCCGAAGAGGAGCGCGCCGCCGAGCACCTGCCCCATCACCGACTCGACGTCGTCGCCGTAGCGCTCGGTCAGCTGGACGTTGACCCACACGCCCAGCAGCGACGCGGGCGCCGAGCCGACGAGCATCCACCCGGCCAGCCGCGCGCGCACGTTGCCCATGCGCCGGTGCTGGACGGCGCTGACGCTCTTGAACGCCGCGCCGTGCGCGATGTCCGTCCCGATCGCCGTCGACGGCGGCACGCCGAAGAGGAAGACGAGCAGCGGCGTCATCAGCGACCCGCCGCCCATGCCAGTCATCCCGACGAGCACCCCCGTCAGCAGCCCGAGCAGGGTGTACTGCCAGGTCACCCGCGCCTCACCGGGTCAGGTTCGGTACGCCTCGATCAGCACCTGCGCAACCTCCGGCCGTGTGAACTCGACGGGGGGCACGTCGCCCTCGACGAGCATCTCCCGCACCTTCGTCCCGGAGAGGAACACCCGGTCGTCGGGGCCGTGCGGGCACGACTTCGTGCTCGCCATCGACCCGCAGACGTTGCACCAGAACGTGTGCTCGAAGAACATCGGCTCGATGTCGAGCTCGTGCGGCTCGAAGTCGTCGAAGATGAGCTGCGCGTCGTAGGTGCCGTAGTAGTCGCCGACGCCCGCGTGGTCGCGGCCGACGATGAAGTGCGAGCAGCCGTAGTTCTTGCGGCAGATCGCGTGCCAGATCGCCTCCCGCGGCCCGGCGTACCGCATCGCTGCGGGGAACGCAGAGAGCAGCACCCGATCCTCCGGGTAGTAGCCGCTGAGCAACGTCCGGTAGCACTCGATGCGCACGTCGGCGGGCACGTCGTCCGACTTCGTGTCGCCGACGAGCGGGTGGACGAGTAAGCCGTCGACGGTCTCAAGGGCCACCTTGGTCAGATACTCGTGCGCCCGGTGGATCGGGTTTCGCGTCTGGAACCCGACGACACGCCGCCAGCCGCGCTCGGCGAACGTCGCGCGCGTTTCCGCAGGATCTCGGGCGATCTCCAGATGCGGAGGCGGCACCCGCTCGAAGACCGTGACCCGGCCACCGAGGTAGAGCGGCTTCTGGCCGTAGAGCCGCGCGACGCCCGGGTGCTCCGCGTCCGTCGTGCGGAAGCACTGCTCGGCCTCGCGCTCGGAGTCGTACTCGAACACCTCCTGCACGTCGAGCGTCGCCAGCAGGCGGCCCGTCTCGTCGGCGAGCGCGACGACGTCGCCCTTGGGCGCCTCGTCCACCGCCAGGCACACCGGCAACGCCCAGGGCAACCCGGATGCGAGCCGCATGCCACCGACCACGCCCTCGTAGTCCTCACGGCCCATGAACCCTTCGAGCGGCGACAGGGCGCCGGCAGCGAGCATGTCGAGGTCGGACACTTCACGTGAGGTGAGCGTCAGCTGCTCCATGCCCTCGACGCCGTCCGGCCGGTCGCCCGTGCGATCGACGAGCGTGCCGCCGTGCGGCGCGATCAGGTGATCGACGGTGACGGCCGTCACGACGCGACCCCCGCCGGCACGAGCCCGAGCTCCTCGAGCTTCGCCACCACGAGCTGCGCCGACTCCTCGGGCGAGTGCGCCTCGGTGTCGATCACGAGCTCGGGGCTCTCCGGTGCCTCGTACGGATCGTCGACGCCGGTGAAGCCCTTGATCTCGCCCGCGAAGGCCTTCTCGTAGAGGCCCTTCACGTCGCGCCGGGCGCACTCCTCCACCGTGGCTGCGATGTGCACCTCGACGAACGCGCCCCACTCCTCGACCATCTCGCGAGCCTTCTGTCGCGTCTCCTCGTACGGGGAGATGGCGGCGGCGATGACCGCGCCGCCCTGCCGCGTCAGCCGCGAGGCGACCCAGCCGATGCGCTCGATGTTCGTGTCGCGGTCCTCCTTCGAGAAGCCGAGGCCCTTCGAGAGGCGCGTGCGGACTGTGTCGCCGTCGAGGTACTCCACGACGAGGCCGCGCCGGTCGAGCTCAGGCCCCACCAGGTGCGCGATCGTCGTCTTCCCGGAGCCCGAGAGCCCCGTGAACCAGAGCGTGAAGCCGCCGTCTCGCCTGTGCTCCGACTCGGGATGCTCGTGGGCATAGATGTGCTCGGTCATGCGTCCTTTCCTATCTGGTCATCGAGATGAATGCCGCACTCCAGCTTGTCCGATCCCGCCCAGCGGCCTGCGCGCTCTTCCTCGTCGGGGGCGATCGGCCGCGTGCAGGGAATGCAGCCGATCGAACGGTACCCGGAATCGTGGAGCGGGTTGTAGGGGATCTCGTTCGCCGTCACGTACCCCCACACGCGCTGCTCGTCCCAGCCGGCGAGCGGGTGGAGCTTCCAGACGCGGTAGCGGTCGGACCACTCCATCTGCGGCGTGTCCGCGCGGCTCGGCGACTGGTCGCGCCGGATGCCGGAGATCCACGCGTCGTACGGCTGAAGGGCGCGGATCAGCGGCTCGACCTTGCGGATGTGGCAGCAGCGGTCGGGATCGCGCTCCCAGAGGTTCGGCCCTTCGCGGCGGTGCTGCTCGGCGACGGTCGGGATCTCCGGGCGGATGAGCTCGATCCCGTAGCGCTCGACCAGCCGCTCGCGCGTCTCGTAGGACTCACGGAAGAAGAGATGCGTGTCGAGCTCGACGATGTCGATCTTCACGCCCAGCTCGGCGACCATGTGCACGAGCACGGACGACTGCTTCTGCCAGGAGCACGTGAGGCAGAGCCTGTCGCCGAAGTGCTCGTAGGCGGCGAGAATCAGCTCCTCGGCCGACAGCTCCTCCGCGCGTTCGAGGGGAACCTCCTTAGGCGGGCTGCTGATCGCCAAGAAGCACCTCCTTGAGGGTGTCGGCTCGGAGGCCGCGGCGGAGCGTCTCGAGCGGGATCACCTCGTCCGGCGGGATGTTGCCGAGGTTCACCTCGGGGCCGAAGTGCTGCACGAACCACGCCTGGGCGGACTTCTGGGGGGCTTCGAAGATGAGGTCGCCGAGCGCGACGCCGTGCACGATCTCGTCGACGAGCCCCGTCCGCATCTCGCCGCTCGGCCGGTAAATGCCGGCCGTGCCGCCCTCGCGACCCTCCGTGATCACCTTCCAGGCGCCGGCGGCGAGCTCCTCGGTGATCCACTCCACCCACTGGTACGGCGCGAAGATCTCGTCCGCGTCCTTCGAGCCGACCTCGGAGAGGACGGTGAAGTCGCGCGCGAGCTCGGCGATCAGCTCGAGCTTCCGCTCGCGCGGCATGTCGACCACGCCGTCGGAGATCTCGACGTGCGAGAAGCCGTGCTTCGTGAGCCACGCGCGGTACTCGTCGAGCTTGTCGCGCGCGTAGACGACCTCGAAGAACGTCCCGCCGCAGACGACAGGCTTGCCTGCCTCGCGGTAGAGCTCGAGCTTCCGAACGAGGTTCGGTGTCACGAACCCGGTGCCCCAGCCGAGCTTCACGATGTCGATGTAGGCGCCGGCGGTCTCGAGCAGATCCTCGACGGCGCGCGGCCCGAGCCCCTTGTCGATGACGTGCGTCAGGCCGCCGTTTCGCGGAGGCAGCCCGAGATCGAGGTCGAACTCAAATGCGCTCATAGAGCTCCTCCAGCTTCTTCGTCGCCTGCTCCTGGACGTCGTGGAACATCGAGTTGCCGTGCGAGTCGATGCCGACCCACAGCGGCCCGAAGTCCTTGACGCGGAACTTCCAGAGGCACTCGGGCATGAGCTCCTCCCACGCGACCTCCTCGATCTCCTCGATCTGGGTCGTCTCGAGCGCCGCCGCACCGCCGACGATCGCGAAGTAGACCATCCCGTGCTTGCGCATCGGCTCGATCGCGTCGTCGGGCAGGCCGCCCTTGCCGCAGATCGCGCGGACGCCGTACTTCGCGCCGAGCGGCTCGGTGAAGCGCACCATGCGCGCCGACGTCGTCGTGCCGACGCACATCGGCTCGTACTTCCCCGGGCCGAGCTTGCGGACGCCCGGCGCCGTGTGCAGGAGGAACGCACCGTTCAGGTCCCACGGCGGCTCGACGCCCTGGTCGAAGATCCGCACCTGCGTGCGGTCGCGGATGCCGATGATGTGGCCGTCGACGGTGACGAGGTCGCCCGCGCGGAGCTTGCGGATCTCGTCCTCCGTCGTCGGGAATGTCAGCCGGTGCTCAGCCATCACGCGTCCCGGTCGAAGTCGACGACGCCGTCGGCGGAGACGTGCGCGCTCGCGCGGCGCGCCGCCCAGCACTGGTAGTTGACGGCGACGGGATTGAGCGTCATGTGCGTGTCGGCGTGCTCGACGTGCACCTGGAGCACGGTCACGTCGCCGCCGAGGCCCATCGGCCCGATCCCCGTCTCGTTCAGCAGTCCCATCAGCTCCTGCTCGAGCTCCGCGACGAGCGGGTCGTCGTTCGCGCGTCCCGACCGGCCGCGCAATCGCCTCCTTCGCGAGATGCATCGCGTAGTCGGCCGAGCCGCCGATGCCGACGCCGACGATGCCCGGCGGGCACGGCTTGCCGCCGGCCCCGACGATCGAGTCGAGCACGAACTTCTTCACGCCCGCAACGCCGTCGGCGGGCACGCACATCTTCAGGAAGCTCATGTTCTCGGAGCCCGAGCCCTTCGGCACGCACTTCACGTCGAGCCCGTCCCAGTCGGCCACGAAGTCCCAGTGCACGATCGGCACGCGGTGGCCGACGTTGGCGCCGGTGTTCTCGCGCGTCAGCGTGTGGACGGTGTTCGAGCGCAGCGGGTGCTCGACCGTCGCGCGCTCGGTGCCGTCGTACAACGCCTCGTAGATCCGTGCCGGGTGGAGCGGGAAGCCCTCGCCGACGCGGCAGTAGTAGACGGCGATGCCGGTGTCCTGGCAGACGAGGTTCACCCGCTCCTCCGCCACCTGGACGTTCTTGAGGATCGTGTCGAGCACGCGCTTGCCGGTCGGGTGCGTCTCGCGGGCGGCAGCGTCGGCCAGCGCGTCGCGGAGGTCCTGCGGAATGTCCTTCAGCGCCCACACGTAGAGGTGCGCTGCCGCGTCCTCGACGACCTTCTGGAGATCAGTGGCGATCATGCCGCCGCCTTCGCCGCGGCTCGCCCCGCGCGCCGGCCGAAGACCGTGCACTCGAGCAGCGAGTTGCCCATCATCCGGTTCCGCCCGTGGGTGCCGCCCGCGATCTCGCCGCACGCGAACAGGCCCGGCACGGTCGTCTCGCCCTGCTCGTCGATCACCAGGCCGCCGTTCTGGTAGTGGAGGACGGGGTACGTGAGGAGCGGCTCTCTCAAGGGGTCGATGCCGCCCGCGCGGTAGCGGCGCAGCATGTACGGCAGCGAGATGTCCGCATCCGCTTCCGGGATGCGGGTGGTGTCGAGGTAGACCGCCGGGCGGCCGTCCGGGGACTCGACGCCCTTGCCCTTCTCCACCTCGTCGAAGATCGCCTGCGACACGACATCCCTCGCGCCCAGCGAGTCGGTGAACTCCTCGCCGTCGGCGTTCAGGAGCACGGCGCCGTACGCGCGCGTCGTCTCGGGGATCGAGTAGCCCTGCATCGTCTCGGGCCACGTGCCGCCGTTCGGGTGGTACTGGAGCGCGTCGAGGTCGCGTGCCTCGGCGCCAAGGCCGAGCGCGATCTGCGTCACCTCGCCCGTCGCGCCCTCGTGGTTCGTGGACAGCTCGCCGCGCTCTTCCGCCTCGCGGTAGCAGCGGCCGCCGGCCGCCAGCACGACCGCGCCGGCCTCGATCTCGTGCTCGCCGCAGCTTGCACGCCAGCCTGCCGCTGTCTGCTCGAGATCGGCGAGCGACGACTTGGGGAACGTCTCCGCAGTAGAGCCTTCGACGACCCGGCGCAGCGACTTCGTAATCGCGTGACCGGTGCGGTCTCCCACCTGGAGCAGCCGCTTCCGCGTCGCGCCACCGCAGCGCGCCAGCCGGTAGCCGCCGTTGTCGCGGGTGAACTCGACGCCGTTTTCCTCGAGCCAGTGAATGGCGTCGGGGGCCTCGGACGTGAGAATCTCGACGAGCCGGAGGTCCGCGGTCTCGTGCGAGCTCGCCCAGACGTCGGCAGCGTGCTGCTCGGGCGAGTCGTCCTCGCCGAACGCGGCCTGGATACCGCCCTGCGCCTTCGCCGAGTTGCACGATTGGAGCGCGCCTTTCGTCACGACCGCGACGCGCGCCCCTGCAGCCTCAGCGCTGACCGCAGCCGCCAGGCCGGAGGCGCCCGAGCCGACCACGAGGACGTCGCACGAAAGCGGCTTGGCCACAGCCGTGTGACTATAGCTAATTCCTAGAATTAGCGCCGCTTATTCAAGGCGATAGCTCGAGCCCCTCTCGCCCGCGAGCGAGAGAGGCCCAGCTACGAGATGCGCTACGGGTTGTCGTCCGTGGGGGGCGGCGGTGGCGGTGGGGTCTGCGTGGGTGTAGAGGGCGGCGGTGCGGTCGTCCCTCCACTCGCACCCGCGCCTCCGCCGAGCTTCTGCAGATCGCCGAAGGTCTCGCCCGCCGCCTTCATGTTCATCCAGGCGCCGATGCAGATGATGAGCGCGAAGATCAGCCCGACCCAGGCTGCCCACGTCCGGAACTCGCTGTCGGCGAAGAACTTGATGACGGTGAACAGCAACAGCAGGACGGCCAGGAACGCCGTCACCATCGCCGGCCCGACGCCGATCTCGAGGTTGAAGTTCGTGAGGCGGATCGCCTGCCAGATGATCAGTGCGATGGCGAGCAGGCCCGCGATCCACCCGACGCCGTGCCACATGCTCACGCCGGCCTCGCCGAAGGCGCCCAGATCTACCTCCTGCCAATTGAAGAAGGAGATGATCAGGAACGCGATGGCCGTGGCGAGGACGACCTTGGCGCCGTTATTGAGCTCTGCGAGCTTGTCCATACAGCTGTCCTTTCGTCGTTGAACGCCCGGGCCTGTATCTAACAGCAGTTTCGACGCACTTACAACCACGGGCTCACCAGACGGAGCGCAGCAGCTCCTCGATCTCCGCAGGGCTCGCCGGCCGTGGGTTCGCGCGGGCCCCGGGGCGGGCCGCCGTCGCCGCCGCCAAAGCCGGGAGATCGGCCTCCGGCACGCCGAGCTCGCTGAGGCGCGTGAATCCCGCCAGGCGTGCCAGCTCCTCGGCCGTCTCCACCGGGCAGACGGCGAGCGCGAGAGGCGCGACCTGAGCGTTGAAGCGCATCGCGGCGGGCAGGCAGATGGCATTCAGCGCGCCGTGGGGAAGCCCATACGCGCCCCCGATCGCCTGCGCCATCGCGTGGCCGAGGTAGAGCCCGTGCGCCGCGAGCGCCTCGCCTGCGGCGGCGGCACCTTCGAGCAGGTGCGTGCGCGCTTCGAGGTCGCCGAGCTCGGCGAGCACGCGCGGCAGCCACTCGACAATGAGCGCCGTCCCCCGGCGCGCCGGCTCGAGATCGCCGGGGTAGAGCGCTTCCACGCAGTGGGCGAGTGCGTTCATCGCCGTGCCGCCCGACGCCGCGTGGGGCAGGTCGAGGGTGAGCTCCGGCTCGTAGACGATGCCGGCGAGACGTGCTCCCGAGCCGCCGCCCACCATGCGCTTGTCGGGGTCTCGCACGCCGAAGAAGTCCGTCCACTCGGCGCCGGAGTACGTCGTGGGCACGGAGACGAGCTGCAGCCCCGACGCTGCGGACGCTGCCTTTGCCGTGTCGATCGCGCTGCCGCCTCCGGCGGCGAGAATGCCGTCGACGTCGCCGGGGACGGCGATGCGGTGCGACGGGATCTCGCTCCAGCGGGCCGCTGCGGGGAGCCCTGAGTCGTCCCAGCGCGGACTGGCGACGAGGAGCGGGCGCTCGATCGAGAGCTCCGCGAGCAGCGGCTCGAGCTCGCCGAGGCTCCAGCGGACGATCATCAGTCGAGCCTCGCGCGGGCGAACTCGACGAACGCCTCGGCCGCCCGGCTCGGCACGCGTCCGGAGGCACGCGCGATCGAGATCTGCCGCTGCAGGTCGACCCCTTCGACGTGGATCTCGGCGACCGTGCCAGATGCGAGGTCGGCCTCGACCGCGCGTCGCGAGATGAACGTCGCGCCGTAGCCCGCCTGTACCGCGCTTCTCACCGACTCCTGAAGCCCGAGCACGAGCTCGACGTTGAGGTCGCGAAGGCGCTTGCCCTGGCGCCGTAGCTCGTCCTCGAGCAACTGGCGGACGCCTGCGCCCTCCTGCATGAGGACGAGCGGGATCTCGGGGAGCTCGTCCACGGCGATCGTCCGGCCCGCGGACGGATGCCCCGGCGGGCAAACGAGGATCACCTCGTCCGAGAAGAACGGCTCGAACTCGACAGCGCGGCGTCGGCGGGCCGCGCCGACGATCCCGAGCTCGAGCTCACGCTCGGCCACGAGGGACACGACTGTCTGTGTGTCGTGGACCGACAGGCGAATGTCCAGCGACGGGTTGGCCTGATGGAACTCGCAGAGGAGCAGCGGCACGACGATCGCCGCCGGGCCCGTCGACGCCCCGACCTCGAACACGCCTTTGAGCGGGCCGAACGCGGGCTCGCCGATGTCAGCGAGCAGCTGCTCCTCGAGCGCGAGTAGCCGCTGTGCATTCCGGTAGAGCCTGCTACCCACTTCGGTTGGCACGACACGGCGGCCGGAGCGATCAAGCAGCTGGAAGCCGACAATCCGTTCGAGCGCGCGCACCTGCTGGCTGACAGCCGGCTGTGTGACTCCGAGGGATGCTGCGGCACGCGAGAAGCTCTCCCGCTCGACGACTGCGCAGAACGCACGGAGCTGCTTCGTATCCATAAGGCTTGCTTATACCAGGCGCGCTACCGGTGTCAGGCACTGGGACATGGCTGGTTTGTAGAGTCGCCGGGCCGTGCGCGTCTGGATCGACATCACCAACTCGCCGCACGTGCCGTTCTTTCGCCCGCTCATCCGGCTGCTCGAAAAGGAAGGTCACGAGGTCGACGTGACAGCGAGAGCATTCGCCCAGACCGAACAGCTGCTCGAGCTCCACGGCGTGGAGGCGACGATCATCGGAGCCCACGGCGGCCGTTCTCGCTTCGGCAAGTCGCGCGCGATGGCCTCGCGGCTTCGGCAGCTGCGTCATTGGGCGCGGCCTCGCCGGTTCGAGGCTGCTCTGTCACATGGCTCGTACGACCTCACGCTGACGGCGCGGCGGCTCCGGATCCCCTCGACGACGACGTTCGACTACGAGTTCGCCCTCGCGCAGCACCAGTTCGGGGCACGCGCTGCGACGCGCGTGGTCGTACCTGAAGCGATCCCCGGCGAGCGCCTTCGCCGTTACGGGCTCCGCCCGCCGAAGCTCGTCCGGTATCCAGGCCTGAAAGAGGAGTACTACCTCGCCGATTTCGAGCCGGACCCGGACGTCCCGTCGCAACTCGGAGTCGATCCTTCGCGAATCCTCGTCGTGCTGCGCCCGCCGCCTGACGTCGCGCTCTATCACCGCTCGGGTAATCCGCTCTTCGCGAAGACGCTCGAGTGGCTGGGACGGCACGGCGACGTGCACGCGGTCGTGCTACCACGCACGGACGAGCAGCGTGCGTACGTCCGCTCGCTCTCCCTCCCCTCCGTGATTGTTCCCGAGCGCGCGGTCGACGCCCAGAGCCTCATGGCAGCGGCGGACCTCGTCATTTCAGCGGGTGGAACGATGAACCGTGAGGCCGTCGCGCTCGGTGTCCCGGTCTACACCGAGTTCGCCGGCAAGCTCGGGGGCGTCGACGAGCAGCTGATCCGCGACGGCAGGCTCAGTGTTTTGAGCGAGCCCGACGGGATAGATGTCCGTCGACGGAGCGGGGCGGGCACGACTCGCACGCTACGCGACCCGGTAACGATGTTGAGATTGCTGCTTCCGATGTCCGGCGATCCCGCTTAGAGTCCAGACACCACGAGACCAGGAGAGAGACGAATGCTGAGATCACGGCGCGCAGTGCTCACACTCTTCGCGGCAGGCGCGGCTCTCGCCGCCATCGCCGCGCCGACCGCACAGGGATTCAACACGCCGCAAGACGAGATGTTGACGCCGCTCGCAGCGGCACCGGCCGGCTATGCGGACGACGCGCTGCTCACTACGGGGCAGGCGACAGGCCTTCACGGCGGCTACGTCTTCAAGACCATCCCCGACGGCATCTCGATCCTTCCTAGGCCCAACAGCCGGCTGGCCGACGTCTACGTGAACCACGAGACGTCGACCGTGCCGTTCCCGTACAACGCGCCGTGGGCAGGCGGTGAGGCGAACCAGAACGACTTCGACAACTCGGAGCTCAGCAGGCTCGTGATCCACGGTCCGAGCGCCGACGTGCGTTCGGGGTCGCTCGCGATCACAAGCCTCGAGAATTACCAGCGGTTCTGCTCGAACTACCTGGCGACGATTACCGAGGGCTTCGAGTTCCCGCTCCTCTTCACGAACGAGGAGGCGCAGGACTGGGTCTACCGCCGCGGTCACGCGTGGCCCGGCCCCAACTCCATCACGCCGGGCACACACGGCGCGGAGCAAGCCGGAGTCGTGGTCGCGTACAACCCGCTCACGAACCAGCGCAAAACGATCTACGGCATGGGGCGCCACAACCACGAGAACAGCGTCGCGGTTCCCGGCTTCTCGAAGCTCGTCGTGTTGTCGGGAGACGACACGTTCCAGACGAACGCCCCGGCGTCGTCACAGCTCTACATGTACACCGCGAACAGTGCGGCCGACGTCTGGGCCGACAAGGGCACGCTCCACGCATTCGTGGCGAATGCGCCGGACAACGACTACTTCGACCTCCAGCCGGGCGAGGTCATCCGGGGGACGTTCAAGCCGGTGCCGAAGCACATCGCCCGGGGCAAGTCGTCGGTCGACGGGCACGAGCTGACGCGGGCTACGGACTTTCCGCAGTACCCGCCGCCGTCGGGCGGGCCGTCGGTGCCGCCGGACGGGCCGCAGTGGGTGCTCGACCAGTGGGGGGACGTCGCGAACGATCCGAGCGTCTCGGGGAACGACGTCTTCGACTTCATCCGCATCGAGGACATGGCGTACGACAAGCGCCCGGGGATGTCGAACGTCGTCTACGTCGCCGACTCGGGCCGGGCGGAGTCAGGCGCGCCCGCGCCGTTGACGAAGTCGACGAACGGGCGCATCTACAAGCTCGTGCTCGACCCGACACGCGTCGGCAACCCGCTCCACGCGGACATCTCGATCCTCGTCCAGGGCGACGACGTGGGCACCGGCAGACTCGGGGACAACCCGGCAGCTTCCTTCAACGAGATCCACCAGCCGGACAACGTCGAGACGACGGTGCACGGCAGCCTCCTCGTTACCGAGGACCCGAGCTCGGCCAACCAGTACGACCTTCCACGCGGCCCCAACGAGACTCCGGCGCGCATCTGGCAGGTGCCGCTGGGCGCCGTGAACCCGGATCTCTCGAAGGTCGCGATCGTCGAGGTGAACCAGGCATTCGACGAGAACGCGGGCGGTCCCGGTGACGGCGTGGCTGACGATGTGGACACCGCCGCGGCAGCGAGGCTCGGCAACTGGGAGTCGAGCGGCATCGTCGACGCGTCGAAGCTCTTCGGCCACGGCGCGTACCTCGTGACGATCCAGGCGGCGCTCGTACTGGGTCGGGAAGGCCGAGGGGCCGGACATCCTCGGCTTCCCGAACGGCCAGGACTACGTCTACAAGAACGCCGGCGGCCAGCTGATCCTGGTGCGCCTACCCGGCGTCTAGTCGCTCGAGAACTGCTGCGCCGCGGGCTCTTCGACGGGCCCGCGGCGCGGCGTCTTCATCATCGACGCGAGCTTCGCGACGAGCTCGAGCGTGTCGCCCTCCTCGACGAGCCGCTCGAGCGTGCCGAGCTCCTCGCCGAGCCAGGCAGCGTCGATCGACGGCCGCGTGACGAGATGGATCTTCGAGTGCCCCGTGTCCGAGACCGTCTCGCCGTCCGACCAGAGCTCCTCGTGGAGCTTCTCGCCGGGCCGAGCGCCGATGAACTCGATCCGGATGTCGCGCTCGGGCTCCTTGCCCGAGAGCTCGATCATGTTGCGGGCGAGGTCGACGATGCGCACCGCCTCGCCCATGTCGAGCACGAACACCTCTCCCCGCCCGCCGATGGCGCCGGCCTGGACGATGAGCGAGACCGCCTCGGGGATCGTCATGAAGAAACGCGTCATCTCGGGGTGCGTCACGGTGACCGGCCCTCCGCGCTCGATCTGGCGGCGGAAGATTGGGATGACGCTGCCGGAGGAGCCGAGGACGTTCCCGAAGCGCACGGCGACGAAGCGCGTCGGGATGTCCTGCCGGTGGCCGAAGGCCTCCACGATCCATTCGCAGAGCGCCTTCGACTGGCCCATCACGGTCTTCGGGTTCACGGCTTTGTCGGTGGACACGAGGACGAAGCGTCGCGCCTCGAACTCGATCGCCACCTCGGCCATCGTCCGCGTGACGAGCGTGTTGTTCCGCACGGACTCGAGCGGGTTCGCCTCCATGAGTGGCACGTGCTTGTACGCGGCGGCGTGGAAGACAACGCCGGGCGAGTAGCGCTCGAACACCTGCCGCATCTTCTGGCGGTTGCCCGCGTCGGCCAGCACCGGCACGCTGGGCGGAAAGCCGCGCTGGTCGACGAGCTCGCGCTCGATCTCGAACAGCGGCGTCTCTCCCTGCTCGACGAGGATGAGCCGCTTGCAGCCGATGCGTGCGATCTGGCGGCAGAGCTCCGCGCCGATCGACCCGCCGGCGCCGGTGACGAGCACGGTCTCGTCGGCGAGGTACTTCGCCACCGACTCGAGGTCGACCTCGACCTGCTCGCGGCCGAGCACGTCCTCCACCTGCACGGGGCGGATCTGCGGCGCGAGGTCGACGTCCCCCGCGATCATCTCGTGGAGGCCCGGCAGCGTCTTCACGGGGACGCCGGCTGCGCGCGCAGCGTCAACCACGCGCTGGCGCGTCTCGCCGGTTGCGGACGGCATCGCGATGATCACCTCGTCCGGGTGCTGCTCGCGGAGGATCTTGGGGAGATCACCCGTCGAGCCGAGGACGCGGACGCCGTGGATGCGGAGGTTCTGCTTGCGCGGGTCGTCGTCGACGAGCCCGATGGGAGTGGCGCCCTGCGACGGCGACTTCAGCATCTCTTTGACGATCACCTGCGCCGCGTCGCCTGCACCGGCGACGATCACTTCCTTGCCGCGGGCGACGATGCCCTTCGTCGACGGCCGCTCGAGGATCGTCCGGGCCAGCATTCGTGAGCCGGCGACGAACGCGAGCAGCAACAGCCAGTCCATGATCGCGATCGAGCGCGGCAGCCTGATCTGCTCGACCGGCGCAGCGAAGTAGACGACGAGGCTGGAGACGAGGCAGGCGACGGACGCGCCGCGCACGAGCGTCCACATGTCGCGCGTCGACACGTAGCGCCACCAGCGGTTGTAGAAGCCGAAGAGGAAGAAGATCGCCAGCTGCACGACGACGACGATCGGCAGCGAGCGCCAGAGCAGATCCTCGTAGTACGGCGGGATCCGCGGCGTGTCGAAGCGCAACCGGAACGCGAGATACCAGGCGGCGACGATCAGGCAGGCGTCCGCCAGCAGCTGCCAGATGCGGTGCCGGTTGATCACGAGGCCACTCCGACGGTGACTGCGCCTCGCACGGTGGCGACGACGCGCTCCTGCGTTTCGACGTCGATGCCCGCCCACATCGGGAGCGCGAGGTTCTCGCGCGAAGCGAGCTCAGTCTCGGGCAGGGAGCCTTCGCTCCAGCCGAGGTACCGAAGCGCGGGCTGGAGATGCAGTGGGGTCACGTAGTACGACGCGTTCCCGATCTCGGCCTCCGTCAGCGCCGCGGCGATCCGCTCCCGCTCGGGGCTGCGCACGACGTAGAGGTGGTAGACGTGCGCGCCGTCGTCCGCGGGCAGCTCCACGAGCTCGCCGAGCCCCAGCTCGGCGTACCTCGCAGCGGCCTCGCGGCGGAGTGCGTTCCAGCCGTCGAGATGCTCGAGGAAGAGCCGCAGCGCGGCCGCCTGGAGCTCGTCCAGCCGCGAGTTCGTGCCGACGTACTGGAAGTCGCGCTTGTCGTACGAGCCATGGAAGCGCAGCATGCGCACGCGCTCGGCGAGCTCGTCGTCGAGACAGGCGACCAGGCCGCCGTCGCCGATACCGCCGAGGTTCTTCGTCGGGTAGAAGCTGAACGTCGATGCGACGCCGGTGGTCGCGACGCCGCGGGCGCCGAACGCCTGCGCAGCGTCTTCGATCAGTGTCGGACCGAGCGCTGACAACGCCTCGAGCGCGGCGGGCCGGCCGAAGAGATGCACCGGCATGATCGCGCGCGTCTTCGGCGTCAGACGGCGCTCGACGTCGGCCTCGTCGAGGTTGAGCGTCGCGGGATCGATGTCGGCGAAGACCGGCGTCGCGCCAACGCTCGCGATCGCCTCCGCCGTCGCGTAGAAGGTGAAGGCCGGGCAGACGACCTCGTCCCCAGGGCCGATCTCGAGCGCCCGCAGCACGAGCACGATCGCGTCCGTGCCGTTGGCGACGCCGATCGTCCGCGGTACGCCGAGGTACGCGGCAGCCTCCTCCTCGAACGCGCGGACGTTCGGGCCGAGGATGAACTCGCCGCTGTCCAGGACGTCACCCAGCCGCTGCTTCAGCTCCGGAAGAAGAGGTCCGTACTGCGCAGCGGGCTTAAAGAGAGGGATCCGAGCCACGCCGCTTGAGTTTAGATGAGCGCCAGCGGAGCACGACATACCCCAGGCCGACGAGGATCAGGCCGGCAACGACGTACTCGACGTAGCGAAACGCGTGGTGGAAGTCCTCCCAGCTCTCGCCGACGGCCCAGCCGATGCCGGCGAACGCGAGACACCAGAGCGTCGAGCCGACGAACGTCAGGAGCATGTAGCGCCCGAGCGGATGGCGAAAGACGCCGGCCGGAATGGACACGAACGAGCGGACGATCGGCGTGATCCGGCCCAGGAACACCGCCTTGTCCCCCCACCGGTCGAACCAGCGCTCGGCACGCACGAAGCGCTCGGGCGAGAGGTGGAACCACTTGCCGTGGCGTTCGACGAGCGGGCGGCCGCCGTAGTCGCCGATCGCCCAGCCGCCTAGGGAGCCGAGCGTGTACCCGATCGTGCCCGCAGACACCATGACGAGAAATGACTGCCAGCCGGTGGGCACCTCCCGGCCGAAGACCACGACCTGCTGGCCGGCGAACGCGCCGGCGGCGAGCGCACCCGCGTACACCATCACCAGCTCGCTGGCCGCGGGCAGCACGGCGTCGACGAGCATCAGCACGAAGACGGCGTACACACCCTGGTCGCCGATGAATGACGTCAGGGCATCGGTGATCGAGCTTGTGACGGACGCTAGGAGCACGGGCGGGCGAGACTACTTCCGGGTACGGCGCACGGAGAACTTCGCCGTCAACGAGACGGAGCCTGCTGCGTTCTTCGCCGTCATGCGTGCAACGTACGTCCCCGAGTGGACGTTTGCCCCCTTGCTCGTCTTGCCGTCCCACATGACGTTCGCGAGGCCGGCCTGCAACGACACGGCGGGGTCCGCCTTCCGGATCACCGTTCCCGTGAGCGTCTCGATCCGCGTCGTCACGGACGCGGACCGCGCCAGCTCGAACTGCGCGACCGCTCTTGCGCGGCGGCGCGGCACCGACAAAGCGGGCGTTACGGCCTTCCCGAACCCGAGCGTCGTGTTGAGCGTGAACGGGCGCTCGACGGACGACACCTGGCCGCGATCGTCGGTCGCGTTCACGACCCATCGCCAGAGACCTTCGGGCTCGAGCGCGCCATCGGTCCTGAGGCCGTTCCATTCGAAGGCGTACGTGCTCGGAGCGGCCTGGCCCACAAAGACTGATCGCGTCGAGCGGTCGGGCGCGACGAGGCTCGCGTTTACGGTCGAGGGCCGAACGACCTTGTACGCGAGCTCCTGTGTCTCCGCGACGTCGTCCCCGTTCGGGGAGATCGCAGCGACGCTCGGCAGCGGCGCGTGGACGCCCGAGTACACCATGAGCAGCGCCTCGGAAACGGGGCGCTCGGCGCCGGAGGGCCGGTTGAGCAGTTGCCCGTCGAAGGCCATCGTCGACGAGCCGCCACCGTCGAGCGCCGCGCCCGTGACCGCGCCCAGACGGACGAGCGCGAGCGCGAGCTCGAAGTTCGTCATGCCGCTCGAGTAGCCGCGGCGGCGCCCGTCGACGACGACGAGGATGATCCGCCCGTCCGCCAGCTGGCCCACGGCCGTCCGCGGCTCGGGGAGCGCCAGCTGCTGAGGCACGAATGCCTCGCCCGCGTTGAAGACGGCCTTCCCGTCACGTACGAGGGCCGGCCCGCCGCCCAACGCGTCCACCACCCCCGCCCAGTCCGGCTGCAGGACGAGGCGCACGCGAACGTTCGTCCCTACCGGAGCCTCGTTCCGGAGGCGATTCGTCGCGACGGTTCCGCGGGCGACGAGCACGGCGCCGTCAGGCGGGATCGGCGTCGCGCCCCCGCTGCGCGACTCCGTCACGCGACCGGCCACCTCGGTGTTCGGAACCGTTGCCGGAAACGGCTGCAGCACGACCTCCAGAGAGCCGGGCGCAGCCGGCGTCGAGGGTCCCCAGACGGGTGTGTAGAGCGACATGCCGCTCGACGACGGCGAGTTGTTGACTGCGGAAAGGTTCTGTCGCTGGCCCGTTCCCTGCCAGGTGGGCAGCAGTCGCACGCGCTCCACACGGAGGTTCCCACCCGTGTCGATGCCGATGCTCGAGCGGCTGTCGCCGGGACCGTGCTGGAGCTGGCCGTCACGCATGAGAATCCCGCTCGGCCGGCCGTTCGAGACGAAGCGGTCGCCGTTGACGCCGGCGACGGTCGCGCTCGACGACACGCGCTGCTGGATCGCCGTCACCCGCTCTACGCCGACGATGACGTCGTTGGAGAGCGCAGGCTTGAGCGCCCAGAGACCGCCGGGCCGCGGCATCGTCAAGACGTGGATGACCGAGGGCCCGTGGAACGTGAATTGCACCTGCGTCTCGTACGTCACGCCGGGCATGAGCAGCTTCGGCTGGGCCGCTGCAGGCGTGACGAGGACCAGCGCAGCAAGCGCTCCGATGACTGCGCGGCGAGGCACGACCCGACCTGAGGCTAGCGCAAGCTTGCGGATGGCCGCCTCACGTGATATCCGTTGCGAATGGCGATCCGGGCATTGCTCGCGGTCGCAGGAGCCTGCGGGCTCCTGCTCGTTTCGCTGTCCTCCGCCGCGACTCCTCTCACCGCCGACCAGCAACTCGTGGCCGGCCTCGAATCCACGGAGAGCGCAGCCCAGGCAGCGCTGCGAAGTCTCGCCAAGCCGTCACCGGACCGGGCGAGGCTGGCTCGTGCGGACATCGCAGAGGCGCTCGCCGGAGTCACGGCGTCGACGAGGGCGGCGCCGAAGGCCATCGGCGCGCTCGACACGCCGTCGGTCCGCTCGATGCTCGCCCAGGCGGGGAAGCTCGTTCGTCAGTCGAGAGCTGACGTAGCGAGCGCCCGGTACTCCGGCGCCCGCGCCAGGCTTCACAAGACCATCGCGCTGACGAAGGCGGCGCTCACCGACTTCGGCGTGCCGCTCGAGAAGGAGTTCGCGTCGTTCGTCGTCAACCGGGACTTCGCGTATCTCCCGCAGTTCACGAACTTCTCCGGGCTGTCGGCGACCGTCGGCAGCGAGGTGACCGAGGTCGTGATCGGGGCGGCCAACCGGTCGACCGCCAACTCAGGCGAGCCGGGAGCGGTGACCGACGAGGCGACCGGGCTGCCGATCACGCGGATGAGCGTGGCCGTCGTCTCAGACTCGATCGGCCGCTTCTACTCGGGCTGGTGCGACCTCACCGCAGGCGTCATCACCTGTCGTATGAAGCCGGCGATGCCGGTCGACCGGATCTTCACCATCGCCTTCGGCCCGAAGCTCGAATCCGGCACGAAGCTCCTCGTGAAGTTCCGCTCTGCCAACGGGGGTCGCTCGTACGACGTTTTCGCCACACGATGAGCTGTCGCGGCCGTGACATTCGCGGTGTCGGTTGTATGACGCACGCGCGACCGTATCCGCCCTAAGCTGTAGGCGTGACGAGTCTGAGGCGCCTCGCACCGATCCTTGCCGGACTGGCGCTCGTCGCCGTGCCTCTGGCCGGGGCGGTGTCATCCGCGAAGCTGTCGCCGGATCAGGAGTGGGCCTTCGAGCTGAAGAGCTCACGCGCGTCGAACCAGGTCGCCTCCACCCAGCTGAAGCCGGGCGCCATCACACCCGAAGAGGTAGATAAGGCGAAGTTCGAGATCGCCGACGCGATCCGGCGTCTGAAGAAGGTCGCCAGAGTCGCCCCGGCGACGGTCGGGGCGACGACCCCGGAGATCGCGGCGAAGGTGAGCGAAGCGCAGACGCTCACCGCTCAGGCGTCGAAGTCCTTGAACAGCAAGAACTACACAGCGACTCGCTCGAGCGTGGATCTCGCGATGAAGGCGACCGACGTCGCGCTCAGGATGTTCGGTGTTCCGCTCGCGAGCGACTTCAGGGTCGCGGCCACCTACCGCGAGCTCGCCAACATCGCTGGCTGGGAGCAGTACATGGGCGTGACGGTCAAGGCGCCCGGGAAGACGATCTCGAAGGTCGTCATCGGGCTCGCCGGACGCGAGACGGCGAATGCAGCCGAGGCGCGTGGCTTTCGCCGCGCACCCTCACTGCCGATCACGGAGCTCGCGGTCTACACGCTCCAGGAGCCAAGCGGGGTGTACTCGTCGGGCTGGGGAAAGATCATCGACGGGATCATCGTCTGCAAGCTGGACCCGACGATGGCCAAGGATGAGACGTTCGCGATCTCCTTCCAGCCCCGCGTACCCGCCGGCACGAAGTTCCTCATCAAGCTCCAGTCGACCGACGGCAAGCGCTCCTTCGCCATCGTCACGACGAAGTGAGCTGGCGACCGCGGGCGGCTCGCAGGCCGCGTTCCCCGGCTAGTTAGTTCCAGACCTTGACGTCGCGGTAAAGCGTGTCGCGCTGTACCGGGGTCTTCCCCAGCGACTTGATGAGGTGGACGAGCTCCTCCGTCGTCGTCTCGTACGTCGTGCCGGCGGCGGAGACGACGTTCTCCTCGATCATCACCGAGCCCATGTCGTCGGCGCCGAAGCCGAGCGCCACCTGGCCGATCTTCAGCCCCTGCGTCACCCACGACGACTGGATGTGGTCGACGTTGTCGAGGTAGATGCGCGAGACGGCCTGCGTGAGCAGGTAGTCGAACGACGTCGGCATCTTCTCGCGCGGCACTTTTGCGCCAAGCCGGTTGCCGTCGTCCTGGAACGTCCACGAGATGAAGGCGCGGAAGCCGTGCATCTCGTCCTGGAGCTCGCGGATCCGGCGCATGTGCTCGACCCGCTCGGCGAGCGTCTCCACGTGGCCGTACATCATCGTCGCCGTCGTCGACATGCCGAGCCGTTGCGCGTGGCGCATCACGTCGAGCCACTCCGCCGACGTCGTCTTCTTCGGCGAGATGATGTCGCGTACGCGGTCGACGAGGATCTCGGCGCCGCCGCCGGGAAGCGAGTCGAGCCCGGCGTCGCGCATTCGCGTGAGCGCCTCGGGCACTGTGACCTTCGAGCGGCGCGCGGCGTGCTGCACCTCCGAGGGCGAGAGCGCGTGCAGATGGACCGGGTAGCGCGCCTTGATGGACGAGAAGAGATCCTCGTAGTACTCGACGCCGAGGTCGGGGTGGTGGCCGCCCTGCATGAGCAGCCCGGTGCCGCCGATGGCGAGCGTCTCCTCGATCTTCTTGAAGATGACCGCCTTCGGCAGGAGGTAGCCCTCGCGCGTGTCGCCGGGGCTGCGGTAGAAGGCGCAGAAGTCGCAGTCCGTGTAGCAAACGTTCGTGTAGTTGACGTTGCGGTCGACGATGAACGTCACGCGTGCGGGATCGACCTTGCGGGCGCGCAACTCGTCGGCGGCTCGCCCGACAGCGACGAGGTCACGCGACTCGAGGAGGACGAGCGCGTCGTCGTCAGAGATGCGATCACCCGCGAGCGCCTTGTCCAGGACGTCCGTTACAGCCATGCCACTTCTGGGCAAGGGGTCTGACCCCGGTCATGGCTCATACGGACACCTCGTCGCGCACGAAGCGAAGCTCTGGCACCTCGTCGAGCTCGCCGGCGCCGTGGGCGAGCTCGAAGAACGTGTAGAGGCCGGCCCGCTCGCGCGGCCCGAAGCGATAGCGCAGCTTCTCGAAGTACCGGGCGAGGAAGCCCGGCGGGTAGCCATAGCGCTCCGCTGCCTCGCGCGCGAGCGCCTCGGGCTCGGCCCTCGCCTGGCGCACCGACTCGACGAGCGCCTCCTCGAGCTCTCGGACGCCGGCGGGCACGGGCTCGCGAGCCGCCCAGACCGCGAACACCATCGGCAGCCCCGTCCGCTCGAGCCACAGCCGGCCGAGGTCGTGGTGTGGCGTCGGATCTTCGAACGCCGAGCGCAAGGCCGCGTCGCCGATGAGAAGCTTCGCGTCGGCCTCGGCCTCCAGCGGCAGCTGCTCGGCGTCGGGCAACAAGATCCTCGTCAGCACCGCCGAGGTCGCGCTCTCGGGCGTCACCGCGACGGTGCGCACCTGTTCGAGCGGGACGCGTGAGACGAGCTGGATCGAGTCCACTGCGCCTTCCGACGAAACGCAAAGTCGCGGCAGCAGGCGCAGCCGGTCGGCGTTCCTGGCGTACTCGATGGACGAGATCGGAGCGACGTCGAGCTCGCCGGCGAGCAGCCTCGCGTTGAGCTCCGTCGGTACGCCCGAGATCTCCTCGATCTCCGCCTGCAGCCGGAAGAAGACCGGCGCCATGTTCACGTACGAGATGCGACCCAGACGGAGCATCAGTCGAAGCGCTTGAGCTCGTTGTAGAGCGTGTCGCGCTGGACGGGCACGCGCCCCGCCTCACGGATGAAGCGCGCAAGCTCCTCGAGCTTCTGCTCTGTGCCCGCGGTCGCGCCCGCCGCCTGGAAGATCTCCTCGCGGACGACCGTGCCCTGGACGTCGTTCGCGCCGAAGTGGAGAGCCACCTGCGCGAGCGGCAGCCCCATCATGATCCAGTAGGCCTTGATGTTCGGCACGTTGTCGAGCAGGAGCCGCGACACGGCGATCACCTTCAGGTCGTCCGCGCCCGTCGTGTGGCGCCACCCTCGCTTCTCGAACACGGTGTTCTCGGGGTGGAAGGCGAGCGGCACGAAGGCGAGGAAGCCGCCCGTCTCGTCCTGGAGCGTGCGGAGACGGAGCAGATGGTCGACGCGCTCCTCGTTCGTCTCCACGTGCCCGTAGAGCATCGTGCAGTGAGTCGGAATGCCAAGCGCGTGGGCGTGGCGATGGACGTCGAACCACTCGTCGGGGTGCTCCTTGCCGGGCGCGACGAGCCTGCGCACGCGGTCGGCGAAGACCTCGGCGCCGCCGCCCGGCAGCGACCCGAGACCCGCAGCCTTCAGCTCGCGCAGCACCGCCTCATGCGTGATGCCCGCAAGCTTCGACATGTGGTGGATCTCGCTGGCCGTGAAGAGCTTCAGGTGGACGTCCGGCATCGCGTGATGGAGCTTCGAGACGATCTCGACGTAGTAGCCGAAGTCGACGTGCGGGCTCTCGCCCCCGACCATGTGGATCTCGGTGAAACCGGTCAGCTCCCGCTGCCGTAGCGCATCCTCGACGAGCTCCTCCGCCGTGTACGTGTAGGCCCCCGCCTCCTTCTGCGTGACGGCGAAGGCGCAGAACTTGCACTTCACACGACAGACGTTCGACTGGTTGAGATAGAGGTTCTGGACGAAGAAGACGCGGTCGTCTCCGCCGCGCTGCCGCCGCGCGAGGTCGGCGAGCTCGCCGACCGTCAGCAGGTCGTCGGTCTCGAAGAGCGTGATGCCGTCCTCCGCGTCGAGGCGCTCGCCCGCCTCGATCTTCTCGCGGATGGTGCCCAGCGTGGTGACGTGCTCGACGGTGGCCATGAGCTAGCTGTCTCTGTCGACGACGAGATGGGTCAAGGCTTCGAGCTCCTCGCGATGCACGTGGCCGTCGAGGCACGCCCGCGCGCGGTCAGCGTAGTCGAGCGCGATTGCCCGAGAGCGCTCGAGCGCGCCCGTGGCGGCGACGCGGACGAGGGCGCCGTCGAGCGGACCGCCGGCTAGAGCCTCGTACACGACCCGATCCTCGCGGGCCGCCAGCAGCAGCGGCAGCGTCGGCGTCCCCTCGCGGAGGTCGACGCCGGCGATCTTGCCCGTCTCGGTGGCCTCGCCCGTGCAGTCGAGGATGTCGTCCGTGATCTGGAACGCCGTGCCGAGCGCCGTGCCGAACTCGCCGAGCCAGGGCTCGCGGCCGCCGCAACCGAGCCGGCACGCCGCCTCGAAGAGCGTGCCGGTCTTGAGCGCGCAGCGTGCGAGATAGCTCTCCACTGTCGTGTCGGGATCGTGCGTCTGGCGCCGTTGCATGGCCTCGCCGCGCGCGAGGCAGAGCGTCGCGTCAGCGAGCAGCTCGACGGCCGCCGCGTCGCCGGTCTCGGCGAGCTCTGCAAACGCCCGGGCGAAGAGGTAGTCACCCGCCGCCCGCGCGGCCGGCGCCCCGTACGCGGCCCACGCGGCGGCGCGGCCCCGCCGGTAGCGAGCGCCGTCGATGAGATCGTCGTGCACGAGCGTCGCCATGTGGATGAGCTCGACGGCGACGCCCGCGGCGAGCGGGGGCGGCCCCTCCACAGGCGAGGACAGGAAGACGAGCATCGGGCGCAGGCGCTTGCCGCCTGCCGCCAGCGCATCCGCACCCACGGCGGCCACGGTCCCCGGATGGCTGCTCACGGTGTCCTGAAGGCGTTCCTCGAGCTCGTCGAGGTAGTCCTCGAGCCCCGGCACTTCCCTGATTGCGGCGAGCGCGGTCACTGTCTCGTTGCAGTATGGAGGGCGACGATGCCGCCCGCGAACGTCCGGTATGCGACATCGTGGAAACCCGCACGTTCGATGACTGCCGCCAGATCCTGCTTGCCGGGAAAGCGGCGCACACTCGCGGGGAGGTACTTGTAGGCGGCACCTCCCGTCAGTGGCCTGCCCAGCACGGGGACGATCCGCTCGAACCACACGCGGTAGAACGGGGCGAGCGCGCCGGTGGGCTGCGTGATCTCGAGAATCCCGAGCCGCCCTCCCGGCACGAGCACCCGCGCGAGCTCTGTCAGCGCCCCGCCCAGGTCGGCGACGTTGCGGATACCGAAGCCGACCGTGGCAGTATCGAAGGCCCCTTCGTCGAATGGCAGCGACAACGCGTCGCCCTCGACCCAGGCGACGGCATCCGACTTTCGGCGCGCGCGCTCGATCATTCGCGGCGAGAAGTCGAGCCCGACGACGCTGCCCGCTCCGGCGCGAACGCACGCGAGCGCGAGGTCGCCGGTACCGCAGCACGCGTCGAGCACGCGGTCGCCAGGCCGCACGACCGCCTCCGCCGTCTTGCGCCGCCACCGCCGATCGAGCCCGACCGTCATCACATGGTTCATGACGTCGTAGACGGGGGCGATCCGATCGAACATCGCCCGGACGCCCGCGGGCGCCAGCGTCCCCGACTCGATGCCGGCGAGCGGGTCGCCGCGCTCGGTCAAGCTACTCCTGAGAGCCCTTGGAGGCCTCGAGGAAGATGGCGAGGTTCCGGAGGTTCTCCGGATCGCCGCCGACATCGGGGTTGCCGAGCGCCGCGAAGGACGGCATGGGCGATCCGGGCACCTTGCTCGACGGATTGATCAGGTGGTCGATCTGCCACTGGACGCCGCGGTTCTTCAGCCCCTCTTCCGTCAGATCCGGCGCGCCGAGGTTCACGCTGCCGTAGCTCAGGTACGTGTGGCAGCTGAGGCAGCCTGAGGCCGCGAACAGCTCGGCGCCGGGCAGCGCGGCGTCGGGGAGGTCGTTCTGCTCGGCGAACTCGGCCGCGAGCGTGGGCGCCTCGCTCGCGAGGAACTCCCTCGTGGTCGCGCCCTTCCAGGTGAGCACGCCCATCGCGACCGCGGTGAGGATCGTGGCCACGATCGCCACCGGCCGCCGCGTGAGCCGCCGCTCCGTCGAGCGGTCGATGAACGGCACCGCGAACAGGAGCATCATGAGGATCGTCGGGATGCCCACCGTCGCCAGGACCACGGTCATCGGCCACTCGAAGATGCGGAGGAGGTAGAAGAGGAAGTAGAAGTACCAGTCCGGCCGCGGGATGAAGCTGGTCGTGGCCGGGTCGGCCTTCTCCGTGTACTCGGGGCCGAGGATGCCCGCCTCCGTGCCGTCGGCGGTCGTGTGCCAGACCACGGCCAGGCCGATGATCACGGACACGACGACGAGGCTCATCACCGTGTCGTGGAACATCGCGTGCGGGAAGAACGACTTCCCGCGCTTCTCGACGTCGTCCTTGTACGCCTCGAATTGGCGGCGGCGTTCGTCCTGCGAGCTCACTTGCCGTTCCCCCGCGGCGCCGGCTGCACGAGACCCTGGCGCGCCGGGGCCTCGCCGTCGTCCTCGTAGTCCTCAGGCTGCTTCCCCCACGGCGGGTTGGACACGCCGAGCCGGATCACGAGGTAGAGGTGGAGCAGGATCAGTCCTGCGATCGCAAGCGGTAAGACGAGCATGTGGATCGAGTAGAAGCGGGACAACGTATTGCCGTCGATCTCGGCGCCCGCCTTCATGATGTTGGCGAGGAACGGGCCGACGAATGGGCCGGTGCCCGTGATGTTGATGCCGACCACCGAGGCCCAGTACGAGGTCTGGTCCCACGGCAAGAGATACCCGGTGAAGCCCTCGAACATCCCGAGGATGAGCAGCGCGGCGCCGACGAGCCAGTTCACCTCGCGCGGGTACTTGTACGCGCCGAAGAGAAACACGCGCGCCATGTGGAAGAACATGAGGATGATGAAGACGCTCGCGCCCCAGCGGTGCATGCCGCGGACGAGCCAGCCCCACGTGAGGTCGTTCGTGATGAAGAGGATCGACTCGTACGCCGCGTCGGGATCCGGCTTGTAGTACATCGCGAGGATGATCCCGGTGATCACCTGGACGAGAAACGCCGTCAGGGTGGCCGAACCGAGCGTATGGAACCAGTTCGTCCGCTTCGGGACCTTCCGGAAGAGGAAGTACTTGACGCCGCCGACGAGGCCCGTCCGCTCCTCGATCCAGTCGAGCGGATACGTGACGACGGTCTCGACCTGCTTGCGTCGCTCGGACTTCGGCATCAGCTCGGCGGAATGAACGGGTAGAGGACCTGGGAGAGCCCGTCGATGTGGACGCCGGGCTGGGCGAGGCGGTATGCGCCGAGCGTCGCATCGGCGCCCGAGCCCTCGACCTCGTCAACGCTGTACGCGCCGATCAGCCGCAGGCGGCCGTCGGCGATCTTGTACGCCCACCGGTCGAGAGCGCGAACGGGCGGCCCGGCGGTGCGGTTGCCCTCGGTGTCGTACTGGCCGCCGTGGCAGGGGCAGCCGAAGCCGGCCGGTAGCACCGGCGTGTACGTGACCTTCCGCTGGCCGGCGAGATGCGTGCGCTGGCGCTCGGGCGTCGTGGGGCCGTTCGCCTGCACGGGGCAGCCGAGGTGGACGCAGCGGTTGGAGAGGATCGTGAAGCTCGGCTCGCCCTCCAGGTCGCCGTTGTAACGGACGTACGCAGTTCGCTTGGCGACGTCGCCGATGTCCGGGTTCATGTTGAACTGCGTGATCAGCCACTCGCCCTCGTTGAAGATGTCGAGCGGCCCCAGGTCGACGTCGATGTCGATGAAGCCCTCGCCCTTCCTGAAAGGCGGCAGGCCGGCGAACACCATCGGCGGGATGCTGACGAGGGCGCCGATCCCGGCGCCGAGGCCAAGCGTCATCGCCGACAGGAAGGTCTTGCGCGAGGCCTCCTGCTCGCCGATCGACGCGCGCTCGACGTGCTCGCCCGCCGCGGGCGCGGACGCGGCCACTGCCTCGGGCCTGCGCTCACGCGTCACGTCGTAGATCCACGCGACCCCGAAGAGGATCACGACGGCAGCGCCGACCGCCACGATCCACCAGCTCACGAGCAGCCCGACGAGACAGAACGCCACGCCCACCGCGACGCCGATCGGCCAGAGACTGAAGGCCTGCGCGTGACTGTGCTCGGATTGGTCCAACGCTCGTCTCGCCTCCGGGTCGCCTACGACTCGATTCAATCCTTACGCATCTCGGCTGTCAACGTGGTGGCAATCCGTACTCGGTCCACCTGCGGTCGACAAGCTCCTTCACATCCGCCGTCATCTCGATCTCCTCGGGCCACGGCCGCGCGTCCTCCTCGGGCAGCTTGTGCGTCGCGTCGACGCCGAGCTTGCCGCCGTAGAACTGCCGGCCCGGGGCGTGGTCGAGGTGGTCGAGCGGGCCCTCGGTGATGAGGACGTCGCGCTTCGGATCGACGTTGGCGGTCACGCGGAAGAAGACGTCCGCGTAGTCGTGGACGTCCACGTGCTCGTCGACGACGACGATCGACTTCGACAGCGAGAGCATCCCGAGGCCCCACAGCGCGTGCATTACCTTCTGCGCGTGGCCCGGAAACGCCTTGCGGATGGAGACGATGACGCAGTTGTGGAAGGCGCCGGCGACGGGCAAGTCGTAGTCGACGATCTCCGGCAGCGTCATGCGCACGGCCGGTAGGAAGATCCGCTCCGTCGCCTTGCCGATCCAGGCGTCCTCGGCCGGCGGTTTGCCGACGACGATCGACGGATAGATCGCGTCGCGCCGCATCGTCATCGCCGAGATGCGGAAGATGGGGAAGGGCTCAGCGTGCGAGTAGTAGCCCGTGTGGTCGCCGAACGGGCCCTCGATGCCGACGTCGTCCTTCGAGACCGTCCCCTCGAGAACGATCTCTGCGTTCGCCGGCACTTCTAGGTCGACCGTCTTGCACTTCACGAGCTCCACCTCGTCGCCGCGCAGGAAGCCGGCCACCATCAGCTCGTCGATGTGGTGTGGCAGCGGCGCGCTTGCCGAGTACGCCGTCACGGGGTCGAGCCCGAGCGCGACGGCGACGGGGATCGTGCCGTCCTCTGCCGCGAGCAGGTCGGCGCGGCCGTCCTTGTGCATCTGCCAGTGCATGTACGTGGAGCGGCCATCGATCACCTGCATGCGGTACATGCCCACGTTCCGGGTTCCGCTAACCGGATCCTTCGTGATCACCGCCGGGAGCGTGATGAACGGCGCCGGGTCGCCCGGCCAGCACGTCTGGATCGGCAGGCGCGTGATGTCGACCTCGTCGCCCGTGAGCACGATCTCCTGGCAGACGCCCTTCGAGACGACCTTGGGGCGCGAGTCGGCGATCGACTTGAGCTTCTTCAGGCCCTGGATCTTCTCGCGGAGGCCCTCGGGCGGCTGCATCTCGAGCACGTCGGCGAGCTTCTCGGCGACGGCGTCGAGGCTCGGCGCGCCGAATGCCATGGCCATGCGCCGCTCGGTGCCGAACTGGTTGATGAGCAGCGCGTGCTCGGAGCCCTTCGGGTTCTCGAACAGCAGCGCCGGCCCGCCGCCCGACTTCACCAGCCGGTCGACGATCTCGGTGATCTCGAGGTACGGGTCGACCTCGGCCGTGACGCGCTGTAACTCGCCCTCGCGCTCAAGCAGCGCGATCCAGTCGCGGAGGTCCTTGAACGCCACGGCGAGTCAGTGTAGGTAGGCGAGTGCGTACTCGACGGCTTCGTCGATGCCCATTGCAACGCCTCGGGTGTAAACGGCGGCACATCGTGCGGACTGCAGGCCATCTCGAACAGCCAGCTCGATGCGCTGCCGGAGCTCTGCTTCGGCACCCGTGAGCGTGAAGCCAGATTGCTCGACCAAGGCGTCTGCCGCCGCCAGGAGCGTTCCCGCCGCCTCCATGTCGTTCCGAAGGGCGAGCAGGGCGGCAATGAGATTGAGCGACCACACCACCACAATCGAGTCTCCGAGGCTGTGCGAGGCAACGAGGCTCGAACCGGAGTACTCGCACGCCTTCTCGCTGTCGCCTTCGCCGTAGTACGCAAAGGCGAGGTTGTACGACGCCCAGCCGATTCCCTGCGTGTCGTCGAGGCCCCGGAACAACGCGAGTGCGTCCGCCGAGGCTCTGCGCGCGCGGTCGTAGTCGTGCCTCCTCAGCGCCAGGTCTGACATGTTGGCGAGAGTGGAGGCCGCGAGATCGGCTCGTCCTTCCTGTCGTGCCAGAGCAGCCGCCTCTTCCAGGGCGCGCTCCGCCTCGTCGTGATCACCGAGATCGGCGAGGATGTGGCCGAGACCCCCGAGCATGCTCGCGACATCACTTGCACTTCCTACCTCGCGTGCGATAGCCAGGCACTCCTCAGCGTAGGTCTTTGCCCCCATCGGGTCGCCCAGATCACATGCGAACGACGCCGCGGCGAACAGCACTCCAGCCTGTTCGAAGTCGCGCCGGTCGCTGATAGCGAGAGCTCGCTCGGCCCAGAGAAACCCCTCTCTCAGGAAGCCCCGCAGCGTCCAGTAGAGGGTCGTGGCATAGACGAGTTCACAGAGCTCGTCGCGGTATGAACGCTCCTCCAGCCACGACCGCGCGGAACGAACGTTCGCGAGCTCGGCATCGATCCGAGCGAACATGTCAGCAGCGTCGCCGGAGCGGAGTCCAGCCCTCGTTTCTAGCGCGAGCGCTACGACGTGCTGCGCGAAACGGCGGCGGAGTTCATCGTGCTCGGATGCCTGGTCGAGCACCCCCTCCGCGTACGCGCGAATCGTTTCCAGCATCCAGTAGCGACCGTCGGTGAAACGAAGGAGGCTCTTTTCGACCAGAGACTGCAGCGTGTCGAGATCGGCGTCGGCGACCTCTTCGGCCGCCTCCAGCGTGCATCCGCCAACGAAGACCGCCAGACGGGCGAAGAGCTGCCGCTCATAGTCTGCGAGCAGCTCGTAGGACCACTCAATCGTCGCTCTGAGCGTGTGCTGGCGGGCTTCTGCGTCGCGGCCGCCCTTGAGCAGGTCGAGCCGCTGCGAGAGCCGTTCGAGGATCTGCTCAGAGGTGAGCACCGTCGTCCTCGCAGCGGCCAGCTCAACAGCCAGTGGCAGATTGTCCAGCCTCCGGCAGAGCTCGGCGATCGTCTCGCCGGCAGCGAGCTGCGAGCGCTCGCAGAAGAGCGAGACTGCCTCGGGCTCGGCTAGCGGCGGCACCGAGTACTCGACCTCTCCTTGCACGCGCAGCAGCTCACGGCTCGTGACCAGCAGGGTGAGGTTGGGGCAGACGGTGAGGAGCGAGCCGAGCTCAGGTGCCGCGTCGATCACATGCTCGAGGTTGTCGAGCAGGAGCAGCAGTTCCCGCTCGCCGATGTGCTCGGCGAGCCCATCCTTGGCACCCAGCGTCTGCGCGATCGTCTCCGTCACGAGCGCGGGATCGCGAAGCGTGGCGAGACCGACCCAGAAGACACCGGCCTTGTACTCGGGTACGAGCGTCGCGGCCGCCTCGATCGCAAGTCGAGTCTTGCCGGTGCCGCCCGGCCCGGTGAGCGTGACGAGCCGCGCACCGTCCTCGAATAGGGACAACACCTCCAGCAGCTCGGCTTCGCGGCCCACGAACGAGCTGGCCGGACGGGGCAGATTCGTGTTGGAGATCGTCTTCAGCGGCGGGAATGAGCCGTCACCGAGCTGGAAGATCGGAACCGTTGCCGGGATGTCCTTCAGCCGGTGCTCCCCGAGATCAGTGAGCTCGAGCTCTGCATGCTCCGCCGCAGCTGCTGAGAGGATCACCTGCCCGCCATGACCCGATGCTGCGACACGGGCGGCGAAGTGGACGTCGTCGCCGACGTAGCCCTCCTCGGCGAGGAGCGGCGTCCCGGTGTGCAGGCCGATCCGCACCTGGATCGGCCCCTCCGCCAGCGTCTCGGTCATTGCCGCCGCCGCCCGAAGCGCTCCGGGCGCGGTGGGGAAGGCGAAGAAGAACGCGTCGCCCTGCGTATCCACCTCAACCCCGTCGTGCGCGGTACACGCGTCGCGGACTAGGCGTCGGTGCTCGGCGAGCGCGTCAGCGTACGACTGGGCGCCAAGCTCGTGCAGCAGTCTTGTCGAGCCCTCAACGTCCGTGAAGAGGAAAGTGACCGTGCCACGCGGCAGGTCGCTGCGCATGTGCAAAGGGTCAGCGTCGGTGACTGAGCCAGCGGAAGAACTGGCCGATCGCGATCACGCCGATGAAGATGAGGCCGACGACGAGCATGGAGAGCACGATGTGCTTGCCTTCCTCGGCGACGTCGGCGGCGAGCAGCGAGGCGAACTGGAGCATCGCCTTCGGACTCTAACCCACGCGGTTGCGGTGCGTGGACAGCGCGCCGTCCACCGCGTCGTCGCCCACCTCGGCCCGGACGAGCTCGAGCAGAGGCTCGGAGTCGCCGCGTAGCCGGAGCGCGTCGCGCGCCACGGCGAGCCCGTTCGCACCCGCGAGCGCTGCCGTCGCTGCCCAGGCAGCGCCATCGCCGTTCGCGCCCTCCGCGCGCAGCTGCGCACAGATCGAGATGAGCGCAGCGAGATCCGCGACCGCGGCGACGTCGTGCAGCTCCGCGACGCGCACCAGGCCGTGCGCGTAAAGGTAGTCGCCGAGCAGCAGCGCGTCCTCCGGCGCGGGCGGCGCGAAGAGCCTGGGACGGCCGTAGTGGAGGAGATAGCCCTCGTAGATCGTCTCGACGCCCAGCGCCCGGCGCTCGTCGCCGAGCGGCGAGAAGACCGGCTCGAGCTCACGTTCGTCCTCCGGGCGCAGCGCTGCCGCCCAGAGCGGGCTCTCGCGACGGGCGCCCTCGGCGACCTCGTCCCAGAGGCTCGTCGTCATCGCTCGAAGAACCGCGCCGCCGCCTCGATCGTGCGGTCGATCTCCTCATCGCCGTGCGAGAGCGACACGAACAGCGCCTCGTACGCCGATGGTGCGACGTACACGCCTTCCGCGAGCAGGCTGCGGAAGAGTGCGCCGTAGCGATCCGTGTCGCACGTCTGCGCGCCGTCGAGGTTCGTCACAGGGTCTGACCCCATGAAGAGCGTCAGCATCGAGCCTGCGCGCTGGACGCGCCCGAACGGACTGAAGCCCTGCCTCGAGCCGCGCGGCGAGCCGCTCGAGCTCGTCGTAGACGTCCGCGTCGCGAAGACGTCGCAGCACCGACAGTCCGGCTGCTGTCGCGAGCGGGTTTCCGGACAGCGTTCCCGCCTGGTAGACGTCGCCGGCCGGTGCGAGCTGCTCCATCAGCTCAGCGCGGCCGCCGAACGCGCCGAGCGGCAGGCCGCCGCCGACGATCTTCCCGAGAATCGTGAGGTCCGGTGTCACGCCGTAGAGCTCCTGTGCGCCGCCACGCGCAACCCGGAAGCCCGTGATCACCTCGTCGAAGAGGAGCAGCGACCCTGCCGAGTCACAGAGTGAACGGAGCTCCTCCAGGAAGCCGGGCTCGGGGGGGACGACCCCCATGTTCCCGGCCACCGGCTCGACGAGCACGCAGGCGAGGCTGTCGCCGTGGCGGCTGAAGGCATCCGCCGCGGCGGCAGCGTCGTTGTAGGGACAGACGATCGTGTCTGCGACGGCGGCGGCGGGCACGCCGGGCGTCGATGGGATGCCAAGCGTGGCGACGCCCGAGCCCGCGGCGGCAAGCAGCGCGTCCGCGTGGCCGTGGTACCCGCCGGCGAACTTCAGGATGCGGTCCCGTCCTGTTTCCGCTCGCGCGAGGCGAACGGCGCTCATGGCCGCTTCGGTGCCCGAGGACACGAGCCGGACCTGGTCGATCGAGGGCACCGCCGACACGATCTCCGCTGCCAGCTCCACCTCCGCCTCTGTCGGCGCGCCGAACGTCGTTCCGTCGGCCGCTGCCTGAACGACCGCGGCGATCGTCTCGGGATCCGCGTGCCCGAAGACGAGCGGGCCCCACGACATGACCCAGTCGACGTAGCGCGTGCCGTCGACGTCCTCGATGTACGCGCCCTCGCCACGCCGCATGAACACGGGCTCGTCGAGGCCGACCGCGCGCATCGCGCGGATCGGCGAGTTGACGCCGCCGGGAATGACCTCGGTGGCGCGGCGCCACAGCTCGGACTGCGTTCTCACAGCCACGACGCGGCTTCCTTCGCCCAGTACGAGATGACGAAATCGGCGCCCGCCCGCCGCACGGCGGTCAGCCCTTCGAGGGCTGCGCGGCGCTCGTCGAGATGTCCGGCCGCGGCTGCAGCCTTCACCATCGCGTACTCGCCGGAGACGCTGTACGCGGCCAGCGGGGCGTCGAAGCGCTCGCGCACGGCGCGGATGACGTCGAGGTAGGGCAGCGCCGGCTTCACCATGATCATGTCCGCGCCCTCCGCGAGGTCGAGCTCGCACTCGCGCAGCGCCTCACGGACGTTCGCAGGATCCATCTGGTACGACGCCCGGTCGCCGAAGGCCGGCGTCGAGCCCGCCGCCTCGCGAAACGGTCCGTAGAACGCCGACGCGTACTTCGCCGAGTACGCGACGATCGCCGCCTGGTCGAACCCGGCATCGTCGAGCGCCTCGCGGACAGCGCCGACTCGACCGTCCATCATGTCGCTCGGGCACACGGCGTCGGCGCCCGCCTCGGCGTGGCTCACGGCCACGCGGGCCAGCAGCTCCAGGGTCGCGTCATTCGCGATCTCACCGTCCTCGACGACACCGCAGTGACCGTGCGTCGTGTACGCGCACAGACAGACGTCGGTGAGCAACAGGAGCTCCGGGAAGCGAGGCCGCAGCTCCCGCAGCGCCTGCTGGACCACCCCGTCCTCGGCCCAGGCGCCGGTCGCCTCGTCGTCCTTCTCCTCGGGCACGCCGAAGAGCAGCAGCGCGGGAACTCCGGCGGCGGCCAGCTCCTCGGCCGCGCCCAGGAGGCCATCGACGGTATGGCGACCCAGGGCGGGCAGCTGCTCGTTCACGAGCGGCTCCGGAGCGACGAACAGCGGCATCACGAGGTCGTCCACGGCGAGCCGCGTCTCGCGAGTCAGATCGCGGAGAACGGGCGTCCTCCGCAGGCGCCGCAGGCGTGTCGCGGGGAAGCTCACAGCGAAAGACTACGCACTGGTGCTTCGCGCAGTAGCTCGCTGAACAGGCCCAAGCGCGCTTCGCGCGCGGCCTGTTGGTACGTTGGCCCGATGGCCTCGCCCCGCGCGTATTCAGGGCCGTCGAGCGAGCGCGCCGATCCGACGGCGCCGAAACCGGACTGCGAGACGGTGGACCGTCGTGGCGATGCTCGTCGGAACGGCCCTTGTCGTGACGATCCTGCTCGCCGCGTTCAGCTCACCGTCGTCGTCGCTCCTGGCGTGCGACTCCGCGCAGCTCGAGACCGGCCGGCCACCGCCGAAGACGATCGCGTTCCAGGGCGAGGTGACGATCGACCTGCCCGTCTCGTGCCTGTCGGTCACCGCGCTCGGCTACCACGGCGCGAGCGAGAACGCGCTGCCGCTCCAGCCCGTCGGCCGCCAGGCGAACGAGGGCATCTTCGCGCGCATCCTCCACCGCCTGACCGGGGAGGACGCGAGCGGCGTTACGTACCACCAGCTGGGCGGTGGCTTGGGGACGCCCACGGGAGCGCTCGACGTCGGCGCCCCCGCGGGCACCGCGGTCTACGCCCCCGTAAACGGGACGGTCGTGAGCATCCGCGACCTCGTGCTCGACGGCAGGCGGTACGGGCACCGCATCGACGTCGTCCCGGACGTCGCGCCTTCCGTCGTCGTCTCGATCAGGCGGCTGCGTGCAGACCCGGCGCTCACGGTCGGCTCTCCCGTCACGTCGGGAACGTCGAAGATCGGCGTCGTGATGGACCTTTCGCGCGCCGAGGAGCAGGCACTGGCCGAGGTGACGCACGACCCCGGCAACCACGTGACGATCGAAGTGCGACCGGCCGCGAACCTCGGGTGAGAATCCTCTTCGTCGCCGATGTCTTCGGCCCCCCGGGGCGGGAGGCCGTGGAGTCGAGGTTGCCTGCGCTGCGCGAGGAGCTCGGCGCGGCGCTCGCGGTCGTGAACGGCGAGAACGTCGCCGACGGCCGCGGCATCACGCCGCGGCTCGCCGACCGCCTGCTCGCCGCAGGGGCCGACGTCATCACGCTCGGCAACCACACGTGGGCACGCGACGGCATGGGCCCGTACCTCGCCGCATCCGAGCGGGTCATCCGTCCCGCGAACTTCGCCGCCGCCTCGCCTGGCCGTGGCCTGGCTGTCGTCGAGGCGGCGGACGGGACACCGGTCGCGGTCTGCAACGTCCTCGGTCAGCTCTTTCTCGACGTGCCGGTAAGCCCGTTCGAGGTGCTCGACCGCGTGGTCGAGGAGGCGCGGCAGCAGGCGAACGTCGTGCTCGTCGACTTCCACGCGGAGGCGACGAGCGAGAAGATCGCCGTCGCCCGCATGCTCGACGGGCGCGTGACCGCGGTCATCGGCACCCACACACACGTGCAGACGGCAGACGCGCGTATCCAGCCCGGCGGCACCGCGGCGATCACGGACGCGGGCATGACGGGCCCGCACGACTCCGTCATCGGCGTCGAGGCCGACCTCGCGATCCAGCGCATGCGCACGGGGATCCCCGTGCGCTTCAAGCCGGCGAAGGGCGGCGTCAGGCTGGAGGGCGTCGTGCTCGACTGCGACCCGGCGACGGGCCGGGCCACGGCGATCGAGCCGCTGCGCGTCGAGCTCTAGAGAGGCTTGACGACGCCGAGGCAGCTCGAGCAAACCGCGCCTTTGCGGCAGGTGCAGTTCGTCTTCATGGGCGAATCGTGCGCGCCCCCGCGGTGACACCGTGGCGAAGATGCGGAGACCAGGCGGTGAATGCCTACAACGTCAGACCACGTGGCCGACCACCTCTGTGACCGCGGCCGCGGCTGCGGCCACGAGGAGCGCCACATAGCTCAGCCGTAGGTAGCGGTACTTGTGCTGCATGAGGTAGACGGCCTGGTTGTGGATGTTCCCGATCAGCGTCGTGTAGACGGCCTGGTCACTCTCCATCACAGAGCCCATGGCTTCGATGTAGCGCTCCTTCGGCAGCTGGAAGAACTGGGCGAAGAACAGAAGATCGATGTCCTCCTCGCGCGCCGGCTTCGACCGGATCGAGGGGAGAACGGCGAGAATGGCCGACACCAGGGCCATGAACAGACCAGCGCCGAGCACCCAGGTGCTGGTGCGCGGCTCCGCGCGTGCGAAAGAGATGCTCAGGACGACGGTGCTGACCGTCAGCACGATCGACGCCTTGAGATCGGCCTGTGCGCTGAGCTGAACGAGCTGCTCGTGCAGGTTGCGCAGGAAGTAGTCCGTCGTGCCGCGAGCACGTACGCCGTCGAGGGGCGACGAGCCGTCGTCCACGACCGATTGCACGGTCAGCAAACGTCAGCTCGCAGTCGCTTCGCGAGCGGCCATGGTCTCGCGGACGCGAGCTGCGACCTCGGGAAGCTCCTTCTCGAGCACGCGGAACTCCGTCCCGAACATGGCCCCGAGTCGCATCAGCCGAGCTCGCGACAACGGAAGCGTTTCGGCGGCCGTTCGATCCGAGCAACGCGCCCTCGCCGAAGAAGTCCCCCGGTCCTGAGGTGCGCTAGCATCTCGTCGCCGCGGTGCACCGTCGCCGTCCCGTCGACGATCACGAAGAACGTGTATCCCGAAGCCGCCTCGGATGCGATCAGTGTGCCGGGCTTCGACCTCCCGCGTCTCGAACCGTGAAGCGACCCATTCGACCAGTTCCGCGGAAAGTCCCGAGAACAGGGGATCCGGCTGATCTCGTCTGCGCTGAGAGCGCACGGGCGAGACGCTAGCGTGAGCCGGAGAGCGCAGCGACCCAGTTCACCACACGCTCACCAGACGTTCACCGACTTCCCACCAGGCGAACGCGAGAAGGCTACTTCGGCTCGGCCTCGAGCTTGTAGCCGACGCCGTAGCGCGTCTGGATGAACGTGTGCCGCGGCGCGCGCCGGTCGATCTTCTCGCGCAGCCGGCGGACGAAGACATCGACGGTGCGGTCGCGGTGACCCTGACGGCGACCCCACAGACGTTGGAGCAGCTCGTCGCGCGAGACGACACGGCCCTGATCGAGCGCGAGCGCGTAAAGCAGCCGGAACTCGGTTGGCGTCAGGTTCGCACTCTCTCCGTCCACGTACGCCTGCACCTCCGCGGGTCGACGCGCAAGCTCCTCGATCTCGATCACCTCGCCGCGCTGACGTCGCTGCGTGTGGCTGCGCGCCTCGGCGGCCGGCCGCCTGAACGCGGGCGACAAGCTCCTTCATCGAGAAGGGCTTGACGAGGTAGTCGTCGGCGCCGATCTCGAGCGCGTGCACGCGGTCGTGCTCCGTACCGCGCGCGCTGATGACGACGATAGGCGTTCCGATCCCTTCTCCACGAGCCGTCTCGATGAGCTTCCAGCCGTCGAGCCCGGGCAGCATGAGGTCGAGAACGCACACGTCGTGCTGCTCGTAGCGCAGGCGCGCGAGCCCTGTCTCGCCGCCCCCACGGTGACGGCGTCGAACCCTGCGGCGGTCAAGTGCTGGACGATGCCGTCGGCGATGACCGCGTCGTCCTCGATGACGAGCACCTTCGTCACCCGCGGAACCATAGAGAGCCGGGAGGAGGACGGCGTCAGTCCGGTGAACACCTGGTGAACGGACATTCGTTACGATCGCCGCGCCCCGTGGCCGATGCCGTGCGGAGAACACTGGAGCGCGAGCTCAAGCTCGTAGCGAAGCCGGGCTTCCAGCTGCCGGCGCTCGACGGCAAGCCATTGGCAACCCGCGTATTCACCTCGACGTATCACGACACCGCGGATCGCCGCCTCCTCGCCGCAGGTATCACGCTCCGCCGCCGGGTGGAGAGCCGCCGCGGCCTCTGGCAGCTGAAGCTGCCCTCAGCAGGGTGGGCGGCTCGAGCTCGAGACTGGGGGCAAGGAGCTCCCGGGGGACGTCCTCTCCCTGCTGGCCGGCGTCATCCGCGGACGTGAGCTCCAGCCGGTAGGCGTGCTGCGGACGAAGCGCGAAGGCGTTCGCGTGGCACTGGACGGCGGCGCCGCCGACGTGACGCATGACCTCGTCTCCGTGCTCGAGGCGCGCCGCAAGACGGGTCGCTTCGGCGAACTTGAGATCGAGCTGGTGTCCGGCGACGCCGACCTGCTCGAGCGGCTCGGGCGCGAGCTGCGCAACCACGGAGCGAAGCGGCACGACGGCAGGTCGAAGATCGCGCAAGTGCTATCGGCAGGAGCCGCCGGCCGCGAAGCCTGGGTCTGGCGCTCCACGAGGATCACCTGCAGGCGATGCTGGCCGCAGTACCGAAACATGGTCGCGCACGACCCCGGTGTGCGGCTCGGCGACGATCCCGAGGACCTCCATCAGCTCCGTGTCGCAACCCGCCGCCTGAGAGCGATCCTGCGCGCAGCGCGCGGTGTCGTCGATCCAGCGTGGGCGGACGGGCTGCGCACCGACGTCGGCGTGGCTGGGAAGCGAACTTGGTCCCGTGCGCGACTCCGACGTCCTGCGCGAGAGCCTCGACGCCGAGCGGAAGGCGCTGGACGAGCAGGAGCGAAAGGGGCTCGACGTGCTGTTGCGCATCCTCGGGAAAGAGGCGGCCGCGTCCCGCGCTCCTGGCCGAAGCGATGTCGAGCGACCGCTACTTCACCCTCCTCGACGCGATCGAGCTCGCCGTCGCGGCGCCGCGTTTCACCGGTGACGACACGCCTCTCGAGGCAATTGCGAAAAGCGAGTTCCGGAAGCTCCGCAAAGAGGTGCGCGCGCTCGACAGTGAGCCGTCCGACGAGGAGCTGCATGCGGTGCGCATCAAGGGCAAGCGAGCCCGGTACGCCGGTGAGCTGGCAGAAGCGTCCAGGGGCAAGGCGGCTACGAAATTCATCCGCAGGGCCAAGGCGTTTCAGGACGTGATCGGCGACCATCAGGATGCCGTCGTGGCGGAGGGAGAGCTGCGGCGCGTCGCCGGCGTGACGCGGAGCCAGCCCGCTGCGCTCGCTGCCGGACAGCTGATCGAGCGTCGACGGGCCACGAAGCGGCGGTTGCGGCGTGCCTTCCCGAAAGCATGGTCGCGCCTCGACGAAGCCGGGAAACGGGCCTGGTCGTGACAGAAGAGATTCGTGCTGCCGGCGGTATCGTCATTCGGAGGCGGGGCGAGCAGGAGGAGCTGCTGGTCGTTCACCGACCGCGCTACGACGACTGGACCTTCCCCAAAGGGAAGCTCAAGGGCGGGGAGTCTGACGAGCAGGCCGCGCTGCGCGAGGTCGAGGAGGAGACGGGCCTACGCTGCCAGCTGGGCGGGAGTTACCGAGCGTGTCCTATGTCGACCATAGCGGCCGCAACAAGTCGGTCCGGTACTGGGAGATGGCGCCGCTGGCCGGGACGTTTGAGCCCAACAACGAGGTAGACGAGGTGCGTTGGATCCCCGTCGAAGAGGCAAACCGGTCGCTGACGTACGCACGCGATCGAGATCTGTTAGAGAATCTCGCGACCACGGGAGGAGAGGGAGCTGCATGAAGCACGTGCTCTTCATCTGCAACCACAACGTCGGGCGCTCACAGATGGCCGAGGCGTTCTTCAACCACTACGCGCCGGAGGACGTCCGTGCGGAGTCGGCGGGCGACGATCCGGCGCACGAGATCTGGCCTGAGGTGGTCGCGGTCATGGCCGAGCGCGGCTTCGATCTCGAGGGACAGGAGCCGAAGAAAGTGACGGTCGAGATGCAGCTACGCGCCGACTGGGCGGTCTCCGTCGGCTGCGAGGACACCTGCCCATTCGTGCCGACGACGCTCGAGGAGTGGGAGATTCCCGATCCGGCGGGGCGATCGCTGGCCGAGGTGCGCGAGATCCGAGACCTCGTCGAACGGCAGGTGCAGACGCTGCTGGCGACCAATCTGACTGCCATTCGCGGCGACCGGAGCCATCACGAGCAGTGGCTCCGGCAGCTGCTGCCCCAGTTGACGCGCGAATTCGAAGGAGCACGCGAGCCCCGCGAGATCCGCGCAACCGCAGACGACATCCTGTGGCGTTACGAGGATGTGCCCGTCCGCTCTTTCGTCGTCACGCTGGCGCATCGCCAGGCGCGCGAGCGGCTGCGGGAGCGAACGCCCGCGCTGATGGGCTAAGACGGTTACGCGGCGGCGCGGCGGGAGGCGAGCTCGATGACGGCGCCTTCCCGTAGGCCTTTGGCGACGACCCGCAGCGGCACCATCAGGCAGCGCTGCACCTCGGTCAGGATCAGCGCGCCCGCTAGCAACGTCCGCGCGCGGGGGGACGGGACGCCAGAGGTCTTGCTGATCACTCGCGACGGGCTCTTGCGGAGGATGGACACCGCCTCGCGCAGCTCGTCCTCGCCGAGCGTCCGACCGACCACGCGACGGAGAGCCCGTGCGCTCCCGCCCACGGCGAGCGCCGTCCGGGCAGCGGCACGACGAGCCCGTCGAGCTCGCGCCGCACGACCCCGCGAGCAACCTTGACCGCCCTCTTGCCGGGTGGGTCACCGTCGAGCCTCCGTCGTCAGCCGCAGCGAGCCGATGTCGAACGACCGCAGCCACGACGGCGCCGCGGTCGGGAAGACCGATCGCGAGCTGCGTCGAGCCGCCCCCTACGTCGCAGACGGCCACCGCGCCGTCGAAGGGGTCCGGCCGCGGCGACCGCGCCCTGGTAGCCGAGAAGCGCCTCCTCTTCGCGACCGAGCACGCGCACCGGAGCTCCCGAGACGCCTTCCAGCGCCCGGACGAGCGCACCGGCGTTCGACGCCTGGCGGCCCGGAGAGGCGACGAGCGTCTCCACCCGCAAGCAGCCCGCGCGCCGCGCCGCCGCCGCGAGCTGCGCCACAGCCTCCGTGGTCGCCTCGAGCCGCTCGGCCGAGATCTCCCCCGTCCGGGCGACGTCGACGCCGAGACGGGCCCACACGCGATGCTCGTGGACGACCTCCAGGCCGTAGGGAGCCGACGTCCGCCGCGAGCAGGCGGATCGTGTTCGAGCCCACGTCGATGACGCCGACACGCATCGCTGAGATTCTCGCGCCGCGTCGGCGGACAAGTGGCGATCGTCTCGGTGATCGAGGTGGTTACCCGCCGTCGGCACGAGCTCGGCCGCGCGCACACGTCGCCGGCGCCTCGCAGAGCGGAACGCAGTAGCCAGCCTGGGCGGGACGAGGCTTCGCTTCTTTCCCCGACGCCTCCCGCACCCACGTCCCCTCCGGCTGAAGCAGCCAGGACGTGTTGTCCTCGAGCAGCAACGCGAAGCTCGCTGCCAGGCGCTTCCGGCAGACCGGATCCTCGACCGGCACGACCACCTCTAGCCGGTTGTCGAGATTGCGCGCCATGAGATCCGCACTGCCGAGCAGCCACACCGAATTGTCCTTCGTCTCGAAGTTGAAGATCCGGCTGTGCTCGAGAAACCGACCGAGGACGCTCCGCACCTCGATGTTCTCGGACATGTCCTTGACGCCCGGCCGCAAGCAACAGATGCCGCGCACGATCAGGGTGATGCGAGCTCCGGCCTGCGAAGCCGCGTAGAGCTCACCGATGATCGCCTCGTCGGTGAGGCTGTTGACCTTGATCGTGATCCTTGCCTTCTCGTCCTCCGCGGCGGCGCCGCCACCCGCCGGATGTGCGAGATCAGCTGCTCGCGAAGGTCGAACGGCGCGACCAGCAACTTCCGGAAACGCTGTGGCTTTCCGAAGCCGGTGACGTAGTTGAAGAGATCGGCGACGTCGGCGGCGATGTCGGGATCGGCGGTGAACAGCCCGAAGTCCTCGTAGATCTCCGCGGTCACCGAGTGGTAGTTCCCCGTGCCGACGTGCACGTAGCGGCGCAGCACGTCGCCCTCGCGGCGGACGATGAGCGTCGCCTTCGCGTGCACCTTCTTCGTCGGGAACCCGTAGACGACGTGGACGCCGACACGCTCCAGCGCCCGTGACCACTCGATGTTCTGGCGCTCGTCGAAGCGCGCGCGGAGCTCCACGATGCAGACCGACTGCTTTCCCTTCTCGGCCGCCTCGATGAGAGCCGGCACGAGCGGCGACTCGTCGTTCGTGCGGTAGACCGTCGCCTTGAGCCCGATGACGTCGGGGTCCCTGGCGGCTGCGAGGAAGCGGCCGAAGCTCGTCGCGAAGGACTCGTACGGATGATGGACGAGGATGTCGCCTTCGGCGATCTCCCGGAAGACGTCGGCGTCCGTCTTCACGTCGCGAAAGCGAGCGTTCGTCACGCCAGGCCAGGGCTCGTCCTTGAGTTCGGGCCGGTCGAGCGCGACGAGCTGCATCAGCGCGCCGCGGTCGAGCAGCCCTTCCGTGAGATAGACCTGGTCGCCGTCGACCCGCAGGCCGCTCTCGAGCCACTCGCGAAGGCGCGGTGAGATCCCGGAGGAGACCTCGATCCGCACGACCTCGCCGAAGCGCCTCCGTCGCAGCTCCAGCTCGACCGCCACGCGCAGGTCGTCCGCCTCGTCCGAGATCTCGTAGTCCGCGTCCCGAGTGACGCGAAACACGTCCTGCTCGACGATCTCCATCTGCGGAAAGAGCCGCGGCGCGAAGTGCGCGATGACGTCCTCGAGGGCGATGAACAGCCGCGGGTGCCGACGCGGACGAACCGCGGCAGCCCCTCCGGGACCTTCACGCGGGCGATCCGCTCCTCGCCTCCCTCAGCCTCGCGAACGAGCAGCACGAGGCTGAGCGACAGCGCCGAGATGTACGGAAACGGCTGCCCAGGGCCGGTGGCGAGCGGCGTGAGCACCGGGTACACCTGCTGCTCGAAGCGCGCGCCCGAGCTCCGCGAGCTCCTCCGGCGTGCAGTCGCCGATCGCGCCGATGGCGATGCCCTCGTGGGCCAGGGCGGGCTTGAGCTCGTCGAGCCACAGCCTCGACTGCGCGCTCTCCAGCTCGACGACCCGGCGGCGGATGTCCACGAGCGTCTGACGCACGGTGCGACCGTCGGCGAGCTTGCGCGTGTAGCCGGCGTCCAACTGGTCCATGAGGCCGGCCACGCGAACCCGAAAGAACTCGTCGAGGTTCGTCGAGAAGATCGCGCAGAAGCGGACGCGCTCGAGCAGCGGCATGCGCTCGTCGGCGGCGAGCTCGAGCACCCGCGCATTGAAGTCGAGCCAGGACAGCTCGCGGTTGAAGAGTCCGTCGGCCTGCCGCGTGAGCTTGCCCTTCGCCAACGCTACTTTGACACCGGCCTCGAGCTTGTAGCCCACTCCGTAACGGGTCTGGATGAACGTGTGGCGCGACGCGCGCCGGTCGACCTTCTCGCGCAGCTTGCGGACGAACACGTCGACCGTGCGGTCGCGATAGCGATGGCGTCGCCCCCAGATTCGCTGCATGAGCTCGTCCCGGGTCACGACCTGGCCGGCGCTCGCGCCGAGCGCGTGTAGGAGCTTGAACTCGGTGGGCGTGAGCCCTACAGAGACGCCGTCGATATACGCCTGCACGTTTCGGGGGTCGATCAGCAGCTCCTCGAAGTGGAGCGCGTCGCCGCGAGCGGGCGTGGCTCCACCGACGCCGCGCCTCGCCGCGACCCGCACCCGCGCGACGAGCTCCGCCATGGCCAGCGGCTTCACGAGATAGTCATCGGCCCCGAGCTCGAGGGCGCGAACGCGATCCTCCTCTGTGCCGCGCGCCGAGACGACGATGATCGGCGTGCCGATGCCTTCCCTACGAACCGTCTCGATGATGCGCCAGCCGTCGATGCGCGGCAGCATGAGGTCGAGGACGCAGACGTCCGGCTGGCCGTAGCGCAGGCGTGCAAGGCCGGTCTCGCCCTGGTCGACGACGGTCGGCTCGAAGCCCGGCGAGCGCCAGGTGCTCGGCCATGCCGCGGCTGATGACTGCATCGTCTTCGACTATGAGGACACTGGCCATGATGACCTTCTGCCATCATCGAGACGCGATGCGCGGAGCGGGGTACAGGGATGGTGAGGGAGTGGTGACTAGGTGGTGAACCGGCTGTTCGGGCGACGCTCGAGCGCCCCGGCGGCCGAGACCCAGCGGCTCGCAGCGACAAGCAAGCGGGCCGAGACGCTCGTCGAGGAGAGCCGCGAGCACGTCGTCGTGCTCGATGCCGACCGCAGGGTGCTCGCCGCCAGCAGGCGCGCGCGCCAGTCGCTCGAGGGCGTCGTCGTCGGCGAGCTGTTGCCGGCGCGGCTGCTCGAAGCGAGTGAGGGGCGCGACCCGCTCGAGATCGAGTACGACGTGGACGGCACCCGCGAGACGCTCGTCTACCTGGGCACCCCCGGCGACCTCGCCGCGTACCAGGAGCTGCGCGCAGGCTTCACGGCGGCCGTCTCACATGAGCTGCGCACGCCGCTCGCGCGGCTGTTGATCCTGGTCGAGAGCCTCGCGCTCCCCGGGGCGGACACCGACGCGCTGGCGAGCCAGGCGCGTGACGAGGTGGTGCAGATCGGCGAGCTCATCGACGACGTCCTCTTCCTCAGCGAGCTCGAGAGCGGCCGTGCGGTGGTCTCGCTGGGCTCGACGCGGGCGCTGCCCGTCCTCGAGCAGATCCTCGCCGCGCGCGGCGAGCGTTCGGCGAATGCTGGGGTCACGCTCCGCGTGGACTGCCCTGCCGATCTCGAGCTCCCTCTGCGGCCGCGGATGCTCGAGACGATCGCTACGAATCTCGTCGACAACGCGCTTCGCTATGCAGGCCCGGGCGCATCGTTCACCATCAGCGTCCGCGACGAAGCCACCTCCGTCGTTCTCTCGGGGACGGACACCGGGCATGGGGTTCCGGACGAGGACCTGCCTCGCATCTTCGAACGCTTCTTCCGCTCCGACCGTGCACGGTCCTCTCACGGCACCGGGCTCGGCCTGGCCATCGTCAAGCACATCGTCACCTCGGCAGGCGGCACTGCGGAGGCGCACGCCGTTGCAGGCGGCGGGCTCGAGGTCAGGTGCGCCTTTCCGATAGCCCTGTAACCAGATCGTTACCGGAAGTTCACCACCGCGTCGCCCCGTTCGCGCTCGGCGACGGCGAGACTCACGCACGATGGGGAGGTTGGCTCAGGCGGCCGTGCTCGCGTGCGCTCTGCTGCTCGCCGCCGGCTGCGGCGGGGGCGGTGGTCAGACGATCCTCGCGGACGGCTCGAGCACCGTCGGGCCGTTTACCACCCGCGCCGCCGAGAACTTCAAGCAAGAGAGCGCCGACGTGGACGTCACGGTCGGCATCTCCGGCACGGGCGGAGGGTTCGAGCGATTTTGCCGGGACGAGATCGATCTCGCCAACGCCTCGCGGCCGATCGACGCAGACGAGGAGCAGCTGTGCGCCGATGCCGACATCGAGTATGTCGAGCTACCCGTCGCGAACGATGCGCTCACCGTGGTCGTCAACCCGGAGAACGACTGGGCGACATGTCTCACGGTCGAGCAGCTGAAAACGATCTGGGAGCCTGGGTCAAAGATCGACAACTGGCAGGACGTCGACGCGAGCTTCCCCGACGAGCCGCTCAGCCTCTACGGGCCCGGCACCGACTCGGGAACGTTCGACTACTTCACGGACGTGATCGTGGGCGAGGAGGGTGAGAGCCGCACCGACTACCAGGCGTCGGAGGACGACAACGTCGTCCTCGAGGGCGTCTCCGGGGAGACGGGCGGGCTCGGGTACTTCGGGTTCTCGTACTACGAGCAGAACCAGAATCGCGTGAAGGCAGTCGCGATCGACAACGGCTCGGGCTGCGTCGCTCCCTCTGCTCAGACGGCCCAGGACGGAACGTACGCACCGCTCTCCCGTCCGCTGTTCGTGTACGCGAAGACGAGCTCGCTGGAGCGCTCCGAGGTCGGCGACTTCCTCACGTACACGCTCGACAACGCCGTCGAGATCGCAGAGCAGGCCGGGTTCGTGCCGCCGACGGCCGCGCAGCTTGCAGCCGCCAAGGCGAAGCTCGACGCCGCGCTCACCGCATAGTGGCCACGCAGGACGCAGCCGCCCCGATCACCCTGCGCGCGCCGCGCAGGCGCTACGGCGAGGACCTCGTCCGGATCGTGCTGCTCACCTCGGCGTTCGTGTCGGTCGTGACGACGTTCGCGATCATCTTGGCACTGCTCAGGCCGGCGATCGACTTCTTCACCGAGATCTCCCCCTGGGAGTTCTTCACGGGCACGACGTGGACCCCGCTTTTCCTCGACGGTCAGTTCGGCGTCGTCCCGCTACTCGTCGGCACGATCGTGATCACGTTCTGGGCGTGCCTCGTGGCAATCCCCTGCGGGCTCGGCACTGCCATCTATCTGAGCGAGTACGCAAGGCCGAACGTGCGCTCGGTGCTCAAGCCCATGCTCGAGGTGCTCGCGGGGATTCCGACGGTCGTCTACGGCTACTTCGCGCTCACGTTCTTCACGCCGTTCCTGCGCGATGTCGGCATCAACGTCGAGATCTTCAACGTGCTCGCGGCCGGGCTCGTCATGGGCGTCATGCTCATCCCACTGGTCGCGTCGTTGTCCGAGGACGCGATGTTCGCCGTCCCCCAGGACCTGCGCGACGGCGGCTACGCGCTCGGCGCGACACGGCGCCACGTGGCGACGCGCATCGTCGTCCCTGCGGCCACGTCCGGCATCGTCGCGAGCTTCGTGCTCGCCATCTCGCGCGGCATCGGCGAGACGATGATCGTGCTCATCGCCGCAGGCCAGCTCGCGCAGATCTCAGGGGACCCGCGCGTGTCCCTGGAGACGATGACGGCGTTCATCGGCGCGACTGCGCAGGGAGACGTTCCCCAGGGATCGATCGAGTACCAGACGATATTCGCCGTCGCGCTCAGCCTCTTCGTCATGACGCTCGCCATGAACATCGTCTCGATCAGGCTCGTACGGCGGTTCCGGGAAGTCTACGAATGAGCGCTGCGGCGACCCCGACGCCGATCGACCGTTCGCGGCGGGACGTTCGCGGCACGCTCTTCTACGCGTTGCTGCTCGCCTCCGTGGGCCTCGCCCTGCTGACGCTCGGAGTGCTCATCGGCGACGTTGTCCTGGACGGCGGCAGCTGGGTGACGAAGACACTCCTCTTCGATCCACCGTCGATCGACCCGGAGATCGCGGGCGCCCGGCCGGCGATCCTCGCCACCATCTACCTCGGAGTGCTCGTGCTCCTGTTCACGGTTCCGCTCGGCTTGGCCACCGCCCTCTACCTCGAGGAGTACGCGAGCAAGGATCGCTGGTACAACCGGTTCCTCGAGGTCAACATCCAGAACCTCGCGGGCGTGCCGTCGATCGTCTACGGCATCCTCGGGCTCGCCTTCATCGTCCGCGGCATCGGCCTCGGGCGAGTGCTCCTCGCCGGGGCGATCATCCTCACGCTGCTGACACTGCCGACGGTGATCATCTCGGCGCGCGAGGCGCTCAGAGCCGTCCCCGACTCCATCCGGCAGGGCGCGTACGCGCTCGGCGCGACGCAATGGCAGGTCGTCTGGCGCCAGGTGCTTCCGGCGGCGATACCGGGCATCGCGACTGGGTCCATCCTCGCGCTGTCGCGGGCGATCGGCGAGACCGCGCCGCTCTTGATGATCGGAGCCCTCGCCTACGTGTCCTTCGATCCGACCATCCTCGGCGAGTTCACGGCGCTCCCCGTGCAGATCTACAACTGGATCCGCCAGCCGCAAACGGAGTTCAGGCTCCTCGCGGCGGGAGCGATCATCGTCCTCCTCGTGATTATGCTCCTGCTCAACTCGGTCGCCATCGTCATCCGCAACCGCTACCAGAAGAGGTGGTAACCATCGCCGACCCAGTCGAGCTGGCAGCGCCCACCACGGAGCGCTATTCCGGGCAGCGCGAGGCCATCTTTCACGTGCGGGATCTCGAGGTCTCGTACAGCGGCAAGACAGCCGTTCGCGGTGTCTCGCTCGACATCGCCCCCAACGAGGTTACGGCGATGATCGGCCCCTCGGGCTGCGGCAAGAGCACGTTCATCCGCTGCTTCAACCGCATGAACGACCTCATCCCCGGCGCCGAGGTGAAGGGCGAGCTCCTCTACCACGGGCTCGATCTCTACGGGACGAAAGTCGACCCGGTCGAAGTGCGGAAACGCATCGGCATGGTCTTCCAGAAGCCGAACCCGTTCCCGAAGTCGATCTACGACAACGTCGCCTTCGGGCCGCGCGTGCTCGGCACGAAGGACGACCTCGACGGGCGCGTCGAGCGCGCGCTGCAACAAGCAGCGCTCTGGGACGAGGTCAAGCACCGGCTGAAGGCGGGCGCGCTCAGCCTGTCGGGCGGCCAGCAGCAGCGCCTCTGCATCGCGCGTTGCCTCGCCGTCGAGCCGGACGTCATCCTCATGGACGAGCCGGCATCGGCGCTCGACCCGATCGCGACGACCCGTATCGAAGACCTGATGCAAGAGCTCAAGCGGGAGTACGCGATCGTCATCGTCACGCACAACATGCAGCAGGCGGCCCGCGTCGCCGACATGACGGCGTTCTTCTCGGTCGACGTCGCGGAGGAAGGCGAGCGGACCGGCATCCTCGTCGAGTTCGACCGCACCGACAAGATCTTCACGCAGCCCTCCGACCAGCGCACAGAGGACTACGTCACAGGGAGATTCGGATGACGGCGCCGCCCCGCGCGTCGTTCCAGGAGGAGCTCGACTCCCTCGAGGCGACACTCCAGGAGGAGGCCGAGCTCGCGCTTCGGTCGCTCCGCGGCGCGATGAACGCGCTGCGCCAGCGGGACGCGGAGCTCGCGGACGAGGTGATCGCGTTCGACGACGAAGTGGACGCGCGCTACCTCGCGCTCGAGCAGGGCATCGAGTCGCTGCTCGCGCGACAGACGCCCGTCGCCGTCGATCTCCGGCTCGTGCTGGCGATCCTCCACATCAACCTCCACCTCGAACGGATGGCCGATCTCTGCGTGACGATCTCGAAGCTCGTGAAGCTCACACACGGGGTCGAAGGGGACCCGCAAGTGCTCGAGAGCTTTGAGGAGATGGGGCTTCGGGCTGAGGAGATGGTCGGCGTCGCGATGCGGTCACTCGCTGAACGCGACCTGGCCGCAGCCGAGTCCCTCGTGGAGCTCGATGAGCTGATCGACCGCGCGAACCGCCGGCTGGTCCGGCACGTCCTCGCCCTGGGTGCTGACGAGGCAAAGCGCGAGTGGGGACTGCACATGATCGTCATCTCCCGCTGCCTGGAGCGCTTCGGCGACCACGCGGTCGACGTCGGCGAGCAGGTCGCGTACCTCGTCACGGGCGAGTTGCGCGAGTTCTCGGACGCGTCGCACGACGACTCCGACTAGTCCTCGCCGAGTTCACCGGACCGTCACCAGAAGGCAACCGGCCGGACGACCACGTCGCCGCCCCGGGCCGCGAGACTCGCATGCGAACGCACCAATCACGAAAGCGAGGGCTTTGCACATGCGATTCAGACGTACAGCAGGATTGCTGGCGACAGTCGTGGCCGGGGCCGCCGTGGCTGCGGGCACGGTCAGCGCCGGCGGCAGCACCCTGAGCGGGACCATCACGGCTGACGGCTCGAGCACGCTCTACCCGTACGTGACCGCCGCGGCCGAGGCGTTCCAGAAGAAGAATCCCTCGACGCGCGTCACCGTCGGCCTCGCGGGAACGGGAGGCGGCTTCACGCGCTTCTGCAAGGGCGAGACGGACATCGCCAACGCTTCGCGCAAGATCCGGCAAGGGGCGAACTCGGAGGCGGAGGCCTGTAAGAACAACGGCATTCCCTACATCGCCTTCGCAGCGGCGAACGACGGCATCTCGATCGTCGTGAACCAGCAGAACACGTGGGCTACGTGCCTGACGATGGCCGAGCTCAAGAAGATCTGGGAGCCCGGCTCGAAGGTCACCAACTGGAATGACATCAGGTCGAGCTTCCCGAACCAGAGCCTGAAGCTCTTCGGCCCGGGCACCGACTCGGGGACGTTCGACTTCTTCACGGAGCACGTGAACGGTAGGGCGAGGGCGAGCCGTACCGACTACCAGGCATCCGAGGACGACAACGTGCTCGTCCAGGGTGTCTCCGGCGAGCGGGGCGGCCTCGGGTACTTCGGCCTCTCGTACGCGCTCGAGAACACGAGCAGGCTCAACATCGTCTCGATCGACAAGGGCAGCGGCTGCGTCCGCCCCGGCAACCAGTCGGTGCAGAACAGGACGTACCCGATCTCCCGCGGCCTCTTCATGTACGTGAAGAAGTCGTCCTTCAAGCGCACCGAGGTGCAGAAGTTCATCCAGTACATCCTCGTGAACGAGAAGGCGATCGCCGTCAAGGCGAAGTTCGTGCCCCTGACGCCGACGCAGCTGAAGAACGCGAGGCGGCTCTTCAAGTACGCAGTGCTGAACGCGAAGAAGACGTAGCGCGCTCCGACGCATCACCCCTCCCACCACCAAGGGCGGCACTCCTAGCCGCCCTTGGTCATTGGTGGAGCCTCCGGGCCCTCGTCCGTTCCGGGTGCGAAGAGCGCAATCGCGACGAACGGGAAGAACCACGCAACGTAGAGGTAGAACCAGTGCGTGAGGACGATCTCGAAGCCGATCAGCAGCGCGGCCGTGAGCGCCGCCAGCTGGAGCGGCGACTTCCGTCGCGGAACGAAGGCAAGCGCGACAGCACCGGCGAGTAGCAGCACCTGCAGCGCCCGTTGCACGAGGTGAAGGTCGGGCAGGCCGGCGTGGTACTGGCGCCAGTCCCAGAGCGAGAAAGGCGACTCCCGGCCGAACTGGTGGGCGATCGTCCGGTCCCACACGGTTCGCACCGCCCCCAGCGGATCGGGCTCGAGCAACAGCACCCAGAACGCCGCGAGCGTCGCCACCGCGAAGGCCGCGCCGAAGAAGGCGGTGGGCCGGACACGGCGCTCGGGATACGTCGCCCACAGGGGCGCGACGACGAGCGGCGCGAACTTCGCCCACGAGGCAAGAGCGGCGAGGCTGCCGCGACCCCAGGGCGACGACGCGAGCCAGAAGCCGAACACGAGCAGCGCGGGCTGGATGGCGTCGTTCGAGCTCGAGCTCGCGACGTACTGGGTGAAGGGGTAGGCCGCCCAGGCGAACGCGAGGGTCGCTGCCAGGCGCCGGTCCCCGTACCGCAGCCCGACGAGCACGAGCCCGAGAAGGCAGGCGAGATCGAAGACGATCGCCGTGAAGTGCGCGGCGTGCAAGGGATCCCCCTTCCCCTGCCAGCCGAAGATCGCATAGCCGGGCAGGTACCCCTGATACGTCACGGGGCCGTACGTATCGCCGTGCGCGTTCTGCCCCTCGCAGCGCCCGTTCTCCTGGATGCGCAGCACGACGCGCCCCGAGCGATCGGCGGGCCCGCACTCCTCGCCCTCCTCCAGCGGGAAGTGGCCGTACGGCGCCTGGCCGTTCGCGATGCGATGCGCCCCGATGACGCCGGAGTAGCCGACGTCGATGACGTTCGAGTCTCCGAGGTCGAGCCCGATGCGAAAGCCGGCCAGGAAGATCGTCGCCGCGATGAGCAGCCAGACAGGCCAGACAGGCCGTGACGCTGCGGTCGCGCGGCCGCGCAGGCCGATCCACAGCATGCGGGCCAGGAGGTAGAGCAGCACCGGGTACACGAGTGGCACGCTCGTGAAGATCCGCCCGTCGTTGAAGAACCAGAGCGACACCGAGAGCGAGACGAGCACGAGGAGGTCGAGGTTGCGGACCGATCGCAGGCGCCGGAGGTCGGCGAGCCCCAACACGAACACCGCGCAGAAGCCGAGCCACACCGGCAGGCTGTTCAGCCGCTTGCCGCCGAAGGCGCCCTCGTCGCCGCGGGCCATCGGCCACGCCACCTGCGGGCCGGTCCACGCGTCCTCCACGAGCCCGGTGAGGTCGTCCACGCGCCCGAGCACGATCTGCCCGGCGTCCCCCGACCACGCCTTCACGGTCCAGTCCCGGTACTCGTCGTCGTACTCGCCCTCGGTGACGAGGCTTTCGCGTGGATAGCGGGCGACCCAGGCCTGGACGCCGTCCTCTTCGAGGAGGATCGCCACGGCCCGCTCCTCGGTCAGGCGCGGTGGCGGCAACTTCGTGTCCGCGAGAGCAGCCGGCGCGAGCAACAGCGCAGCGAGCGCGGCGATAACGCACACGCGCACCTTCAACACGAGGTCAGTGGCGGTGCCGGAACGACCAGAGCTTGTTGCCGATGAAGTTCACGGGCGTGACGACGATGATGGCAAGCGCCTGCGCCGGGATCGGGTCGAGCCCCAGCCTCACGAGTATCTCGAGCACGAGGAGGTTCGCCGCGAGCGCACACCAGGCGACGATGAAGAACCGCAGTCCCTGGTAGTAGAAGTGGCCGCGCTCGCCTCGGAACGTCCACAGGCGGTTCCAGAGGTAGTTGTTCGTGACGGCGACGACGAACGAGCAGACGGCCGCGGGCCTGTAGTGGACGGAAAACGCCTCGTAGAGGAGCGTGAAGACAGCGAGGTTGACGACGTAGCCCGTCGCGCCGACGAGGCAGAACTTCGCCAGCTGCAGCCAGTTGTGCGGCCGGCGCAGCGCCCGCCCGGCGCGCGTGCCGAGCCGCGCGGTCCCTTCCACCACCCGAGCCATCGCGGCAGCGTACCCGCGTGCCCGGCCCGCCCTACCGGTCGGCCGCGTTCAACTCGATTCGCGCGATGACGGCGAGGCCGAACTCCGCAGCCCGCGCACCGTCGATCACCCGATGGTCGAACGTCAAGGCCACCGTACCCGTCCGGCGGACGGCTACGGAGCCGTCGCGCACCACCGGCCGGGGAGCGATGCGGCCGATGGAGAGGATCGCCACCTCCGGGTGGTTGACGATCGGCGTCTGAAAGAGCCCGCTGAGCTTCCCGGCGCTCGTCACCGTGAACGTCGAGCCGCGGAGTTCCTCCGGTGCCAGCGTCCCTTCGCGGCCGCGCTCGGCGAGCGACACGAGCTCGGCGTGGATCTCGTCCGCCGCCTTCTCGTCGCAGCCGCGGACGACCGGCACCATGAGTCCCTGCGCCGTCTGCACCGCGACGCCGATGTCGTAGCGGTCGAGGTAGACGATGGCGTCGCCGTCGAGCCTGGCGTTCAGCTCCGGAAAGGCCTGAAGCTCGTCCGCGCACGCCTTGACGACCGTCGCCACGAGCTTCTCCATGTCCACCGCCTCGAAGTCACACTCCTCGACCCAGGTGACGGGCGGAACCTCGCGGTGCGCGCGGGCCATGTGCTCGGCGATGACTCTCCGCACGCCTCGGAGAGGCTCGCGGCGTCCCTCGGGGGCCTGACCCCCGGACACGGCTGCTTCGCGCACGTCCTCCTCGGTGATGCGTCCTTGCGGACCGGTCCCGGTAAGGCCGTCGATGTCCACGTCCAACTCTTGCGCCACCTTGCGCACGAGTGGCGTCGCACGAGCCCTGCCGTCTGTTGCGGCAGGAACAGACGCGTCCTCTTCAGATGAAGGGGTCTGACCCCTGGTCACGTCTGTTTCGGTCGAAGGGTCGGAGGCGTCCTCGCCGATGGCGACTAGTACCGTGCCGACGGGGACGACCTCGCCCTCCGCCACGAGGATGCGCGACACGACGCCGGCGGCCGGAGACGGAATCTCGACCGTCGCCTTGTCCGTCTGGATCTCAACCAGCGGATCGTCCTCCGCGATCTCCTGACCCTCGGTGACGAGCCAACGCGCGACCTCGCCCTCCGTGAGGCCCTCGCCGAGGTCGGGAAGCTTGAACTCGTACGCCATCAGGGCATTCTCACTGCGTCGTGGCTCAGCACGGCGTGCACACCCTTCACGCGGTTGACGATCTGCGTTACACGGAGGTCGACGACGAGGCTCGCCAGCGCGAGCGCGTCGCGCCGTTCGAGGTCGTGCTCTCGCCCCATGAGGTCGAGCATGGCATCGGTCGCAATCGCCGCCGCCTCGTCGAGGTCCTCGTCGAACCCGAACGTGAGCCACGCCGCAGATGTCCACGCGACCGGCGTGGTCAGGGGCAGATCGTCGCGCACGGAGAGCGTGAGCTCGGCGCGCTCCAGGGGACATTCGATCGCGAGCTGCGAGACCTCACCGTCCCCCTGGCGGGCGTGACAGTCCCCGGCTGAGAACAGCGCCCCGTCGACAGGGATCGGCAAAAAGAGCGTCGATCCGGCCCCGAGCTCCTTGCAGTCGATGTTGCCGCCCCACACACGCGGCGGCTGCGTCGAGTGGGCGCCCGCCTCAGGCGGCGGCATGCCCATCACGCCGAGGAAAGGGCTCAGGTCGAGCTCGCGGCCGAGCTGGTCACGGCCCACCCCTCCGTCGGGATCGAGCGTCCAGTGAAGCCTCCAATGCTCGAGGTCGCTGACGCCGAGCCGATCGTTCAGGTCCGTCTGCCAGCCGCCGGCCTCGGTGACGCCCCACGGCCCGACCCGAACCGACGTCCACCCGCACCTCGAGCGTCTGGCCGGCCGTCGCGCCGCGCACCTCGACCGGGCCGATGAGCGCATGGCCGCGGTCGAGCTCCGGATCGCGCGGCTCGAAGCGCTCTTCGCGGGAGAGCCACCAGCCGGCGTTCGGGCAGGCAAACGCGATCGTGTCGCCGGAGTCGATCGTCAGCACCGGCTCGAGGTCGCGGGAGAAGTGCCCGTGCAGCGTCCGCCGCTCGAGCGGGATCTCGTGGATCACGGCGACACCGGCGCGCCAACCGCGTCGAACGGCTCGACCTGGGCGGAAGACGCCGGCGTCCCCGCGAGCTCATCGCGAAAGAGTGTGAAGATGACGGCGTCGCGCGGCGCGTCTCCCTCCCCCGCCGGTAGCCGACGCCGCAGGCGCGCTTCCTCGGCGAAGCCGAGCTTCCTCGGGACCGCCGCGCTGGCCTCGTTCGCGGGATCGACGCGGATCTCGACTCGGTCGACGCCGCAGATGTCGAAGGCAACCCGCGTCAGGGCAGCGGTCGCCTCGGTCGCAAAACCCGCTCCTACCCGGCTCTCGCGGATCCAGTAGCCGATCTCCAGCGCATCCGCGCCGACCCGCGTGTGCAGTCCCGTTCCGCCGACGACCTCGGCTTCATCGGAGGTGAAGATCCCGTAGACGAAGTCCTGGCCGAGGTCGAACTTGCCTCGGAAGGTTCGCAGGAGCTTCACCTTTTCTGCCAGCGACTGCGGCTCGTCGTGTGCCCAAGGCATCCACGGGCGCAGATGGTCGAGGCTCGAGTCGACTGCCTCCTTCAAGAGCGGCGCGTCGCTCGGCTCCCAGCAGCGCAAGACGAGACGCTCCGTGACGATGCGATACGGCGGATCGTTCAAAACGCCAAGCAGGCGCCGCACTGCGTCGAGCACGCGCGCCACGGACGGCATGTACTCGTCTTCGAGCTGCCAGTACGGATACGGCACGTCGTAGCCGGTCACCCGGAGCACGGGCCCGCGGAGGTCGAGGATCGCCTTCTCCGCGAGGACGGCCGCCACCTCGGCGGCGAAGCCGCAGACGCGCGGGGCCTCCTGCACCACGACGACCCGCCCCGTCTTGGCAGCGGACGCAAGCAACGCCTCCTCGTCGAGCGGCTTGAGCGACCGCAGGTCGAGCACCTCCACTGACGCTTCCGCAGAGATCTCCTCGGCGGCTTGCTCGGCGAGCGGAACCATCGAGCCGTAGGCGACGATCGTCACGTCGCTCCCCTCCCGCGCCACGCGTGCCTTGCCGAGCGGGACGACGTGCTCCCCCTCCGGCACCTCACCGCGAATCGTGCGGTAGTGGAGCTTCGGCTCGAGGATGACGACCGGATCCGAGTCGCGAATGGCCGCCGCGAGCAGGCCCTTGGCGTCGGCCGGCGTCGACGGGATGGCCACCTTCACGCCGGGCGTGTGGACGTAGTACGTCTCGGGGGAGTCGTCGTGGAGCTCCGGCGCGCGCACGCCACCGCCGTACGGCATGCGCACGGTGATGGGGAACTCCATCGAGCCCCGCGTGCGCCAGCGGTAGCGCCCCACGTGGTTGATGAGCTGGTCGAGCGCCGGGTAGCTGAACGCGTCGTACTGCATCTCGCACACCGGCCGCCAGCCGGCCATGGCGAGGCCGATGGCCGTGCCCATGATCCCGGCCTCCGCGAGCGGCGTGTCGACGCAGCGATCCGGGCCGAAGCGGTCGCGTAGCCCCGCCGTCGCCCGGAAGACGCCCCCCGCCCTACCGATGTCCTCACCGAGCACCATCACCGCGTCGTCGCGCTCGAGCTCCACGTGGTGGCAATCGTTGATGGCCTCGATGATGGAGAGCTCAGCCATCACGCAGCCCCGGTGGGGGGTCGACGTAAGCGTGCTCGAAGACCTCGGACGGATCCGGCGGCGGCTCGGCCTCGGCAGCCGCGATCCCGTCCCGCATCACGGCCAGTGCGTCCTCGCGCGCCGCCTCCGCGAGCTCGTCCGTGAGCAGCCCGCGCCGCCGTAGGTACCCCTCGTAGCGACCGACGCACTCGTTCCGCTTCTCCTCCTCGACGCGCTCTGCGTCGATGTACGCCGACGGGTCGTCGGCGGTCGCGTGCGGCGCCGCGCGGTACGTAACCGCCTCGATGAACGTCGGCCCGTCGCCGGCCCTGGCGCGCTCGACTGCGTCCGCCACTGCCTCGTACACGGCGAGGACGTCGCCGCCGTCGACCCGCACTCCCGGCATTCCGTAGCCGACCGCCTTGTCGACGAGGGCTGCGGCCGCCGTCTGGGCCTCGAGCGGCGTCGAGATCGCCCACTGGTTGTTGTTGCAGAGGAGTACGAGCGGGGCGCGCATCACCGCCGCGAAGTTCGCGCCCTCGTGGAAAGCGCCCTCGGACGTCGCGCCGTCGCCGAAGAACGCGAGCGCGCAGGTCTGCTCACCGCGCAGCCGCTTGCCCCACGCAAAGCCCGCCGCATGCGGCACGTGGGTCGCGATCGGCACGCAGATCGACGCGACGCCGAATTCCTGCGGATCCCACCAACCGGCGGGATGGCCGCGCCACCAGGAGAGGATCGTCGTCGCGGGCAGGCCGCGCAGCAGTCCGATGGCCGACTCGCGGTAGCTCGGGAAGATCCAGTCCTCCCGGTCGAGGGCGTACGCGGCGCCGACCTGCATCGCCTCGTGGCCCCAGTAGATCGCGTACGTCCCGATGCGGCCCTGCCGGTGGTAGATGACCGAGCGCTCGTCGTACGTGCGCAGGAGGACGAGCTGCCGGTACAGCTCGAGGAGGTCCGCGTCCGCGAGGCCGTCTACGGCGCCGTCCGGGACGGTATCGCCGTCGCCGATCACGCGCCGGAGACCCGTCTCCGCCGGAAGCACCTGGGCCATCGCCCGGCGACTCTAGCCGACGCCGGTGCGCAGGGATCGCGCTAGAACGACCGCTATCCCGAAGATCGCCAGCACCGCGAGGACGCCTGCGACTCCGACCACGGCCTCCCCGCGAATGGGATCCGACACGACGACGAGCAGCACCGTGCCGGCGAGTGCCGAGCCGAGGGCGACCGAGCCGGCGACGAGCACTCTCACCCCAGTTGCGGCGCGGCCGAGGGGCACCGCCGCCCCCGGCTCGATCGCCCAGAAGGCGAGCTCGGCGACGGCCACGAGCCCGGCCGCGAAGAGCCCCGCGGCGGGGTCGAGGCCCTTGCCGATGAGGGCTGCGCCGTAACCCACGCCGAGCAGTGCGAGACCTACAGTCAGCACCGTTCCCCGCCGGAGGACGAGGCCGCCGGCGACGAGGCCCAACCCGGCGAGCACACCCACCGCCGCCTGGTCGGGATGATCGGCCGCGGACAGCCAAACGGCGAGCGCGAAGAGGGCGGCGCACACCGCGGCTGCGACGCCGGCTACTACGCGCGCATCGCCCTGGCGTAGCGCCTGAATGCCGACACCTCCTCCAGCACGGGCTCGAGCGGATCGCCGTGGCGCCACTCGACGACGGGGACACCGAGGCGGCGAAAGCGGCTGCGCACGGCGGCGCGGCGCAGCTTCCAGATCCGATACGCCAGCTGCGCCTGCTCGCCCTCGGCAACGCGGATGAACGGCTCGGGCGCGATCTCGAGAGCCGCGACGTCGGCGCCGCGGCCACGCACGTTCACAAGCGCATCGACCATGCGCTCGTCGAGCAGCGGCGTGAGGCCCAGCACAAGGGCCTTCGGCGGCAGCACGTGCGTGGGGATCACGCGAATGTCGCGCCAGATGTACGAGAGCACGACCTCGGTGTCGAGCAACGCCTCGACGATCCGGTACAGCTGCACGGTGCCGAGCGCCGGCTCGAGCCAGTTGACCGAGCCGCCGAAGCTCAGAAGCCCCACCTGATCGCGGCGCTTCAAGTACGCACCCGCCAGCGCCGTCGTCGCGCGCACCGCCTGGTCGAGCGTCCCCGCAGCCCCGAGCCGCGCCTCGGAGAACGAATCGAGAAGCAGCACCGTCGCCGAGTTTCGCTCCGGGTGCTGCTCGTTGACGACGAGCGAGCCGCGACGCGCCGTCGCCTTCCAGTTCACACGCCTGACACGGTCGCCGGGCTGGTAGAGCCGGAGATCGGCGAACTCAATCCCCTCGCCCTTCTGCCTGGCCACGAGGTTGCCGACGTACGCTTGGGTTTCGCGCGGGCGGACGATCTCGCGGAGGTGCTCCTCCCGCGGATAGACGCGGAGAAGATGAGCTGCAGGCAACTCGCGCTCGAAGACGAAGAGGCCGAGCCGGTCGAACGCGGCCACGCCCACGCGGCCTACCCTGAACACGCCCCACCGCGGAAAGCGCAGCGTGGCGGTGAGGTCGCGCGGCTCGCCGGCTGGGAGCGTGACGCCGAACGACGTATCGCCTTCGGCAACCACGTCGCGTGGTACTGCAAGCCCGAGCTCGAGACGATCGACCCGGCTCGCCGAGAGCAGCCCGATCTCCACGGCGACGACGTCCCCCTCCAGTACCCGCGAGCTGTCGACACGAACGTCCACGTCGAGCTCCGGTGCTGCACTGGTGAGGAGCCCGATGGCCAGCACGAGCACGAACGGCGTGGCGAGCACGACGAGCTCGGCACGTCCGGCGGCGATGCCGGCAAAGAGGCCAAGGGCGCCGAGCGACGCGTAGCCCGCGAGCTTCGCTGTCGCGGCGCGAGTCACGCCGTGCGAACGGCGTCCTCGGCCTTGGGCGTCGGCACGGCGTCCAGGCACTCCTGTACGACGTCCGCGGCCCGGATCCGCTGCACCCACAGCTCGGGGTTGAGCGTGAGCCGGTGTGCGAGCGCAGGCACGGCCACGTTCTTGACGTCCTCGGGCGTGACGAAGTCGCGTCCGCGAAGCGCGGCCAGGCCACGCGAGAGCTTCAGCAACGCGAGCGATCCGCGGGGGCTCGCGCCGACCTGGACGCGCGTGCTCGCGCGGGTCGCCGAAACGACGTCGACCATGTAGAGGCCGATGCTCTCGGCAACGTGGACCTCCTCGATCGCCCGCTGGAGCGCAAGCACCGTCTCCCGGTCGACGACCGGCGTCAGCTCGACCTCGTCCATCCGCCGCTCGCGGCGCCGTTCCAGCATCTCCCACTCGTCGGCCCGCGCCGGATAGCCCACCCCGATGCGCAGGAGGAAGCGATCGAGCTGCGCCTCGGGCAGTGGGTACGTCCCCTCGTACTCGATCGGGTTCTGCGTGGCGAGCACGAGGAACGGACGCTCGAGCTGCCGCGTCTCGCCCTCGAGCGTCACCTGGCGCTCCTGCATCGCCTCGAGCAGCGAGGCCTGGGTCTTCGGCGGCGCGCGGTTGATCTCGTCGCCGAGCAGAAGGTTCGCGAAGACCGGGCCGGGCCTGAAGTCGAACTCCGCCGTCCGCTGGTTGTAGATCGAGGAGCCGGTCACGTCGGCGGGCATGAGGTCGGGCGTGAACTGGATGCGGGAGAAGCGGAGGTCGGTGACCGCGGCGAACGAGCGCGCGAGCAGCGTCTTCGCGAGACCGGGGTAGTCCTCGATGAGCACGTGCCCGTCGGCGAGCACGCCGAGCAACACGAGCTCGAGCGCCTCCCGCTTGCCCACGACGGCCTGCTCGACGGCGTCGAGGATGCGGTCGCAGTGCGGCTGGACGTCAGAGACGGCGATCATGGCGGGAGGATTCTCTCCAACTCGTCGACAACAGCGGTCAGAGAGGCGGTGTCGATGCCGATCGTCCCAGTCCCCTCCGGCCGCGGCCGGTCCGGCCGCACGAGCTCCCACGTCTCCGGCGAGAGCTTTTCCCGGGCTCGCTCGGGCTCGCGGTCGAGGTCGATGCCCGAGTGCATTGCCAGGCCCGCAGCCGCGATGTCGCGCAGACGCGGCCGCAGGCGAAAGTGGACGTCGAACCCGCCCGCCTGCGCAAGCGCGACGTCGTCCGCGGTCGTCACGAGCGACTCGGGGTGCACGTAGCGCGCCGCCCGCGGCGTGAGCAAGGCAGGCACGGTTCCACGCGGCGGCGGAAAGGCCAGGCGGGAGACTCGGGCGGCCGCGAAGGCAGCGAGGCCGGCGGCGTAGAGGAGGTACGCGTCGAGCACGAGATCCGTGCGATCGACGCCGATCAGCACGGCGACTACGGCGACGAGCGCCCCGATGACCGCGTACACGATCGTGGAGACGGCGATGCGCTTCACGTCGCCGCCCGTACCTCTCGCCGCACGGCGGTGAGCGCGTCGATCGCGCGGCCGCGCATTCCTTCATCCACCGAGTGCTCGGAGAACTTCGCCACCTCGAACAGCTCCGTAAGAGCAGCGACAGGCTCCTCCGCCTCCAGCTCGCGCCCCACGCGGCGGAGGTATTCGTACGGCGCCTCAGCAGGCTTCCGCGGCAGCCCGTACACGGTCAGCGCCTGCTCCATGCGCGCGTAGGCGGCCACGACGGCGCGGCGTGGGTCGGGATCGCGCCGGAGATCCTCGATCGCCTCGTCGAGTGCGCTGCGGAGCTCCCTCAACTGCTCGGCAGTGAGGGGATCGGGACGTCTACGCCGGCGGTCGACGAGCACTGCGATGACGATGGCAGCGACGACGACGCCGGCGATGCCTGCAACGAGGGGCCAGACCACCTGCGGCGACCGGATCTCCTCCGGCTCGGGAACGAGCTCACCGGACGGCAACGGCTGCCCGAAGGGCGCGTCCGTGCCTTCCGAGTTCGACGGGCGTGGCTCGTATTGGAGCAGGCCCCGTCCGGCGACGATCATGAAGCCCATGATGAGCAGGAACACGAGGAGCGACGAATACGTCGTGCCCTCGCCTCGGCGCTTCGACGGCGGCATGAACCGGATCCGCACGTAGAACACGGTCAGGAGCGCCAGCACGACCAGCACGACCAGGATCGTGAACGTGCCGTCGAGGAACGTGGTCGACGGAGCACGCTCGCCGCCGGGGTCGCCGCCGAACGGCTGGTAGGACCGCGCGGCGATCGCGACCAGCACGAGCGCCGGCACGACGAGCGCGGCGATCGCGACCCTGCGCGTCAACTCACTCGCTGATCTTCCGCAGGACGATGCATGCGTTGTGGCCGCCGAACCCGAACGAGTTGTTCACGACCACTTCGACGTCCGCGGGACGTGCCTGGTTGGGCACGTAGTCGAGGTCGCACTCCGGATCGGGGACCTCGTAGTTGATCGTCGGCGGCAGCATGCCGTCGCGCAAGGCGAGGGTGCAGAAGATCGCCTCGAGCGCCCCGGCGGCGCCGAGGCAGTGGCCGGTGGCGCCCTTCGTCGAGGAGATCGGCGTCGCTCGCGCCTTCTCCTCGCCGAGCGCGAGCTTCAGCATCATCGTCTCCGACGAGTCGCCGAGCGGCGTCGCCGTCGCGTGGGCGTTGATGTAGTCGATGTCATCGGCCCCGATGCCCGCGTCGCCGAGCGCCATCTTCAGCGCGCGGCCCGGGCCGTGAAGGTCGGGCTCCGTGATGTGCTTGGCGTCGGAGGAGACGCCGTAACCGATCACCTCGGCGTAGATATTCGCGCCTCGCGCACGGGCATGCTCGAGCTCCTCGAGGACGATGACCGCCCCCGCCTCCCCCATCACGAAGCCGTCGCGCTCGGCATCGAACGGCCGGCTCGCGTGCTCGGGATCGTCGTTCCGCCGCGAGAGAGCGCGCATCGCGGAGAACCCCGCCATGCCGACCTCTGCGATCGGCGCCTCCGTGCCGCCGCAGAACATCGCATCTGCGCGGTCGAGCCTGATCGCATCGAGCGACTCGCCGATCGACATGTTCGACGCCGCGCACGCGGTGCACTGCGCGGACAGCGGCCCCTGTGTGCCGAGCTCGATCGAGAGCCACCCTGCGCCGAGGTTCGGGATGATGGCGGGGATCGAGAACGGCCCCACGCGGTCCGGGCCCCGGTCGCGAAGGACGTCGTAGCAGTCCTGGAAGGACTGGAGGCCGCCGATGCCCGTACCGATCGACGCTCCGATTCGGGGAGCCTCGGCCGCGATGTCGATGCCCGAATCCGCCTCGGCCATCCGGGCGGCGGCGAGCACGAGATGCGTAAAGCGATCCATCCGACGCGCCGTCTTGCGGTCGATCCACTGCTCGGGGTCGAAACCCTTCGCCTCGCAGGCGAAGTGCACCGAATAATCAGTCGGGTCGAAGTGCGTGATCGGCCCAGCGCCTGACTTGCCGGCGAGGACGTTCGCCCACGTGGTCTCAGCGTCGTTGCCGAGCGGCGACACCGCCCCGATGCCCGTGACGACTGCTCTGCGGCGCCCGTTCTCCGCCATCACATTCCCAGCCCGCCGTCGACGAGCAGCACCTCGCCGGTGACGAACGATGCGGCGTCGGATGCGAGATAGCGCACGGCCGCGGCAACGTCCTCGGGGGTGCCCATGCGCTCGAGCGGCGTGTTTTGGAGGATCGCCTGCTGCGCCTGCTCGGGCAGGACCTCGGTGAGCGCCGTCGTGATGTAGCCAGGCGCGACAGCGTTCGCGCGGACGTTGCGCGACGCGAGCTCGCGCGCCAGCGCCTTCGTGAAGCCGATGATGCCGGCCTTCGAGGCTGCGTAGTTCGTCTGGCCCGGGTTGCCGTGCAGGCCCACGACGCTCGTGAGGTTCACGATCGAGCCCGACTTGCGCTTCATCATCCCGCGCGCGGCCGCCCGGCACGTGTGAAAGACCCCGCCGAGATTCGTATCGATCACGACGCGCCAGTCCTCGTCGGACATCCGCGCAATGAGACCGTCGCGGGTGAGGCCCGCGTTGTTGACGAGCACGTCCAGCTCGCCGGCCTCTTCGACGAGGCGCGCAGCTTCGTCGGGATCGCCGACGTCGGCCTGGACGGCGCGGCCGCCGATCTCCCCTGCCACTTCCTCCGCCTCGTCGCGCCCCGTCCGATAGCCGACGACGACCGCGGCGCCCGCGCCGGCAAGCTCGACGGCGATCGCGCGGCCGATGCCGCGGGAGGCTCCCGTCACGAGCGCGACCTTCCCGTCGAGCCTGGCGAATCCGTCCGTCTCAGGCAGCGCCGAGCGCCTCCTCGACGCGCTCGAGCGCAGCAAGACTGTTGACGGGGATCGCCTTCACGCCCTTGTCGATGCGCTTGACGAGACCGGACAGGACGTTTCCGGGCCCCACCTCGACGAACGTTCGGGCCCCCTCGCGGACGAGCTCGGACGCAGCCTGCGTGAACCGCACCGGGGCCGTCAGCTGATCGACGAGCAGGGGCGCGATGCGCGGCGCGGACTCGATCCGAGCCGTGACAGTGGACATGAACGGCGCTACCGGCTCGGCGAAACGCACCTTGTCGACGGCCGGCCGAAGCCGCTCCGCGGCGCGCGCGACGAGCGGCGAGTGGAACGCGCCGGACACGCGCAACTTCACGGTGCGCCGGGCGCCGGCCTCTTCGGCCTGCGCGCAGCACTCGTCGACGGCGTCGCTCTCACCCGACACGACGAGCTGCCCCGGGCAGTTGTAGTTCGCCGGCCACACCCCACGGATGCGGCGGCAGATCCGCTCCACGACGTCGTCGTCGAGGCCGAGGATGGCGGCCATGCGGCCGGGATGCTCCTTGGCTGCCTCCGCCATCGCCAGGCCGCGCTCGCGGACGAGGCCGATCGTCTCCTCGACGCCGATCGAGGACGCTGCGGCGAGCGCCGCGAACTCGCCCACCGAGTGACCGACGACGTAATCGGGCTCGATGCCACGGGCCTTGAGCGCCGCCAGCACGGCGAGGCTCGTCGCGACGAGCGCCGGCTGCTGGACTTCCGTTTCCACCAGCTCCTCGAGGTCCGCGTCGAAGCACAGGCGCCGCAGGTCGAGCCCCGACACCGCGCTGCCGAGCTCGAAGACACGCATCGCCTCCGGCACGGATTCCGCGATGTCACGGCCCATGCCCTGCTCGAGCGAGCCTTGCCCGGGGAAGCAGAACGCGACCTTGCTCCTAGTCATGCGGCAATTCCATCAGCGGTCCATTCCATCACGCCGGAGCCCCACGTGAGCCCGGCACCCATTCCCGTCATCAGCACGATCTTGCCTGCCTGGAGCCTCCCGTCGCGCTGGGCATCGGCGAGCGCGAGCGGAATCGACCCCGACGACGTGTTGCCGAAGCGATCGACGTTCACCACGACCTTCTCCTCCGGAAAGCCGAGCTTCTCCGCGGCGTGAGTGATGATCCTGATGTTCGCCTGGTGGGGCACGTAGACGTCGATGTCGTCGACGGTCAGGCCGACCTCCTCGAGGAGGTCGTTCGCGGACGACACGAGCACGCGGGTCGCGAACTTGAACACCTCGCGACCGTTCATGCGCGCGAAGTGCTCACCCGCGGCGACCGTCTCGCTCGTCGCCGGCTTCCGCGAGCCGCCCGCAGGCATGTAGAGCTCCATGCCGCCTCCGCCGTCGGCGCCGAGCTCGAAGCCGAGAAACCCGCCGCGATCGACGCGCTCCATCACAACTGCTCCCGCACCGTCTCCGAACAGCACACACGTGGCGCGGTCATTCCAGTCCACGACCTTCGACAGGAGGTCCGCACCAACGACGAGCGCGCGGCGGCCGACACCCGACGCGAGCATCGCGTACGCCTGCGCGATCGCGTAGACGAAGCCCGTGCACCCGGCAGAGAGGTCGTAGGCGCCCGCCTTCGCCGCGCCGAGCTGGTCGGCGACGATCGCCGCTGTCGCGGGGAACGACATGTCCGGCGTGACGGTGGCGACGATGACGAGATCGAGATCCTCGGCGCGCACACCGGCGCGCTCCAGGGCTTCTCTCGCGGCTGGCAGGCAGAAGTCGGACAGCGCTTCGTCCGGGCCGGCCACCCTCCGCTCGTGGATGCCCGTGCGAGCGACGATCCACTCGTCCGACGTGTCGACCAGCTCGGCGAGCTCGTCGTTCGTCACGATCCGCTCGGGCACGCAGGAGCCGAGGCCGGTGATGGAGACGCGGTTGCCGTTCGCGGCGCCGATCATTCGGTCGCGCACATGGCCGACCCGCGCAGCGCCAGCTCGTTACCCACGCGGGCCTCGATCTTCGCCCAGCCGACGTTCCCCCGCGCCGCTCCGAGCTCGGCCACCAGCGTCAGCTCGTCACCGGGCGAGACGATCCGCTTGAACCGCACTTTGTCGATGCCCGCGAAGAGCAACAGCTTCCCGTGGTTCTCGGGCAACGTGAGCACGGCGATCGCGCTCGTCTGGGCCACGGCCTCCACCATGATCACGCCCGGCACGATCGGACGGCCGGGAAAGTGCCCCTCGAAGAACCAGTCGTCTTCGTGAAACGTCTTGCGGGCGACGACGCGCACTCCAGGCTCGAGCTCGAGCACCTCGTCCACGAAGAGAAACGGGTCGCGGTGCGGGATGATCGACTCGATGACGTCGCGCCCGAACGGCGCGCGAACGACGTCTGCTACCTCACCCGATGCCGAACCCACGATCGGCGAAGTTTACGCCGAGGAGACGGTGATCGGCACTTTCTGGGTCACCGTGCCGACGTCGTTCGAGACGGTCACCCAGACCGTGTAGGCGCCGGGCGGCAGCGGTTGGCCCAGGAGCCGCCCGTCCCAGAGAGCGAGATGCGACCCGGGCTCGAGCCAGCCGGCCTGCAGGAGCGCGACCGGATAGCTGCCGTCTCTCAGCTCGACGGCCACGAGACCCGCCTGCCGAAGCACAAATGAGACGGTGAGCGAGTCGGCCACACCGTCGCCGTTCGGTGAGATCGCCGGCGGGTCCGCTCGAAGCCAGGCGAGAGCGCGCATGACGACGAGCTCGTCGACGAGCCGCGACGTGCGGCCGCTGGCTCCTCGAGCCGTCACCACCACGCGGTAGCGGCCGTCGGCGAGCGGATCGGGAGCCCACGAGAGGATCTGCAGCCCCTTCCCCTGGCGCGCGTCGATGGAGAGCGAGACGACGGTGAGCCCGTTCTCGTCCTGGAGAGCGGCGCTGACGGTGGAGGCCTCACTCAGGGTGTACCGCGCCGTGAGCACATCCGAATAGCCGTCGCCGTCGGGCGAGACGACGCGCGGCTGGAGCACGAGACCGGCCGCCGGAGGACGCGTGGGCGGGACGGGCGAGGGCCCAGCCGAGCCGACGACGATGCCACGCGCGGAGCGCACGCCGTCGGCTTCCATCGTCCACGTGTAACGGCCCGGCTTGAAGGCCGAAGAGTCCCAGAACCAGGAGATGCGGTCGCCGGTGCCGCTCCTGTCGGCCACCCGGGTGCCTTCCGGCCCGTTCACGGTCACCGTCCAGGCAAGTGGCTGGGAGAGCCGGGCGCTGAAACGAACGAACCGACCGAGCCTCCCGGCGAGCCGTGGGTCGTAGAGCTTCGGCAAGCCCGTCGTCAGCGCGACCTCGCGCAACTGCCCGAGCCGCGCGTAGAGAGCGTTTCCGGGACAGGCCGTCGAGCCGGCGTCCCGGTGCCCAGAGACAGCCTTGAGCAGAGCGGGTCTACCCGCAGACTCGATCATCGCCGAGGACGCGGGATCGACGTGACCGACGTCCAGCCGCCACGCGAGGAGCTTCGCGAGCGCGCTCTCCGCTTCGGCGGTCGGCGGCTTGCCCGAGTACGTGCCGAGGATCGCGATGCCCACGGAGCCAGAGTTGAAGCCCGCTGCATGAGCGCCGATGACATTGCGCTGCATCCCGCCGCCGCGGCCCTCGAACACCTGGCCGTACCTGTCGACGAGGAAGTTGTAGCCGATGTCGTTCCAGCCGTTCGCCTTCACGTGGTACAGCTCGATCCCGCGCACGATCGCCGCCGACTCCTCGGGCCGGTAGCTGCTCGAGCCGGCTGTGTGGTGGATGACGGAGAAGCGAAGCACCGGTGCGTAGCGTGGCGCCGACCGCACGATCTTCTCGTCGGCCCTCCAGCCGCTTCTCGGGACGATCTTCGGCGAGCCCGTGAAGGCCACCTGGCGAATCGGGACACGTGTCGCAGCGGCTGCGGACGAACCAGGCTCGCACGCGCGTCACCCGGCCGACGGTGCGTACCTCGAGCCGCATCGAGCCGGGGACCCACCAGGGGCTACCCACCCGCCAGCCGGGGCGGGTGCGTTCGGGCGCACCACTATCCGGGCGATCCTCGGCCTCGGGCGCGGCCCTCCGCCACGGGCTCCACGGGCCTGACCCACTGCCCGTGCGCAACTCGACGCGGCCGCTGCCGCGCCAGTGCACGCCCACGAGGTCGAACTCCTTGGCGCTCGTGACCGCCGCCGGCGTGCGTGCAGCGCCCAGCGAGACGTCGCGGCTCCAGATCGAACCATCGGCGGCATGCGCGGCCGCCGGGGCCGCGAGCAGGAGCACCGCTGCGATCAGGAGAACTCTCATCTCTCGTGCGTGTCGGCCCTCTCCTCGTTCGCCTTGAAGTGGGTAGCCCCTGCGATGGTAGGTTGTGGAGCACAGTGATGCCTGCCGTTTTGCGGGGATTTTTCACCTCGCTGGCGCTGTTCGCCGCTCTCGTGCTCGCGCAGACGGCCATGGCTGCCACTCCGCAGGTGCTCGCCGTTCATCTCGACAACGACATCAACCCGGTCACCGCGGCGTACGTCGAGGATCAGATCGACCGGGCGAACGAGGACGGCTACAGCGCCGTCGTCATCGTGCTCGACACGCCCGGCGGCCTCTCGGAGTCGATGCGAGACATAGTCAAGAACGAGCTCGCGTCGGAGATCCCGGTCGTCGTCTACGTCGCACCCGACGGCGCGCGTGCGGCATCGGCCGGCGTCTGGATCGGCCAGGCCGCGGACATTCTCGCCATGGCGCCGCAGACGAACCTCGGCTCGTCGACGCCGGTCTCGATCGGAGGAGAGGACATCCAGAAGGACCTGCGTCGCAAGGTGGTCAACGACGCGGCCGCGCAGCTGCGCGCGCTCGCCAAGGAGCACGGGCGCAACGCGAAGTGGGCCGATGCGGCCGTCCGGGTCGGGTCGAACCTCAGCGCGCGCGAAGCGCTCCGGATGGACGTCATCGACGTCATCGCGCCGACCCTCCCGGCGCTGCTCGACAAGATCGACGGCATGAAGACCGTCCCGCGCGGGCTTGAGCTCGAAACCGCCGGCGCCGAGGTCACCGAGGTGGAGATGGGCCTCTGGAAGCGCATCCTGGACACGCTCATCGACCCGAACATCATCGCCCTCATGCTCTCACTCGGGGTGCTCGGGATCGTCGTCGAGCTCTACAACCCGGGCATGGTCTTCCCCGCCGCGTTCGGCGGCATCTGCCTCATCATCGGCCTGTACGGGCTCCAGGTGCTGCCCGTGAACTGGGCCGGCGTGCTGCTGATGCTGCTCGCAGCCGGCTTCTGGGCGGCCGAGCCGTTCGTGATGAGCCACGGCGCGCTTGCGCTTGCGGGAGCGGTGACGTTCGTCTTCGGCGCCCTGCTGCTCTTCGATCCTGCGGGCGACACGTACCAGGTCTCACTGCCGGTGGCGCTCGCGATCGCCGGCTCGGTCGCCCTCTTCATGGCCTTCGCGGTGGCGAAGGTCGTCCAGGTGCGCCGACAGCCGGTGGCCGTCGGCACGTCGAGCCTCGTGGGGACGGCCGGCGTCGTGCGGCACGGCGGGCTCGTAGCGGTGAAGGGCGAGCTCTGGCAGGCGCAATCGGCGGACGGCGAGCCGCTCACGACAGGCGAGGAGGTCGTCGTCGAAGAGGTCGACGGCCTCGAGCTCCGGGTGCGGCGGGCCGACGGCTTGCCCGAGAGCGCGTAGGATCGCGTTCGACCGACCGAAAGGACCCCGATGCTCGCCGCCCTCATAGTCGTCGCAGTCATCGCCATCCTCGTGCTGCTCGTGCTCAGCGCCGCGATCAAGGTGCTGCGGGAGTACGAGCGCGGCGTCATCTTCCGGCTCGGCCGTCTCCTCGGCAAGCCCAAGGGTCCGGGGCTGATCCTCCTCATTCCGATCATCGACCGCATGGTCAAGGTCGACCTACGGACGATCACGCTCATGATCCCGCCGCAGGAAGTGATCACGAAGGACAACGTGCCGGCGCGCGTGAATGCCGTCTGCTACTTCCGCGTCGTCGACGCCTCAGCCTCGGTCGTGCAGGTGGAGAACTTCATGGTTGCCACCTCGCAGATCGCGCAGACGACGCTGCGCTCGGTGCTCGGCCAGCACTCGCTCGACGAGCTCCTGTCCGAGCGCGAGAAGATCAACATGATCCTCCAGGGGATCATCGACGAGGCTACGGCGCCGTGGGGTATCAAGGTCTCGATCGTCGAGGTGAAGGACGTCGAGATCCCCGCGGACATGCAGCGGGCCATGGCTCGGCAGGCGGAGGCCGAGCGTGAGCGGCGCGCGAAGATCATCAACGCCGAGGGTGAGTTCCAGGCAGCCGAGCGGCTCACAGAAGCGGCGATCGTGATGGGAAGGGCTCCCATCGCGCTCCAGCTCCGCTACCTCCAGACGCTGCTCGAGATCGGCGCATCCAACAACTCGACGATCGTCTTTCCCGCTCCCATCGACCTGCTCAAGCCGTTCCTCGAGCACGTCGAGAAGAAGAACGAGCCCAGCTGAACGGAGCGGCCGAGGTGCGCCGCGACCCGCTGTCCGGCCGCCTTGTGGTGGTCGCCCCCGCCCGCGCCAAGCGCCCCGGAGCATTCCCTCAGCTCGAACCACCGCCCGACCCGGGCGAGCTCGACGAGTGCCCGTTCTGCGCCGGCCGGGAGGACCGAACGCCCCCCGAGACGCTGCGACTGCCGCATGAGGGCAATTGGCAGATACGCGTCGTGCCGAACCTCTACCCGGCATTCGAGCGGCAGGAGGTCGTCGTGCACGCGCCGGAGCACGTTCGCTCGATCGCCGACCTCACCAGCGACCAGCTCGCGCTCGTAGCGGAGGCGTGGAGCTCCCGCGCCGCCGCCGCGCGCGCAGAGGGCTTCGCGTACGTCCACGCGATCGTCAACGAGGGCAAAGCGGCCGGTGCGAGCCTGCCGCACACGCACTCGCAGCTCGTCTGGCTCCGCGAGCCGCCGCCCGCCGTCGCCGTAGAGGGAGCGATGGATGCTGTGGCGGACGGCGAGCCCGTCCTCGAGCAGGGCGGGCTCGTCGCGCTCTGCCCGGGTATCTCGGCCGATCCCTACGAGGTCAGAGTCGCCCCCGAGCGCCGTGAGGCCGATGCCTTCGAGAGCCCCCTGCTAGCGAGCGCCCTCGGCCTGAGCGCCGAGATCATCCGACGCGTGCGCGCGGTCGAGCCGGACGCGCCGGTGAACCTTTGGCTCCACGACGGGCCGTGGTGGCACATCGACATCGTGCCGAGACTGCGAGTCGCCGCCGGCATCGAGCTCGGCGCCGGCATCCACGTGAACCCGCTGCCGCCCGGAGAGGCGGCGGCGAGACTGCGCGGCTAGCTCTCTTCCTCTTCCGCGACCTCGGGCTCAGCGTCGGCGGGCACAGACGCCGGCTCCGCCTCCGCATCCGCGTCGATGTCGGTGCCGTTCTCGCTCTCCATTACGGGTGCGAGGCTCGACACCTGCTCGCCCTTCTCCCGAAGCCGCATCACGATCACGCCTTGCGTAGCGCGGCCGGCACGGCGAATGCCCTCGGTCGGCATGCGAATCACCTGGCCGCTCGTCGAGATCAGCATCACCTGATAGCCCTCGCGAACGGGCATCGCGCCCGCCAGCTTGCCCCTGGCCTCCGTCAGCTTCACGGTCTGCACGCCCATGCCTCCGCGGCCTTTGCGTGGGTACTCGGACATGCGCGTGCGCTTCCCATACCCGTTCTCGGTCACGACGAGCAGGTCGGCGCTGTCGTCCGCGATCATCGCGGCGATCACCTCGTCCCCGGAGCGCAGCTTCATGCCGATCACGCCCCCGGTCGCCCGTCCCATCGCCCGTGCGGCTTCGTTCGCAAAGCGGATCGCCTGGCCCTTGCGCGAGACGAGCAGGACGTCGTCCTCGCCGTGGGTCAGGAAGGCGTCGACGAGCTCGTCGCCCTCGCGGAGGTTCACGGCGATGATGCCCTCCGACTTCAGCGGCGTGTTGTACTGGGAGAACTCCGTCTTCTTGACGATGCCCTTGCGCGTCGCGAGCACGAGGTACTTCGCTTCCGAGAAGTCGCGCGTGCGGATGACCGTCTTCACCTGCTCGTCTTGCGTGAACGGCAACAGGTTGACGATCGCTCGGCCCTTCGACTGTCGAGCGCCGAGCGGCAGCTCGTGCACCTTGAGCCGATAGACCTTCCCTTTGGTCGAGAAGAAGAGGATGTAGTCGTGCGTCGACGCCACGAAGAGGTGCTCGATGTAGTCCTCGTCCTTGAGGTCCATCCCCATGACGCCGACCCCACCCCGTCGCTGCTCCCTGTACGTCGTCACGGGTAGCCGCTTGATGTACCCGGAGCGCGTGATCGCGATCACCATGTCTTCCTCCGCGATCAGGTCCTCGAGCTCGAAGTCGCCCTCGGCGGCAGCGATCTCGGTACGGCGGTCGTCTCCCTTGCCGTAGATCTCCTTGATCTCGAGCAGCTCCTCCCTGATCAGCGCGGCGATCTTCGCCTCATCGCCGAGCAACGTCCGCAGCTCGGTGATGCGCTCCTGGAGGTCCTTGTACTCGTCCTCGACCCGCTTGCGCTCGAGCCCCGTGAGCGCCCTGAGTCGGAGGTCGAGGATCGCCTGGGCCTGCAGCTCGCTGAGCTCGAACCGCTCTACGAGGCCTGCCCGAGCCTCGTCGGCGTCGTCGGAGCCGCGGATGAGAGCGATCACCTCGTCGAGGTTGTCCAGCGCGATGAGATAGCCCTCGAGCACGTGTGCTCGTGCGAGCGCCTGGCGCAGCTCGTACTGCGAACGGCGGGTGACGACTTGCTTCTGGAAGTCGAGGTAGTGCGTGACGAACTCGAGGAGAGAGAGCGTCCGGGGCACGCCGTCGACGAGTGCGACCGCGTTGAAGCCGAACGTCGTCTGGAGCGCGGTGTGCTTGAACAGCTTGTTGAGAGCCACCTGTGGGATCGCCTCGCGCTTGAGCTCGATCTGAATGCGCATGCCGCTCTTGTCCGAGTAGTCCTGGAGGTCGGAGACCTCGGTGATCACCTTCTCGCGGACGAGATCGGCGATCTTCGCGATCACGCCGCCGTCGCCCCCTTTCTTGACCCCGTACGGAAGCTCGGTGACGATGATCGCGTTCTTGCCTCCGCGCAGCTCCTCGACGTGCGCACGCGCCCGCATGACGATTCGCCCCCGCCCGGTCCGGTACGCGTCGCGGATCCCCGACCGGCCGACAACGATGCCGCCGGTCGGGAAGTCGGGGCCCTTCACGTGCTTCATGAGGTCCTCGACGCTCGCGGTCGGCTTGTCGATCAGCGCCACGACCGCGTCGATCGTCTCGCCGAGATGGTGTGGGGGGATGTTGGTCGCCATGCCGACTGCGATCCCCGACGAGCCGTTGACCAGCAGGTTCGGGAAGCGCGCCGGCAGGGGAATCGGCTCTTTCCGCGACTCGTCGTAGTTCGGAACGAAGTCGACCGTGTCCATGTCGATGTCGCGAAGCATCTCCGTCGCCAGCTTCGTGAGCCGGCACTCGGTGTAGCGCTCGGCGGCGGGCGGGTCGTCGTCGATCGAGCCGAAGTTCCCCTGCCCGTCGACGAGCGGGTAGCGCAGGGAGAAGGACTGCACGAGCCGTGCGAGCGCGTCGTAGATCGAGCTGGAGTCGTGCGGGTGGTACTTGCCCATGACGTCGCCCGTCACGCGGGCGCACTTGACGTAGGGACGGTTGGGCTGATGGCCAGCGTCGTGCATCGCCCACAGCACACGGCGGTGGACGGGCTTCAGCCCGTCGCGCACGTCGGGTAGCGCGCGCCCGACGATGACGCTCATCGCGTAGTCGAGGTAGCTCGAGCGCATCTCCTGCTCGAGCTCGCGCGACTCGATGCGACCGGCGCCGAGCGGCTCTACAACGTCAGACATCTATCACGGGGGAACCCATGGTTCCCCCATGGACCCCCTCCTTAACCGTGTCGACGATAGCCTTTGACGGGCCTCTCGGCCGGCAAAGCCGGCCTTCGGCCGCGGCAGCTGGACGTTGTTGCGAGCGATTAGACATCCAAGAACCTCACGTCTTTGGCGTTCTGCTCTATGAACAGGCGCCGCGGCTCCACGTGGTCGCCCATGAGCGTCGAGAACACGCGGTCGGCGGCCGCGGCGTCCTCCACGTCCACGCGGATGAGCATCCGCTTCGCCGGATCCATCGTCGTCTCCCAGAGCTGCTCGGGGTTCATTTCGCCGAGGCCCTTGAACCGGCTGATCTGCATGCCCGCCTTCGCGAGGTCGAGCGAGCGAGCGCGCAGATCCTCGAACGTCTCGGCGTGGGACGTCTTCTCACCGAAGGCCACCGTGAACGGCGGGAGGCCGACCACTTCCCCTGCTTTTGCATAGGCGTTCTGAACCGACCCGTACGTGGGCGAGCCGAGCATGGCCACGGGCAACGCGACAGTGTGCGCAGTGCTCGTCTCGGTCTCCACGACGCGCACGTGGAGCACATCATCGGCCTCCCGCTCGACCACGAGCTCGTAGCCGTTCGGCGGAATCGAGGCGACGAGCGCAGCGGCGTCGGGCGGGTCGCCGCCCTCCGCTTCGATGAGCCCGTGGGAGATCGCGAATCGCGCGGCGGGCCCGAACTCGGCCTCGAGCTTCGCCGTCCACGCTTCGAGATGGCCGAGGTCGCGCACGAGACGCGCCCACCGTGCCTCCGTCAGCGCCGTCTCCTTGTCGCCGCGGGCCGTGACCATCATGTCCTTGACGCGCTCGCGCACGAGGAGATCCTCGAGCTGGGCGTCCTTCTCGAAGTACATCCCCCGACTCCCGAGCTTCACGTGGTAGAGCGGGGGCACTGCAATGAAGATGTGGCCTCGCTCGAAGAGCTCCGGCATGGTGCGGTAGAGGAACGTGAGGACAAGCGTGCGGATATGCGCGCCGTCCACGTCGGCGTCGGTCATCACGATCACGCGGCCGTACCGGAGGTTGGCGATGTCGAACTCGTCGCCGAAGCCGGTTCCGATGGCGGTGATCATCGCCTGGATCTCGGTGTTCGACAGCACCTTGTTGATGCGGTTCTTCTCGGAGTTGATGATCTTTCCGCGCAGCGGCAGGATCGCCTGCGTCATGCGGTCGCGCGCCTGCTTCGCCGAGCCGCCGGCCGAATCGCCCTCGACGATGAAGAGCTCCGCCAGCGTCGGGTCCTTGATCGTGCAGTCGGCGAGCTTGCCCGGAAGCGAGGAGTTCTCGAGGGCGCTCTTACGGCGCGTGAGCTCGCGCGCCTTCCGTGCTGCCTGGCGTGCGCGGGAGGCCGAGACCGCCTTCGTGATGATCTGGCGCGCGTCCGTGGGGTTCTCCTCCAGGAACTGCGCGAGCCGCTGGTTCACCGTGGTCTTCACGAGACCCTCGACCGGCGGGTTGCCGAGCTTCGTCTTCGTCTGCCCTTCGAACTGCGGGTTCTGGAGCTTCACGGAGATGACGGCCGCCAGCCCTTCGCGAACGTCCTCGCCTTCGAGTGAGTCTTCCTTCTCCTTGAGCAGGCCCTTGTCGCGCGCGTAGCGATTCAGCGTCCCCGTCAGCGCGCCCTTGAAGCCGGACAGGTGCGTCCCGCCCTCCGTCGTGTTGATGTTGTTCGCGAACGAGAACACCGACTCGACGTACGAGTTGTTCCACTGCATCGCGACCTCGACCTGCCCGTCCTCGCTCTCGCCCTCGAAGTACACGATGTGCTTGTGCACCGGGTCCTTGGACTCGTTGACATGAGCCACGAAGTCGCGGATCCCACCCTCGTACAGGAACTCGTTCGTGCGGCCGCCGGCTCGCTCGTCGCGAAGGACGATGCGCAGCCCGCGTGTCAGGAAGGCTGTTTCGCGCAAGCGCTGCAGCAGCGTCGCAGCGTCCAGCTCGGTCTCCTCGAAGACCTCCGAGTCGGGCAGGAACGAGATCGTCGTGCCCGACTCGCCCTTCGGCGCGACCCCGGTCGTCTCGACCTTCGTCGTGGGCTCACCGCGCGCGAATTCCTGGCGGTACACCTTTCCGTCACGCCGCACCTCGGCCACGAGCCACTCCGAGAGCGCGTTGACGACAGAGACACCGACGCCGTGGAGACCCCCCGACACCTTGTAGCCGTCGCCGCCGAACTTCCCTCCGGCGTGGAGCTTCGTCAGCACGACCGTCAGCGCAGGCATGCCCTGATCGGCGATCACGTCCACCGGGATGCCCGCGCCGGCGTCGCGCACCGTCACAGAGTTGTCCGGATGAATCGTGACGTCGACGAGATCGTTGCGACCGGCGAGCGCCTCGTCCACCGCGTTGTCGACCACCTCGTAGACGAGGTGATGGAGGCCCCTCGAGCCCGTCGAGCCGATGTACATGCCGGGTCGCAGGCGTACCGGCTCGAGGCCTTCGAGGACCGTGATGTCCTTTGCGGTGTAGGCTGCTTCTGCCATCAAAAAAAGCCCTGCAAATCACACACTTTTGGGCTCATTACAGTGTATCAGAAACGGCGGTCGTCGCGGGCGGTTGCGAGGCTCAGCGCGGCCGCTTTCGCGACCTCCTCGCGGAGCTTGTCGTCGGTGATCGGCGAGGCGAGCTCCCGCGCCTTCGCGACCTCATCGGCCGTGGGCTCGACTGCTTGCCGGTCAGTCTCGGCGGCAGCGTCGGCGGCGGGCTCGGGCAGATGCCCTGGGGCGAAGCGAAGTCCTTTAGGCGCGTCCGTCTCCAGGCCGCCGGCGAGCTGCTCGAGCACCACCGAGGCGAGCTGCGTGAGCTCGAACGCCCAGGCCGACGAGCTCGTATTGACGTGCAGCACGCCGTCGCGGGAGATGCGCGCAGGCCATGCGTTCCGCCCCACCTCGTCTCCTACTGCGGCAGGCCACGCGGCCACGATGGCCGGCATCGAGCCCGTCGCGCCGAACCGGCGCAACTCCTGGCCGAGGCTGTCCCCGAGCCGCTCCATCACGCCACCTGCACCCGCCCGGGCGTCACTTCGAGCAGCTGGTCCGGCCGGCCGGGCAACGCCCCGGTCGCGGCGGCGGTGACGAGCACCTGCGAGCCGCCGCGGATCCGTTCCACGAGCGCTGCGCGGCGGTCGCCGTCGAGCTCCGACAGAACGTCGTCGAGGAGCAAGAGCGGCGGCACGCCTCGCCGCTCGGCCAGCAGCTCGGCCTCGGCCAGCAGCAGCGCGAGCACCGTCACCCGCTGCTCGCCCTGTGAGCCGTGCGTTCGCAGCTCGCGGTCGCCGGCGGTGAGACGAATCTCGTCGTGGTGCGGGCCCGCGCCGGTCAAGCCGCGATCGAGATCCGCCGCGAAGCGCTCTTCGAGCACGCTTGCCGTCACTCGCGACGGGTCGTATGCGATAGCCGCCCCGGCGAGGCCGAGCTCATCCGCCGACTCGGCAAACCGAGGCGACAGCGCATCGACGACGGCCCCGCGCGCGTCAGCCAAGGCGCCCGCGGCTTCGAGTAGGCGGGCGCTCCACGGCTCGACGGTGTCCGGCCCTGCGGCTCCGGCCGAGACGCGGCGAAGAGCGGCGTTTCGCTGCGCCAGCGCCTCGGCGTACTCCCCGGCCAGCGTGGCGCGAGCCGGGTAGAGCCGCTGCGTGACGCGGTCGACGTACGCGCGGCGCACGGCAGGGCCGGCCTTGACGACCGCGAGTCGATCGGGCGTGAACACAAGCGTGGACGCGGCTGCGCGCACGCGCTCGAGCGAAGGAACAGCGGCGCCGTTGATCTTCGCGCGCTTCCCCTCCCCCGCGCGAAAGGCGACCTCGAGCGTCACGGCGCCGGAGTCGCTGGTGCCGCCGGCGCGGACGGCAAAGCCATCGCTGCCGTAGCGCACGAGGTTCGCGTCGAGCCGCGTCCGCGGCGAGAATCCTTGCGTAGCGACGTGCAGCGACTCGAGCAGGTTCGTCTTGCCTGCACCGTTCGGGCCGGAAGCGAGGATGAGGCCCGGCGCGAGCTCGAGGTCGAGGTCTGCGTACGAGCGGAAGTCGCGAAGTGTGAGGTGCGAGACGATCAGTCGGGCAGCCGGATGGGCATGATGAGGTACCGGAACCCTTCCTCCGGGCCGTGGAGCAGCCCCGGCCGCAGCGGATTGATCAGCCGCAGCTGAATCTCATCGCCGCCGACCGACTCGATGCCGTCCTGGAGATACGCAGCGTTGAAGCCGATCTCGAGCGGCTCGCCCGAGTAGCCGACGGGCAGCGACTCCCGCGCCTCACCGACGTCCGGCGTCTGCACGGAGATCGTGAGCTCGCCCTCCGCGAGCCGGAGGCGAAGCGGTGACGAGCGGTGCGCCATCACCGCCATCCGCCGCACGACGTCGAGGAACTCGCTCCGAGGCAGCGCGAGGTCGACTGTGAACTCCGCCGTGTCGGGAATGAGCTTCGTGTAGTCGGGGAATTGCCCGTCGATCTTGCGCGACGTCAGCCAGACGCCGTCGCAGCCGAACGCGACGTGGTTGTCGAGCAGCGCCAGCTCGATCTGTCCGCCACCTCCGGCGATCCGGCGCAGCTCGTCGAGAGCACGGGCGGGGACGATGGCCTCGAGCTGAGGCGCGTCAGGCGAAAGCTCCGTCTCTTTCACGGAGAGCCGGTACGAGTCCGTTGCAACCATGGCGAGCTTGCCGGCCTCGAGCTTGACGAACACGCCCGTCAGCACCGGCCGCGACTCGTCGCGCCCGGCCGCCCTGCCGACGCATGCGATCGCCTCGAGCAGCGGCCCACCGTCGAGCGTCGAGGTGGGAACGCCCTCGACCTCGGGAAGCCGCGGGAAGTCCTCGACGGCGTACGTGCGCAAACGGTAGGACGCCGAGCCGCTCGTGACGAGCAGCGAGTTCTCCTCGGCCTGGTACTCGACCTCGACTGCGTCCGCCGGCAGCTGCCGAATGATGTCTGCGAGCAGCCTCCCTGGCGCGACAACACCACCCTCTCCGGCCACATCCGCGTCGAGCGACGTGCGGAGCGACAACTCCATGTCGGTCGCCGACAGCTCGAGCTTTCCCGCTGCGGCCTGCATGAGCACGCCGGCGAAGATCTGGACAGACGGACGCGTCGAGAGACCCCTGCCGACAACGGCGAGCTTCTCGGCGAGCTCGGTTCGTGGGCAGGTGAGCTTGAGACTTGTGTCTACAACCATTTCTGTAGTCATACAAGAACCTCGTAGTAGTTGTAGAGGGTGTGGGACCGGGGACGAAGTCGCGAAACCCCTGCGTACAGAGAGAGAGTGCCTGGGGGCGCGAGTGTGGACATGGGAGCGGGGACCCACACGTGTCGTCGGCTGAAGGTCACGGCCTGTGGGATCACTGGACTTGCTTCACACGCGCGGTGAGCTCTTGCACGAGGTTGTACACAGAGCGATCCTGTTTGATGAGGGTGGCGATCTTCGAGGTTGCGTGCATGACTGTCGTGTGGTCGCGGCCGCCGAACGCCCTGCCGATTTTCGGTAGCGAGGAGTCGGTGAGCTCGCGCGAGAGGTACATCGCGACCTGACGCGGGTAGACGATGTTCTGAGACTTCTTCTTGCTGCAGAGCTCGGTGATGCTGAGCGAGAAGCGGTGTGAGACGACCTCCTGGATCCCCTCAATCGAGACCTGCGCGACCTCTCCTTGTGGGAAGACGTCCTTGAGCACGTCCTGCGCGAGCTCGACGGTCATGGCGCGGCCCGTGAGCGACGAGAACGCGACCACACGCGTGAGCGCACCCTCGAGCTCGCGGATGTTCGTCGAGATCCGGCTCGCGATGAACGTCAACACCTGCGTGTCGGAGATCGAGATGGAGTCGGTGTGCACCTTCTTGCGGAGGATGGCGATGCGGGTCTCGAGGTCGGGCGGCTGGATGTCCGTGATGAGCCCCCATTCGAACCGCGACCTCAGGCGAGCTTCCAGGGTCGCGATCTCCCGCGGCGGCCTATCGGACGAGATGATGATCTGGCTACCCGACTCGTAAAGGCTGTTGAACGTATGGAAGAACTCCTCCTGGATCCGTTCCTTGTGCTCGAAGAACTGGACGTCGTCGATGAGGAGCACGTCGTAGTTCCGGTAGCGCTGTTTGAAGCCCTCGATGCGCCGGTCGCGCAGCGAGTTGATGAAGTCGTTCATGAACGTCTCGCTCGTCACGTAGCGCACCGACAGCCGGCTCGAGTGCTCGCTGACGTAGTGCGCGATCGCCTGGAGGAGGTGGGTCTTGCCGAGGCCGGTCGAGCCGTAGATGAAGAGCGGGTTGTACGCCCTCGCTGGCGTCTCCGCAACGGCGAGAGCTGCTGCGTGCGCGAAGCGGTTCGACGAGCCGATGACGAACAGGTCGAACGTGTACTTCGGGTTGACGCCGACCGCGGCCTCACGCTGCGGCTGTTCCTCGCCGGTCTCGGCCAGGGAGTCGTCGATGACGAGCCTCACCGCTCGATCGCGGCCGGAGGCATCGCGAGCGGCGGCCTGGATGAGGTCGAGGAAATGGCCCTCGATCCACTCGCGCGTGAAGTCGTTCGGTACCGCCAGGACGAGGGCGTCCCGCTCCTCGGTTGCCTTGACCTCCCCGAACCACGTGCGGTACGTCGAGTCGTTCAGAGCGCCCCGGAGCCGACCGGCGACCTCATTCCACAACGACCCGGAGGTCAGCTCGCTCGGTTGCTCCACGCCTCGGGTCCGGCTCCTCAGCTCGACGACAGGGTGACCGAGCATACCACCGGTCGGAGGGGCGGACAACGGCTGGAAAACGACAGTGCGCTCGCCTAAAAACCCGCAGATTTGCAGGGACTTTCGACGTAATCCAGCGGGTACTCCACAGGTGTGGAATGTGTCGGTTGTCTGTCTCGACAACGCCCGTGGACCCTGCCGCTTGCGGGGAGTTTCGCGCGAACCGCGCCCACCCGGACGGCTGTGGACAACTTCTTCGGAGACCCGTTGTCTATACTCCGCGGCCGCGGTCGGGCCACGCTCAACCGCTCTTCCTCGATCATGAAACGCACCTACCAGCCCAACGTACGCCGGCGGAAGCGGAAGCACGGATTCCGGGCCCGGATGTCGTCGCAAGCCGGCCGGGCGATCCTCAAGCGCCGCCGCGCGCGGGGCCGCAAGCGCCTGTCCGCCTGAGCTCGTTCTGCAGCATCTAGGCTGACGAGGAATGCACCGTCGGCACCGTCTCACCCGCTCGCAGGACTTCGATGCCGTCTACCGCAAGGGCCGCTCGACGTCGACGCGTTACCTCGTCCTCTACTGGTTCCCGCGCGAGGAGTCGGACGACGAACCGCGCCTCGGGCTCGCCGTGCCGAAGGGCACAGGCACCGCTGTGAAGCGGAACCGGATCAAGCGGCGGCTGCGCGAGCTCTGGCGGACCCGGCTCGAGCGCGTGCCGACCGGCTGCGACTACGTGCTCGTCGTCAGGCCCGGCCTCATCGAGGCAGCCGACGCCCAGGGCGCACCCTGGCTCGGTGAGCACGTGGACGAGCTCCTGACGAAGGCGGCGGCGTGAGAATCGTCAGCATGGTGTTGCGGACGCTCACGCCCTCGCCGGGCGTGGCCGATGCGCCGACTTGCAAGTACCACCCGACGTGCTCGTCGTACGCGGCAGCGGCGATCCGCAAGCACGGGCCGATCAAGGGCTCGGCGAAGACGGCCTGGCGCCTGCTGCGTTGCAACCCCTGGAGCCGCGGCGGGGTGGACCACCCATGACGTTCGCCATGATCGTCGCCGGCATCCTCGGCCCGATCGAGGACTTCCTCGCTGCGGTCATCGACTGGCTCGGCCCGCACGGTCCGATCGGCCTGCCGTGGGCCTGGGCGATCGTCGCGCTGACCGTGGTCGTGCGGATGGCGCTCGTGCCGCTGACCGTGAAGCAGATTCACTCGATGCAGAACCTCCAGCGGCATGCGCCGGAGATGAAGGAGATCCAGCGCAAGTACAAGGGCGACCGCACGAAGATGAACGAGGAGTTGATGGCGTTCTACAAGGAGAACAGCATCAACCCGGCCTCGTCCTGCCTGCCCATCATCTTCCAGATCCCGATCTTCATCGCGCTTTTCTTCGTCCTGCGCGACTTCGAGGACACGACCGATTACGTAGAGGGAGACAACCTCGAGTGGCTCGGCCTCGTGACGATCACCGACCCCGCGAACGAGGGCTGGGGGATCCTGCTCCTCGTCATCTACGTCGCGAGCCAGCTCGCGTCCACGTACTTCATGTCGGCGACGATGGAGCGAACGCAGCGACTGATCTTCTTCGCGCTGCCCTTCCTCTTCATCCCGTTCATCGCGAACTTCGAGGCCGGCCTCGTCCTCTACTGGGCGACGACGAACCTCTGGACGGTCGGGCAGGGCATCGTCACGCGGCGGCTCGTGCCGCGCACGAAGGTGGCGCCGCAGAAGAAGAGCTCGCGGACGCCGCCCAGGGGTGAGGCAACTCCCGCTGAGACGGCGAAGGCGGAGATGGCCGACGAGCCGCGCATGGCGCCGGAGCCCGCGACGGCCACGGAGTCTCAGCCTTCCCAGCCGCGCCGGGTCAAGAGGAAGAAGAAGAGCGGCAGACGGCGATGAGTGCCGAAGAGCCCATTCTCGAGGTCGAAGCCGCGGGTGAGACCATCGGCGAGGCCAAGTGGCAGGCGATGCGCGAGCTCGAGCGGCTCCACCCGGGCGTCGACCGCAATGCCGTCACCTTCGACGTGCTGACCGAGGGCGAGCGCGGGCTCCTCGGTGTGGGCACTTCGCCCGCGCGCGTGGTCGCGCGGGTCGAGGCGGCTGCGGTTCGCGAGCCGGAAGCCGCCGGCGGGGCCGATTCGCCGCTCGGCGAGCTCCTGGGGGACGTCGTCGATCGAGTCGCCGCAGAGCTGGGGGCTCGAGCGAAGGTGACCGTCGCCGAGGACGACGAGACGTTGCGGGTCACGGCGTCGGCGCCCGATGTCGGGATGATCATCGGCCGCGAGGGCCGCACGATCGAGGCGCTCCAACACATCGTGTCGTCGATCGCCTATCGACGGCAGGGCCCCGGCGGCAAGCCTGTCGAGGTCGACGCAGGCGGCTACCGGGAACGGCGCCGCTCGAGGCTCGAGGCGACCGCCCGTGAGGCCGCCGACCGCGCCACTCGGGACGGGTCGGCCGTGCGGCTCGAACCGATGAGCGCACCGGACCGGCGAATCGTTCATCTCGCGCTTCAGGAAACGGCGGGCGTGGAGACGGAGAGCGAAGGCGACGACCCCGAGCGCTACGTCGTCGTCCTGCCGACTGCTGAGTGAAGGACCCGCGCCTCGAGCGGTGGCTCGACGAGCTGCTCGAGACGCCGGGGCTGACCTCGATCGAGGACCGCGGCGAGGCGCATCGCGTACACGTCCAGGGCAGCCTGGCGGCCCTGCAACACGTCGTGCGTTTCGAGGGGTCGATCGTCGACGTGGGATCGGGCGGCGGCTCCCCCGGCATTCCTCTCGCGGCCGCGTTGCCCGACCGCGAGGTGACGCTGCTCGAGGCGAACGGGCGCAAGGCGGCCTTTCTCGAGCGCATCGCGGCCGGCTTCCCAAACGTCCGGGTTATCCGCGGCCGAGCCGAGGAGCAGGCCGTCGATGCGTATGGCGTGGCGGTGGCGCGGGCACTCGCCCCGCCGCCCGTGGCCGCCGAGTGGTGCCTGCCGCTCGTGTGGCCGGGAGGAGGCGTCGTGCTCTACGTGGGGCCGACGGCGGATCTCGAAGCCGTGGCGCGCGTGGCCGCGAAGGTGGGAGGCGGAGAGCCCGAGCTCGAAGGCGGCGTGATCGCCATTCTCAAGGTCGCCCCAACACCGCCTGGCTTCCCGCGGCGACCGGGAGTGGCGAGGAAGCGTCCGCTCGCCTAGGGACAATGAGCCCGTGCCCAGCACGGTCTTCGCCCTTGCGAACCAGAAGGGCGGCGTGGGGAAGACGACGACAGCCGTCAACCTCGCCGCCTGCCTCGCCGACGCTGGCGAGCAGGTGCTCGTCGTCGACCTCGATCCGCAGGCGAACGCCACGTCCGGTCTCGGCGAGCGGGCGAACGGCACGTCGAGCTACGACCTGCTCGACGGGGCGCCGCTCGAGTCGCTGGCGAAGCCGACGCGCTTCGGCAACCTCCACCTCGTGCCGTCGCGGCCGGAGCTGGCGGGCGCCGCGGTCGAGCTCTCGCAGCGCGAGGACGGGGAGCGCTTCCTCGCGCAGGCGCTGCAAGGCCGCACGTCGCGCTTCTCCTTCGTCTTCGTCGACTGCCCGCCGTCCCTCGGGCCGCTGACCGTAAACGCCCTCGCCGCCGCCGACGCCGTCCTCGTGCCCGTGCAGGCCGAGTACTACGCTCTCGAGGGCCTCGCACAGCTGCTCGACTCGGTGGAGCTCGTGCGGCGCCGGCTGAACCCTCGCTTGTCCGTCGCGGGAGTCCTGCTGACGATGGTCGACCGGCGCACCCGCCTGGCGGGCGAGGTCGAGGCCGACGTCAGGAAACACCTGGGCGGCCTCGTGTTCCGCACGACCGTTCCCCGATCCGTACGGCTGGCCGAGGCGCCGAGCCACGGCCTGCCGGTGATTGCCTACGACCGCCGATCCGCGGGAGCGGAGGCGTACTGGAAGGTGGCGATGGAGCTTGCCGAGCGTTCCTGAAGCTGACAGTGGCCGCCGGGGCCTCGGGCCGCGGCCTGGACGTCCTCATCGGGGGCGCCGCGCAGGCTGATCTCGCGCACATCCCGGTCGACGCCGTTCACCCGAACCCGCGGCAGCCGCGGCGGAAGATCGACGGAGAGACGGTTTCCGCCCTCGCCAGCTCGATTCGCGAGGAAGGCATCGTGCAGCCCGTGCTCGTGCGGCCGAGGACAGCGGGAGGCTGGGAGCTGATCGCCGGCGAGCGCCGCTGGCGAGCCGCTCGCGAAGCGGGGCTGAAGACTGTCCCGGCCGTCGTTCGCAACGCAGACGACCGCGACTCGCTCCTGCTCGCTCTCGTCGAGAACGTCGCGCGCGAGCAGCTGACGCCTGTCGAGGAGGCGCGGGCCTACGCCGTGCTCATGGACGAGTTCGTCCTCACCCTCGGAGACGTGGCCGGGAAGGTCGGCCGTTCCAAGCCGTCCGTTGCCAACCGCCTTCGCCTCCTCGACCTGCCTGACGACGTGCTCGGCATGGTCGAGCGCGGCGAGCTGTCCGAGGGCCACGCGCGGGCTGTCCTGGCGGTCCCCGACCAGGAGGAACGGCGGAAGCTCGCGAGCCTCATCGTCCGCCGCGGGCTCTCCGTGCGGGCGGCCGAGCAAGCGGCGAGGTGGGCCGGCGCGCGGCAGCGCCCCCGGAAACAAAGCTCGCCGGTCGACCCGGCCCTCGCCGACCGCGTGCGGACAGCTGCAGAGCGGGTGCTCGGCAAACCGGTGAAGGTCGCCCGCGGGAAGCTCGAGATCGGCTTCGCCGACGAGCACGAGCTCGCCGAGCTGGCCGAGGCGTTCGAGCAGGCCGCTGGCTCATGATCGCTCGCTAGAATCGCTTCGCGCGGGCGATTAGCTCAGTTGGTTAGAGCGCCGCTCTGATAAGGCGGAGGTCCGTGGTTCGAATCCACGATCGCCCACTGGTCCCTCGCCCGCTTCGCTTTCCGCTCGGGGGTGCGCCCTGCGGGCGCCTTCGGGCATGGCCGTAGCGTGCCGCGCCCGCGCAGGTCAGCCGCGGCGGTCTCGCGCACCTCTCGCTCGGCTACCATCGGACCGCGATGACGGAGATGGTCATCTACGGGGTGAGCTTCGATCTCGTGGGCAAGCAGCCGATCGTGCTGCTGAAGACGACCGACGGGAATCGCTATCTCCCGATCTGGATCGGCCAGTCGGAGGCGGCCTCGATCCTCATGAAGCTCCAGGGCCAGGCCACGCCGCGCCCGCTCACGCACGACCTGTTCACGAACGCGCTCGGCGAGCTCGACGCTCAGGTCGTCCGGGTATGCGTGACGGAGCTGCGCGAGAGCACGTTCCACGCGACGATCACGATCCGCCAGAACGGCTCGGAGCTCGAGCTCGACTCGCGGCCGTCGGACGCGATCGCGCTGGCGGTTCGGGCCGACGCGCCGATCTTCGCCGACGACGCCGTCATCGAGGAGTCGGCGATCGAGTTCGAGGGCGAGGACATCAACGAGGATGACCTCGTCGACGAGTTCAAGAAGTTCCTCGACAAGGTGACGCCCGACGAGTTCGCCGCGGCCGAGGAAGAGCAGCCCGACTAGCTAGTAGATGATGACCGTCTCGCCGTACCCCTGGCGTGTTGTAGAGCCGGTCGGCGACGAAGTTCGGAACGCGTACGCAGCCGTGCGACGCCGGGTACGGCGGCACGGACGGGTTGCCGTGGATCGCGTACCCGCCGTAGAAGTACATCGGCTTGTAGAGGACGCCGAGCGGGCTCGGGTCGTAGCCGGGGATCTTGCGGATGATCGAGAACCGCCCCTCCGGTGTCCAGTAGCCGCCTCCGGTCGAGACGGGCGAGACGAGCACGGCGCGGCCGTCGCGAACGACCATGAGGATCTGACGCGTCTTGTCGATCTCGATGTGGCTCGCCGGGAAGCGGTGGCGCGGCACGATCTCCGCCGGCCGGGCGAGCCGTTGCCAGAACGCGGCGTCGGCGACTCCTGTCCGCTCGAGCCGCTGCGCCTTCTGGAACGCGTAGACGGCCTGCTGCGCGTCAGAGTCGAACACCGTTCTCGGGGACGGCGCCGCGTAGCCGAGGGCGCGCAGCCGCTCGAGGAGCACCGAGACGAACGGGCCTTGGTAGCCGTAGGCGACCGTGGGCGCGCGGAGGGCGATGCGGATCCGCTCTCCGACGTAGCCGTAGCCCTTGGCCGGCAGCACGTCGACGGCAACGGCAAACGGCGCAGGTGACGCTGTTCCCAGCTTGACGCGCGCCTGCTCGGCGAAGGCGCCGCGGTACGCATATGCGCCGTCGCGGACGACGCGCACGCGCACGTCGCCTGCTTCGTTGGGCTGCAGCCGGGCGACGAGTGTCAACGGCGTACCCACCACCCGCGACCCGACGAGCTTCATGCGCAGCTGGGGCACGATCCGCACGACGACAGGCTTCGACGAGACGCCCGCCGCGACCGTGTGGAACGGCCCGGGCCGGGCGAGCTCGACCTGGAATCGGTACATCCCGTCCCGCTTCAGGGCCATGGCGGCGACGACCGTCTTGCCGCGCATGAGGCTCACGCGCGTTCCGGGCGCACCCGGCGAGAGTCGGCCCGCGAAGTCCACGACGTGCCCGAACGTCGTTGCGCCAGGCGCGTTCAGCGTCAGCGTCGTCTCTGCTGAGCCGCCGGCCGCCGGCGCGGCCACGGCCAGCAGGCCCAAGAGCATCGCGAAGCGCGTCATACCGTCACCGCAAAGACGAGAGCGGCGGCATTGAAGAGGCAGTGGACGACGATGCATGGGTAGATACTTTCCGTTTTCGCCCGTAGCCATGCAAGTCCTATCCCGAAGACCGTGAGCGCGGCGAGGCCGTAGACGAGTCCGTGCACGAGCCCGAACGTCACGCCGACGACGAGGATCGCGACGACCTGGCCGAAGCGCGCGAGCAGCGAGTAGCCGGCGCCGCGGAACATCAGCTCCTCGACCACCGGCGTGACGCCCGCGATCAACACGGCGTTCACGAGGTACTGCTGCGCGCGATCGGGGTCCCATCCGTCGGGCGCGAGGCCCTGCTCCTCGCCGCCGTGCAGTCGGCTTTCGAGGATCGGGATGATGACGAGGATCGCGACGACGAGAGCGATCGACCACCCGACCGCTCCGCTCCACGAGCGCGGCCGGCGGAGCCCGAGCAGATCGCGCTGCATCGGCCCCCGCGTGATCCAGAGCACGATGGCGAGCACGATGACCGACTGAATGAGGATGCCGAGGGCGGTGTCGTACCGGTAGAGGACGTCCTCGTCGGGCTTGCCCGCGGATGCGCGGCCGACGTACGCCACTGCGATGAACGCGCCGACGAATAAGAGCCAGGCGACGAGCCGCGCAGTCAGCGAGAGCGTCTCGACGGCGGTCGATAGCGGCGCCGGAGCGAAGTGCATGCCCGCCGCGTGCGCGCCGCGCTCGTCGGTCTCCTCGTCTCCGACGTGCAACGCCCGCTCCGCAGCCACGCCGAGCCGCTCGAGTGCCAGCAGGAACGCTCTCGGCTCAGGCTTTGGCACGCCCGCCTCCGCCGAGGTGACGACGGCGTCGAAGCGCTCGAGCAGCCCCAGCTCGTCCAACCGCTCGGGCAGGGCGCAATCCCAGTTCGAGACGACCGCGAGCTTCATGCCGCGTTGCCGCAGTGTCGCGAGCGCCTCGACTGCGCCCTCCGCCGGCCGGAAGACGAGAGCGGCGAGGAAGTCGTCGACGAACTCCCGCGGCTCGAGCGGCGCTGCCAGCTTGCGGAGGAAGATGCCGACGCACTCGTCGCGAAAAGCCGCGAGCGTAGCCTCGTCGCGGGCGGTGTGAGCGTGAAGACGGTAGTGAGCCGCCTCGGCCGCGAAGGCGCCGGCCACCTCGGACGGCGACCGGGCGACACCCCGTCTCTCCAGCCCCCGCGTGAGCGGCTCGATCGGGCTCTCGAGCTCGACGAGCGTCCCGAAGCCGTCCACCGTGACCGCGTCGAGATCAGCGAAACGCATCCGGATGGAGCGCCCGTGCGAGCCTGTCGAGACCCTGCGCGATGGCAGGGGTGGCAGAGAGCAGCCGCTCGTCGAGCACGTGGACCCTGCCCGACTTGACAGCGCGCAGCCCGCGCGTGCGCACACCACGCCGGAGTTGCTCCAGGGTCGGCCCTCCCACGCTTACGTAGACCTCGGGATCGAGAGCGACGAGCTCGTCGACGGGAACCGGCAGTCCCTCTGGAACGTTGCCGCCGACGTTGCGGCCGCGTGCCTCGCGGATGAGGTCTCCCACGAGGGTGTTGTCGCTCGCCGTCTGCCTGTCGCCGAGATTGACGAAGACCGTGGTCCGGGGTCTCCCGCGGAGAAGACGGCCGAGCATCTGCCGCTGGAGCCTGATGTCGCGGACGAGCCGTCGCGCTGCGGCAGGCTCGGCGACGATCAGGCCAAGCTGCGTGATCGCGCGCTCGACCTCCGTGATCGACGTGTCGTGCGTCACGTACACGGGCGCACCGGCCGCGGCGGCCTGTGACAGCACCCGGTCGCTCGTCGCCGACGGTGCGACGACGAGATCCGGTTTCAGGCCCGCGAGGTCGGAGACGGCCACGTTCGAGGCGACGACCGGAGCGTCGAGCGCATCGAGCATCGCCTCAGGGCCGCCCTCGAGGACGACGACTCGCCGGGGCGGCGAGGGAATCGTCAGCGACCGCTCGGCCGTGGTGATCGTCAGGGGAAAGAGCTCCTCCGCAGGCCCGACCGGCTCGCTCCGCTCGCCGCAACCGACGGCGGCGAAGACGAGGACGAGCATGACGGCGGCGGAGAGACCTCGGCGCACGGTCGAAGCGTAGTCGCGCAAGGGCTACAGTCTCGGCGCACGAACTCGGAGGTGCAGTGCCTGCGTCGCCCCGAAAGCAACGTTCCGACGACGTCGCGAGAGCGATCTACCGTCGGCGCGCCCGGAGAAACGGCAAGCGGCGCTCGCGGCGACTGGCCGTGGTGCTCAGCGTGCTGCTCGTCGTCGGGGCCGGGTCGATGGCCGCAGGGGCTGTGACCGCCGTCAGCCTCGCCCGCGATCACTGCGACCTCGACGTTCTCCGCCCCGTCGGCATCGGCCAGAACACGTTCGTCTACGCCGCCGACGGGACGTCACTCGGCTCGATTCCTGCCGAGCGAAACCGCCAGCCGGTGGCGCTCGTCGACATCAGTCCCTGGATGCGCCGCGCGACGATCGCCGTCGAGGACCGGCGCTTCTACCGGCACTCAGGCGTGGACTACGAAGGCATCGCGCGGGCGCTCTGGCGCGACCTCACCGAAGGGGAGATCGTCGAGGGCGGCTCCACGCTGACGCAGCAGCTCGTCCGCAACCTCTACATCTCCCGCGAGCGCACCGTCACCCGCAAGCTGCGGGAGGCATGCCTCGCCGTCCAGCTCAACCGCGACTGGTCGAAGCAGCGGATCCTCCGAGCGTGGCTGAACATCGTCTACTTCGGGAATCGCGCGTACGGCGTCGAAGCCGCGTCCCAGACGTACTTCTCGAAGCCGGCGCGAGATCTCAACCTCCGCGAGGCGGCGATGCTCGCCGGGCTGCCGCAGGCGCCGTCCACGTACGACCCGATTGCCAATCCGGCGGGTGCCCTTGCGCGGAGGAACCTCGTGCTCCAGGCGATGCTCGACAACGGGGATATCACGCGCGCCCAGTACCGCTGGGCTGTGGCGAGCTCGAATCTGAGGTTGCGGCCCGGGGAGCTGTACTCCCACATCCGCGAGCCGTACTTCTTCGGGTACGTCCGGGACGAGCTGATCAGGCACTACGGCGCGAGCACCGTGCGCTCGGGCGGCCTGCGGGTGTACACGACGATCAACCCGCGTTTCCAGCGCGCTGCCGAGATCTCGATACGGGAGTCGCTCGATGAGCCAGGCGACCCGGCGTCGGCGGTGGTCTCGATCAACCCCGCGAACGGCGCGCTCCGCGCGATGACGGCGGTCACGCCGGGGCGGAAGTACGAGTTCAACCTCGTCGCCCAGGCTCGGCGACAAGCCGGATCGACGTTCAAGACGTTCGTGCTGGCGACCGCGGTCATGAGGAAGATCGACCCGTCGTCGACGTCGTACGTGTCGGCGCCGTACCACTACCAGCCGGATCCGAACGTTCCCGCCTGGGAGGTCTCGACGTATGACCACTCGTACTCCGGCTGGACGACGATCCGTAGCGCGACGATCCGCTCGGACAACTCCGTCTTCGCGCAGCTGACGGTCGACGTCGGGCCGGAGAACGTCGCAGAGACGGCGCGGCGCATGGGAGTGCGAACGCCGCTGCTTGCCGTGCCCTCCCTGGGGCTCGGCTCGATCGCCATCTCCCCGCTCGACCTCGCGTCCGGCTACGCGACGCTCGCGGGCCGCGGCGTGTACTCGCGGCCGATGGCGATCCGCAAGGTGATCCTGCCCGGCGATCGCGGTGAGGACACGAGCGCCGGCTGGGGCGAGCCTCGCCGCCGCCGGGTGATGTCGGAAGAGGAGGCGTACGTCATCACGAAGATCCTCGAGGAGAACATGCAGTACGGGACGGGCACCGGCGCGGCGCTGGCACGACCGGCGGCCGGCAAGACCGGGACCACGGACGACCACGCCGACGCGTGGTTCGCGGGGTACACGCCGAACCTGACGACGGTCGTCTGGGTCGGCTACCCGCAGGGCGAGATCCCCATGGAGAACGTTCACGGCATCTCCGTCTCCGGCGGCAGCTTCCCGGCCGAGATCTGGCGGCTGTTCATGCAGCGCGCGCTCTGGGAGTCGGAGCCGCTCGACTGGGTGGTGCCCGCCGAGCTTCCGGACTGGGAGTACTGGGAGCGCGGTGACGACGTGCTGTCGTACGACCCGTACTACAAGCCCCCGGCGCCTGCGAAGACGACGACGGAAGAGGAGCCGGAGGAAGAGCCGGTCGAACCACCGCCTCCGGCGGAGCCTCCTCCTCCGCCCGCGACTCCGGACTAAGGCAGTGGCGCTGGCTGCGGACGCGCGGGCGGCGCGCGCGGTCGCCTGGGCCTGGCTCGACCGCTCGGCATCGGCGATCGCGCTCGTGGCGGGCGGAACCGTCCTGCTGCTGGTGGCCGCCGCGGTAGGCATCGCACACCCGCAGTCATCGCCTGTCTCTCCTGACCACGGCGGAGGCGAGCAGGGCTGGTCGTGGCTCTTCCTCGCCATGCTCTCCGCAGCGGTTGCCTGCTACGCGCTTGGCGTGCTCGCGCTCGCGCGCACGAGCGCGCGGGTCGGCGTGGTGGTGGCGCTTGCCGTCGCGATCCAGCTCGTACCGCTCGCCGGGCCGGTGCTCCTCTCCACCGATCTCTACACGTACTGGGCTCGAGCCCGGGTCGCCACCGAGCATGGAGAGAACCCGTACGACGTCCCGCCAGGCCGGTACGCGGGCGATCCGGCTGTCGAGCGCATGGGGGCGTCGTGGAGGGATCGACCCACGGGCTACGGGCCGGGCTTCACGCTGCTCTCCGAGGGCCACGCCCTTGCCGCCGGTCGCTCGCCGACGAGAGCGGCCTGGCTCTATCGCGGCCTGGCGGCTGCGGCGATGGTGGCCCTCGTCCTCATGGCCGCGGCACTGGCGCAGCGCCGTGCATTCGCGGCCGCGTTCGTGGGCTGGAACCCCGTGCTGGCGATTCACTTCGCAGGCGGCGGGCACAACGACGCGCTCGTCATGGCCCTCGTCGTCGGCGCTCTCCTCCTCGCGGCTCGGAGAAGGCCCGCCGCTTCCGGCGCGGCCTGGGCAGCTGCGATCGGATTGAAGTGGTTTCCCCTGCTGTTCCTGCCGCTGCACGTCCTCGAGGCGCGGCGCTCAGGCCGGTCGGTTCGATATGCCGCGCTCGCCGGTGTGGCATTCCTGATCGCCGGTCTGGCCTTCTGGCGTTATGGCTCGGCGTGGCTCGACTCCGCCGCCAACGTCTCGGGCCAGCTGCGCAGAACGACGTCATTGAGCACCGCACGCTGGCTGACCGGGCTCGGGCTGTCCGAGGAGGTCGCGATCGGTCTGCTCGGCGTGCTGTTCGTCGCGGGCTATGTCTGGCTGCTGCGGGAGGCGTGGCGCGGCCGGGCGAGGCTCGCGCTGTGCGCAGGGCTCCTGCTGGCGACGACGTCGTGGCTCGTTCCCTGGTACGCGGTGTGGATGGTGCCGCTTGCCGCCGTCGAGGAGGACACGGCTGCCAGGGTGCTCGCGGTGGTCCTGACTGCGTACCTCGTCCGCGGGGCGGTGCCGCTGTAGATACTCCGCCGGCGATGTCGGAGCTCCTGTCGCTCACGGCGGCCGTGGAGGCCGTGCTCGCGCGTGCGCGCCCTTTGGGCAGCGAGCGAGTGGCGCTCGCCGACGCGACGGGCCGCGTGCTCGCGGAGACCGTGCGCGCCGAGGTCGATCTGCCGCCGTTTCCTGCCTCGGCGATGGACGGCTACGCGGTCCGCGCGGCCGAGGCGCCCGGGACGTTTCCGATCGTGTTCCGGATCGCGGCCGGCCTGCCGGCGCCGACACCGCTGGCAACCGGCGAGGCGATGGCTATCGCGACGGGGGGCGCCGTGCCGGAGGGCGCCGACGCGGTCGTGCCGATCGAGGTCGTGCGCGAGGAGGGCAACACACTCGTGGTTCCCGGGGCGGTCGAGCCTGGCGCGAACGTCAGGCCGCGGGGCGGCGACATCGCGCAGGGGGCCGAGGTCGTGCCCGAGGGACTCCGGCTCGGCGCAGCGCAGATCGGGGCCATAGGCGCGGCGGGCCTTGGCGAGGTGACCTGCGTACAGCGCCCGAGAGTCGCCATCGTCACGACGGGGTCCGAGCTTCGGCCGCCCGGCTCACAGCTTGGGCCGGGCGAGATCTACGAGTCAAACGGCGCCATGCTCGCCGCGCAGCTCGAGGCCGCCGGAGCCGAGCTTCAGACGCCGACGGTGGCCGCCGACGACGACGACGCGCACAGGGAGGCGATCGAGAGCGGTCTCGAGCTCGACGTGCTGGTCACATCGGGAGGTGTGTCCGTCGGGCCGCACGACCTCGTTCGCCGGATCGAGGGTGAGCTCGGAGTCGAGGAGGTGTTCTGGGGCGTGGCCGTGAAGCCCGGAAAGCCGGTCTCGTTCGGCGTTCGGGGGAAGACGCTCGTGTTCGGCCTGCCCGGCAACCCGGTCTCGTCGCTCGTCGCCTGCACGCTCTTCGTCGTGCCCGCGATCGAAGCCCTCCAGGGGGTAGCTGACCCCGGGCCCCGGTTCGAGTGGGGGCAGCTGGCGTCAGAAGTCCGACTCGACGCCCATCGCGACGTTCTTCTCCGCTCCGTTGCGAGCGCCGGCGAGGACGGCACATCGCTCGCACCGGTGCAGGGACAGGAGAGCCACATGATCACCCGCGCAGCCGGAGCGAACGCGCTCGCGCTCGTTCGGCGCGGCGAAGGGACGCTCCCCGCCGGCTCCCCTGTCGAGTACCTAAGGCTCTAGGCGTCGAGACGTATCGTCTCGCCCCCGCGGGGCGTCACGCTTATCGGCTTCGCGTAGACGATGTAGCGCTGGCTGGCGAAGAAGCGTGGGTGACAGGCCTGCAACGCGATCTCCTCTCGTCCGGCCGACTCCAGACGCTCGATGTCGTCGGCGGGAACGATGACTCGGCTGGAGACGCGGTAGACGAATCTGCCGTACGGGACTTCGAGGGTGACCTCGTCGCCCTTGCGCATACGGTCGATGCGCGCGAGCGGCGCCCCGTATGTCGTCCGGTGGCCGGCGATGTAGATCAATTCTCCCTCACCCGGTACGTACGACTTCGAATACCGCCCTGGGCCTTTTGTGAGCGTGGCATTGTCGGTGCCCTCGACGACGATCGCGTCGAGGTCGAGTCGCCGCACGGTCAGCCGGCCGACGGCATCGCCTCGCTCGAGCTGCTCGCGGTACCGCTCGGCCGCCCGGCGGATCCGCCGCTTCTGGACGGGCACCGGCACCGACGGCTCCACGCGCACGGGCGGCACGTAGGCGGCCTCCTCGCGCACGTACGCCGTCTCGAGGCTCTCCTGCTGATGCGCGGTGTAGAGAGCGGTGAACGGGTCCTGCCACTGCCACACGGTGAGCGCCCAGGCGGCCGCGAGCAGCCCTGCGGCCGCGAGCACGGTTCCGGCGACGCGGAGCGCCAGCCTCATCGCTGCCAGGAGGCGCGTAGGGAGGCGATCGCCGTGCCGACGGCGCCACGTGCGGGGCGAGCCTCCGCCGACGGGTACGGCGCGTAGCGCCCCGTCGTGACGGCGAGCACCTGGGCGGCCACGGCGGCCCAGGCGAGCACGAGGATGAAGGTGAAGGCCGACACGTATCCGAGCGCCGTCAGCTCGGCAAGGTACCAGGGCGTGTCGAGACCGAGCCCGAAGCGCAGGGCCATGGAGCCGAGCACGAGCAGAGGCCCCGAGAGACCGGCGACGTACAGCAGGGCGCGCAACCGTGCGTCTCGACCTCGCCCCTGCACGAGCCAGAGCCACGCGTGAGCGGACGGAAGCACGAAGAGGAGCGCGTGTGGATTCGTGCCGATCAACACAAGCGCGATGAGAGCAAGGGCGGCTAGAGCGACGGCCATGCCGGCGACCTCGTCCTCGGACTCCACTGGCCCCTCGGGGAGAAGACGGCCCCGCGAGACGAGCCAACCGGCCGCGACCACGACGGCGAAGAGCGCGAGCGCGAGGCGCGGCCAGTGCGTGGCCGCCTCCGATGCCGGGTTGATCGCCGCCTCGTCCCCAGAGGGCCACGCTCCGATGACGGCGAAGAGCATGAAGACGGTGCCCGCGAAGAGCCAGAAGCCGAGCCTGCGGAGGTAGCTGCGCAGCGCCGGCCGGAGCGCGTACTCCCCACCTTCGTAGCCGGGCGATGAGGTCGAGGAGGCAGACGGCGAACGGCACGAGCAACGCGACATAGAGGAGGGCGACCGCCCAGCCCTGCACCACGCGCCCACCGACGTAGAGGTACGCGCTCGTTCCCCTCGCCGGCTCGAGGCTTGCGTCGAGCGACGCGAGGACGCCCTCGGCTGCGCGGCCGACCCGGCCGAGAGCGACCGGGTCGAGGCGCCTCGGCCGGGGATCCTCTTCGGCGCGGCTGCCTTCGGTCGTCACGGTCAGCGCCGGGATGCGCTCGGCGAGGAACGGGTACTGCTCCGTGAGGCTGAAGGGGAATGCGAGGTCGACGAGCTGTGCGAGCGCGCTCGGGACCTCGGGCGTCGAACCCGTCTCCTCGGCCAGCCGCGCCTCGGCCGTCGCGACGAGCCCGGGAGCCGGAGAGCGCGGACCGTCGCCTGCGATCTCGAGGCGGGGCGGGTTTCGGGAGCCGATGGAGTCGAGCACGATGACCGCCACCACGTGGTCGGACTGCGGAGAGCTTTGGGCGAGCCTCCGCGCGCCGAGCAGCCCGTACGCGCCGGCATCGGTGGAGACGAACGACAGCGTGTGCGTCGGGCTGACTCCGCCGACGGCCGTGCGTGTGCTCGAGTACGCCCGAGCGAGCTCGATGAGCGCTGCCGTGCCGGAGGCGTTGTCGTTCGCTCCGGAGTGCCCTCGTGTGGAGTCGCGGTGCGCGACGACGAGGATCGTGTCGCGCGAGCGACCCGGCACGACGGCGCTGACGTTCCGCAGGTCGACGCGGCCACGACCCGCGACGTCGGCCGGGAAGCGGTCTATCCGCGTCCTCAGTCCCAGCTTCGTCAGCTCGGCGGCCACCCAGCGGGCGGCGCCTCCCGACGCGGGCGAGCCCGGAGAGCGGTCGGGGTAGAGCGTCACGAGGTTCTGGGCCAGCTGGTATGCGTTCACGTGGTCGAACGTCGGCTCGAGCGCCGCAGTGACCGGTGGTAGCGGCGCCGGCCTCGACACCGTGAAGGCCGCGGCGAGCACCGGTATGGCGAGGACGATGAGCGAGACGCGGTAGAGACGGCCGCTGAGCGGACGCTCCACGGAGCCGGTCCGCGGACGCCTTCTGAACGTGTGGTTCTGGGCGGAAGGGTCGGAAATGGCGCGGCTATAGTAGGTCGGTCTCGTTCATCGGCTCATGTCGAACCCCGCCACCATCCTCCTGGTCGACGACGAGGAAGCCGTGCAGAAGCTCCTGGCCTTTCCGCTCGAGCGCGACGGCTACCGCGTGGTTCAGGCACGGGACGGCGACGAGGCCCTACGGCAATTCGACGAGCACGCGGTCGACCTCGTCGTCCTCGACCTCATGCTGCCCAGGCTCGACGGCCTCGAGGTCTGCAAGCGGATTCGCGCCGTGAGCACCGTGCCGATCATCATGCTCACCGCCCGCGACGACGAGGTGGACAAGGTGCTGGGCCTCGAGCTCGGCGCGGACGACTACATCACGAAGCCGTTCTCGATCCGCGAGTTCCGTAGCAGGGTGAAAGCCGCTCTGCGCCGCGCTGCTGTGCCGAGGCAGGCCGAGGACGAGCTCGTGCCGATCTCCGTCGACGGGCTCGTTGTCGATCCGGGGCGGCGGACCGTCACCGTGCACGGCGAGCCGGTAGAGCTCACGTACGTCGAGTTCGAGCTGCTGTCGACGCTCGCGTCGCGACCGGGTCGCGTGTACAGCCGGCAGGCGCTGCTCGTCGCGCTCTGGGGAGACTCGGCGTACCGCGATCCGCGGACGATCGACGTCCACGTTCGCCACCTGCGCGAGAAGCTCGAGCCGGCGCCGAGCGAGCCGCAGTTCATCCTGACCGTGCGCGGCGTCGGCTACCGCTTCCGGGACACGTGAACCCGCTCCGCAGCGTCGGTGCGCGGCTGAGCCTCGCGCTGCTGCTCGTGGTGGCGATGGCCCTCGGCCTCGTCTACCTCGCGGTCGCGCCCTCGCTCGAGAGCCGCCTTGTCGACTCCCGCCTCAACGACCTCGAGCGCATCGCGCCATCGCTCGCGCGTGAGATCGCGGATTTCCCGAACGATCCGGACTTCTTCGAGAGCGCGTCGACGACGGCGAACGCGCGGGTGGTGCTGCTCCGGCCGCTGTCGCGTGTGCCGCTGGAGTTGAGCGTCGCCGGCGACTCGTGCGGTGGGTGCAGCTCCGAGGAGGTTCGCGAGGATCCGCTCGCGACCCGGACCTCACGGGACCTCGTTCCGCGCCGGTCGACGGTTTCCCGCAACGGCGAGCGCTTTGCCGAGGTCGCCCACCCCGTGGGCCGAGACGGCAGGGTCCTGCTGCTCGCGGCCTCGCTCGATCGCGCCCTCGGGGATGTGAGCGTCGTCAAGCGTCGCCTGCTCATCGCCGGCGGCCTGGCGCTCGCGTTCGCGCTCGTCGTGGGCTACGCGGGCTCGTGGGTCTTCGCGCGTCGCCTGCGACGGCTCGAGCGTGCTGCGGAGCGGATCGCGGACGGGATGTTCGACGAGCCCGTGACCGATGCCGGCAACGACGAGGTGGGCGAGCTCGCCCGCGCGTTCGAGCGCATGCGACGCCGGCTCGCCCAGCTCGACCACGCACGCCGTGAGTTCATCGCGAACGCGTCGCACGAGCTCCGCACGCCGGTGTTCTCCCTCGGCGGCTTTCTCGAGCTGCTCGACTCCGAAGAGCTCGACGAGGAGACGCGCCGCGAGTTCCTGACGACGATGCGCGAGCAGGTGCAGCGGCTCGAGAAGCTCGCCACGGAGCTCCTCGATCTCTCGCGGCTCGATGCGGGCCACATCGACCTCGACCGGGCCGTCGTGCCCCTGGACGAGGTCGCGAAGACGGCAGCGGCGGAGTTCACCGCAGTCGCGCTCCAGAGCGGACACCGAGCTCGAGGTCGACACGCCGCTGTCCGTAGTGGCGATCGCGGACGAGCAGCGCACGCTGCAGATCGCCCGGATCCTCATCGAGAACGCGCTCGTCCACACGCCCGCGGGGACGCACGTCCGCATCGACACCGCCGAGGAGGGTGGAAACGCCCGGCTCACAGTCTCGGACGACGGTCCCGGCATCGCAGACGCCGAGGCGGCGAACGTCTTCGAGCGCTTCTACCGCGTGGACAGCGCGCAAGCGTCCGGGAGTGGCCTCGGGCTTGCGATCGCCCGCGAGCTCGTACGGCTCATGGGCGGCTCGCTCGAGCTCGACCGCACGAATGGCCGAACCGCGTTCGTGGTGAGCCTCGCGGCGGCTGCGGCGCCCGCCGAAACCGTGTCTGCGCCTCGCTAGCGACCGTTTTCACGTGGAAACGATGGGGAGATCGGCCGTCCGATCTCGGGCTGTATGCTCGCGGCGAGGCCGTCTCCATGCTGAATCTCGTCAACGTCGGACATAAGTCCCTAGCTGACTACGCGTCGATCACGACGCGCGGGCTCAGGGAGGAGATCGACGCGCTCGCCGCGCCGCTTGCGGGCAAGCGGGTTCTCCACCTGTCGGCGACGGCGTTCGGCGGCGGCGTCGCCGAGATCAACTACACGCTCGTGCCGCTCATGGCCGACGTCGGTCTCGACGTCGAGTGGCGCATCATCCAGGCCGCGGACGGCTTTTTCGACGTCACGAAGACGATCCACAACGCCCTCCAGGGCAACCCCGAAGGGCTGACAGGCGACCAGCAGGACGTCTACCGCCGGTGCAACGCCGAGAACGCGCGCCTGCTCGACGGCGACTGGGACATCATCATCGTCCACGACGCGCAGCCGGCGGCGATGATCGACACGGCCGCGGCCTCCTCCGCCCGCTGGATCTGGCGCTGCCACATCGACCTTTCGACGCCGAACCACGATGTGGTCGGCTTCCTCCTGCCCTCGCTGGCGAGGTATGACGCAGCGATCTTCCACCTCGAGGACTACGTACCACGCGCGCCGGGACTGCCGCGCTCGTACATCTGGCCGCCCGCCATCGACCCGCTGGCGCCCAAGAACATGGCGCTCCCGCCCGAGGAGTCGGTCTACATCGTCAACCAGTTCGGCATCGATACGAATCGCCCACTGTTGACCCAGGTGTCCCGCTTCGACCCGTGGAAGGACCCGCTGGGCGTGATCGACGCGTATCGCGTCGTCAAGGAGACGCACCCCGGCGTGCAGCTCGCGCTCGTAGGCTCGATGGCCCACGACGACCCCGAGGGCTGGGAGTTCTACAACCAGACCGTCTCGTACGCCGGCGAGGATCCCGACATCTTCGTGCTCTCGAACCTCAACAACGTCGGCTCGGTCGAGGTGAACGCGTTCCAGGTCTACTCGGCGGCGGTCATCCAGAAGTCGATTCGCGAGGGCTTCGGGCTGACCGTCTCGGAGGGGCTCTGGAAGGCGCGGCCGGTCGTGGCAGGCCGCGTGGGAGGCATCGTGACGCAGATCGAGCACGGGGTCACGGGCTGGCTCGTGGACTCCTCGACGGAGTGCGCGGAGGCGTGCCTCGAGATCCTCGCCGACCCGGCGGGCGCTCGTGAGGCAGCCCTGCTCGGCAAGGAGCACGTGCGCAAGCACTTCCTCACGCCGCGGCTGCTCCGCGACTGGCTCGCGCTGTTCAACCGGCTGCTCGGTTCGGAGAGCGCCGGGGCCGAGCTGGTCGAAGTAGCCTCGGGGTAGTGCCAGGCGACCGCCGCCGACTCATCGTCGTCTCGAACCGCGGTCCCGTCACGTACGGCCTCGACGGCATCGGCGCCCGGGTTGCGCGGCGCGGCGGCGGCGGGCTCGTGACGGCGATCGACAGCCTCGCCTCGAGCTACGACGTCACGTGGATCGCAAGCGCGTTGAGCGACGAGGATCGCGCCGTCGCTGCAGAGGCCGGCGGACGGGCCTTCGACGAAACCTCGCGGCGCGGATTGCCATTTCGCCTGCGTCTCGTCGCCCACGACGCCACCGCCTACGACCGCCACTACAACGTCGTCGCGAACCCGATGCTGTGGTTCATCCAGCACCGGCTCTGGGATCTCGTACGGAAGCCGGCACTGGACAGGGCGTTTCACGAGGCCTGGCACGAGGGCTACGCGGAGGTGAACCGCGGCTTCGCGGACGCTGTCGTCGACGAGCTCGCGTCAGATCCGGAAGCGACGGTGTTCTTCCATGACTACCACCTCTATCTCGCGCCGAGGTCCGTGCGGGAGCGTTGCCCGGACGCCCGGCTCGTCCACTTCGTCCACATCCCGTGGGTGAGCGTCGACGGCTGGAGCGTGCTTCCGGGCGACATGCGCCGGGCCGTGCACGACGGCCTGCTCGCGAACGACCTCGTCGGCTTTCACACCGAGCGCTGGCGGAGGCTGTTCGCGGAAGCGGCCGCGGCCATCACGGGCGGCGAGACGAAGACGGTGGCGCGGCCGATCTCCGTCGACCCGGCGGAGCTGGACGCGCTGGCGACCGACGAGGCGGTTCTCGACCGCCGCGCCGCGCTTCGGCAAGACCGGCCGGAGCGCCTGGTCGTGCGCGTCGATCGCACCGATCCCTCGAAGAACATCCTGCGCGGCTTCCGGGCGTTCGAGCTCCTGCTCGAGAACCACCCGGAGCATCGCGGGCGCGTCGGGATGCTTGCGCTGCTCGATCCCTCTCGCCAGGACATCCCCGAATACGCCGAGTACCTGGCGGAGATCGAGCGCGTGGCGGCGGACGTCAACGAGCGCGCCGGCGCGCAAGTGATCGACCTCCGCATCGGGGACGACTTTCCGCTGTCGGTGGCCGCATACACGGAGTACGACGTGCTGTTCGTGAACCCGATCTTCGACGGGCTCAACCTCGTCGCGAAGGAGGGCCCGCTGCTGAACGACCGGGACGGCGTGCTCGTGCTCTCCGAGAACGCGGGAGCCGCGGAGGAGCTCGCCCCGTGGGCGCTCGTCGTGAGCCCGTTCGACGTCGAGGGGCAGGCTGACGCGCTTCATCAGGCGCTCGAGCTGCCGGCGGCCGAGCGGCTGGAGCGGCTCTCGGCGCTGCGCGAGCACGTTCGCGCGCACGACATCGCCTGGTGGGCCGACGGGCTCTTTGCCGCGCTAGACGGCTAGGCTCTCCCCGTGACGGCCGTGGCCGCAGCCAGCTCCACTGTGCGGTCGGTGAACCCCGCGACGCTCGACGTCGTATGGGAGGCCCCCGTTGCCTACGAGGACGAGATCGCCGACGCAATCGCCGCCGCCGGTGCGGCCCAGAAAGCGTGGCGGCGCGTGCCTGCGTCCGAGCGCCGCCGCCGTTTCGACGCGCTCGGGGAGGCGCTGCTCGATCGTGCTGACGAGATCGCTCGCACGATCACGGCCGAGACGGGGAAGCCGCTCGTGGAGTCGTACTCGAGCGAGCTGTTCGTGGCGGCCGAAAGCGCTCGCTGGATCGGCCGCAACGCCGATCGCGTGCTCGGCGCCGAGCGCCTGCGGACGCCGCGCCTGATCGCCTTCAAGCGCGGCCGCGTCCTCAACGAGCCGCTCGGCGTCGTCGGCGTCATCTCACCGTGGAACTATCCGCTCGGCGTCCCCTTCACGCAGGTCGCAGCCGTTGTCGGCACAGGCAACGCCGCTTTGCTCAAACCGTCCGAGCTGACGCCCCTGACTGGGGAGCTGGTCGGGGAGCTGTTCGTCGAAGCCGGCTTCCCGCCGGACCTCGTGCGCGTCGTCCACGGCTCGGGCGAGACGGGGCAGGCTCTCGTGGAGGCCGACGGCATCGCGAAGATCGTCTTCACAGGCTCCGTCGAGGCAGGCCGGGCGGTGGCGACCGCAGCCGCTCCGCTGCTCCGGCCGGTGACGCTCGAGCTCGGCGGGAAGGACCCGCTCGTCGTCTTCGCCGACTGCGATGTCGGCCGCGCGCTTGCCGGCGCGCTCTGGGGCTCGTTCACGAACTGCGGCCAGGTCTGCTCCGGTGCCGAGCGGATCTACGTCGAGCGGCCCCTCTACGACCGGTTCACGGAGGAGCTCGCCGCCAAGGCAGGCAGGCTGAGGATCGGTCGCGGCAACGATCCCGACGTCGATCTCGGCCCGCTGATTACGGAAGCCCAGCGGGAGCGCACGGAAGCCCTGGTCGAAGACGCTGTGGACAACGGTGCGACCGTGGTGACGGGCGGGCAGCGGCCCGAGACTGGCCTCCCCGGGTGGTTCTACGAGCCGACGGTGCTCGCGGGAGACCGGATCGAAGGCCGCGTCGCCGACGAGGAGCTGTTCGGCCCCGTCGTGACCGTTGAGCCCTTCGATACGGAGGAGGAGGCAGTGTCGCTCGCCAACGGCTCTCCCTACGCGCTCGGCGCAAGCGTCTGGACGACCGACGCCGCGCGCGCACGGCGCGTCTCGGTGGCGCTCGACGCCGGAGCCGTGTGGACGAACGACATCGCGTACTCGTACTTCTTCGCCCAGGCGCCGTGGGGCGGCCGCAAGGGCTCCGGCTATGGGCGCACGCACGGGCTGCAGGGCCTCCGCGAGCTCGTCAGCCCCAAGTACGTCGACGAGGACTCGGGCCGCGTCGCCGTGCCGTGGTGGTACCCGTACGGCGCCGACGGCATCGAGGGCCTCCGGGGCGGGCTCGAGCTCCTCTACCGGAAGGCGCCCGGCGCGCGAGTACGCGGCGCTGCCGCCCACCGCGGCGGGCTGGCTCGGCTCACGAAGCGATATCTGGGGCGACGGTGAGCGACGAGCTCACGCATCTCGACGACGCCGGCCGTGTGCACATGGTCGACGTCGGTGGGAAGCCACACGAGCGGAGGCGGGCGGTGGCGGCGGCCACCGTCCGCATGGCGCCGGAGACGGTCGAGCGCCTGCGCGAGCTGCCCAAGGGCGACGCGCTCGCCTGCGCGGAGGTGGCGGGGATCATGGCCGCCAAGCGGACGAGCGAGCTGATCCCGCTCTGCCATCCCCTCCCGCTCACGCACGTCAGCGTGACGGTGGAGCCGGGCGACGGGTCGGTCGAGATCACGGCAGTGGCAGAGACGACGGCACAGACGGGCGTCGAGATGGAGGCGCTGACGGCGGCTGCGGTGGCCGCGCTTACCGTCTACGACATGGTCAAGGGCGTCGACGCAAAGCTCGTCATCGAGGATGTTCGGCTGCTGGAGAAGACGAAGTCGTGAAGGCCGCGGTGCTCACGGTGTCCGACGGCGTCGTCGCAGGCACGCGCGAGGACAAGAGCGGCGACGTCCTCGCGGAGCTCCTCGAGGCGGAGGGGTTCGAGGTGACACGCCGCGTCGTCCCCGACGAAGTGGAGGAGATATCGACCGCGATCTCCGAGCTTGCCGACGACGCTCAGGTCGTGCTCACGACCGGCGGCACCGGCGTCGGGCCCAGGGACGTCACGCCGGAGGCCACGCGCATGGTGCTCGAACGCTGGGCCCCGGGCATCGCCGAGGCCATTCGCGCGGACGCGGTCACGAAGACGCCGCACGGCCTGCTTTCCCGCGGCGCAGCCGGCATCCGCGGCAACACGCTCATCGTGAACCTCCCGGGATCGCCCGGAGGCTGCCGGGACGGGTTCGCGGTGCTCCAGCCGGCGCTCGGGCACGCCGTGCACCTGCTGGCCGGCGAGGAGACGGCGCACCGGCAGACGTGATGGAAGGCGCCATCGTCTATCCGCGGCGCTTTGCGTCGCTGGTGAAGCTCGAGCACACGGTGTTCGCGCTCCCGTTCGCCTACGTGGGCGCGTTCCTCGCGCTCGCCGCCGTACCGAGCGCCGCGGAGATCCTCTGGGTCACGCTCGCGATGGCCGGCGCCCGCTCGTTCGCGATGGCCGTGAACCGCCTCGTCGACGCCGGCATCGACGCGCGCAACCCGCGCACGGCGGGCCGCGAGCTGCCCCGCGGGACGCTGGCGCCCTGGCAGGTCGTACTGTTCTGCGCCCTCTCGCTCGCCGTCTTCCTGCTCGCAGTCTTCAACCTCGACCCGGTCGTCCGCTGGCTCTGGCCGATCCCGGTGGCGATGTTCGTCGTCTATCCGTACCTGAAGCGGGTCACGTGGCTGAGTCATGCCTGGCTCGGCGCCACGCTCGGGCTCGCGCCCGTCGGCGGCTGGGTCGCGATGACCGGCGAGCTGCCGCTCGCCGCCTGGCTGCTCGGCGCGGCCGTCGCCGCCTGGGTGGCCGGCTTCGACCTCCTCTACGCCGTCTTCGACATCGAGGTCGACCGTGAGCAGGGTCTCCACTCGTTCCCGGCGCGCTTCGGGGTTCCGGCGGCGTTCTGGGGCGCCCGCGCGCTCCACGTCGCGACGGTGGCGCTGCTCGGGTGGGCCGGCCTCGAGCTCGACGCCGGCGTCTTCGTACTGGGTCGGCGTGGGTGCTGTCGCCGCGCTGCTCGCGTACGAGCACGCGATCGTCTCGCCTGGAGACCTGCGGCGCCTGAACACCGCGTTCTTCACGCTGAACGGCGTCATCAGCATCGTGTTCTTCTGCTTCGTGCTCGCGGAGGTAGCGACATGATTCGGGCGAGCGGCCTCGCGAAGCGGTACGGCGACAAGCGCGTCCTGCAGGGCGTGGATTTCGAGCTGCCTCGCGGCGGCTTCTTCGTCGTCACCGGGCCGAACGGCTCCGGCAAGACGACGCTGCTCCGGCTGTGTGCAGGGCTGGCGGCGCCGACGTCGGGCGAGCTGGAAGTGGACGCGGACCGCGCCGCGATCGGCTTCCTCGGCCACGAGCCGCTCGTCTACAAGGAGCTGACGGCGCTCGAGAACCTCGATCTCTACGGGCGCCTGTACGCGATTCCGGAGCGGCGCGAGCGCATCGGCATGCTGCTCGAGCGCTTCGGGCTGTGGGACGCGCGGGCCGAGCTCGTGGCGACGTTCTCGCGCGGCATGGCGCAGCGGCTCGCGCTCTGCCGCTCGCTGCTACACGACCCTGAGCTCTTGATCCTCGACGAGCCGTACAGCGCCCTCGACGACGCGGGCGCCGATCTGCTCGACCGCGAGCTCGCCGAGTACCGCACGACCGCGACCTGCCTCGTCGCCACCCACGACCCGCTGCGGCTCGCGGCCCTCGCAAGCGGCTCGCTCACCCTCGGATGAGGCGCTACTTCTACGACGCGGCTGCGCTGGCGCGGAAGGACGTGCTGCTCGAGCTGCGCGGCCGCGACACGCTCCCCGCGATGGTGCTCTTCGTGGTGGCCGGCCTCGTCGTCTTCCACTTCGCCGTGCCGACCGAGGACTCGGAGGCCGTGAGCGCCGGCCTGTTATGGGTGGTGATCCTCTTCACGGCCATGCTCGCCCTCGTACGGGCCTTCGTGGCCGAGCGCGAGCAGCGGCTCATGGACGGGTTGCTGCTAGCGCCGTGCGACCGCAGCGCGATCTGGCTCGGCAAGTCGGTTGCGGTGCTCGCGTTCCTCGTGCTGACCGAGCTCGTCGCGCTGCCCGCGTTCGCGCTGTTCTTCGGCGGGCTCGGCTGGGGCACGGTCGCCGGCGTCGCCCTCGCGAACATCGGCATCGTGTCCGTCGGCACGCTGCTCGCCGCGATGGCTTCCGTCACGCGCTCCCGCGAGCTCTTGCTGCCGCTGCTCTTCCTCCCGCTCGCGATCCCGATCGTCGTCGGCGGCGTGGGCGCGAGCATCTCCGACGATCCGGGTCGTTACCTCGCCTTCCTGGCGCTCTACGACGCGGTCTTTGCGATCATTTCGTGGGCGTCCTTTGAGTATGTGGTCTCGGAATAACCCGCTCGTGGCAGCGGCCGCGGTGGCGGCGGTGCTCGCCGTCTCTGCGATCGCGCTCGTCGCGTTCTACGCGCCCGTCGACCAGGACGGGCTCAACCAGAAGATCTTCTACTTCCACGTGCCCATCGCGCTGACGGCGTACGCAGCCTTCGGCCTCGGCGCGCTCAAGGGCTTTCTCTACCTCTGGAAGGGCGGGGAGGAGCGCGACCTCGAGAGCTACGTGGCCGTGCACATGGGCGTGATCTTCGGCCTGCTGACGCTGGTCACGGGCTCCATCTGGGCGAAGATCAGCTGGGGGCACTGGTGGGAGTGGGGCGACCGCCAGCTCGTGCTCTTCCTCATCCTCTTCCTCTTCTACTGCGCGTACTTCATGCTCCGCTTCTCGATCGAGCCCGGGCCGCAGCGCGCCTCGATCTCCGCCGTCTTCGCGCTCATCGGCGTCGTGCTCATCCCGATCAGCTTTCTCGCCATCCGCCTCGCAGAGAGCCTCGTGCACCCGGTGACGTTCACGCGTGACGGCCCGCAGATGGCCGGGTCGCAGTTCACGACGTTCGCCGTCTGCCTGGCGGCGATGCTCTCGATCGGCTACGCGCTGTACAGGATCGAGCTGGCCGGCAAGCGGCTCGACCAGCGGCTGAAGGAGCTCAGGGAGCTGCTCGCGTGACGGCCGAGGAGAAGTACGTCGCGGCCGCGTATCTCGTCGTGTTCGTGTTCCTGCTCGTCTACGTGCTGCTGATCGCGACGAAGCTGTCGCGGCTCGAGCGCGACGTCGAGGAGCTGACGAGGCTGGCGAGAGAGCGGAAGGAGGCGAGCGATGGCTGAGTTGCTCTTCCTACCCGCGCTGATCGGCTACGGCGAGGCGGCGATCGCGTACGCCGGCGACGCGTGGCACCCCGGACGCGCGGGGCGGCTCGCGACGTGGGGCGTACGGCTCGGCTGGCTCGCGCAGACAGCGCTCATCGCGGCGCTCTTCGCCTCGAGCGGCGGCTTTCCGTGGGACACGTGGGCGGGGACGCTCAACCTCTTCGTCTGGCTCGTCGTCGGCGGCTATCTCGTCTGGGGCTGCCGCGCCCGCTACGCGCTGCTGGGGCTGGCGATCATGCCGCTCGCGGCCGGGCTCCTGCTCGCTTCGTGGCTCGCCGGCGCCGGGTCGTCCGGCGAGTCGGTCGCCTATTCGACGCCGTTCCTCGTCTTCCACGTCGGGCTCGTGCTCGCGGCGTTCGCGGGCCTGACGCTGGCCGCCGCGATGTCCGGTCTCTACCTCTACGAGGAGCGGAGGCTCAAGCGCCGGCGACCTGCCTCGCTGCTCGGTCGCATGCCCTCCCTCGTCACGCTCGACACGCTCGCGGCGCGCACGGTGCTCGTGTCGCTGCCCGCGCTGGCGACCGGCGTCGGGCTCGGCCTCGTCCGGCTCCGCGAGGCAGGAGGTGGCTTCGACGCGCTCATGGTCGCGTCACTCGCGACGATCGCCGTGTACGCGGCGTATCTCGTGCTACGTCTGGAAGCCGGCTGGCGCGGCCGTCGCGCCGCGTACCTCGCTCTCGCCGGTTTCGGCCTCGTCATCGTGGTGCGGCTCGCCCTGCCGCTGGCCCACTTCGCATGAGCTCGCCGTACCTCATCGGGCTCTCTCACCGGAGGGCGCCGGTCGAGTTGCGCGAGCGCGTGTCGCTCTCGGAAGCGGATGCCGCGGAGCTGTCGCGGCGCCTGGCGGGTGACGCCGGCGAGGCTGTCTGCCTGTCGACCTGCAACCGGACCGAGATCTACGGCGCAGGTGACGACGCCGAGGCACTCGAGCTCCTCTCCGAGAGCTCGGGGCTTCCGTCCGACGGAGCTGGCCGCGGTGGTCTACCGCCTGCGCGACGACGACGTCGCGCTGCACCTCTTCCGCGTGGCCGCGGGGCTCGACTCGCTCGTGCCGGGCGAGGGACAGATCCTCGGCCAGGTGCGGTCGGCGTTCGATCAGGGCGTGACAGGGCCCCTGCTCGACCGGATGTTCCGCGGGGCGATTCACGCAGGCCGGAAGGTTCGTGCTCAGACCGCGATCGGCGAGGTGCCCGCCTCGGTGGCCGCTGCAGCGGCTGCGCTCGCCGAGCAGCTCTTTGGCGACCTTTCGTCATGCTCCGTGATGCTGCTCGGCGCGGGGAAGACGGGCGAGCTCGCGGCCGCGAGCCTCGTGGCGCGTGGGGCGCGAATCGAGCTCGTCGCGAACCGCTCGCCGGCGAAGGCGCAGGAGGTGGCCGAGCGCTATGGCGGTGCGGCCGTGGCCTTGGCCGAGGTCGGCGGCCGACTGTCCGACGCCGACGTCGTCGTTGCGTCCACGAGCGCCCGCGGCTTCGTGCTCGCCCGCGAGGCCGTCGAACCGACGCTGCGCGTGCGAGGAAGGGACGGCCGCTGTTCTTCATCGACATCGCCGTGCCGCGCGACGTCGATCCGGCTGTCCACGAGCTGGAGGGGTGCTACGTCTACGACATCGACGACCTCGAGGCTGTCGTCAGCGACTCGACCCCGGGCCGCGCCGGCGAGGTGTCGAGGGCGGAAGCGATCGTCGCCGCCGAAGCGCAGCGGTTCGCCGCCTGGCGCGCGGCGCGGGAGGCTGCGCCCGCCATCGCGTCGCTTCGCGCAAAGGCCGAGGAGATCCGCGTACAGGAGCTCGAGCGCGCCCGCGGGCGCCTGGGGAGGCTGACGGCAGCGGAGCTGGACGTCGTGGACTCGATCACGGCGCGAATCGTCGACAAGCTCCTGCATGCCCCCACGCTGCGGCTGAAGGACGATGTTGCTTCGCGTCGGCACTCGCGGCAGTAGGCTCGCGCTCACGCAGGCCGGTCTCGCGGCCGACCTGTTGCGCGTCTCGGGAGCCGTCGAGATCGCTCTCATCCCGATCACGACGATCGGCGACCGCGACCGCCGCAAGCCGTTCGGCGAGATCGGTGAGCGCGGCGTCTTCGTGAAGGAGCTCGAGGAAGCCTTGCTGGGCGGCCGCATCGACGTCGCTGTTCACTCTGCGAAGGACATGACGTCGACCGACACGGCTGGGCTCGTCGTCGGCGCGTACCCGCCGCGCGAGGATGCGCGCGACGCGCTCGTCGGGAGCGATCGCCTGGCGCCGGGGATGCGTATCGGCACAGCATCGGCGCGGCGCCGAGCACAGCTGCTCGCGCTCGAGCCCTCGCTGTCCATCGAGCCACTGCGCGGGAACATCGACACGCGGCTCGCCAAGCGCTCCGAGCGGGGTCTCGACGCGATCGTCCTCGCCGCCTGCGGCCTCGACCGGCTGGGTCTCGAGGTCGAGGTCGGCCACCGGTTCGAGCCGGCGGAAGTGCTCCCCGAAGCCGGCCAGGGCTCGCTCGCGCTCCAGGTTCGCGAAGGCGAGGAGGAGCTCGTCGCCGCAGCGGACGACGCCGAGACGCGGCGCAGGGTTGCTGCGGAGCGTGAATGCGTGGCAGCTGTCGGCGGCGGCTGTCTCGCGCCCGTTGCCGCGTACCACGACGGTGACGTTGCTGGAGGCGCTCATCGCCGACGAGGACGGCCGCTGGATCGAGCGCCGTCGCGGCGACGATCCCGTCGCGCTTGCCCGCGAGCTCCTGGAGCTCGCTGCCGGAAGATGAGAGTCGTCGTCACACGCGCGCCCGGCCAGGCCGAGCCTCTCGCGTCACGCATCGCCGAGCTGGGCCACGAGGTCGTGCTCTGCCCCCTCATCCGCGTCGACCCGATCGGCTGGGGCTCGATTGACCTGTCCGGGTACGACTGGCTCATCGTCACAAGCCCGAACGGCGCAGACGAGCTGATGTCACGGGCGCGCGGACGCGCCGGGCGTGTCGCGGCGATCGGCCCTGGGACGGCCGCCGCGCTCGCGCGGGCCGGGGTCGTCGTGGATCTCGTACCCGTGGTCTCGACGCAGGAAGGCTTGCTCGCCGAGCTGCCGCGACCGCCCGGGCGCGTGCTCTTCGCCGCCGCGGAGGGCGCCCGCACGCTCATCGTCGACGAGCTCGGCGCGGACTTCCTGCCGCTCTACCGGACGACCGAGCTGCGTCCTGCGCCTCCCGCCGGCGACGTCGTCGTGCTCGCCTCGGCCTCCGCCGCCCGCGCCTTCGGCGCGCTCGGAGCCGGCATTCCTGCCGTCTCGATCGGGCCCCAGACGACCGCCGCCGCCCGAGAAGCGGGGATCGGCGTGATCGCAGAGGCGCAGCGGCACGACCTCGACGGGCTCGTCGACGCCATCGCTACGCTCGGAGGCTAGATGCCTCTTCCGATCACCTTCCTCACGGACTTCGGCGTCGCCGACGATTTCGTGGGCACGTGCCACGGCGTGATGAAGCGGATCGCGCCCGAGGTCGAGATCATCGACATCACCCACGGCATCGCGCCGACCGCGGTCCTGCAGGGCGCGCTCGTGCTGCGAAACACGCTGCCGTACATGCCCGAAGGGGTCCATCTCGCCGTTGTCGACCCGGGCGTGGGGACGGAGCGGAAGGCGATCGCGTTGCGAAGCGGCGACGGCCGTCTGTACGTCGGCCCCGACAACGGGCTGCTCATCCCGGCCGCCGAGCGGATGGGCGGTATCGGCGACGCGTGGGAGCTCACAGAGGGGGAGTACCGGCTGTCTCCGCTCTCGCGGACGTTCCACGGTCGCGACGTCTTCGCGCCGGCTGCTGCGTTCCTTGCCGGAGGCCTGGAGCCGGTCGAGCTCGGCCCTGCCCTAGATACGTCAGCGCTCACGCGCCTCGACGTTCCCGTCGCGCAGGTCTCGGCGGAGGAGATCGTCGCCCACGTGCTCATCGTCGACCGCTTCGGCAACGTGCAGCTCAACCTCACCGCCAGCGATCTCGACCAGGTGGGAATCGTGCCCGGCACGAGGATCGAGCTCGAGATCGGGCTCCAGCCGTACTACGCGGTCGCGGCGAGGACGTTCGCCGACGTGGCCCGCGGCGACATCGTGCTCTACGAGGACTCGTACCGGAACATCTCGATCGCCATCAACGTCGGCGATGCGGCGTCCGTGATCTCGGCGCGGGTGGGCGACCGGGTTCGCATTCGCGCTCGCGCATGAGAAATGCCTTGCCGTACGGCGACGGACGTCGTATGGTGGGAGCGGTGTCGGCGGCACGGTAGCACCGGTCGAGACACCCGCCCCCCGAGGAGCTCTTGCGCTACTTGGGGGGCTTTCTTAGGGAGGTGGCGAGGGCCGGAATCGAACCGGCGACACCACGGTTTTCAGCCGTGTGCTCTACCGACTGAGCTACCTCGCCGCCGGACGTCAGTCTAGCCCGGCTCCCCGCGGCCTCCGCCGAAGAGTCCAACGCGCTAAGCGAACCTGGACTGTCGCCGGCGATTCGCCCTCGCCACTTGAACCTGCCGCAACAACCAGTCGCCGTCATCGGCGCGCCGCTCGACCTCGGCCAGGACCGGCGAGGCGTCGACATGGGCCCGTCCGCGATTCGCTACGCCGGGCTCGACCGGCGAATCGAGGGGCTCGGTCGCGAGTGCGCCGACTGGGGGAACGTGCCCACCCCGGTGGCCGAGGCCGAGGCCGAGGGTGACGAGGAGCTGCGCTTCCTCGAGCAGATCAAGGCGACGTGCGCCGAGGTGGCGAAGCTTGTCCGGCGAGCAGTCGAGGAGGGCCACGTGCCGCTCGTGCTCGGCGGCGACCACTCCGTTGCGCTTGGGACGCTGGCTGGACTGCGGCGGGACGGCCCGGGCGGCGTGCTGTGGCTCGACGCGCACGGCGATCTCAACACGCCGGAGACGAGCCTCACCGGCAACGTCCACGGGATGGTGCTGGCGGCCGCGCTCGGCCTCGGCGGGAACGCCTTCGACCACGAAGCCTGGACGCTGCCCGCGGTCGATCCGGCGCGCGTCGCCCTGGTGGGGGTGCGATCGCTCGACGAGGCGGAACGGTCCCTGCTTCGTGAGCTCGGAGCCGCCGTCTACACGATGAGCGATCTCGACCGGCTCGGCGTCGAGCACGCCATGCGCGAGGCGCTCGCCCACGTCGATGGCCCCGGCTTCGTGCACGTGTCGCTCGACATGGACGTCGTCGATCCCTCCGACGCGCCCGGCGTGGGAACGCCCGTGCGCGGCGGGCTCACGTACCGCGAAGCCCACCTCGCCATGGAGCTCGTCGCCGAATCAGGCCTCGTCGGCTCGCTCGAGGTCGTCGAGGTGAACCCGATCCTCGACCGCGAGAACACGACGGCGCGGCTGGCGGTCGAGCTCGTCGCGAGCGCGCTCGGCGCCAGGATCCTGTAGCTACTGCGTGCCGCCGCGGCGGATGAGCAGGCCCCGTTGTGGGGGCACGCGCACCGGCACCGGCGAGACAAACCTCTGCACGACCCAGCGGTGCAGCCGCGCCCTGCCTATCTCTTCGAACGGAGGTGGAGCCTCGATGAAGCTGCGGTCGGCGCCCGCAGGTAGCAGCACATCGACGATTCGCACTCGGGCGCCGGTCTCGCTCGCATCGGCAAGCCCTCGTCCGTAGTAGCGCAGCGGGCTTGACTGATAGGCGGGAAGGACGATGATCGCTCCCGACCCCGTGTCCAGCCTGCTGGCGATGAGGCGCCAGTCGTCGCGTTGCCACGAACGGTTGAGGTCGATGGTCAGCACGATCGCGAGACCCGCGATGCAGAGTGCGGAGATCACACCTATCCCTACGGCGCCGGTACGGGCCAGGCCGATCCCGCCGGTGACGACGATCGCAAGCGGCAGCCAGGCGAATATGACGTTGCGGTCCAGGAAGTAGTCGCCTCGATCGATGAGGACGTCGCCCAGGGTTCCCACGAGGAGCGCGATGACAATCGCGCCGCCGCCGACAACGAGCGCAATGATCACCCCTCGCCTTTCGGACCGGGCGCCAAGGGCGATCGCCAACGCCAGCGCGGCGACGAGCAGCACGCCTGCGAGCCACCACAGCTCGTGCGAGTCGCTTCCACCGTCCCCCGCGCCGGCCCAGGAGTACATGGGAGAGGGTGTGACGAGCTGGCGCAGCGTCTCCTCGAAGCGGTAGTCCCGTGGGATCTCCGATACCCACTCGGGCGAATTCCGGCTCTTGGTCAGCAGCAGGAGCGAAACGGCAGAGACCGCCGCGAACGCGACGACGATCTCCCGCCTTCGGACGGCCAGCGCGAACAGCACGCATGCCTCGGTGAGCACGATGAACCCCGCCATGTAATGCGTCGCGACGACGGCGACCGAACACACCGCCCAGAGCACGACGTCGCGTCGGTTTGCCTGTCGCACGGCTCGTACGAAGAAGAGGAATCCAAGCGAGCTCAGCAGCACCGCCAAGCTGTACGGACGAGCCTCCTGTGAGTACCAGACGAGAAACGGGCTCGTCGCCGCAAGTGCGGCGGTGAGGAGCCCGGCCCGCCGTGAGACAAGCGTCGATGCAGCTGCATACGCGACGGGGATCGTCAAGGTTCCCGCAAGCGCGGACAGCGCGCGCAGCCCGGCTTCTCCGTGGCCGAAGACCTTGGCCCAGAGCCAGGCGACGGTGTAGTACAGCGGTGGCGCAGACTCGATGCGCCAGACCGACTCGAGCATGTCTTCGAATGCTTGGGTCATCTCCCACGACGTGAAGACCTCGTCGTTCCAGAAGCTCTGGAGGTCGAGCGTTGCAAAGCGGATGGCGGCGCCGATCGCCGTGATACCGATCAGCGCCTGGACGTGTCTCTGGCGCACCAGCTCGCTGAGCTCCGCACTGACACGGTCCCGGCGCCTCGCGTTCGCCATGAGCTCAGCGCTCATCGCTCGCCACGTTACGGCACGCGAAGGTCAGTGGGCAGCCTTACGAAGCGCTTGCGGGGATCGACACGTGGCGGCGGCTCGACGGCTGTCCGGCGACGGGGACGACGGCCATCGACGGCGCGGCCACGACGACCTCGTGGGAGGTGTGCAAACGCTCGACTGAGGTGAGTCTCGTGACGATCCAGGGCATGGGCCACCAGTGGCCCAAGGGTCCGTACCAGGGCAATCCCGAGATCTGGCGCTTCTTCGCGGCGCACCCGAAGCGCTAGGCCGGCAGCGAGAACGCGAGCGTGACGTGGAGAACGAGCAGCAGCGAAGACGCGGCGGCTACAACGACCATCAGCCTCTTGCAGCACTTCCAGACTCCGTAGACGCCGACGGCTGCGAGCACGACCAGCGGCCACCCGTAGACGAGCGCGAGGCCTTCGCCCTCGCCGGAAGAGAAGTAGTCGCCGACACCGTTGCAGTAGCGGCCGGCCGGGGATGCGGGTGCGGCAGACGGCGAATCCGCCGCCGTCACAGGCGATCACCTGTGTCAGCGACAGGGCGATGAGAGCCGCCATCGCCCAGATGAGCACGAATGCAGTCCAGACGATTGCCAGGAGCGATCTGCTAGAGGGTTGCCGTCCCTCCATGTTCGTTGTATCGGCCGCTTTACACGCGGCGATGACCGCTCTCAGGAGGGCTTGTAGTAGCGCTTGCCCTTCAGCTCGTCGGGCAGATAGCTCATGTCGAACCCCGCCGGGTCGTCGTGCGGGTAGACGTAGCCCTCGCCGTGACCGAGCTTTCGCTGTCCCGGGTGGCCCGTCGAGCGAAGGAACTTCGGCGGCCTGACGTTGCCCTGCTCGCGGACGTCGCGCCGAGCCTCGGCGAGCGCGGTCGTGACGGCGTTCGACTTCGGCGCGAGCGCGAGGTAGATGGCGGCCTGCGCGAGGTTCAGCTGCGCCTCGGGCAGTCCAACGTGCTCGACGGCGTTCGCGGCGGCGACGGCGACCACGAGCGCGTTCGGATCGGCGTTGCCGATGTCCTCCGAGGCGAGGATCACCATGCGGCGCGCAACGAAGCGGGCATCCTCGCCGCCCTCGAGCATCGCCGCGAGGTAGTAGACCGCCGCGTCGGGGTCCGAGCCGCGCATCGACTTGATGAACGCCGACGCAAAGTCGTAGTGGCGGTCGCCGGCCCGGTCGTAGACGAGTGGCCGTTTGCGCGCGGCATCCTCCACGTGGCTCTCCGTGGGCGCGCCGTCGGCTGTCTGGGCGGCGAGCTCGAGGACGCTCAGCGCCGTTCGGGCGTCGCCTCCGGCCTTGACGGCGACGAGAGCGACGATGTCATCCGGCAGCTCGAGGCCCAGCTCGACGGCGCCGCGGCGGACGATCGTGACCAGGTCATCCTCCGACAACGGCTCGAGCTCGTACACCTGGCAGCGTGACAGGAGCGCGGCGTTCACCTCGAAGTACGGGTTCTCCGTCGTCGCGCCGACGAGCGTCAGCAGCCCCTCCTCCACCGAGGGTAGGAGTGCGTCCTGCTGTGCCTTGTTGAAGCGGTGGATCTCGTCGAGAAAGAGGATCGTGCGGCGGCCGTTCGCGCCCAGACGTTCGCGCGCCGCCGCGATCACGGCTCGTACCTCGGCCACCGTCGCGTTCACGGCGGAGAGCTGCTCGAACGCCGCATCCGTGGTGTCGGCGACGATGCGGGCGAGCGTCGTCTTGCCGCTGCCCGGCGGCCCGTAGAGGATCATCGAGCCGACGCGGTCCTCCGCGATCGCGCGGCGGAGAGCCGAGCCCTCGGCGAGGATCTGCCGCTGGCCGACGAGCTCGTCGAGCGTTCGCGGCCGCAGGCGAGCGGCGAGCGGCGCGTGCTCCGCCATCCGGGCGGACGCGGCCTCCGAGAACAGGTCGCCCATGCCGAAAGTATGCTCGCGCGATGTTCCGCGCCGAGGCCGTCCGGCTGCTCCAGGAGCTGATTCGCCTCGACACCGTCAACCCGCCCGGGAACGAGACATTGGCAGCGGAGCTGCTTCGGGCGTACCTCGAGGAGGCAGGTGTCGCGTGCGAGCTCTACGCGCGCGATCCGGCTCGGGCGAATCTCGTGGCGCGGATTCCCGGCTCCGGGGAAGGCCCGAGCCTGCTTCTGCTGTCGCATACCGACACCGTCCTCGCCGACCCGGCCGAGTGGACGGTCGATCCTTGGTCGGGCGAGCTAAAGGATGGCTGCGTGTGGGGCCGCGGCGCCCTCGACATGAAGGGCCAGGTTGCGGCCAGCGCGGTCGCCATCGCCTCACTCGCGCGCGAAGGCTTCCGTCCCGCCGGCGACCTCCTCTTCGTCGCGACGGCAGACGAGGAGGTGGGCGAGGGCGAGTACCAGGGATTGCACTGGCTGTGCGAGGAGCATCCCGAGGCTGTCCGCTGCGACTACGCGGTGAACGAAGGGGCAGGCGACCGGCTGGAGCTCGGCGGCCGGGTCTTCTACACCTGCGCCGCGGCCGAGAAGGCGTCGTCGCCGTTTCGCCTGCTCGTGCACGGGCGTAGCGGCCATGCGGCCATCCCCGGCATCGCGGACAACGCGCTCGTCAAGGCCGCCGCGCTCATCGAGCGTGCCGCCGCGTACCGCGAGGAGCCACAGCTCGGCCCCGAGACCGAGGGCTTTCTCGCCGCCGTCATCGGCTCGGTGCCGCCCGCCGCCGAGGCGCTCGAGGCCGCGCGCGCCGTCGATCCCGATGCGGCGCAGATCCTCGAGCCGTTGCTGACGACGACGCTGTCGCCGACGGTCATCTCCGCGTCCCACAAGCGCAACGTCATCCCGGGCCTCTGCGACGTCACGATCGACTGCCGGCTGAGGCCGGGCGACTCGCAGGACGACATCGACCGCGTTCTTCGCGAGTGGTTCGGCCCGGGCGACTACGAGCTCGAGTGGCGAGCACCTCAGGGCGGCACGCGCTCGTCGATGGACACGCCGCTGTGGGCCGCGGTGGAGGAGTTCGTCGAGCGCACCGAGCCCGGGGCGAAAGCGGTGCCGATCTGCGTCGCGGGGTTCACGGATAGCCACTGGCTGCGGGAGTCGTTCGGCACGGTCGCCTACGGGTTCTTTCCCATGCGCACGATGGCGGCGGAGCTGGCGAACCGCCTGGTGCACTCCGCCGACGAGCGGATCGAAGAGGCGGACCTCGAGCTCGGCGTCGAGTTCCTGCGTCATGCCGCGCTGGCCATCGGCCGATAGCTAGCCTGATGAGCATGGCCGACGAGAAGATCCGTCTGGGAGGGATGGCGCTGGCCAACGGCGTGCTCGTGCACGGTCCCACGTCCTGGGCGTGCGCAGTGCGAGCGGACGACGGCGAGATTCACGTCGCGCGCGGCCAAAAGCGCCTGCTGCCGGGGAACCGGCCCTTGCTGCGCGGGCCGGCACGGCTGCTCGAGGCGCTGCTCGTGCTACCTCGGGTTCGACGCAACCTGCCGGAGGCGCGCTTCGCCTTCCAGCGGCCGAAAGTGCTCGCCTCGATGGCGGCTGCCGGCGTCGCTGGACGCGCCATCAGGGAGACACGTCTTCCGAAGGCGGTGCAGGAGCTCGCGGCCGGAGCGATCGCGCTCACGCCGGCAGTGCTCGCACTTCGCGAGGGTGAGCTCGCCGCGTATCACGGCGCCGAGCACGTCTCGATCGGAACGTACGAGCACGGTGAGCGCGCGGCGAAGGAGCACGAGCGCTGTGGCACACACCTCGTCGGGCCGTTGCTGTTGGCGACGGCCGCCGGCGCGACGCTTGCCGGACGCGCACCGGCGCATCTCCGCCGGCCTGCGAGCCTCGTGGCTGCGCTTGGCGCGATGGCGGCCGCGACGGAGATCTTTGGCTGGATGGTGCGTAACCCGAAGCATCCGCTTGCGAAGGCGCTCGCCCGCCCGGGCCACGAGCTGCAGGAGCGCGTGGCGACGGCCGAGCCGACGGCGGATCAGGTCGACGTCGCGGACGCGGCGCTCAACGCCTGCCTCGAGCTCGAGCGAGAGACGTAAGTCCCGCTAAGGGTTTCGCCTGCGGCTGCCGATGCGCAAGTCGTGGGCGCGATCCTCGAGGATGTCGGCGGGATGCTCCTGATTTGGCTCCCGCTGGCCTTGATGTGTCTGATGGTGTACTTCCTCTGGCGGGTCGTGAAGCTGACGCCGAGGGTGAACACCCAACGCCCCGCCTCCCGAACGAGCTCGAGCGTCACCTGGAACGACGTCGCCGGGCTCTCCGAGGTCAAGCTCGAGCTCCAGGAAGTCGTCGACTTCCTTCGCGACCCGAAGCGCTTCGAGCAGCTCGGCGCGCGCGTACCGAAGGGCATCCTCTTCTACGGGCCTCCGGGAACGGGGAAGACGCTGTTGGCGAAGGCCGTGGCGCACGAGTCCGGCTCGTCGTTCTTCTCACAGAGCGCCTCCGCGTTCGTCGAGATGTTTGCGGGCCTCGGTGCCGCCCGCATCAGAAAGCTCTTCGCCGAGGCGCGCAAGCACGCGCCCTCGATCGTCTTCATCGACGAGCTCGACGCGGTCGGCGCCGCGCGAACCGGACACGGGTTCAACCGTGAGCAGGACCAGACGCTGAACCAGCTGCTCGTCGAGCTGGACGGCTTCGCGTCCGACGACCGGGTCGTCGTGATGGGAGCGTCGAACCGCCTCCAGGACCTCGACCCCGCCCTGCTGCGGCCGGGCCGCTTTGATCGCCAAGTGCTCGTGTCCGCTCCCGACCTTGCGGGCCGCACCGAGATTCTCGGCGTCCACACTGCCGGCAAGCCTCTGGCCGATGACGTCGACCTGGAGACCGTTGCCCGCCAGACCGCCGGGCTCACAGGCGCCGACCTCGCGAACATCGCGAACGAGGCGGCAATCGCCGCGGGCCGCCGGCTGGCGAAGGAGATCACCGCCGAGGACTTCGACTCCGCCATGGAGCGCGTCGTCGCGGGCCTCCAGCAGCGGCGGGTCGTCTCCGAGAAGGAGAAGCGCATCCTCGCTTACCACGAGGCCGGCCATGCGCTCATGTCCCATCTCATGGGCGACGCGCTGCCGGTGCACAAGGCGACAATCGTCTCGCGCGGCCAGGCCCTCGGGTACACGCTCAACCTCCCTGCCGAGGATCGCTACCTGCACACGAAGGAAGAGCTGACGGACATGCTGAAGGTCTACCTCGCGGGCCGCGCTGCCGAGCAAGTCGTGTTCGGCCGGGTGACGAACGGCGCTGCGAACGACCTCGAGCGCGCAACCGACCTCGCCCGCGCGATGGTCTTCGACTACGGCATGTCGGAGATCGTCTCCTCGCGGACGATGCGCGCCGACAACTACTCGCTGTCGGAGGAGACGAAGCGGCTGCGCGACGCCGAGCAGGCGCGGCTCACGGACGAGGCCTACGACGAGGCCATGCGCCTCTTGACGAAGCACCGCCTGCCACTCGACCGGGTGGCACTGGCGTTGCTCGAGCGCGAGACGCTCGTCCGCGACCAGCTCGAGGAGCTCCTCACGGACGTGAAGCGGGAGTCCAGGAGCTCGGAGACGATCGGCACCGTCCGCGACGCCCTGCCGACCTCGGACTGATCCGGCTGCACTAGCATCCGGGCGTGGCGGCCCGGGAGATTCACCACATCGGCGTCGCCGTCAGAGATCTCGACGAGGCCGTTGACACGTACGAGCGGCTGCTCGGCGCGGCGGTGGAGGCGCGCGAGACGATCGCGTCGCAGGGTGCGGAGGCCGTGGCGTTGCATGTCGGCGCCGGTCGGGTGGAGCTGCTGGCGCCATTGCACGCGGATACACCAGTAGGGCGGTTCCTTGCTCGTCGCGGCCCGGGCATGCACCACGTCGCCTACGAGGTGGCCGACCTGCGCGCGGAGCTCGCCCGGCTCGACGGCGAGGGCGTGCAACTCGTCGACCGCGAGCCGCGTCTCGGTCTGTACGGTCTTCAGGTGGCGTTCATCCATCCCGACGCGGTGCACGGCGTGCTGACGGAGCTGGTCACCGGTGCCTGAGACGGCCGCCGTCCGCATCGAGATCGGCTTCCAGGGCGGCGACGTCCTCTCGATGCGCGTTCCCGTGGAGGATGCGGACGCGCTCGACCAGGCGCTGCGCGCGAGAGACGACACGGTGTGCGAGCTGCGCGGCGAGGACGGCGTGTTCCTCGTCGTGCTCGGACGCGTGCTGTATGTCAAGCGGTACGCGCGCGAAGCGCGCGTCGGCTTCGGCTCTACGTAAGGAGGGCCTGTGGGCCTCGAGGTCGGCATCGTCGGCCTGCCCCGGTCGGGGAAGACGACGCTCTTCAATGCGCTGACCCTCGCGGGCGCTTCTGTCCATGACGCGAAGGAGCACGTCGGCATGGCGCAGATCGCCGACGATCGCGTTGACGCGGTCGCCCGCGCGGACGGCTCGGCGAAGGTCACGCCGGCCGCGATCCGCGTGCAGGACGTGCCGGGGACGGGTGCAGCCCTGCTCGGCAACCTCCGCCGGGTCGACGCGCTCCTCTGCGTCGTCGACGGCTACTCGGCGGGGACCGATCCCGTCCGCGACCTCGAGCAGCTCGGGCTGGAGCTCCTGGTCGCGGACCGCGACCACGTGGAGGCACGGCTCGAGCGTGTGCGCACGCAGGCGAAGTCGGGCGATCCAAGGTTGCGGACGAAGGCGGACGCTGTCTCGGTGCTGCTCGCTCATCTCGACGCGGGCGGCGCGCTTGCGGACTTCGTGGGCGAGCTGCCCGAGGAGCTCGAGCCGCTGACGACGAAACCCCGCGTCGTCGTCGAGAACGGGCCGCGCGGCATCGATCTGGCGCTGGAGCTCGAGCTGGCGGAGCTGCCGGAGGAAGAGGCTGCCGCCTTTCGCGACGGGCCGTCGGCACTCGAGGAGATCGTCCGGCGGCTGCGCGACGCGCTCGACCTCATCACGTTCTTCACCGGCGGCGACGTCGAGGCGCGCGCGTGGACGCTGCGGCGTGGCCAGACGGCGCTCGAGGCGGCCGGCGAGATCCACTCCGACATCGCGCGCGGCTTCATCCGCTGCGAGGTGATCCGTGTCGAAGACCTCGCGGAGTGCGGCTCGAGGGCCGAGGCTGCTCGCCGGGGTCTCCAACGGCTCGAGGGGAAGGACTACGCCGTCGAAGACGGCGACGTGCTGCACATCCGCTTCAACGTCTGAGCCGCGCCTCGAGGTTCGCCTTCACGGCGGGCCAGTCGTCGTCGACGATCGCGTACCAGGCGGAGTCGCGGAGGCGATCGCCGTTGTTCCCGACGAGCATGTGCTTGCGGAAGACGCCCTCGAACTGCGCGGGCAGCGCGGCCAGCGCGCGCCGGGAGCGCTCGTTCTGCGCATCCGTCTTGAATTCGACGCGCATGCAGCCGAGCCGTTCGAACGCGTGCTCGAGTAGCAGGAGCTTCGCCTCGACGTTCGCGCCCGTCGACCAGGCCGAGCGCGTGAGCCACGTCCACCCGATCTCGAGGCTGCGGTGCTCGGGCCGCAGCGAGAGATAGCGCGTGCTCCCGAGCGGCTCGCCGCTCTCCGTCGCCAGCACGGCGAACGGGACATGCTCGCCAATCTCTGCGCTTGCGAGCGCATCCGCGAGCCAGCGGTCGAACCGCACGTCGTCTCCCAGCGGATCCACGGGCATGAACGACCAGTCCATGTCCTGCGCGGCCGTGCGCAGGCCGGGACCGTGCTCCTCGCGCAGCGGCTCGAGCGTGACGAGCCGCCCGGGCAGAGTTAAGGCGATGTTCTCGAACATCTGGCTACCCTAGATGCCATGCGCCTTGCAGCCGTCGCCCTGCTTGCCGGCGTGCTCGTCGCCGGCGCCGCCGCTTCGGAGACAGCTCGGCGGCCGGCGCCTCCGCTCATCGGCATGACGCTCGACGGGAAGCAGCTGTCGCTCGCGAAGCTGCGGGGCAAGCCGGTCTTCATCAACGTCTGGTCGTCGTGGTGAGGCGCCTGCAATAGCGAGGCGGTCGCCTACGCCAACTGGGTCAGGAAGCACCGGCAGTACCGCTACCTCGGGCTGAACGTGGTGGACACGGGGGACCGCGCTCGCGGCTTCCTCGACCGGTACGGCTGGAAGTGGCCGCAGCTCGTGGACACGAATCGCAGCAAGGCGAAGCGCTTCGGCGTCCTCTGGCAGCCGGCCGTGATCGCGATCGACGCCAAGGGCCGCATCGCCGGAGTCGACCAGAGCTACGACCGAGCGCGAGCCTGGAATCGGCTCGCGGCCAAGCTTCCCTAGCCCGGTGTCTCGACCGGCCGCGTGGCGGCCAGCGCGTCGAGCTGGTTCGCGTGGTAGAGGCAGGCCGCCTCGGCGGTCCGCGCCGCACGCGCGTCGTGATGGCAGGCGATCGCGTGCAGCAGCTCGGCGCGCGCGCCCTCGTCGAGCTCTGCCGACCGCTCCTCCACAAGCCGCAGGCCGAGATGGACGTGACCGAGTAGCCGGCCCTCCTCGGTGACCTGGAAGCCCGGCCCCGGCTTCAGCTCGCGCGTGCGGCCGACGTCGTGCAGCAGCGCTGCACCGAGCAAAAGATCAGAGCGTAGGCGCGGATGAAGCTGCACGAGCTCCCGGCAGATCGTCGCGACCCCGACCGTGTGCTCGAGCAGGCCGCCGGCATAGACGTGATGCGCCTCCGGTGAGGCCGGCAGCGCCCGGAACGCCCGCCTGAGGGTGGCGTCTCCGACGACGGCAGTCACTAACGCCTTGAGCCCGGGGTGGGCGATCTCGCCGGCGAGAAAGTCGAGGAAGCCCTCCAGCTCGTCGGCATCCCGGCGCATCGCCGGCGTCAGCTCGGCCGGGTCGGCGTCCTCTGCGTGCTCGATCGCGCGCACGTCGAGCTGAAGCTGGTTGCGGAAGCGCTCTACGCGGCCGAGCACGCGCACGGCGTCGCCTTCGGCGAACCGGCCGTCGAGGAGGTCGACGTCGTGCCACACGCGGCCTTCGATACGGCCGCTGGGATCGACGAGCTCGAGCGCGAGGTAGTCGGAGCCGGTGCGCGTGCGGAGGCGCCGCTTGCGTGCGACGGCATAGACGCCCTCGACGACGCCGTCTTCCGCCAGCTCTGAGATTGCCGCCACTGGGGTCGAGTCTAGGCCCGAATCCGGCTGGTAGGGTCCCGCGCCGTGGCGCAGGTGAGACCGTTCAGGGCCGTGCGCTACGACCCGGAGCGTGCCGGGCCGCTCGCGTCACTCGTCGCCCCGCCGTACGACGTGCTCGACGCGGCGGCGCGTGACCGGTACCTCGCAGCGGACCCCCACAACGTCGTCCACCTCACGCTGGCAGACCACGAGGCGGAAGCCGCGGCGCTCTGGTCGGCGTGGATCCAGGAGGGCATCCTCGTGCGCGAGGACGAGGCGGCGTGCTGGTGGCTCGCCCAGGAGTACACCGGGCCCGACGGCGTCTCGCGGACCCGCGACGGCCTCGTCTGCGCTCTCCGCGCCGAGCCGTACGAGGCCGGCGTCGTGCTGCCGCACGAGCGCACGCACGCGGGGCCCAAGGAGGGGCGCCTGCGGCTGCTGCGCGAGCTGAGGGCGCACGTGGAGCCGATCTTCCTGCTCTACGACGGGCGGCTCGAGCGCGCCGGCGGAGAACACGTGCTCGAGGTGGAGCTGGAAGGCGTGCGCAGCACGCTCTGGCGTCTGCAGGGCGATGCTCACGAGGCGCTTGCCGACGCGCGCCTGCTGATAGCCGACGGCCACCATCGCTACGAGACGACGCTGGCCTACCACGCCGAGGAGGGAACGGAGGAGAGCGCCTGGCTGCTCGTCGTCGTCGTCCCCACCGAGCAGGAAGGCCTCACGATCTTCCCCACGCACCGAATCGCCGAGCGCCTCGGCCCGGTCGACGGCGAGCGGCCCTTCGACGGCAAGCTGCCGGACGACCGCTCCGCGGCTGTCATCTATCGGGCAAGCGTGACGACGGTCGTGGCAGGTGAGCCCGACGAGCCCGACACGGCGCTCGTCGACCGGCTCGAGCTCGAGGGCGTGACGTACACGCCGCATGAGGAGGAGGCGAAGGCCGCCGTGGACTCCGGCGCCGCGCAGGCCGCCGTCCTCGTGCGCCCGCCGAGCGTCGACCTCGTCCGCGAGCTCGCCGAGCGCGGCGAGACGATGCCCCAGAAGAGCACGTACTTCTTCCCCAAGCTGCCGTCCGGCCTGTTGTTCATGCCGCTGTGACGGACTGGCTCGAGCTTTGCCGCGCGGCTGCCGTTGAAGTGGAGAGCGTGCTCGCCGAGCTGCCCACGCGTGACGAGCGCGAGCGGGTGGTCGGCGCCGGAGAGGGTGGCGACGACACGACGGCCATCGACGATGCGGCAGAGCGTGCGGTCGTCGCCCTGCTCGACTCGTCGGGGATCGACTTCGCGCTCGTGAGCGAGGAGCTCGGCCACCGCGCGGCTTCCGCCGACGGCGCAGTCACCGTCGTGCTCGACCCGATCGACGGCTCGATCAACGCGAAGCGTGGCATCCCGTTCTTCTCGCTCTCGCTCGCGGTGGCGGAAGGCCCCACGATGGCCGACGTCGTCTTCGGGTTCGTCCACGACTTCGGGTCGGGCGAAGAATGGTCGGCGGTCCGCGGCGAAGGCGCGAGACTCAACGGCGCGCCACTCGACGGGCCCTTGCCGAAGGAGTCGATCGAGCTGCTCGGACTGGAGGCGACGAAGACCGTGCTCGTGGCCGAGCATGCACCGGCCCTCACGCCGATCGCCGAGCGGCTGCGGGTGATGGGATCGCTCGCGCTCTCGCTCTGCCACCTAGCTGCCGGACGCGTGGACGCCGTTGCGTCGCTGCGGCCGGCAAGGTCAGTCGACATCGCCGCCGCGCAGCTCGTCGCACTGGAGCGGGGCGTCACCGTCGAGCTGTTCGACGAGCCGCCGCTTGCGGCCGCGCCGCTCGACCTCGTGGGACGCTCTCGCCTTGCCGCTGCAGCGACCCCCGCCGCCTGCGCGCGGCTCGCCGACGCGCTGCGCTAGGCATACCATCTGGACCATGCGGACGAAGCTCGTGGCTCTCGCCGTCGCCCTGCTCGTGGTTCCCGTCGCGGGCGCTGCAGTGGGCATCAAGGCCACGCTCAAGGTGCCCGCCGCGGAGCCGAAGGTCAACGTCAAGTGGCCCTACTCGATCAAGGTCACGGATCTCACGGGCAAGCCGCTGCGGGCGACGGTGACCGCCGTCGTCATCGACCCGCTCGGCACGGTTCACCCCGTGGACTACGGGCCCACGGGCCCGCCCAATCCCGGGCCGCGGAAGCCGGTCACGAACTGGCCGTTCAAGGGCACGTTCCGTGACTACATGATCTTTCCGCCGGACGCCCGGTTGGCGACCCAGCTTGGCGGTCTAACACTGCGCTGGACGGTGAAGGCGAAGATCGGCGGCAAGACGTACAAGAAGATCCTGAAGCGCCTCGTGAAGCCCCAGTGAACGTCGCCGCGAACGGCGGCGCCGACGTCGTCGTCGATCGTGTCACGAAATCATTCGAGGGTGGTCGCGTCGTCGCGCTCGACGGTGTCTCGGTCGACCTCGCGTCGGGAGAGTTCGCCGCGGTCGTGGGCCCGTCCGGCTGCGGCAAGAGCACTCTCCTCAACCTCGTCGGCGCGCTCGACGTGCCGGATTCGGGGACGATCGAGGTGGGCGGTACCGACCTCAGGCGCCTGCCCGACCCGTCGCGCTACCGGGCGTCGACGGTCGGCTTCGTCTTTCAGTTCCACTACCTCATGCCCACGCTCACTGCGCGGGAGAACGTCCAGGTGCCGATGATCGGCCGCGGGCTGCCCCGCCGCGATCGCGTGGCGAAGGCGGACGAGCTGCTTCGGGCCTGTGCGATCGAGCATCGGGCGTCTGCGTCGCCCAGCACGCTGTCCGGCGGGGAGCGGCAGCGCGTGGCCATCGCCCGGGCGCTGACGAACGACCCGAAGCTCCTGCTCGCAGACGAGCCGACCGGCGCGCTCGACTCCGCGACCGGCGCGCAGATCGTCGACCTGCTCCTGCGGCTCCGCGACGAGCGGGGGATGACGATCATCCTCGTCACGAACGACGACGTGGTCGCCGGCGCCGCCGATCGGATCCTGCGCATCCGCGACGGCCGCGTCGAGGACGGCCAGGCCGCTACTCGCGCCGCAGCGCCTCGATCGGCCTCAGGCTGACGGCTCGCCACGCCGGGTAAAGCGCGCCGATCAGCGCCACGCCGAGCGCGAACGCGAGCCCCCAGGCGAAGACGCCGGCCGTGAAGTCCGGCTCGACGAGCGTCGAGATGCGCCCCTGCGACGTGAAGAGCTCGGCCGCTATGTAGCCCAGCGCGAGCCCGAGGCCGAGCGCGATCAGCCCGATACCGGTCGCCTCGCTGAGGATGAGCAGCGCGATCCGCCGCTTCCGCCAGCCGACGGCGCGCATGATGCCGATCTCCTGGATCCGCTCGAAGACGGACATCGCCATCGTGTTGAGAACGCCGATGCCGCCGACGATGAGCGCCATCACCGAGAAGATCCAGCCGGCGTCGATGATGAGGCGGCTAGAGGTGTCGACCTTGACGACGGCGCCGGGCTCCGTGACCGTCACGGCCCCCGGGACACGTTGCTCGACGAGCTTGGCCACGTCGTTTGGCCGGTGGCCGGGCGCGACCGTGACGCCGAAGGTCGTCACCTCGCCTGGGCGCCCGACGATGCTCTGGACGGTGCGCAGCGGCAGCACGACGCCGCCGTCCACGAACCGGTTGCCGGTGTGGTAGAGGCCGGCGACGCTGAACCTGCGGCCCTCGACCGTCACCGTGTCGCCGGGCTCGAGATCGAGCGATCGGGCGCCGATGTCGCCGATCAGCGCCTCCGCTCCCTGTGCGCGGCGGCCGGCGACGATGACGAGCCGGCGGGAGGGGAACCCGTCGGGCTCCTGGCCGAAGACGAGCGTCGACTCCCGGCCCCCCACGTCGCTCACGCGCAGGTAGATGGGCGCCGCGTCCTCGACGCCTTCGACCTCGGCCATCCGCTCACCCACGGACTCGGGGAGAACGGAGCGCGTGAGGTCGGAGGCGCTCTCCTGGAAGACGCCGAAGTCGGCCCGACCGATGTGGATGAGATCGGAGGCGGTGTTCCGCACGCCGGCCGCGATCGAGAGCAGGGCGACGATGAGGCCGACGCCGATGGCCACCCCCGCGGCCGTGAGGGCGGTGCGGGCGGGGCGGCGCCAGAGGTTTCTCCAGACGAAGCCCGCCCACGTCATGGCGTACATCTTCTGCCATGCGAGACACCGGCGGTACCCTCAGCCCATGGCCGTCTCGCGCGATGCCGTGCTCACAGCGCTCGAGCGCGTGATCGACCCTGAGCTCGGACGGCCCGTCACCGAGCTCGACATGGTGCGCGACGTCGAGATCGACGGGGGCGCGGTGTCGGTGACGATCGCGCTGACGATCGCCGGCTGCCCGCTGCGGTCGAGCTTCTCGGACCAGGTGGCGGAGCATGTCGGCGCGGTGCCGGGCGTCGAGGCGACTCGAGTCGGCTTCGACGTCATGACGCCGGACGAGCGGGCCGCGCTGACGACGAAGCTGCGGGGAGGCGTCGACGGCCGGACGAAGGGCATCGCCGTCGACCGCTCGACGCGTGTGCTCGCCGTCGCAAGCGGCAAGGGCGGTGTGGGCAAGTCGACGCTGACGACGAACCTCGCCGCCGCGTTCGCCTCGCTCGACTATCGCACGGGCGTCATCGACGCGGACATCTACGGCTACTCGATCCCGCACCTGCTGGGCATTACGCAGCGGCCTGTCGCGGTGGACGACATGATCGTACCGCCGGTGCGAAACGGCTTGAAGCTCATGTCCATCGGCTTCTTCCTCGACGAAAACGCGCCCGTCATGTGGCGCGGGCCGATGCTCCACCGCGCGCTGGAGCAGTTCCTCACGGACGTCCACTGGGGCGAGCTGGACGTGCTGCTCGTGGACATGCCTCCTGGCACCGGTGACGTCGCCATCTCGCTCGGTCAGCTCCTGCCGCGCGCGGAGGCGATCGTCGTAACGACGCCGCAGCCGCTGGCGCAGGACGTCGCCGCGCGGGCCGCGCTCATGGCGCAGAAGACGAACATGCGCCTGCTCGGCGTCGTGGAGAACATGACTTCGGAGGTCTTCGGATCGGGCGGTGGCGCTCAGCTCGCCGAGTCTCTGGGCACTGCGCTGCTCGGCACGGTGCCGCTGGACGCGGCGCTTCGTGAGGCAGCCGACGCCGGTGAGCCGCTCGTATGGTCCGACCCCGAGGCGACGGCGAGCCGCGCGATCTTCGAGGTCGCCGAAGCCGTGCTCGCACTGGAACGCGAGCAGGGCGTCGGGATCACGAAAGCGCTACCGGTTCTCCCGTAGCTTCAGCGCTCGGCGAGCGCTGAAACGGTCAGTCTGTCGCCCACCTGGGTGCAGGCCATCGTCACGAGGCCACCGATCTCGGCTACGCCCTTGATGATCGTGGGCATGCCCAGCGCCGGCTTCTTCCTGTTGCCCGGTACGAGGCACGTCACGCCGCGTACGGTGACCGAGCCCGTGGTCGTGGCCGTGACGGCGCCGCTCACGATGATGACGCCGGCCGGCTTCTCGACGAGCTTGGCGACCGTCAGCTTCCCGTTCGCGCGGACACAAGTCATCTGCGCGCGGCTGCCGACGTCGAGCTCGCGGATGATCGTCGGCATCATGCTCCGGGGACGAATGGGAGCGAGCACGCACGCCGTGCCTGCCACGTTGATCGCGGCTGGCGTTACGGAGCGCACCTTGCCGGTGACGGTGACCGTCCGCGGCGGCGCGGTGAACGCGACGCTCGCTGCCACGAGCGCGGCGATGGCAATTCCAAGCAGCGGTAGTTGTCTCATGAGAATTCTCGGGTTGCCCCGACTGAGGGGGCAAACTCCGCCCATGGCTGACGCCCTCGGACGGCTACGAAACCTTGGTTTCTCAGAGGCTGACGCGGCCGCGCTTGCAGACCACTTCCTCGACGCCGAGCGGCGGGGGAAGCTCGGGCATGGCCTCTCGCGGATCGACTGGCTGGCGACGCTCGACTGGCTCGATCCCGGGGCGAGACCGGAGCTCGTCTCGTCGAGCCCCGGCTTCGAGCGCTGGGACGGCAGCGGTGCGCTCGGGTACCTCACGCTGGCGGCGATCTGCGATTCGTTGCTCGCGCAACCTCCCGAGCACGCCCGAGTCGTGGTCGCTGCTAATTGCTTTCCCACGGGCATGCTCGGCTACTGGGTGCGACGGCTGGCCGCAGGCGGCCTGGTTGCCGCGCTGACCGCAACGTCGCCGGCGCGGCTCGCGCATCCCGCTGGCGGAGACCCACTCGTGGGGACGACGCCGCTCGCCATCGGCGTCCCGTCCTCCGACGGCAAGCCGCTCGTCACCGACGTCTCGATGGGGAAGGTCACCTACGGCGACGTCATCGCCGGCCACGCCGATGCCGCCGATCTCGTCCCCTTCGGCGGAGAGCAGGCCCACAAAGCGTTTGCCCTAGCGGCTGGGCTGCAGCTGCTTGTCGAAGCCCTCGACGTCGAGACGCACGGCGCGCTGCTCGTCGTTGCCCGGCCGGAAGCCGACCCGGTCCCGGCGTTCAGGGCGCTTGCGAAAGGCTTACGACTCCCCGGTGACTCCTAGCAGCGGCGCGAGATCCTCGTCCTTCTCGGCGTACTGCCGCAGGTTCGGGTCGAGCTCGAGCGCGCGACGAAGATGAGCAATCGCGTCGTCCTTTCGGGCTGCCCGATGCTCGAAGCGCGCCACGTGGTACAGGCCCGGCCCCGATTCACCAAACTGCTCGAGCGCGTCATTCATGATCGCGAGCGCCTCCTCGTGCTTGCCGGCGTCGGACAGCGGCTCCGCCTCGAAGCGCCACTCCCAGCCGGAGGGCTCGAACGCCTTCTCCGGCCAGCCGCCGACGGCCAGCACCGTCGTGCCCTCCTGCTGTGACGTCGCCGAACGGAGCACCTCGGGATCCGGTAGGTAGACGATCGTGCCGGCAGGGGCGTCGAAGTCGTCCCCGCCGACGGTGAAGCGGGCAAGGCCGGCCAACACGATGTAGACCTCCTCATGGCCTGAGCCCTCCTTGTGCTCCTCCACCACGTGGTCGCCGGCCTTCTCTGCCGTGTACGCGTTCATGCCGAACGCGCGGATGCCGAGGCGGCGGCGGATCGGCCGCCACTCGAGGCCCTGCTCGACGGGGATGCGGTCGAGCTCGTCGATCGTCAGCACCGTGTAGTTACTCACGCCGGAACCCTAGATCAATCGATCGCGCGACTCTTCGAGCCTCATGAGATCGCCGGTGGCGGCCGCGGTCGTAAGCACGATCACACCCGCGGCGAAGACCCAGGAGAGCCCGACCGCGATTGCGTGCGGGAGCACGTCGTCGGCGAACGACTGGAGAACGACCCGGTAGAGGACGATCGTGAGCGCGGCGAGGACAAAAACGAAGACAAGCGCGCTTACGCCGTAGGCGAGCTCGAGACCGTGACCTCTCACCAATCCGGGCGATCGAAGGACGCGGGGAAACGCGCGCCGGAGCCAGCCCAAGGATTCGGCTCGCAGGTTGGGCCGGTCAACGACGTCCGTCAGCACGTGATAGCCGTCGAACTCGAGCAGAGGATTCAGATTGAGCAGCACGCTGATGTAGAGCGGTAACGTCAGCGCCCACAGACCAGCGGCGATCGTCTCGTTGTCCACGGCTAAGGCGAGCAACGCGGCAGTTCCCGCCGTCACGAGGTCGGCCGCCGGGCCGGCAAGGCTGACGACTACCCGCTGCCGTCGCGTGCCGAGCCACATGTCCGAGGTGTCGACGAACGCAACCGGTGCGAACCAGTAGAAGCCAATGCCGGCTCGGTGGACGCTGCGGCCGTAGAACTTCGTTGCGAACGCATGGCCGGCCTCGTGGATCACGGTTGAGATCGCAAAACCGACAAATATCCACGGGAGAACGCGTACAGGGGTGTTGGCCACAAGTTGCGAGGAGTCGCGGCCGACGATCACGAAGGCGCCCAGGCCCGAGAGTCCCACACCCGCCATCAGCGCAAGTCCGGGACGTGTGAAGAGAAGTCGCACGCCTCCTCCGTAGAGCGTCGTCAACAGGCCGTCGACGCCCCGGATGCTGGTCTGCCAGTCCATCGCACGTCGGGCCGCTCTCGTACGGCGGCGCCAGCTCGACTCCGCGGCGACGCGCCCGAGCTCGCCCGCCGCGACTGTCACGTGGAGAAAGCCGGAATGCCCAAGCCCACCGATGAGGTCAGCGACGAACTCCGGTGCGAACACGCCGTACTCGTCGAGGAGATCGAGCGTGAGTCGACGAATGTCATGGCGACCATCAAGCCGCTCCCAGACGAATCGCCCATGCGCGGAGAGCCGGAAGTACGTCCCGAGAGTCGAGTTCTTGAGAATCGTCGTCAGCTCGCCTTCCGCGGACAGCCGCTCGTGCAACTCGATGCCCTCGAGTCTCTGAGGAAACTCGCGGAGCCGCAGGAGCTGGACGAGCTCCCGCCCTACGGCTTTGTTGCCTCTCATAGCGAAAAGAAGCGTCTCTCGATCGAGCTCCAGGAGCTCCGTTGGCTCGACGGCCCGTATCGTGGCGCTGCGCGGGGCGCCTGTGAGGAGTGCGCCCTCCCCGAACAGCGCGCCGGCGGAGAGTGTCGCGACGCGCTCCTCGATGCCGCCGCGTCCGATGAGCACTTCGACGCTGCCCGACCGCACCATGAAGCAACTCGCGCCCGGCTCACCCTGCCGCACGACCGTCTCGCCCGGACCGGCGCGCCGGTCTGCGACGTGGGCAGCGAGACGCTGAAGCTGGCTGGAGTTGAGGGTTGTGAATGCTCCGACCGTCTTCAGAAAGCGTGCGACCATGAGCCGCTCGGTGTAGTGGGCGAGCTCGGCCCCGGTGCGATCACTGCGGGTGACGACGTCGCGGAATCTGACGGCCTCGAGACTGAGGACGCGAAGGTGCGTTACGGCCGTGACGGTCGCCTGCCGCGTTCCGTTCTCGATGAGCAGAGCCAGCTCGCCGAAATACTCGCCCTTCCCGAGGCCGCCGAGCAGGCTCGCCCGCTCGCCAACGTCCACCGAGAGCTCTGCGCGGCCGTGGACGATGAGAAAGCAACGGTCGCCCGGGTCACCCTCTCGTACGACAACGGCGCCGGGGGGATAGGCCTCCTCGACGAGCGCCCTCGCGATGTTCTCGAGCATTTCCTCGGGAAGGGTCTCGAAGCCGGGAAGGGCGCGAAGCAGCGCGGTGCGAGAGTGTGCCGGGCCGCCGCGCAAGGGCCGCCGAGCATAGCGGGACTTGACTCGTTAGTCACAAAGGACGTAGATTGCGCCAACCGGCTGCCGGAGGCGGCCACGATCGAGGAGGCGACGATGGGGCACGAGTCTGCAGACGAGTTCTTCGACAAGCTGACAAACGATCCTGAGCTGCGCGCACAGTTCCGTGAGGATCCTCAGGGCACGCTCGACCGCGCGGGAGTACACGTCGACAGCGCAACAATCGCTGGAACGGACTGGGCGCAGGTTCCTGACCAGGAACTAGCGCAGCGCGTGAGCAAAGCGAAGAGATTTCACTAGCTCACTCGCGCTGGAACACCTCCCGGTGGAGATCGTAGAGCCGGCGTAGCTCTTCGAGCGGCCGCTCATGGTCGTCGATTCGCAGGTCGACGAGCGAGTCCGAGAGCTCCGCGTAGCCCGCGTCGCGCTGGACGACGAGCAGCGCGGCCGACTGCTGGCCGCGGCTGTCGCCGCCGGCGGCCTGAGCGGCGTCGAGGCAGTCGAGAAGCCGTACGTCGAGAGCGGCTTGCCCGCGCTTCCCTCGAAGGTCTCCGCCAGTGCGTCGACCGTCGCTTCGGACACGAGGATGTTGCCCTGCGCTGCGTAACCGGCGCCGGCGCGGCCGCCCGCCCACTCGTTGCACTCCTCGCCCGTGAACGTCGCTGAGCGACCTTCGTCGTCGACGACGCCGAGCTGCCGCTCGGCACGGCCGTCGTCCGCGGCGGTCAGCCGCGCGACCGTCTCCTCGGCGCTCAGGCCTTCGCGCAAGAGCGCGAGGCCGTCGGGGCCATAACGGGGATTGGCAAACGCCTGCGTCGCGATCGCGCCCACGTGCGGCTCGGCCCAGGGAACGACCGCGCCGACGCCGAGGAACTTCGACTGGACGGCGACACCCCATTGCCCCGCCTCGAGGTCGCACGCGACGATCGAGTACGTCGCGACCGGGAGCTCAGCCATACGTGAGCGCGCGGAGATCGAGCTCGCTGAGGTCGCTGCGGTCCCGCGGGACGACGACGCACGAGACCTCGGGCCGCGCCAGCGCAGCTCGCACGCCTTCCGCGGTGTCTGCGCGCACGGCCACCGGGCGGCCGTGGTCGAACGCGTCCCGGAGCGCCTCGGTGTCGAGGCCGTCGAGCACGAGCGTCTCCTCAGGCAGCGTCGAACTCGCCCTCGACGACGATCTCGGGCACCTTCCGGCCGGTGGCGCCGAGCCAGCGCTCTCTCACAGCTCGACGGTGCCGCCGGGCTCGACGTCGACGATCTCGACGCCTGCCGGCGCGAGCTTGCGCAGCTGCGTCCGGTGTGCCCGTGAGCAGGCCGAACGTGCCCCAGTGACAGGGCACGCAACGCTCGGCGCCGAGCAGCTCCAGCGCGACGGCAGCTTCCTTCGGGCCCATCGTGTAGTGGTCGCCAATCGGCAGGACGGCGAGCTTCGGCTCGTACAGCCGGCGGATGAGGGCCATGTCGCCGAAGACGTTCGTGTCGCCGGCGAAGTACAGCACGAAGCCGTCCTCGAGCGTGACCACGAGGCCCACCGGCTCACCCGTGTACGTGTTCGGCGATCGAGCTGGAGTGGTTCGCGTCCGTGATCGTGACCTTGATGCCGTCCGCATCGACCGTCCCGCCTTTGTTGGGGTCGGAGCCTTGAGCATCCGCCACGCCCTGCGACTCGAGCCACCAGCGGAGCTCGACGGGCGCGATCACCCGCGGCGAGAACTTCTCGTAGAGCGCGATCGTGTCGCCGACATGGTCGTCGTGCCCGTGTGTCAGCAGGATGAGATCGACCCGCTCGGGCTCGAGCTCCGACTCCGGGCACTTCGGATTGCCATTCAGGAACGGGTCGACGTACACGCGCTTGCCGCCGGGCGTGTCGATTCGGAAGGCCGATGGCCGAGCCAGGTGAGTGTTCCAGCCACGACGCGATCCTAGTACGGGAAGCCCAGCGAGGCAGCAGCCTTCTCCGCGAGGTCGATGAGCGGCTCGACGGCGAAGAACGAGCCGACGACGACGACCACGGATGCCACGACCGCGGCTGAGAGAACTAGCTCGCGCGGCGGCTGGCCTCCGGCCGCCGCGGCCATCGGCAGTGCGGGGCGCATGTAGAGCGAGCGGATGACCGCGAGGTAGTAGTAGATGCTGACGGCGGTCGCGATCACGCCGACGATGACGAGCCACGTCCAGCCTCGCTCCCAGGCCGCCGCGAAGGCGTAGAACTTCGCGACGAAGCCTCCCGTGAGCGGCAGGCCGGCAAAGCTCAGCATGAAGACCCACATCGCGCCCCCGAGCAGGGGACGCTCCCAGCCCATGCCGCCCATCGTCTCGAGCGTCGCCGGGCGGCCGAGCTCGCGCTCGCGCGCCGCGACCACGGCGAAGGCGCCGAGCGATGCCGCGCCGTAGGGGATGAGGTAGAAGAGCACCGCCCTACCGCCGGCCTCGTTCCCGGCCGCCAGCGGGATCAGCAGGAAGCCGGCTTGCGCGACGGAGGAGTACGCGAGCAGGCGCTTGACGCTCGTCTGCGTGAGGGCAGCGAGGTTGCCGACGGCGAGGGACACGCACACGATGACGGCGAGCGCGATCGTCCAGAGCTCTGCCTCGCCGGGGAACGCTGTCGTCAGGAGACGGAGCGCGAGCACGAGCGCCGCCACCTTTGTGGCCGCGGCCATGAACGCCGTGACGGGCGTCGGGGCGCCCTCGTACACGTCCGGCGTCCACATGTGGAACGGCGCAGCGGAGACCTTGAAGCCCGAGCCCGACGATGATCATCGCGAGGCCCGCCAGCAGGAAGAGGTCGTCGCCGAGCCCTTGCGCCTCGGTCGCGGCGGCGATCTCCGAGAAGCCGAGCTCACCTGTCGCGCCATAGACGAACGCCGAGCCGAAGAGCAGCACGGCCGACCCGAAGCCGCCGACGACGAGGTACTTCAGGCCGGCCTCGAGCGAGCCCTTCACGCGGACGTCGTACGCACAGAGAACGTAGAGCGCGATCGAGAACCATTCGAGGCCGAGGAAGAGCGTCATGAGGTTCGTCGCGGTGACGAGGAACACCATCCCCGCGGCCGCAGCCAGGAGGAGCGCGAAGTACTCGGCGCGATGGCCTCCGAGGGCGTGCTTCACCGCGACGGCTGCCGCCAGCACGCCGATCGCGCAGATCACGAAGCCGGAGAAGGAGCCCAGCCGGTCGCGCACCGCAGCGCCGGCGACGATGCTCTCCGGTCGCTCGCTGTCGGCGAAGAGGACGGCGGCCGTGATGCCGGCGCCGGCGAAGCAGCCGACCGCGGTGAGGGCGCCGGCGGGGAGCTGCCAGCTCTCCGGCAACAGCACCGCCGCGAGCACACAGACACCGCTGCCGGCGAGCAGGATGAGCAGCGGCGCGAGGGCGTACCAGTCGACCGCGGGCGTGGCGATCTGCGCGAGCGTCACTCGAAGGGCTCCAGGAGGTTGCCGAGGGCAGGGGAGCCATCCGTCTGGCCGAAGCTGCGGTCGGTGATCGCCGCCGGCCAGGCCGACAACACGAGCAGGCAGGCCACGAGCGGCACGAGCACCGCCAGCTCGACGGGCCGCAGGTCGCGCGTGTCACTCGCCACAGCGCTCCCGGCGCGCTCGTGGAGCACGGCCGAGATCAGCCGCAACATGTACATCGCCGCCAGCACGATCGCGATCGCGCCGACGACCGCCCAGCCCCAGCCGGTGTCGAAGACGCCTGTGAGGATGAGGAACTCGCTCGCGAACGCCGTCGATCCCGGCACGGCGAGCGCGATGACGCCGGTGACCATGAGCACCGTTGCGAGCGCCGGCCGGCCACGCGCCATGCCGCCGAGCCGGTCGAAGCTGCCCGTCCCGGCGCGCGCCTCGACGATCCCGGCCAGCATGAACAGCGTCACCGAGATCAGGCCGTGGTTCACCATCTGGAGCAGCGCGCCGTTCCAGCCGGCGAGGTTCGTCGCGAAGAGCCCGAGCACGATCAGGCCCAGCTGCGCGAGGCTCGAGTACGCGATCACGCCGCGCACGTCCCGCGCCCGGAACGCGAGCAACGAGCCGTAGACGAGGCCGATCGCGGCGAGCGCGAGGATGGGCACGCGCAGGTCGGCAGCCGGGCCGGGGAAGAGCACGATGGCGATGTAGAGGAAGCCGTACGCGGCCGCCTTCGAGACGACGCCGGAGAGGACGCCTGCCACCTCGGCCGGCGCCTCGCGATACGCGGACGGCAGCCAGCCGTGGAACGGGAACAGCGGGCCCTTCACGGCAAAGGCGACGGCGAACCCGAGGAAGAGCCACGTCGACTCGCCCGTGTTCCGCAGCTCGAGGAGGTCGAACGTGCCCTCCGAGAGACCGAAGACGATGATCGAGGCGAGCATCAGCAGCGAGCCGGCCATCGTGTAGATGACGAAGAGCAGCGTCGCGCGCTGCCGGCCCTCACCTCCCCACACGCCGACGAGGAGGTAGAGCGGGATGAGCATCGCCTCCCAGAAGACGTAGAAGAGCAGCAGGTCCTGGGCGCAGAAGACGCCGACGATGGCTCCGCGTGAGGAGGAGCATGAGCCCGTAGTACGCGCGCGGGCGCTCGCGGCCCGAGCGCATCGCGTACGCGACGGCCGCCGCCTGGCAGACGACGGCGAGGCCTGCCAGCCAGAGCCCGATGCCGAGGAAGCCGACGTGGTACGAGACGCCGAGATCGCCGAACCACGTCGCCTGCTCCTCGTACTGGAGCGTGCTGGTGGCCTCGGCGAAGTCGAAGTCGACGAGCGCCGCGATCCAGAGGCCGACCTCCGCGAGGCTCACTACGAGGGCGACGACCCCGGCGGCTGCGCGTGGCCAGGGGAGCGCCCAGAGGACGAGCGCGCCCGCTGCCGGCAGGACGATCAGCGCCGTTGTCACCCAGCTGCCCATCAGCGGTACGACACCGAGATGAAGACGAGGACGAGGACGGCGAGCCCGCCCGCGACGGCGAGGACGTACGTCCGCACGATGCCCGTCTGCAGCGCGCGCACGTAACCGGCGAGCCGGCCGGTGCCGGACGTGATGCCGGTCAGCGACCCGCCGACGAGCGGCCCTTCGACGAGCGCGTAGAACAGCTTCGCCGTCGCGGCGGCCGGCCGGTAGAAGAGCGCGTCGTAGAGATCGTCGAAGTAGAGCTTCTCCTCGAGCGCCGCCCACGGCCGCGGCGCGTGGAAGCGCTTCCTGGAGTAGATGAGCCACGCGATGGCGACGCCGGCGAGACCGAGCGAGACGGCGACGATGCTCGCGAACGTCTCCTGGCCGTTCGTCGCGTGGACGAGCGGCTCCGCGACCGGCTCGAGGAAGTCGTCGACGGGCGTCCAGTAGGGCGCGTACTGGAGGAAGCCGGCGATGGCCGACAGCACCGTGAGCACGCCGACGACGAGCACCATCGACCGCGGCCCCTCCTTCCCGCCGTGCGGGTGGTAGCGCGCCTTCAGCTCCTCGCTCGGCTCGCCGCCGAAAGCGAGGAAGATCATCCGGAAGGTGTAGAGGCCG
>CAVWIV010000015.1:0-357387 GCA_963755155.1 uncultured Actinomycetes bacterium | reverse complement strand
CCGGCCTGCTCGACCTTGACCTCGTTCATGAGCTTCATCGCCTCGAGGATGCAAAGCGTCTGGCCGGGAACGACCACGTCGCCGACGCCGACGAACGGGCTCGCGCCGGGCTCGGGCGCCCGGTAGAACGTCCCGACCATCGGCGCCTCGATGCAGCACGCCGGGGTCAAACACCCACCTCGAGGACCGCTCCAGCTCCTCGCTCTCGCTCGGAAGCGCCGGCATGGCTGCCGATCCCGTGTCGTCGTTCCGGCGAACAGTGACACGCATGCCTGCATCCTCCAGAGTCACCTCCTGCACTCCCGACTCCTGGACGATGGCGTCTCCTCGGGCTTGCGCCGATGATCCACCGCACGCTGGACGGTCGGGTCGATCGCGGCCGGCAGCAAGTCGAAGTGGCCGGCGATCAGCGCCTTCAGCTCGTCGACGACCATCTTCGTCGCTCGGCGGAAAAAGCGGGGCGTGTACAGAGCGCCTGCGAGCCGAGAATCTGGCCGATCGGGGAGGCCAGCGGCGGCGACCCGACCTCCGCTCTGATGCGAGCCAGCTCGTCGAGCCTGGTGGACTTCGGTCTCCGGCCGCATTCGCCTTGAGATGGACGTCGAGTGCCGCCACGAGCCCGGGCGGCAGGCGGTATTCCAGGCCCAGGTAGCCCGCTCGCGGCATAGTCGGCGCTGTCACCGGCTCGTCGCCGATGAACTCGTACGAGATCGGAGGCTTCCAGCGCGGTTGTCTTCGTCGACGCCGTAGAAGCCGAGGCCCGCCAGCGCCGTCGCCGCCGACTCGGCCGACCTCCGGTGGAGCGTGAGCGCGAGGGGATAGACGGCGCGCGCGATGAGATCGGCGCCCGCACGGGCGGCCTCCAGCGTGGCGGCGAGCGCGACGCCTCCGGCGCCCTGGCGGTCGAAGCCCACCGGCAGGCCCGACACTTCGCGCACCTCGCCGACGAGATCCGCGGCCCGCTGCGGGCTCAACGACCCCGGACGGATCGTGGACGAGCACGCGGGAGGCGCCGAGCTCCGGCACGCGCTTCGCCTGCTCGATGAGATCGGCGTCCTCGGTCCGGGTCGGGCTGCGGACCGGCGTCGTAGAGGTACTGCATGTTCTTCGTCTCGGTGCGCACGCGCTCGAACTTCTCGCCGGCGCGGAACGTGCGGTCGGCGACCGCGTCGGTGTCGATCGACTTCAGCTTCGTGCGCACGAAGGCGCCGCCCTTGCCCGGCTTCACGTGCTGGAACTCGACGATGCGCCAGAAATGGCCGTCCAGCGAGATGTGCATGCCGTTGCGGAAGTTGCTGGTGGAGACGACCTCGGCCACGGCGCGCCAGGTTAGCTGCCGTCGCCGCGGGCAGGCGTCACGTGGGCGCGCTTGCCGAGGCCGAGACGGCTCGAGACTCGGCGCGCCCGACCTTCTCCGCCGCAGCTTGCCGAGGAAGCGGCGGCCGGGATCGAGCGTGAGCGTGCTCTCCATCGCCTCGACCCTACAACGGCCGGCGCGGGTAGTCGCGCGTTCAGCCGACGAGCGTGAGCTCCTTGGGGAAGCTGTCAGCACCGCCGTGCTCGCGGACGACGGCGAGGCGTTCCTCGATGCGGACGCCGCCTACGCCGGGCAGGTAGACGCCCGGCTCGATCGTGATCACGTTGCCGACCTGCAGCGTGTCGCGCGACTCGGTGGCGAGGCGGGGCGCCTCGTGGATCTCGACGCCGACGCCGTGACCGAGCCCGTGGCCGAACTAGTCGCCGAGGCCGGCGTCCTCGATCACGTCGCGGGCGACGCGGTCGGCCTCACCCGTTCGTGCCGGGGCGGATGCCCTCGACCGCCGCGACCTGCGCCTCGAGGACGACCTCGTACGCCGCTCGAGCTCTGCCGACAGCGGCCCGGTCGCGAGCGTCCGCGTGCAGTCGGAGCAGTAGCCGTCGACGCGCGCCGTCGTCGACGACGAGCGTCTTCGGCTCGATCAGCCTGTCGCCCGGCGCGGCGTGGGGCTTCGCGCCGTTCGGCCCGCTCCGACCGCCGTGTCGAAGCTCAGGTGGTCGACGCCGTCTTCGTGCATCAGCGTCCGCAGCCGCCACGCGAGCTCGCGCTCGGTGTGGCCGACCCACGTCTCCCGGCCGAGCGCGTGGAACGCGTGGTCGGGGCACGCGTCGCGCGCCGCATCTTCGCGATCTCCGCCTCGTCCTTGACCGCGCGGAGCGGCTCGACGATCCCGGTCGACGGGACGAGGTCGATCCCGCGGCGGCGAGGGCCTGCACTGCGAGTACGGGAGCGCGTCGGCCTCGAACCCGATGCGGCCCTCGAGCTTCTCGCCCAGGTCCCCATCAGCGACCGCGGCGAGCTCCGCCTTCTCGACGCGCGGAGATGCTCGGCGCGAGGACGTAGCGGAAGTCCGTGTAGAGCCTCGCCTGCCTGCCCGGCTCGACGAGCAGTGCCGCGTTCGACGACGAGACCCGTGAGGTACTCGATGTTGACCAGGCTCGTGACGAGCAGGCGCTCGTCGAGCGTCGCCTGCAGCGCGTCGAGACGCGCGGTCACGACCCTTGCGCCGCGAGGTAGGCGAGCGCCTCGCGGTAGCCGTCCGGGCCCTTGCCGATGACGCGGTTCGCGACCACGTCGGTGATCACGGAGCGCCGACGCCACTCCTCGCGCTCGTCGACGTTCGACATGTGCACCTCGACGATCGGCACGTCGAGCAGCTCGAGCGCGTCGTGGATCGCGTAGCTGTAGTGCGTCCAGGCGCCGGATTGACGATGACGGCGTCGGCCGTCGCCTGGGCGTCGTGGATCCAGCCCACGTACTCGCCCTCGCTGTTCGACTGGCGACAGCGCACCGAGACCGAGCTCGTTGCGCCCACCCGTAGATCTGCGACTCGAGCTCGTTGAGCGTATGGCGCGCCGTAGATCTCCGGATCGCGGCGGCCGAGCATGTCGAGGTTGACGCCGTTCAGCACCTCCACCCGCACGCCGCGAATCTATGCGATGAGATCGGCGAGCGCGCGCCGCACGTCTTGCTCCGGAAGCTCGACGCCAGTGCGCGGCTTGCCGGGAGCGTCGAGGAGGACGAGCTGCACGCTGCCGCCGTGGGCCTTCTTGTCGCGCTGGAGCGCCGCCCACGCCGTGTCCGCGTCGACGCGCGCCAGTTCCGGTTCGAGCAGCTCCTGCACGCGGGCGGCATCGTCGGGGAGGCCGGACAGCCTTAGCGCAGCCGTCAGGCCGAGCGCTACGGCCTCGCCGTGCGGGAGCGCGTACTCCGACGCCGCTTCGAGCGCGTGAGCGAACGTGTGGCCGAGGTTGAGCATCGCGCGCTCACCCTCGTCCCGCGGGTCGCGAAGGCAGACGGCCGCCTTAAACGCGGCGCAGCGGCGGACGAGCTCGGGCTCGGGCAGCTCCCACAGCTCCTCACCCGCGAGCAAGCCGGTCTTCACGACCTCCGCCAGGCCGTTCCGGCGTTCTGCCGCCGGCAGCGTCGCGAGCAGCCCGGGATCGATGACGGTGCGGGCCGGCCAGTGGAACGCGCCGACGAGGTTCTTCCCCTCGGGGAGGTCGACGCCCGTCTTTCCGCCGATGGCAGCGTCGACCTGGCCGACGAGCGTCGTCGGCACGGCCGTCCACGGAATGCCGCGCATGTACGTGGCCGCGACGTAGCCCGCAACGTCGGTGGTCGTGCCACCGCCGATCGCGACCAGTGTCCCACCGCGTTCGAGGCGCAGCGCGCGCCAGAGGCGTTCGCCGTCGGCGAGCGTCTTCCCGTCGACCGCGTGCGTCGGAGCTTCGAGCGGCGGCGAATGAAGCGCGCGGACGCGTTCGTCGATCGCGACCTCGCATGCCTCGGGCACGGCGAGCGAGTCGTACGCGCCCTCCTCCACGACGATCCCGGCGGCGGCCAACACGATGTCGTCGGCGTTCCGGGCACGGGCGTCCGCCGCGTCCTCGTACAGCGGCAACCGCTGCTCGAACAGCTCGCGAAATTCGCTCTCCCGCTCGGCGAGCGGTCGCCGGCGGCTACGGCGTGCGCGCTTCCAGGCCTCGTCGATCTCCACCTCCACGAGCACCGTCAGCGCCCGCTCGCGAAGCTTGCGAGCCGTCATCTTCGAGACCATGGCGCCGCCGCCGAGGGAGATCACGGCCGGCGGCGGAGCCTCGAGCGCCACGCACGCGAGCCGCTCCTCGATCGCGCGGAACTCCACCTCGCCGCGCGTCGCGAAGATCGTGGAGATCGACGCCGAGGCGTGCCGCTCGATCTCGGCGTCGAGATCGATGAACGGACGCGCCAGCCGCCGGGCGACCTCCCGCCCGAGCGTCGACTTGCCAGCGCCCATGAAGCCGATGAGCGCCAGGTGGCGGTGTTCTACCGGGGCGCCCAGTCGATCCGCTCCAGGTACGCCTTGTGGGCGGCGACGAAGTCGCCGAGCGCGTCGCCGCCGTACTTCTCCCGTGCCGCGCGAGCGAGCTCGAAGGCGACGGCGGCCCCGGCGACGACGGCGAGCGCTTCGACCGCCGCGGTGTCCGACCGTTCGACGAGCGCCTCCGCGGGCTTGCCGGTGGCGAGATCGACGGTCTGCAGCGGCCGCATGAGCGTGGGCAGCGGCTTCATCGCCGCGCGGGCGACGATCTCCTCGCCGTTCGAGACTCCCGCCTCGATGCCCCCGGCGCGATTCGTCCCGCGGTGGATGCCTCGATCGTCGCGTGCGATCTCGTCGTGCGCTTGCGAGCCGCGCAGGCCGGCGAGCGCGAAACCGTCGCCGATCTCGACCCCCTTCACTGCCTGAGTGCCCATGAGCGCGCCGGCGAGCCGCGCGTCGAGCCGTTCCGCGCGCGTCGCATACGAGCCGAGGCCCGGCGGGACGCCTCGCGCGCGCACCTCGACCACGCCGCCCACTGTGTCGCGGTCCTTTCGCGCTTCGTCGACGCGGCCGGCAAGCTCGTCGAGGTCAACGACGGTGCCGGCGACATCGACTCCGATCTCGCGCAGGAGCGCCTTCGCGACGGCTCCGGCGGCGACCGTGACGGCGGTCTGGCGGGCGCTTGCCCGCTCGAGCGCGTCGCGCACGTCCTCAAGGCCGAACTTCATCGCACCGGCGAGGTCGGCGTGGCCCGGCCGCGGCGTCGTCACCGGCGTCGTGCCCTTGCCGGACGGCTCGCCCTCCGGCGGCCAGGGGCTCATGCCCACGCCCAGTTCGCGTGATCCGCGTTGCGGACGACGAGTGCGAGCGGCGTGCCGAGCGTCCGGCCGTGGCGCAGGCCGGCTAGCACCTCCACCTCGTCGGTCTCGATCTGCTGGCGCGGGCTGCGCCCGTACCCCTGCTGGCGGCGACGCAGGTCGGCGTCGATCGCCTCCCGGTCGAGGACGAGGCCTGCCGGCAGGCCGGTGACGACGGCCACGAGGGCCGGCCCGTGCGACTCGCCGGCGGTTACGACGTCGAGGGTGCTCACGCGCCTGAGCGTACTGCGCGGCGCATCGCGTCGACAGGAGCGGGATGGCCGGTCCAGAGCTCGAACGACGCAGCGCCCTGCGCTACCAGCACGTCGAGGCCGTCGATCGACCCGAGCACCGGCAGCCGCGGCGGCGCGTGCGGTTGCCGTCTCCGGGTACGGGAGGTCGATCAGCGTCTGACCCTCGCCGACCTCCACGACCACCTCGTCGCGCTCGGAGGTCGCGTTGACGACGAGCTCGGCATCTCGCACGTCGGGAGGCCACGACCCGCGCCGCGAGAACTGTGCCGCGTGCGGCAGCGCGTGACGGAAAGCCGCGGCGGAGCCACCGTCGCCGATGATCGCCGGCTGTTCGGCGGCAAGCCCGTCGAGAATCGCGGCGTCTGTCGAATGACCCTCGATGCGCCCCTCGCGCACGATCAGCGTGTTGACCGACGGCAGATCCGTCTCGCAGAGCTGCCGCCACGGCGAGCTTGTGCGGCGTCGTGACGTTCACGCCCGCGAATCCCGAGCTCGACGAGGCCCGCGACCGCCTGCTCCACGTGGCCTTCGCGAACCGGCACGAGCGCGTACGACCACTCGAGCCCGCACTCGGCGAAGGCGGCGTTCATCATCCGCGGCGAGCGCGAGGCGGTCAGCGGGTGGCCGATCAGCCCGACTAGCACTGCAATCCCTCCCGCGTGTACGCCTCGAACTCGGCCGCGCTGGCCGTGAAGAAGTGGCTGCGGCAGTCCGGCTTGCGGACGAAGTAGATGTAGTCGACGGTGGCCGGGTGCGCCGCCGCCTGCATCGAGGGCAGGCCCGGGCTCGCGATCGGCGTCGGCGGCAACCCCGTCTTGATGCGCGAGTTGTACGGGGAGTCCGAGGCGAGATGCTCCTTCGTGATCGGCTCGGTCGGCAGGATGTCGAGGCCGTAGCGAAGCGTCGCATCGAGCTGAAGCGGCATGCCCGCGCGCAGCCGGTTGTAGACGACCGCGGCGACGAGCCTGCGCTCGCGGGGAACGACGACCTCGCGCTCGATCATCGACGCGATGATGAGGACGTCGTACGGCGTGAGGTTCTTCGAGCGTGCGTAGCGCATGTCCACGCGGCGCCAGGCCTTGCGGAACGCGGCCAGCTGGCGGCGCACGAACCGCGGCGCCCGCTCGTTCGAGAAGAACGCGTACGTGGCGGGGAAGAGAAAGCCCTCGATCTGCTCGTGCGCGTCGTTGCGGAACTGCGCGGGGATGGGCGACGCGGCCGTCGCCGCCGCGTACGCCGGGGCTGTCATCCGCATCGTCACGTTCCGCCTGACCCGGGCGATCTTCCGGACGGCGCCGACCCGCTCGATCATCTGCGCCCGCGTGAAGCCCTCGGGGAACACGATGCGCAGCACCTTCGGCGCCGGCGTCGTCGTGGGGGGAGGTGCCGACGACTCTCCACCGCAGGCGGCGAGCACGAGCACGCCGATCACAGAGGCCGATCCTCATCGACTGCGCCAGGCGAGGTAGTCGGACAGGAGATGCGCCGCCGCCTTCGCGTCATCTCCGTCGGCGAGCGTCGACGTGAAGCGCTCGTCGAAGAGCACGACGGGAACCGCGAGCTCGCGACCGCAACGTCTCGACGAACCGCTCCGTCTCGCGTGCCTGCTCCCCCCACTCGCCCTTGAGGGTCAGGGGGAGCCCGACGACCACGAGCTCCACCTCGTGCTCGGCAGCGATCTCAGCGACCCTCGTCAGCCCGGCCGGGGTCGCGGCGGCTTCGACCACCGTCAGCGGCCGCGCCAGCTCACCGGTCGGGTCCGAGACGGCGACTCCGGTGCGGGCTCGACCGAAGTCGAGGGCGATGATCCTCACGAAGTCAATGCGCCGACCACGAGCCGCTCCGCCTCGGCGAGCGCGTCGGCGAGCTTCTCCGGGTCGGTGCCGCCGGCGCGTGCCATGGTCGGGCGTCCTCCCCCGCCACCCCCCACGACGGCGGCTGCCGCCCTTGCGACGTCGGACGCGCTCACCCGCTCCGCAACCGTCTGGTCGAAGTTGCAGACGAGATGCACGCGGCCGTCCTCGACGGAACCGAGCACGACCGCAGCCGGCGGATTCCGCTGCTTGAAGCGGTCGGAGAGGTCGAGCAGCGCGTCGGCGCCGAGGCCGTCCACGCGCTGGGCGATGACGTTCACGCCTTCGACGTCCTTCACCTCGGCGTCGACCTCGGCGACGTCCGTACGTGCGTCCGTCGGCTTCTCCTTGCGCACGCGATCGAGCTCGTCCTTCAGCGCATCGACCTCGTGCGAGCGGGCCTGAAGCAGCGCGTAGGCCGCACCCGAGGTGACGGCCTCGATCCGGCGCACGCCCGACGCGACGGAGCTCTCGGAGAGGATGACGAACGGGCCGATCTCAGCCGTCTTCGCGACGTGCGTGCCGCCGCAGAGCTCCATCGAGTAGCCGGGGATCTCGATCACCCGCACGTCCTTGTCGTACTTGTCGGTGAAGAGCATCGTCGCACCCATCTTCTTCGCCTCCTCCAGCGGCACGACGTACGCGAGCACGGGGAGGTTCTCGAACACCTTCTCGTTCACGCGGCGCTCGACGACGACACGCTCCTCGGCCGTTAGAGCCTGGCCGTGGGCGAAGTCGAAGCGAAGCTTGTCCGGGCGCACGGCCGAGCCGGCCTGCTCCACGTGGTCGCCGAGCTGCTCGCGGAGAGCCTTGTGCAGGAGATGGGTCGCCGTGTGATTCGCCATCGTCGGGAAGCGGTGGCTCCAGGACACGACCGCGCGCACACGGTCACCGGCGGCGAAGCCCTCGCCCTCGAACAACAGCGTCTGGTCGTCCTCTGCGCGCACCGCGCCGACGAGCTCGGCGCGCGCGCCGGTTTCGTCATGCTCGATGAAGCCAGCGTCCGAGACCTGGCCGCCGCCCTCCGCATAGAACGGCGACTCGTGGAGCTTCGCGCGGAAGCGGCCGTCTGCTTCTGGCTCCAGCGCCGAGATGGCCGTCAGCACCTCGGTCTTCTCGTACCCGACGAAATCCGTCTGGGGCCCATCGAGCGGGCGCACCAAAGCAACAGCTGCGCCGCGCGAAATCTCCTTGTGCTTCTCCATGAGCTGCCGGCTGCCGTCCTCGTCCACAGGCTGGCCGCGCTCTTCCGCGAGCTCGACGGTGAGCTCGATCGGGAAGCCGTACGTCGCGGCGAGCGTGAACGCGTCGTCCGCCGAGATTGCCGGCTCGCCGCCCAGCTCCTCGAAGCGCTCGAGGCCACGGGCGAGCGTCTCCTCGAACCGCGCCTCCTCGGCTTTGATCACTTGTTCGATCTCATCGGCCTTGCTTCGCAGCTCCGGATAGGCGTCTGCCATCTGTTCGACGACCACGGCGGGCAGACGCCAGACGTCTCCGAGGCCGATCCGCTGCGCCTGCAACACCGCCCGCCTGATGATGCGTCGCAGGACGTAACCCCGTCCCTCGTTCGACGGCGTGACGCCGTCGGCCACGATGAACGTCATGCCACGGCTGTGGTCGGCGAGGATGCGGTGCGCCTTCGTCGCCCGCTCGGAGTCGCCGTACGCGACACCCGACTCCGCTGCGATCCAGTCCATGATCTCGCGGTAGCCGTCGGTCTCGTACACGGTCTTGACGTCCTGGAGGATCGCCGCACTGCGCTCGAGACCCAGTCCGGTATCGATGTTCTCCTCGGGAAGCGGCGTCAGCGATCCGTCGTCGTGCAGCTCGTACGCCATGAAGACGAGGTTCCAGAACTCGAGAAACCGGTCGCAGCGCGGGCAGGCCGGCGCGCAGTCTGGCTCACCGCACCCATGCTCGAGGCCCCAGTCCCAGTAGATCTCGGAGTCGGGGCCACACGGCCCGGGACCGCCGACCCACCAGAAGTTCTCCGCCGTAGGCAGGGCGACGATCCGCTCCGGCGGCATGCCGGCCTTCTGCCAGAGGTCGATCGCGACCTCGTCGGGCCCGAGCTTCATCTGCTCGTCGCCTTCGTGAACCGTGACCCAGACGCGATCCCAGTCGAGCTTCATGTGCTCGAGGACGAACTCCGTCGCGAACGCGATCGCGCCCTCCTTGAAGTACTGCCCGAACGAGAAGTTGCCGAGCATCTCGAAGAACGTGAGATGGTGGCCGTCGAGCCCGACCTCGTCGATGTCCACCGTGCGGAAGCACTTCTGCGACGTGGTCGTCAGCGGGGCCGGCGGCGGCTCGAGACCGAGGAAGAACGGCATCTGCGGCTGCATCCCGGCGCTCGTGAGCAGCGTCGAGTCGTCACCGGGGCGCGGGACGAGCGACGCCGAGGGCACGCGCAGGTGGCCCTTCGACTCGAAGAACGACAGGTACCCCTCGCGCAGCTCTGCGCTCGTCCGCATGGCGTCGATTGTAGGCGCGCGTTAGCTGCGGTCTGCCGAGGAGACTTCGTCGGCCAGATCGTGCTCGCGCCTGGCGGCGGCCTCTCGCGCCGTCGCCATCGCATCGTCGACGTTCCGGCCTGACGCGAACGAGGAGACGCCGCCTCGCAGGCCGGCGATCAGCCCCGCAAGCTTCGTCACCGGGTACGTGACGGCGCCCGACACCGTTCGCACGGCAGTGTCAGCCGCCTGGACGGCTGCGAGCGCGCTGTCGGTCGCGACGTCGACCTTGTCCAGCTCGCGGTTCACGCGGTCGAGGGTCTCGCCACCCTTGTGGATCACCGGCAGCAGCTCGGCCTCGGTGTGTTCGATCGTCTTCGTTGTCTGACCAAGCGTCTCGCCGAGGCGGAAGAGCATGTAGAAGAGCCCGACGCCGACGAGACAGAGGAATGCTGCCAGCGCGAGCCAGGCGAGATCCGACGCGGTGTACTCGGCGAGGATCACAGCCTGATGTTACGCGCTTCCCGGCTCGATCAAACCCGATCCGACGACGACGTCGTCCTCGTAGAGCACGGCCGTCTGTCCAGGAGCGACGCCGAACGCCGGCTCGTCGAGCTCGAGCCTGAAGCCCGCTGAGGTCGCCTCGACGCGAGCCGGCACCGAGGGGGACCGGTAGCGGAGCTTCGCGTCCGCCCGCTCGACGGGCAGGTGAAGCGTGCCGCGCGCGGAGACGCTGCGGCAGGCGAGCGCCTCGCGCGGGCCGGCGACGACGGTGTTCGTGCCCGCGATCGTCCTCAGCGCGTAGAGAGGCGCGGGGGACGCGACACCCAGGCCGCGCCGCTGGCCGGGCGTGAAGCGCCAGTGGCCGTCGTGACGGCCGAGAACCTTGCCCGACGTGTCCACGACCGGCCCCTCGGCTCCCTTCACGCCTCGCCGCTCGAGGAACGCGCGGTAGTCGTCCCCGCCGAGGAAGCACGCCTCCTGGCTCTCGGGCCGGCGCGCTGCCGCGAGGCCGGCCCGCGCTGCCTCGGCCCGCGTCTCGTCCTTCGTTTGCTCCCCGAGCGGGAACCACACCCGGTCGAGCCAGGTCGGGTCGAGCTCCGCGAGCATGTACGACTGGTCCTTGTCGGGGTCGGTGGCTCGCGCGAGCAGCAACCTGCCCTTGTGGTGCACCGTCCGGGCGTAGTGCCCCGTCGCGAGACGGCCGGCGCCGGCGCGTCGGGCAAACGCGAGCAGCTCGTCGAACCGGAACGCGCCGTTGCAGCGGGTGCACGGATTCGGCGTCTCGCCGCGCTCGTAGCCGCGGACGAACGGATCGACGACCACGCGCCGGAACTCCTCGCGCAGGTCGAGCGTCACATGAGGGAGACCGAGGCCGTGGCACGTCTTGCGGGCCGCGCGAACGGCGTCGGGCGAACAGCAGGCGCGCTCGGCGTGCGGCGCCTCGGGATCGATCCACAGCCGCAGGGTCACTCCAAGGGCGTCGCTGCCGGCCCGCAGCAGGGCGACGGCGCTGTCGACGCCGCCGCTCATGGCCACCGCAACCCGGGCATCGAGCGGGGCGGCACCGAACGCTGGGCCGATCGCCGCTGCCAAGGCCTCGACGACGAGCTCCTCCCCGTCCACCGCCGCAGCCTCGAGCATCGTCAGCCCCGCGAGGTCTTCGGTTAGGCCGTCTGCGTCCGCAGCGACGATCCGGCCGTCATCAACACGAAGTCGCACGGCGGCCCAGTCGCCGTTTTGAGAGGCATCGCCAAAGAGCTCGACCATGCTCCGAGGTTAGAGAACGCGTGCGCGGTGCGACGCGGAGTACACGTCCTTCCGCGCGATCTTGCCGTCCTCGAAGGGAAAGACGTCGATGCCGTCCCACTCGAGACGCTCGCCCGTCTCCTTGCGCGTCGCCGTCGCCGTCCACTCGCACACGACGAGGCCGTCTCGCGCATAGAGACGGCGCGTCGCGAACGTGAGGTCGGGCCAGTTGGCGAAGATCGAGGCGATGTGGTCGCGAACCGCGTCGCCCTCGGCGAGCTCGCCGGCCGTGTGGTTCTCGAACACCATGCCCGGCGCGTGCATGTCGACGATTGCGTCGACGTCGTGCGCGTTCCACGCGTCGTTGTAGCGCGCAATCGCCTGCTCGAGGGCCTCTGCGGAGTTCCCGTCGCTCATCGCGGAGAGGAAATGTGCCCCACCCTGCCGATCGCCACCCCTACCTGCGAACCTGGACACGCCAGGTGGGTGCCTTGCGGGTGACGGCAACGCCGGCACCCGACGCGGGCTCCCTCGCTTTTGGTGTTGGTTCAAAACGGTCGAGACGGCCTCGCACAGGGTCGAGCACAGTTCCTACCCTAGCGCGTGAAGGCCCAGCGAACTTCGCGCACGCCCTCCAGGCCCAGCCTCCTCGCGAGCCTCGGTGTCAGGTCGAGCTGGCGGCCCTGGCCGACCGGGAGCTTCGCGACCACCCGGGTCAGCGCCCGCCGGTCTCCGTACTCGACGTAGAGACTGGAGCCGCACGGGAGGGTCGGATGGAGGACGCCCTGCGTTCGGGGCACGACGACCCAGTCGCAGCCTGACTTCCTCCCCGCGCGAGGAGCTTGCGGCGCGACGCCCGCGAGCACCGTAGTCCAGCCGCCCCACGGGCCGACCGCGGGCTCGGGTAACGCGGAGCTGCTCGAGTCGCGTCCCGCCTGCGACAGCGCGACGCCGAACGCGCCGGTGAGGAGCGCGGCCGCGGCCAGCGCGAGCACGCGCTGGACGAGGACGGGGCTCATCTGTCGTCCTCCGGCAGCGGCGCGAGGATCTCGTCGAGATCCCACGACGTGGCCTCTTCGGGTCGTGGCTCCTGAGCGGCAACTGCGACGCCGTCGACCGGCTCCTGCTCGCTCTGCCACGCGAGCCACTCGATGACGGCGACGAGTACCCAGCCGATGACCATCACTGCCACGATCCACGGCGTCGCGAGCTCGGCCAGGCCGACGGCGAGCGCGAGCAGCACGAGGAACGCCAGCTCCACCGTGAAGCGAAGGGCAAAGCCGCTCATGGCTTGGGCGGCTCCAGCGTTCGGATGCCGAGCTCGGCGAGCGTCGGCTGCGGAATCGCCGTCGGCGCACCGGTCAGCGGATCCGAGCCGCTCGAGACCTTCGGGAACGCGACGATCTCGCGCAGGGTGGGCTCGCCCGCGAACAGCGCGACGAAGCGCTCGATACCGAGCGCAAAACCGCCGTGCGGCGGAGCGCCCATCTGCAGCGCCTCGAGGAACCAGCCGAACTTCGCCTGAGCCTCCTCGTCCGACATGCCCATCGCGCGAAAGACCGCCGCCTGGAGCTCGTGGCGATGGATCCGCAACGAGCCCGACCCGAGCTCCCAGCCATTCCAGATCAGGTCGTAGTGCTGGCTCAGCGCCCGTGCGGGATCGGACTCGATCAGCTCCTCGTTGCCCTCGAGTGGCCCCGTGAAGGGATGGTGTACGAACGTCCAGCGGCCCGTGTCCTCGTCGAGCTGGAAGAGCGGGAAGTCGAGAATCCAGTGGAAGGCGTCCTTCGTCTCGTCGACGAGATCGAGCTCGCGGCCGAGCTGAAGGCGGAGCGCGCCGAGCACACGCTCGACGTTCGCCTCGTCGTCCGCGGCGAAGAGCACGGTCGAAGCAGGCGGCGCTCCGAACGCATCGAGCTCGGCCTGCGACAGGAACTTCGCGATCGGCGACCGCACTTCGCCTCCCTCGTCGTAGACGAGATACGCGAGCCCCTTGGCGCCCCACTCCTTCGCAACCTCTTCGAGCTTCGCGAGCTCGCCGCGCGAGAACTGCTGCGGCACGACGAGGAAGCGGACGACAGGCGCATCGGCGAACACCTTGAACTCGGATCCGCGCGTGATCTCGGTTGCGTCCTGAATGTCGAGCCCGAAACGGAGATCGGGCTTGTCCGAGCCGTAGCGAAGCATCGCGTCCGCATACGCCAGTCGCGGGAACGGCCGCTCCGGCGGCGGGCGGTCGAGCGCCTCGAAGCACGCCACGACCACGCGCTCGAGCACCTCGAGCACGTCCTCGCGGGTAGGGAACGCGAGCTCGAGATCGAGCTGGCGGAACTCGAACTGCCGATCGGCGCGGAGATCTTCGTCCCGCCAGCAGGTCGCGATCTGGTAGTAGCGGTCGAACCCGGCGACCATGAACAGCTGCTTGAAGAGCTGCGGCGACTGGGCTAGGGCGAAGAACGTGCCCGGCTGCAGGCGCACAGGGACGAGGAAGTCGCGCGCGCCCTCGGGGGTGCCGAGCGTGAGCCCGGGGGTCCAGATGTCGATGAAGCCCTGCTCTTCCATCGATCGCCGGATGGCCGCGACGACCGTGTGCGAGAGCCTGAGGTTCTTCTGCATCCGCTCGCTGCGCAGGTCGAGCCAGCGATAGCGCAGCCGCAGCAGCTCGTCGACGCCCTCGTCGTCGAGCTGGAACGGCAGCGGCGGCGACGTCGAGACGATCTCGAGCGTCTCCACTCGCAGCTCGACCTCGCCTGTCGCGAGGTTCGGGTTCACGAGCTCGGCGCGCGGGCGACCACCTCGCCCTCCGCGCGCAGCACGAACTCGTTCCGCACGCCCTGCGCAGCCTCGAACGCGGCCGGCGCGTGCTCGGGGTTGATCACGAGCTGACAGAGCCCCGTGTGGTCGCGAAGGTCGACGAAGACGAGGCCGCCGTGATCCCGCCGGCGATGCGCCCAGCCGGAGAGCGTGAGCCGCTGCCCCACGTGCTCCGGTCGCATGTCGCCGCACATCAGGTCCCGCCACGTCATGGGCGGAGCCTCTCGACAACGGCCGCGAGATCCGTCTCGCCATCGACGACGACCACTTCCCGCGCCCCGAGGCGGCTCGCCTGCGTGAGCTGCCCCTTGCGCGAGCGGCCGGCGTAGTCGGCGTCGCATGCGAGCCCGGCCCGTCGGAGCTCCATCATCGCCGCGAGCGTAGCCGCGCGATCAGCGCCCTCCTCGACCACGAAGAACACGTCGATCCCGACGTCGTCGTCCACGGGCGCGTCGCCGAGGCTCAGCAGGAGCCGCTCGATGCCCGCGCCGAAGCCGATGCCCGGCGTGTGCTTGCCCCCCAGCTCTTCGGCGAGATAGTCGTACCGCCCGCCGCCGCAGATCGACGACTGGGCGCCGATCGCCTCGTCCACGAACTCGAACGTCGTCCGCGTGTAGTAGTCGAGCCCGCGGACGAGCGTCGGGACGAGACGGTAGGTGACGCCGAACGCGTCGAGGTAGTCGCGCACCGCCGCGAAGTGCTCCTGGCAGGCGGGGCACAGCGACTCGCCGATCTCCGGCGCATCCGCGAGCACAGCCGCGAGCTCCTCGTTCTTCGTGTCGAAGACCCGTAGCGGCGACGTCGCGCGCTTCTGGCGCGCCTCGTCGTCGAGGTCGCCTTCGTGCTCGTCGAGCCAGCCATCCAGCCGCTCGAGGTAGGCCGGCCGGCACTCTCGGTCACCGATCGAGTTGAGCTGGAGCTCGAAGCGGGTCACGCTCAGCCTCCCGAGCAGGTCGGCGTACAGCGCGATCAGCTCGGCGTCGATCGCCGGATCGTCGGACCCGATTGCCTCCACCGAGAGCTGCCAGTGCTCGCGGAAGCGGCCGCGCTGCGGCGCCGCGTAACGCCACATTGGCCCCACCGTGTAGAGCTTCAAGGGCTGCGGCTCGCGGTGCATCCCATGCTCCATGTACGCACGAACGATCGGCGCCGTCGCCTCAGGCCGAAGGGTCAGCGAGCGGCCGCCGCGGTCCTCGAACGTGTACATCTCCTTCTGGACGACTTCGGAGCCGGCGCCCGACGTGCGGGCGAAGACCTCGGTGTCCTCGAAGGCGGGCGTATCGATCCGCCGGTAGCCGTACAGCCGGCAGACGTCCTCCGCCGCTCCGATGGCCCGCCGCCACGAGGGCTGCTCGGACGGAACGATGTCGTGGGTGCCGCGCGGCGCCTCAAACACTGTTGCGCAGCTCCGCGAGGAACGGGTTCCGTGCGAGCTCGTCGCCCAGCGTCGTCGGCGGGCCGTGGCCGGAGTAGACGACGGTCTCGGGCGGGTAGCGGTCGGTGAGCGAGCGGATGGACGCGAGCAGCGTCTCCCAGTCGCCGAACGGCAGGTCGACGCGGCCGACGGAGCCGGCGAAGAGCACGTCCCCCGAGAAGAGAGCCCCGTCCGCGTGGTAGGCGAGATGGCCGGGTGAGTGACCCGGGACGTGCAGCACGTCGAACGTGATGCCCGCCGCCTCGACGGTCTCTCCGCCCGAGAGCGTGTGCTCGGGCGTCCAGCCGCGGATGGCGACGCCGAGCTGCGTGTAGTAGTCGTTCGGCCGCTCGATGACGTCCCGCTCCAGCTCGGGCGCGTAGACCGGCGCGCCCGTGCCCTCGGCGAGGTCGGCCACGCCACCGAGGTGGTCCCAGTGCGTGTGCGTGATGAGGATCGCGACGCACGTCGTCCCCTTCCCGGCGAGCTCGAGCCGCAACTCCGCGGCATTGCCGCCGGGATCGACGACGACGGCCTCGCGTGCGGCGTTGTCCGCCTGCACGACGTAGCCGTTCGTCCCGATCGGGCCGAGCTCGTAGCGGTCGACGGCGAGCGCCACTACTTGGCCGAGGAGCCGCGCGCCTTCGCGGCTCGCTTCTGCGCCATCTTGAACATCAGCGAGTCCATGAAGTAGCTGAACGGGATGAAGAACACCATGAGCAGCGCGACGCTGACCACCACCGAGCCGGGCGTCGAGCCCTCCGGTCGAAGGAGATAGAGGATGACGAACATGAGCGGCGAGAAGATCGCCGCGCGGCGCAGCGTCTTGCGCCACGACGGCGGGTCGACAGTCCTGCCGCCCCTCGTCACCGTGCGCTTCGCCGGAGACTTGCCGTTCTTGGCCTCCGATTCGGGCTCGTCGACCTCGACCTCGTGGCCCTCGTCGTCGACGTAGACGTACTCGTACTCGTGGCGGCGCTCCTTCTCGCGACGCCGTTTCTGCTTCTTCGTGGCCATCGTCCTAGCCTAGCGCGCTCCCGCCGACGATCACCTCGCTCACGACGTCGCCGCCGAGGTGGTACGCGAGGTAGCGCCAATCGGGCGCTTCGAGCAGGACGACGTCTGCGTCGAACCCCGGTGCAAGACGCCCCTTGCTCTCGGCGCGGCCGAGGACATGGGCCGCGTTGACGGTGCAGGCCGCGAGCGCCTGCGCGGGCGACAGGCCAAGTTGCGTACAGGCGAGCGAGCACACGAGCGGCAGGCTCTCGCAGAACGCGCTGCCGGGGTTCAAGTCGGTGGCGAGCGCGATCGCCGCGCCTGCGTCGACGAGCGCGCGGGCGGGCGGCATCGGGCGGCCGAGGAAGAGGGCGCTCGCCGGGAGCAGCACACCGGTCACGTCGCTCTCGGCAAGCGCTCGCACGCCGTCCAGGCCCGTCGCCTCGAGATGGTCGACAGAGCGTGCTCCAAGATCGATAGCGAGCGGGATTGCCCCCGCTTCCGTGAACTGGTCGCCGTGCAGCCGCAGCTCCAGCCCGTGGTCGCGGGCGGCTTCGAGATAGCGCCGCGCCTGGACGGCGTCGAACGCGCCGCGCTCGAGGAACACGTCGGCGGCCTCGGCGATCGTCGCCGCATCGGGGAGCACCTCGGCGATCAGCCAGTCGACGTACTCGTCAGCGCTGTCGTGCTCGGGCGGCACGGCGTGCGCGCCGAGGAACGTCGCGACACCGCCCTCCGCCGCGATCGCGCGCAGGGATGCAAGCTCGGTCCCGCGGTCGAGCCCGTAGCCCGACTTCGCCTCGAACGTCGTCGTGCCCTCGCGCAACATCCACCCCCGATGGCGTGCGACGGCTTCACGCAGGCCGCTCTCGCCGGCCGCGCGGGTGGCCGACACCGTCGCGAGAATCCCGCCTCCCGCCGCGTGCAGCTCCTCGTACGTCGCGCCCCCGGCGCGGAGCGAGAACTCCTCGACCCGGTCGCCCGCAAAGCACGCGTGCGTGTGGCAATCGACGAGGCCGGGAATCGCGCAGCGTCCTCGCCCATCGACTTCGACGACGTCGCCGTCGATCGGCTCGAGATCGCGCATTCGCCCGACCGACGCGATCCGCGGCCCGTCGCAGAGGACGAACGCGTCCTCGATGACCGTGACCTCGCCGAGCAGCGCTCCGCGCAACGGCGCTGCGTCGCCGGCCGGCGTCACAAGCTGGCCGATGTCGCGGACGAGCAGGCGGCTCACGCGCCGGGCAGCATCGGCAGGTCGAGCTCGTGCTCTCGCGCTGCCGCGATCGCCTCGTCGTAGCCCGCGTCCACATGGCGCATGACCCCCGTCCCCGGATCGGTCGTCAGCACGCGCTCGAGGCGCTCGGCGGCATCGTCGGTGCCGTCTGCGACGACGACCATGCCGGCATGGATCGCATTGCCGATGCCGACGCCGCCGCCATGGTGGACGCTCACCCACGTCGCCCCGGCAGCAGTGTTGAGCAGGGCGTTGAGGATGGGCCAGTCGGCGATGGCGTCGGAGCCGTCACGCATCGCCTCCGTCTCGCGATACGGCGACGCTACGGAGCCGGCGTCGAGGTGGTCTCGCCCGATGACGACCGGCGCCCGCACGCGCCCCGACCGGACGAGCTCGTTGATCGCAAGCCCGGCGCGGGCCCGATCGCCGTAGCCGAGCCAGCAGATCCTCGCCGGAAGCCCCTGGAACGCCATCCGCCCTGGCGCGAGCTCGAGCCACCGCTGGAGCACCGCATCGTCCGGGAACGCGTCGCGCATCGCGTCGTCGATCGCAGCGATGTCCGCCTCGTCTCCGGACAGGGCCGCCCACCGAAACGGCCCGATCCCACGACAGAAGAGCGGTCGGATATAGGCCGGGACGAAGCCCGGGTATGTGAACGCGTCGTCTACGCCGGCTTCACGGGCCTCACCTCGGAGGTTGTTGCCATAATCGAAAACATAGCTGCCCTGCCGGACGTACTCGAGCAGGCCGCGGACGTGCTCGGCGATCGACTCTCGCGACCGCCTCACGTACTCGTCGGGATCCGACGCCCTGAGCGCTGCCGCCTCCGCGACGTCGAGCCCCTGCGGCACGTAGCCGGTGAGCGGGTCGTGCGCGGCGGTCTGGTCGGTGACGAAGTCGAAGTGCTCACCGCGCCGCGCCAGCTCGGGCACGACGTCGGCGGCGTTCCCGAGGAGCCCCACCGACAAGCCGCGGCCGTCGTCCGCGGCCGAGCGGACGAGCGCGACCGCCTCGTCGACCGACTCGGTAGCCTCGTCGAGATAGCGCATCTGAAGCCGGCGCTCGATCCGGGAAGGGTCGACCTCGATGCAGAGGATGGCCCCGTCGAGCAACGCGGCAGCGAGCGGCTGCGCGCCGCCCATCCCGCCGAGACCCGCGGTGAGCACCGTCCGCCCTCGCAGGTCCTGCTGTCCGAAGTGCTGCTCGGCCGCGGCCGCGAACGTCTGGTACGTCCCCTGGAGGATTCCCTGCGTGCCGATGTAGATCCAGCTGCCGGCGGTCATCTGCCCGAACATCGTCAGCCCGGCCGCCTCGAGCCTGCGGAACTCGTCCCACGTCGCCCAGCGGGGCACGAGCATCGCGTTCGAGATCAGCACGCGCGGCGCCTGGGCGTGCGTCCGGAAGACGCCGACCGGCTTGCCGCTCTGGACGAGCATCGTCTCGTCGTCCGCGAGCCGCAGGAGCGTGCGGACGAGCGCCTTCAGACTGTCGTGATCGCGTGCAGCCTTGCCCGAGCCGCCGTAGACGACGAGCGACTCCGGGTGCTCGGCGACCTCGGGATCGAGGTTGTTGAGCAGCATCCGCAGCGGCGCCTCCGTCTGCCACGAGCGTGCGTGGAGATCGGTCCCGCGCGGCGCGCGAACGCGTGTGAGGTCACCGCAGAGCGCGTCGACGAGAGCGTCGACCGAGCCGGCGACGGTCACGCGAGCACCCCGACCTCATCCACGACTGCGGCCGCGAGCGAGCCGTCGCGAATCGCCGCCGCCATCGTCTCGATGTCTCCGGACAGCGAGCGGTCGTCCTCGAGCCGGGCCGAGAGCGAGCGCACGAACCGCCGCGTAGCCGAGACGCCGGCGCCGGGCTCGAGCGGCGCGTGGAACTCCACCGCCTGCGCGCCCGCGAGCAGCTCGATCGCGAGCACGCTCTCCGCGTTCGCCAGCACCTGCCAGGCCTTCAGCCCCGCCGCGTTCCCCATCGACACATGATCCTCCTGGCCGGCGCTCGTCGGGATCGAGTCGACGCTCGCCGGATGCGCGAGCACCTTGTTCTCCGAGACGAGCGCCGCGGACACGTACTGGGGGATCATGAACCCGGAATTGAGGCCGCCCTCGACCGTGAGAAAGGCGGGCAGCCCCTCCGACAGCGTGGGGTTGACCATTCGCTCCGTGCGCCGCTCGGAGATCGATGCAAGCTCGGCCACAGCCATCGCGAGCGAGTCGAGCGCGAACGCGACGGGCTCGCCGTGGAAGTTCCCGTTCGAGACGAGCATGTCGTCGTCGACGAGCACGAGCGGATTGTCGGTCGCGGCGTTCAGCTCGATCGAGACGACGTAGTCGACGTAGTCGAGCAGGTCGCGTACGGCGCCGTGCACCTGCGGCGCGCAGCGGAGCGAATACGGATCCTGAACCTTGTCGCACCAGCGGTGCGCCTCGATGATCGCCGAGCCTGCCAGCAGCTGGAGGAGGTTCGCCGCCGACGCCTGCTGGCCGCGGAACGGTCGCAGGGCGTGGATCTGGGGCAGGAAGCTCGTACGCGTGCCGTTGAGCGCCTCGACGGACATGGCGCAGGCGAGATCGGCAGCGACCTGGAGCCTCCGCGCCCGGACGAGGCCGAGCGCGCCGACAGCCGCCATGAACTGCGTGCCGTTGACGAGCGACAACCCTTCCTTCGCGTGCAGCACGATCGGCTCGAGACCGACGGCGGACAGCGCGTCGCCGCCGGGCAGCAGTTGCCCTTCGACCCAGGCGTCGCCTTCGCCGACGAGCGGCAGCGCGAGGTGAGCCAGCGGCGCGAGATCGCCGCTCGCGCCGACGGAGCCACGGCTTGGCACGGCCGGCAGCACGCCGCGGTTGAGGCACTCGATCAGCAGCTCCACGAGCTCCACCCGGGCGCCGGACGAGCCCTTCGCCAGCGTGTTCGCCCGCAGGAGCATCGCCGCGCGCACGACCTCCGGCGGATACGGCTCCCCCACCCCGCACGCATGGCTGCGGAGCAACCGGAGCTGGAGCTCCTCGGTCTGCTCGGCCGGAATGGACTGCGACACGAACCGCCCGAAGCCGGTGTTGATGCCGTACGTGTGCTCGCGCTCGCCGTGGGCCGCCCGCGTCACGACGTCGCGGGCAGCGCGCATGCGGCTTCGAGCATCGTCCGCGAGGGTCGCGGAAGCGCCGTCTACAGCGGCGGCCCAGACGTCGTCGACCGTGAGCCCGTCGCCGGTGAGGACTAGCTCGGCCACGAAACGAGTCTAGACAGGCCGCTCGAGCAATCGCGACTCGTCCAGGCTCTCGAGCCGCAGCGCCGCCGCGCCCGGCCGTGCCGCGCCTTCGGGCATGAGCCCGACGAGCTCGGAGCCCGCCACGTCGACGCCGCGAGCGGCTGCCTCGGCCTCGATGCGCGCGACGATCTCGTCGAGCGGCGACGCCTCCCAGTCCTCGACGTTCATCGACACCTGGACGAGCCCGCGGCTTGCGAGTGGGAAGCCGAGAGCGCGGACGCGAGCGAAGCCACCGCCGGTCTCGCGAACGACGGCCGCGATCGACTGCGCAACTCGAGAGTCGTCGGTCGCGAGGTTGACGTTGAAGGCGATCAGCGGCCGGCGCGCGCCGACGAGGACGCAGCCGGCGGTCGGGTCGAGCCGGGCCGGGCCGCGATCGGGTGTGAGCTCGCCGGCGTCGATTCGCCGCTGGAGCTCCGCGGGACCGCCGCGCCGTAGCAGCGCGGGCCGCACGGCCGGCGCGAGCTCGCCGTAGAGGAAGACCGGCAGGCCGAGCTCGTCCGCCCACTCGGTCGGCAAGTATGAGCGCCGCCTGCTTCGCAGCCTCGAGCTGCTCAGGCCAGACCGCGACGACGGGCACGACGTCGGCCGCTCCCACCCGCGGATGGACGCCCTCGTGGCGGCGCAGGTCGATCCGCTCGCGCGCGGACGCGATCCCGCCGACGAGAGCGTCGACGACTCTCGTCCTCCGACCCCGCGATCGTGAAGACCGAACGGTTGTGGTCGGGATCCGCATGAACGTCGAGGACCTGCGCATGCCGGCCGAGCACGTCCCCGAGCGCCGCGATCGTCTCCTCGGAGCGGCCCTCGGAGAAGTTCGGCACGGCGACGAGCGGACGGGCCATCGGCGTACTGTAGGAGGACGTGGCGTACCGCTCGCTCTCCGCGCTTCAGAGCGACAACCGGCGCTGCCGCGCGTGCATCGATGAGGGCTATCCCCTGGAGTCGCTGCCCGTCTTCGAAGGGAGCCGCGAGCACCGGGCCTACCTCTACGGTCAGGCGCCTGGTCCCGTTGAGGGCGCGGAGCTGCGCCCTTGGCGTGGACGAGCTGGCCGCGCCCTCCGCGCCTGGCTGGGGATGGACGAGGTCGCCTTCTACTCGACGTTCTACTGCGCTTCTGTCACACGGTGCGACCCGGGCCGATCGCCGTCGGGCAGGGGCGATCGACTGCCGACGGCCAGGGAGCAGGAGCTCTGCGCGTTCTGGCGCGAGGAGGAGCTTCGGTTGCTCCGGCCCACCCTCGTCGTCACCGTCGGCGGGATCGCGGCGCGGCGGCTGCTCGGCATCCGGCGACTGACGGACGCGATCGGAGAGCGCTTCGAGGTCACCGGCGCGGCGGCGATCCCGCTCCCGCACCCGTCGGGTGCGTCGGGTTGGCTGAACGACCGCACGAACCGCGCGCGTCTCGAGCGCGGCGGTCGCGCTCGTGCTGGCCGAGCTTCCTCAGCCCTCGCGCGGCTTGTAAGCGCCAGGCGGCGAGCCGATCGCGATGAGCTTGAGCCCGTCGTCGCCGGGAAGGATCTTCGCGCTTCGACTGCCGCCTCGACCCAGATGTAGCGGCCCGGCTTGAGCTCGACGTCCTCGCCGTCGACGACCATCTTCCCCGACCCCTCGAGGACGTAGAAGACCTCCTCCTGACCGTCCTCGGAGTGGTCGTGATCGGGGTAGCCGTCGTGCGTTCGGCGGGAACTCTTCCTGGTTGATGCCGAAGGCCGTCAGGCCGAGCTCGCGACGGATCGGACGGAAGACACCGTGCATCGGCTCGACGTCGGCCGCGTCACACATCTTGTAGCCCATCTCTCCTCCTCCTTAGCTTCGGACGGCGTACAGCCGCCATTCTCCCGGCACGCCCTTGAGTTCGGCCGTGCCGCGTTCGTCGAACTCGATGCCCGAGCCCGCCACGAGGTCCTTGACGGTGTTCGAGACGAGCACCTCGCCCGGCTCGGCGCGCGCCGACACGCGGGCGCCGATGTGGACGGCGATGCCGCGCGGCTTGTCTTCGGTCAGCTCGACCTCGCCCGTGTGCAGGCCGGCGCGGATGTCGATGCCGAGGTCGCGGACCGAGCTTGCGATCGCGCACGCGCACTGGATCGCCCGGGCTGGCCCGTCGAACGTCGCGAAGAACCCGTCCCCCGCCGTGTCGACCTCGCGGCCGCGGTAGCGCGCGAGCTGCGACCGCACGACGCCATGGTGGCGCTCGACGAGCTCGTGCCACTCGCGGTCGCCGAGCTCGACAGCCTTCTCCGTCGAGCCGACGATGTCCGTGAAAAGCACCGTCGCCAGCACGCGATCGATCTCCGTCGCCTCCCAGGCACGATCGTCCCATACGCGATGCAGGAACTCCCTGATCGGCTCGACGATCTGGTCCGGGTCGACCCAGGGCGCGTGGTCTTTCCCAGTTAGCTCGACGAGCTCCGCACCGGGAATGCGCTCGGCCAGGTAGCGGCTGTGGTCGATCGAGACGCCGTCGTCGATGCGGTGAACGAACCGAGTGGGGACGCCGATCGTCGGCAACACATGGCGGATGTCGATCTCCATGTTCATACGTGCAAGCTGACCGATGGCCGAGGGGCTCGCGCTCTGGCGCTGGAAGCGCGAAAACCAATCGACGAACTCCTCGTTGTCCGCGAGGCTCGGAGCGAGCCACGAGAGCGCCCGCTCGGCTTCTGCGCGCGTGCCGAATGCCGCCTCTCGCTCGGGAATGGCGCGCAGCCACTCCTCGCGAGGCGGCGCATCGGGGAAGTCCGGAGCCCACGTGGCCCTCGGCGCCGAGGATCCGTACAGCACGGCCGCAGTGGTCCTGTCCGGGTACGTTGCCGCGAAGAGGAGTGTCATAGCCACTCCCTCCGAGACGCCGACCAGCGCCGCGCGCTCGGAGCCGGCCGCGTCCATGACGGCGCGCACGTCGTCCATGCGCGTCTCGAGCTGCGCGATCCCGGTTGCGCGATCAGAGAGCCCGGTGCCGCGCTTGTCGAAGATGATCAGCCGCCCGAGACCGGCAAGAGCTTCGAACCAATGGGCCCACGACTCCCACTCCCAGGCGAACTCGACATTCGAGATGTACCCGGGCACGAGCACGATGTCGTGCTCGCCCTCGCCGACCACCTGGTAGGCGATCGAGACGTCGCCCGACTTCGCGTATCGCGTCTCCGGTGGCATCGCCCTAGTCTGACAAGACGGCCGACGACTAGATTTCGAAGGTGCCCGAGGTCCCGCGACATCGCACGACGTTCCGCCGCCTGCTCGGCTTCCTCAAGCCGTACAAGTGGTCGCTCGTCGTCTCGTCGCTGCTCGCGATCGGCTCGCAGCTGGCGGCGATCGCGATCACGTTCCTCATCCGCGCGGCGATCAACGGCCCCCTGACGGACGGCTCGCTTGACGGCCTCTGGCTCATCGTCACGCTCGTCATCGCCGTCGGGATCGTGAAGTCGGCGCTGATGCTCGGCCGGCGGCTGATCGCCGGCAGGCAGGCGCTCGGCGTCGAGTTCGACATCCGCAATGCGCTCTACGGGAAGCTCGTGCGGCAGTCGTTCGGCTACTTCGACCGGAACCAGACAGGCCAGCTGATGTCCCGCGCGACGGTCGACCTCCAGTCCGTCCGCTTCTTCCTCGGCTACGGGCTCATCTTCTTCTTCCAGCACATCGTCACGGTGGTCGTCGTGACGTCGGTGCTGTTCATCGTCAACTGGCAGCTCGCGCTCGTCGCCCTCTGGATCATGCCCGTGCTGATCGCGCTCGCCTACCGCTACAGCCACGTGTCGCACCCGGTGCTCCGCGAGGTGCAGCAGAAGATGGCGGACGTCGCGACGGTGTCCGAGGAGAACATCGTCGGCGTGCACGTCGTGAAGTCGTTCGCGCAGGAGGAGCGCGAGCGCGACCGCTTCGCCGAGTCGTCGGAGGCCGTCTTCCGCCAGACCGTGAAGGCGAACAAGCAGCGCTCGATCTATGTCCCGATGATGGCCTTCCTGCCGCTGCTCGCCCAGGCGGCGGTGCTGCTCGTCGGCGGCCGCATGGTGGTGTCGGGGTCGCTCTCGATCGGCGCGTTCATCCAGTTCAACGTCCTCGTGCTCATGCTCGTGATGCCGCTGCGCATGCTCGGCATGTGGATCGGCCAGGCGCAACGGGCGACCGCCTCCGGCGAGCGGATCTTCGAGGTCATCGACGAGCCCGAGGACATCGTCTCAACCGTTGACGCGGACATCCTGCCGGACGGCCGCGGGCTCGTGCGCTTCGAGGGCGTGACGTTCGGCTACGACCCCGAGCGGCCGGTGTTGCACGAGGTCGACCTCGAGCTCGAGCCGGGCCGCACGGTGGCCCTCATCGGGCACACGGGCTCCGGCAAGACGTCGCTCGCGTCGCTCGTGCCGCGCTTCTACGACGTGACCGAGGGGCGTGTGACGGTGGACGGTGTCGACGTCCGCGACGTGCGGCTCGACTCGCTCCGCGCGCAGATCGGCGTCATCGGCCAGGACCCCTTCCTCTTCTCGGCGACGGTCCGCGAGAACATCGCCTTCGGGCGGCCGGACGCGACCGAGGACGAGATCGTCGCCGCCTCGCGCGCGGCCCAGGCGCACGAGTTCATCGAGCGGCTGCCGCAGGGTTACGACACGCTCGTCGGCGAGCGCGGCATCACGCTGTCCGGCGGCCAGCGCCAGCGGGTCGCGATCGCACGCGCGCTCGCGATCGACCCACGCATCCTCGTCCTCGACGACGCGACAGCCTCGGTGGATGCGACGACCGAGGCACGGATCCGCCTCGGCCTCCGCGAGGCGATGAAAGGTCGGACGACGATCATCATCGCCCACCGGCTGTCGACGATCTCACTCGCCGACGAGATCATCGTCCTCGACGGCGGCCGCGTCGCCGCGCGCGGCACGCACGAGGCGCTCATCGACGAGAGCCCCGTCTACCGCGAGATGTACGAGCACGGGCTGCTCGAGGCGGAGTTCGCCGCGCGCGTGGAGGCGACGGCGTGAGGGTCTGGCAGCCCGGCTCCCACCTCACGGTCGAGCGCGGTCAGACGCCCTCGGCCGGCCATGGCTGGAAGCGCACCCGGCGGCGCCTGGCTCGCGCTCGCGCGGCTCGCCAGGCCGTACAAGGGCCGCGTCGCTCTGGCGCTCGGCTTCCTCCTCCTGGCGACGCTCGCCGCGCTGGCGCCGCCGTATCTCGCAAAGCTCGCAATCGACGACGGCATCGTGGGCGGGGATCTCACGGCGCTCGGCTGGATCGTCGGGGCGTTCGTCGTCGCGGGCCTCGTCTACCTGGGCGCGAGCGCCGCGCAGACGTACTTCACGGGCTGGACGGGAGAGCGGGTGCTCGCCGACCTCCGCAACGGCCTCTTCCGCCATCTCCAGCGCCTGTCGCTCGGCTACTACGAGCGCAACCGCGCCGGCGTCATCATCAGCCGGCTGACGAACGACATCGACGCGCTCGACCAGCTCGTCACCGAGGGCGTCACGTCACTCCTCAAGAACACGCTGCTGCTGCTCGGCTCGGTGATCATCCTCTTCACGCTCGACTGGCGCCTCGCGCTCGCCACGCTGATCGTGATGCCCGCGCTCATCGTCGCGACCGCGATGTTCCGCTCCCGCTCGACGATCGCCTACCGCGCCGTGCGCGAGCGTCTCGGGCTCGTGACGGCGACGCTTGCCGAGGACATCTCGGGGATGCGCGTTCTCCAGTCGTTCACGCGCGAGGACCCGGCGATCACGAACTTCCAGCAGGTCAACGCGAACTACCGCCAGGCGAACCACCGCACGGTCGTGCTCAGCGGCGTCTACTTCCCGACCGTCGACTTCCTCTCCTCGCTGGCCACCGCGATCGTGCTCGGCTTCGGCGGCTATCTCGTCTCGGGCGGCGACATGACCATCGGCACGCTGTTCGCCTTCATCGGCTACCTCGCGAACTTCTTCGACCCGGTGCAGGACCTGTCGCAGTTCTACAACACGTACCTCTCGGCGACGGCGGCGCTCGACAAGATCATGGAGGTGCTCGAGGAGGAGCCCGAGGTCGTCGACGCGCCAGGCGCGCAGCCGCTCCCGCATATCAAGGGGCATGTCCGGTTCGAGGACGTCCGGTTTGGCTACGGGGAGGGGCCGGAGGTGATCCACGGCCTCGATCTCGATGTGCCACCGGGCACGACGGTCGCCCTCGTGGGACACACGGGCGCCGGCAAGTCGACGATCGCGAAGCTCCTCGCCCGCTTCTACGACCCGCGCGAGGGCCGAATCACGATCGACGGCCACGACATCAGCCAGGTGACGCAGGCCTCGCTCCGCTCGCAGCTCGGCATCGTGCCCCAGGAGGGCTTCCTGTTCGCCGGCACGCTGCGCGAGAACATCGCGTTCGCGCGGCCGGACGCCTCGCCGGAGGACGTGATCGCCGCCGCGCAGGCCGTAGGCGCCGACGCGTTCGCACGCGAGCTGGAGGACGGCTACGAGACGCAGCTCGGTGAGCGCGGAGTGCGCCTCTCGCTCGGCCAGCGCCAGCTCGTCGCGTTCGCGCGCGCGCTGCTCGCCGACCCGCGCATCCTCATCCTCGACGAGGCGACGTCCTCGGTCGACGTCGGCACCGAGCAGCGCATCGAGCACGCGCTCCGCCGGCTGCTCGTCGGCCGGACGGCGTTCATCATCGCCCACCGGCTCTCGACGATCCGGCGCGCAGACTGCATCGTCGTGCTCGAGCACGGCCGCGTCGTCGAGCAGGGGACTCACGAAGAGCTGCTCGCGCGGCGCGGGCTCTACACGTCGCTCTACGGCGACTGGGCGGCGGTCGCGTAGAGGTACGCAGTTCGGTCTGCGACGACGCCGCGTGGCCCGGCGAATGCGTCGAACGTCCCGAACGCGGGCAGCCGCGCTCGGCGGCCGTCGATCGACAGCTCGACGTGCGAGGCGGCGCCGAACCGGATCCACAGCCGCTTCGACTTGAGCCGAACCGTCTCACCGACGGGCAGCACGCCCTCGTAGAGCGTGCGGCCGCGGATCGATCCCGCACGGATCTGGAGCCACGAGTCGCCGCCGGCAGCTGTCAGCGCGAACGTCGAAAGCGGCGTCGCCTTGATGGAAGGCGTCGATACGACGCGTGCAGGCTGCGCGACGGCAGCTTTCACCTCGACCGTCACGAGCTGGGGCGTCCCGCTCGTCGCCTGGTCCCAGCCAACGGCGTAGAAGAGGACGATGACGCTCACCACCGCGCTTCCGGTCAGGACGACGCCCCACTCGAAGCTGCCCAGCGGCTTGACCACCCCCGCGCTTTCGCCGGGCGCGGGCAGTTCCCTACGCCGTCAGTCGCGCAACACGTCGCCCGGCCACTCCTCGACGAGGTCGGCCACGGCCAGGCCGAGCCTCTGGAGAACCCGCCCGACGGTGTCGTCGACGATGTCGGAGACGGTCTGCGGCCGGGTGTAGAACGCCGGCACGGGAGGCATGACGACGCCACCGATCTCGCTCAGCTGCGCTGCGAGCCGCAGGTGGCCGAGATGGAGCGGCGTCTCGCGCAGCACGGCGATGAGCGGACGCCCTTCCTTGAGGCAGACGTCGCCCGCACGCGTGATGAGATTGTCGGAAGCCGACAGAGCTAGCGCGGACAGCGTCCGGATCGAGCACGGGCAGACGACCATGCCCAGCGTCGCGAACGAGCCGCTGGCGAGCGGCGCGCCGATGTCGCGGTAGCCGTAGACGGCGTCCGCGAGCTCCTCCACCTGCGCGGCCGTGTAGTCCGTCTCGTGGACGAGCGTGCGCCGGCCCGCAGGGCTGATGACGAGATGCGTCTCGATGCCGGTCCGCTCCCGAAGCAGCTCGAGCAGCCGGACGCCGTAGATCGAGCCCGAGGCGCCGGTGATCGCGACGACGAGCCTTTGCTCCATGCCCGAATTATGCGCGTACGCTGTGCGTGTGCCCGATCAGCAAGAGCCCGAAGAGCTGATCATCGACGAAGCGCCGCCGCCGGCCGAGCTCGAGCGGGAGGCCCGCATGACGCCCGCGCAGGCCGTCGCGATGATGCGAATCCGCGTGCCCGCCCGCGGCAATCGGAAGCTGCGGTCGATCCTCGATCGCGTAAACGAGGACACGGAGCTGAAGGCGCTCTGGCACGTCTCGAACGTCAACGCGATCGCGAGGCTCCAGATCAACGACCACTCCTGGGTGCACATCCAGATCGTCGCGAACATCGCCCTGAAGCTCCTCCGCCAGCTCACGAAGCACGGCGTCGAGCCGTCGCTCGTGACCGACTACGGCTTCGAAGTGGACGACTCCGAGATCGCCGTCCTGCTCGGCGCGCTGCTCCACGACACCGGCATGTCCATCCACCGCGACAACCACGAGGACTTCAGCCTCTTCCTCGGCGCGCGCAAGGGGCGCGAGCTGCTCGAGCCGTCCTACGAGGAGCCAGAGCTGACCGTGATGGTGTCGGAGGTGCTGCACGTGATCACGAGCCACCGATCGTCCGGCAGGCCGCTGACGCTCGAGGCCGGCGTGCTTCGCGTCGCCGACGCGCTCGACATGGCCCAGGGGCGCTCCCGCATTCCCTTTGCGGCCGGGCAGGTCTCCATCCACTCGCTTTCGGCTGCGGCAATCGACAGCGTCGCGATCCTCGACGGGGAGGAACGGCCGATCAAGATCGAGATCACGATGAACAACTCCTCGGGCGTGTACCAGGTGGACGGGCTCCTGAAGGAGAAGCTCCGCGGCTCCGGGCTCGAGCCGTACGTCGAGGTGATCGCGCACATCGACACAGAGGCCGAGAAGCGCCTCGTGCCCGTCTACCGGCTCGAGACGTAAAGCTAAGATGGACCGCCGTTGCGGGGTCGTCTAACGGCAGGACACACGGCTCTGGACCGTGGTATCTAGGTTCGAATCCTAGCCCCGCAGCTTTACGCGCTGAGCGTGTCGGCGAGGTCGCCGAGCAGCTTCAGGCCCGCCTCGCGCCGGTCGTCCTCGAGCGCCGAGACGGCGGCGGCGAGCCGGGCGACGACCGCCAGCTCTCCCTCGCCCGCGTTCAGCACCGCCTCGGCCTGAGTCGCGCGGCTGAGGAGGTCGAGCGCGATCGCGGCCTGGTTCGCGAACATCCCGAGCAGCTCCATCTCCTGGAGCGAGAACGCCGACTGCTGCGGCCGGTCGAGCACCTCCAGCACTCCGAGCACGCGCTCCTCGTGAAGCAAAGGCACGGCCATGAGGCCTTGCGGCACGTACCCGGTACCGGCGGCGAAGTCCTTCGCGAAGCGCGGGTCGTTCTGGACGTCGTCGAGGATGAGCGGTGTCCGCGTCGAGAGCACCCAGCCGGCGATGCCCGTGTCGGACGGGAATCGGCTGCCGACGAGGTCGTCCTCGCCGTAGCCCGCTATTGCCTCGAACACGAGCTCATCCGTCTCCTCGTCGAGGAGGAGGATCGTCGAGGCGGTGGCGCCGAAGATCGCGCGCGCCACCTCGGTGATCCCCTTCAGCAGGCTGTGGAACGCCTCGCGCGACCCCACGACGCCGGCGGCCACCGCCGCGCGGAGCTCGCCTTCGCCGTCCGTCATGCGGAGCCGCCCACATTCGAGGCAGTCAGGAAGAGGACGCTCTTCAGCTGAAACGGGATCAGCTCCGGGTGCTTCGAGAGGATGAGGGCGGTGATGCCGGCGATGTGCGGCGTCGCGAAGCTGTTTCCGGAGGCCTTGATCTTCGACCCGCCCGGCCAGGCCACTTCGACGCCCACACCCCGGCCGAAGAACTCAACCGGCGGGTTCGGGTTGTAGAAGAACGCCAGCGGGTCCTCCTGCTCGTGGCTCCCAACGGAGATCACGGACGAGAACTTCCACGGATAGCTCTCGACCGGCATGTTGTGCGCGGCGGCCACGAGCATGCTGCGCCGAAAGTACGCGTTGTCCGCGATGTCGTGGAGGATCGTCGCGAACTGCCTCTTCGTCGTCGACAGGCTCATGTTGATGAGGTCGTAGCCCTGCTCGACGGCGTAGCGAAGGCCCGCCAGCAGCACCGGGCCAGAGCCGGTGAAGCCGGCGCCGAGCACGCGCACGCTGTAGAGGTTGCACTCCGGGGCGATCGAGCGGACGATGCCCGCGCACGCGGTGCCGTGCCCGCAGGAGTCGCCGGCCGTGTCCTCGTCGATGATCGGATTGTCATCCTTGTCGATCGACACCGACACGGCTCCCTGGAGCTGGCCGACGAGCGGATGGCCGTCCTCGACACCGGAGTCGAGGATGCAGACGTTCACGCCCTTCCCGGTCGCGCCGCCCCAGGCCCATTCACGCGTGACGCGTTCCGGCCACTCGTCGGACAGCGAGATTTCGCCCTCGGCGTCCTTCGGCAGGCTCCAGGCGGGCAACGGGCCGCGCGGTTGCGCCTCGTGGACGGCCACGTCATCCGTCATGAGACGGATGCTATGTCGGAATCAGCTCTCTAGGTAGCGCTTGAGCTCGTCGAGGAGCGGCGGAGAGGGCTCGTAGCCCTCTCGCGCGAGCGCGGCCTCGAGATCGGCGACGAGCGCAGCCTGGAACTGCTCGTCCGCCTCCGCGCGGGCGATGATCTCGCCCAGCGACCGCCGCGCAGCTGGAAGCTCCTGTGCGGCCTGCACCCATCCACGCGGCGCAGGCCGCAGGAGCCGGAGGAGCAGAGCGATACGCTCTTCGGGAAGGGCGCTCGTCATCTATCTCCTAGACCGGCGGGCTGGGTCATTTCTTCCCCTCCAGCCCATCGCGCAGCTGACGCAGGCAGCGGGAGATGCGGCTCGCGATCGTCCCGGAGGGGAGATCGAGCTCGCCGGAGATCGTGCGGTAGCTCTCGTCGCGAGCGAAGAAGCGGTCGAGCATCTCCTGGCACGGCTCCGACAGCTCCGCGAGCGCCTCGCGCACGACGAACGCCTCCTCGACCTCGTCGAGCGTGCGCTCCCGACTGTCCGGCTCGATGTCGGCGACAGGCTGTGTGCGGCCGGACGCTGCGAGCGAGTCGAGGCACAGGCGGCGCGTGAGCTGCCCGATCCACGGGCGCAACGCGCTGTCGTCGCGCAGCGTGTCCAGCCGGGTGTAGACGCGCGTGAAGACCTCCTGGAACACGTCCTCGGAGTCGGCGGACGGCAGCCGGAAGCCCTGCGTGCAGATCGAATAGACGTAGCGCGAGTAGCGCTCCACGAGCTCGTTCCATGCCTCGGGGTCTCCGGCGCGACAACGCTGGACGAGCTCCGCATCAGTGAGTGCGAGTGCCACTGTGCTCATGAAACACCCATCAGCGAGCCGAGTCGAGAGCGCGCACCGACGCGTCAGCTGCGACCTGCTCGCTCGCCCGCGCCCGGGCGAGACGGATGTCGCCGTCCTGCACGGTGAGATTGACAGCCACGAGGTGTGCGGCCGCTCGAGCACCGGCCGCGGCGAGCACGGCGGCGGCGGCGGCGTCGGCGCGATACGTCCCCTCCCCCAGCTCCGCGGCAAGTGCTGCGAGCGACGCCGTGTCTGCGGCTGTCTCAGCGATCTCGAGCGGAATGGCGCACGATAGGTCGAGCTTCGCTTCGAGCTCGCCGTTCGGCGGCACCTCGTCCGCGCGCGCCGCCTCGAGCGCCTCGAGCGCCTGCTGCCACACCTGCGCGTCGGCGAGCGCGAGCGGCGCCGCACGGGCCTGGAGCGCAAGCGCCTGGGCCGCGATGCCGGGCGAGTCGTCCCACGAGTCGGCGGAGCGCCTCGCCACCATCACCACGAGACCGGCGGCGAAGGCGACCGTCAATGCAGACGCGGAGCCGCTGCCGGGAGCGGGTTTGCCGGTCCCGAGCCGCTCGAGGAAGTCCCCGAGTGAGAGATCGAGGTACTCGTCGGCAAGCATCGGGGAAGTCTAGGCACGCCGCGCGTGCGCCTATCGTTCGGCGCGACATGGGCGCGGTATGGGACGGCATCCGAACGTTCTTCGAGGAGCTCGCGGACGTCGAGTGGACCCCGCTCGCGATCGCCTGCGGGCTCCAGCTGGCCCGGCTCTTCTGCCGAGCCATCGCGTGGCGGTCGATCATCGCAGCCGCGTACCCGGACACACGCGTCCCGCTCGGCCACGTGACCGGCGCGTACTTCGCGGGCGTCGGCGTCAATGCGATCACGCCGGCGCGTGCGGGCGACGTCGTGAAGCTCGTGCTCGTGAAGCACGAAGTCCGGGGCACGACGTACACGACGCTCACGCCCACACTCATCGTGGAGACGCTCTTCGACATGGCCATCGCCTCGATGGTCCTCCTCTGGGCGCTCTTCGCCGGCGTGTTGCCCGCCTTCGACGTCATCGGAGACCTGCCCTCGGTCGACTGGACATGGCCGATCGACCACCCGCGCCCGGCGGCCGTGGCCGCAGCCGTCTGGATCACTGTCATCGTCCTGCTCATCGTCATCTGGAAGCGACGCGTGGGCGACTTCAAGGAACAGGTGCGCCACGGTTTCGCGATCCTCTATACGCCGCGGCGGTACTTCACTCACGTCGCGTCCTGGCAGGCGCTCTCGTGGGTGTGCCGCATCGCCGGCGTGTGGTTCTTCCTCGACGCCTTCGACGTGCCCACGACCGCGCGCAACGTCATGATCGTGCTCGCTGTCCAAAGCCTGTCGACGCTGCTCCCCTTTACTCCTGGTGGAGTCGGCACGCAGCAGGGCTTCCTCGTCTACGCGTTTCGGGACACGACCGTCGGCCGGGCATCCCTCGTGAGCTTCAGCGTCGGCATGTACGTCGCAACGACGGTGGTGAACGTCGTCGCCGGGCTCGTCGCGTTGCTGCTGGTCGCGCGCACGTTCCGCTGGAAGCAACTGATCGAGCCGGAACGGGCGGCCATCGACGAGGCCAAGGAAGGGCGATAGGGTCGCACACGTGGAGCCCGCGCCCACGCATCCGATTCGGCTCGTGGTCGCCGACGATCTCGAACGCTCGCGGCTCACGGTCTTCTTCCGGCTCCTGCTCGCGATTCCGCATCTCTTCGTGCTCGTCCTGTGGAGCACGGTCGCGTTCGTCGTCGCCGTCATCAACTGGTTCGCCACGCTCGTGAAAGGCCAGTCACCACAGGGGCTGCACGACTTCCTCGCGAACTACCTGCGCTACGCGACCCAGGTCGAGGCCTACCTCCTGCTCGCCGGCAACCCGTTTCCGCCGTTTTTCGTGGGCAGCAGGATGACGGGCTACCCGATCGACCTCGAGGTCGCCGGGCCGGCGCCCCAGAACCGCTGGAAGACGCTGTTTCGCCTTTTCCTGGCACTCCCTGCCGTGCTCTTGGCCGCTGTCTTCCTTGGCGGCCCCATCGCCTGGATAGGCATCGAAGGAGGAGGAGTGGCCGGCGTGGCCGCAATATTGCTCTGGTTCTCGATCCTCGCCCGCGGCCGAGCGTCACGCGGGCTACGAGACATCGCGGCGTGGAGCGTCGGCTACGGCGCCCAGGTCGGCGCTTATCTCTTCCTGCTGACCGACCGTTACCCGTCCACGGGCCCGAAGGCGCACCTCGCCGGCCTCGAGGCGCCCGAGGTCTCCGAGCGCGTGCCGGAGCTCGTCAACAACGACGACTACCGGCGCTCTCGCCTGACGGTACTGCTTCGGCTGCCGCTCGCGTTCCCGCACATCGTCTGGCTCATCCTCTGGACGATCGCCGCGGTTCTTGCGTCGATCGCCAACTGGTTCTCGGCGCTCGCGATCGGGCGCTCGCCGCGGGCGCTCGCACGCTTCCTCGCCGCGTACATCCGCTACGGGACGCATGTGATGTCGTTCCTCTACGTCGCGGGCAACCCGTTCCCCGGTTTCGTCGGCGCGGCCGGCAGCTACCCGCTCGACGTCCGGATCGACCCGTTCGCCCGGCAGAGCCGCTGGATCACGCTCTTCCGGCTGCCGCTGATGATCCCCGCCGCCCTCGTGTCGAGCGCAGCCAGCGGTGTCGCAGTCGTGGCGGCGTTCCTCGGCTGGTTCGTCGCGCTCGTCAGCGGCCGTACGCCGGACGGGCTGCAGGCCGCGATGGCGTACTCACTCGGCTACTCGGCCCAGCTGTCCGCGTACGCGTTCGTGCTCACGGATCGCTATCCCCACTCGAGCCCACAGGCGGTCTTTGTGCGGCCGGAGCCCGCGCAGCTGACGCTAGAATCGGAAACGCCGGGCGCATTCGTCTAGTGGCCTAGGACACCGCCCTCTCACGGCGGCGGCACGGGTTCGAATCCCGTATGCGCCTCTCGGTGGGCCGAAAGTCTCACGACTTTCGGCCGCGGGGTGTTCTCCGAGAGCCGTCCTCAGCCGCTCCCGCGCATGTCGGGAGCGGCGGCGATTGGATGGTCCGAGTGAACGACCGTGCCCACTGGCAGAAAGCCCCGCGTGTGCAGGGCTTTCTCGATGGCTCTATGTCATCGTCTAGCGACGTCTGTAGCCGACGCCTCCAAAGAGCGCCAGGACGACGAGGACGATGATCAGTATCAGTAGCCAGGTTGGCATGCCAACACTTCCTCTCGCCTTAGCGATCCGTGACCTTGCCCTTATGGACTTCGCCGGGCCAGTCGCCCGTCTGCGTGCCGCGCTCTTCGACGAATTCCTTGAACCGGTCGAGGTCCGAGCTGACCTGACGTGAGTCGAAGCCGAGCGCGCTGCCGGCCAGTTCCTTCCAGCCTTCCGCGTCGTAGGTCATCTCGATGTCGACACGCGTCCGATCGCCCTCAAGGGGCTCGAACGTCACCTTGCCCGAGTTGTACTTCCCCTCGGTCGCCCGCCATGAGACGAGGCGATCGCGCTCCTGGCGGCCGATCTCGGCCTGCCAGCTGTGCTCTTCCCCGCCGATCTCCGCGGTCCATTCGAGGTGTGTGTCGTCGAGCTGCCGGACGGACGTCACGGCCTCCATGAACTTCGGAAACTCCTCGAACTGTGTCCACTGGTCGTAGGCGACGCTCACGGGAACGTCGACCACAACCGACTCGCTCACACTTGCCATGAGACTCCTCCTTTCGTCGGTGGTCTCACGGCTACCCCGATCCCTGAGTCGACGAACCCGCAGGCTTCGGTTTTGCACTCATCATCGTCGGGGCTGTCGTGGTCATCGCGGCGATCGTGCTCGGGGGGATGCGCGAGTCGTCGCTAGCGCAGTCTCTCAGCCCGTCGCCCAGTTGAAGAGCCACCAGCCGGCGTAGATGCCGCCGGCCACCGCGACGGCCTGCGCGACGAACCAGTAGAAGCGGAGGCCGGCGCTCACAGGAGCCTCGCCTTCGCCGCCGCGTACTCGTCGTCGGTGAGCGCGCCGCGTTCGTGGAGCTTCGCCAGCCGCTCGAGCTCGTCGACCATGCCCGCTCGCGTCGCCGTCGACGGCTGGACGCGGGCCGCTACACGCTGCATCTGGGCGAGCGGCATCCCGACAGGCCAACCGCGAGGCGCCTTCTCCTCGCGCGTGAAGCCGCGAATCGTCGCCGGCAGCATGACGAGCAGCGGGAGGCCGCCCATGAGCATGAACACGATGCCACAGATGAGCCAGCCCCAGACGAGGCCTCCGCCGGCGCCTGGCGGGTCGAACGCGAACTCGAGAAAGTTCCAGCCGAGCGACAGGAAGAGCGCCGGCCACAGCAGCATGGCGAAGCTCGGGATCCGTTTCCAACGGCCACGCCGACGTAGACGAACGCGAGCACGAGGCCGCCGAGGATGCCGCCGACCATGATCCCCGGCACGCCCTGCGGGCAGTGCTGCTCGATGACGAACGGCCCGCCCTCCGCGCAGAAGCCGCCGACGTCCATCACCGCGCGCATCGAGAGATAGACGAGCGTCAGGCCGCACGCGACGCCGGCGAGGCTGAGGCCGATCGCGAGCGTGTTACGGAACACGCGCGAAGCCTAGAACTACCAGCGCTACGGCTTCGCGGCCTGAGCAGAAATGCGAGCCGCGGCGACGTCGTCGACCGTTGCCGCCGAGAGCGGCAGGTCGGCCTTGCAGCGGCGGATCTGGACGCTCGCGCGGTCGTTCATCGCGAGCGACTCGACCGTCTTCGCTCCCTGGCGCCGGACTTTGGTCTTCGCGTCGAGCGCTATGGTCACGCCGAGGCCCTTGAGCGACTTGCCGTGTGCGTTCGAGCCCGTGACGCTCAACATCAGCGACGTCGCTCCCGCGGCCGGGTTGCTTGCGAGCGTGCCCTTGAGCATGACGCTGACGTTCGGCTTACAGGCTTCGTGGCCGTGAGGCATCCCACCATGTGCCGCCGCCAGCGGAATCGCCGTTACGGAAACGAGAACAGCAGCGGCAATCGCCTTTCGAGTCGTCATGCGCTTCCCATCGGCACCCGGCGGGCGCGCGACGATCCCTCATCGGGTTGCTACTACGGAGCCGGAACGCCGAGCGACTCAGCCTCGCCCTTGAGCTCCGAGACGAGCGGGCGGAGATCGAGCGGGTTGAAGCCGAGCTGGCCGGCAACACCCTCGCTCGTCGGCTCGGTGCCTTCCCAGAAGAGCTTCCGTAGGAGATCGCCCGTCGTCGGGTCGCGCCACCAGTCCTCGCCGACCTCGGTCAGCAGGTACGTGCGCGCCTGAGCGGAGCGAATCCAGGCCCGGAGGTAGTCCGCGGAGTAGAACCCCGCATCCATGTCGGCGACGAAGCCGTCAGCCCGGTAGACGTAGCCGGTCGCCTCCGTCAGCCGCTCGGCGTAGCCCTCCGACGTACCGCCGTCCTCGGGGAAGCGAGACCAGAAGTCCAGCTCGAAGAGGAACTTCGCGACGTAGCGCCTGAATAGGAACGAGTGGAGAAAGATCGTCGCCTCGGCGTTCTCGGCGGCCTGGGCGGGCGACAGGTCGAAGTGCCGCTCGTGCCAACCGGGCTCGCGGCTGATCGACTCGACGAGGAACGAGTAGATCTCCGTCAGCGCGTGATCGCGCGAAAGCGCGCGGTACGTGTACGGGAGATCCGGGTCGCATCCGGCGTAGTGCAGCGCATGACCCGCCTCGTGGAGGAAGCCCTGGTAGTCGGGGAGCCCGCCCTGCGCCCGAGTGATGAGGTGGACGACGAACGGCGGATCGGCCGGGATCACGCACGGGCGCGGCGTCTTCTGCGGGCGGTCCTCGAGGTCGGTGCGGATGTTCTTGTCGGCCGCGAGGTCGAAGCCGAGCTCCGTCAGCGTCGCGAGGCAGACCTCCGTCGCCCGCTCCTTCGAGTAGACGTCCTTGAGCGGCGACAGCCGGCGCACGTAGGCGGCGTGGTAGGCGGACGGGCTCGCCGGACGTTCCGCGCCGAGAATGCGGTCGAGCCAGCGCTCGCGCATCTCCATGAAGGAGTCCTCGACGAGCGCGCTGCCGTCGGGGAGCACCTCGGCGAGCTGCCGGAGCGAGATGCCCTTGTCGTCCTCCGAGCGCTCGACTGGATCGGCGATGCCGCTCAGCTCCGCCCTCATCGTCTCGGCGGCTCGGGCGACGCCGAGTCGCCGCTCGTTCATCGTCGCCGTCGCGTCGGCGTGGATCTCGCCCAGCTCCTCGCGCTCGTCATACGCGTCGAGCACGGCGAGCTTCGCCTGGGCGTTCCGCAACGGCATCTCCTCGCCGCGGTACTCCACGCGGATGGCCAGCAGCTCGTTCTGCACCTCGTCCTGGAGCTGGACGAGCTCTCGTGCGAGCAGGCCGCCCTCGCACGACTTCCGCAGGCGGTGCAGTCGCTCGCGCTCGACGTCGTCCTGCTCCTCGTCCTCCCGCTCGCGCAGATGATCGAGCTGCTCTCGCGTGAAGAGGTCGGCGTAGCGTGCGACGATCGCCGCCGCCTCGGAGCGCTCCTTCTCGCCGACACGGACGGCCCTCGCCTCCTCGGCGCGCTCCGAGCCGTACGTGCGGAGCGTCGCCTCGAACTCCTCGGGTGTGCGGACGGTGGAGCCCCCCACGGCGCGGAATCTACACCTTTGGTCGATATCATCCGATGTGGCGGTGACGTACGCGGGGGCCACCCGGGAGCAGTACGCCACAGCGCTGGACGGGCTGTGGGGTGACCTCACGGGCGCGCTCACCCGCCTCGAGCGCATCGCAGCCGAGCCCGACGAGCTGGACGAGGACACGCTCGAGGTGCTGCCCGTGCTGCAGTACTCGCTCCACCGGGCAGGCGAGGCGATCCAGGGGATAGCGCCGCTCCCGGCGAGCGCCGAGGCCCACCGGGAGCTGGCGGCCGCTCTCGAGGATGCGAGAGACGTCACGGGCGACGTCGCCTGCCTGCTGGAGATCGACGACTACGAGGGCGCGGCCGAGCTCGTGCACGAGTGGCGAGGTGCGCTCTTCCGCGTGCGCCTTGCACGCCGCAGGCTGGTCCGCCTGCCACCTCCGTTGCCGGCCGAGCTCGATGACCCGCCGAGCACTGCTGCCGCTGCGGTTGCGCTGTCGCTGCTCGCGGCCGGCACCGTCGCCTTCCTCGCGGGCGCCGTGCTCGTCATGTGGCCGCTGTGGGCGGCCGGGCTCGGCGTCGTCGCGACGTCGCTACTCGTGTACCGACCGTAGGCGCCGCACGGTCTCGTCGCGGCCGAGGAGCTCGATGCTCTCGAAGAGGCCGGGCGAGATCTTCGACCCGGTTATCGCGATGCGCAGCGGCTGAAAGGCGTCGCGCGGCTTCAGCTCGCGCTCCTCGGCCAGGGCGCGCAGCGCGGCCTCAATCGCCTCGACCGTGAACGGCTCGACGGCGGCGAGCGCATCCGCCGCGGCACCGAGCAACTCGACGCTGCCGACGAGCTGTGCCGGATCCGGCTCCACCGGCGCGAAAAAGAAGCCGGCGAACCCGGGAAACTCCGAGAACAGCCCGATCTTCTCCTGCACCAGTGGCGCCGCTTGCCGGATGAGCTCCTCGTCCCAGTCGTACCCCTGCTCGCGCAGCCAGCCGACGAGGACATCCGCGTACGCCGTTCTCCGGCAGCGCCCGGACGTAGACGCCGTTCATCCACATGAGCTTCTCGTAGTCGAAGACCGCCGGGCTCTTCGACACGCGCTCGAGCGAGAAGCGCTCGACGAGCTCCTCCCGGGACATGATCGTGGTCTTGTCGTCGTAGCTCCAGCCGAGCAGCGCGAGGTAGTTGAGGAGCGCCTCGGGGTGATACCCGAGCGAGCGGAACTCGTCGGTCGTCACCGAGCCGTGCCGCTTGGACAGGCTCGCCCCATCGGCCCCGTGGACGAACGGGACGTGCCCGTAGCGCGGCGGCTCGGCGCCGAGGGCGGTGAGAATCCGAATCTGCTTCGGCGTGTTGGGGACGTGGTCCTGGCCGCGGATGACGTGCGTGATGCCGTCGAGCCAGTCCTCGACCGGTGATGCGAAGTTGTAGGTCGGGCGGCCGTCCGAGCGAAGGATGACGACGTCCTCGATCGTCTCGTTCTGGATCTCGATGGGCCCGAGCACGAGGTCTTCCCAGGCCGTCGAGCCCTCGTCCGGCATACGGAAGCGAACGGCGCCGTCGTCCACGTACGCAGCGCCTTCCTCGACGAGGCGGTGCGCCTCGGCCTGACAGCGCTCGAGCCGATCGAGCTGGAACGTCACCTCGCCGTCCCACTCGAGCCCGAGCCAGCGCAGGGAGCTCTGGATCTGCTCGGTCGCTTCTGCCACCTCGCGCCCGGTGTCGGTGTTCTCGATGCGCAGGAGGAACTCGCCGCCTTCGTGGCGCGCGAAGAGCCAGTTGAAGAGCGCCGTGCGCACGTTGCCAACGTGGAGAAACCCCGTCGGGCTCGGGGCCATGCGAACGCGGACGGGCACGCGAGTAGGTTACGCGGGTGCTGATCGGCGGGCATTGCGGAGGCGGCATCAAGGGCTCGATCGACCGCGCCGTCGAGATCGGCGCCGACGCGCTCCAATGCTTCGCGCAGCCCAACCGCGCCTGGCGCTTTCCCGACCACGACCCGGCTGTGCTCACGGCGTTTCGCGAGAAACGCGAGGCGAGCGGGATCGGCGCCGCGTTCATCCACGCGCTCTACCTCCTCAACCTTGCGAGCGTGAATCCCGACTTCTACGAGAAGAGCACCTTCGCGATTCGCCGCTCGGCCGAGACGGCGAGCGCGATCGGTGCCGAGGGCGTCTGCTTCCACACCGGCTCGCACCTCGGCGCAGGTCTCGACGGCTCGCTCGACCGCATCGCCGCGGCGCTGGAGCCCGCGCTCGAAGCGTGCTCGGGGCCGACGTGGCTGCTGATCGAGAACACGGCCGGCTCGGGCGCCACCATCGGGCGCTCGGTGGACGAGCTGGCGACGATCGTCGACCGCCTCGGCCGGCATCCCCGCCTCGGCCTCTGCCTCGACTCGTGCCACCTTTACGCGTCGGGCTACGACATCACCGACCGCGATGAGCTCGACCGGCTGCTCGAAGAAGTCGACGCGAAGATCGGGCTCGACCGCCTACGCCTCCTCCACATCAACGACTCGAAGGCGTCACTCGGCTCGAACCGCGACCGGCACGACGGCGTGCTCGCCGGGCTCATGGGCGAGCGCCTCGGGGTCTTCATCGGCCATCCCCAGCTTCAGGGGCTGCCGGCGGTGATCGAGACCGGAGCGGCCGACCGCGCCCCTGGCGCCTCCGACATCACGGCGCTGCGAGAGCTACACGCCCGCTGGCTTATGAACTGACGACGGCGAGGACGCGAAACGCGGGCTCGCCCACGGGCAGCTCCGAGAACTCGGGATTGACGCACCCGAGCGATCCCTGGCGCCGCTCGTAGCAGGAGACGACCTCGGCCCGGCACATCGGCAACGGACGCCGCGTCGCCCGCACGGCGCCGAAGCCCGCGCGCGTCCGCTCGGCAGCGAGCAGCAGGAACAGGTCGATCTCGCAGTCGTACACCTTCTGCATGCAACCGACGTACGTGTGGCCGAACTCCTCGTACGAGTAGACGAACGGGCACTCGCGCTCGAGACATGCGGCCGGGTACACGACCTTGTCGCAGTGGACGTCGCACCGCCTGCACTGGGTCTCGTCCTGCGGCCGAAGCGGGAGCGTCTCGGGCGCGCTGGCGAAAGGCCGCATGCCTGGATTGTGGCCATATGGAGTCGTCCGCCGCAAGACTTGACTTCCGCGGCGCGTTCAGGCATAGAGATGGGTTCCGTACCCGCATAGCGCGGCCGGGCAGCTGGGTAGGGTTGCCCGCGTGGCACGCCGGATCCTCACGGCCGCGCTCGCGCTCGGCCCGCTCGTCATCCTTCTCCACTACGCCGCCGACATCGGCGAGGAGGCTGAGTTCGCGCTCGCCGCGATCGCGCTCATCCCGCTCGCCTGGCTAATCGGCGAGGCAACCGAGCACGCCTCGCACCACACCGGCGCCGGCATCGGCGGCTTCCTCAACGCGACGTTCGGCAACGCGCCCGAGCTGATCATCGCGCTCATCGCCGTCCACGAGGGCCTGACCGAGGTCGTTCGCGGATCGCTGACGGGAAGCATCGTCGGCAACCTCCTGCTCGTGCTCGGGTTCTCGCTCGCGCTCGGCGGGAGAGGCGAGCTCGACCGTCAATCGTCCTTCACATCGCTCGCGCTCGTGGCCCTGGCCGTGGTCGTGTTCCTCATCCCGTCGATTCCCGGCTGGGAGGGCGACCCCGATCGTCACTCGCTGGCCGTCGTGTCGCTGATCGTGTCGATCGTGCTGCTCGCCGTCTACGTCGCGGTGACATGGGTCGCGCTGCGGCGCCACCACCAGCTGCACGTGTCCGACGAGGCCGCGGCGATGGCTGCGTGGACGTTCCGCTTCTCGCTCCTCGTGCTCGGTGCGGCCACGCTCGTCACGGCCTTCGTCGCGGAGATTCTCGTCGGCTCGCTCGAGGTGTTTGCCGAGGCCGTCGGGGTAAGCGAGTTCTTCGTCGCCGCGGTCATCGTCGCCATCGTCGGCAACGCGGCCGAACACGGCGGAGCGGTCGTCATCGCCCGTCGCGGCAACATCAAGCTCGCGGCTGAGATAGCTCTCGCGTCCAGCGCGCAGGTAGCGGTCTTCCTCATTCCCGCGGTCGCCATCATCTCGTGGGCGATCGATCCGCTCTCGCTCGCATTCCGTCCCGTCGAGATCGCCGCCGTCGCGGGTGCCGCGATGCTCACCGCGATCCTGCTGCGCGACGGCCGGTCGTCGAGCAGGAAGGGCGTCATCCTCATCGTCGCCTACGGGCTGGTGGCACTCGCATTCCTGCTCGTCGGCGACCGCAGCGTGCCCTAGCCGACGCGGACAGCGAGGGCGCGCGGGATCGCGTCCACCGCGGCGTCGATGTCCTCGTCCTCGACGCCGAGGTACGTGGCGAGCCGGAGGACTCCTGGCCGGAGCCATCCGACGAGCACGCCCTCCGCGGCGATGCGCTCCGTCGCCTCCTCCGTCGTGAGCCCCAGGGGCTCGACCTCGAGCCCGGCGAAGTTGGTCTCCACCGCGGCCGGGTCGACAGGCAGCCCCGCCTCGGCCAGGCCCTCGGCGAGCCGCCGCGCGCGCGCGTGATCCTCGGCCAGCCGGTCGACGTGGTGGTCGAGGGCGAAGAGCGCGGCCGCGGCGATCAACCCCGCCTGCCGCATCGCGCCGCCGAACAGGAACTTCCCGCGCCAGGCCTTGCCCATGGTTTCCCGAGGGCCGGCGAGGATCGCCCCAAGGGGGCAGCCGAGGCCCTTCGAGAAGCAGAGCGTGACGGTGTCGCCGATGGCTCCGTACTCGGCGGCTGCGACACCGCTCGCGACGGCCGCGTTCATCAGTCGCGCGCCGTCGAGGTGGACGGCCAGGCCCAGCTCGCGCGCGGTCTCCGCCACTGCGGCGAGCTCCTCGAGCGGCCACACGCGACCGCCCGCGCTGCGATGTGTCTGCTCGAGCACGACGATGCTCGGCGGCTGGAGATCGTCCGAGATCCGCACGACGTCCCGCAGCTGATCGGGCGTGATTCGGCCGCGATCGCCCGGTAATGGATGCGCGATGAGACCCGAGTGGACCGCCGGTCCTCCAGCCTCGAACACGAGCACGTGCGTTCGCTCCTCGGCAATCAGCTCGCCGCCCCGCTGGGCCTGGCAGAAGAGGGCGATCTGGTTCGCCATCGTCGCGGTCGGTAGGAAGAGCGCCTCCTCCTGGCCGAGCAGGTCCGCGGCGCGGCGCTGAAGCTCATTGACCGTCGGGTCCTCCCGGAGCTGCTCGTCCCCTACCTCGGCTGCGGCCATCGCCGCACGCATCTCCTGCGTGGGGTTCGTGGCGGTGTCGGAGCGGAGATCGATCACGGGGCTATTCTCGCAGCGGATGGACCTCAACCTGCTCGAGGAGACGCTCGCTGCGCGCGGGGAGCCCGCGTACCGGGCAGGCCAGGTGTGGCAATGGGCGGCGCGCGGCGTTTCCGGATACGGCGCGATGACGAACGTGTCCGCGGCGTTGCGGCACGCGCTCGAGGAGGACGTGCCGTTCTCGACGCTCGAGGTCCAGACCGAGGCGCGCTCGCGCGACGGCACCGTGAAGACGCTCTTCTCGACGCACGACGGCCATCCCGTCGAGGCCGTGCTCATGACGTACCGGGACGGGAGGCGCTCGCTCTGCCTCTCCTCGCAGTCCGGCTGCCCGCTCACCTGCACCTTCTGCGCCACCGGGCAGATGCGATTCCGGCGGAACCTCACCGCGTCCGAGATCCTCGACCAGGCGCTCCACTTCCGCCGCTCGGGGACGCTGTCGCATGCGGTCTTCATGGGCATGGGCGAGCCGATGCTCAATCTCGATCACGTCCTCAAGGCGGCTGCGAAGCTGCCCGACCTCGGTGTCACGCACCGGCGAACGACGGTCTCGACCGTGGGCTGGCTACCGGGGCTCACGCGCTTCGTCGACACCGTCGCTCAGCCGATCAGGCTCGCCCTCTCCCTGCACGCGCCGGACGACGCCCTTCGCTCGCAGCTCATGCCCGTGAACGACCGGTACCCGCTCGCCGACGTGCTCGCCGAATGTCGGCGCTACGTGACGCTGCGCCGGCGGAAGGTGTTCGTCGAGTACGTCATGCTCGCCGGCGTCAACGACCGCGTCGAGCAGGCGCGTCAGCTCGCATCGCTCCTCGACCCGCGCTCCTTCAAGGTCAACCTCATCCCGTACAACCCGACAGGCGCCTTCGACGGCTCGTCACGGAAGGCGATCGACGCGTTCAAGGCCGTGCTCGACCGTGCCGGGCTGCCCGCAACCGTGCGGCTCACGCGCGGCCGCGACATCGACGCCGCCTGCGGCCAGCTCGCGGCGAAGTCCGCAGCCGCGTGACCGCGGCGACCGACTTCCTGCGCCGGGTGCCACCCGCGATCGCCTGGCGCGTCGAGGCGAAAACTCGAGGGCTCCGCGAGCGGGCTCGCAAGGCGACGGCGCCGGTGCGGTTGCGCCCGAACTTCCTCGTCATCGGCGCCCAGAAAGCCGGTACGACCGCGCTCCACGGCTATCTCGGTGAGCACCCGGCGGTGTTCTGCACCTCGAGAAAGGAGTTGCACTACTTCAGCCTCACGTATCCGCTCGGCGAGCGGTGGTACCTGTCCCACTTCCCGCTCGCGACGCGCGCGGCCGCGACGCGCGTCCGGCGCCGCGTGCCCCTCGCGGTCGGCGAGTCGACGCCGGCGTACCTATTCGACCCTCGCTCGCCCGCCCGCGTCCACGAGTTCGACAGCCGGATGAAGCTCGTCGCCGTCCTGCGCGAGCCGGTCGCACGCGCGTACTCCCATTACTGGATGGAGCGCGAGACGCGAGACGAAACGCGGTCGTTCGAGGACGCGCTCGCGTGGGAAGAGCGTGAGGTCGTGCCCGAGCTCGCGCGCTGGATTGCAGATCCGGCGTACATCTCTCACCTGCCGCTGTTCGGCCGCAGCTATGTCTCCCGCGGCCTGTACGCGGAACAGCTCGAGCGCTGGCTCGAGCTGTTTCCGCGCGAGCAGCTGCTCGTCTTCACGAGCGACGAGCTGACGAACGAGCCGGCGGAGACGATGTCGCGTGTCGCCGAGTTTCTCGGCGTTCCGCGGGTTCGCCCGGCCGAATACCCGCGCGAGAACGTTCGCGAGTACGAGCCCCTGGCCGCCGAGACGGGAGAGCACCTGCGCCGGGTCTTCGAGCCGCACAACCGCCGACTCGAGGAGCTGCTCGGTCGAACGCTCCCCTGGTAGCGCCCAGGAGGGTCTGGCGAAACAGTGACTGTGCCGCCGGAATCACGCTGGAGGCCGCGCTGCTGCGTCCTCGGTCGCCCACGTACTTCAGGCAGTACGTGGGCTCCCTGCGTCCTTGCATCGCAGCCTCCAGCGCGCCCCGGCGACGAGCACGGTCCCGCCAGACCCTCCTAGCCGCGAACGAGGTTCCGCAGCAGGAAGCCGATGTTCGCGGGCCGCTCGGCGAGGCGGCGCATGAGGTACCGGTACCAGTCGGGGCCGTACGGCGTCGCCACGAGCACCGGGTACCCACGGCGGACGAGGGAGAGCTGGAGCTGCGGGCGGACGCCGTAGAGCATCTGGAACTGGAAGCGCTCGCCCGGGATCCGCTCGCGGGCCACGAACGCGATCGCGTGCTCGATCATCCGCTCGTCGTGCGTCGCGATGCCGACGAACCCGGCTCGGCGTAGGGCTAGCTCGAGCAGCCGCACGTAGGCGGCGTCGACGTCCTGCTTCTCCGGATACGCGATCTCGGGGGGCTCGAGGTACGCCCCTTTGCAGACGCGGACATTCGGCTCGAGCTCGAGCAGGCTTTCGAGATCGGCTTCGGAGCGATAGAGGTACGCCTGCAGCACGATGCCCACGTTGTCCGTCCCGTCCGAGCGGAGACGCCGGTAGACCTCGAGCGTCGGGTCGACGTAGCGCGACTCCTCCATGTCCATGCGCACGAAGTTGTCGTGCGCCGCCGCATGCGCCGTGAGGCGGGCGAGGTTGTCGCGCGTCAGCTCGCCGTCGAGCGCGAGGCCGAGATGGGTGGGCTTGATTGCGAGGTTCGTGCGCAGGTTCGCGCGCGCGATGCCGTCGAGCACGCGCTCGTACTCCTCGACGACCGCCCGCGTCTCTCCGGGCTCGCGGACGCCCTCGCCGAGCAAGGTCGTGTTTGTCAGCAGCCCCCGGCGGTTGAGCTGCCCGAGGACCGGTACTGCCTCCTCGAATGTCTCACCGGCGACGAAGCGGCGTGCGCCGAAGCGCATCCCGTGCCGGCGGACGAAGCCGCGAATCGCCTCGCTCTCGGCGGCGGCGAGGATCAGCCGTCGCGAGAGCGCGTGGACCGCGGCCGCGAGCACGTCAGGCGCTCGCGGCAGGCGCCTCGGCACGCTCCTCGAAGCCGTGCTTCACGACGAGCTGCTTCACGGCCTTCACCTCGTCGAGACGGCCGACGGGCTGTGCGTGCGGCGCCGCGCGGAGCAGCTCTGGGTCGTCGCGGGCCTCCTGGGCGATCGCGCGCATGGCCTTCGCGAACTCGTCTAGCGTCTCCTTCGCCTCCGTCTCCGTCGGCTCGATCATGAGCGCCTCTGGTACGACGAGCGGGAAGTAGATCGTCGGCGGGTGGAACCCGTAGTCCATGAGCCTCTTCGCGACGTCGAGCGCGGTGATGCCGTGCTCGCGCTTCAACGTGCGCGCGGAGAGCACAAACTCGTGCATGCAAAGGCGGTCGTACGGCAGGTCGTACGAGTCGCGCAGCAGCGCGAGCAGGTAGTTCGCGTTGAGCACGGCTACCTCGGACATCTCCCGGAGCGCAGGCCCGTAGGCACGGATGAAGGCGTACGAGCGGACGAAGACGCCGAACGGGCCGGAGAAGCCCCGCACCTTGCCGATCGTCTGCGGCCGGTCGAAGTCGTAGCCGAAGCCGTCGTCTCGACGGACAACCTGCGGCACCGGCAGAAACGGTTCCAGGACGCCGCGAACCGCGATCGGCCCACCGCCCGGGCCGCCACCGCCGTGCGGCTGCGAGAACGTCTTGTGGAGGTTGATGTGGACGATGTCGAAGCCCATGTCGCCGGGCCTCGCGATACCGCAGACCGCGTTGAGGTTCGCACCGTCGTAGTACATGAGTGCGCCGGCTCCATGAAAGATCCGCTGCACCTCCTCGATCCCCTCGTCGAAAAGCCCGAGCGTCGACGGGTTCGTGAGCATGAGGCCGGCCGTCGTCTCGTCGACCTTCCCTCGGAGATCCTCGAGGTCGATGTTGCCGCGGGCGTCCGTCGCCACCTGGACGAGCTCGTAGCCCGCCATCGTCACGCTCGCCGGGTTCGTGCCGTGAGCGGTATCCGGCACGACGATCCGCCTGCGCTGGTCGTCCTCCCCGCGGTCCGCGAAGTATGCGTGCATGAGCATGAGGCCCGTCAGCTCGCCTTGCGAGCCCGCGGCCGGCTGGAGCGACACCGCGTCCAGGCCGCAGACCTCCGCGAGGATCTCCTGGAGCCGCCACATGAGCTCGAGCGCTCCTTGCGCGCCGTCCTCGTCTTGCAGCGGGTGAAGGTCGGCAAAGCCTGGGTAGCGGACCACGACCTCGTTGATGCGCGGGTTGTGCTTCATCGTGCAGGAGCCGAGGGGGTAGAAGCCGGTGTCGACGCCGAAGTTACGAGTCGTCAGCTCGGTGAAGTGACGCACGAGCTCGAACTCGGCCGTTTCCGGAAGCCGCGGCGGCTCGGCGCGCCGTAGATCCGCGGGCACCTCCGGCGCCGGCAGGTCGTGCCTCGGGAACGAGTGCGCCGTCCGCCCCGGTCTCGACTTCTCGTAGATGAGCTTCACGCGCCGACCTCCGCGAGCACCTCGACGAGGCGATCGATGTCCGCGGGCGAACGCTTCTCGGTCACGGCCACGAGCACGCAGTCGTCCATGCCCTCGTAGTCGCGGCCGAGCGCGTAGCCGGGATGGACGCCGCGTTCCCGGGCAGCGCTGACGACCTCGCTCGCGCTCCGTCCGACGCGCACGGCAAACTCCTTGAACGTTGTCTCCTCTGGAAACGCCAACTCGAGCCCGGCCTCCTCCAGCCGCCGGCGGGCATAGCCGGCGAGAGACATGCAGGCCTCTCCCACTTCGCGCAGCCCTCGAGGCCCGAGCCAGGTCAGATAGACGAGCCCGCCCAGCGCGAGCAGGGTCTGGTTTGTCGTGATGTTGGACGTCGCCTTCTCGCGCCGGATGTGCTGCTCGCGGGTGGACAGCGTGAGCACGTAGCCGCGGCGACCGTCGGCGTCCGTCGTCTGGCCGACGATCCGGCCAGGCATGCGCCGGATGTGCTCCGAACGGCAAGCGAGGAACCCGTAGTGCGGGCCGCCGAAGGCCTGGGCGTTGCCTGCGCCCTGCCCCTCTCCCGCGACGATTGCGCAGCCGTAGCCTCCGGGCGCCTCGAGGACGCCGAGCGACAGCGGGTCGACGTGGGCGACGGGAAGCGCTCCTGCGTCTGCGGCTGCCGTCGCCAGGTCCGGAGCAGGCTCGAGACAACCGAAGAAGTTCGGCTGCTGGAACACGACGGCCGCCGCCCCCTCGGCGGCTGCCGCGACGACGGCGGGATCCGTGACGCCGCCCGCGTGCGGCACCTCGACGACCTCGAGGCCGAAGCCGGGCGCGTACGTCTTCATCACCTGGCGCACCTGTGGATTCGTAGCCTCGGTGACGACGATCCGCGTACGGCCCGTGATGTGCTTCGCCATGTAACAGGCGTCGGCGGCGACCGTCGTCCCGTCGTACCCGGACGCGTTCGAGACGTCCATGCCGGTCAGCTCGCAGATCGCCGTCTGGTACTCGAAGATCGCCTGCAGCACGCCCTGGCTGAGCTCCGGCTGATACGGCGTGTACGCGGTGAGGAACTCCCCGCGCTGGAGGATGTGATCCACGGCCGCAGGCACGTAGTGGTCGTAGATGCCCGCGCCGAGGAATGACAGCTCGCTGCGGGTGTCGGCGTTTCTTGCCGCCAGCTCCGCGAGATGCGCGGCGAGCTCGGGCTCGGAGAGCGCGGGCTCGAGATCGAGCTCCCGGCCCAGCCGCACCCCCTGCGGAATGTCGCGGAACAGCTCGTCGACGCTGTCGACGCCGATCGCCGCGAGCATCTGCTCGCGGTCGGCGTCCGTCAGCGAGAGGTAGCTCACTGATCGTCGAGCAGCTGTCGGTAGCCGGCGGCGTCCAGCAGCGAATCGACCTCGCCCGGATCGGACAAGCGAATACGCACGAGCCAGCCCTCGCCGTACGGATCCTCGTTCACGGTCTCCGGCTCGTCGACGACCTTCTGGTTGACCTCGATCACTTCGCCCGACAGCGGCGAGATGACGTCCGACACCGCCTTCACCGACTCGACCTCGCCGTATAGCGAGTCCTTCGCGATCGCCGCTCCGGCTTCGGGTGGCTCGTAGTGCACGAGCTCGCCGAGCGAGTCCTGCGCGTACCACGTGATGCCTAGGGTGGCCTCGCCACCCTCCACTCTTGCCCAGTCGTGCGCCGGGTGATAGCGCAGCTCGTCCGGATACGTCTCACTGGCCGCCACTGACTACTCCTCTCGTTTGTAGATGGGCTTTTGGACGACGTGCGCGCTTCGTTCCTTGCCACGCACGTCGATCCGGATCTTCTCACCGGGGCTCGCCATCGAGGCCGGTACGTACCCCATGCCGATGCCGCAGTCGAGCATCGGCGAGTGCGTGCCCGACGTGACACGTCCGCCTTCGGCGATGTCCATGCCCGCCCGCGGCACCGCGGGCTCGTCCATCACGAACGCCGCCAGCCGCTCCGCCGGGCCTTCCTCCTTGATCCTCCGCAGCGTTTCCACGCCGCTGAAGTCCTTGTCGAGCGCGCACACCCAGCCAAGGCCGGCGGAGATGGCATCTGTGGTCTCGTCGATGTCCGAGCCGTGCAACGGGTAGCAAACCTCGAGCCTCAGCGTGTCTCGTGCACCGAGCCCGCACGGCGTCGCGCCTCTCTCGAGCACGTGCTCCCAGAGGGCGGCGGCGTCATCGGCCATCACGAGCAGCTCAACGCCGAGCTCGCCCGTGTAGCCGGTGCGGTTCGCCATGCACGGGATGCCGGCCAGCTCCGCCTCGGCGAACGTAAACGCCGGGGCCGGTGGCAGCTCGAGCCGCTCGACCGAGCGTGGCCCCTGCACCGCGATCAGCCCGTACTCGTCCGACACGTCGCGAACGTCCGTCCCACCGATCTCGCGATCCTTGATCCACGCGTAGGCGGCCGCGGTGTTCGCCGCGTTCACGACGAGGAGGTACCGGTGGTCGTCCAGGCGATAGACGATGAGGTCGTCGACGATGCCGCCGGAGTCGTTCGCCAGCAGGGTGTACTGCGCCTGACCAGCTTCGATCTTGTCGAGATCGTTCGACAGTAGGCGCTGCAAGAGCTCCTTCGCGCGAGGCCCTTCCACCTCGAGCTGACCCATGTGAGAGACGTCGAAGGCGCCGCAGTCCTCACGGACGGCGCGATGCTCGACAATCACGCCCTCGTACTGGACCGGCAGCTCCCAGCCGGCGAACGGCACCATGCGCCCGCCGAGCGCGACATGGGCGGCATAGAGCGGCGTTCGGCGCAACGTCTGCACGCGCCGGATGCTAACCGGCTGGTGCGGCTCGCCGTTCGGGTCCCGAACGCCGCCCTGCTACTACGAGTCCCGCAAGAACGATGGTACGTCGAGGACTTCCTTCGGGATGTCGAAGCCCTCCTTGGCTGCCGGCGCGGTCACCAGCGCAGGCTCCCGCTCCGAGTCACGCGTCCGCTCCGGGGCCGTCTTCTTCTTGCGACGGCGCTGCTGGCCGAAGCCGGTCGCGATCACGGTCACGCGAAGCTCGTCCTCCATGCTCTTGTCGATGACGGCGCCGAAGATGATGTTGGCGTCCGCCGACGCGGCCGACGTCACGACGCCGGCAGCCTCGTTCACTTCGAACAGGCCGACGCTCTTGCCGCCGGTGATGTTGAGCAGGATGCCCGTGGCCCCTTCGATCGACGCCTCGAGCAGCGGCGACGACACAGCCTGCCGAGCAGCTTCCGCCGCCCGGTTCTCGCCGCGTGCGGAGCCGATTCCCATCATCGCCGTCCCCGCCTCGCGCATGATCGTGCGCACGTCGGCGAAATCGAGGTTCACGAGGCCCGGCACCGTGATGAGATCGGTGATGCCCTGGACGCCCTGGCGGAGCACGTCATCAGCTAGCCGGAACGCGTCGACGACGGTCGTCTGCTTCTCCACGACCTGAAGGAGCCGGTCGTTCTCGATGACGATGATCGTGTCGACTCGCTCAGCGAGCTCGGTGATGCCCTGCTCGGCGACGTCGAAGCGGCGCCTGCCTTCGAACGAGAACGGCCGCGTGACGACGCCGACCGTGAGTGCCCCGACCTCGTTCGCGAGATCGGCGACGATCGGCGCGGCGCCCGTGCCTGTGCCGCCACCCTCGCCGGCGGTCACGAACACCATGTCTGCGCCCTTCAGCACTTCCTTCAGCTCGTCGCGCGACTCGAATGCAGCCGCGTGCCCGACCTGCGGATCAGCGCCGGCGCCCAGACCGCGGGTCACCTGGTCGCCGATGTGGATCTTCACGTCCGCGTCGCTCATCAGCAACGCCTGCGCATCGGTGTTGACGCCGACGAACTCGACGCCGGCGAGGCCGGCGTCGACCATTCGGTTGACGGCATTCGTGCCGCCGCCACCGACGCCGACGACCTTGATCACGGCTACGTAGTTACCAGCTTGTCCTCTCACTCTCCACCAACCTCGATCTCGACCTTGACTCGAACGTGATGGCTCTCACGCTCCCTGCGAGCACCCAGAGTAAGGGCGGGTCGATGACCTGTCAATCGCATCTACGCGAACGGGAATGCGAACAACCCTAAAGCTCAACCTTCGCTTTGCTGTCTACTCGGACGTCGCCTCGCTGGTCACTACTCGCTCGGGCACGCTGACGTCGATCGTCTGCGCGGTCGGCGCAGCCTCGAGGATGCGCGCGGCCACTGCCGCCTTGAGCGGAAGCCGTGATCGATCTCCCATGAGAACGTCGGTGCCCGACGACAGCGTCAGCGTGATCTCTCCATCGGCGAGCTTCACCGATCGAATCGAGATGGGCAGGCGCACGTCTCTCACCGTCGCGAGCGCACTGACGCCCAGCGCCGAATCGTCCGCGATGACCGCTCCGACCAGGGGGTCCGCCGCGGCCGGCAACCAGATGCGGGGGAGATCGGGCAGAGGCCTTGCGGAGGCCTTGCGCAACACGCGGCCGGTGTCCGACACCACCCACGCAGCCGCGCCTCTGCGCAGCAGGGCGATCGGACGCTCCGCCACGACGCTCACGACGAGCGTGTGGGGGAAGTCGCGGTCGTAGCTCGCCGCCGCGACAACCGGTACAGACGCCAGTCGGCGATTGCCGTCGGTGACGTCGAACGCCAGCAGGCTCGATCCTGTGAGCGGCTCGAGGGCGGACCGTACGCGCACAGCCACACCGGGTGGAACGCCGTGGACCTCGACGCGCTCGATCGCGAACATCGACGTGCCCCGTGCGACTGCGTACATGCCTGCAGCCAGAAGCAGCGCCGCCACGCCGACCAGCACTGAGCGAGCCGACGGCAGCCAGGCGGCAACGCCTCGTGCAGGGGCGACGCGAGCCCGAGCGCTCGCGCGCACCGGGTACCCGTGAGCGTCCCTCGGCAGCCACACGCCGAACTTCGCCGGGCGCGACCCCGTTCCTACCGCTGACCTGCGTCCACCCAGAACGCTCGGCGAACGAGCAGCGACGTGTCGGGATGAGGCCGCTCGGCTCGCCCGGCGATCTCGAACCCCCACGAGCTCACCGACGCTTCGACCGTGCGGTCCAGCTCCTCGTTGAAGACGCCGACGATGAGCCGGCCGTCGCGTGCGACGACCTCGTCCAGCAGATGGTGCAAGAGCTCCTCCCTGCGCCCGTCCGGAACGTAGTCGAGATTCGTGCGCACGTACGTGAACCGCTTCGCCGGCCTCCACTCGAGGGCGTTGCCGACGGCGATTCGGTCGCGCCAGTGCGGCAGTCGGCGCCGTGCCAACTCGGCGAGCTCTGCGGAGATCTCGAGGCCCCACGGCTCGAGGTCGATGCCGTCCTCCGCCGCCCAGGCGTGCACGCACTCCAGCAGATGGCCGTTCGCGCAACCGATGTCGAGGAACGTGCCCGATCGGTCGACGGCGTCCAGCAACAGCCGGCGTGCCCCTTCCCAGCGCTGCGCGTCGCCGGAGTGGCCTGACTGAGCCCGCGGGTTGTCACCGGCGAGGTATGCCGGGACGACGAGGCCTGCCATCGCCCGATGCCAGCCGTCCTCGTCGATCTCGCCTCGCTCGAGGGCCGCGTCGATGGCCGCCACCTGCCGCCAGCCGCGCTCCTTGAGCGCTTCGAGCTCTTCGCGGGAAGGGTCGTCCGTCAGAGCTGCTCCCCGGCGGGCGGCAGCTCGAGGTCACCGAGGAGCTCCACCTCCCGCTCGAGCACGACTCCGTACGCCTCGAGCGCGCGTCGACGAGCTTCCGCCATGAGCTTCAGCGCGTCCGCTGCCGTCGCCCCGTCCGCGTTCTCGATGAAGTTCGCGTGCCTCGGTGAGATTCGGGCTCCGCCGACGGCGTGCCCCTTGAGGCCGCACGCGTCGAGCATCGGCCCCGCGCCGAGATCGTGGTCGGGATTCTTGAAGACGCTCCCGAAGGTGCGCCGGTTGATCGGCTGTGACTCCTTGCGGCGCTTATTGAGCTCCGAGACCTCACGCCGGATCTCGGAAGGATCCCGCGGGGTGAGCCGGAACTCCACCCGCGCGACGACCTGGCCGCGCTCGAGGGACGAGTGCCTGTATGAGAAGTCGAGCTCGTCCGGGAGCCAGCCAGGCGGCTTCGTCCGCCCCGACCACCTGCACGCGCTCGACGATGTCTGCCCAGTCACGGCCGTAGGCGCCTGCGTTCATGCGCACGCCCCCGCCCGCCGTGCCCGGGATCGCGCACGCGAACTCCATCCCCCCGAGGCCCGCCGCTCTCGCCCGGTGAAGGCTGACGGCGTTCGGGGCGCCGCCTCCGGCCGTCAGGCGCGTGCCATCGATCTCGACCGTGGCCAGCTCACCGGAAAGTCGGAGCACGAGGCCGTTCACGCCCGAGTCCGCAGCGAGCACGTTCGAGCCGAGCCCGACGACGAAGACGGCCAAGGACGACTCGCGCGCCCACGCGAGCAGGCGCTCGAGCTCCGCGAGTTGCTCGGGTCGCCCGAAATAGCGCGCCGGGCCGCCTATGCCAACGGTGGTCAGCCGCGCGAGCGGGACGTTCTCCTCGAGCCCCGCGGGAACTGCCTGTGGATGATTCCTCACTCTTGTGGCCTGCTTCCGTCAATCACACGTAGCAGTTTCGCGGCTACGCTCATCTCGGGGGCAGGGCGCGGAAGCGCCCCGGGGGAGGGAAACTGCCACGCAGGCGGCACGATCAGCGGCCGAGCTCGAGCTCACGGAGGATGACGGAAGCCGCATCGTCGACGTTGCCCGCGCCCATCGTTACCGCGACGTCGCCGTCGTGCGCGAGGCGGGCGACCATCCGTCCTGCCTCCTCGAGCTCAGGCGCCCAGCCGATCCACATCCCGGGGCGCCGGCGTGCGAGCGCGTCAACGACCACTTTCCCTGTCACCCCCGGCACGGGCTGCTCACGCGCCGCGTAGATCTCCGTCACGCAGGCCGCGTCCGCCCGACTCAACGCCGCACCCAGCTCTTCGGCGAGATGCCGCGTCCGCGAGTAGAGGTGCGGCTGGAAGAGGACGAGGACGCGGGAGGCGGGATGGAGCTCCCGCAGCGCCGCGATCGTCGCGTCGACCTCTGCGGGGTGATGGGCGTAGTCGTCGTACACCGTCACTCCTTCGGCCGCGCCTCGCAGCTCGAGCCTCCTGCCGGCGCCCCGGAACCCGCCGAGAACGCCGGCCGCCCCGGAACGATCGACTCCCGCGAGCTCAAGTGCAGCGAGCGCCGCTGCAGCGTTGCGCCGGTTGTGGTCGCCCGCGACCGCGAGCTCGAACGAGGCCGGCTCGAGCAGGTCTCCCCTCACAGCCGAGCCGCACCCGTCGAGCCACCGCGCGAAGAGCTCCTCCACCTCGTGACGAGAGGCGAAGGTCGAGTGATGGTCCAGATCGACGTTCGTGAGGACTCCGATCTCCGGTCGCAGCAGTTCGAGCGAGCGATCCGACTCGTCGCCTTCCGCGACGAGCCACCCCTCCCCCGCCCGCGCGTTCGCGCCGAGTTGAGGCACCGGGCCTCCGATGAGAAACGCCGGGTCGAGACCGAGCTCGTGGAGGCAGAACGCGATCATCGCCGCGGTGGTCGTCTTGCCGTGCGCGCCAGCCACGACGATGGACCGTCGCGACGACACGACCTCGGCGAGCAGCTCACCTCGCGAGCGCCCCGACACGAGCCCTGCGTACGCGGTCGAGACCACAGGCTCCCAGCCGGCCGGCGTCGAGGGCAGTGACGTGGAGATGGCGACCTCCACGCCCTCGAGCTGCTCGAGGTACGGCGTCTCGTGGCGATCCCAGCCGGCGACTTCCGCTCCCCACGCACGGGTGACGACGGCGAGCGCACTCATCCCCGCTCCGCCGATCCCGACGAACCACAGCTTCCTGCCGTCAAACGCCGGCAAGCGCGAGCACCTCGTCGGCGATCTCCTCGGCGGCGTTCGGCCTGGCTGCGCGACGCATGGCTGCCGTCATCTCCGCGAGGCGGCCGGGGTCGGCCAGAAGCGAGCGCACGATGTCCGGAACGCCACGCACGTTAGCCTCGGAGACGAGCACGGCGGCGCCCGCCTGTGCAAAGTGACGCGCGTTCTGCGTCTGATGGTCGGCTGTGGCGTGTGGGTATGGCACGAGGACTGCGGGCGTCCCAGCAGCCGCCAGCTCGTAGACCGATCCGCCGGCACGCGCGAGAGCGAGATCTGCGGCGGCTAGCGCCGCCCCGAAGTCGTGCGTGAACGGCAGCAGCCGGTAGCCGTCTCGCCGCACGCGGCCGCGAAGCAGCTCGAAATCGCGCTCGCCGGCGAGATGGAGGACGAGCGGGCCCTTCTCGGCGAAGGCCTCCACCACGAGCTCATTCAGCGTGCGTGCGCCCTGGCTCCCGCCGTACACCACGAGCAGAGGCCCCTCGAGCGGCAGCTCGAACAACCGCCGTGCCTCGTCACGCGGAATGGCTCGAGAGCGCGCCGGTAAGGGACGTCCCGTCACGCGGTACTTCGGCCCCTCCCGTCCGGGGATCGGGAAAGCGAGGAACACGAGGCGCGCGAACGGCAGGGCCAGCCGGTTGGCGAGGCCCAGGTGCGCGTCCGCCTCCATGAGCGCTGCGGGAATCCTCCGCGTTGCGGCCGCGAGCACCATCGGCCCGGCCACGTAGCCGCCGCCGCCGAGAACGACATGCGGCCGCCGCCGGGCGAGGATCGCCCGGCACGCAAGCGGCGCCTTCGCCGCCAGCAGAAGTGAGCGCGCCAGCGCCAGGCTTGGCTCCCGAGGAAAGCCCGCGATCTCGAACGTGTCGAGCTCGTAGCCTGCCTCGGGGACGTGCGCCTCAGCCCGTCCCGGCGACCCGGCGAACGTCACGAGCGCGCCGCGGGCGCTCAGCGCCTCGGCTACCGCGAGCGACGGCAGCACGTGGCCGCCGGTTCCCCCGGCTGCGATCAGGCACCGTGGCGCGTCTGGCTCTGGCATCAGCACCTGCGATGTTAAGGAGGATTCCCGCTCCGGCGAGGGCGACGACGAGGCTGGAGCCCCCGTACGAGACGAACGGCAGCGTAATCCCGGTGACGGGAGCGAGCCCGAGCACGGCGGCGAGGTTCGTCGCAGCCTGGGCGCCGACGAGCACCGTGAGGCCCGTCGCGAGCAAGCGAGCCGAAGCGATCGGGGCACATGGCGGCGATCCGCAGCCCCGCCCAGCAGAACGCCGCGAAGGCCACGATCACGCCCGCCGTGCCGATGAGCCCAAGCTCCTCGCCGATGACGGCGAAGATCATGTCCGTGTGCGCCTCAGGGAGATAGAAGATCTTCGTGATCCCCTCGCCGATGCCCTCGCCGAAGATTCCGCCCGAGCCGAGACCGATCATCGCCTGGACGGACTGGAACCCGGAGCCCTGGGCATCGCTCCAGGGGTTGAAGAACGCGACGATGCGCTCGCGCCGGTAGGGCTCGAGCCAGATGGCCGCGACGCCGAGCGCCGCCACGATGGCGCCCGCACGCGCGAGCAGCCCGAACGGCGTGCCGGCGGCTACGAGCATCCCGCCGAGCATGAGCGCCATCGCGATCGCGGTGCCCAGATCGGGCTCGACGAGGACGAGGGCGCAGGCGACACCGGCTACGAGGCCGAGCGGCTTCGCAAGTTCCGCGAGCGTCCGAGGCGGCCGCGAGCGTGACCGGGAGAGGTAGGCGGCGACCCAGACGGCGAGCGCGAGCTTCGCCGGCTCCGACGGTTGGAACGTCAGCGGGCCGATCGTCACCCAGCGCTTGGCGCCGTTCACCGGGTCTGCCACGACGAGCACGGTCGCCAGCAGCAGGATGCTGAAAGCGAGGAATGTCGGAGCGACGTGCCGCCACCAGGCATACGGTGTTCGTGCGCAGACAACGAGCGCGACGAGCCCGGCCAGCGCGTAGAGCGACTGGCGAACGAGGTAGTGCATCGGCTCTCCATCGCCCACGGCAGCGCGCGCCGACGTCGCGCTGTAGACCATGACCAGCCCGAAGGCGACAAGGCCGAGCGTGACGAGAACGAGGACGTTGGCCTCGAGTTGGGCCCGTTTCACCCCTTCAACTTCTGCACGAGACGCCGGAACTCCTCGCCGCGCTCTTCGAAGTCGTGAAACTGGTCGAAGCTAGCGCAAGCGGGCGAGAGCAACACGATGTCGCCGGGGTCCGCGTCCGCGGCCGCTCGCTCCACCGCCGTCGCGAGCTCGCCGCACCGGACGAGCGTCACGCCAGCGGGCCGCAACACTCTGTCGAGCTCGTCAGCTGCCTCTCCGATGAGGTACGCGGCGCGGGCCGACTCACGCACCGCAGCGGCGAGCGGCGCGAAGTCCTCGCCCTTCAACGAGCCGCCGAGGATGACGCGGAGCGGCGCGTCGAACGCGACGAGCGCGCGTCGCGCGGCGGCGGTGTTCGTCGCCTTGGAGTCGTTGACGTAGCGAACGCCGTCTATCTCGGCCACGAGCTCGAGGCGGTGCTCGACGCCCGGGAACTCCAGGAGCGCCTGAGCGATCGCGTCATCGTCGATACCGGCGGCTCGCGCAGCGGCCGTCGCCGCCGCGGCGTTCTCGCGGTTATGGGCGCCGGGAATGCGGGGCTCCGCCGGCAGGTCGTCGTCGCGCGAGAACTCGATCCCCGGCAGGCCGAGGCCGCGCGGCACGACGGCGGTCTCCGCCCGCTCGAAGATGCGGAGCTTCGCGTCGCGGTACGCCTCGAACGTGCCGTGGCGGTCGAGGTGGTCGGGCTCGATGTTCAGTAGCACGGCGATCTCGCAGGCGAGCTCGTGCACGTCCTCCAGCTGGAAGGACGACAGCTCACACACGACCCACTCCGCCGGCTCCACCGAGGTCAACGGGCGACCGACGTTGCCGGCGACGACGACCGGTCTCCCGGCGGCGCGGAAGATTGCCCCCAACAGCTCCACCGTCGTCGTCTTGCCGTTCGTGCCGGTGACGCCGACGAAGCGGCAGCCGGGCAGTAGCCGGTAGCCGAGCTCTACCTCGCTCCACACGGGAATCTCGCGCGCGCGCGCCTCGGTCACGAGCGGGTGCTCGCCGGACACGCCGGGGCTCTTCACGAGGAGGCCGATGCCTTCGAGTAGCGCCTCGTCGTCGTCGTTTCCGAGCTTCGCGTCCGCGGCCACGACATCGACGCCGCGCTTGGACAGCGCAGCGGTCGCGGAGCGGCCCGATCTCGCGAGGCCGACGACGAGCGCACGCGACGGGAGCGTCACGGCTTACTCCCCGCGAGGTAGAGGGCCGGCCATTCCGGCTCGGTCGGCCCCGCCTCACGCACGGCAGCCTCCAGTTGCGCTATCTCCTCAGGCGAGAACGCCTCACGCCAGGCGTCGAGGAGGGTCGGACAGCCCGGAGCACCGACCCCGTGGAGGACCGCATCGGGAGCCACCGTCGTCGACGACACGACCAGGTCCTTGTCCAGCTCGGCGAAGCCCGCCTCCTCGAACCAGCGAGCCATGTCCTCGGCCTCGAAGTCCTGCATCGGGTGATCGGGAGGCCAGCGGCGGTAGAAGTCCGCGGTCACGCGCTCGGAGAGGTCGCCGAAGTCGACGAGCTCCCAGAGCTGGGTGTTGCGGCGGTTGACCGGCTCGTAGAGCGACACGCGTCCGCCCGGTCGCAGCACGCGGTAGAACTCTCGCGCCGCCTCGGCCTTTTCGCGGACGTAGATGAGCACGGACCGCGTCATCACGACGTCGACCGTTCCGTCCGGCAGCGGCAGCACGTCCGCGCCGCCGACGAGGTACGCGACGCGCGGGTCGTCACACGTCTCCCGGAGCTCCTCAAGACAGTCCACGGAGATGTCGAGCGCAACAACCGAGCCGTCCGGCCCCAGCCGGTCGAGCGCACCGAAGACCAACAGCCCGGTGCCCGTGCCTACGTCGAGGACGACGCTGTCCGGGTTGAGCCGCGCCCGATCGAGAACGCGCTCTCGGACGTCCGCGAGCGACGCGATGGCCTCTCCTCTCTCCTCCGGCGACAGTGCCTCGAAGCGCGTCTTCACGAGCCACTCGGCCCAGATGTCCCGCTGCCCGGTCAGTTTCGGAAGAACTGGAAGTAGTAGCGGTAGTAGAGCGCGAAGGCGAGCGCGCACAGGATCGCGCAGAGGATCCAGAAGCGGACGACGATCTTCGTCTCCGACCAGGCTTTCATCTCGAAATGGTGGTGGATCGGGGCTATGAGGAACACGCGCCGTCCCAGGTACTTGAACGTGAGCACCTGGATGATCACCGACAGCGTCTCGATCACGAAGATGCCACCGATCAGAACCAACAGGATCTCCGTCTTCATGACGATCGCAAATGCAGCGAGCGCGCCGCCGATCGCCATCGATCCCGTATCCCCCATGGCGATCTCGGCGGGCCAGGCGTTGTACCAGAGGAAGCCCACCATCGCCCCGATCAGCGCCGCGCCGAAGATCGAGAGGTCGATGTAGAGGTCGTTGCGCTCGCCGGGCGCCCCCGACCGAATCCACGCGATTACCGCCATCGCCGTGAACGTGACGACGGCGATGATGCCGGTGCCGGCGGCGAGGCCGTCCAGCCCGTCCGTGAAGTTCACGGCACTCGCCGTGCCCGCGATCATGAGGAACAACAACACGTACCAGGCCCACGACAGCGGCAGCTCACGGTTCACGACCGGAAGGTAGACGTCGGTCGCGAACTCGCGGCGCTCGGTGACGAAGCCCACGACGATGGCGATGACAGCGAGCAGGAGCAGCTTCCAGCGGCCGTTGAGGCCGAGCGAGCGCTTGTGCGTCAGCTTGATGGCGTCGTCGAGAAAGCCGATCGCCGCGCAGCCGAGCGTGACGAAGAAGACGAGCAGCGCGTTCGTCGTGTAGTGCGAGAGCGAGAGGAAGGCGATGGCGAGCGCGGCAAGAATGGCAAGCCCGCCGAGCGTCGGCGTGCCCGCCTTGACGATGTGGTGGTCAAGGCCCTCCTCGCGGATGTGCAGGCCGTAGGCTCGCTTCCGTAGGTAGGCGATGAGCCTCGGCGCGATGAGGATCGAGATGAGGAGGGCGAGGACGCCCGCGATCAGGACCCGTACCACCGCCGCGAGAGCCTAGTTGCGGACCCCGGCCAGCGCGTCGGCGACGACCTCGAGCCCGACCGCGCGTGACCCCTTGACGAGCACGCAGTCGCCGGGCCGGACGAGCTCCGGGACGATGCGGGCCGCCTCGTCAGCGTCCGACGCGACAGTGACCTCGAGCACGCCCTCCGCGTCCTCGGCGTAGAGGCGCGCGCGTTCACCGACCGCGACGAGCACCCCGATCCCGAGCGCGGCTACGAGCCGTCCGATCTCACGGTGGTAGGCGTCCGAGTCGGCTCCGAGCTCGGCCATCTCACCGAGCACGGCGACCGTGCGGCGGCCCTCCGACCGCTCGACGAGATCCTCGAGCGCGGCGCGCATGGACACGGGGTTCGCGTTCCAGCAGTCATTCAGGAGCACGCCCCCGCCTGGGAGCGGGGTCTCCTCGCCCCGCCAGCGCGAGAAGGCCACGTCCACCCGGCCCGTCACGTCGAGGCCGAGGGCTCGCGCGGCGAGGAGCGCGCTGAGAGCGTTCTCGGCGTGATGCCGCCCGCGGAACCCGAACACGATCTCCTGCCCGTCGAAACGTAGCCGCGTCGTACCGTTCTCGGTCGTCGCGTCGGGCTGCCCCCGGCGGACGACCTCGATGTCGTCGCGTGTGACCAGGAAGTCCTCCGGCACGATCGCGACGCCTCCCGGCGGCAGCGCGGCCACGAGCTCTCCCTTTGCCTCGGCCACGGCCTCGAGTGAGCCGACGCGCTCAAGGTGGGCCGGGCCGACGTTCGTGATCACCGCCACCGAGGGGCGGGCGATGTCGGCGAGGGCGGCGATCTCACCTTTGCCCCTCATGGCGAGCTCGACGATGCAGATCTCGGTGTTCGGTTCGAGGCGGCACAACGTCAGGGGTACGCCGAGCTCGTTGTTGTAGCTCGCCTCCGCCGCGACCGTCCTGCGACGTGGGCCGCAGATCGCGGCGAGGATGTCCTTCGTCGACGTCTTCCCGGTCGAGCCCGTGATGGCGACGACCGTGGCGCCGGCCCTGTCTCGCACCGCGCGGCCGAGCGCAGCAAGGGCGGCGAACAGGCCGTCGGGAACCAGCGCGGCTGCCGCTCCTCGGCCGAGCGCGTCGTCGACGTACGAGTCACCCGCGCCGGCGGCGACGAAGAGATCGCCCGCGCTGACGCGACGCGAGTCGATGACGACGCCCGTCACGACCGTCTCACCTCCGGCGCGCACGAGGCGCCCCGGGCAGAGCGCTTCGACTTCGTCGAGATCGAGCGGGATCATCGACGTGCCGCCAGCCTACGCAGGGCCTCGCGGGCGACGTCGCGGTCGTCGAAAGGCGTCGTCTCGCCGGCGGCCTCCTGACCTTGCTCGTGCCCCTTACCGGCGATGAGCACAAGGTCTCCGAGCTTCGCCTGCTCGACCGCCAGCTCGATTGCCTTCGCGCGGTCGAGCTCGACGGCGACGCCCGTGGAGAGACCGGCCGTGACCTCGGCGGCGATCGCCTCTGGTGTCTCGCTGCGCGGGTTGTCGGAGGTGACGATCACGACGTCCGCCCCACGCTCGGCCGTTTCGCCCATGAGGGGCCGCTTCCCCTGGTCGCGATCGCCGCCGCAGCCGAAGACGCAGATGACGTTGCCGGTCGTGAGCTCGCGCGCCGTGCGCAGGGCGTTTTCCAGCGAATCCGGAGTGTGCGCGTAGTCGACGACGACGGAGAACGCCTGCCCTTCGTTGACGGCCTCGAAACGGCCGGGCACTCCTCGCACTGCCTCGACTCCCTGGGAGATCGCGTCGTCCGGCAACTCGAGCAGGCGCGCCACGGCGACCGCCGCCAGGGCGTTCTCGACGTTGAATCGGCCAAGCAGACGGGTCCGTAGCGGAATACCGGCCGCCGTGAAACTCGCACCGTCGCTTCGGAGGTCGAGCGCGTCGGCGCGGATGTCCGCGTCGGCGCCGAAACCGAACGTGACCAGCCGCTCGTGGCCGAGCGCGCGCAACTCGTCGGCCAGGCGGCGGCCGTGGTCGTCGTCCGTGTTCAGCGCAGCCGGCGGCGGATCGTCTGTGACGAACAGGCTGCGCTTCGCCGCGAAGTACTCCTCGAGCGTGCCGTGGAAATCGAGGTGGTCACGGCTGAGATTCGTGAAGGCGAGGGCGGAGAACTGAACTCCGTCGAGGCGGCCGAGACGCGCGCCGTGCGAAGTCGCCTCCATCGCGCAACTCCGGTCGCCCACGTCGAGCATCTCCCGCAGCGCGCGCTGCACGTCGATCGCCTCCGGCGTCGTCCGCAGGGCGGGCCGACGCTCCCCGCCGACGCGGCTCTCGATCGTCCCCAGCAAACCCGGCCGACGGCCGGCGGCGGCGAGGATCGCGAAGAGCAGGAAGCACGTCGTCGTCTTGCCGTTCGTGCCGGTGACACCGGCGACCACCAGCTCCCGCGATGGGTGGTCGTAGAAGTCGACGGCGGCGGCAGCCATGGCCGCCCTCGCGTCGCCGACGACGAGCTGCGGGACCGTGACGTCGAGCGGCCGCTCGACGACGAGAGCCACGGCGCCGCGCTCGATCGCCTCGGGCGCGAACGCATGGCCGTCGTCGCGATCGCCCGGAACGCAGAAGAAGAGCGTGCCGGGGACGGCGGCGCGCGAGTCGTACGCAAGCTCGCGAATGTCGACGCGGGCGGGTGCTGGGCTGACAACCTGTGCCGGAGCGAGTGCCGCAATGACTCGCTCCAGGTCCACGGCGGGCGAGTCTACCAGGGGCATGAGGTGTTACCGAAGACGCAGTTCCACCACAGAACTGTGCCATTTGCGGGTCTTTTTGCAGACACACCCTGGCGATCCACCCACGACCGGGCTACGCTCACAGCGGGGAGGAGGCCGGTGGCCCGGCACATGTTCAGATCGGGCGTGGCCTATCCGGACGTCGCCACTGAGGCTGGGTCGTCGGGCGGCACCTCGAGGTACTGGAGGACGAAGTCGGCGATGCGCTTGAACGCGGGGGCGGCGACCGTGCCACCCCAGATCGCGCCGCGCGGTTCGTCGACGGACACGAGGATCACGAAGCGCGGCCTTCTGGCCGGGATGACGCCGATGAACGACGCCACGTAGTCCGTCTCCGAGTAGCCGCCGTTCTCGTCCGGCTTCGCCGCCGTGCCCGTCTTGCCGGCGATCGTGTAGCCGGGAACCGCCGCGAGCATTCCGGTTCCCTCCGACACGACGTTCTCGAGCATGTCCATGACCTGCGCCGCGATCGACGCCGTCAGGATGCGCCGGCGTTCGGGTCGGACGGGCGTCCCACCGCTCACATGGTCGACGAGGTGCGGCGCCGTCCAGATGCCACCGTTGGCGACAGCCGCGTACGCCGCGGCCATCTGCACGGGCGTCACGGCGATGCCCTGGCCGATGGGGACGTTGCCGATTGTGGAGCCGGACCAGCGATCGACCGGCAGCACGATGCCCGGTGACTCGCCGGGGAAGTCGACTCCCGTCGGCTCGCCGAACCCGAAGCGGTCGATCCAGCTTCCGAGCCGTTCGGATCCGAGGAGCTGTGCGAGCGTGATCGCACCGACGTTCGAGGAGCGGGACAGAATCTGGGCGACGGTCATCGTCTCCGTTCCGCGCGGCTCGGCATCGTGCACGACCCGGTCGGCGACTTCGATGCTGTAGGGGAGCGTGAACGCGCTGCTCGCGTTGACGAGCCCCTCCGAGAGCGCCGCCGCGACGGTCACGAGCTTGAACGTCGACCCTGGCTCGTACGTGTCGGTCACCGCAACGTTCCGATGTGTGTCGGCGGGCGTCCGCGAATAGAGGTTCGCGTCGTAGCCAGGAGCGACGGCCATCGCCAGCACGCCGCCGCTCTGCGCGTCGAGCACGACCGCCGTCGCGCGCACGGCGCCCCACTGCGACACCGTCGATCGCAACACCGATTCGGCGTTCGCCTGAATAGCATGGTCTATGGTCAGGAACACGTCGCGTCCGGGCCGCTCCGGGATCGACTCGACGACGTTCAGCACGCGACCGAAGGGATCCTTGACGAACGTCTCGCTGCCCTCGCGGCCGCCGAGCATGCGCTCGAGCCCCAACTCGAGGCCGGCCAGACCGCGGTTGTCCGTGCCCGCGTACCCGAGGACGTGCGCAGCCACCGCGCCCTGCGGATAGACGCGCAGCTCTTCCTTCAGAAAGCCGACACCGGCGAGGCGGCGCCGCTCGAGCGCCTTCGCCTGCTCGGGATCCGCCTTCCGGACGATGTAGATGAAGCCCTTCGACTTGTCGAGCAGTTGCGGGTACAGCACGTCGGCATCGAGCCCCAGCGTCTTCGCGGCCGCGAGCGCAACCGCGCGCGGGCTCGTGACGTGACGCGGGTTCGCGTACACGGTTACGGCCTCCTGCCCGATCGCAAGCTTGACGCCCATGCGGTCGACGATTGCTCCCCTCCCCGCGGGGATCGCCACAGTTTCGTGTTGCTGGCTCGACGCGCGCTGGCTGAGGTCGGCGGCGCGCACGGTCTGCAGCCACGTCGCGCGAGCGAGCGAGAGCCCAAAGACGAGCAGCAGCAGGACGAGCAGCAGGCGGAGGCGACGGTCCAACTGCCCGCGGCGAGCCATTACGGTTGCAGCGGCACGTACGTCGTCTGCGCGGGCGATGCGGGTGCCGCCCCCAGTTCCGCAGCTGCGCGCTGCTGAATACGCGCCGTCGTCCCGGAGCTCGCGAGCTCCGAGGAGAGCGCCGCGGTCTCGGCCCGCAGCTTCGCGCGCCTTTTCCCGAGCTCGTCGTACTGGAGGTTGACCCGCAGCACCGCGACGTTGAGCGCCACGACGCCAGCGAGGAGTGCCGCGACGACGACGATCCAGACGATGCCTCCGGCGAGCCTGCGCTGCGCGGCCCGTGGACGCGCCGTGCGCGGCCGCCGAGCTCGTGTCTCGGTGGCGACGGCCGCCATCAGACCTTCTCCGCGACGCGGAGCCGCGCCGAAGCCGAGCGCGGGTTGAGAGCCACCTCGCGGGCATCCGGCCGAACCGCGCGCGTCGTCAGCACCCGGAGCACGGGATCACGCCCGCACGCGCAGACGGGGAAGTCGGGAGGACAGACGCACCCGCGTGCTTCGTCACGGAAGAACCGCTTGACGATGCGATCCTCGAGCGAGTGGAAGCTGATCACTGCGACCCGCCCATTGGGCCGCAGCAGCTCGACGGCGGCCGGGAGCGCCTCCTCGAGCTGCCCGAGCTCGTCGTTGACGGCGATCCGCAGAGCCTGGAAGACGCGCTTGGCCGGATGCCCCTCCCCGAAGCGCGCGGGCGTCGGGATGGAAGTCTTGATGGTGTCGACGAGCTCACCCGTCCGCTGGAACGGGTCACGGCGGCGGCGGCGCCCGATCGCGCGCGCGATCTGCCGCGCATAGCGCTCCTCGCCGTAGCGGCGGAAGATCTCCTGCAGCTCGCGCTCCGGTGCGTCGTTGACGATGTCGGCTGCGGTCTCCTCGGCCGACGGATCCATGCGCATGTCGAGCGGCGCGTCGACCGCGTACGAGAACCCGCGCTCGGGCCGGTCCAGCTGCATGCTCGAGACCCCGAGGTCGAGCAGGATGGCGTCCACGCGCACGTCGTTCGTCGCCAGCTGCTCGAGGACGGTTGCGAACTCTCCGCGCAGGAACCGCGCCTGGACGCCGGCGCGCTTGCGGAAGCGCTCGAAGTACGCCCGCGCCGATGGATCGCGGTCGACGGCGATGAAGCGGCCTTTGCCGCCCAGGTCGAGGGCGAGCAGCTCGGCGTGGCCACCGGCGCCGAACGTCCCGTCGACAACCGTTGCTCCGGGCTGCACGTCGAGCAGGCGCCGCACCTCGTCGGCGAGTACGGGAACGTGATCAGTCGCGCTTGGCCGCAAGGCGTTCGGCAACATCCTCCGCCCTCCCTTCGACATCGGCAATCTGGGCGCGCCAGGCCACGCGGTCCCAGATCTCGAGATGGTCGTGTACACCGGCCACGACGACGTCGCGCTCGAGCCCGGCGTGGCTCGCGAGCGCCGCGGGGATCATCACGCGCCCCTGCTTGTCCGGCGCGACCTCGGCGGCGCCGGAGAAGAAGTGACGCTGGATCATCCGCTCGTCACGGCTGAGCGAGCCAAAGGCGGTCAGGCGCGCAGCGAGCGCGGCCCAGTCGGCCTTCGCATACGCGTTCACACAACCGTCCAGTCCGCGGCTCAGCACGAGACCTTCCGGGAAGGAGTCTCGGAACTTCGCCGGAAGCGTAAGCCGGCCCTTTTCATCGAGCGTATGCTCGTGCTCGCCGAGGAACATCGAATCCCACCGTTCATCGTTGGTCCACTTCGCCCCACTTTAGACCACAGGAAACCGCTGCGCAACCCCGGCGACCCCTTTTCAGAGCTCTAGCTGCGCCTCGTACGGGCCGCGACCCGTGAGCACAGCGGCTCCGCAGCGGGATGCGAGCTCCAACGCGCTCTCGATCGGCATATCGCTCGCGAGCCCGTAGGTCAGGCCTGCGGCGAACGCATCGCCGGCGCCGTACGCGTCGACGACGGGGCCGGGGACCTCGCCCGGCGGGAAGCGGCCACCGGGCTCGACCGTGCCGCCGCGAGAGCCTTCGGTGCGGACGACGTACCGTGGCGCAGGCTCGAGCCCGCCCTCGTAGCGCTCCGCTGGATCGGCTGCGCTCCCCAGGAGGACATCGAGCTGGACGCCGGCTTCACGCAGCACGGGTAGCTCCCGCGCCGATGCGACGAATACCTTCGCGCGACGGGCGAGGCGGACCGCGCCGGCGTCGCCTCCCGTGAAGTACACGCCGTCCGCAGCCTCGAGCTCGTGCCACGGCAGCGGATCGGCGGCGCGCGGCACGAGCTTCGGGCCGAGCAGGGCGATCGTCCGCTCGCCGCCTTCGTCGAGAAAGCAGACAGCCCGACGCTGAGGATCGTCGCGCCAGGCTGCCTCCACCCGGACGCCCCGCGCGATCAGCTCCTCGGACGCTCGCCGTCCGAGCGAGTCGTCGCCGAGCGCGGTGTAGAGCGTCGCGCTCCCTGCAAGCTTGCGCAGCTGCACCGCCGCGTCCGACCCACCCCCGGCCGCGGCCTGCCACGCGTCGGTCGCCTGGATGATCTCTCCGGTCTGCGGCACGCGCTCGACGTGGAGGAAGTCCACCCACTCGACGTGACCGACGACCGCGACCCTCATCGGACGAGTCTCACATCTGGGCGTGCCGCCGCGTTAGAGCACATGATGGCCCTCGTGAGCACTCCGCCGTTCGAGGAGTTCTATGCGGCAAACCGCGATCGCGTATACGGCCTGCTCGTCCGGCGCGTGGGACGCCAGCAGGCCGAGGATGCGTTCCAGGAGACGTTCCTGCGTGCGCTCCGGGCCTATGCCGGGCTGCGACACGCCGAGCAACTCGGCGCCTGGGTGACGACGATCGCGGAGCGAGTCGTCATCGACGCCCACCGGCGCAGCCGCTCGACGGAGGAGCTGCGCGAGGGAGAGACCTGGGACGGCCGGCCGCCGCACGCCGAGCTCGAGCACCTCGCCGGCGAGCTGCCGCCGACCGAGCGCGCCGCGGTCGTCCTCCGCTACGGCTACGACCTCGACTACGACCAGATCGGCGCTGTGTTGGGCTCGAATGCGACCGCCGCGAGGCAGGCGGCTTCGTCCGGCATTCGCCGTCTGCGAAAGGAGCTGACATGACCGTTCCCGCCAAGCTCGATGAACGCTTCCGCGACGCCGCGTCGGCAGCCGGACTGCTCGACGCCGCCTACGACGTGACCGACTCGCCCATCGGCGAGCTGCTCGTGGCCGCCACCGACCGTGGCGTGTGCTGGATCGAGTTCGGCCCCGAGGAGACGCTCGACCGCCTCCAGCGGCAGGTCGGCACGCGGCTGCTGCGTGTCCCGCGGCGGCTCACTCCGGTCCGGCGCGAGCTCGACGAGTACTTCTCCGGAGACCGGACGACCTTCGACGTCGACGTCGACCTCGCGGCGGTGCCCGAGTTCCAGCGGCACGTGCTGGTCGAGCTCGTGCGGGTCCCGTACGGCGAGGTGACGACGTACGGCGCGCTCGCGGGCCGCATCGGCAAGCCGCGGGCCGCGCGCGCCGTCGGCGGCGCGCTCAACCGGAACCCCGTGCCGATCATCGTCCCGTGTCACCGCGTGATCGGCGCTTCGGGCAGCCTCGTCGGCTATGCGGGTGGCCTCGAGCGCAAGCAGACGCTGCTTCAGCTGGAAGGCGCCGCGCTCGTCTGAGCTTGACGTGCCTGCTGCGTAAGCGTACACTTACGTAAGTGGAGGCTAACGCTAGCTCATCTCTGGCCATCGAGGCGCTCGCCGACCCGACCCGGCGCGCGATCCTCGAACGGCTTCGCGGTGGCCCCATGCCCGTCAAGGACGTCGCCAGCGGTCTGCCGGTCACGCGTCCGGCCGTGTCACAGCACCTCGGCGTCCTCAAGCGGGCAGGGCTCGTAAGCGAGCAGCGGCAGGGCACATTCCGCCTCTACCGCCTCGAGCCGAGAGGCCTGGACGCGCTCCGCACGTACCTCGACAACTTCTGGTCGGTGGCCCTTGCCCAGTTCGCGGAGGCCGCCGCCCGTAACGATGGGAGGAACCCATGACGAATCAGACGGCCATCGAGCCCGTCCGCAAGCAGATCGCGGTCGCGAGCGACGTCGAGACCGCATTCAGGACGTTCACGGAGGACATCGCGACCTGGTGGCCCACGGAGACTCACTCCATCACCGAGCAGCCTGAGACCGTGGTCTTCGAGCAGTCGAGCGGCGGGCGCGTGTTCGAGCGAACGTCCGACGGGAAGGAGTGCGACTGGGCGACGATCCTCGTCTTCGACCCGCCGCATCGTGTCGTCCTCGAATGGAAGGTCAATTCGGCAGCGCCACCGACTGAGGTGGAGGTGCGCTTCACGCAGGATGGCGACGGCACGATCGTCGAGCTCGAGCACCGCGGATGGGAGCGGTACGAGAGCGGCGGCGCAGAGGCGCGCGAGGGGTACGACTCCGGCTGGCCGAGCGTGCTCGCGAAGTACGGAGAGGCCGCGTCGCCCTAGGCCGCGGACCGTCGGCCCGCGGAGGGTTTCTTCGACAACGCGTCCAACTCGGCCTCGACCTGGGCGTTTCGCGCCCGCAGCATCTCGAGCTCGGCACGGAGGGCGGACAGCTCGTACGCGGGATCGTCCGGCTCCGCGGGGATCGCGTATTGCGAGCCGTTGCCGTCGGACGAGGCCGCCGGCAAGAGGCTCGGCCATCTCGGGAGCTGCGCTGCCGTGACGCTCGGTGATCTTCGAGAACAGCCCGCTGCCGAAGCCATCCTCCGTCTCGAGCTCGATGCCCACCTGCTCCGCGAGCAACGTCGTCAACACAGCGCTCGGCACAGCCTTGCGCGCGACGAGAATGGCTCCGAGGCGTTGGCCGGTGGCCTCCTGCTCTCGCAGGGCATCCTCGAGCTGTTCGGTCGTGAGCAGGCCGCGTTCGACGAGGAGCTCGCCGAGAGGCTTCCAGGAGATGACGGGACACTGCGTCATACGGGTCGTGTATCGCCCCTTCACCGTGTGAACTTAAGGGCTAGTCGATAGCCCGCTCCAAGAAGATCGGCAGCATGAGCCGGTAGCCCACCCCCCATTCGTTGAGGATGTACGGCGTCTCCGAGCGCTCCGCGAGCCGGCGGCGAAGCCGGCAGGCGTGCGAGTCGACCGTGCGAGTCCGTGCGACGGACCGATACCCCCACACGTCCCGCAGGAGCTCCTGCTTTCCGAAGACGTGCGTCGGCGCGGTCGCGAGCCGCACGAGCAACGCGTACTCCTTGGCCGGCAACGGCAAGAGCCGCCCCGCCACGGTCACGCAGCGCGTGGGCAGGTCGATGACGATCTCGCCCGCCTCGAGCACGTCGTCGGCTGACGTGGGCGGGCCGGAGCGACGCAGGACGGCGCGGATCCGCGCGAGCAGCTCGTCGTAGTGGAACGGGCTCGGGACGTAATCGTCGCATCCCCGGTCGAACGCCCGGACGCGATCGACGGCGTCGGCCTCCGGATCGCCGAGGACGATGACGGGCACACGCCGGTTCCACGAGCGGCCCGGCTCGCCCTCGCGGAGACGTCTGCAGACGTCGAGCTCCGTCGCCAGCAGGACGAGGTCCGGACGAACGCGTTCTGCGAGCTCGAGCGTGTCCTCCTCGTCGTCGGCGCGAACGATGTCGAAGCCGTCATCTGCCAGATGGCGCTCGAGGAAGGTGCCAACGCCCTCCTCGGGCTGCGCCAGAAGCAATGCCTGCGACATGCGACGACCGTAGCGGCGTCACCGACGCGCTGTCGAGATGTCACTTTCGCGCGAATCTGTGACGACTTTTCTACAGCCTGCCGTGTCTGATAACGCCCCACATGAGCCACACGCCGAGGAGGCCGGAGAGCGCAAACCCGACCCCCGCGAGCACCTGGAGCCCAGGCCCGGTCGCGGCCGCGGCGAGGAAGCTCGAGCCGATCAGGCCCGCCGCGACCACGAGCGCGACCACGAGCCGGTTGAACGCCACGTCGAGATTGCGCATGACCGTGTCGAGCTCGTCGCGCGCCATCCGCACCTCGACCTGCCCGCCTCGCAGCGACTCGAGGATGTCGTGAATCTGCTGCGGCGCGACACGCAGGACGCGCGCGAGGTCGCGCGCCTCGTTCCGCGCATCGCGCGCGATCCTGCCCGGTGAGAAGCGCTGCACCATGAGCTCGCGGGCGTAGGGCTTCGCGACCTCGAAGACGTTGAAGTCGGGATAGAGCTCGGCGCCCACCGAGCCGAGCGTCGCGATCGCCTTGTCGAGAAGCACGTAGCGCGCGGGCAAGTGGAGGTTCATCTCGTAGATGAGCTGGAAGCCCTCGCGGATGACCTGGATCTGATCGATCTCGGACAGCCGGACGCCGTAGTAGCGCGCGTAGAACTCGTTCAGGTGACCGACGAACTCGGCCTCCCGCGTCTTGTCGAAGCGGACGCCCAGATCGGCCAGCCGCCTTGGTAGCGCCTCGACGTTCTCGGCCGCGGCGTCGATGAAGAGCGCGGTCAGCTTCGACATGTCCTCGTCGGTCAACCGCCCTGCCTGCCCGAAGTCGACGACCCCGATCCGCTCCGGGTGGCCGAGCATGAGGATGTTCGCCGGATGTGGGTCGCCGTGGAAGATCCCGTGCCGGAAGACCATCGTCATCCAGGTCTCCGCCATCGTGTACGCGAGCCGCCGTGCCTCGTCGTCCGAGAGCTCGCCGGGCCGCAGCTCGGAGATCTTCGTCCCGTCCAGGAACTCGAGCGTGAGCACGCGCGCGCCCGTGTAGCTCCAGTAGACCCGTGGGATGCGCACGCGCGGATGACCGGCGAAGTTCCGGTGGAAGGCGGTGGCGTTGCGCGCCTCCTGGCGGTAGTCGAGCTCCTCGCGCACGGTGCGCGCGAACTCGTCCACGAGGCTCTGCGCGTCGATGAAGTCGAGCGCGCGAACGCGGTCCTTCGCGATCTTCGCCGCCTGATAGAGCAGCGCGAGGTCGGCCTCGATCTGCCTCGGCGCTGTCGGGCGCTGCACCTTCACGGCGACGCGACGGCCGTTGGGGAGAACGGCCTCGTGCACCTGGCCGATGGACGCGGCGGCGATCGGCTGCTCGACGAACTCGACGAAGAGCCGCTCGATCGGCTGGCCCAGCTCCTCCGAGATCACCTGCTCGACATGGGAGAACGGGAACGGGCTGACGTCGTCCTGGAGCTTCCGCAGCTCGACGACGATGTCCGGCGGCACGACATCCGGTCTCGTGGACAGGAGCTGGCCGAACTTCACGAACGTCGGCCCGAGCTCGTCGAGCGTCTCGCGCAGGCGCCGACCGCGCTCGGACGACGCGTCGCCGTCGGGCGAGACCTCCTGCCCGGGGAGCAGGTCGGTCAGCTTGTTGCGTGAGAAGAAGTACCCGAAGCCGTGCTTGACCGCGACCTGTGCGATCTCGGACATCCGGCCGAGGTTGCGTGTCTTCGTGCCCGAAGCCACGCCCTCAGTCTTGCACGGAAGACGTCCCTGGCTCCGCCGCGCCCTCCACGAGACGCAGACGGTGCTCGACCTGAGCCAGCCGCAGCTCGAGCTCCTCGAACTCGTCTCGCCCGACGAGCCCGAGCTGGGCGAAGATGCCCTGCAGGCCCTGGCCCGCACGCTCGGTCAGCCGCGTGGCGTCACCTCGCCAGCGAACGACAGCCTCCTCGATCAGCTGACGGGCCTCGTCACGCCGCAGTCCCCCACGCTCTGCGAGCTCACCGGCGAGCTCGTCGATGCGCTCGGCAGTGAGCGCAACCGCGCCCACCGCGGCCAGCCCGAGCCGCTCGGCGAGGTCCCGCGGGGATCTATCGGGCTCGACCATGGGGCCTCGATCGGCGGCGCTGTCTCCGTTGCTCGCGCTTCGACTGCCGCGGCGCCGCGCCGTCTCCGGGAGGAGCAGCCATCGCCGGCGCACCGACGCGCTCGGGAGCCGGCGCCGGCTCGAGCTCGGCCTCCGCCGCCTCAGCCGCGACGCCGCCGCCGACGCCCTTCTCCATCACGTCGGCGCCGATGCGCCCGCGGAACTCGGGCGCGCGCTCCATGAGCACCGTGAGGAACGGCGTCGCCACGAAGAACGTCGACACCGCGCCGAGGCCGATGCCTATGAACAGCGCGAACGCGAAGTCCTTCAGCGTCTCGCCGCCGAAGAGCAGGAGGCTCCCGATCGGCAGCAGCGTGATGAACGTCGTCGCCAGCGAGCGCCGCATCGTCTCCCACAGCGAGACGTTGGCGATCGTCGCGAACGACGCGCGCCGCATGAGCGGGATGTTCTCGCGGACTCGGTCGAAGACGATGATCGTGTCGTAGATCGAGTAGCCGAGCACGGTCAGGATCGCGGCGACGGTCGCCGTCGTCACCTCGCGCCCGCTCATGGCGTAGATGCCGAGCGTGATGAGAATGTCCGAGAAGAGCGTGCGGAGGATCGGCACCGCGAAGCGCCACTGAAAGCGCAGCGAGATGTAGAGCATGATGAGGATGAAGGAGACGACGACGGCGTAGATCGCGCCCTTCGCGATCTGGCGGCTGAAGCTCGACGAGACGTTCTTCACGCTCGACGAGGTCGCGGCGAGATTGTTCTCGAGGCTGCGCGCGAGGTCGTTCTGCTGCGTCTCCGTGAGCGACTTCGTGCGCACCTGGAAGCTCGTGTAGCGGTCGCCGCCCGCCGACTCGCCGCGCCCCTGGACGACGGCGTCCTCGCGCCCGATCGACGCCATCTGGCTTCGCACCTCGGCCAGCGGCGTCGGCGCCGGTGTCCTGAAGGTGACCTGCGTGCCGCCCTTGAAGTCGATGCCGAAGTTCAGGCCCTTGACGGCGACCGCGAGCACGCTGAGGACGATCGCCACAGTCGCGATGGAGAGCCAGATCCGGCGTGGGCGGCGGTTACAGACGTCGATGCGCGCCCAGCTGGGGATCGCCTGGCCGGCGCCACCCATGAAGCGCGGGTTGTCGAACCAGCGGAAGCCACCGAGCAGGCCGAGCATGGCGCGCGTCGCGAGCGACGGCCGTGAGCACGGACATCACCGTCCCGATCAGGAGCATGAGCGCGAAGCCCTTCACCTGGGCGGTCGCGACCGCGAACAGCACGAGCGCCGTGATCGCCGTGACGACGTTCGCGTCGACGATCGTATGGAAGCCCTTCTGGTAGCCGGTGGCGATCGCGGCACGGGTCGATTTCCCGGCCCGCACCTCTTCCTTGATGCGTTCGAAGATGACGACGTTCGCATCGGCCGCGACCCCGATCGTGAGGATCAGGCCCGCGAAGCCGGGCAGCGTCATCGTGACGTTGAGGAGGAGGATCGCCGCGTACATGAACGCGACGTAGATGGCGAGGCCGAGGACGGCGACGACGCCGAGCAGGCGGTAGAAGATGATGAGGAAGAGCGCCACGACGAGCAGGCCGATGAGCGCGGCGGTCTTCGCCTCGGCGAGCGAGTCCTTGCCGAGCGTGGCGGAGACGTCGGTGCGCTCGATCTGCTCGAAGGACACGGGCAGCGCACCGGTCTGGAGCACGAGCGCGAGGTCCTTGGCCTCGCCGAGGTCGCCGATGTTCTCGATCTGCGCCGACCCGCCGCCGATGCCGTCCGAGAGCGTCCGGTCGGTCGGGTCGATCTGCGGCCACGACTTGATCTCGCGGTCGAGCACGATCGCGAAGTGCTGCGGCACGCCGCGGAAGTTGCCGCGCTGCCAGAGCCGTCGCGTGATGTCCTGGAAGCGGTCCTCGCCCTCGCCCGTGAACGCCATCGTCACGATCGGCTGGCCGAACTGGTCGAAGTCGTGCCGGGTGCCGTCCGCCTTGATGTTCGCGCCGGTCATCTCCGGGATCGGGTTCTCCGGGTCTTCCGGCTGGTAGCGGAAGAGGTAGTAGTACGAGCCGCCCGTCGTGATGTCGGGAGGACACGCCTGCTCTTCCGTGGGGGCGCACGTGACGACGACCGTGCCCTTCGGGACGCCGAGCACCTTGCCGCCCTTGGGCACCTTCGGGTTCTTTCTCGTGAACAGCTCGCCGCGCGTCCCGACCGGCCCTTCCAGCACGCGGCCGTTCTTCCCGAAGAGGTAGTACGCCGACGCGCCCTTGGGCGCCGAGCCGCCCGTTGCCACCTAGGAGGCTCGAAGAGCGAATCGGTCGCGACGGCGCCCTGTGCGCCGATGGACGGCCCGGTGAGGTCCTGCTCGAGGTCGAAGAGCTCGAGCTGGGCGGTCTTGCCGATCAGCTCTGCGGCCTGCTCGGGATCGGTAATGCCGGCGAGCTGGATGACGATCTGGTCGTCGCCCTGCTTGCGGAGCTCGGGCTCGGCGACGCCGAGCTTGTCGATGCGGTTCCGCATGATGTCGACGGAGCGATCGAGGTCCTCGTCCGTGAGCTCGCGACCCTGAGTCGGCTCGGCCCTGAGCACGACCTCGAGGCCGCCCTGGAGGTCGAGCCCGAGCGTTGCGCTTCGATGGAACGGCGATCCGGGCACGGCGATCAAGGCCACGCCGATGAGCGCGGCCACGATCAGGCCGACGAGAGTGAGGTGATTCCGTCGTTCGCGCATCGGGTGTGGCGGACTACCGCTCGCCGGCGTCGCGCGCCGCGAGCACCTCTTCCTGCGCCTGCTGCTGGGCTCGCTCGAGCTCGCCGAGCTCGTCGTCCTCGTCCGCGATTACAGCTGCGATCGCACGCCGCGCGACGCGCACGTAGACGTCCGGCGCGATCTCGACGCGGACCTCGTCGTCGCCCACAAGCGACTGGACGGTGCCGTAGAGGCCTCCGGCGGTGAGGACTTCATCGCCCGGCGAGAGATTGTCCATGACGCGCTGCTGCTCCTGCGCACGCTTCCGCTGGGGGCGGATGACGAGAAACCACATGAGGGCGAACAGCAGGAGGAGAATGGGCAAGATCGACACGAAGGCTCCTTGTGGGCGCGGCCCTGAATTGGGCCAGCCCTGAAGTGTGCCAGCAGCGCGTGGGCGGTCGCAGAGGAGCCGTCCGAGCACACCGTTATCGTCACCCGTCATGCAAGGAAACGCGATGGAGCGCGCGCGGGAGCGACTCGCCCGAGCAGCGGCGGAACGTCCTGACCCGGCCGACGTGAGCGCCGTCCTCGAACGGACGCATCTTCAGCTCGTCGAGCTGTCCTCGGCCGCCGACGGGCTCGCCGCAGCCCTGCCGACGCAGATCGTCGACGCGGTTCGCGACGGCGTCCGACGCGAGGCCGCGCCGATGGGCCGGCAGGTCGCTGAGGTGCGCGGGCTAGCGGTCCAGTTGCTGCGCCGGCTCGAGCGTCTCGAGACCGACCTCGCCGCCGAGCGGCATGCTCGCGTGGACGACCTCGGCCTGCTCGTGGACCTCATCGGCGCCGGCTGGCAGTCGGTCGACGAACGGCTAGCGCGGATCGAGCAGGCGATCGGCTCGGCGCCCGCGACGGTGCACCGCCTCGGCGACCGCCGAGCCGACGCTCAGACCTAAGAAGCCAGGGTCGCCGGCAGCACGAGGGCGAAGCGGCTCCCCTCGCCGGCCTCGCTCGCGAGCTCGATCCGCCCGCCGAGCGCCATCGCGAGCTCCCGCGCGATCGTCAGGCCGAGACCCGTGCCGCCTCCGTCCTGGGACCAGAACGGCCGGAAGATGCGCTCCTGCTCGTCCCGCTTGATGCCCGGGCCCGAGTCGGCGACAGCGACCGAGACGTCGCCGTTCGCGGCGTCGAGGGCCAGCTCGATCGTCCCGCCGTCGGGCGTCCAGCGGAAGGCGTTCGCGAGCAGGTTGGAGATGATCTGGAGGACGCGGTCGCCGTCGGTCGTGATGACGGGCCTCTCGTTTGCCGCGTACCGGTATTCGATCCCGCGCCGTCTCGCCTCCTCCCCGAACGATGCGTACGCCTGGTCGAGCAGCCGCCCCATGTCGACCTCCTCTCGCAGCACCGTGAACCGTCGCGCATCGAGCTTCGCGAGATCGAGCACGTCGCCGACGAGCCGCTCGAGGCGATCCGTCTCCGCAGCGATGACGTCCAGGGACTCGGCCTGTGCCTCCGGCTCGTGCACGACTCCCTCGCGCACCGCCTCGAGATGGCCGCGGATGGCGGTGAGCGGCGTCCGCAGCTCGTGCGAGACGGACATCAGGAAGTTCCGCTCGAGCTCCTCCGCCTCCGCCAGCCGTGCCGCCATGTCGCTGAACCGCTGGGCGAGGTGCGAGATCTCGTCACCGCCCTTCAGCTGCGGGACGGCGACGTCGTAGCGGCCCTCGGCGATCTCGTCGGCGGCGCGCGAGAGCGTGAGCACGGGCCGAACGATCCGGCGCGACGCAAACACCCCGACGCCCGCAGCGACGACGAGGCCTCCCAGGAGCGAGACGGCGAAGAACTTCATGAGCGTCAGCCACGTGTCGCGAAGCACCGTCTTCGGCTTCGCGACGACGAGCGCGCCGAACGTCGTGCCCTCGAGCGCGAGGGGCGAGCCGACGGCGATGTACGGCCGGTCCTCCTCCGGCGGCGTGAACTCGAACGTCACGGACTGACCGGCGCGGATCGCCGGCCAGTCGATCAAGCCGCTCGGCAGCCTGCGGAGCCCGGCCGTCTCGCCGGGGAACAACGGCAGTCCCGCGTAGTAGATGCGGTCGCCCGTTGCGTTCTCGAGCTCCGCGCCGACGAACGCCGGCGCGAAGCCGCCTTCGTCCGACGACTTGATGGCCTGCTGGGCGTAGAGGCTCGTGAGGCCGCCCGCCTCTCGGCGCAGCTCGGAGAGCGATCGGTCCTCCGAGTAGCTCTGCAGCAGCCGGAACGCGATGGCCGCGGAGACGATGCCCGCCAGCAGCACGCCTGCGAGGAAGAGGGCCGGCAGCCGGAAGCGGAGTGACTGGAACACGGGTTAGCCGGTTGCTGCAGCGTCCTTCGCGGGCGAAACCTTGTAGCCGACGCCCCACACGGTCACGATCGGCGATGCCTCGTCGAGCTTGCGGCGGATCTGGCGCACGTGAACGTCCACGGTGCGCGTGTCGCCGGCGAACGTGTAGCCCCAGACGCGCTCGAGCAGCTGGTCCCGGGTCAGCACGAGACCGCGGTGGTCGAGTAGCTCCCAGAGGAGGTCGAACTCCTTCGGCGCGAGCTGGATCTCCTCTTCGCCGACATGCACCTCCCGCCGGCCGGCGTCGATGGTGAGGTCGCCGTGCCGGAGGACTGCGCTCTCCGGCAGGCGGCGCTCAGGCGTCACGCGCCGGAGGATCGACTTCACGCGTGCGACGAGCTCGCGCGGGTTGAAGGGCTTCGTCATGTAGTCGTCCGCGCCGACCTCGAGCCCGATGATCTTGTCGACGTCCTCGTCGCGCGCGGTGAGCATGAGGATGGGCACGTCCGACGTCGAGCGAATGCGCCTGCACACCTCGATGCCGTCGATGTCCGGGAGCATGAGATCGAGCACGATCAGCGCCGGGGCATCGGCCCCCATCGCCTCGAGCGCCTCGCCGCCGGTGGCGGCGGTGCTCACCGAATAGCCCGCGTTCTTCAGGTACAGCGCGACGAAGGACGCGATGGAGCTCTCGTCCTCGACAACCAGGATCGATGCGGTGTTCGCCGCCATCGTCTGAGGATGATGCCTAGCCGGTCGTCTGATCGGCGATGACGAGCTTGCGCGGCAGGTCCGGCATCGGCTGGAACCGGCTCTCGCAGAAGCTCTGGCCGTCGGTCGAGTACTCGCCGGCGTCGAAGAACCCGTCCGACGTGAGCGTCGCCGTGCCCTTGCCGGCGAGGCTGAGCTCCATGCCCACCGCCTCGACACGGACCTTGAAGAGGCCACTCGCCCGGAACCTCACGAGCGAGCCGATGTACCGCGTCTTCGTCTCGGTCAGCAGGCGCTTTTTCTGGAAGCCGAAGACGCGCACGTTGCCATCACCCTGCAGGGGATCCTCGATGTCGACCTGGCCCTGGTCGAAGCGGCCGAGGAGGAAACCCTTCGCGTTGAACGAGACGATGCCGCGCCCGGCGTTGACCACGAGGCAGCCGTCGTCCTGCGCTACCGACCCAGCCTGGGACGACCCGGCAAGGAGCACGAGCGCGAGCAGCGGCAAGCAGGCGGCAGCGATCTTCCGCATCGCCGGAAGTATGGCCCCGCGGAGTGAGCCGTGGTTCATCTGGGTGTAAGGAAAGGGTGAAGAACCGCTCAGCGAGCCGAAAGCGCCTCTTGCGTATAGACGCCGAGCGGGTTCCAGAGCATGTAGCCGCCTGCCTTCACGCGCCGCGCGGCCTGCACCTGGTCGGTCACCTCCGCCAGCCCGTACTGGCGGCTGAGCGAGAAGTCCTGGAGCCACGGCACGATCCGCACCTTCGTGCCGCGCACGGCCTTCTGGTAGTCGCGAAGCGACTCCTCAACCGTCCGGCCGGGGAATGCCTCCGGATCGGTGAGGTGGTACTCGCCCGGCACGTAGTGCGACGGGTAGACCATCGGGTAGATCGCGTCGAGGTGCCGGCTGAGCATCTTCGGCGACTGGCCGACGCCGAGATCGCGCGTGGCCGCCAAGCCGAAGAGATCGGCGGACACGCGTACGCCGAGCGGCCGGAGTCGCTTGCTCGCGTACGCAAGGAAGCGGTCGATCGTTCTTGTCTTCGACTCCTTGCGGCTCATCGGGTACACGATCGAGTCGATCTCACCGTCGCTCGGGAAGCGGACGTAGTCGAACTGGATCTCGTCGAAGCCGGCCTTCGCCGCGGCAGCCGCGACATCGACGACGTACTTCCAGGCCCGCTTGTCGTACGGGTTGAGCCAGGCGAGCCCCGCCGGGTCGTGCCAGACCGTGCCGTCGGGCCACTGCAACGCGAGCTCCGACCGTGCCGGCGCGAGTGTCGGGTCGGCGAAGGCGACGACGCGGCCGATGAGATAGACGCCCGCCTTCTCGGCGGCGGTCGCCGCCGCGCGCCCGTCGTAGTGGAGGCTCGCGGCGCCGACGTCGTCGGCGAGCTGCGGCAGGTCCCTCGACGAGAAGCCGACCGAGCCGTTCTCGTCCTTGACGTCGAGCTCGAGCGTGTTGAGGCCGTATGCCCGGAGCGCCAGGTACTCGCCGAGCTTGCCCTCGATCGACGCGAGGCCCATCGTCAGGTGCACGCCGCGGATCTCGCTCGGGACGCGAGGCCTCGCCTTCGTGACCGCGGTCGTCTGCTTCGCGGCGACCGGGGCCTCGGCCGCCCCGTCGCGCGTGAAGAACGACGCGCCGAGCACCACGCCGGCGGCGAGCCCGAGCATTGCGGCCGCGAGACCGGCGCGGCGGAGCCTCTTGCGCCTGCGCGCACGTTGGCGCCGCTCGCGGAACCGCTCGCTTGGGTCGACTCTGCGATGAACGTACATCCGGAGCGGTCTACACGGTACGCCGAGTTCGGGCCTGCGTGCAACGTCGTGCACCTACCGAAAGCCCATGGTTGAGCCATTCGGCGGCAGCGGGCTCGCGGGAGTACCCGGCTCCACGGCCTCGCCGTCGTAGCCGAGCGGCGCGACGTCGTTCGGCCCGTTCGCGTGGAACAGCGATGCGAGCGTCTGGATCTGTCCTCGTCCCACCGAGAGCTCGAACTGGCCTCCGCCGTACATCGTGATGCCGTGGGCGTCGCAATAGTCGTACGTGTCGAAGAGCGCGGAGCAGCTGCCGAACCTCGACGGCTTGATGTTGAGCCAGCGCGGAGCGAACGGAAGCCCTTCGATCTCCGCCACCGAATGGATGACCGCGTCCCAGCTGACGCGTTCGTGATGAGGCTCCAGCGCCTCGGCGGTCCCCGGGTCGACGAGATCGGGATCTTCGAGCACCGCCTGTGGGAACGCCTCGGCGACGAGCCGGTAGAGCCGCGGGTCCGGCGGCTGGTCGACGGCAGTTCCGCGGTACGCCCCTTTGAGGTCGAGCACCTCGACCGCACCGAGCTCGCGCCAGCTCGGCGACGATCTCCTCCGTCCATTCGCTCGTCGGGTCGAGCTTGAAGCGGGTCGCCGGGTGGACGTCGAGGATCGTCCGCAGCGGCGCGACGGAGGGAGGCTTGGGCAGGCGCCTCGAGACGACGAAGCGCACGGGCTCGGGCGTCCGGCCGAGAGCCTCGGCGAGCGTCTTTCCTGCCTGCCGGAGAGACAGATCGAGCGCCGCGCTCTCGAACGCCCACCGCCGGTAGTTCCGTCTCGCGGGAACCTCCGGCGCCCCGTCGGGAAAGAGATCCAGCGAGCCGACGAGCTCTGAGAAGCCGTCGAACGTCGACGCGCCGTTCAGATCGTGGGTGGCGCCGCTCCGCAGCCTCTCGTGCTCATCGGCCTCGTACGTGACGTCCTCGCCGCGGCCCTCCTCCCCGCCGCCGCGCAGCCTGACGACGGTCGTGTGCCGCACGAAGCCGCTCGAGACCGGCCGCTCGAAGGCCTCCAGCTCGTAGCCCTCCACTTCCAGCGGCAGGCCTGCTATCGCGTCGTACGTCGACATACCGGGTGCGAGACTACCCGCGACCGTGTCCGAGATCGTCGACTTCTCCTCCATCGTGCTGATAGTGGCCGCAGGCCTGTTCGTGGCCGTGGCCACCAGCAAGATCGGCACGTGGTTTCCGATTCCGGGGCCGGCGATCTTCCTCATCGTCGCCGCGGTCGCCAGCGACGTCTTTCCCCGCCTGGAAGTCGTGTCGATCGAAACGGCGACACGGATCGGGACCGTGGCTCTCATCATCATCCTGTTCGAGGGCGGGATGGATGTCGGCTGGCGCCGTTTTCGGCGCGCCTGGCCCGAGATCACTGTCCTCGGCCTCTTCGGGACGTTCGGCACCGCGGCGCTCATCGCCGTGTTCGCGCACTACGCGCTTGACTTCAGCTGGACGCTGGCGGCGATCCTCGGCGCTGCGCTCTGTCCCACCGATCCGGCAGTCATGTTCTCGGTGCTCGGGCGCAAGGAGATCGGAGGACGCACGGGCACGACCCTCCTCGGAGAGTCGGGTTTCAACGACCCGGTCTCCATTGCGCTCATGATCGGCGCCCTCGAGTTCGCGACGAACGACGACGCCTCGGTCGGGACCGTCGCGTTCGAGTTCGTCTCGGAGATGGCCGTCGGTCTCGCCCTCGGCGTCCTGGGAGCCTTCGCGCTACGTGAGGCCGATTCGGCGTATCGACTTGCCGAACGAGACGCTGTACCCGATCCTCGCGCTCGCCTCCGCCGGGGTCCTGTACGGCGTGACCGTGCTCGCGCACGGCTCCGGCTTTCTCGCCGTCTTCGTGGCCGGCGTGCTTTTCGGTGACGCGCGCGCGCCGTACAAGGGAGCCATCGAGCAATTTCACAAGTCGCTTGCGAACCTCGCGGAGATTGCGATGTTCGTGGTGCTCGGCCTCACCGTCTCGCTGTCCGATTTCGCCGACAACCAGGTGTGGCTCGATGGGCTGCTGCTGGCAGTCGTGCTGGCGGCGATTGTGCGCCCGGCAGCCGTGGTGCTCCTGACGCTGCCGATGCGGTTCCGCTGGGGCGAGCGGCTCTTCATCATGTGGGGCGGTCTGAGAGGAGCGGTGCCGATCCTGCTCGGCACGCTCGTGCTGCTCGAGGGGATCGAGGACGGCGAGCGCGTCTACGACATCATCTTCGTCGTCGTCGCCTTCTCGGTGCTCGTCCAGGGCACGAGCGTTCCGTTCGTCGCTCCGCGACTAGGCGTGACGATGGCGGAAACGGATCCGGGTGGCGTCGTCCACCGTGTCGTCGCCTCGGGGTCATCGGCCACGGGTCGGACGCTGCGGGAGCTACCGCTAGGCGAGCGGACCTGGGTGCGCGCCGTCACTCCGGGACGGCAAGGCCGTGCCGATCGGCGGAGGCACGGCGCTCGAGGAGGGAGACGAGGTGGAGCTCGTGCTCGACGTCAGCGACGTCGACCGGCTCGACGCGCTGTTCAGCGAGGGCCGTGGAGAACCGCAACCCGCCCGCGAGGCACCGGGCGAACAAGGCTGAGGAGGAAGCGGACCACGGCTCGAGTATCGGATTCGGCGCGGACGGACTGAAGCCTCTTACAGGCGCTCGAGGATGCCGGCGATGGCCTGGCCCTGCCCGATGCACATCGTCGCGATGCCGTAACGCGCGTCGCGGCGCTCGAGCTCGGCGAGCAGCGTCGCGGTGATCCGCGCGCCGGTCGCTCCCAGCGGATGGCCGAGCGAGATGCCGCCGCCGTTCGGGTTCACGTCGCCCGCCTGCCAGCGTTCCTCGAGGCCGGTGTCGGCGAGGAACTGGAGCACGACGGACGCGAAGGCCTCGTTGACCTCGATCACCGCCATGTCGTCCCAGTTCAGGCCGGCCTTCTCGAGCGCGCGCTCACAAGCCTGCGGGTTCCCGTGAAGCATGCGGTATGGATCGACGCCGGCGAGGCCGAATGCGACGAACCGCGCGCGCGGCTCGACATCGAGTCGCGTAGCGGCCGCCTCCGAGACGATCAGCATCGCGGCGGCGCCGTCGCAGATCTGGCTCGAGCTGCCCGCCGTCACGACGCCTTCGAGCTTGAAGGCGGGCTGGAGCTCCGCGAGCTTCTCGAGTGACGTGTCGCGACGCGGGGTCTCGTCCACTGCGAACAGCGTCCCCACATGCGGATTCTGAACCTCGACCGGCACGATCTCGCTCTCGAACCGTCCCTCATCGATGGCGGCGATCGCGCGCCGGTGCGACTCATACGAGTACGCGTCGAGCGCCTCCCGTGACAGGTTCCACTCGTCCGCCAGCACCTCGGCCGAGATGCCCTGCGGCACGATCTCCCAGCGTTCGTGAAGCTTCTCCGAGAAGTTGAAGCCGTCCGGCCCGAGGTTCGAGCCCATGGGGACGCGGGACATGTGCTCGACGCCTGCCGCAACGACGACGTCGAGGTGTCCGGCCTGCACCGCCGAGGTCGCGCTGAACGCCGTCTGCATCGACGATCCGCACTGCCGGTCCGTGGTGGCGGCACAGACAGTCTCCGGCCAGCCCGCCACGAGCAGGGCGACGCGCCCGACGTTGAGCGCCTGCTCGCCGACCTGGCTGACGCAGCCCATCTGGACGTCCTCGATCTCGGCCGGGTCGATGCCGACACGCTCGACGAGGCCGTTCAGCACCTGACCCGCGAGCTCGTCGGCGCGGACGCTGGCGAGCGTGCCGTTCTTCTTGCCAATTGCGCTGCGAACTGCGTCGACGACGTACGCCTCAGGCATCGCGAACAGCGTACAGCCGCCATGTCCCCGGAACGCCCTTCAGCTCGTGCTCGCCGCGCTCCTCGAACTCGATGCCGGAACCGGCCACGAGGTCCTTCACAGTGCTCGAGACGAGCACTTCGCCCGGGCTGGCCAGGCCCGCCACGCGCGCGCCCGTGTGCACAGCGATCCCTGTGACGTCACTGCCGGCAACCTCCACCTCTCCGGTGTGCACGCCTGCGCGGATCTCGAGGCCGAGCTGCCTCAGAGCGTCCCGCGCGTCGACAGCCGCATGCACTGCGCGAGCAGGACCGTCGAACGTCGCCAGAAAGCCGTCGCCGGCCGTTCCCACCTCACGCCCTCGATATTGCTCGAGCACGCGCCGAACAGCTTCGTGGTGACTGCCCAGCAGGCGTTTCCAACTCTCGTCGCCGAGCTCATTCGCCCTCTCCGTCGATCCCACGATGTCGGTGAACAGCACCGTCGCGAGAACCCGGTCGACGACCGGCGGCCGCTCGACGCCTCCGACAAAACGACGGGTCTCGTCGAGCATGAACGCGTTCGCGTCAGAGTTCGCCCAGCTGAAGCCGTCCACCAGTCCGGGTACCTCGACGAGCCTCGCCCCCTCGATCCGGGCCGCAAAGTCGCTCACCTCATCCCGCGAGCCCGCGCGGTGCATGACGAGGGTTGGACACTGTACGGCCGGCAGGACGTCGCGGATGTCGCCGTCCATCATCATGCGATGGAAAGCGACCGCTACCGCCGGGCTCGCGCTCCGGCGCGCATACCAGACGTACCAATCGATGAAGCGCTCGTCGTGAGCCTTGCTCGGCACGTAGCGGCGTCCCCGGCCGGCGAGGTAGTCGCGGTCACCCCAACGCTCGGCCAGCTCGCGGAGCTCGACGGCCCACGCGTCCTCCGTCGGCGCCCAGGGGTAGTCGGGCGCCCAGAGGCCCCGTGCGGACGGGTCGTACATCACGAGCGAATCGGTTCGCTCGGGATACGTGGCAGCGAAGAGCGCCGCGAGCCGGGTTCCTTCCTGGCCCGCCCAGAGCGTTGCGCGCTCTGACCCGAGTGCGTCCAACACCGCGCGTACGTCGTCCATCCTGGCTTCGAGCGTCGGCAACTCGTTGACGGGATCGGAGAGACCGCTCCCGCGCTTGTCGAAAAGGATCACTCGCGCGAAGGATGCGAGCCCCTCGACGTGGTCGACGAAGAGCGGCTGGTCCCACGCCGCCAGGAGGTCGGCGAGCGTTCCTCGCACGAAGACGATGTCCATCGGTCCTTCGCCGACGACCTGATACGCGATCGCGACATCGCCGGAGCGCGTGTAGTGAACCTCCGGGACGCTCACGCCGGAAGTCTCACATCTAGACTCATGACGTGGCCACGACGGTTGCCGACCGCAAGCTGCTCGTGGGCGGAGAGTGGGTCGAGACCGGCGAGTGGATCGACGTACGGTCGCCGTACTCGGGCGAAGTCGTCGGCCGGGTTCCGAAGGCCGGCGCCGCCGATGCTCGCCGCGCGATCGATGCGGCCGAAGAGGCCATGGCCGAGCCGCTGCCCGCACACAAGCGCGCGGAGATCCTCGTCCGCGTCGCCGGCTATCTCGGCAAGCGGCACGACGAGGTGGCGCAGACGATCTCGGCCGAAGCCGGAAAGCCGATGAAGGCCGCGCGCGTCGAGGCTGCGCGCGCTATGTCGACGTACACGTTCGCGGCCGTCGAGGCGCGAAAGCTCGCGGGCGACGTCGTGCCGATGGATGCGTCTCAGGCAGGCGTCGGCAAGCTCGCCTTCACCTTGCGCCGCCCGATCGGCGTCGTGGGCGCGATCTCGCCGTTCAACTTCCCCCTCAACCTCGTCGCGCACAAGATCGCGCCGGCACTGGCCGCGGGCTGCGCCGTCGTGCTGAAGCCGGCCTCCCAGACGCCGCTCTCCGCCCTGCTCCTCGCGGAGCTCGAGGACGAGGCGGGCCTGCCTCCCGGCTGGCTCAACGTCCTCACCGGCCCGGCCGCCGAGATCGGCGACGTCCTCGTGGAGGACGAGCGCGTGAAGCTCATCACGTTCACCGGCTCCTCGGGCGTCGGCTGGAAGCTCCGCGAGCGCGCTGCGCGCAAGAAGGTCGCGCTCGAGCTCGGTAACGCGACGCCGGTGATCGTCGAGGCGGATGCCGACATCGACGAAGCGGCGTCGAAGCTCGCCGCCAACGCGTTCGCCTTCGCCGGCCAGAGCTGCATCTCCGTACAGCGAATCTACGTCCAGAGTGCCGTCTACGACGCCTTCCTCAAGCGCTTCCTCCCCAGCGTCGAGGCGCTACAGGCAGGCGACCCGTCCGACGAGGAGACCGACGTCGGCCCGGTCATCGACGACGACGCCCGCGAGCGCATCCTCGCCTGGATCGAGGAGGCGAAGACGCTGGGCGCCGAGGTGCTCACGGGCGGCGGGGCCGACGGCGCCGTCATCAGCCCGACGGTGATCGTTGGCGCTCCGCCGGAGGCGAAAGTGTCGTGCGAGGAAGTGTTCGGCCCGGTCGTGACGGTGTCCGCCTACGACGCGTTCGACGAGGCAGTGGAGCTCGCGAACGGCACCCGGTTCGGCCTCCAGGCCGGCATCTTCACGGCCGACGTGCGGCGTGCGCTTCGGGCTGCGCACGAGCTCGAGTTCGGCGGCGTGACAGTGAACGAGGCGCCGACGTTCCGCGCCGACCAGATGCCGTACGGGGGCATCAAGGACTCCGGTACGACGCGTGAGGGGCCGGCATACGCCGTCCGAGAGATGACCGAAGAGCGCGTCGTCGTGCTCCAGCTCTAGGAAAGCGCGTGCCTCTCCGCCGCCAACGCCCCCCGCGAGCCTTCCTCCCTTCTCCGGGCGCGTTGCGTCGCGAGCGGCGGGCGCTGCTCCAGATCCGGAACGACAGCCTCCGCGACCTCGGCGGGCTCATTCTCGAGATGTTCCGCCAGAACCGCTTCAACGACGAGCTCGTCCGCGAGCGCTGCTCGGAGCTCGTCGAGCTCGATCGGCGTCTCGTCGAGCTGGACGAGGTGTTGCGCGCCGCCACGCATCGAGCCCAACTCCGCCGCCACGATTGCGGCGCCGAGATCCCGCCGTTCTCCCGCTTCTGCCCCGGCTGCGGAAAGGACCTCGGGGCCGGTGAGGACGGCAGCGAGCCGGAGCCCGAGCCCCAGACATGAACACCGGGGAACGCTGCAGCCAATGCGGCGCCGACCTCGCGGCGGGCCAGGAGTACTGCGTCGAGTGCGGGGCGCGACGTAGCCCGTCACGGCGCCCGCTCCACTGGCTATGGCCGGCAGCCGCGGCCGCGCTCGTCGCCGCGGCAGGCGCCGCAGGAGCGATCGCCGCCGGCGCGGACGACGGCGAGAGCTCGACGATCGTCGCCCTCACCCCAATGCGTGTAGCGGCCCCGCCGGCCGAGCAAGCCCCGGGAAAGCTCCGCCCCTGGCCGCGACGTGACGGCTACACGATTGTGCTCGCCGCGCTGCCGACGACGGTCGGCGCGAAGGCGGCGCGGGCGCGGGCGCTCTCGGCCGCCGGCGCGGGAGTGCCGGACGTCGGCGTGCTCGCGTCCTCGCGGTACGCGAGCCTGCACCCCGGCTACTGGATCGTCTTCAGCGGCGTCTACCGGACGCTGGACGAGGCGCTCGCGGGGTTGCCCAGAGCCGCCCGTCACGCCCGGACCGCGTACACGCAGCAGATCGTACGCTGAAGACTTTGTGACACTTCTGAACAAGACTTTGTAACAGCGACCAAAACGCGTTAGACTGCCCGCGAGCAGCCTGGCCCCCGGTTAACGTTCGCTCAACAAAGCGCTTTCTCGAACTTCACACGGGAACGAGATACTCATGATCATGGACGAACGAGTGGCGGAGATCCGCGCGTGTATGTATCAGTACTCGCGGGCGCTCTACCGAGCGATCAAGGATCTCATCGACCCGTACGTCGACCCCGCCGCCCAGCTCGAGTACCGTCGTGACGTGCTCGCGTCCTGCGAGCAGACGATGGAGCGGCTCGCCACCGACCCCCACTACTTCGCGAACCCTGACAAGTCGCTCTTCCAGGACATCAGGCGCTACTTCCCGATCACGAGCCAGGCACAGGTGGCCTGGTCGGTGAACAAGGTCGTGGGCGCCGCGGTGGCGTTCATCGAGGAGCAGATCGAGGCCGGCGCATTCGACGGTGGCGTGGCTCGCTGCCAGGCGATGACGCGCAAGGGCAAGCCTTGCCAGCGGACGCCTCTTCCCGAGCGTCACTATTGCCCGTCGCACCAGCACCTCGAGCAGCGCTCGAAGGTCGCGGCTTAACCCCCGTCTTCCCGACACCCACGCGAGCGATAAGCTCGCGTTTCTGTGTCGCATGACACCGACAAGCTAATCCGGCAACTCTCGCTGGTGGCGTTCCTCATGGCCGAGCTCCGCCCGCTGACGGCGCGAGACGTCAAGCAGAACGTCGAGGGCTACTCGGAGATGTCGGACGAGGCGTTCGCGCGGCGGTTCTACTCGGACCGCTCGGAACTGCTCGCGCTCGGCGTCCCGCTCGAATCCAAGCGCGACGAGTTCACGGGGGAAGAGCTGTACACGCTCTCATCGGAGAACTACTTCCTCCCGCCGCTCGAGCTCACGGACGACGAGCTCGCGGCGCTCCAGACGTGCCTGTACCTCCTCGAGGGGCAATTCGCGTACGCGGAGCCGTTCCGGCTCGCGCTACAGAATCTCGCCCTCGGCCGGCCCGGCTTCGCCCAGGCGCCGACCGAGACCGCCGTACGTGTCGATGTCCGCGATCCGGACTACTCGCCCGAGCTGGCCGGCCGGCTGAGCAAGCTCGAGACGGCGATCTCGAAGCAGCGGACGCTGAAGTTCGACTACTGGGGCATCGCCCGTGACGAGACCCGCCCGCGGACGATCGACCCGTATGCGCTCCTCCCACACGAGGGCAGCTGGTACGTGATCGGCCGGGATCACGTCTCGGACGAGATCCGGACGTTCCGCGTGTCACGCATTCGCGGTGAGATCCGCTTCGCGACGCGGAGGGAGCGCGACTTCCGCGTGCCTTCCGAGTTCTCGGCACAGGCGCACCGTCCCCCGCCGGCGTGGCAGATGGGTGAGATCGTCGGCGAGGCACGAATCGAGCTCTCCGGGGACACCGCCTGGTGGGTGGAGCGGACCCTCAAGCGCTCCGGGCGTGTCGAGGAGGGGATCTTCGTCACCCAGTACGCGAGCCTCGAGCATCTCGCCTCCTGGGTGCTGCGCCTCGACGGGCGGGCCGTGCCGCTGGAGCCCGACGAGCTACGCCGCGAGGTGGCTCTGAGCCTGCGGAGGGTGCGCGAGCAGCACGAGGGCGAGCCGCCCAAGGTGGCCGCCGCCGCTCCCGACGTGGTGGAGCCGCTCGCCGACCGCCCCGCGGGCCCCGTGGCGCCCGAGCGATTCGGGCTTCTCCAGGCGCTCCTCGCATATCTCCTTGCGGCCTGCGGCGAAGAGGCTCAGGCCGTGATCCCGGCGGCGGAGCTCGTCGACCGCTTCATGATCCCGGCGGAGGCGCTCGAAGAGCATCTCTCGCTGCTCAACCTCGTGAACTTCGGCGGCGGCTGCTACGCGGTCTACGCGGAGCTTCGCGGCGACAAGGTCCACGTCGACAAGGAGCTCTTCGGCGACACGTTCCGCTCGCCGCCGCGGTTGACCCCGCTCGAGGCACGCGCGATCCGCCTCGCTCTCGAGTTCGTAGGCCCGATGATCGCGGCCGAGGCCCACCGCCCGCTCGACAAGGTGCGCCGGAAGCTCGAGGAGACGTTCGGGCAGTTCGATCTCCAGACGGCCGAGCCGCCTGCCGATCGCATCGAGGAGCGGCTGATCCGCACGCTCAGCGAGGGCATCAAGCGCCGGCGCCTGGTCGACATCGAGTACGTGAAGGTGGGCGAGGAGGCCGTCGTCACGCACTCGGTCGAGCCGTACTGGCTCGAGCGGCAGCTGCCGCACTGGTACGTGCACACGTGGGATCGCACGCGCGAGGACGTCCGCAGTTTCCGGCTCGACCGCATGCGCTCCGCGACCATGAGGCCGGAGAAGTTCGAGCCCCGAGAGGGCTTCGAGCCCGACCGGCTGCGCGATGCCCGCGTCGCTCGCATCCACTACTCGAAGCGGGTCGCGCGCTGGGAGGTCGAGCGCGGCGCTCAGCCGCTGCGCGACGGGAGCGCGACCGCCGAGCAGAAGGTCGGCGGCACGGAGTGGCTCGTGGGCGAGATCCTCCGCTTCCGTGGCGAGGCCGTCGTGATCGAGCCGCCCGACCTTCGGCGCAGCGTCGCCCGCCGGGCGCGAGAGCTCCTGTCCGAGCTCGGCCTCGCCCGCCTGCGCGTCAAGGTCTAGTCCAAGCTTGAAGGCAATCCGCATCCACGAGGACGGCGGGCCCGACGTGCTCCGCTACGAGGACGTTCCCGACCCGGCGCCCGGCGACGGAGACGTCCTCATCCGCCTCCGGGCCGCGTCCCTCAACCATCTCGACGTGTGGGTGCGAAAAGGGCTGCCCTCGGTGCCGAAGCCGCGGATTCTCGGCGCCGATGGCGCCGGAACCGTCGAGGAGCTGGGGGCCGGCGTCTCGGGCTTCGAGCTCGGCCAGCGCGTCGTCATCAACCCCGGCGTCATGCACGACACGGGCCGCGTGACCGTGATCGGGGAGCACACCGACGGGACGCATGCCGAGCTGATTGCCGTGCCGGCGACGAACGTCTACCCGCTTCCCGACGACCTGTCGTTCGAGGAGGCGGCCGCGTTTCCGCTCGTCTTCGAGACCGCCTATCGCATGCTCGTGACGAAGGCCGCGCTCCAGGAGGGCGAATGTGTGCTGGTGTGGGGCATCGGCGGCGGCGTGGCGACGGCGGCGTTCCAGGTCGCGAAGGCGCTTGGCGCACGCGTGATCGCCACCTCGTCGAGCGATGCGAAGCTCGAGCAGGCGGCGGAGCTCGGCGCCGACGTCACCGTCAATCACGCGACAGGAGACGTCAAGGCCGCCGTGCTCGACGCCACGGACAGGCGCGGCGCGGACGTCGTCGTCGAACACGTCGGCGAGGCGACGTGGCGAACCTCGCTCGACGTCGCCTCGCAGCGCGGCCGGATCGTCGTCTGTGGCGCCACCACGGGCCCGAACCCCCCGGCGGCGCTCCATCGCATCTGGTGGAAGGAGCTCTCGATCCTTGGCTCCTCGATGGGCACGAAGGAGGACTTCGAGGCCGTCTACGAGCTCGTCAAGACCGGCCGCGCGAAGGTCATCGTCGACTCGGTGTATCCGCTCGCCGAGGCCCGCGCGGCGCACGAGCGCCTCGAGGCCGGAGAGCAGCTCGGGAAGATCGTGCTCAGCATTCCGGGCTGAGCTTGACTTGCGGGAGAGGTCTGAGATGCTCGCGCTTGAGGCGAATGGCACGAGCTGCGGCTCTTGTGACTGTTCTGGCGGCGCTAGCGGTCGCGTTCTCGCTCCCGCTCCCCGCAGCCGTGTCGAAAGGTGAGCTCTGCAAGCTCGGCGGCGTGCGCTACGCCGGCAAGACGTCACAGGGGAAGTCGATCTGCTTTACGCTCACGCGCGCGGGGAAGATCTCGGAGTACGCCTTCGCGTTCACCGACAGTTGCGGCTCGGGCTCGTCACGGACGACCTCGAAGACGGGCATTCCCGTGAGCGGCAAGGGCAACTTCTCGACGACGTTCTCCCAGTCGTTCCTCAAGGGGAAGATCTCGGGGTCGAAGGCGAGCGGCACCCTCAGGTCGAAGCGAACGGACTACGCCTTCGTCCCTCCGGCGACGTGCGACTCCGGCGTTCGCAAATGGAACGCCACCCGTAAGGGCTAGCCGCTCCAAACCTCGTTTACAGAGCCGCCCGCGCAGGGTAGAGCGGACGCGCAACCCCCTACGGGAAGGAGTCTCACGGTGGCAGACCTTACGAAGCTCGAGGCGAAGCTGGGAGAAGTAACCGGATTGGCCATGGCGGCGCAGGCGGCGACGAAGAAGGTGACGACTCTGGCCAAGGAGGAGCATCCCGAGCTTGTGTCGAGGCTCGAGCGGATGCACGAAGAGGCAACAGAGACCGAGCGGCGCTGCACGGAGCTCGCAGACGATCTGGACGGCAAGAAGACTGCCATCCTCGAAGAAGCGCGGGCGACGAAGGCCAAGGGTGCGGAGATGATGGCCACGTACCTCGACGACGACGCCGACGCGCTCGACGGCTTCGAGTTCCTCACCATGGCGGAGGCCGGCGAGGTCGGGCACTGGTCGGTGCTGAAGAAGCTGAACGAGAAGAAGGGCTCCGCAGAAGTTCGCGAGCTCGTGGAGTGGGCGCTGCCCATTCAGCAGGGCCACCTCAAGGGCGTCACAGAGACGTCACTCGAGCTGGCAGCCGAAGAAGACCCCGACGACGAAGCGTAAGCGGGCCGGACGATGATCCGCCGCATTGATCGCATCGCAGTCGAGTTGCCCCCGCCCTCGGAGCCCGACCCCGAGGGCGCACGGGCTGTTCAGGAGTTGCTGGGCGGAAAGTTCGGGGAGATGTCGACGTTCCTCAACTACACCTTCCAGTCCTTCAACTTCCGAAACCGCCAGGGTGCACGACCCTTCTACGACCTCGTCGCGAACATCGCTGCCGAAGAGTTCGGCCACGTCGAGCTGGTGGCGTTGACCATCAACACGATGCTGACGGGTGCCTCGCCGACCGACGATGGGCGCGCACCCAAGGCATCCCTGGCGCCATTGAAAGGTGTCGGGAACCCGCATCACTTCCTCGCCGGCGGTCAAGGTGCCTTGCCACAGGACTCGCTGGGCCGCCCATGGAACGGCGACTACGTGTTCTCCTCGGGAGATCTTGTGGAGGACCTGACCCACAACTTCTTCCTGGAGACCGGAGCCCGAAACGGCAAGCTGAAGGTGTGGGAGATGGTCGAGCATCCAGCCGCCCGCGCTCTGACCGGCTATCTGCTGGTGCGCGGCGGCGTGCACCAGGTCGCCTACGCCAGGGCGTTGGAGCGATTGACCGGGGCCGACCTGATGAAGCTGTTTCCCTCGCCGAGAATTCCGACCGACAAGATCCCCGACTGCAAGCCACACATCGAGCGAGGCGAGCACCTGCGCCTCTATCGCTTCTCCCCCGACGACTACCTGGAGCTCCCCGCCGTCTTCAACGGGCCACATCCCGAAACGGGGGAAGACCTCATGGTCGTCGACGAAGCGCCGGCTGGAGTGCCGGCGTTCGACCTACCGGCCCAGCCGGCGGTCTTTGCCCCGGACTACGCTCCGGAGGAGATCGCGGAGATCGCAGCCAAGCTGCGTTCGAAGGCTGGTCTCCCCAAGACGGCGACCGGCGAGGTCGCCAACGGGAAGAGCACGGCGGCCAAGCCGCGCCGGGCGGCCAAGCCGAAAGCTGCAGCCAAGAAGCCGGCTACGCGTAAGAAGGCGGCGAGAAAGGCAGCCGCCCGCACGTAAGCATCAGTAGAGCTCGAGCTGGCCTAGCCGAAGCCGAGGATGAACTTCGCGTCGTCTGACATCTTGTCCGGCGTCCACGGCGGGTCCCAGGTCAGCTCGAGCTCGATGTCCCTCACGTCCGGGAACGACTCGGCGACGGTGGTTCGCATGTCCTCCTGGATCATCGGCCCTGCCGGACAACCCATCGACGTGAGCGTGTGGATGACCTTCACTTTCTCGGGCTCGATCTCAACGTCGTAGACGAGCCCGAGGTCGACGATGTCCATGCCGAGCTCCGGGTCCTCGACCCGATGCAGTGCTTGGAGCACGTCCTCTTTCGTAGGCATGACGCGAGTGTAGTCGTAGGAGGGTTTGGCGGGACGGTGCTCGTCGCCAGGGCGCTCCGGGCGTCGCGCTGCAAGGACGCAGGAGCCTGCGTACTGAAGTACGTGGGCGACCGAGGACACGGCAGCGCGGCGATCCGGTGCGTTCTGGCGGCACAGTCACTGTTCCGCCAAGCCCTCCTTAGTGACCGGGTAGCCGCACTTCCTCGCGCCGCTCTCGCGCGAAGAAGTGGATCCCGTCCACGAAGCGCACCCAGTTGCACCGCGTGCACATGACGAGCGAGTGCGTCGTCGCGCTGTCGGCGAGGAAACGCACCCCCTGGAGCAGGTCGCCGGTGGAAACGCCGGTCGCGGCGAAGATGATGTCGCCTGGCGCGAGGTCCTCGGTCTTGAACACGCGATCGATGTCCTCGATTCCGTGCTCGCGTGCGGCCTCGATCTCGCGGCGCGACGTCGGCCAGAGCTGGGCCTGAAGCTCCCCGCCGAGGCAGCGAAGCGCGGCCGCGGTCATCACCGCCTGCCGCGTGCCGCCGATGCCGATCGAAAGGTGGTCGTTCGTGCCGCGGATGGCCGCCGAGATGGCGGCCGTCACCGTGCCGTCGGGGATGAGCTTGATGCGCGCGCCGGCCTTGCGGATGTCCTCGACGAGGTCCTCGTGGCGAGGGCGGTCGAGGACGATCGTCGTGATGTCGTTGGGAGCACGGCCGAACGCCTCGGCGATCGCCCTGACGTTCTCCTCCACAGGGCGCAGCAGGTCGACGGCGCCGCGTGCGCGCGGGCCGACGGCGATCTGACGCATGTACATGTCGGGCAGTGGCGGCATCGAGTCACGGCCGGCGACGGCGACGATCGACATCGCCCCCTGGCCGCCGCGCGCGACGACCCCGCGTCCTTCGAGTGGATCGAGGGCCAGGTCGACCTCCTCCCCACCCGCTCCGAGCTCGGTGCCCGCCACGAGCTGGTCGTCGTCACTCTCGCCGCCGATCACCACGCGGCCAGAGATCGGGAGCAAGTCGAGCGACGACCCCATGCTGGAAAACGCGGCTTCTTCTGCGCTCTCCTGGCTACCGGCCCCGAGGAACCGGGCGCTCGCGAGGGCGGCGCGCTCGGTCGACTGCGCGTACAGCTCGCAGAGACAGGCGCGGCCCTGCCCGCCGTCAGCGGGCGAGGCCACTGCCGACCGCGCCGAGTCGCTCGGCGCTCGCGAGCACGAGATCCATGACCTCACCGATGGTCGCGTCGAGGCTCGAGTTCTCGATCACCGGCACGTCGTAACGGTGTGCCCGGTCGATGATGTACCGCTGGACACGGCGAATCTCGTCCAGCTGCTCGATGTAGCGCCCGACAGGCCGCAGGCCCTCTGTGGACGAGTCCCGTACCCAGAAGTGGCCCGCGTGGACATCCTCGCTCTCGATCTCGAGGACGCACTGCACCGCAAGGGCGCCCTCCACCGGCGGCAGCATGCCCGGCACGAGATGGACGCCCTCGAGCACCATCGACCAGCCCTCCTGGAGCGCCCGCTCGATGACGGCGCGAACGCCGACGAGGACGTTCCGCGTCTGGTCGAGGTACCCCGCCAGCGTCGGGTCGTCCGCTTCCGGCGCCGACGGGCCCGCCTCGAAGCTCGAGTAGTGGATCGACGGCATGAACTCCTCCGAGAAGAACGCGCGCATCGTCTGCCGGATGAAGTCGGTCGACGTGACGCGCGTGATTCCCAGCCGGTAGGCGATCTCCGTCGCCACACGGGACTTCCCGGTGCCGGTGCCGCCGCCGACGAGAACGACGATCGGCAGGTCGAGCTCCTGCAGCTCGCGGTAGCGGCGCAGCCTGCGCACGGCGTCGACGCCCTCGCTCTCGCCCAGCACCTCCTGGGCGAGCTCCTCGAGACGCTCGAGATCGACGGACGTCTCGCGACGGAGCTCGAGATCGGTCTCGACGCGCAGGGCGAGCTCCCACGCGCGCAGCGCCGGCAACCCTGTGGCGACGAGCGCGCGCGCCAGGAGGCCCTTCGAGTACGGCAGCCCATCCTCGCCGCCCAGCGGCAGGTGGTCGAGACGCCGCGGCTCGGTCACGCCGGCACCCTTTCTGCCACGGCCGCGTCCGCGAGCGCTCGGAGCTCGGCGTCGAGGTCGGGCTCGCCTGGCAGCGACACGACGTCGTTGCGCGCGAAGACGACGCGCGCGCCGCGCTCGAGCGCGGCCTCGGCGACGACGTCGATGGCTGCGGCCTTGATCTCGATCACGTACGTCTCCGCATCGATGGAGGCGAGATCCTCGCGCAACTTCGCGCGATCCGCAAGGTTTGCGGACATGGCGACGACGTCAGCCTCCAGATGGTCGGTCGAGGCCGGTCCCGCCGCGAACACCGCCACGCGGCCCTCGATGGGCTCGACCGGCTCGAGGCGGAGCTCGCAGCGGACGACGGGGAGCGTCCTTCAGCTCGCTGATCGCCGCCGCCTGGTCGTCGTCGACACCGGTCGCGACTACGAGGTCGGAGACGAGCACGCGGTAGGCATTGAGCCCGGCACGGACGTCCTGCGCGCCCGAGGTGACGAGTATGCGGCGGTCGGTGGCCACAGGCGGTATCGCAGCGCCACTCCCGTCGAAGACGACGAGCTCCGGCGCGAGCTCCTCTGCCAAACGGGCCCCTGCGGCGACGTTCGAGCTCGCGACTTGCCCGGCCAGCCCTCCGCCACAGCGGCGACAGCCGATCGTGCGTACGCCTGTCAGCGCGGCCGTCTCGAAGTGATCCGACGCGGCGTGACGCCCTGACCTCGACAGCTCGAGCAGGCTGTTGAGCGTCGGCGCAGCCTCGATCAGCTCGGGCTCGGCAGGGCCGCCGCGACCCATCGCGACGACGACTACGTCGCGGTCGCGTGAGAGGACGCGCGCGAGCTGGCCGGTAAGCGCCGTCTTCCCGATCCGCTTGCCGGTGCCGATGACGGCGAGCGACGGCAGCCCGAACGGCTCGTACCGCGGGGGCTCGAAGTCGAAGTCCGGCCCGAGGTAGCGGAGGCCGAGCGCGAGCGAGCGGCTCGCCAGCTCGAGTCGCCGCTGCGGGGGCAGCACCGGCTCGTCGGAGAGATCGACCACGAGCTCGGGCTCGTACGCGAGAGTCGCATCGAGATTCTCGACCAACGGCACGCCGTATTGTTCCCCGCCGCGCAGCTTCTCTACCCCGCCGACGAGCACCGCGGCGACGAACTCGTGCGGCAACTCGTCCAGCGCGGATCGCACGACGTCGGCGTAGTGCTCGCCGTCGATGACCGCGACGGCCCTCACGACGCGCCGACCTCCTCCTCGATCTCCTCGGTCGACTTCACGTAGTCGAGGGTCTGCGTCGAGAACCGGATCATCAGCTCCTCGCCGTGGTACGGATAGCGGCGGCGCACCTCCACGTGCTCGCCGTCGACCTCGATGACGTTGTAACAGGGCCGCGTATTGCCCCGGAGGCGCAGCGACGAGACGGTGCCCGTGTTGACGATGAACATGTCCTCGAGCCGCCAGGCGTACGGCACGTGCTTGTGACCCGAGAGGACGAGGTCGACACCCGAGCGCTGGAGGCACTCGATCGCGTCGCCGGCGTCGTAGACGATGTTCCGCTCCCGCCCGGTGCCCGGCACCGGCAGCAGGTGGTGGTGCAGGACGAACACGCGTAGGTCGGCGGCGGTCGAGAACTGCTCCTCGATCCACTCGTACCGGCCGCGGCCGATGCGGCCGTGATCGAGGTCGGGCTCGGTCGAGTCGACCGCGACGACCGTCACTGCACCCACCTGCAGCACCGAGTTGCGGTCCCCGAAGAACTCCTCGAAATGGACGTAGCCGACGTTGCGCGAGTCGTGGTTCCCCGGGATGACGACGAATGCCTCGCACTCGATGCGGTCGAGGTACGCGCGGGCCTCGGCGAACTCGGGCTTGTAGCCGAACGTCGTCAGATCGCCGCAGCAGACGACGAGGTCGGGCTGCCAGTCGTTGATCTCCGCGATCGCGCGCTCGAGCAGCGTGGCCACGAAGTACGGCCCGCCGCAGTGGACGTCGGACAAGTGCGCGATCCGGAAAGGACGTTCCGCTCCGGCAGCCATGCGGAAAGTCTACGAATCGAGCGCGTAGATCTCGCCCAGCTTCTTCCGGAGGTACGCGAGGAGCGGCTTCGGATCGAGAGTCGACCCCGTCACTCGCTGCAGCAGCTCCTGCGGCATGTACTTCCGCCCGTGCTGGTGGACGTGCTCGCGGAGCCACTCGCGAAGCGTCGTGAACTCGCCGCGGCCGATCTGCTCGTAGACGTCGGGGATGTCCTCCGAGATCCGCTCCCAGAGCTGCGCCGAGGCGACGTTGCCGAGCGCGTACGTCGAGAAGTAGCCGATCGAGCCGCCGGCCCAGTGCGTGTCCTGGAGCGCGCCGTCCGCGACGTCCGGCACCTCGACGCCGAGGTACTCCATCATCTTCGCGTCCCAGGCCTCGGGCACGTCGGCGGCGGCGAGCTTGCCGGTGGTCATGTCCTGCTCGAGCTCGAAGCGGAGGATGATGTGGAGGTTGTACGTGGCCTCGTCCGCCTCGATGCGGATGAGCGAAGGCTTCACGCGGTTGACGGCGCGGTAGAACCCCTCTGCGTCGGTGCCGTTCATCTGCGACGGGAACGCGTCCTGCACGAGCGGGAAGTAGTGCTGCCAGAACGGCCGGCTGCGCCCGACGAGGTTCTCCCACATGCGGCTCTGCGACTCGTGGAGCGCAAGCGACGCCCCTCGGGCGACCGGCGTGCGCGCAAACGCGCGATCGACGCCGTACTCGTAGATGCCGTGCCCGAACTCGTGCATCGAGGAGAAGATCGAGTGCATGTTGTCGTCGTGGTGTCGCGTCGTCAGGCGGATGTCGTCCATGCCGGACCGCGTGGCGAAGGGATGCACGGTCTCGTCGAGCCGCCAGGAGTCGGCGGTGAAGCCGAAGTCCTCGAGGATCTTCCCCTCCACCTGCTTCTGGGCGTCGATCGAGAACTCGCCCTCGAGGCACGAGTCGTCGACGGCGCCATCGCGCTCGGCGATCTCGGCGATGAGCGGCACGAGGCCGGCCTTCAACTCGTCGAACACCGCGCGTACCTCCGCCGTCTTCATGCCCGGCTCGAAGTCGTCGAGCAGGAGGTCGTAGTCCTCGTCGGCGGGCGGGAAGCACTGGACGTACTGCTGCCGCAGATCGATCACCTGCTCGAGGTACGGCTGGAACATCGCCCAGTCGGACTTCTCGCGGGCCTCCTCCCAGACGGGGACGGCCACGGCTGAGAGCCGGGACAGCGCGGCGGTGAGCTCGGGGGGAACGCGGACGAGCTTGTCGTAGTCGCGGCGAACGACGCGAACAAAGGCGGCTTCATTGGAGTCGTAGCCCTGCTCTTCTGCCCACGGCTCCGCCTCTTCCAGGAGCTTCCCGATCTCGGGCGCCGTGAACATCGTGTGGATGATCTTCGAGAGCGTGCCCAGCTGCTCGCTGCGGGCGGCGGCGCCGTTCCGCGGCATCTGCGTCCGGTGATCCCAGCCGAGCACGGCCCCTGCCCCTGCGAGATCCACGACCTCGGCGACCCGACTCTTCAGCTCCTCGTACGCCTTGCTCATCTCTCCCCCTTCGAGTTCGACTTCCAAGCCTTCTACCACTTCGGCGTCGCGTGGGGTGTCCGGACCGGTTGCTACCCTTCTCTTCAGTGCTCTCGGAAATCCCCGATTTCCAGGCATATTCCGGCTCTGGCGCGCCGCACTTCGCCAATGAAGCGGAGCTCGAGTGCGCGAAGATCTTCGACTTCTATCGCATCCCGTGGGCGTACGAGCCGCGCACGTTCGTGCTCGAGGAGGATGACGACGGGCGCGTGGTCGAAGCCTTCACGCCCGACTTCTACCTCCCGGAGCAGGATCTCTACATCGAGGTGACGGTGATGAAGCAGTCGCTCGTCACCCGCAAGAACCGGAAGCTGCGGAAGGTGCGCGAGCGCTATCCCGGCGTCCGCGTGAAGCTCTTCTACAAGCGCGACATCGAACGCCTCGCCCAGCGATACAAACTCGACCTCGCCTCCTAGCGGTCCACGAGGACCCGCCCTCGGTCGATCCGCGGATCGGCGAGGTGTACCTCTCCGCCGAGGAGATCGGCGTGCGCGTGCAGGAGCTCGGCGCTGACATCGCGGCCGACTACGTGGGCCGAGAGCCGGTGCTCGTCTGCGCGCTCAAGGCGAGTTTCATGTTCCTCGCGGACCTCTCGCGGGCGCTGCCGATCGTCCACCGCATGGACTTCGTCGAGCTGGCCGGTTACGGTGGCCGGTCGACAGGCGGCGCGAGCGCCGTGCGGCTGCTCAAGGACCTCGACGCCGACATCCTCGACCGCGACGTCCTCCTCGTCGAGGACGTCGTCGACACCGGACTCACGCTCAACTACCTCACGAAGTCGTTCGCCCTGCGCTCACCGCGGTCGCTGGCCGTCGTGACGCTGCTCGACCGGCCGTACCGCCGGCTCGTGGACGACCTGCCCGTTCGCTACATCGGCTTCACCGCGCCGGACGAGTTCTTCGTCGGCTATGGGTTCGACCTCGACGAGCGCTACCGGAACCTGCCGGATCTCCACATCGCGCGTCTCGCGCTGAGATGGCCGCCGCTCTCTTCGAGCACGAGCTCGCCGGAGACTAGGACAGGTAGCCGAGCGGGTCCTGCGGCGCGCCGTTGACGCGCACCTCGAAGTGGAGGTGCGGGCCGGTCGAGTTGCCGGTCGAGCCGACGTAGCCGATCACCTGGCCCTGCGCGACGAAAGGCGCCGCTGCCCGCTGCGATGCTCGACTGGTGGCCGTACGCGGTGGCCACGCCGCCGCCGTGGTCGATGACGACGAGGTTGCCGTAGCCGCCCAGCCACCCCGCGTGGATGACGGTGCCTGCCGCGGCCGCCCTGATCGGCGTCCCCGATCCTGCGCCGATGTCGATGCCCTCGTGCATCCGTCCCCACCGCCAGCCGAAGGGGCTCGTCACGGGCCCCAGCACCGGCCAGATGTAGCCGGCGGCCGAAGGCGAGCCGCCGCCCGTGCCGGCGTCGGCCTGGGCCGCCTGGATCTTCGCTGCGAGCGCAGCGCTCTGCTGTTGCAGCTCATCGATGTGCGCGAGCTGCTCGCGCTCGATCGCCGTCAGCTGCTCGAGATCCTCCTGCCGCTCGACCTGAGCCGCGACCATCCCACTCCGGGAGGCCGCCAGCCGGTCACGTAGCGCGCGAACCTGACCCACGCGCACGGCGACGACTCGCGTTTCCTGGCGATGCCGCTTGCGCGTCGTCCGCGTCTGCTCGCGCTGGCCGCGCACGCGGGTCTTCACCGCGCCGACCTCGTTCGCTACGCGTTTGTCCTCGTCGGCGATCCGCTGCAGGTAGTCGAACACGTCGAGCGCGTCCGTGAAGCTCGCCGACGAGAGCAGCAGCGACAGCGTGTCGGTCTCCTCCTGGCGGTAGAGCTTGTCGACGCGATCCCCGAGGCGGCGCATCGCGATCGCATGCTGCCGCCGCAAGAGCTTCAGACGCTCGGTCTGCAGCCGGAAGAGCTCGTTCAGGCGGCGCAGGCGCTCGCGGCGAAGCTCGAGCTCGTGCTCGAGCGGCTCGAGCTCGATCGAGATGTCGTTGACGCGCTGGGCGAGCGCGCGGATCTCGCTGGACGCGGACTCCACCTGAGCGCGGAGGGACGCCTCCCTGCGCTGCGTGGCCGCGACTCTGGCTCCGAGCGCCGCGATCCGCGCGTCGACGGACTGCTTTCGCTCTTCGATCGTGTCCGCGCCGGCCGGGGCAACCGCGACCACTGCCAGCACGAGGACGAGAGCCGCACCGCGGACCATGCGGCTCGTTTCGCCGGTCGGCGCGCCAGCCCTCCCTCGGGTTACTCGAGGGCCTTCATCGCCCGAGCCGCCTCGGCCCGCAGCGGTGCCACGAGTGCGCGGTAATCCTCGTCCGACACCTTGCCCGTGCGGTGGTCGAGCTCGAGCTCCTTCAGCGCGTCGAGCGCGCGGTCGCGCTCCTCGACGAGTGCCAGCCGTTCCCGCCCGCGCTCGTCGAGGCGGTCGAGACGGTCATCCGCCGCTGCCACGGCCGGCTCGCGAAGGAACGGCCGTGCCACATAGACCGCACAAGCGGCGGCGAGCAGGCCGCCGAGGAGCAACGCCCAGGTAGATGCCGTCATGCCTTCACCGCCATGGCGCGCTCGTAGCGCTCGGCGAAGCGGCGGCTCTCGCGGGCGTCCGGCCACAGGGCGATGAGAGCCCCGCCGACGAACACGAAGCCGGCCAGCCAGATGAGGTTCACGAGCGGCTTCACGAGCACCTTGAAGTACACGCTCTGGTCGGCGTTGACCTGGTCGGCGATGACGTCGACGTCCTCCGCGCGCAGCCAGCTCGTGTAGATCGCCATCTCGCTCGACACCTGATCCTCGGCCGCGTAGCGGTTCTTCCCCGGCTCGAGCCGCGACACGAGCTCACCGTCGCGGTAGACGTCGACATGGGCTCTGACGGCGGTGTGGTTCGAACGCGCCTCTCGCGTCAGCTCGCGATACGTGAGCGTGTAGCCGGCGGCCTCCAGCGACTGGCCGGGCGCGAGCTTCGCCTCACGCGTCGTCTGGTAGAGCGACGAGCCGGCGACGCCGATCGCGAGCAGCACGATCGCCGCATGGACGACGTAGCCGCCGTAACGGCGCCGGTTTCGGGCCACGAGGCCCGAGAACGCGCCCCACCAACTCCCGCTGGTGAGCGCGCGACGCGCCTGCGTGCCCTTCCCGAACTCGATCGCGATCGACGCGAGCACGAAGGCGCTGAACGTGTACGTCACGAGGCCTGGCAGCGAATCGCCGGCGCCGAACAGGAGCAGCACCCCTCCGGCGGCGACTGCCACGAGCGCCGGCCAGGCCAGCATGCGCTTCAGCGAGCCGATCGATGCCCGCCGCCAGGCGACGAGCGGCCCGATCCCCATCAGCAAGAGCAACGGGATCCCGAACGCACGCAGGAAGAAGTTGAAGTACGGCGGGCCGACGGTCACCGACTCGCCGCGGAAGGCCTCCGAGACGATGGGGAAGATGACGCCCCAGAGGATCGTCAGCGAGAGCGCGACGAGCAGAAGATTGTTGTAGAGGAACGCCGCCTCGCGCGAGATCGCCGACTCGAGCTTCGTCTTCGCCCGCAGGAGCGGCAGTCGGTAGAGGACGAGCGCGAGCGAGCCGAGCGTGATCGTGATGATGAAGCCCAGGAACCACGGCCCGATCGAGCTCTGCGTGAACGAGTGAATCGAGTTGACGATCCCCGAGCGCGTGAGGAACGTCCCGAAGATCGCGAGGCAGAAGGACAGGATGACGAGCAGGACGTTCCACACCTTCAGCATCCCCTTCTTCTCCTGCACCATCACCGAGTGGAGGAAGGCCGTGGCCGCGAGCCAGGGCATGAGCGCGGCGTTCTCCACGGGATCCCAGGCGAAGTAGCCGCCCCACCCCACCTCGACGTACGCCCAGTGCGCCCCGAGCAGCTGGCCGAAGCCGAGAAACGCCCAGGCCGCGAGCGTCCAGCGGCGCGTGGCCACGATCCAGCGCTCGTCGGTGCGGCCCGCGAGCAGCGCACCCATGGCGAACGCGAAGGGGATCGTGAGACCGACGTAGCCGAGATAGAGCATCGGCGGGTGCGCGACCATGTACGGGTTCTGGAGGCTCGGATTGAGACCCGCGCCGTCGGCCGGCGCCACCTGCGTCCCGAATGGACTCGCCACCGCGACGAGCAGGAAGGCGAAGAACGCGGTGACGAGCCCGAGCACCGGCACCGCCCACGCGATCACCTCTCTCGCCGCGTAGCGGTTGAAGAGCACGGCGAGCGCGCTCATCCCCGTGAGCACGAGCAGCCACAGGAGGAGCGAGCCCGCCTGGCCGCCCCAGAACGCCGACAGCGTGTAGCCGAACGGGAGCTGCTCACTCGTGAAGTCGGCGACGTAGACGAACGAGAAGTCGTGCCGCACGAGGGCGACGGCGAGGACGCCCGACGCGACGGCTGCGGCGGCGAACGCGGCCACGAGCGCGTTCTGCGCGGAGGCGGCGAGGCGTCGACGACCCTCCCACGCCGCGAGGGAGCCGGCCACGATGGCGTACACGGAGAGGCCGAGGCAGACGATGAGCGCCGCGCGCCCGAGCTCGGCCACGGTCTACGTCTGCTTCTTGGGGACGTACTTCGACGGGCACTTCGTCACGAGCGAGTTGCGCTCGCCGACGAACGTGCCCTGCCGCAGCTGCCCCTTGAGATACACGTGACGCCCCGGCCGGAAGAGGTCGGGCTTCGAGCCCGTGTAGACGACGGCAACCGTTGCCTTGCCGTCGACGTCGCGGAGCCGAAAGCGCATCCCCTCCTCGTGCGGATCGCCCTTCACCGGGCCGATCACGAGGCCGGCGAGCTGCACCTTCTCGTTCGCGTGCCCGGCGAGCTGACTCGGCCGCAGCGACGCATTCGTGCCACCGGCGATCGACGTGTAGAGCAAGAAAACGGCGAGCACCGCCGCCACGCCGAGCGCGATGACGAGCCGCGCGGGACTGCGCTTTCGCGCCACGAGGCCGATTCTAGCGCGCTGGTCCCGTCAGCTAGACCGCACGGCAGTTACAGGCGTTCAGCGTCCCGCTTCGCGGGTAGCCGGTACCCGTGGTCGAGGCAGAGCGACCCGGCGTCGTCCTCGGTGAGGGCGTCGCAGTAGCCCTTGCCGTAAGCAGCGCGCATGAACGCAGCCGCGATCTCCATGTTCCAGTCCTGAATCTCGGACAGCTCGCGCCAGAGATCGGCGAGCCTGAGGTCGATGTCGAGCTCGAGCAGGTCGACTCGGGAAGGTCTCTTAGCCATGTGAACACCGTAGAAACAGCGTCGGACGGAGTGCGCTAGCGTCCGTTTCCATGGGCGAAATTCGCTTCGGGCCGGCCCGCGTGCCGTCGCAGGAGAGCCCCGAGCGAGCGGTCGAGCTGCTCGTCGAGCGCGGCTACACGGCCTGTGAGATCGACTTCGAGACGCGGTTCTGGATGGACTACGACTTCGCCGCGCGGCTTGGCGAGCTGGCCCGCGAGCACGGTATCGCTCTCTCGGTGCATGCGCCGCTGGCCGGCTTCATGGGGCACGCCGAGCGCGGGAAGAAGCTCAACATGGCAGTCGGCATGCTCGATCACTCGGCGGGCATCGCGAAGGCGTGCGAGGCCGAGGTCGTGGTCTTCCATCCCGGCTTCCTGCTCGGCCGCTCACGCGAAGACGCACTCGACGCCGTCGTCGAGCAGCTCGGGGAGCTGCGGGAGCGGCTCGAGGGGAAGGAGCGCGCCGTCCCGTTCGGAGTCGAGGTGATGGGCCGCGTCCGCGACCTCGGCTCGCTGGACGACGTGCTCGAGATCTCGCAGCGAACCGGCTGGGTGCGGCCCGTGCTCGACTTCGCGCACATGCATGCGACGAGCGACGGCGCGTTCACGGACGGTGAGCCGTTCCGCGCCGCGCTCGAGGCCGCCGACGCCGTGCAGGAGCCCGGGTCGCCCTTCCACATCCACTTCTCCGACATCGCCTTCGCGAACCGCAACGAGACGAAGCACCTCCCGTACGGCGCGGGCACCCTACGGGCAGATCCGCTTCGTGAGGCTCTGGACGCGTTCGACCGGCCCGCCACGGTGATCGGCGAGTCGCCGGACGAGGAGTCGAATCAGGCGATCTCGGCGGTGCTCTCGGCCGGTACGAGCAGCGCGAGACGCTCCTCGTAGGGCGCCGCCTTTCCGTTCTGCCCGGTCTCCTCGAGGAAGCGGATGATCCGCTGCAAGACCTCTGCCTGGAGGCCCGTGAAGTCGATCTCGTCCGAGATCTCGAGCGCCTGGACCAGGAGCGCCTCCGCGTCCTCCACGCGCTCCTGAGCCGTGCGCACGGCCGCCAGCGCGAGCACGACCCAGAGCTGCAGCTGCGGCTCGGCAGACGGTGAGTACTCCTGCGCTTCCGCCACGAAGCGCTCGGCCTCGTCGATCTTGCCCTGCTCGGCGAGCACCCGTGCGAGCTCCGCCTGCGCCTCCGCGAGCTCCCGGTGCTGGCCGAGCGGAGCGAGCAACCGGATCGACTCGCGCATGAGCTTCTCCGACCGCGCGAGCTCGCCCTTCTCGTAGGCGACGTCGGCCATGCGGGACAGCGAGAACGAGAGCAGCGTCGCGTGGCCGATCTCCGCGAAGAGCTCGCGGGCCTGCTCGTACGCAGTCTCGGCCGCGTCAAGCTCCTTCCGCATGCGGTGGAGCCAGCCCAGAGTGAGCATTGCCTGGCCTCTCGCGCGCGGGCTGCCGCTCTCGTCTGCCAGCTCGACCGCCTTGTGGATGAGACGCTCGGCCTTGTCGAGCTCGAGCCGGACGATGTGCGCCTGCGCCAGCGCCTGCGAGGCGATGGTCTGGAGATCCTTGCGGCCCGCGGCGAGCGCGACTGCGAACGCCTGCTCCATGTAGGGCACCGCCTCTGACATCGATCCTCGCGCGACGCCGATCCCGACGCGGACCATGAGCGAGTCGAAGTGCGCGTCGACGTCCATCTCGTCCTTCTGCAGCTCGAGCGCCCGGTCGATGAGCTTCTGCGCGCGCGCCGTGTCTCCGGTCTGCTTCAGCGCCGCGTCGCCGAGCGCGGTCAGCGCGAGCGCTTCCATCAGCGTCTCTCCCGTCGTCCTCGGCCTCCGCCCGAACCTTCTCCATCTCAACGGCAACTGCCGTCAGGTCGCCCAGCCTCCAGACAGCACGAGCGGCGTAGTAGCGACGCCGAAGCGTCGGGCTCGAGCTCGACGGCGCGAAGCAGCTTGCCGCGCGCCGACTTGTACTCCTCGCGCGCGAGCGCGCGCTTGCCGGCGCCCGTCAGCGCCTCTGCCGCCTCGTGCACTAGTTCATCGGGTGGAGCACCGTCCAGCTCGGCGAGAAGGAGCGTCGCGTGGTTGAGATGGTAAGCGCGGATCTCGAGCAGCTCCTCTCCGGCGTGCTCCTTGATCCACTCCGCAAACCTCGCGTGCTGCTGTGCACGGGCCTGCTTGGACAGCCCGGCGTACGCGACCTCCCTGATCAGCATGTGCTTGAAGCGGAAGGCCGTCTCACCCGAGATCGAGGAGCGCTCCTCGCGCAGCACGAACTCCCGCAGCAGCAGGTCGTCGAGCAGCGCTTCCACGTCGAGATTCGGGGCGAGTGCGCGATGGCGCCCTTCCAGAACACCCGGCCGATGACGGCCGCCCGCTGCAACAGCACTTTGGCGTCCGGCGCGAGGTGGTCGATTCGGGCTGCGATGAGGGCCTGGAGCGTGTCGGGGACGCGATTGGAGTCGCCGCCCTCGGCGAGCATGCGAATGGTCTCCTCTACGAACAGCGGATTGCCTTCGGTCCGGTCGAGCAAGCCCTTGGGCAGAGGCGGCGGATCCGCGAGATCGGAGACGAGCGCGGTGACGAGCTCCTGGCTCTCCTCCTCGGAAAGCGGCTCCAGCTCGATCGCGGTCGACCGGACGCGGCCACCACCCCAGGCGGGCCGCACGTCGAGCAGGTCTGGTCGGGCAAGGCAGAGGATCAGCAGCGGTGCGCGCACCCAGTCGGCGAGATGCTCGATGAGATCGAACATCGGCTCTTCGGCCCAGTGGATGTCCTCGAAGAAGAGGATGAGCGGCTGCACGTCGGCGAGCCCGCTCATGACCTCGCGGGCCGCCCAGGCGATCTCCTGCGGGCTGCGCTCGCCCTCCACCGCTTCCAGCACGCCCGAGGCCAATCCGATCAGGTCGGCGACGGCGTCGTCCTCGCAGCACTGGCGAAGCTTCTCGAACGCTTCCTCGAGCGGTTCGTCGTCGGTGATCCCCACCGCCGACTTGATCATCTCGGCGAGCGGCCAGTACGTCACGCTCTCGCCGTACGGCAGACAACGGCCCTTGAGCACGCTCGCCCCGGCCACGGAGTCTACGAACTCGCGGACAAGGCGGCTCTTGCCAACGCCGGGCTCCCCGTAGATCGTGAAGAGATGCGCGCGGCCGTCCCGTTGCGTTCTCTCGTACGTGTGCTGGAGCAGCTCCAGCTCCGTCTCGCGGCCGACGAGCGGGGCGTTGACGTGCACGTGCTTACCGTCGATGGCGCTGACCACACGCCACGCGCGCATGGCCGCGCCCATCCCCTTCAGCTCGAGCGGGCCTGCGTCCTCGACGACCAGCCGGCCTCGGGCGAGGCGGTTGGCGGTCGGGCCGACGAGGATCTCGCCCGGCATCGCTGCCTGCTGCAGGCGCGCCGCGAGGTTCACGGCTTCACCGGTGGCGAACGTCGAGTCCGCCTGGTCGACGACGACCTCGCCGGCCTCGATACCGACGCGCACCTCGAGGTTCAGCTCGCGGATCGCTTCGCGCATCCCGAGCGCAGCCCGCACAGCCCGCTCGGCGTCGTCCTCGTGCGCCTGCGGGATGCCGAATGCCGCGAGCACCGCGTCTCCCGCGAACTTCTCGACGATGCCGCCGTGCACGGTGACGCAGTGCGAAACACGGTCGAAGAACTCGGCCACGCGGCGCCGAACGACCTCGGGGTCGGCCCCCGTGACGAGCTGCGTCGAGTCGACGATGTCGACGAACAGGACTGTCGCAAGCTTCCGCTCTACGGTTCCGCGCACCATGTAAGTGTACGAACGACGTCACGCGGCCTGTGCTTCCGACATAGCATCAGCCGTGTGCTGAATCCCGCGGTATTCAAGGCGTACGACGTCCGGGGCATCTACCCCGATGAGCTCGACGAGGACGGCGCATACGCGATCGGGCGTGCGTACGTCGAGCACTTCGAGCCGCGGCGCATCGCCGTGGGGAGGGACATGCGCCTGTCGGCGCCGGCGATGGCGCGCGCGGCGGTCGACGGCGCTGCCGACGCGGGCGCCGACGTCGTCGACATCGGCATGGTCGGCACGGAGATGCTCTACTGCGCCGTCGGCGAGCTCGGGCTCGAGGGCGGCATCGCCGTCACCGCCTCGCACAACCCGAAGGAGTACACCGGGATGAAGATCGTGCGCCGCGGAGCGCTTCCGGTCGGCGGCGAATCGGGCCTCCTCGACATCCGCGACCGCGCGCTCGCCCTTCCGGACATGTCCCGGGGTCAGACCCCGAGACAAAAGAGGCACGGTGAGCGAGGCTGACGTCTGGCCGGCGTTCGTCGAGCGCGTGCTGTCGTTCGTCGACATCGAGGCGATCAGGCCGCTGCGCGTCGTCATCGACGCTGCAAACGGCATGGCGGGAGCGATGTTGCCGCCCGTGCTCGAGCGCCTCCCCATCGAGCCCATCACGTGCTTCTTCGAGCCGGACGGGAGCTTCCCGAACCACGAGCCGAACCCGCTGCTCCCGGAGAACCGCGAGTTCATCGTCGCGAAGACGCTCGCAGAGGATGCGGATTTCGGGGTCGCGTTCGACGGGGACGCCGACCGCTGTTTCTTCGTGGACGACTCGGGCGAGTTCGTCCCGGGCGACTTCGCCACGGCGCTCTTCGCCGAGACCATGCTCGCCAAGGAGCCCGGCGGCAAGGCCATCTACGACGTTCGCGCCAGCTGGGCGGTGTCGGAGACCGTCGAGCGCGCAGGAGGCATCCCGCTCGTCAACCGCGTCGGGCACGCGTTCATCAAGCACCGAATGCGAAAGGAGGACGCGGTCTTCGCCGGCGAGGTCTCGGGCCATTACTACTTTCGAGACTTCTTCCAGGCCGACACCGGCGTCGTGCCGTTCCTGCTCATGCTCGACCTCGTCTCACGCGCCGGCAAGCCGCTCTCCGAGATTCTTCGCCCGTACCGAGAGCGCTACTTCATTACCGGGGAGATCAACACGACGGTTGACGACGTCCCGGTCAAGCTGCAGGAGCTCAAGGAACGCTTCGGCCGCGAGGGCCGTGTGTCCCACCTCGACGGCATCTCCGTGGACGGCGAGGGTTGGCACTTCAACGTACGCCCGTCGAACACGGAGCCTCTGCTGCGGCTGAACCTCGAGGCGCGGACGCAAGAGTTGATGGAGCAGAAACGCGACGAGGTGCTCACGGTGATCCGGTCGTGAGAGCTCGCGATCTCGGAATCGCGATCGGCGACCTCGAGCCGGGCACGCTGAACGCGATCACCGACGTCGGCGGCGTTCGGGTCGGTCACACGACGCTCGTTGAGGGCGACGACGTGCGCACGGGCGTGACGATCGTCGTCCCGGAAGAGCTTCCGGCTTTTGCGGGGTTCTTCAGGCTGAACGGCAACGGCGAGGTCACAGGCCTCCAGTGGATGCGGGAGTCGGGCTTGCTGACGACGCCGATCGCGCTGACGAACACTCACTCTGTCGGCGCAGTCCACGAGGCGCTCGTGGCGGCGGCGGTCGAAGGAGACAGGAGCACGTGGAGCCTGCCCGTCGTCGCCGAGACGTGGGACGGCGTGCTGAACGACGTCAACGGCTTTCACGTGCGGCCGGAGCACGCCAGGGCGGCGCTCGACGCGGCTGCGGGCGGGCCGGTGGCCGAGGGAAACGTCGGCGGTGGTACGGGGATGATCTGCCACGGGTTCAAGGGCGGCATCGGCACTGCCTCCCGGCGGGCTGACGCGTACACCGTCGGTGTGCTCCTCCAGGCGAACCACGGGACCCGCGCACGGTTGACGATCGGCGGCGTGCCGGTCGGACGCATCATCGATGCCGACCGCGTCCCGCTTCCGCCCCGGCCTGCCCTGGGCGAAGGCGTCGGCTCGATCGTCGCCGTGGTCGCAACCGATGCACCGCTTCTCCCGCACCAGTGCGAGCGGATCGCAGTACGAGCGATGCTCGGCGTCGCGCGTGTCGGAGGCGCAGGCGAAACGTCGAGCGGCGACTTCGCGCTCGCCTTCGCGACCGGTCCTACGCAACACGTCGAGCCTGTACCGAACGAGGAGATGAACCCGCTTTTCTACGCGGCGATCGAGGCAACCGAGGAAGCGATCGTCAACGCCCTGCTCGCAGCGGAGACGATGACGGGGCGCGGCGGCGCGACGGTCTACGGCCTCGACGCCGACCTCCTGGCCGAGGTCATGAGCACCGGGAGTAGCATCGGCTCGTGAGCCTCGAGCTCGGCCGTCTGTCCGATCGCAAGCCGCCGTTCAAGTACTCGGCGCTCGATCGCGTGGGCTTCTCCGACACCGATGCGCAGGGGATCGTCTACTACGGCCGCTACCTCCCGTACTTCGACCTCGCCCGCGTCGAGTACCACCGCCACCTGGGGATGGAGTACGCCGGGCCGCGCGAGCGGGAGTTCGTCATGCGCGCGTGCACGATCGAGTACCTGGCGCCGGCTCGCTTCGACGATCTCATCGAGGTCTTCGTCCGCGTCTCTCGGATCGGGCGAACGAGCGTGACCTACGAGTTCGCGGCGTACCGGATGGAGAACGACGTGCTCATGGTCACCGCCCACCAGACGCTCGTGCTAGTCGAGTTGGAGACGCACACCGCGTCACCGGTGCCGGATTCGTTCCGTGAGACGATCCGCGCGTTCGAAGGCTCAGACGTCGAAGAGTGATCCCTACCCCATTGCGGGTGCAAACGTCCTGCTAATAGCGGATTTGGGGGCTGCGTCCCTCGAAAGGGGTACTGCCACTCCTTCGGGCTAGATCCCCCGTTCGAGGGATCGTCAATCGCGGCGGCGAAAGTCGTACGCCTGGGGTCGCGGAGGTTCCACATCAACCCGACACCTCCGCCGGGGCGCAGCACGCGCCACATCTCCGGCAATGCCGTATCGGCATCGAACCAGTGGAACGCCTGCGCGCACGTGATGACGTCGACGCTCGGGAAGCGGCATCGCCTCGGCCGTCCCGGGAAGCGCGTCGATGCCCGGTAACGCGCGCTCGAGCTCGACTTCGCACCGAGCCCCGAGATCTGCCGGGTGAGCTTGCCCGTGCCCGCGCCGAGATCGAGTACGTCCTGCTCCGGCCCGATGCCGAGCTCGGCCGCAAGCTACGCCACCGCCGCGGCCGGGTAGTCGGGCCGCGCGACTCGTACTCCCTGGCGACCGAGCCGAAGCTCGTCGCTCGCCGACGGATCTCGTCCACGCGCAGCGCTACTGGGGAGTCATGCGGTACGCGTCGAAGACACCGTCCACCTGCCGCAGGGCGCTGAGCAACGCACGCAGCGACTTCACGTCGCCGAGCTCGGCGGTGTAGCGGTTTCGGGCCATCTGATCCTCGACGACACCGCCGTACGCGACGATGTTGGCGCCGTGCTCGGCGAACGTCCGGGCGACGTCCTCGAGCAGGCGCGGCCGGTCCCACGAGTCGACGGCCACCTGGACGCGGAAGCTTCGCGAGCCGTCGCCGTCCCATGCCACCGGCGTCAGCCGCTCCGGGTTACGCCGCAGCGCCTTGACGTTCGGACAGTCCTCGCGGTGGATCGTGATGCCGCGGCCCAGCGAGATGTAGCCGAGGATCGGGTCGCCGGGAACCGGCGTGCAGCACCTCGCCAGGCGAACCAGCACGTCGTCGACGCCCTCCACGCGAACGCCGACGCTCTGGCTCGTGGCCGGACGCTCGCGCGTCGGCTTGCGCGTGACGGTCTCCTCCTCGGCCACCTCCTCCGTCTTCAGCCGCTGGATGACCTTGCGGACGATCTGCGTCGGCTGGAGCTTTCCCGAACCGAGCGCGATGTAGAAGTCTTCTGCCTTCTTGAAGCCGGTCTCGCGGATCACCTGCGCGAGCACCGCTGACCCCTGGAGCTTCTTGTACGGAAGCTTCTGCGTGCGCAGCGCCTGCTCGAGCGCCTCGCGCCCCTTCTGCTCCGTCTCCTCGCGGGTCTCCCGCGAGAACCACTGGCGGATCTTGTTGCGCGCGCGGGAAGACGCGGCCAGCGAGAGCCAGTCGCGCGACGGGCCGCGCCCTGACTTCGCCGTGAGCACCTCGACGAAGTCGCCGCTCTTCAGCTGGTAATGCAGCGGAACGATGCGGCCGTTTACCTTGGCGCCGACCGTGCGGTGCCCGACGTCCGTGTGCACGGCGTACGCAAAGTCGATCGGCGTCGCGCCGGCGGGCAGCGTCTTCACGTCGCCCTTCGGCGTAAACACGTAGACCTCGTCCGAGAAGAGATCGGTGTGGAAGGTCTTGATGAACTCGCGCGGATCGGTCTCGTCGGACTGCCAGTCGATGAGCTGGCGCATCCACGCGGTCCACTCCTCGTCGCCCTTGCCGCGCTTGCCCTTCTTGTAGACCCAGTGCGCGGCGATGCCGAACTCGGCCTCGCGGTGCATCTCGTCCGTCCTGATCTGGATCTCGAGCGGCTTGCCCTCGGGCCCGATCACCGTGGTGTGCAACGCCCGATAGCGGTTGAGCTTCGGCATCGCGATGAAGTCCTTGAACCGCCCGGGCATCGGCTTCCACAGCGAGTGGATGAGACCGAGGGCGCCGTAGCAGTCGCGCGTGCCCTCCTCGCCGGAGCGCTCGACCATGACCCGCATGGCCGTGAGGTCGTAGATCTCGTTGAACTCCCGGCCCTTGCGCACCATCTTGTCGTAGATGGAGTAGAAGTGCTTCGCGCGGCCGGAGATGTGCGCAGGGATGTCCGCCTTGTCGAGCTCGCGCTTGAGGACGCGTGACGCCGTCTTCACATGCTCCTCGCGGTCGCCCCGGCGCTCGGCCACCATTGCCTCGATCTCCGCGTACTTCCGCGGATGCAGCCGCTCGAACGCGAGGTCCTCGAGCTCCCACTTGATGGCGTGGATGCCGAGCCGGTGCGCGATCGGCGCATAGACCTCGAGCGTCTCCTTCGCCTTCTGGAGCTGCTTCTGCCGGCCGAGGTACTCGATCGTCCGCATGTTGTGCAGGCGGTCGGCGAGCTTAATGAGGATGACGCGCGGATCTCGCGCCATCGCCACGATCATCTTGCGGTAGTTCTCGACCTCCGCGTGCTCGCGGCTCGCGAACTGGATCCGCGTCAGCTTCGTGACGCCCTCGACGAGCTGCGCGATCTCGTCGCCGAACTCGCTCTTCACGTCGGAGATGTCGCAGCCCGTGTCCTCGACTACGTCGTGGAGCAGCGCGGCGGCGAGCGTCTGCTCGTCGAGATGGAGCGTCGCGAGAATCTTCGCGGCGCCCCATGGGTGCCGGATGAAGTCCTCGCCCGAGCGGCGACGCTGCCCCTCGTGCGCCCGCACCGCGAACGCGAAGGCCCGGCGCAGCAAGTCCTCGTCGACGTCCTCCTTGTACACGGCGACGTCCGCGATCAGCTCCTCGACGAGGTGCTCGTGCCGTTCCTGTGTCTCGACGACGGCCACGTTCCAAGTGTAGACGGCGGTCCGAACGAGGCTCATGGCCAGATCGAGCGTTTCCGAAAGGAGTGAAAGGGAACTTCACGAATGATGACGCTCATGCTTCAGCGAATCCGAATGCGCGCGCGGGCACGGGCAATTCGCCGTCTGACCCGCATGCTCGTCGAGCTCGACTCGCTCTCCGCGTCGCGCGGCTAGACGTGTTCTAGAGGCCCTTTGGGGCCACGGGCTTGAGGCGATTCTCTTCCGTGCCGTCGCCGAGTGCGCCCGTGAACCTGTTCCCGCCCCAACAGCGGACCTTGCCGCCGGCGAGCAGCGCGCAGGAGTGCGCACCGCCGGCGTCCAGGCTCTGCACCTTGGCCAGCCCCTTGACGACGACCGGCTTCAGGCGATCGGTAGTCGAGCCGTCTCCGACCGAGCCGGCACGGTTGTTGCCCCAGCACGTGACCTTGCCGGTCGTGAGCAGCGCACACGTCCAGACGCTGCCCGCCGTTATCTGCTTCACCTTGCCGAGGCCTGCCGGTGACACCGGACTGCTGCTGGTGGTCGTAGAGCCGTTACCGAGCTGACCGTACGGCTGGCCGCCCCAGCACCGCATACGGCTCGAGACGAGCACACACGTGTGCGTGGATCCGGCGGTGATCTGCTTCGCGCCGGCGAGGCCCACCTTCGTCCGGGGGGTGTCTCCGATCAGCTCGGAGGAGTGCTCACCCCAGCACTTGACCGCGCCGCCGGCCACGATCGCGCACGAATGCGTTTCACCGGAGGCGAGCGCTGTCACGCCGCTGAGGCCCGCGACTGCGACAGGCTTGAGGCTGTCGTTGTCCGCGCCCGTTCCGAGCTGACCCTTCGCGTTGGAGCCCCAGCACTTCACCTTGCCGCCGGCCCAAAGCCCGCAGGCGTGGTCGAAGCCCGGCGCGATCGCCTTGACGCCGGCGAGCGCCTTGATCGTCACGGGACGGTGGCGTTCAGTCTTCGTGCCGTCGGCGAGCTCCCCGTACGTGTTGTTGCCCCAGCACTCGACGCTCTTCGCGAGCCACGCGCAGGTCGTCCACTGGCCGGCGACGAGCTTATTAACGCCCGTGAGACCCTTGACCGCGACCGGCTTGAGACGATCCTCGTCCGTGCCGTCACCGACTTGGCCGAAGTTGTTCGCGCCCCAGCACTTCACCTTGCCGCCGGCGATGAGCGCGCACGTATGGTCGGCACCCGTCACGATCTGCTTGACGACGCTGGCCGACGTTGCCGCCGCGCCCGCGCCGACGAGTGACGCGAAGGCGACGCACACGGCTGCGCTCCAGGCGACCCTCCGCACGCGCGGATCCTCTCACGTTCACGCCGCCTGAGCGAGCACCATCTCCTCGGCCATCAGCGCACGAAACGCCGCCGACTCGTAGAGGCTGACCGGGTTCCCGACATCCAGCGAGAGCTCCTCGAAGACCGCTCTCGCCTCGGTGCTCCACGCAGCCTCGCCGGCCTCCCACTCGGCGGCTAGCTGCTCGCGTAGCGCGTGGTAGCGCTCGTTCGTCTCGTGGACGTGCCGCACGACGAGCTGCGGGGCCACGGTGCCGTTCCAGCGGTTCTCCTCGAGGCGGAAGGCGAGATCGTACGTGCCTTCTTGCCGGAAGCGGTCGAGCTGCGGCCCCAGCCCGAAGGCGATCGCACTCCCGGCCGGACGGCTGCGCTCCCGAACGCGAAAGCGGAGGTGCTTGCCTTCTCCGACCGTCTGTAGATCCGTCAGCTCAGAGCCGGGCAGGAGCAGCGTGACGCCCGGATTGCCCAGCCCGAACGGCGCGAGCCGATGCAGCTCCTCGGCCAGCCCGAGCGTGAGCGCGGAGCCGGGCACGGCAGCGTCGACGACCGCCATCGGGCGCAGCTGGTCGTCCGTCAAATGTGCGTCCGCGTGTGCTGCGAATGCCTCCGAGAACGCCTCGATCGCCTCGGGTCGGATCGACAACCCTGCGGCGGCACGATGCCCGCCGAAGCGGTCGAGGTGCTCCGCACACGCGGTCAGCCCCGCGTGGAGGTCGTAGGCGGACAGCGAGCGTCCCGAGCCCTTCCACTCGCCGTCCGTTCCTGCGATGAGCACAACGGGACGGCGATAGCGCTCGACGAGACGTGACGCGACGATGCCGACGACGCCCTCGTGCCAGTCTTCGTCGGCAAGGACGTAGCCGCGCTGGCGGCGACGTCTCTCCGGCCAGGCCTCGATCTGCTTCGTGGCCTCGCGGACGATCCGCTCCTCGACGGCCTGGCGGTCGCGGTTGAGCTCCTCGAGCTTGGCTGCGAGCTCGCCCGCCTCGGCATCTGTATCGCACATCAGAAGATCGAGCGCGATTTCGGGCCTGCACAGCCGCCCTGCGGCGTTGATGCGCGGTGCGAGCCGGAAGCCGACCGCCCCTTCGTCGACGGCGGCGGGATCGACCCGCGCCGAGCGCATGAGCGCTCGGAGGCCGGGCCGCTGCGTGCGTGCGAGTTGCCTGAGCCCGGCGATCGCAAACGCGCGGTTCTCGTCGACGAGCGGCACGACGTCGGCGATCGTCGCGAGCGCGACGAGATCGAGGTGCCGTTCGAGCGGATCGTCCGCGAGTGCCTGGAGGAGCTTGAACACGACGCCCGTCCCGCAGAGCTCTGGAAATGGGTAGGTCGACGGCCTCGTCGCCACCACCGGGCAGTCCGGCAGCTCCTCTCCCGGTCGGTGGTGATCCGTGACGATGACGTCGAGTCCGAGCCGCCGCGCGGCCGCGACCTCGTCGACCGCAGTGATGCCACAGTCGACTGTGAGCACGAGCCCGTAGCCCTCGTCGGCAAGCTTCTCGAGCGTCTGCCCCGAGAGGCCGTAACCCTCCTCGAAGCGGCTCGGCAGGTGCCAGCCGACGTCGGCGCCGAGCTCCCGGAGCGTCAGCACGGCGAGCACGGTCGCGCAGATGCCGTCGACGTCGTAGTCGCCGTGGACGCAGATGCGCGTGCCGTCGGCTATCGCCTTGTGGATGAGTTGGCACGCGTCTTTCACAGCTCCGAGGAGATTCGGGTCGTGCCCTGGCATGTCACCCCGCAGGAACGTCGCCGCCGACGCCTCATCGCCGTGGCCCCGCCGGAGCAGAACGCGCGCCGTGATCTCGGATACGCCGAGCTCTGCGCCAAGCGCGCGTGCCGCTTGCGTGTCGCACGGGGCGAGCAACCAGTCCATGCCTCCAACGTAGGGAGGCCACCGGACAGCGCTCGTTATCCTGCGGGCGTGGAGGATTACCGCTCCGGCGACGACTACGAGGTGGAGTTCCTCGAGCACCGCTTCTCGTTCGGCCGCGACGATTTCGAGGAGAGGGTCGTGGCAGCCGCCGTCAAGCTCGGACTCGTGGAGAGAAGCGAGCTCGACGGCGATGAGACGGCCGACCTGGTCGAGCTCACCGCGGACGGACAGTTGGCGATCCCCCGCAGCGCGCTCGGCCACTACCTCGTTCGCCACTGGGAGCGGATCTCCCTCGTCGGCGACGAGTCGCTCGTCTACTGGCTACGGCGGCTCGTGTTCCGGAGCGCCTGGCTCGATCATCGCGTGAAGCAGGGCCTGCTCGACGTCACGTGGGACGAGAACTCCGGCGAGTTCACGTACTCCGAGCCGAACGGCTCCCGCGCGCTGCTCGAGATGGCGCCCGTGCCGTCGTGGCACGAGTTGCAGTTTCGCCCCTGACTACGCCGCCTGCGGCGGCCGCGTGGTGAAGCCGAACGGCGGGTGCTCTTCCATCGGCGTCAGCCTGACGGCGGCGATCGCGCCCACCGGCACGATCATCTCCTCGGCCTGCCCGTCGTCGCGCCACGGGCTGAGCGTCACGAAGCCGTAGCCCGGCTCCTCGTCTATCGAGACGAGCCTGTGCACTGAGCCGTCCCGCAGCTCGATCTCGACCGCCGCCTGCCCGTCCGCGCGCTCCTTCGCGAACCGCTCGATGGCGCTGTTGAGCCGCGTGACGAAGTCCTCGAGCGACGGGTGCGGCGCTCCCGGAACCCAGATGTCCGGGCCGTCGGGAGACATCAGAACAGCGCGCCGTCGGTCGCGGCCGCAGCCCCGACGTGCTCGAGGCCGAGCTTCGTGATCACGCGCCCGCGCGGCGTTCGCTGGAGGAAGCCGAGCTGAAGGAGATACGGCTCGTAGACGTCCTCGATCGTGTCCGGCTCCTCTCCGAGTGCGACGGCCAGCGTGGAAAGTCCCACCGGCCCGCCCTCGAACTTCGTCGCGACGGTATCCAGCAGCTCGCGGTCCATCCGCTCCAGCCCTTCGCCGTCCACCTCGAGCAGCGTGAGCGCGTCCGCCGCGACGGCTGTCGTGATCGAGCCGGAGTGGCGGACCTCGGCGACGTCGCGGACGCGCCTGAGGATCCGGTTCGCGACGCGCGGAGTGCCGCGCGAGCGCCGCGCGATCTCGTCAGCCGCTTCGTCGGCGATCTCCACAGCGAGGATCCGCGCCGAGCGGCGCACGATCGCGGCCAGCTCGTCGTGCTCGTAGTAGCCGAGCCGGAACGTCATGCCGAAGCGGTCGCGGAGCGGCGTCGTCAGCAGCCCCGTGCGCGTGGTCGCGCCGACGAGCGTGAACGGCGGGAGGTCGAGCGCGAGCGTCCGCGCGGCCGGTCCCTGGCCGACGACGATGTCCAGGCGGAAGTCCTCGAGCGCGGGATAGAGGATCTCCTCGACGGCCGGCGCGAGACGATGGATCTCGTCGACGAACAGCACGTCGCGCTCCCCGAGCGCCGTGAGGATGGCGGCGAGGTCACCTTTGCGATCGAGCGCGGGGCCGGCGACGGAGCGGAGCCCCACCCCCAGCTCGGCGCGGATGACGTGCGCGAGGGATGTCTTGCCGAGGCCCGGTGGGCCGGCCAGGAGGACGTGCTCGAGTGCCTCGCCGCGGCCGCGCGCCGCTTCGAGCGCAATCGAGAGCTGCTCGCGCACGCGGTCCTGGCCGACGAACTCGTCGAGCGTCCGCGGGCGGAGCGAGAGGTCGAGCTCCTCGTCGCCCTCGGCCTCGAGCACGGGCGAGACGAGCCGCGGCGCGGTCATGCCGCCTGCCTCAGCGCCATACGAACACGTTCTTCGGGCGGCAGCGCGGCGTCGATCTCGGCGAGCACCGACTCGGCGTCGACGAGCGTGTAGCCCAGCTCGACGAGCGCGTCGCGAGCGACGAGGTGGCCGTCGCCCTCGGCCGACGGCTCGATGTCGCCCGTCAGCGTCCCCTTCAGCTCGAGCACGACTCGCTGCGCCGTCTTGCGCCCGATGCCGGGAATCGCCTCGAAGCGAGCCGTGTCCTCCCGCGCGATCGCGCGGCGGAGCTCAGTCGGCGTCGAGCCGGAGACGATCGCGAGCGCCACCTTCGGGCCGACGCCCGAGACGGACAACAGCTGCTCGAAGAGCTGCCGTTCCGCCGTGTCCGCGAAGCCGTAGAGCTGAAGCGCGTCCTCGCGGACGTGAAGGTAGGTCTCGACCGTCGCCTCCTTCGAGCCAGAGGCTTGCGCGAGCGCGCGCGGCGTCGCCTGCACGAGGTAACCGACCCCGCCGACGTCGAGCACGAGACCCTCGGCGCCGCGCCGCACCGGCTTGCCGCGGAGCTGCGCGATCACGACGCGACCTGCTTGAGGAGTGGCGGCGCGAGCGCGTGGCAGATGGCGACGGCGAGCGCGTCCGCCGCGTGATGCGGCTCGGGCGTCGCGTCGAGGCCGAGAATCGCCTTCACCATGCGCTGAATCTGCGCCTTGTCGGCGCGGCCGTAGCCGCACACGGACTTCTTGACCATGCTCGGCGAGTACTCGGCGCAGTCAACGCCGGCGCGTGCGCACGCGACGAGCACTGCGCCCCTGGCTTGACCGACAGAGAGCGCGATGCGGGCGTCGGCGCCGACGAACGACTCCTCGAGCGCGGCGGCAGCCGGCGCGTGCAGCTCGATGAGCTCCTCCACGCCCTCGTAGATCGTCTTGAGCCTGAGCGCCGGGGATTCTCTGGCCGACGTGGTCCACAACCCGAAGGCGATTGCCCTGAGGCGCCCCTCTTCTTCGTGGACGATTCCGTATCCGCATGCAGCCGTGCCCGGATCGATGCCGAGAACCTTCACGCGTTGAGGTTATGGAGCGGCCCGGACGTTCCTTCCCAGCGGGCGCGCCCTGGCGGCGGGTCAGGGTCTCAAGTGTTGCACCCACACCGAGGGCGGAGGCGAGACCGCGCTCTCGCCGGAGCGCAACCTCGGCTCGCCAGGACCGCCAACCTGAAGGAGGGGGTCCGTGGGGGAACCATGGGTTCCCCCACGTTGCTTACAGGTGCTTCTTGAAGAAGTCGACGATCGTCTCGTAGCAGCGCACCTTGTTCGGCAGCTTCAGGACGTCGTGGCCCTCGTCCTCGAAGACGAGGTAGTCGACGTCCTTGCCGTCGGCGCGCAGCGACTCGACGACGTCGGCCGACTCCTGCTCGACCACGCGCGGGTCGTTCTTCCCCTGGATGACGAGCATCGGACAGGCAAGGGCGCCGATGTGCGTCTTCGGCGAGCGCTCGACGAGGAAGTCGCGGTCGCGGTCGGGGTGGCCGATGGCGAGCTCGAAGTACGGCTTCCACGTCGGCGGGATGCGATCCATGAACGTCAGCAGGTCGTACGGGCCGAACATGTCGATCGCCGCCGACCACAGCTCGGGATGTCGCCCGGCGAGGGTGAGCGTCATGTAGCCGCCGTACGAGCGGCCGACGACGCCGGCGCGGCTCGCGTCGACGCGGTCGTCGTTCGGCAGCACCTCCGTCATCGCGTGCACGTGGTCGAGCCGGTCTTCGCCGCCCCAGTCGTGGTCGACGCGCTTCATGTAGTCCATCCCGTACCCGGTCGAGCCGCGCACGTTGGGGACGAACACCGCGAACCCTTCGAGCGTGAGCGTCTGGATGAGCGGCATCGAGAACCACGCGAAGTTCGGCCGCTCCTGCCCCTGCGGCCCGCCGTGGACGTAAAGGACGACCGGTCGTGGCCCTTCGTAACCGAGCTCTGGCGACGGGAGGTAGAGCCTCGCGGACGTCCGGAGGCCGTCGTGCGAGTCGAACGACGCATCCTCGCCGGCGGAAAGCAGCGCCGGGTCGATGCCGAGCGGCTTCTCATTCGTCTGCTGCTCGGGCGAGCCGTCCGCGTCGAGCACGAAAAGCTGCGTCGGCGTCGTCGCCGTGCAGAACGAAAGCGCCCAGCGGCCGCTCTCCGGGTCGCGGTCGATGCCGTGCAGAACACCGCCTGCGAGCTCGCCTTCGCCCACGAGCACGCGGCCGAGCTTCATCGCGCGCGCGTTCTCGTCGAAGTCGGCCTCGTACGCCCATGAGACGCCGTCGATGTTGAACACGGCGAGGTACTGGTCGCCGTCGATGCGCTGGAACCGCTCCAGCTCGCCCGCTCCCTCGTGCACCGCTCCGGTGAGCTCAACCGGCTCCACTTCGCCGGAGCCATCGAAGGGAAGGTAGCCGGGACCGTAGGCGTCGTCGAAGAGGCACGTACCGATGAGAAGCCCTTGCTCGCTCTCCGTGACGTGCGTGGACTGGAGACCGAGCAGCGGGTGCTCGGCGCCTTCCTCTCGATCCTCCAGGAGCGTTCCCCAGAGCATCGTCTTCTCGCCGGTGTCCGGATCGCGCTCGTAGAGAACGATGTCGCCGGCCGTGTAGCCGTCGCCGAGCACAGCGCGCGAGTGATCGCGATTCCACGCGACGGGGTAGGGGCCGTGCATGCCTTCGCCGAGCGTCTCCACCTCGCCGGTCGCGAGGTCGACGCGCAAGCCGGAGATCTTCGCCTCCTCGCGCGACTCCGCCGCGGCGTAACCCGTCGCGGTCTCGCCGTCCACGTCGACGAGGTGCGTCCTCATGCCGCCGAAGGCTTCCTCGTTCAGCGGCTCCGGGAAGCCTCCGTCGAGCGGAATGACGTTGGGCTGGTAGTTCTCGTCGCCGTCCTGGTCGAGCATGAGCACGATGCGGTCGTGCTCCGGCAAAGCGTAGAACGCGTAGCCGCCGAGCAGCTCCGGGTTCTGGAGCGCGATGCCGGGCGGAAGCAGCGGCTCGGGCACGCTGCCCCCCACGTCCATCCGGTACAGGCTGAGCCTGCCGGCAAGGTCTGAGATGAAGTAGAGCTTGTCGCCGGCGAGCTGCGGGTTGAGAAAGAGCCGCGCCGAGAGCAGCGACTCGATACGGCCTCCGGTCTTCATTGCCACTGCCATCAGTTCGCAACCTCCTCTAGTACCTGTTCCGGGATGTCGAAGTTCGCGTACACGTCCTGGACGTCGTCGAGCTCCTCGAGCTCGTCCAGCAGACGAACGATCCTACGTGCTGCCGTCTCGTCCTCGACGGTGACGGACGTCTTCGGCAGCATCGTGATCTGGGCCGAGGCGACCGAGAACCCTGCCTGCTCGAGCGCGCGGCGCACCTCGCCGACGCTCTCCGCCGGACAGGTGATCTCGAACACCGACCCGTCCTGGGAGACGTCGTCGGCGCCGCCCTCGGCCGCCGCGAGCGTCAGCTCGTCCTCGTCCACGCCCTCGGCGGAGACGAGCAGCAGGCCGGTGCGCTCGAAGAGCCATGCGACCGAGCCCGACTCGCCGAGCGAGCCCTCGCTCTTCGCGAATACGTGGCGCACGTCGGAGGCGGTGCGGTTGCGGTTGTCGGTGAGCGCCTCGACAAGCAGCGCGACGCCGGCCGGGCCATAGCCCTCGTACGTGATGTGCTCGAACGACTCGCCGTCGGCAGCGGCGCCCGAACCGCGGGCGATGGCACGCTCGATGTTGTCCTTCGGCACCGAAGCCTCGCGCGCTTTCTCGATCGCGTTCTGGAGCGCGAGGTTTCCCGCAGGATCCGGCCCGCCCTCACGGGCGGCGACGATGATCGCGCGCGCGAGCTTCGAGAAGAGCTGGCCGCGCTTCTTGTCGGTCGCGCCCTTCTTGTGCTTGATCGAGTGCCACTTGCTATGCCCTGACAGCTGAAGCCTCCTCTACGAGTCGCAGGAACAGCTCGTGGACGCGCGTGTCGCCGGTCAGCTCCGGATGGAACGAGGCGACGATGAACCGCCCGTCGCGCAACAGCACCGGCTCGCCGTCGAGCTCGGCGAGCACTTCGACGTCCGGTCCCGCATGCTGCACGCGCGGGGCGCGGATGAAGACGCCGCGCAGCGGTGCGGCATCCCCGTCGAGCATGAGATCTGCCTCGAAGCTCGACGTCTGGCGGCCGTACGCGTTTCGCTCCACAGCGACATCGACGAGGCCGAGGTGGTTGCGGTCGAGGACGATCATGCCCGCGCACGTGCCGAGCATCGGCCCCTCGAACGCCGCGACGGCAGCGTCGAGGCCGTAGAGGCGCATGAGCCTCATGAACGTCGTCGACTCGCCGCCTGGGACGACGAGCCCGTCCAACCCGTCGAGCTCGTCCGGCTTGCGCACTTCCACGACGTCGGCTCCCAGCCGCCGCAGCATCGCCGCGTGCTCGCGGAAATCGCCCTGCACGGCAAGGACGCCGACCCTCACGCTCGGTAATTCTATGGACGGGATGCCTTCGCTCCGACGGCTGCTCGAGCGCCGCAGGCGCCAGCGAGTACACGCGGCGTTTGCCGATCAGTACGGCCTGTGCGTCCTGACGGGCCCGTTTCGCGGCATGCGGTATCCGGCCGAGACCATTCGGGCAGGCAATCTCAACATTGCCTCGCGGCTGCTCGGCTCGTACGAGGCCGAGTTGCACGAGATCGTCGAGCGCGTCATCGCCGCCAGCTTCGACCGGATCATCGACGTTGGGTCGGGTGACGGCTACTACGCGGTCGGTCTTGCCCGTCGACTCCCCGCGAGCACGGTGGAGGCGTACGATCGCGACTCGGCTGCCCGCGGTCGAAGCCGCGCCCTAGCGGAGCTGAACGGCGTGCTCGAACGCGTCGACGTTCGTGGCGAGGCGACCGTCGCCGATCTCAGCGTCCCCCTGACCGGTCGGACGTTCGTGAAGATGGACTGCGAGGGATGCGAGCTCGAGCTGTTACGGCCTGACGACAGCGAGCTGCTGCGGAGCGCCACGATCCTCGTCGAGCTCCATGACTTCCTCCGCGAGGGCACAACGCGGGACGTGCTCGCGCGGTTCCGGCCGACGCACGTCGCAGAGGTCGTCGAGATCCAGCCGAGGTCCGTCGAGGACTATCCGGAGCTCGCCTCGCTCACCGAGCGTGACGCCGCGGCGATCGTCTCCGAGTGGAGACCCTTGAACCTTCGCTGGGCGCTGCTTACGCCGTCGGCGTAAGGGGCTCGGCCGCCTCTGGAGGCCGCCGCCGCTCGAGCCAGAGACCAACCGCGATGAGCACGAGCCCGAAGAGGGCGTACAGGAGCGCGGCCCCCCAGACGCTCGGCTCACCGGAGTCGGAGGAGAATCCTTGGGTGGTCAGACCGTCCAAGATCGGGTTGGAGACTTCCGCGTCGGTCCACTTCTCGACGAAGTACGACCAGGAGAGGAAGAGGCCGATCGCCCCAATGACTGCGTAGCTCGAGCGATCGAGCCCGCCCGCGATGAGGAAGAAGAGCAGTGCGATGAGGCCGATGAGGATCCACTCCCACGTGGCCGAGTTCCAGAGGTAGAGGAAGGCGCCGCCGATAGCGAGGCCTGCCACGACGTGGATCCACATCCCATACGCACGATCGGCGGCCGCTCCTACAAGCATGAAAATGAGGCCGACGAAGATCGAGACGATCGCGGTCCACGTCCCGCCGCCCGACACGAGGTCGACGAGGAAGAACCAGCCGACAAGGGCCACGGGCAAAACGAGCAACGGGAACTGGAAGCGAGCAAGCAGCATGAAGCCCGCGACGACGATGACGAGGGCGAGCAGCAAGATGCCGATACGGAAGCCGTCGAACAGCCCTTCGTTCTCGTCGTCGATGAGGCCAATCAGGTCTTCGAACGCGCCCGCGGCGACCGAGAACGCGATGAGCGAGACGAACGCAAACAGCCCTGCCGCGACCCGCTCACCGGCGAGCTCGAAGCCGACTGCGACGACCGCCAGGACGGCGAACACGAGCAGCGACCAGCCGAAGAACCCTCCGTCCGAGTGCTCGGACGCCAGCCACGAGAGTAGCGCGACCGTCGCGAAGAGGATCACGAACATGCCCGCGTACTGAAGGAACGAGGAGCTCGACCAGCGCGGGCGGACGACGTCCATCGCCGCGGATCTTCACGACGTCGTCGGACGGAGCGTGCTGGTTGCTACCAGCCGCGCGTTTCGAGCAGCTCTTCGGGGCGCAGGTCGGCGGCGGAGATGCCGACCATCGCCTCGCCGAGCCCGGCCGATACGCGCGCGAGCACGTCGGCGTCACGGAAGTGCGTCGTCGCCTCGACGATCGCCTTCGCGCGTAGATCGGGGTCACCCGACTTGAAGATCCCGGAGCCTACGAACACTCCGTCGGCGCCCAGCTGCATGCAGAGCGCGGCGTCGGCGGGCGTCGCGATGCCGCCGGCTGTGAACGTCACGACGGGCAGCCGCCCGTTCTCGGCGACCCAGCGCACGAGGTCGTACGGGGCGCGCAGCTCCTTCGCCTCGGAGTAGAGCTCTTCGGCCGGGAGCCCCTGGAGGCGCCGAATCGCGCCGAAGACGGCTCGCATGTGGGTGACGGCGTTGACGATGTCGCCGGTCCCCGCCTCGCCCTTCGTCCGGATCATCGCGGCACCCTCTGCAATCCGCCGCAGCGCCTCGCCGAGGTTCGTGCAGCCGCAGACGAACGGGATAGTGAACTGCCATTTGTCCACGTGGTGGGCGAGATCGGCTGGCGTCAGCACCTCCGACTCGTCCACGTAATCGACCTCGAGCGACTCGAGAATCTGGGCCTCGACGAAGTGGCCGATGCGGCACTTCGCCATGACGGGGATCGTCACGGCCTCCTGGATCTCGCGGATCTTGTCGGGATCGGCCATGCGCGCTACGCCGCCGTCGGCGCGGATGTCGGCGGGCACGCGCTCGAGCGCCATTACCGCGCAGGCGCCCGCCGTTTCGGCGATCTTCGCCTGTTCGGCGTCGACGACGTCCATAATGACGCCGCCCTTGAGCATCTCCGCCAGGCCTGTCTTGACGCGCAGGGTGCCCGTCTCGCTCACGTTGCTAAGTGTAGTGGTCGCCATGTTCGTGTCCGCAAGCGTCGGATCGTCGGCGACGGGTGCTTCACCCCTTCGTGGAGCGACGATTGCCGTCGACCCCGGCCACAACGGCCGCAACTGGGCGTATCCGGCAGAGATCAACCGGCTCGTCGACGCGGGCACGCTGCGGAAGGCCTGCGACACGACGGGCACGGCGACCGCGTCGGGCTATGCGGAGCCCGCCTTCACCTTCGACGTGGCTGTACGGCTCGCGAGGATCCTGCGCAAGGCCGGCGCGAACGTCGTCCTCACGCGCAGGTCGAACGCGAGCTGGGGGCCGTGCATCACCGAGCGGGCGGCGATCGGCAACCGAGCGCATGCAGACGCCGCAGTGTCGATCCATGCCGACGGCGGGCCGGCATCAGGCCGCGGCTTCCACGTCATCTATCCGCCGTCGATCCGCGGGCTGACCGCCGACATCGCGAAGCCGTCCAGATGCCTGGCGCTCGCGATGCGGCGCGCGTACCGGGCAGGCACCGGGCTCCCCTACGCGACGTACCTCGGCGGCGACGGGCTGTCCGCGCGCTCCGATCTCGGCGGGCTCAACCTCTCCGACGTGCCGAAGGTGTTCGTGGAGACCGGGAACATGCGGAATCGCGGTGACGCCGTGCAGCTCGAGACCCCTCGTTTCCGCGCGCGCATCGCGCAGTCGATCGCCGCCGGTCTCGCTCGGTTTCTCTCCCGCTGTTGACCTGAGCTACTTCGAGCGCGGGATGAAGCTGACCGCGCCCGACGTCTCGAGCACGGCCCAGCGGACGTCGGAGATCGAGTCGATCTCCTTCAGCCGCGCCTGAGCGGCCAGCTCCTCGAGCGTGATCCGCTCGCGCTTGAGATTGGGCTCGATCGCCTTCCCGTCCTCGACTAGCACCACGGGACGTCCCTCGAGCGCCGGTCGCAGCCGCGGGAAGCGGTAGTTGAACCAGGCGAGGAGCACCGTCAGGAGGCCGATCGTCGCCGCCGCCAGGAGGGCGCCGGTGACCGAGAGATCCTGTTGCGTCACGCCCTGCTGCACGAGGTCGCCGATGACGACGAGCATGATCAGGTCGAACGGCTCCATGCTCGACAGCGAGCGACGGCCGATCACGCGCATGAGCACCCAGATGAAGACGAAGACGACGGCGGCGCGGATGACGATGTCCATCAGGGATAGATCGTCGTCCCGTGGTCGAGCGTGAGGATCGGTACGCCCCCGTCCTCGAGCACGACGCCCTGGTCACGTGTGCCGAACGTCGTCGGGTTGACCTGGTACTGGAGGCGAACCACGAGCTCGCTGCCCGCAGGCACCGCGTCGTAGGACATGACGTTGAGCCCGTCCCGCATGACCCAGTCCTTCGTGTCGGGGCTCATCGTGTTGATCGTGAAGCCGTCGAACCAGCCACTGTCGAGCACGAGCGTCGGCTCCTCGAGACGACGGTGCGCCGTGACGGTGAACTGCACCTCGTAGATGAGGCCGCTTCTGACGGCGGTGGGCGCCTTCACCTCGAGGTCGGCGGCGGCAGCGCTGGCGCTCGACGTTTCCACCTTCTGGCCGAAGACGTTCGCGAGCCCGACGACGAGAAACGCCGCCAGGAGCGCTACTCCTACGATGCGGAGCCACCGCTCGAGGTCGCGTCTCTCGAGGTCGACGTGCTGCTTCCTATCGAGCAGATCGGGGAGCGCCGTCACTGCCTACGCGTACCCGCTGGCAGCAGACACCAAAACGCCTGGCGCCGTTAGGTGGGCGGGCCGTGGAGGAGTTCGAGCAACTCGCCGATCTCGTGCTCGTGCTGCTCGGGATGCCGCATGCGACGCTCGGGATTGAGCACGTACCGATTGCGACGTCCGATGCGCTCGCGTTCGAGATAACCCGTCTCCACGAGGTCGTTGACGATCCGCTGAGCCGCTCGCTCGGTTATGCCAACCGTGTCTGCGACGTCACGCAGACGTGCATCAGGCTGCCTGTGGAGGGCCAGCAGGACCTGCGTGTGGCTCGTGAGGAAGTGCCAGGAACGGCTATTAGTTTCAGGACTTGACATACATGACTTCTATTTCGTATGTTTCCAGTCCTATTTTAGCAACGACAGTGGAGGGATCCGAATGGCACCGGAAGAACTGCCCCGAACCGGCGAGCGCCAATCGGTTGTGACCATCCATTCACCCGAGGGGCGCGAGTTCCTCTGGCTGGGCGAAGGGTCGCCCGTCATGAGCTGGCGGGTCGGCGACGCCGTCGATTTCAGGAGCACTCGCTGGGTCGTGCTCGACCGCACCGAGAAAGGCGACTCGCTGTCCCTGACACTAGCCGCCGCGTAACCGCGAGGCCGTTACGGTCTGATGTTCTGGTTCAGGTGGAAGAGGTTGTCGGGGTCGTACTTCCGCTTGACCTCGACGAGGCGGTCGTAGTTGCCCTTGTAGTTGGTCTTGATCCGCTCCTGGTCGTCTTCTGCCATGAAGTTGATGTAGCCGCCCTCCTCCGAAAGGGGGGCGGTCGCGTCGTAGTAGTCCCGAACCCACTTGATGTTCGCGTCGTTGTCGGCGGGCTCCGGCGTCGTCGGCGGTTCCGAAGCCGGGAACACTGTGGCCGCCACCACGAATCGCCACCCCGAGGTCGTTCTCCCGCGCGTAGTTCACCGCCGCGGTCACGTCGTCGGTGGAGGAGCACCGCACGACGGCGGCGGGACGCCGGTCGATCATCGCGTTGTAGACCTTGCGCGCCTCGTCGTAGCCGTCGTCGCCAGGTATGAAGACTTCGCCGGTGAGGCTGTCGATCGTCTGAGCGCCCATCGAAGACTCCTCTCGCGTCGGTGTGCGGCCTAGCCTAAGCGACTCCGGCGGCCGGGTACGGAAACGCGTCGGCGGCGGGAAGTCCCGGCTCGACGTGGCGGCGCATCGCGGCGTCGCAGACGGCATAGCCCCAGTTGATGAGCCGCTCCTGGACGGCCTCGTCCATCTTCCCGAGCCTCGTCGGCGTGGCTGCGACCCTCAGCGTCAGGTCATGCGGACACGGCAAGGTCGAGGGCAGCCCGTAGTCGGCGATGTTCGTCCAGATTCCCCAGTACGTCCCTTTCTGGCGGCCCGCCTTGAAGTCGTTGATCGCGGTCCGCTTGCGCAGGGCGCGCACCTGGTTGTCGATCACGCCCAGCACACGGAACGCGTGCAGCGGCCAGAGCCTCTTCGGCTTCTCCTGCTCGCCCATGTGGCCGCCGCCGTCCGAGATGAGGATCGTCTCGTACCGCTCCCACACCGTCTCGTGGCCGAGGTTGTCGTAGACGCCGCCGTCCGTGAGGGACGGCCGCGTCGTGAACGGCGCACGCTGCAGCTCGCCCGATCCCGGCGTGTACGAGGCTTCGTCGAGCTTCAGGACGACCGGCGAGAGAAAGGGCGGGAAGGCCGAAGACGCCGCAACGGCCGTGCCCAGATCGACCTGTGGCGACTTCACCTCGCCGACGCGGTAGTCGCGCATGTACGGCTTCGCGAAGCGCCAGAGCACGCCCGACTGGAGGTTCGTCGCGTTGAAGACGAAGCGTGGCCTGTCGGGGAGATCCTGCAGGGTCGCGCGTTCGAACAGGTGCTTCCGGTACGCGGCGGCGATCTTCTCGCCGATCGTCACTCCGGGAGTGATCAGGCCGAGCGCGATCGCGGGAAAGTCGATCGTCCTCCCCGCCAGCTTGCGGAGCGGCTCGACGAGCTCGGCCTGGAAGCCCTGGGCGACGCCGCGGTCGTCGAAGGCGAGCTTCGGCCAGCGCGAGACCGAGCACGCCGGCTGTGATCGAGCCCCCGGAGACGCTGGACACGCGCTCGAGCCGCGGCAGGTAGCCGGCCTCGTTGAGCCGCCAGAGAGCCCCGACGTGGAAGAGCATCGCGCGGTAGCCGCCGCCCGAGAGGCAGAGTGCGGTACCGGGCTCCAGCCGCCGCTCGCGATCTCTCGACTCCGCCGCAGGGGCCAACTCGGTCATCGCCACCCCCTCCCGGGCATCCTTACACGTTTCTCGAGGGCGGGTAGAGTGCGGGCTGAGGGAAGGAGGGTTGTTTTGAGCAGCGCCTCGACTCCCTGCGGCGTTGGGCGCCCGGAAGCCGGGCCCTTGATCGACGCGCTCCGCGACGATTCACCGGAGACGCGGCTCGCGGTGCTCGACGCGCTGACGCGGCTCCCGCTCGAGCCCGACAGCTGGTTCGACGTGCGCGAATACGTCATGTGGGCGCTCGAGGACGCGACAGCCCCCGAGCACTTGGACGTGATCGAGCTCGCGACGCGCGTCCCGATCCGCTCCGTGCGGCAGCGGCTCGTGGGCATCTCCGAGAGTGGCGAGCCCGAGGAGCGGCGGCGAGCCGCGCTCGCCCTCGGCCGTGCCGGTGAGAGCCAGGCTGCGGGGCCGCTGCTCGCGCTGCTCGACGAGGAGCCCGAAGCGGCCGAGGTGCTCGCGCTCGTCGACACCTCTGCCGTCGTGGACGAGATCGAGCAGCGCTGGCAGCGCGACGGCGGTGTATTTCTGGCGGTCGCGCTCGCGAAGAGCGGCCGAGCGGACGCGCTCGTCGCAGAGCTCGAGCGGCTCTCGAACGACCCCGACCTCGCGGAGGAGTGGCTGTACACCGACGAGACCACCGAGCTGGAGCAAGCGCTGTCGCGTGCCGCCCCGCTGCCGGAGGAGGTTCGCGCAGCCGTCGACCGTCAGTGGCCGGGGTGGTTCGCCCGGCACCTGGTCGCCGATGTGCTCTTCGCGCCGTCGCCGGAACCGGCGGAGAGCTCGAGGTGGAAAACATCCGTTTCCGACAAGCTTTCGGCCGAAGAACGAGCGCTGGTGCAAGAGGCGGTGGGTAACGGCCTCCCCGAGCACGATCCCTATCAGGCCGAGCCGGTCGTCGAGCTCGCCGACGCCGTCTATCGGAAGCACGCCGAGGATGTCGAGCGCAGCCACTTCAACTCCCTGCTCGTGTCCGAGCTCCTCGTCCTGGCCGCGCGCGGCCACCGGCAGTCGGGTGACGACGCCGTCCTGCTCGCGGGTGCGCTCGGCACCGGGTACTTGCCCGACGTCGAGGGCCTGCTCGAAGCCTGGCGCCGGTGCGACAAGCACGACGACGTCACGCGCAACCAGATCGCGTGGGCAGCCTGCCGCGCCCCACTCGGGCAGTTGCTCGAGCGGCTCGCGCCGGAGATCGCGAAGGAGCCGGAGACTCTCGCCCGGTTCATCGGCGCGGCCGCAAGCTGGGCCGAGACCGGCGAGCCGCCGCTGACGCCTGCGGGGGACGAGCCGAAGGCGCCCGAGCCCGGCGCGCCGTCCGAGCTAATCAACGACATGCTCATGGCCGCGCCGCCGCCGGACATGGCAACCGCCAACGGGCCGCCAGAGCCCGTCGCGGCAAACGGCGGCACCGAGGCCGAAGCGCCCGCTGCCGCCGAGCCTCGGTGGATTCTCGTCTGGGTGGCTGATGCCGCCGAGCCGGAAAAACCCCTTCAGGTGGCGTTCCGCGCCGGCGCAGTGCACGAGATCGCGGTGGCGATCGGGCCCAACCAGGAGGGCGCGATCGCGGCGGTCGGAGGCCGCCCGTTCGACGAAGAGCTCGGCGAGGTCGCCGACATGGAGGAGCTGACGGTGACGTTTCTCGCTCCGTCGATCTCGATCCAGCAGTCCGAATCGATCTTCCTGCCTCGCACGGGCACGAGCAGGCGCGCGACGTTCGCGGTCAAGCTGCCACCGGAGCCCGGGCGCTTCGACGCAGAGATCCGCGTGCACCACCGGAACCGCGTCGTGCAGATGGCCAGGTTGAGCGGGCTCGTCGCCCCGGATCCCGCGGACGTGCCGCCTGGCTCCCGGATCGTTCTGGAGGTGGCGACGATCGTGCCCGAGACCGTCGACCTCGGCACTCGAGCCGGCGCCGACGCGGGGATCGTCAGGACCGGCGCCGGTACCACAGCAGTCGCCGAGACGGATCTCCTCGGCTTCGACGACGACCGGCTAGGTCGCGTCGTCCGGGAAGGCGAGTTGCTCAAGGTCCTCACCGGTCTCGCGACGAGCGACGCCTCGCGGCAGCGGAAGCTCGAGGATGCCGTCGACGACCTGCGCGAGCTCGTCTTCCAGGGCTGCGAGCTCTATCCGGTGATCGGCGAGCCGCTCGTCGATACCCTGGGCAGCCGGCCGCTCGACCGGCTGCAGGTACTCGTCGACGAGCGCAGCGACTTCTTTCCACTCGAGCTCGTCTACGACCTGCCGGCGCCGACGAAGGAGGCGAAGCTCTGCCCCGGCTGGAAGGCGGCGCTGCGAACGGGCGCGTGCCAGGAGAGGCACGAGGCGGCCGACGGGCAGCTCCACCCCGAGACGTTCTGCCCGAGCGGCTTCTGGGGGCTGTCGAAGGTGATCGAGCGCAGAGTCGTCGCGACTGGCAGCTGGCGCCGAGCCGATGCGCCAGAGGGCTTCGAGATCGCCGTCCGCCTCGATCCGACCACCGAGCGCGACACGCTCGAGCCGCCGCGCGAGGTGCTCTTCGCCGCCAGCAGCAAGGTCGACGAGGTGAAGAAGGGCGGCATCGCGAGCGTCCGGAAGGCGCTCGACCGGCTCTCCACGGAGGCCACCTTCGCGACGACGTGGAGAGAGTGGGTCGACGGCGTAGCGAAACGTCCCACGCTGCTCGTGCTCCTGTCGCACACGACGAAGGAGCAGGCGGCGGCTGCACTCGAGATCGGCGAGGGCGAGACATGTCTCGGCGTCCAGCTGCTTCCTGCGTTCGTGCGGGCGTCTGAGGATGACGCGCCGATCGTCCTACTGCTCGGCTGCGAAACCGCGATCACGGACGAGCTGCAGAGCTTCGTCGCCCGCTTCCAGGATCTGGGGGCCGCGCTCGTCGTCGGAACGACCGCCTCCGTGCTGGGCGAGCGCGCCGCACCGGTTGCGCGGGCTGTCGCCACGGAGATCGCCGCGGCGGCGAAGCGGAAGAAGCCGATCGCCGCCGGCGACCTGATCACGTCGCTGCGCCGCAAGCTGCTCGCGAAGGGCGAGCTGACGGCCCTCTGTCTCACCGCGTACGGCGACGCCGGGTGGCAGCTGGGCGGAAAGGACGCGTAGGCCGTGTTCAGGATCGAGATGCTCCCGGCCGAGCAAGGCGACGCCCTGTTCATCGAGTACGGCTCGGCGCGCAGCCCGCACCGCGTGCTGATCGACGCCGGTGTGCGCAAGACCTCCGGCCTCGTCAGCGCGCGCATCGCGGAGCTGCCGGAGAGCAAGCGGCACTTCGACCTGCTCATCGTCACCCACGTCGACTCCGATCACATCGGCGGCATCCCCAAGCTGCTCGCCGACACGTCGCTGGGCGTCACCTTCGACGACGTGTGGTTCAACGGGTGGCGGCACCTGCAGCCCGATCGGCTCGGCCCGGTGGAGGGCGAGATCTTCTCCGCCCAGCTCGACAAGCGCGAGTGGGACTGGAACGCGGCCTTCGACGAGAAAGCCGTCGTCGTCCGCCCCAGCGGCAGGCTGCCGAAACGTGAGCTGCCCGGCGGGATGACGCTCACGCTGCTCTCCCCCACGCGCCAAAAGCTCGAGGTGCTGCGCGACGAATGGCTAAAGGTCGTCGAGGAGGCCGGCCTTGAGGCGGGCGTCCAGGACGAGAATCTCGAGGAGGCCGCGCGCCGTCGCGGGATTCCCGATCTGCTCGGGGACCGGCTCGACGTCGAGGAGCTCGCCGACGTGCCGCTGCTGCCGGACAAGGCGCCCGCGAACGGCAGCACGATCGCGGTGCTCGCCGAGTACGGCACCGGGAACGACCGCAGGAGCTGCCTGCTTACGGGCGATGCGCACCCGGACGTCTTCGAGGACGGGCTCCGGCGGCTCTGCCGAGACCGGCGCGTCGATCGCATCGCGGTCAACGCGCTCAAGGTTCCGCACCACGGCAGCCGGTTCAACGTCTCGAAGGGCGCGCTCGACCTCATCGAGACCGATCGCTATCTGTTCTCGACGAACGGGAGTCAGACCGAGCACCCGCACCTGGAGGGCGTCGCGCGCACGATCGCGCGCGGCAGCGAGCCGACGCTCTACTTCAACTATCGGTCGGATTTCACCGAGCCCTGGGACGACCGGCGGCTACAGCGAAGGCGCGGCTTCAAGTACACGGCGATCTACCCCGATGCGGGAACGAAGGGCCTCATCGTCGAGCTCTGAGAGATCGACGGGCCCTCGGCCTGCCGGTGCTACAGGCGCGGAGTCCTTCCCTCTGCGAGGACGTGGCCAGCCTCATCGACGATCGTCAGGGTGACCCGGCGGTCGCCCGGATGATCGACCGGCGTCCAGACCGACGCGCGCAGGCGCGTGGTGCATGTGCTCGGCTCGATGTCCAGGGCCGGGCGATTGCGGAGCGCTCGCTTCTGCACGATCCGCCCCGTATCCGCGTTGAGCATCGACCACTTGAGCGTCAGGTGGTCTCCGCGGTAGCCCTCGATCGCGAGGTCGGCGAAGATCGCGTTGACGGGACGCTTGAGCTGCGTGCTGCCGTATCCCTCCGTCGACGCGTTCGCCTGCTCGAGGAAGTCCAGGAACGGCACGTTCGGCTGTGCCTGGATCCTCGCGAGTGAGGCCCCAACGCTCGGGCACGACTCGTCGGAGAACAGGCCGAGAAAGAACGCCGCGACGCTGACGCCCGAAGCCATGGCGGCCAGCACGGCCGCTGTCACGCCCCAGAGCCGCCAGTCACCGATGCGTCGGCGGCCCGAGCTTGGCGCAGCGTCCGTCAAGGCGACCTAGCCCCCGATGCGATCGAAGGTCGCCGAGACGTCCGTCGTCGTGTTCATGTTCACGACGCACGAGGGGCGGCGGCCGCAGCTCGCGAGCAGGCTGCTCCAGGCGCGGAAGCGGTGGCCGGCCTTGGGCGCCGCCCGCAGCTCGACCCGGGTCCGGCTGTCATATCGATTCGAGCAGCGTTGTGGACACGCGATGTCGCCCTTGGAGGCCGTCACGACGCCGCCGGCGCCCGGCGCGACCGTGACGTTCAGGACAGGCCGCGTGACGAACGCGTCGGCGACCTCGTCGAACGAGCCGCCCGGGCGACGTTCGAAGCGCGCGGTGGCGGTGACAGCGCCACGCGCGACGACGACGCACCACGCCGACCGGCCGAAGCAGTCACCGGACCAGCCGCCGAAGCGCGATCCCGCTCGCGGCGTGGCCGTGAAGACCACTGTCGTGCCTCGCGGAAAGCGCGCACTGCACCTTGGCAGGCAATCGAGACCAGGAGGACTGCTCGTCACTCGACCCGCACCCGCTCCCCGGATGACCGTCCGGAAGACCGGCCGCTCTCCGATGTCGGGCGGCGGCTGGCTCGCACTGGACGAAACCGCGAGCAAGGGAACGGAGACTGCAAGGGCTGCGACCGCGCGCGTCGTTACGTGCATCGCGCGGGCCGCACCGGCCGGGGCTTCGCGGCCCACCGCTCGAGCAGCGGGGCCGCAAGCCGCGAGCTCACCGCGAACGCGATCCCGTTCGCCTCGGCCGCCAGGAGGTCCACGAGGCCGATGACTTCGCCGGTCTCGATCGAGATCAGCGGACCGCCGCTGTTTCCTCGGTTGACTGCAGCGTCCGTCTGCACGAGGCCGCGGCGCGGAACCCCGTCGATCCGAATCGTGCGGTTGAGCCCACTCACGGTTCCACGGGTGAGCGTGAGCGGCAACCCCAGCGGGTAGCCGAGCACGGCGACGGACTCGCCGATGTCGGCCGAGCGGCGCGCGAGGCGAAACCGGTAGCCCGGAACCGCTTTCGAAACCTTCAACAGGGCGAGGTCGCGGCTCCGGTCCCGCCCGATGATCGTCGCGGTGCCCAGCTTCTTACGCCCGCTCTTGAGAACGATCGTGCGAGCGCCGTCGACTACGTGCTCGACGGTGGCAACGAGCGCCGGGCCGACGAGCATGCCTGTCCCGACCGCCCGTCCCTCGCAGGTGGTGGTTTCGATGCGAATGACGCCGCTCTTCACCCGGGCGACGAGCTTGCTGAGCTCGGAACCTGTGAGCGGCGCCGGCGGGTTGACGCCCGTCCCGCTGCCGTCCAGCTTCGCGGTCAGGCGCCCACCCGACGGCGCTCCGTCCGGCGCGTAGTCGGGTTCGAGACCGTTCGAGAACGACACGGCGAAGAACGAGAAGCCGTTCGGAGCGCCGATGTCGCTTCGCCTCATGCGAGCCGTGACGCCGCCGGAGAACTCGCCCGAGAAGCTCACCGAAGAGACCCGGTCCCACGAGGAGCCGCCCCATCGTGCGAGGAACACGCCCGGCTCTCCTCCAAACGCCTCGATCCGGTAGTCGGCGCCCACCGTCCCCGTTGACGGGTCGAGATCGGTGTTCATGTACATGACGACCGCGTCGGTGGGAAGCTGGCTCGTGCGGTTCGGGGTCTCGATCCGAATAGTGAGGTTGCCGTCTGTCGCCAGGGTGACGTCGACCCTCGTCATGTCGGGCGCCAGCCCCTTCGGGTTGTCGTTGGCCGGATCGACGAAGGATTCGGTGGCCAGCAGGCTTGCGGGAGCAGCGGTGACCGACCGAACCGAGCCGGATGGCCCCGCCAAAGCCGCAATCGCCGCGAGCCCGGTGACGACGCTACGCCTCATCCAGCAACTCTTCATCGTCCCCCTCGACATGAGCAGAGCGCCCGTACCCTACGAGAACCGGGCGGCCGTTCGCAATGACGCCGCCTCGTGGGCTTCGTAACCATCCAAGGTGAAGCGAGCTCGTAGGGTTATCCCACTGCGATGCCGTTCCAGCCAACGCTGATCACGAGCTACACCTGACAGTTCGATCACGCTGCCCGGGTGGCAGCTCACAGGCGAGCATCGCTTTGGCTGCACGAGCCGTCTTCGCGCAGCTTGAGATCGCACCGTCGGATGCGATCCCGACTCATTCGGCTTGGCTGGCACGTGTTCGGTCGGGGTGGGCAGATTCAAGGTGCCGAGGCCAAGTGACGAGCGCACTCCCTGATTACTGGATCGAGCGGCCACCGATGAGCTTGGACAGCGCCACGCGCTCGGCGATCGAGGCGTTTCTCTCGCAGCCAGAAGATGGCCAACCGGATGCGGACACGGTGATTCGCCATGACGGCGACGTCTCACTCTGGGAGCTCCTGTGCGGAATTGCCGATCGCCGCGAGATCGCCTTTCACGGAACCGGCGATCCGAACATCGAGTCCTTCGAGCCCAGGCGGCCAATCGACTTCGCACCGTTCGGTCACCAGAAGGCCGTCTTGGCGACGAGCGACCCGATCTGGGCGATGTTCTACGCGATCGTGGATCGCGCTCGCTACCCGATAACGGAGCGGCTCGCGCACGTTCGCCCGGACGCGCGGCCGAAGGCCGCACCCCCGAGCGGAAAGCGAAGCGGGCGAGGGATGAATGGGCCCGCCTGGACTCGAACCAGGGACCGACGGATTATGAGTCCGCTGCTCTAACCAGCTGAGCTACGGGCCCGACTGCGGCTAGGTTACCCTCTCGATCGTGAAGGTTTTCCAGCGCGAGACGGAGATGCGCACGTCGGGCGGGATGCGCGTCCACGACATCACGGACGACGTCGCGGCCTCGGTTCGCGAGAGCGGCGTGCGCGACGGGATCGTCTGCGTCTACTCGCCGCACACGACGTGCTGCATCCGCATCACGGAGCCGCACAACGGCTTTCTCGACAGCTTCGTCGACCTGCTGCGACAGCTCGTGCCTCACGACGAGTACTACGCGCACGACGACTGGGACAAGCGCACGGAGAACATCTGCCCCGAGGACGTCGAGTTCGCGAACGGCCACTCCCACTGCATGGCGATGCTGCTCGGCACCGCCGGCGAGTCGATCCCCGTACGCGACGGCGAGCTCCTGCTCGGCGAGTGGCAGCGCGTGCTCTTCCTCGAGCTCGACCGCGAGCGCGACCGGCGCTGGCTCGTCCAGATCGTCGGCAGCTAGCGCCGCGGCGTCAGATCAAGTTGCAATAACGCGCGGTGTTCGGCCACGGGTAGAAGCCGCGTCCCGACGAGTACGCGCGCTCGGCCACCCACATCTGCTCGAGCGGCGACCAGTTGTCGGCTGTGCCCTTCGTCTGCAGCAGGTTCCAGCCGTACGCGCGCTGGAACGACATGTCCATCTGGAGACCGCCGTAGTACGGCGCGTTGGGGTCGACCCAGCTGCCCTCGTAGCGGTGGATGCACATCCACTCGTCGTAGTGAGGCGGCCGCGTCGCCTTCCGCCATGCGACCTTCGCGCGGTCCTCCCAGACGCGCAGCACCCAGCGACGGTACGCGTCGCTCTGCGTCGTCTCCGCTGCGCCGTGGTACGGCGTCCGCGGCTTGAACATCACCGTCTGCCAGCGCCACGTGGAGTCGCGCTGGTTCTTGATCCGCCGGATCACCCGGCGGTCGACCTTCGAGAGCACGCGAGGCGCAGACGCCTCGCCGTTGTCGGTCGACGGCCGCGGCGCGGATGCAACTGACGCACCTGCGGTACTTCCCAACATCACACTGCCAATTGCCGCTGCCAACCCGACGAAAACGACGGGCAGCAGCAAGCGTGATCGCCTCGAGCGCACGCTGCCTCCTTGACTGCTGAACGCGATGACCAAACCTGTGCCGCCCACCAAGCTGTGCACGGGGCCGTCGCTGGTTGTTACGAAGTAAGGCTATACCGTAGCTACGTCATCGGACAGGTGTCCAGAGACTTGAGTAAAAACCCTGCAAAAAGGGCGTTGCGACTCTGTTGACTGCCTGTTGGGGAACTGCGAACAGCTGTTACAAAGTGCGCACGGACACTGCGTTTCGCACGCGTTCCTGGAAGCTCGCGATGAGGTGCTCGGAGTCGACGAGGAGCCGTCCGTGCACGATGAGTCCGGAACGAACGCCGCGCTGAACCGACTCGACGAGCTCCGTGTCCTCACGGCCCACCTGGTCGTCGAACGCGATCAGCTCGGCCGCGTCGGCGTCCGACACCTCCGCGCCGAAGAAGTAGTCGAGATAGCCGGCCGTGCGCTCGGGGGCATCCGGCCAGACCGGGCCGATCGAGAAGTTCGCGGAGCCCGGATAGACGTTGATCTTCAGGGCCGGCCAGACGAGATGGAACTGACACGCGCCGTCGCCCGAGCGCGCACGCCCGTACTGGCTCCAGCGGCCCTCTCCCGACTCGAGCACGTACGCGTCCGGATCGACGTCGACGAGCCGCGCGAAGCCGGGATGCGCGACCGCGCAGTGGTAGCACTCGAGGTAGTTCTCGACGGCGATCTTCCAGTTCGCCGCGAGGGCGTACGTAGTGCGCTCCCGGAACACGAGCTCGTCCACGTCGGTGCCCGCACGGGCGAGCAGCTCGGGAACCTCGCCGAGCGCATCTGCGAGCGGCGCTGCACCTGGATCGGCGTTCACGAAGACGAACGGCCCCCACTCCGCCACAGCGGCGGGCACGAGCCCGAGCTCGGCCGGCTCGAAGGACTCCTCGCGCTCCGACCGCGGCGCCGATCGCAGCCGGCCGTCGAGGTCGTACGTCCAGGCGTGGTACGGGCACTGGAGCGTCTCCCGCTTACCCCGCTCCGAGACGATCACCGAGCCGCGGTGGCGGCAGACGTTGACGAATGCGCGGAGCGTCGCGTCGCGATCGCGCACGACGACGAGCGGCACGTCTCCGGCACGGCACGGGAAGCGCTCACCCGGCTCGGCTGCCCACTCCGCCGGGCCCCCGTAGTGCCACGCCCGACGGAAGATCTGCTCCTGCTCGGCCCGGAGCACGTCCGGCGACACGTACCACTCCCAGGGCAGCGTTTCCACGGGCGAATTGTGACGTAGAGTCACTGCCATGGTCAGGATCGGCTATCGCTCGCTGCCGCAGCACGGCGACTGGAGCGATATGCGCGCCGCCTGGCTCGAGGCTGAGCGGCTCGGTGTCGAGTCGCTGTGGACGTGGGATCACTTCTTCCCGCTGAGCGGTGACCCGGACGGGAAGCACTTCGAGTGCTGGACGGTGCTGGCCGCGCTCGCGGAGGCGACGGAGCGCGCGGAGGTCGGCGCCCTCGTCACCTGCAACTCGTATCGCAACCCGAGCCTCCTCGCGGACATGGCGCGCACCTGCGACCACATCTCCGCTGGACGCCTCATCCTCGGCATCGGGTCGGGGTGGTTCGAGCGCGACTACGAGGAGTACGGCTACGAGTTCGGCACGGTCGGCAGCCGGCTGCGCGACCTCGACCGCGACCTGCCGATCATCAAGGAGCGCTGGGGGAAGCTCAACCCGCCGCCCAGCAGGCGCATTCCGATCTGCATCGGCGGCCGCGGCAAGAAGGTGACGCTTCGCATCACCGCCGAGCACGCGGACATCTGGCACGGCTTCGGCGACGTGGAGACGATGCGGGAGCTGAGCGGCGTGCTCGACGACTGGTGCGAGAAGGTCGGACGGGATCCGGCACAGATCGAGCGCAGCACGTCGATCCGCCGGGAGAACGAGGACGACATCGACGCGCTCGTCGAGGCGGGCATCACGCACCTCATCGTCTCGGCGGACGGGCCTGACTACGACCTCGGCCTGCTGCACGACGTGCTCGCCTGGCGCGAGAAGCTGTCGTAGCTAGCGCAGGCGGGCAGGCGGGCAGTACCGCGTCCCGGGTCATCTCGCGGCCGTCCTTGAAGACGACGTGGGCGCGGACGTTCGCGACCGCGGGCCCGAGCGGCCGGACGGCCTCCCACGGGGCGGCCAGCTCGACGATCTCTCCGGGCAGCAGCAGTCGCGCCTGGGCGACTGAGCCCGGGTCGACGGCCGCCAGGGCGAGCTTTGCCGTGGCCGACGGGCACTCGCCGGCCAGCTCCACAGCCAGCGCGAGCTCGGGGCCGCGGCGGCAGTCGGCGCCGACACAGCTCCGGAAGCCCGTGAGCCGCCCGCGAAGGTCCAGGCGCACCGGGGCTGCAACCGGGTCGGTGCGGAGGTTCGTGAGCTGGTTGGGATCGACGAGCAGGTCGTAGAGCTCCTCGCCTCCGGTCAGATAGCGGACGTAGAGCCAGCGGGGCGTGCGCAAGGCCGTGAACTTCGTCTCGGCATCCGCGGTCAACGGCCCCTCGTGCAGCAGGTCGCGGCCCCAGAAGATGCCCGGGTCGGCGAAGAGGGGCCATAGCGAACGGCCGTCCATGCGCAGGCCGGCGCGCGTGCGCGCGGCCGCGACGAGCGTGGGCGCGACGTCGATGTTGGCCACGGGCTGGCGCAGCCGGAGCCCGGCGGGGACGCCAGGGCCGCGGACGACGAGCGGCACCCGCGTCGACGGCTCGTAGGGCCTCTCCTTGCCGATCGGGATGCGATGCTCCCCGTGCAGGAAGCCGTTGTCGGACGTAAAGACGATGAGCGTGCGCGACAGCTCGCCCTTCTTCTTGAGCGCCGCGACGATCCTGCCGACTGCCTCGTCCACGGCCAGCAGCGACTCGAGCCGCAGCTGGTAGCGCTCGGTGATGGCGGCCACCTGGCGGGCGTTCAGCGGCGGCCGCAGGCGGATCCCGCCCGGCTTGTCCGAGACGTCGTCCTCGTTGAACGACGGCGGCGTGGGCAGCGGCGAGGCGGCGAAGCGGCCGATGTGCCTGGGCGCGGGCAACGTCGTCAGGGCGGAGCGGCCGGGCGTCGGCGGCCCACCCACGTGCGGGGCGAGGAACGAGACCCACAGGAAGAACGGCTTTCGCGCGGGCGCACGACGGCGCACGATCTCCACGGCCTTGTCCGCGTAGACGTCGGTCTGGTACGACGCCGGATCCCTGCCGTACTTCACGAGCGTCCCGTTCTCGTTCATCGTGTAGCCGTAGAACTGGTACGCGGAGTTGTTGACGGCGCCGTGCCACTCTGTCCAGCCAGCCGGGATCTCGCGCTTGTCGAGGTCGCCGTACCCGTTCAGGTACTTGCCGACGTGGATCGTCTCGTAGCCCGCGCGCCTGAGCCACACGGGGAGCGTGTTCTCCGAGTCGAGCGCGTAGTAGCCACCGTAGGGCGGCTTGTTCGAGAGCACGCCGTGGTTGTGCGCGTACTGGCCGGTCAGGAAGGTCGCCCGGGACGGGCAGCAGAGCGCGAACGACGCGAAGCTGTTGTCGAAGGACGTTCCCTGGGCGACGAGCAGCCGCTTGACGTTCTTCATGACCCGGATCGACTCGACCGTCTGGTCGTCGGTCATGATCACGACGATGTTCGGCCGTTTCGGCGGCGCCGAGTGGGCGGTCGGAGCCCCTGCCCCGCCCGACGAGACGGCGGCGACGGCCAGCAGCACGCCGGCTATCGAAAGCGCCTTACGCACGCGAGCACCCCGGCGTACGCTTGTCGTGCGTCACCTCGCGGCCGTCGTCGAGCACGGAGTGCACGCGGACGACGGTCGGCCGCGGGCGCAGCCGCAGGGTGGCGCGAAACGGCACAGCGCGGTCGACGGCGAGGCGCGTGTTCCCCACGAGGAAGATGACGCGCGTCACCCGACCGAGATCTGCCCCCCGCAGCCCGATCTCGGCCCGCGCCGTGGGGCACTTGCCGCTGACGCGCACCGTCGGTACGAGGGCGGGGCCCTGACGGCAGTTGCTTCCTGCGCACGACCGCAACGCAGCGAGCCTCCGCGCGAAATCGGCGCGAACGGCGGCCTTCGACGGATCGGCATGGATGCTGCGCATCTCGTGAGGATCATTCGACAGGTCGTACAGCTCTGCCTCCCTGTTGACGTACTCGGTGTACACCCAGCGCGGCGTCTGCACCGCCCTGGCCGCGAGCGCCGACCCGCCGGCGGCCGCCGTCTCCAGCAGAAGCGTACGGCCCCAGAAGAGTCCGCGATCTCCGAGGATCGGCCAGAGCGACCTGCCGTCCATCGTCCTCTCCGCTTTGGCCCTTGCCGCGGCCACGATCGTGGGAGCCAGGTCGACGTTGGACACGGGCTGGCGAAGGCGGATGCCTGAGGGGACGCCGGGCCCCCGCAGGATGAGCGGAACGCGGATGGACGGCGAGTAGAAGGCGATCTTGCCGTCGGGGATTCGGTGCTCGCCGTGGAAGAACCCGTTGTCGGACGTGAACACGATGAGCGTGTTCTCGAGCTCGCCGAGCCTCGCAAGCTCGTCGACGATCAGAGCGACGGCCTCGTCCACGGCCAGCAGCGACTCCAGCCGCAAGCGGTAGCGCTCCGTGGCAGCGGCGATTCCAGCCGCGTCCAGCAACGGCAGGTTCCGTACGAAGACCGGCTTGTCGGACATGTCGGCCTCGTTGAACGACGGCGGGCGCGGCAGCGGCTCCGCCGCGAACCGGCCTGCGTGCCGCGGCGCCGGAGTAGCGACGCGCGTCTGTCCGGTCGCCGACGGCGTCGCTCCCGAGTGCGGCGCGCCGAAGCCCACCGACATGAAGAACGGCACGTCGCCAGGAGCCCACAGGCGAAGGAGCTCGACCGACCTCTGGGCGAGGACGTCCGTCTGGTACGAGGCCGGGTCGGCTCCGTACCGCTCGAGCCGGCCGTTCTGGTTCAAGGAGTAGTCGTAGTACCGGGACTCGTCCGGCGCGGGTGGCGCATGGAACTCCGTCCAGCCGGGCGGCACCTCGGTCCGGCTCCGGATCCCGTACCCGTTCAGGTACTTGCCGACATGCGCCGTGAGGTACCCGGACCGCTGAAGCCATACGGGCAGCGTGTTCGAGCCGTCCAGCCTCTCGTAACCCCCGCTGGGCGGAGAGTTGGAGAGCACGCCGTGGTTGTGGGCGTACTGGCCGGTGAGGAAGGTCGCCCGGGAAGGACAGCACAGGGGAAACGAGACGAAGCTGTTCGTGAAGGACGTGCCCCGGCGGGCGAGGAGGCGCTCGATGTTGGGCATCACGCGCATCGACTCGAGCGCCTGGTCGTCGGTCATGAGCACGACGACGTTCGGTCGTACGGGGGGTGCGGCCGCACGGCGAGGGGCCGCGGCCGCGCCTGCCGTGACCGCCGCGACGCAGAACAGCAGGCTGCCGATCGCGAGCTGCGGCCTACCCACCCGCGCACCCGGGCAGTCGCAGATCGTGCGTCACTTCACGGCCGTCGTCGATAGACGAGTGCACCCGGACGTAGGACTGCCGCGCGCGGACGGACAGCTCGGTCCGGAAGGGTTGGGCGGCATCGGTGACGATGCGGCCTCTCAAGGGAAGGAACCGGACACGCGTGACGCGAGCGAGGTCTGGCCCGCGGAGGCCGACCTCAGCGCGGGCGACCGGGCACGCGCCCGTGACGCGGGCTGTGGCTTGAAGGACGGGGCCCTGTCGGCAATTGCTGCCTGCGCACTTCCGAAGAGCGGCGAGCCGCTCCGCGAGGTCGGCACGTAAGCGGGCTCTCGCCGTGTCGGCATGGATGCTCTGCAGCTCATCGGGATCACGCGACAGGTCGTAGAGCTCGACCTCGCCCGTGGTGTACTCGGAGTACCGCCAGCGCGGCGTGTGCACGGCCGTGACGGCGAGTGACTTCGACTCGGGCGGTGCGCTCTCGATCAACAGATCCCGTCCCCAGAAGACGCCCGTGTCGCGAAGGATCGGCCAGAGCGAGCGCCCATCCATCAGCCTTCCGGCCTTGGCGCTGGTCGACTCGACGATGGTCGGAGCGAGATCGATGTTGGCAACGACCTGGCGCAAGTGGACGCCCTCGGGGACGCCGGGGCCTCGCAGCACGAGCGGCACGCGGATCGACGGCTCGTACACGTAGACCTTCCCGCCGGGAATGCGGTGCTCACCGTGGAAGAAGCCGTTGTCCGACGTGAACACGATCAACGTGTCGTCGAGCTCACCGTGCCGTGCCAGCTCGGCCGCGATGGCTGCGACACCGTCGTCCACGGCCAGCAGCGATGCGAGCCGCAGCTGGTAGCGCTCCCTCGCGTCGCTTACGCTCGCCCCCTCGAGCCGCGGCAGGTGACGGACGAACTGCGGCTTGTCGGAGACATCCAGCTCGTTGAACGACTCCGGGCTTGGTAGGGGCTCCGACGCGAAGCGTCGTGCGTGCCTCGGAGCGGGAACGGCCCCGGCGCCGGGGCGGCCCGAGGGCTTCGGCCCTCCGGAGTGCGGTGCGAGGAACGCCACGGAGAGGAAGAACGGCTGCTTGGCAGGCGCCCAGCCGCGCACGAGCTCGACGGCCTTCCGGGCGTACACGTCGGTCTGGTAGGAGGCCGCGTCACTGCCGTACGACACGAGTCGGCCGTTCTCGTTCAGCGAGTAGTCGTAGTAGCGAAATGCCGAGTTGGCCGGCGGGGCGATCCACGCGGTCCAGCCGGGCGGGATCTCTAGATCGTCCCGGACGCCGTAGCCGTTCAGGTACCTGCCGACGTGGCCCGTGACATATCCCGCCCGCTGGAGCCACACGGGCAGCGTGTTCGAGCCGTCCAGCGCCTCATACCCTCCGCTGGGCGGCATGTTCGAGAGCACCCCGTGGTTGTGCGCGTACTGGCCCGTGAGGAAGGTTGCCCGCGACGGGCAGCAGAGCGGGAACGACGCGAAGCTATTGGTGAAGGACGTTCCCCGACGAACGAGCAGGCGGTCGACGCTCGGCATCACCCTCAGCGACTCGACGGTCTGGTCGTCGGTCATGATCACGACGACGTTCGGCCGTGCCGGCGAGGCCGTCGCAGCGCGAGGAGCTGCTGCGGCGCCAGCGCTGAGCACGCCCAAGACGAGCAGTACGCAGGCGCCGGTGAGGCGAGAGCTCTGCAATGCGCTCAGCGCCCCAGGGAGAAGTACTCGCGGTTCGGCACCCAGCCGAGGCCGCTCGCCAGCCGGTTTGTGAAGTTGAACATCGCGGCAACCTGGGCGATGTCGAGGATGTCCTCGTCGCTCCAGCCGGCTTCCCGAAGCTCGTCGATGTCGTCCTCGGTGCACGAGGACGAGTCGGCGGTGAGCTTCAGCGCGTACTCGAGCATGGCGCGCTCGCCCGGCTCGAGCGGCGCGTAGCGGTAGTTCGTCGCGATCTGGTCGGAGAGCACGGGGTCGCCGGTGAGCTTTCGCAGAGCGGCCGAGTGCGACACGACGCAGTAATGGCAACGGTTCTCGACCGAGACGACGACGGCGATCATCTCCCGTTGCGCCTTCGTCAGACCGGACTCGCCCGTCATGAGCTCCTGCATGTACGCCCACCAGGTGACGAGGTGCTGCGGCCGCAGCGCCATCACGCGCAGGACGTTGGGGACGAAGCCGAGCTTCTCGATCGGCTTGTCCCAGAGCGCGCGCGCCTCCGCCGGCACGTCCTCTTCCGCCGGCACGCTGAGCCAGGTGATCGTCTCCGTGGCCTTGGCCATCGGGGCACGAGTGTACTGACGCGAGGTGTGCCGCAGGTGGCGATGATTGCGCCCGTGGGCGAGATCAGAGTCGTGGACTCAGGAGCGGAGCTGCGCGTGACGGGATCGGGGCCTGACGCGGTCGTGTGCGTGAACGGCGGCGGGCGCGCCGAGGTGCCCGGCACGTGGAGCTCGACCGTCGAGTGGCTCGTGGAGCGGCTCTCGCCGCGCTTCCCGGGGCTGCGTTTCGGGGAGGTGCGCTATCGGATCAAGTCATGGCGGCGCCTCGACCTCTGCACCGAGGACGGCGTTGCCGCGATCGCGTCCCTCGCTCCGCGCCGGACGCTCATGCTCGGCTTCTCGATGGGCGGCTCGGTGTCCGTGCGGCTCGCCGCCGAGCAGTCGGTGGCGACAGTGGTCGGGCTGGCGCCGTGGCTGCCCGAGCAGCTCGACCTCTCGCCCCTCGAGGGCAAGCGGCTGGCAATCGTCCACGGCACGCTCGACGCGCCGCTGCCGGGCATCCCGGGCGTGACCGCGCAGAGCTCTCGACACGCGTACGAGCGCGCCCTCGCGCAGGGGATAGACGCGTCGTACATCCTCGTGCGAGGCGGGCTCCACGGGGCGGCAGTCCGCTCTCCCTGGGGGCGAACGGTGGGCCTGCCGCGCGCGCAGGCATGGCTGGACGCCGTCGGTGACGAGCTCGCCCGCTTCGAGGAGGACGGCCGCTAATGGACCCGAATCGCCCGATGTACACGTTCGTGGAGACGCTGTTGCGGCCCGCGTTCATGTTCGTCTACCGCGTGCGGATCACCGGTCGCGAGCACGTCCCGGCGTCGGGGCCGTGCGTGCTGGCGGCGAACCACGTGTCGGTCTTGGACGGCTTCTTCCTCGGCATTGCCGTCACGAGGCAGGTCCGGTTCATGGCGAAGTCGGAGCTGTACCGAGTGCCCGGCGTCAAGCAGATCCTCCTCGCCGCCGGCGCATTCCCGGTCCGGCGCGGCGCCGACGCCGGGCGAGCGGTAGCTGCGGGCGTGAAGCTCCTCGAGCAGGGCGCCGTCGTCGGGCTCTTTCCGGAGGGGACGTCGCTGCCGGACGAAAAGCGCGGCTACAAGCGCGGTGCGGCGAGGCTCGCGCTCGCCACGGGCGCGCCGCTCATCCCCGTAGCCCTCATCGGCACGCATCTGACGCTCGAGCCGCGAACACATCGGATCTCGCTGCCCCGTGTGCGCATCGTCATCGGCGAGCCGCTCCGCGTGGAGCGGCAGGAGCCGACGGAAGAGGCGGCCACCGAGCTCACGGCGCGGCTCCAGCAGGCGATCGAGACGCTTAGAGACGGATGACAAACCAGCCGTCGACGTTGTCGCAGAGCACCTGTCGCGGGCGCTCGTGCGCATACGTGTAGACCGGAAGCTTGTTTCGTGTCACCTGGAGCTTGCCGTTCGGCCTGCGGATCGTGCCGAAGGTGCCGGAAAGGCCGGCGATCTTCTTGGGCACAGCTGCCTTCGACTTCACGATCAGCGGCGGCCACGCCTTCGCGCACTCGCCGACGCAGCGGATCTTGCCACCGGCCTTCTTCTCCACCTGCCAGTAGTAGAGGACCTGCTTGTCGGTGCGGGAGAGCACCTTGCCGAACGTCGGATCGACGAACGACGACACGGGCGGCTTTACGGCTGCCGTGTCGGCCGCGGCGGACACGACCGCAGGCACGGCGAGCACGAGTGCGACCATCGCGATAGCAGCGTTCTTGAGGTTCATGCCCATAGTGATACCTGAGCCGCGGCCGGCGACACGGCAGCGCGCCGCGATTTCACTCAGCGTTAAGACCCAGCTCGAACCAGAAGACCGAGCCGCGGCCCACCTTGCTCTCGAAGCCCATGCGGCCGCCGTGCGCCTCGACGATGTCGCGCGACACCGCCAACCCGAGGCCCATGCCACCGATCCCCGCCAGGCCCTTGCTCCCGCGGAAGAACTTCGTGAAGATGCGCGGCCGGTCGGCTTCCGAGATGCCGACTCCGTGATCGCGGACGCTGACACGCACGTCGCCGTTGCGGACGGCGGCATCGACCTCGACGGCGCCGCCCTCGGGGGAGTACTTGACCGCGTTAGCCAGCAGGTTGGCGATCACCTGTGCGAGCCGGTTGCGGTCGGCGCGGACGACGAGCTCACCCGCCGAGTCGAGCTGGATCGTGTGGCGCTCGCTGCGACCCTTGAAGATGCGCACCTGCTCCTCCACGAGCGCAGCGAGGTCGAAGGGCTGCGGCTCGAGCTCGAGGCGCCCTTGCTCGATGCGCTTCACGTCCACGAGATCGCCCACGAGCCCCTCGAGCCGGCGAGCTTCGTCGGCGATGATCGAGAGGTATTCCTGCCGTGTGGCCTCGTCCACCGGCCGTGTTTGCAACAGGGACGTGTAGCCGAGGACACACGCGAGCGGCGTGCGAACCTCGTGGGAGATGACGCTGATCAGCTCGGAGCGGAGGCGCTCGGACTCGCGCAGCTGGCGGTTCTGCTCCTCGACATCGTGCTTCGAGCGCTCGAGCGACGCGGCCATCTCGTTGAAGGAGGCGGCGAGATCGTGGACCTCTGCCGGCCCCTGCTCCGGGAGCCGCACCGAGAGATCGCCGCCTGCCACCCGCTTGGACGCCTCGGAGACCCGCCGCACGGGATGCGCGACGGCGCGTGCCAGCTCGACACCGAAGAGGAGGACGAGGAGCACGGAGATGCCGAGCGCTGCCAGGCCGAGGACGATGGCGCGGTTCGCCTGGCTCGTGGCCGACGAGACTCGCGCCGACGCGAGATCGTTCTCTGCCGTCAGCACCTGGGTCACCTGCCCCCGAATCCCCTCGACGCGCCTGCGGCCCTCGGTGACCGCGACGGGCGAGCGTGCGACCGCGGCGTTGAGCTCTGCGATGCCGACGAGCGGCACCGCGTAGTCCTCCAGGTACTGGTTGACCGCGGTGGTGAGCCTGCGCGCTCGCGCCTCCTGCGCCTCCCTGCCGGCGGCGCTGCTGCCGAGCGCCGCGGTCGATGCCGGTAGCTCGTCGCGCGCGTCCTTGAACGCGCGGAGGAACCTCCGGTCGCCGGTGTTCACGTAGCCGCGCAGAGCCGCGTCGACCTGGAGCACGTCCTTCTCCAGCACGAGCGTGGCCGACGTGACGTCCTTCGAACGGTTCGCCTGGCTCGTCGTCACGCGCAGGTCGGACAGCGTGAGGACGAGAATCGTGAACGCCGCTGCGACGAGCACGGCGAGCAGGGCGCTTGCGAGCGCGATCCTCGCGACGAGCGGCACCCGGGCGCCGAAGGCACGAACGCCGGGCAGGCGGCGAGCTCTCGCGAGCCTTCCGGTGTGGGCTGGTTCGATCTGGACGTCGGCCGCGGGGCTCACAGCAGTGCTCGGACGGCGTCCGTGAGCTCCTGGAGGTCGAAGGGCTTCGTAAGGAAGCGATCGGCGCCCGCCTCCACGGCATCGTCGGACTCGATCTCCGAGAAGGCGGTCATCACTAGCACCGGCGTGTCCTTGAGGCCTTCGTCCGAGCGGATCTCGCGAACGACGTCGAGACCGCTCAGGCCCGGCAGCATCACGTCGAGCAGCACGACGTCCGGCCGCAGCTTTCGCGCCAGCTCCACAGCCTCCTCACCGCTCACGGCGCCCGTGACCTCGAACTCGTCGGCGAGCGCGGTGCAGAGAAACTGGCGCAAGGCGCTGTCGTCCTCGACGACGAGGACGGTCGCGCGAGCGGTCTTCTTGCCGTCTTCCTCGATGGCGCTCAGGTCCGCCATACAGAGAGACTAGACAGTCAGCCGAAAGAGCAGGAGCTGACGGATGGGCTGCGAGCCGAGGAACGTCGCCGTGAGCGTTCCGCCGACGTTGTCGTAGATGCCGGTGCCACCCACGACGGGCAGCGTGAAGAGCATGAGATTGTGGACTGCGCCCGCGACGACGAGCCTGCCCTCGGGGAGGAAGAACGTCATCGTGCACGAGCGGGAGCCGCCGCCCAGCACGCCCCCGCGCCCCAGGTACGTGCACAGCAGCTCCTCGTGGCCAAGCGGCCTCTCCGTGATCCGCCGGTTGAAGAGGAGCTGCGACACCACGAGCTGATCGCCTGCGGTGGGCCCGGGTGCCTTGAAGTCGACGAACTCGCGCGCGACCTCGCGATTCGTGATGCGGACGACGCCGGGGCGCGTCAGCTCCGAGCTTGCGAGCACGCCGGAGGCGGCAATCGCTCCGGCGAGCACCACCAGGGGGAGGATCCAGCGGAGTCGCTGCATGGTCGTTCGTCAGCCGTTCGCGCCTCAGCCCGCCATTCCTCCCTGCCGGTTCGATTGCCGAATCCCCCGTTCGGGGCATTCGTGAGCCGCGCGCAACACCCGATTGAGTTAGGGAGATTGCCCTAGGTAACGGGTCATCTCGAGGGGGTGACGAATGATCAAGCTGCTGATCTGCGACGACTCGGACGAAGCGCGTCGGCTCGTTCGCACAGTCCTGGCGGATCATCCGGAAATCGAGATCGTGGGCGAAGCAGCCGACGGTGAGGCTGCGGTGGCGCTCGCGGCCGAGCTCGCGCCCGACGTCGTGCTCATGGACATCGGGATGGCCGGGCTCGACGGGATCGAGTCGACGCGGAGGATTCGCGCCCATCGTCCGGAGACACGCGTCGTCGCATTCACCGGGCTCGACGACGAGGAGACCGTCCAGGGAATGCTGGAAGCCGGCGCCGCGTCGTTCGTCGTCAAGGGCGCACCCCTCTGGGAGCTCGAGCGCGCGCTGCAGGGCGCGAGCCAGCCCCTCCTTCGCCTGGCGCACACGCTCGCCCGTACGCTCGGCGAGCAAAGCGCGATCGGCTTTCTCGCCCGCGAGACGAGCGAGCTCACCGGCGCCGCCCTCGCCGCCGTCTACCTCTCGTCGGAGCCGGAGCTCGTGGCGGCCGGGATGGCCGGACCGACGGTCGACCCGGAGCCCGATGCGTGGCCGCGCGCGACGCCGGGCGTCGTTCGGCGCGCCTACGGCGAGGCACGTCCGGCGGCCGCAGGTGGCCGCGAGCTCATCGAGCTTTACCGGACGTACGGCGTGCCGTGTGGCGCCGCGACGGCCGTGCCCCTACTCGCCGACGGCGAGCGTCTCGGCGTGCTGCTCATCGTCATGCCTGCCAACGTCCAGTTCGACCTCGACGACGATCTCGTCGGCGCGCTCGCGGACATCGCCGCCGGCGATCTCTCGAGCAGGCGCAAGCTCGCGCTGAGCCAGGCGGAGGCCAGGAGAGACCCCCTCACCCACCTGCGCAACCGGCGTGCGTTCGACGAGCACCTCGAGGTGCTCGTCGAGCAGGCCACGACCCGGGAGGCTCCCGTCGCCCTCGTGCTCGTCGATCTCGACGAGTTCAAGGAGATCAACGACACGAAGGGGCACGCAGTCGGCGACCGGGTGCTCGTCGCCGTCGCCAGCGTCCTCAACGCGCAGGCGCGCACCGGCGAGGAGGTCTTCCGGATCGGCGGGGACGAGTTCGCCATCGTCGTGCGCGGCAAAGCCGATGCCGCGACACGCGCCGCCGAGCGGTTCCGCCGGGCCGTCGAGTCCTCTTCCGACGAACCGGATGCGCTGCCCGCGATCTCTGCCGGCGTCGCATCCTTCCCCGAGCACGGCCACGAGAAGGATGCGCTCCTCGCGCACGCCGACGAGGCGCTCTACGCCGCGAAGCGCGCCGGCCGGAACCGTGTTGCCGTCTACGAGCCCGAAGACGACATCGCCCCCCGCCCCACGGTCACGCTCGTTCCGCCTGCGGAAGAGCGACCGGCCCGCCGGCTGCGCAGCGGCATCCGCCTGCTCGTCGTCGACGATCACCCAAATCTCCGCATGCTCCTACGGACGACGTTCGAGATCATCGACGTCGAGGTGCAGGAGGCCGGCAGCGGCGCGGAGGCGATGCAGCGCGTTGCCGAGCACACGCCCGACGTGATCGTGCTCGACGTCGCGCTGCCGGACGTCGACGGCATCACCCTCTGCCGGCGGCTCCGGGCCTTGCCGGCGATGGCCGAGGTGCCCATCGTGCTCCTCACCGGGGACTCGAGCGCGACCGACGACGAGGGCCGCGCGGCGGGCGCGAGCGCATTCGTCCGCAAGCCCTTCAGCCCGCTCGAGCTCCTGGAGACGATCGAGCAGCTCGCCGGCGGCCTGCCGCAGGGGCCGTACCGGCTGATGACGGACGAGCGACCGGAGGAGCAGCTCCTCCTCTACGCGCAAGACCTGCGGCGCCTCCTCGAGCTCGAGCGAAGCCAGCGACTCCTCATCCAGTCGGCGTACGAGGAGACGGTCACCGCCCTCGCGCGTGCTCTGGAGTCGAAGGACATCGGCACGGGCGCGCACTCCATGCGCGTGACGAAGTACGCGGCACAGCTCGCGCAGGTCGTCGATCCGACCATGCTCGACGACAAGAGCGTCGAGTATGGGTTCCTGCTGCACGACGTCGGCAAGCTCGGAATCTCTGACACCGTGCTCGGGAAGCCAGGGCCGCTCGACGACACCGAGCGCCGTCTGATGGAGTCGCACACGATCCTCGGCGAGCAGATCCTTGGCCACGTGCCGGTGCTTCAGGGCGAGGGGCTGAAGATCATCCGCTCGCACCACGAGCGCTGGGACGGGACGGGCTATCCGGACAAGCTCTCCGGCGAGGACATCCCCCGATCCGCGCGCATCTTCTTCGTCGCCGACGCACTCGACGCGATGACGACCGACCGGCCTTACCAGAAGGCCAGGTCATGGAACGCAGCCGTAGAAGAGATCGTCGGACAGACCGGGAAGCAGTTCGACCCGACCGTGGTCGACGCGTTCCAGTCCTGCGAGCCGCAGCTGCGGCGGATCTACTTCGAGCTCGCCGCCGCCTAAAACCGCAAGCTGCGGGCGCTGCGTTCGAACGTCGCGCGGTAGCTCTTCGCGAGCTTCGGCAGCGTCGTGTACGTGAGGATGACCGCGGCGCCGTTCTTGACGAGCGCGTACTGCGTGATGGCCGTGTCCAGCCGCTTGCCGCCGACATTGAAGCGCGCCTTGTACGTGAGGCGCACCGCCTTGCCGGCGGGCAGCGTCACCATCCGCCACCAGATCGGCTGGACGACGAAGTCGACCTGCGCGAGCTGCTTCAACGCCTCTTGGCGCCAGACCGCCAGAGGCAACGCCGTGCGCTCGGAGACGACGTTGAGGTTGGTCGCGAACCCGCTGCGGAGCGAAGACGGCGCGAGGTCGAACGCGATCATCTTCACGGCGACATTCGCGTTCCCCGCCGCGAGCAGGCTGTCCATGAGCGCCGCGAGCGTCGGATCGTCGTCCGAGAGACGCCGTACTTCGCGCAGCAGGCGTGCGCGGTCCTTCTGGTCGGCCCAGCTCCCGGGTAGCTCGAGCGAGAAGCCTCCGCCCTGATGGCGTTCCCAGTCGGGCTGTGCCCCTGCAGGCGCCGCTACGGCCGCCAGCGTGGCGAGCAGGACGAGAGCCATGCGCATGCGACGTCTATCGACCGCAGCGGTGTCGTTCGTTAGGGTCGCCGCGTGAGGTTGATCGCACTCGCCGCCGTGCTCACAGTCGCCGGTAGCGCGACGACCGCGACCTCGCCGTTCGCCTACGGCGTGGCCGCTGGCGAGGTCACCTCGACGGGCGCGCTGCTGTGGACCCGGGCGCCGAAGGCAGGGAAGGTCGTCGTCGAGCTCGGCGCGACGACCGTCGCGACGACCGCACGCGCGACGAACGACCTCAACGTCATCGTTCCTGTCAAGAGGCTACGCCCGAACACGGCGTACTCGTACCGGTTCCGGCAAGGCAACGCGGTGAGCCAGCTCGGGCGCTTCCGCACGGCTCCTGCGGCCACGGCGGCCGCCAACGTCAGCTTCGCGATCACGGGTGACGCCGACGCCACGCCCGGCGCGAACGGCAAGCCGGCGTATAACGGCTTCCAGGTGTACGAGCGGATGGCGGCTGAGCGGAACGATTTCAACATCAACCTCGGCGACACGATCTACTCCGACAGCGAGGTTGGCGGCGCGAAGGTCGCTCGCACGGTGCGCGAGAAGTGGGCCAAGTACCGGCAGAACCTCTCGCTCGCGCCACTGCGGACGCTGCGCGCTTCGGCGGGCTCCTACAGCCACTGGGACGACCACGAGTTCATCAACGACTTCAGTCGCGACGAGCACGGCGACGCGATCTACACCGCGGGCAGGAAAGCGTTCACCGACTACTCGCCCGTGCGCACCGGCGCCGACGGTCTTTACCGGACCTTCCGCTGGGGCAAGCACCTCGAGCTCTTCTTCCTCGACCAGCGCTCGTTCCGCTCGGGGAAGGCGTCCGCCGGAGGCCTGTGCAACGTCGCGCGGCGCCACCGATCTCGCACCGACCGCGCCGGCCGCCGTGCGCCAGGCGTTCACGATCCTCGTCCCGACGCTCGCGCAGCCCGTCCCGCCGGCCTGCGTCGAGAAGATGAACGACCCCTCGCGGACTTTGCTCGGCGCCCGCCAGCTCGCTCGGTTCCTCCGCGACGTGCGGCGATCGAACGCGACCTTCAAGGTGATCGTGAACGAGACGCCGATCATGCAGCTCTTCGCGCTGCCCTACGACCGCTGGGAGGGCTACGCGCCCGAGCGCCAGAAGGTCGTCGCGGCGCTACGCGACATCGACAACGTCGTCGTGCTGACGACCGACACGCACGCGAACCTCGTCGGCGACGTCCGCCTCCAGACGTTCACGCCCACCGGTCCCGTCCCAACGGGCATCACCGAGGTCATCACCGGTCCGGTGGCGACGAACACGTACGCGAAGGAGGTCGACGACGTGCTCGGTCGCCCGGGCATCGGCGAGCTCGTCGGCGCGGTGTTCTTCAAGCCGCAGCCGCCTGTCGGTCTGGGGCTGCGCTGCGTCTCCTTGGACACCTACAGCTACGCGCAGGTGACCGTCGCCGCCTCCCGGCTCACCGTGCGGCTGAAGGACCTGAGGGGGCGGCCGGTGCGCGACGTGCTCGGCGAGCCGTGCGCGCCGGTCGTGATCCCCGCGAAGTAGTGGACGAGCACGACCTCGTCCTGCGTCGCCTGACGTACAGCCTCTTCGTAGAACGCGGGCGGGCGCCGACGGCGGCAGAGGTCGCGGAAGCATCTAACGCGTCCGGCGACGACGTTCTCGCCGGCTGGCGACGCCTGCACGACCTGCACGCGCTCGTGCTCAACGACGCACGTACGGAGATCCGGATGGCGAATCCTTTCTCGGCCGTCCCGACCGCGTATCGCGTGCAGGCAGACGGGCGGTGGTGGTACGGGAACTGCGCGTGGGACGCGTTCGGGATCTGTGCGGCCTTGAAGAGCGACGGACGGATCGAGTCGTCGTGCCCGGACTGCGGCGAGCCGCTCGTGGTCAACGTGCGGCGCCACCAGCCGGACGACGACACGCTGCTGTTCCACTGCCTCGTGCCCGCCTCCCACTGGTGGGACGACATCGTCCACACGTGAAGCACGATGAACCTCTTCCGGTCGGAAGAGCACATCGAACGCTGGCTCGGCGGGAGGGAGCCCGGCGCGACGATCACGGTCGCGAAGCTCGCAGAGCTCGCGCTCGCGTGGTGGGACGACCGGCTCTCGCCGAACTGGCGCCCGCGTTCACGAGAGGAGAGCGCGAAGATCCTCGAGAGGTTGGGGCTCGCCGGTGACTTCTGGCGGCTCGCGTAAAAAGGCCCTACAAATGCCAAGTCCTGCGACCCCGAAAGGCCACAGGACTTGACAACACGACTCTCTCTCATCCCGGTGCCCACGTCAAGAGGGTGCCGCGACGAACTTCTCGCAATTTGCGAGAATCGACTCTGATGACGGAGCGAGTGACCGGAATCGGTGGCGTGTTCTTCCGCGCCCAGGACCCTGCGAGCCTGTCCGCCTGGTACGCCGAGCACCTCGGTGTGCCGGTCGACGACGGGGGCGCCGGCCACGCGATCTTCCCCGAGAGCCGCAACACCGTCTGGTCGCCGTTCCCGGCGGATACGGACTACTGGCCGCGCGAGAAGGGCGGCATGGTGAACTTCACCGTCGCCGACCTCGACGCGATGCTCGCGCAGCTGCGAGCGGCCGGCGTGGACGTCGACGACAAGGTCGAGGAGCTCGACTTCGGCCGCTTCGGGTGGTTCACCGACCCCGAGGGCAATCGCGTCGAGCTCTGGCAGCCGCTCGGGCCTGCTGCTTAACGTCCGGTGATGTAGTCGGTCAGATACTTGATCTCGAAGGCCTGCTCTTTGGCCTTGAACTTCACGAGGTCGCCGATCGAGACGACGCCCACGACCTTCTCGTCATCCACAACCGGGAGGTGCCGGATGCGGCGGTCGGTCATCATGGCCATGCACTCGTCGATCGGTGTCTCGGGCGTGACGACGACGAGCGGCGACGACATGATGTCGCGGACGGCGGTCTCCTTGTCCGTTCGGCCCTGGAGCGTCACCCGCCGCAGATAGTCACGCTCGGTCATGATGCCGACGATCTCGTCGTCGTCGGTGACGAGCAGCGAGCCGACGTTCGCCTCCACCATGAGCGTGATCGCCTCGAAGACGGTGGCGTCGCCGTCGATCTTGAGCACGTCGCCGCTCTTCTCGTCGAGGATCGAGGACAACAGTTGGTGCATCAGCGGCGCCTTCCGAGTACGAGCAGGTACTCGCGGGGGTGAGCGATCTCGCCGTTCGTGCGGTAGTTCATCTCGAAGAAGTCGACCCAGTCCCGGTGGAGCTCCTCACGGCGGTCGCCCAGCGAGTCGGCAAGCGACTTCGTCGGGCCATAACTCGTCGAGAAGAGCTCCCAGTAGGCCTCGCCGGACGGGACGCGCAGCGTCGAGACGTGCTCGTCGATCTCGAGGTCGAACGACCCGCCCAGCAGCTCCCGGACGCGATTCTCGTCGCCCCAGTCGAACGGGCTGCTCGGCGGCGGCGCCGCCAGGTACGGCGCCATCACGGCGAACATCTTCGCCAGGCCGCCCGTCGGCGTCCAGTTGGCGAGCGCTATCTGCGCTCCGGGCGCGGTGACGCGCGCGAGCTCTCGCGCGGCGGCCTCGTGGTCGGGCGCGAACATGATCCCGCACGTCGACGAGACCTTGTCGTAGCTCGCGTCGTCGAGCGTCAACTGCTCGGCGTCGCCGACGGCGTAGTCGATCTCGAGGCCCAGCTCCGCAGCTCGCTCCGTCGCCGTCTCGATCAGGACCGGTGACGAGATCGATCCCGGTCACGTTGCGCCCGCGGCGGCTGCCTGCTCGGCGACGGCGCCGGTGCCGCAGGCGAGATCGAGCCAGCGGTCACCTGGCGCAGGCGCGAGGCTCTCGATGACGAGCTCGTGGATGTCGACGAGCGTCTCCGTGACCCGCTGGTAGGGCCCGTTGCCCCACATCACGCTCTGCCGCTGCTTGAGCTCTTCGTATCGCCACGGCCCGACGTAGCGTGCAACACGACGGGCCGTCTTGCAAGCCGCGCGCGCGATACTGCGGTCGTCCGTAGCCTGCTATAGGAAACGCAGCCCGCAAGCTCCCGACGATGAATAGCGCCCACCTACGCCTTGCCGCAACAGTCTGCGTCGCCGTCCTGGCCGGTTGCGGCGGCGGGTCGACGAGCCCCGCACACTGGTCGTACGAGGGAGAGGAAGGCCCGGAGCACTGGGGCGAGCTCGACCCGAGCTATGCGCTCTGCGCGGACGGGTCGGCGCAGACGCCCATCGACGTCGTGAGCCCTTCGCCCGCCGAGCTCGTCGACCCCGAGCTTGCGTACGAGGCGGGCACGGCAGACGTCGAGAACACCGGGCACACAATCCAGGCGAATGCCGCGCCGGGCAGCGTGCTCCGGGTGGGTGGCGAGGAATACCCACTGGCCCAGATGCACTTCCACGCGCCGAGCGAGCACGCGATCGACGGCGTCCACTCGGCGGTCGAGGCGCACTTCGTGCACGAGACGGAAGACGAGCGGATCGCGGTCGTGGGCGTCCTCCTCGATGCAGGGGATTCGCCGAACGAGGCCTGGCAGCCGTTCGTCGATGCACTGTCCATCAAGGAGGGCGAGACCGTCGAGGCCGACCTCGACTGGCCGGCGCTGCTTCCCGCGGAGCCCTCGACGATCCGCTATCGCGGCAGCCTCACGACACCCCCGTGCACCGAGGGAGTGAGTTGGCTCCTGATGCAGCAGCCCCTGTCTGTCGGCGCTGAGCAGGTCGAAGCGTTCGAGGCGGCGTATTCCGAGAACAACCGCCCCGTGCAGCCGCTCAGCGATCGCATCGTGCAGACCGACGCCGCAGATTGAGACCTCAGGTCGAAGCCTCGACCAGCTGGTCTACGGTCGGCGCATTGCGGATTGCCGGGCTGAACGTCGCCCACAACGCGAGAGCGAGCGCCAAGAGCGACGCAGAGGCCGATCGCGGCTCGCGACGACACCTCGGTGATGAGCACGCCCGTGATGAGCGGCCCGATCGGCGAGATGACGATCGCGAACGTCGTCCACGCCGACTCCGCTCGGCCGAGCAGCCGGTCGGGCGTCATCGCGATTCGGTAGCCGTGGACGACCGCGTCGGTGGACGGGATGACGAGCGCAGTCGGCAAGAGGCACACGGCGAGCACGTAGACGCTCGGCCACACGAGAAAGGCGGCACAACCGACCCACGTCCAGAGCTCGAGCACGAACACGGCCCGGACGGGTAGGGCCCGCCGGATGTACGGCGAGAGTGCTGTCCCCGGGAGGATGCCGGCGAAGAACACGGCAACGAGCAGCCCGACCTCGCCCCCCGAGAGGCCCTGGTCGGTGCCGATGACGACGATCGCGAAGAGGATGCTCGGGCCGACGAAGTTGAGCAGGCCGAAGATCAAGGCAACGGTTCGGAGGAACGGCTGGTGCCAGACGTAGCGGACTCCTTCCAGCAGCTGCGACCGAAGCGGCGAGTGGTCGTGCTCACGCTCCTCCTGAAACTTCGCTCGCATCAGTAGGAGCGAGATCGCCGAGAACGCGTACGAGATAACGTCGACGACGAAAGGCAGTACCCGCGCGATCGTGAAGAGGGCGCCGCCCAGCGGCGAGCCGGCGAGCTGGACGATCGCGTTCCGGCCCGTCTGGACGGCCGCGGCATCGGGCAGCTGATGCGTCGGGACGACGGATCGCACCGACCCCGGATACGCGGCCATGAAGAACGCCGTGCCCACGCCCTCGACGAACGCGATCACCGAGATCAGCCAGAACGCCTCCGACGCCGAGCGCGATGACCGCGACGAGCACGCTGACCGCGATGACGCGCACGGCGTCCGCACCGATCATCAGCCACTTCCGGTCGTAGCGATCCGCGACGACACCCGCAGGCAGCGCGAAGAGCGCGTGCGGGATCGTTCGCGCGAAGAGGACGAACCCGGCCATCGCCGCCGAGCCCGTGAGCGCGAGCACGAGCAGCGGATACGCGATCGACGTCAGCCGCGTCCCGATGTTGGAAAGCAGCTGCCCGGTCTGGAGCAGCATGAAGTCGCGGTTACGGCGGAGGGGAACCGCGCTCACGTGATGACGCTATCCGTTAGAACACGCGCGTGGCCGTTCCGCTGTCGACGCCGCTGTCCCAGCTGCTAATCGCGTTCACGATCGAGTACGACAACGAGCTCGACCACCGGCTGGCTGCGGCAGACCTGGGTCACCGCCTCCCCATCTCCATGGTGATGTGGTCGAACTTCCTGCGCTTCGTCGGGGATGGCATCACCGTCGGCGAGCTACCCGAGGTCGACAGGGATCCCGAAATCCCAGGACGCTCTCGACGCTGGGCGGCCTGGAGCGCTGGCGGTACGTGCTCGTCGGGCCCGATTCAGAGTCGAAGCGGGACGGCTGGGGTAGCGCAGCGAGGGCTTCGTCCCGAGTGGATGGTCCGCCCCACGCCGATCGGCAGGAAGACACAGGAGCTCGCGCCGCCGCTGTTCGGCGAGATCGAGCGGCGCTGGGAAAAGCGGTTCGGAGCCACCAAGCTCAACGAGCTGCGGGAATCACTTGGCGAAGTGATCGAGCGGCTGGACGTCGAGCTGCCCGAGTACCTCCCGATCGTCGGCAGCGCGAACGGGATGCGCGCCGAGATAGAGCACCGCGAGCGCAGAACGGCCCCTGTTCACTTGTCGGCTCTCCTTGCTCAGGTGCTCCTCGCCTACACCCTCGACTTCGAGCGCGAGTCGGAGCTGTCGCTTCCCTTGACCGCGAACTTCGTGCGCATCCTGGGCGACGACGGTCTCGACGTCAGAGAGATACCCGAGATCGCGGGCGTGTCGCCGGAGGCGACGACCATGGCGGTGAAGTTCCTGGCGAAGACCGGCTACGCCACAGTCGACGGCAAGCTCGTCCGGCTCACGCGGAAGGGACTAGGGGCGCAGCAGGCGGTCGCGGGACTGCATGCAGAGGTTGAGCGCACGTGGAAGACGCGCTCGCTCCGTAAGGCCCTGGCGGCCCTCCTCGATGATGCGAAGCTCTGTGAGGGCCTACACCCGTATCCGGAAGGCTGGCGGGCCAGGAAGAAGTACGTCGACCAGACGAACGCCGTCATCGCCGACCCGACCGGCCGGCTGCCGCACTACCCGATGGTGCTCCACCGCGGCGGGTGGCCCGACGGCTCCTAGCTTCTGAGCACGTACGCCTCGACCGGCTCCGCCTTCCCTTTCACCCGGAGCTCGGGCAGCCGCTCGACGACCGTGCCCGGCGGCAGACGGCGAACCGTCTCCGCCCCGACCACGACCTCCCCCACGGGCGCCTCCGCCTGGAGCCGTGCCGCGAGGTTGACCGTGTCGCCGACGACGCCGTGCTTGCGGTGGCCCCGATCGCCCTCCGACAACGCCCGCGAGCACCTCGCCGCTGTTGACGCCGGCGCGGAAGCGCGGCCAGTCGGGATGGTCGCGCGCGACCTCCGCCGCGGTCTCCTGGAGCGCCTTCGCCGCCGCGACCGACACGGACGCGTGGTCGGGGAGATCGCCGGCCTTGTTGAAGATCACCATCACCTCGTCGCCGACAACCTGATGCACCTCGCCGCCCGACCGCTCCATCAGCGGGATGATGCGTCCGAAGTACGCGTTGAGCATCTCCGTCACCACCTCGGGCGAATGGCGCTCCGCGAACGACGTGAAGCCGGCCAGGTCGGCGAAGAGAATGCTCACGTCGCGCGCGCCGGCCAGCGTCTCGTCGAGGTACAGCGCGCTGAACCGCTCCTCGTGCCACTCGCGGCGAGCCGCGACGGCGATCGCGACGAAGGCCAGCAACATGAGCACGTGCCACTCCCACCACGACACGCGCCAGTTGCGGGCCCAGGCGATGACGACCATCGCCTCCGCCAACAGCGCGAGGGCGAAGGTGACGGCGAAGACGAACGTCGCGCCGCGGCGACGGTAGATGCGGAAGTAGCCGCGCGGCCGCCAGGGCGAAGAGGGCGATACCGGCCACGGCGAGTGCGACCTGCCAGCCGTCGAGCTGCTCCGCTGCGATCGGCGAGTCCAGCGGCCACGTCTCGGTGAGCGAGATGGCTCCCCAGACGCAGCAGCAAGCCGACGAGCGCGGCGACGAGGAAATGCGAGCGTCGCATCACGGCCATCGCCTGCGAGTGGCTCAACTCCACCGCCGAGAGCGGCAGCGAGCAGCGCCGCGACGACGAGGCCGACCGGCGTCGCGAGCTCGAAGCCCGCGTTCGCGCCGAGCAGCACGTTCGGCGTCGCGAGCGCGTGCAGCGCGAGAAAGCCGAAGCTCGCCATGAACGCGAGCGAGATGAGGAACAGCCTCGCGTCGCGGCGCCGCCTGGCAGTGGTGCTGACGGCGTAGCCGAGCCCGAGCGTGACGAGCGCGGCGGCAAGCACGAGCCAGAAGTGGGCGACGTGGCTCTCCCAGCGGAAGTCGATGCCCGAGACGAGAAGGAGGAGGGCGAGCAGCACCAGCGGGGTGAGCACGACCGTGACGCCGAACCAGATCAGCATGGTCCGCTCGCTTCGGGCGGGCCGCTGCGGCAGAGCGGTCACGCAGCGATGATGCCCGACATCGGGGAATCCGGCTGGCTCGTCCTCTACGACGCCGACTGCCGCTTCTGCAAGCGTCTGGTGTCGATCCTCCTGCGCTGGGACAGAGCGGGGCGCCTCGACGCCGTCGCCCTTCCGCGAACCGAGGCCGACCAGCTGGTCCTGATCTCCCCCACAGGCGAGCGGCACTCGGGAGGCATGGCGGTGACGGAGCTCCTGAGACTGTTGCCCGGCGGTCGACTACCGGCAGCCGTCCTTGCGCGATTTCCGAGGCTCACCGAGCGCGCGTACCGGTGGGTGGCCGAACACCGCAGGCTCCTCTCCAGGTGGATCGGTTAGAACACGCGGGATGAAGGAAGACGCGGCCGTCATCGACTGGTTGCTCGAGGGCGACCCGGCGATCCGTTGGCAGGTCATGCGCGACCTCCTCGACGAGCCACCAGCGGTGTGGGAAGCGGAGCGGCGGCGCACGCTCGAAGAGGGCTGGGCGGCAGAGATGCTCGCCGGGCGGGGTGCGAACGGCGAGTGGCCGGCAGGTCGCTGGACCGCCTCGACCTGGACGCTCCTCCTGCTCGTCGCCCTCGGCGTGCCCGAACGTCACCCGGCGGCCCAGCCCGAGCTCGGCGCGCTCGTCGACCGGTTCATCCCTCCGGACAAGGAGGTCGACGGCGCCTACCTGCTCGAGCGCGTCGATCTCTGCCACCTCGGCTTCTGGCTGGGGCTGTCCGCGTACTACCTCGACCCGGACGATCCGCGACTCCTCCCGCTGGCGGAGGCGATCCTCAGCGCGCAGTTCGCCGACGGCGGCTGGAACTGCCACATGCGAAACCACCCGCACAGGACGCACAGCTCGTTCCACACGACGTTCAACGTGCTCGAGAACGTCCGCATCGCGGTCGACCAGGGAGCGGTGCCCGCGGCGACCTTCCGCGACGCCGAGGCGCGGGCCGCCGAGCTCATGCTCGCAGCACCGCCTCTTTCGATCGGATCACACGGGCGAGGTCATCTCCGAGCGGTTCACCCAGCTGACGTACCCGTGGCACTGGCACTACACGTTCCTCCGCGGCCTCGACTACCTGCGGCTCACTCCGGCGATCGAGGACGAGCGCGCTCGACGACGCGATCGAGCTGCTGCTGAGCGCGCGCAAGCCGAACGGCCGCTGGCCGCTGCAGAAGCGGATCCCCGGCACGCTGCTCGTCGAGATGGAGAAGCCGGGCCAGGAGAGCCGCTGGAACACCCTGCGCGCGCTTCGCGTCCTCGGCGCACGCGGCAGATGAATCACTGCACGCGGTCGATGATCGGCTCCGGTCGCTCCCCGAGGAACTCGATCCATGCCGTCTTCAGGCTCGGGTAACGCTTTTCGGCTTCGGCGAGTGCGAGGAACCCTGACAACGTGGACTCGAGCCGCTTCTGCAGGCTCTCGTTCGCGAGGCGGTCCCCGTCGAAGGCTGCGTGCGCCTGCGCGAGCGAGAACATGTCCGGGTAGACCCGCGCGCCTAGGTGCTCGAGCGGGACGCGCAACGCCCAGAGCCCGCGGTTGCCACCGACCATCGAGGGTGAGGCTGACAGGAGCAGGCCATGGCGTTGATGGAAGGGCTGCGGCTGGAAGCGCGAGACCCAGTCGATCGCGTTCTTCAGCGCTCCGGGCATGGAGGCGTTGTACTCCGGGGAGGCGATTACGAACGCGTCCGTCTCCTCGATGCGGCGCCGAAGCTCGTCGGCGCCCGCCGGGAGCCCCACCGCCTGCTCTTCGTCGCTGTCGTACGGGCCGACGGTGAACTCTCGCATCGTCGCGAGCTCGGCGATGTGGCCGGCAGCTTCGATCGTCGCTGCAGCCAACCTTGCGAGTTGCGTGTTCAGCGACTCTTCGCGAAGAGAGCCTGACAGCACGAGCACGCGGCAGGCGTCCGTTCCCACGGTCCCATGATGACACCGCGCCGCCCGCCGAGGATCGGCGGCAGACCTTTGCTAGCGTCGAACGCAACCCATCGGGAGGTTCTCATCGTGACCAAGACTCGTGGCCCGTTGATGTTGATCCACGGGGCCTGGCTCTCGTCAGGGAGCTGGGACACGTTCGGGACATACTTCCGCGACCTGGGCTTCGAGGTCTCGGCGCCGGAGTGGCCGCGGAAGGAAGGAGACGTCGCAGCCCTTCGCGAGGCGGCCGACGACATCAAAGGGCTCGGGATCACCGAGATCGTCGACCACTACGCGTCCGCGATCGAAGCGCTCGACGAGTCGCCTGTGCTGGTCGGCCACTCGTTCGGCGGGCTGATCGTCGAGCTCCTACTCGACCGGGGGCTGGGCCGTGCTGGCGTCGCCATGAGCCCGGCGCCGCCGAAGGGCATCCTCGTGCTCCCGTTCTCATCCCTCAAGGCCGCGGCTCCCGCACTGGCGCACCCTTCGAAGCGGCACGGCGTCGTGCCGCTCACGCTCGAGGAGTTCACGTACGGATTCGTGAACACGTTCTCGCCCGAGGACGCAAAGGCCGCGTACGAGAAGTACGCCGTCCCGGAGACGGGGCAGATCTTCTACGAGGCGGGGTTCGCGAACTTCCACCTCCACCCGCCGACCGAGGTGCACTTCAAGAGCGGCGAGCGCGCGCCACTGCTCGTCGTCGGCGCGGACAAGGACAACACCGTTCCCGCCTCGCTCTCGCACAAGCAGTACAAGAAGTACGAGAAGTCGGATGCCCGGACGGACTACCTCGAGTTCGCAGGCCGGCCGCACCTGATGATGGTCGCGGAGGGCTGGGAGGAGATCGCATCGGCGATCGACGCATGGCTCGACGAGGTGTTGAAGCCGGCCGGCGTGGCCGAGGAGCAGGCCGAGACGTAGCGGTGCTCGCCGCCGCTCCCGACATGGCGGGAGCGGCTCACAACGGCTCTCGGAGACCAACCGCGGCCGGAAATCGTGAGATTTCCGGCCGAATCGATGGAGGCGGCGGGAATCGAACCCGCGTCCGCGATCGCACCGGGCAGAGCGTCTACGAGCGTAGCCTGCGCTTTGATCTCACCCGGACGGCCGGTTCGCAGGCGACCTACCGCCGGGCCAGCCATCCTTTCGTCTCACCCCTCCGGCGATTGGCGTTCCTTCGGGGCCAGCCCGTTATCTGACGCCGCTTGTCCGAACCACGGGCCGAGTTCGGAGCGACGCACTACCTAAGGTTCACTTAGGCAGCGAGTGCGAGTTCACGATCCGCACTTACGTTGTTCCCGGTTGTTTTACGAGGCCGACCGGGGACCTCGACTCGCAGCTCAGCCGGAGAACCGACCACGTCGAAACCTGGTCGCCCCCGTATGTCTTCGTGCAAAGTGTAGCGGGATGAAGATCGCTGCCTGCCTCGCCGCACTGTCGTTCGCCACTGTCGCGCTGGGAGCGATCGAGCCGCCAACCACGATCGGCAGCGCCCGCCTCGGCTCGCTGACGGTCACGAGCGGCGCCTTGGTCGAGCCGAAGTCGGTCGATCTGAGGGGCGTCTGGAACGACCCGAACGTGTCATGCCTGGCCAACCGCAGGCTGCGAGTGCACGTCGCCGTGGACTACATCCCGGCCGGGGGCAATCCCCGCCGTGTCGGTCGGACGGGCGTGTTCCCGAGCCCGAACTGTGCCGAGGGCGGCCCGAACGTCGGATTCACGCTCACCGCTCGCAAGCTCGGCTTTGCGTGTCCCAACGGAACGTGGAAGCCCGCGCGTTACAACTTCCTCACCCAGACGACGGAACTGAGGCGCGGCCTCAAAGCCACCGCGTCGATGAACTGGCTCAAGCCCGGTCGCCGCTGCTGACCACGTCGAAACCTGGTCGCGCCCGAGGTTTTGTGCGACCCTACCGGCCCATGGACCTTGTCTTGGGCGAGCAGGAGCAACCGGCGGCCTCCAATCAGCGCGATCTGGAGTTGCGGGAGCTCCAGGAGACGATCGTCGCGATGCGCGAGGCGCTCGATCTTGCCCAGCACGAGGCGCGGGAGCGTGCGCAGGCAGCGGTTGCTGAGGCCGCGGAGGAGATCGGACACCTGCGTACGATCGTGACGGCGCTGCGAGGGCAGCTGGAAGAACGGGAGATCGCCCACGCCGAGGCCCTTCAGGCGGCACGGCACGGAGCGGCGGGAGAGATCAAGCACCTGCAGGCGACGATCGAGGCGTTGCGTAGCGATCTCGAGAAGAAGCCATGACCGAGATCCTCGCCCACGAGACGGCCGCGAACGAGCAGGCAGAGCAGCTGCGCGAGCTGCAGTTTCTCATGGCGCTCTCGCGCCGGGTCGCCGCGCTCGGTTCGCTCGAGGCGGCGCTCGACACGCTGCTGGAGGCGGCGATCGAAGAGACCGGCGCCGACAGAGGATCGATCTTCCTCCACGATGCCGAGACCAGTGAGCTGTACACGTACCGCTCCACGGGCCTGGGAACGCGCGAGATACGGCTCATGGACGACCAGGGCGTGGCCGGAGCGGTGTTCCAGAGTGGACAGGGAGAGATCATCACGGACACCTATGCGGATCCACGGTTCCACCGCGCCGCCGACGAGCAGACCGGCTACGAGACGCATTCGCTGATCTGCGCCCCCATCACGAGCGCCAGGGGCGAGACGATCGGCGTCGCGGAGATGCTGAACAAGCGCGACGGCGAGTTCGGGCCACGTGACCTCACGCAGCTCGGGAACATGACGTCGCAGTGCGCGGTCACGCTCGAGGCGCTCCAGCGCGTGGAACGCCTCTCGCGCGAGCGTGAGCGAGAGGTCGAGTTCCTCAACGTCGTCGCCGACCTCTCAGCGGAGCTCGAGCTGACGACGCTGCTGGGGCGCGTCGTGTCGGAGGCGACGAGGATGCTCGACTGCGATCGCACGACGGTGTTCCTGAACGACGACCGGACTGCCGAGCTGTTCAGCTTCGTGGGGGACAAGCTCGAGCTCGAGATCCGCTTTCCGAACCATCTCGGCATCGCCGGCACCGTCTTCACGTCGGGAGAGTCCATCCGCATCCCACACGCGTATGCGGATCTCCGTTTCAACCCGGCGTTCGACCGCCAGAGCGAGTACTTCACCCGGTCGATCCTCTGCGTGCCGATCGTCAGCAAGGCAGGAAAGTCGATCGGCGTCACGCAGTCGCTCAACAAGCGCGGCGGCCCGTTCAACCGCCAGGACGAGAGCCGGCTACGCGCCTTCACCGCGCAGATCGCGATCGCTCTCGAGAACGCGAAGCTCTTCTCGGACGTGCAGGCGATGCGCAACTACAACGAGAGCATGCTGCAGAGCATGTCGAACGGCGTCATCACCTTCGACGAGCAAGGCCTGGCGCAGACGTGCAACGCGGCCGGGAGCCGCATCCTCCGGCGGGAGGAGCCGGACGTCGTCGGGAAGACAGCCGGCCGAGATCTTCCCCGAGAGCGAATGGCTCATCGAGCGGATCGCGCGGGCCGGCGACACGGGAGACAGCGACCTGGCGCTCGATGCGGAGCTCGCGGTCGACGGGACGACCGTCTCGGCGAACATCAGCATCTTGCCGCTCCGGGCAAGCGACGACTCACAGCTCGGAACGCTGGTCGTCATCGAGGACATCTCCAACGAGAAGCGCGTTCGCTCGACGATCTCGCGCTACATGGATCCCGACTTGGCGGACCGGCTGCTCGCAGAGGACTCCGGCGGCGAGCTGCTCGGTGGCACACAAGCCCTGGCCACGGTCCTCTTCAGCGACATCCGGCAGTTCACGTCGCTGGCCGAGCGTCTCGGCGCCCACTCCACGGTCTCGCTGCTCAACGACTACTTCGAGCGGATGGTCGAGTGCATCTTCGACCAGGGCGGCATGCTCGACAAGTTCATCGGCGACGCGATCATGGCGGTCTTCGGCCTGCCCGTGCCACGCGACGACGACGAGGATCGGGCGCTGCGAGCCGCCATCTCCATGATCGAGAGCCTCCGTGAGTGGAACGTCGAGCGGAGCAGGCGCGGCGACCCGGTGCTCGACATCGGAGTCGGCCTCAACACCGACTCCGTCGTCGCCGGGAACATCGGCAGCGGCGAAGCGCATGGACTACACGATCATCGGCGACGGCGTGAACCTCGCCTCCAGGCTCGAAGGCGCGTGCAAGCACTACGGCGCGCGAATACTGCTGTCGCAGTCGACGAAGGCGAAGCTCAGGGGCGTGTACCGGCTGCGCGAAGTCGATCGGATCGTCGTCAAGGGGAAGAGCGAGCCGGTGGCGATCTTCGAATGCTTCGACTACCACGACGACGAGTCGTTCCCGAACCTGCTCGAATGTGTCGGGGCGTTCAACGAAGGCCTAGCGAAGTACAGAGCCGGCGCCTTCGTGGATGCGGAGCGCTGGTTCGAGCAGGCGCTGACGGCGAATCCGGACGACGCGGTCACCGCACTGTACGTGGAGCGCTGCCGAGCGTTTGTCGAGTCTCCCCCGGGCGCCGACTGGGACGGCACCTGGGTCATGACCGACAAGTAAGCCCTAGCTACCGCTGCCTGCTCTTCAGGGCGCGCTCGATCTGGCGGTCGGCGTCGCGCTTCGCGATGTCGCGGCGCTTGTCGCGCAGCTCCTTGCCGCGGGCGAGCGCGATCTCGACCTTCGCGCGCCCGTCCTTGAAGTAGAGCCGCGTCGCTACGAGCGTCAGGCCGCGCTCGCGGGCGCGTCCGGCGAGACGATCGATCTCGCGCCGGTGTAGGAGGAGCTTGCGGTCGCGCTCGGGCTCGTGACCTCCGGCAGCGCCGCTCTTGTCGTACGGCGCGATGTGAGCGGCGACGAGCCACAGCTCTCCCCCGCGCTCCTCCGCGTGCGCCTGCGCGAGCGACGCGCCGTTCTCGCGCAGCGACTTCACCTCGGTTCCGACGAGCTGGATCCCGGCCTCGACCCGCTCGAGGAGCGTGTAGTCGTGCCGCGCCCGGCGGTTGTCCGCGATGACCTTCGTGCCCTGAGGCTTGGCCATCGGCTATGGCTGCATGACGTCGACGAGCCGCCGGGCGAGCGTGGGCAGCATCGCGACCGCGAGCGCCGGCTCTTCGTCGAGCAACGCGGTGAAGTCGTCGCGCCGGATGGCGAGCACGCGGACGTCGGTCGCGGCCCGCACGCGGGCGACGCGGTGTGCGTCCGGGACGAGCAGCGTCAGCTCGCCGACGAACTCGCCCGGGCCGAGCTCGGTCCGGAATCCGCCATGTCCCTCGACAACCACTCGCCCTTCCTCGATGACGAACATGCCGGAGCCCGGGTCGTCCGGGAGCGCAAGCACGGTGCCTGCCGGGAACTCGGCCTCGGTTCCAAGCTCGGCCACGCGACGGAGCGCGTCGTCCGAGAAGCCCGCGAACAGCTGACACCCGCGCAGACGGTCAGGTTCGGTCACTTCGCCTTCATATCACGAAGCTCCACCTTGCCCTCGGCGCGCTCGATCTTCTCGACGCGCACCGCCAGCGGGTCGCCGAGGCGGTACGAGCGGCCGGAGCGCCGCCCCTCGAGCGCCGTCCCGAGCGCGTTCAGCTCGTAGTAGTCGCCGCCGAGAGTGCGGGCCGGCACGTAGCCCTCGAACACGTCGTCGAAGCGCACGAAGATGCCCGAGGGGATGGCGCCGGTGATCTCGCCCTCGAAGGCGTGCTCCCAGCCTTCCTCGAACAGCCGTCGCTCGAGGAGCCAGGCGAGACAGATCGCGTCCGCCGCGTACTCGACCTGTGTCGCTTCACGCTCGCGCGCCGACGAATGCTCGGCCTGCTCCGCGATGTCGGCCGACGGCGGCTCGTCCGAGACGCCCAGCTCCTTCAGGAGGGCGCGGTGGCAGACGAGATCGGGGTAGCGGCGGATGGGCGACGTGAAGTGGCAGTACGCGGGGCTCGCGAGGCCGGAGTGCCCGAGGTTCGCGGGGTCGTACCGCGCTTGCTTCAGCGACCGGAGGACGAGCGGCGGGAAGGCGGCGGTACCGCGGCCGGAGCGGCGCACGTAGTCCATCACGCGCTCCGAGATCTCTCCCGCCAGGGCGGCTGCCTGCGCCGGCGTCATGCGCTCCGCATCGGGCGCCTTCGGCGTCGGTACGCCGAGATCGGCGAGCACGGCCAGCAGCCTCGAGATCGACTGCGGCTCGGGCGCGTCGTGGATGCGGTAGAGCGCCTCGCGGCGACGGCCGCCCAGCAGGCCTGCGACGGCTTCGTTGGCGAGGATCATGAGCTCCTCGATGAGCATGTGGGCGTGCGGCTCGCTCTCGAGCCATGCGTTGGAGACCCCTCCTTCGCCGTCGAACGCGAACGTTGCCTCGGCCGCCTCGATCCGCAGGGCGCCTCGAGCGAACCGCCGCCGGCGCAGCTCCTCGGCCAGGCGTTCTGCGTGGCGGAGCGGCTCTTCGACCTCGGGCGGAAGCTTCTCCCGTCCGGCCAGTGCGCGCTCGGCCTGCCCGTAGCTCAACCGCGCGTCGCTCCGGATGACCGAGCGATAGAAGAGCGGCGTCCCCATCTCGAGGCCGGGGCCGAACGGGATCTCGACCGTCAGCACGAAGCGGTCGAGGTGAGGCCGGAGGCTGCACAGGTCGTCGGCGAGCTCCGCGGGCAGCATCCGCGCGACGCGGCCGGGCACGTACACCGAGCACGAGCGGTCCGCGGCGCCGAGGTCGAGCTCGGTCCCGGCCGCGACGAAGTGCGAGACGTCCGCGATGTGGACGTACGCGCGCAGGCCGTCGCCCTCTCGGACGACCGAGATCGCGTCGTCGAAGTCCTTCGCCGTCTCGGGGTCGATCGTGATCGTAGGCAGGTCGCGGAGATCCGTCCGGTCTTCGAGGCTCGGCGGAGGCGGCTCGGGGACGGCCTCGGTGGCACCCTGCTCTCCCCGCTCGTGGAGCAGTCCCTCGAGCACGGCGTCGATGTGGCTGGCGGATCCGAGGACGCGCTCCACCTTGGCGCGCCCGCGGCCGGTGCGGACGACGACGAGATCCCCGGGCCCCGTGTCGTGGAGACCGTGACGATCGATGACGAGCGGAACGCCGGGCGTGAAGTACGGGTCGCCGACGACGAGCTTCCCGCGCTTGCGTAGCTCGACGACGACCACGCCGCCTGTGGAGGACTCGTCACTCATTTGGCACACAGATGGAACCCACGGGCGGAAGGTTCATCGCTACGGTGAAACCGGGTGGAGGCGCGGGGAGGCCCCAGTCCTGGGACGTGTCCGGATCAGACGCGGAGGAACCGGTGGAGCGTCAGCGCCGACCCGACCGCGCCTAGTAGCAATCCGGCTCCGAGGATCACGAGCGCGGTCAGCTCGAATCCGAGCGCCTGGATGTTCGCGCTGTCGCTCTCCCAGTTGGGCAGCGCGGGGAGCACGATCTGCTTGCCGACGACCAGGAGAATGATCGCGCCCACCGACCCGATTAACCCGACGAAGAACCCTTCGATCATGAACGGCCCGCGCACGAACCAGTTCGTCGCGCCGACGAGCTTCATCACCTCGATCTCGCGCCGCCGCGAGAAGATCGACAGCCGGATCGTGTTCGCGATCAGCAGCGTCGAGGCGATGAGCAGCACGACGAGCCCGACGAGGAACACCGCCTCGATGATGCCGCCCACCCTGACGACTCCTCGCGCCTTCTCGCCTCCATCCTTAACCGACTCGATGCCCGCGGGTTTCGTCCCGCCCGGCCCGGCCGTCAGCAGGTCGGTTCTGATGTCGTCCGTTAACTCGCCCTTCACGGGGATCACCTCGAACGAGGCAGGAAGCGGGTTGTACGTGAGGTTCGCGACGAGCTCGGGGTAGCGCTTCCGCATGTCGGCGAGCGCATCCTTCTCGGAGATGTACTTGATCCCGTCCTGCTTCACCCGCGCGTCCTGCGCGAGCATGAGCCGAATCTGCTCCGCCTGCTTGGCCGTGGCATCGCCGGGGCAGTCTGCCTGGCCGGACTGGCAGAGATAGACCTTGACGAGCAGCTGGCTCTTCGCATGATTCGACCAGGAGAGCACCCACGTGCCGAGCCCGATGGTCAGCCCGAGCACGAACATCGCGATGAGCACCGTGAGCGTCGCCGCGACCGTGGTCGACATGCTCGCGCCGAGCGAGCGCAGCGCCTCTCCGACGACGACTCGGAGCCTCACTCGTAGCCTCCGCGGCGCTCGTCGCGCATGAGCCGGCCCTCGTCGAGCGCGATCACGCGCTTCTGCATCTTGTCCACCATCTCACGGTCGTGGGAGACCATGAGAATCGTCGTGCCGGCACGGTTGATGCGGTAGAGGAGCTGCATGATGCCGACCGACGTGTCCGGGTCGAGGTTCCCCGTCGGCTCGTCACACACGAGCAGCGGCGGGTGGTTGGCGACTGCGCGCGCGATCGACACGCGCTGCTGCTCGCCGCCCGACAACTCGCCCGGATACGAGCTCGACTTGTGTGAAAGCCCGACGAGCGCCAGCACCTCCGGCACCGTGCTCCGGATCTTGTCGCGGCTTTCGCCGCGCACGTTGAGGGCGTACGCGATGTTCTCGTACGCGGTGCGGTTCGGCAGCAGCTTGAAGTCCTGGAAGACGCACGCGACGTTGCGGCGCAGCAAGGGCACGCGCGAGCGCTTGAGTCGCCCGAGGTCTCGACCACCCACGATGATGCGGCCGCGGGTCGGCTCGAGCTCCTTGATGAGCAGCCGGATGATCGTCGACTTGCCCGATCCGGAGGCGCCCACGATGAACACGAACTCGCCCTTGTCGATGACGAACGAGACGTCGCGCAACGCCTCCACGTCGGGCTCGTAGATCTTCGCCACACCCTCGAACACGACCATCGACGACGCCGTCGGAACAACCGGCGGCTGGGGGTCGCGCTCGACGGGCGCGACAACTTCGGTGGGCGAGTTCAGCTCCTGCATGCGCCTCAGTACGCCGACGACACCATCGCCGGCTGGTTGCGAGCGGGAAAGTCTAGCCGAATCGCCAGACTACTCCACCCGACCTGCGGCGCTCGCGAGCAGGTACGAGTGGATGAATGCGTCGAGATTCCCGTCGAGCACGCCCTGTGCGTTCCCGGTCTCGAAGCTCGTCCGGTGGTCCTTGACCTGCTGGTACGGATGGAGTACATAGCTGCGGATTTGACTTCCGAAGCCGGTGTCCTGCACCTGGCCCCGCTCTTCCGCGAGCTCCGCCTCCCGGCGCTCCTGCTCGAGCGCGGCGAGCCGCGATTTGAGGATGCGCATCGCCGTCTGCCGGTTCGAGAGCTGCGAGCGCTCGTTCTGGCACTGCACGACGACGCCCGACGGCAGATGCGTGATCCGCACGGCCGAGTCGGTCTTGTTCACGTGCTGCCCGCCCGCGCCCGACGCGCGGTAGGTGTCGATCCGGAGCTCGGCCTCGTCGATCTCGATGTCGGCATCGTCGCCGAGGAGCGGGCTGACGATCACCTGCGCAAAGGACGTGTGGCGCCGGTGCGCCTGGTCGAACGGCGAGAGCCGCACGAGGCGGTGGACGCCGCGCTCCGCCTTCAGCGTGCCGTAGGCGTTTTCTCCGCGCACGCTGATGGTCGCGGACTTCAGGCCCGCCTCCTCACCTGGGCTTGCTTCGAGCAGCTCCGTCGCGAAACCGCGGTCGTCCGCCCAGCGGAGGTACATGCGCAGCACCATCTCCGCCCAGTCCTGGGCGTCGGTGCCGCCCGTGCCGCCGACGATCGTGACGACGGCGTCACCCGCGTCGTACTCGCCGTTGAAGAGCGCCTCCTCCTGGAGCCGCTCGAGCTCGCGCTGCATGGGCGCGAGCGACTCGCCGATCTCGGCGCCGAGCTCGCCGTCCATCTCCAACAGCTCGCGCGCGTCGTCGTACTCGCGCCGCAGCTGCGCGTAGCGATCGAGGCGCTTCGTCAGCCGGGAGTGCTCCGTCGAGATCCTCGCCGCGCGCTGCTGGTCGTCCCAGAAGCCGGGACGGCCCATGTCCTCCTCGAGCTCGGCGACGCGTGCGGTCAGCGAATCGGGGTCAAAGGTAATCACGGACCCAGTCGAGCTGGGTCCCGATCTCCTTCACCTGCTGCTCGACGGGGATCGCGTCGGCCATCGCTCAAGGCTAGCTTGTTAAGGTGGCCGCGGTTCTACGAAGGGAGGAGCATGGGTGACCTCAAGGCGCTATCGGCTGCCGTCACAGAGGCGTTCAACGCCCACGACGAGGCGGCCATACGGGCCGGCTACGCAGACGACGCAACGTCTACTGCGCCGGGCGGCGTAAGCCTCGAAGGGGCGGACGCGATCACGGGCTACACGATGACGTGGCTCAATGCGTTCCCTGACGCCCAGATCACCGTCCACCAAGAGGTGATCGGCGAAGACTGGGTCGCGCAACGGTTCACGTTCGCGGGTACGCACACGGAGGCTCTCGCCAGCCCGGACGGGGACATACCCGCGACCGGGAAGAGCCTGTCGGGTCGCGGGGCGTCGCTGACCCGCTTCAGCGACGGCAAGATCGTCGAAGACCATCTGTACTACGACCAGATGGACGTTCTGACACAGCTGGGCCTCGTGCCGGAGGCGCAGCAGCAACGGCGTAACCGCCGCGGGACTTGCACTGTCGAGAGGCGGCCTCGAGGCCGCCTCTCGGCCGTTCAGGCCCCGTGGCACTTCTTGTACTTCTTACCGGAGCCGCACCAGCAGGGATCGTTGCGGCCGACCTTCTCCGTCTCGGCGACGATGCGCTGCTCCGTCCGCGGCACCGCGACGAGCTCGCCCTCGCCGTTGCCGCCGAACGCTGCGGAGATAGCGTCCGAGCCGGCTATCGACTCGTGCGAGTACGCCAGGCCGCCGTCGATCGCGGGCGCCGCCTGGGGCGCAAGGTCGGCCGCCGCCTCCGGCGCGAGCTCGGCGTGGAAGAGCGTGAAGACGACCTCCTCGCGGATCGCGCGGCCCAGCTCCTCGAACATCGTGTGCCCTTCCTGCGTGTACTCGACGAGCGGGTCCTTCTGGGCCATGGCCCGCAGGTGCACGCCCTCGCGGAGGTAGTCCATGCTCTCGAGGTGCTCGCGCCACCGCGTGTCGACGACCTGGAGGATCACGTAGCGCTCGAGCTCGCGTAGGAGCTCCGACCCGAGCTGCCGCTCCTTCTCCGCGTACGCCTCCTGCGCGTCCTCGGAGAAGTCGTCGACGAGCGCCTGTCGGTCGAACGAGCCCGAGAAGTCCTCGCGCAGCTCGGCAGCCGAGACGTCCGAGCCATAGAGCGTGTGCATCGCCTCGCAGACCTGGTCGAGATCCCAGCCTTCGCCTTCTTCGGTCGCGAACTGGTCGACGGTGGCCCCGACCACCTCTTCGATCCACTGATGCACCTCGTCCGAGAGGTCCTGTCCCTCGAGCACTTCGCGGCGCTGCTTGTAGATCACCGTGCGCTGCTTGTTCATGACGTCGTCGTACTTGAGGACGTTCTTGCGCATGACGAAGTTCTGCTCCTCGACCTTCTTCTGCGCGTTCTCGATCTGCTTCGTGAGGATCCCCGCCTCCATGGGCTGGTCCTCGGGCACCTTGAAGCGGGCCATGATGTTCTGGATCCGGTCGCCGGCGAAGAGCCGCACGAGGTCGTCGGCGCCGGAGAGGAAGAACCGCGTCTCGCCGGGGTCTCCCTGGCGGCCGGAGCGGCCACGCAGCTGGTTGTCGATGCGGCGTGCCTCGTGGCGCTCCGTGCCGACGACGTAGAGCCCGCCGAGCTCGAGCACCTCCTCGTGGTCGGCCTCCCACTCCTCGCGCGCGTCTTCCATGCGCCGCTTGAGCTCAGCGTCGAAGTCAGGGCTTCCCTCTTCGAGGCCGTCGGCGATCAGCTGCCCGCGGAGCTCGTGCTGCTTGTTGCCGCCGAGGACGATGTCGACGCCGCGGCCGGCCATGTTCGTCGCGATCGTGACCGAGCCCTTGCGGCCCGCCTGGGCGATGATCTCCGCCTCGCGCTCGTGTTGCTTCGCGTTGAGGACGTTGTGAGGGATGCCGTTGCGCGTCAGCAACTGCGAGAGGTACTCGGAGGTCTCGACGGCGATCGTGCCGACGAGCACCGGCTGCCCTTCCTCGTGTCGCTCGGCAATGTCGTCGACGGCGGCCGCGAACTTCGCCTCCTTCGTGCGGTAGATGAGGTCGTTGCCGTCGTCGCGCGCCACGTCCACATTCGTCGGGATCTCCGCGACGTGGAGCCCGTAGATCTCCGAGAACTCCTTCTCCTCGGTCTTCGCCGTACCCGTCATACCGGCGAGCTTGTCGTAGAGGCGGAAGTAGTTCTGGAGCGTGATCGTCGCCATGGTGACGTGCTCCTCCTGGATGGTCACGTTCTCCTTGGCCTCGACGGCCTGGTGGAGGCCCTCGGACCAGCGGCGGCCTTCCATGATCCGCCCCGTGAACTCGTCGACGATCTTCACCTCGCCGTCGGCGATCACGTACTCCTTGTCGCGGTTGTAGAGCGCCTGCGCCTTCAGCGCCTGCGAGAGGTGGTTGACGAGCTGGACGTTGCGCGGGTCGTAGAGGTTCTCGATCCCGAGCGCGCGTTCGACCTTCTCGATGCCGCGCGGCAGCGGCGAGACCGTCTTGAACTTCTCGTCGTACGTGTAGTCGGCATCGGGCTCGGCGCGCTTCTCGATCTTCGAGGGTGGCAGGTACGGGACGCCCTCCAGCTGCTTCACGACCCGCGCGAAGTCGTAGTACGTCTTCGCGGCCGTCTCGGGCTCGCCGGAGATGATGAGCGGCGTGCGCGCCTCGTCGATGAGGATCGAGTCGACCTCGTCCACGATCGCGTACGTGTGCCCCTTCTGGACAGTGCCCTCGAGCGTCACGGCCATGTTGTCGCGGAGGTAGTCGAAGCCGAACTCCGAGTTCGTGCCGTACGTGACGTCGCAGCCGTACATCGCGCGGCGCTGGTCGAACGGCATCATGTTCTGGATCGCGCCGACAGTGGCGCCGAGCGCCTCGTAGACGGGCCGCGTCCACTCCGAGTCACGCTTGGCGAGATAGTCGTTGACGGTGACGAGATGGACGTTGTTGCCCGGATAGCGCGTTGAGGTAGAGCGCCTGCACCGCCGTGAACGTCTTTCCCTCACCCGTCTTCTGCTCCGCGATGTCGCCCTCGTGGAGGACGATGCCGGCCATGAGCTGGACGTCGAAGAGGCGGACGCCCATCGACCGCTTGAACGCCTCACGGACGGCGGCATACGCCTCGAAGAGGATCTCCTCGAGCGTTTCGCCTGCCTCGATGCGCTGCTTGAACTCGGCGGTCTTGCCGCGCAGCTCGTCGTCCGTCAGCTCCTCGAACTCCTCCTCGAGCGTGCCGATGTAGGCCGCTTGCTGGGCGAGCCGCTTGAGCCGCCGGCCCTCGCCGACGCGCAGGACTCTCTCGAACGAGCCGAGGTTCTGGGCCACAGACCTAGGGTACCCGCAGAGCCGCGGCGTCTAGAGCGGGTAGACGGCCAACTCGAACAGGCTGCCGTCCAGCCGTGTCGCCCGCGCGGCGTAGGGCCCTGTCTGGCGCTCGGACGCGACCCGCTCGAGCGCCTCGGCGCGTTCGACGTCGACCGGAATCCCGTCCGCGGCGAGCGACAGCGTCTCGCCGTCCCACGTCAGCTCGAGGTCGTCGCCGGCGGGGTTGGGGTCGAGCTGCACGACATCGATTGCGGAGCCGCCGACCGCCCACACGTCGTCATGGCGCACCGCCGACGCCCGGAACGGGCGCGCCAGCGACCCGCTGAGTGCCTTCGCCAGCGACTCGAGATCGACGGCGGCGCCGACCTCCTCGATCAGCCTGCCGTCCGCGAGCGCGACGAAGATGACCTCGTCGCCGGGCGTCCCCGGCGCCGCGACCGTCGTCACCGCATCCCACTCGCGCTGTCGTGACAGGCCGGTGATACCGGGCGGAAGCCACCCCTTCTCGGGATCGAGCACTAGGCCGTTTCCTTCGAGCGCGACGACATCGCGCCGACGCTCGACGGTGCGCTTGTCGCGGTAGCGCTCGACCTGGCGCTCGAGCTTGTCCGCGAGCTCGTCGATCGCAGCCTTCATGTCGGTCGATGCCTCGCGCGCGCGGAGCACCGGCCCTTTCGTCCAGATCGTCGCCTCCGCAATCTGGTTGCGGGCGATCGAGGGGTTGCGCTCGACCGCGAGCTCCACGACCACGGGCGTCGGATCGGCAAGGAGCTTCTGGAGCTTGCCGATCTTCTTCTCCGCGTAACTGACGAGGTCGGGAGTGAGGTCGAGATTCTTGCCTTTCACCTGGAGCTGCATCGCATCTCCCTTCCAGCTCGCGAGCTACTTGCGCTGAATCTACCGCACAGCCCGCGCGAGGCTCACCACGGCGACGCGGCGCGCGCCAGCCTTGCGCAGCGCCGACGCGGCGGCATTCACCGTCTCCCCGCTCGTGTAGACGTCGTCGACGAGGCAGACGCTTGCCGGCGCCTCCGCCGTCGCGAGAAACGTGCCGCGGACGTTGCCGCGACGGGCCGCGAGCGCGAGGCCGGCCTGCCGGCGGCGGGCGCCCGATCGTGCGATGGGCGTCGAGAGCGGGATGCTCCAGCACCGGCCCAGCTCCCGCGCAAGCGCGGTTGCAGGATGCTCGCCGCGTTCGAGCGCTCGGTCCGGATCCGCCGGCACGGACACGAGGGCGACGGCATCCGGACGGGCAACCGACTCCACGACCAGATCGGCGGCGAAGGACGCAAGGCCCCGCAGCCCGCGCTCCTTCCAGCTACGCACGAGCGCGCGCGCCGCGTCGTCGTAGACGATTGCCGCCCTCGCAGACGCGAAGGCCAGCCTCCGTCCGGCGCACTCGCCACAGCGGCGAACGGGCCAAGAGGTCGGCGCGCCGCAGCGCTCACAGAGCGGCAGCGGGATGCGACGCAGGCTCACCCGGCAGCTCGGGCACAGCTCGTCGCCCGGGCTGCGGCAGACGACGCACCGCCGCGGGAAGAGCAGGTCCAGCACTCCGACCCACCGTACGGCCGGAGCCGCAACGTCTCTGCGTCAGCTCTGTGAAAAGACTCGGTCGGCTTCCTCGAGCTGCTCGCGGTCGCCGATGTCGTACCACTGGCCGGGCACCTGCCAGGTGTGGACGTCCACGCGCGGGTAGAGCCACTGGATGAGCCGGCCGGGCTGGTCGGGGTTGTTCCCGGCGGCGAGATACTCGCGGATCAGCGGCAGCGTCTCGCGCGGATAGAAGTAGAGCGCGATGCCGGAGAGCGTGGAGCGCGGCTCCTCGGGCTTCTCCTCGAAGTACGTGATCCGGCCGTGCGCATCGACCTCGATCGAGTTGTAGCGGCCACGCACGAGCTCGAGATCCCCCACGTCGTGGATGGCGAGCAGCGGCGTGCCCCGCTCCCGCGCGGCGCGGCCGAAGTCGCCGAGGGGCTCCGAGAAGAGGTTGTCCCCCGCGACGACCACGAGGTCGTCGTCGATGCCCTCACGATCGATGACGAAGCCGATGTCGCCGATCGCGCCGAGGCGATCGTCGTCGCTCGTCGTCCCGTCGTCGACGACCGTCACGTCCTTCCCGTCCGCCCACCCGCGGAACTGATCAGCGAAGCGTGCGTTCGTGACGAGGTACTTCGCGTCGAACCCGATCGGCTCCACGCGCTCGAGCAGCCAGTCGGCCATCGGCCTAGCGCCGACGGGCAGGAGCGCCTTCGGGCGGTCGCGAGTCAGCGGGTACAGCCGCGTCGCGTAGCCGGCCGCCAGGACAAGGAGCTTCATGCGACGGGCGCTCCCCGCCTGACGCCTTCCTCGGTCACGATCGCGTGAATCAGCTCCGCCGGCGTGATGTCGAACGCCGGGTTGAACGCCGGGAACCGGTCGCTCAATTCGGCAGCGCTGCGCTCCTCGATCGGGATCGCGTCGCCGCTTGCAGCCTCGGCGTCGACGGTGGAGGTCGGTGCGACGACGACGAACGGCACGTCGTGATGGCGCGCCAGCACGGCGAGGCCATAGGTGCCGATCTTGTTCGCAGTGTCGCCGTTCGCCGCAATGCGGTCGGCCCCGGTGAAGACGATGTCCACCCGCCCAGCCTCCATCAGCGATCCGGCGGCGCTGTCGGCGATGAGCGAGAACGGGATCCCCAGACGGTCGAGCTCCCACGCCGTCAGTCGTGAGCCCTGGTTGAGCGGTCGTGTCTCCGTCGCCCACACGTGCTCGACCAGACCGCGCTCCCAGCCGAGCCGGATCGCCCCGAGCGCGGTGCCGTAGCCGCCCGTCGCGAGGGCGCCGGTGTTGCAGTGGGTGAGCGCGCGCGTGCCCGGCTGGAGCAACGTCACCGCGTGCTCCGCCATAGATCGGCAGCGCTCGACCTCCTCGGCGTGGAGCTCGCGAGCGCGCTCGGGCGACGGATCGTCGCGCATGTGATCGAGCGCCCAGGCGAGGTTGACGGCGGTCGGCCGCGACGACCGCAGGACGCGATCGGCCTCGTCGAGGTCGTGACCGAGTTCGGCCGCGAGCGCGTAGCCGTACGCGGCGGCCACGCCGATGGCCGGCGCGCCGCGGACGGCGAGCGTGCGGATCGCCTCCGCCACCTCGTCGGCGCTCCGGCACTCGAGCGCGACTTCTTCGTCCGGCAATCGCCGCTGGTCGAGGAGGACGACGGCGCCGTCCTCCAGGCGGACGATGTCGTGCGGCGCCAGCGTGCTCACCGCGGGTACCGCCGATAGACCTCTGCCGCCGCCTCGTGGAAGCCGCCGGGAAGCCCGGCGGTCGCGAACGTGCGGGCGATCTCCTCCATCTCCCCCACCCAGCGCCAGCCTTTGCTGTCAGCAGCGGCCGCGGCGCGTTCAGACCGCTCGGTCAAAGCTGGAATCGACTCCTCCCACTCGGCGAGGAGCGTCTCCTCGACGCCTTCAGCTCGGGCTACCTCCCGGATCGCCAGCAGCAGCGCGGCGGTGCCTTTCGTCCACGCCGCGTACGTCATCTTCACCGCCGAGGCGGAGCCGGGCTCGTCAGAGACGATCCGGGCTCGAACGACGTGTCTCGAAAGAGATCGGCGACTCCGAGGCGGCCATGGGCCCGGAGAGGTAGAGACTCGTCGGCACGCCGTCCTCGCGGGGGAGAGCCGACGATCCCACCGTCCACGAACTGGCCGCCCCCTTCCTCGACGATGCTCGCGATCTCGCGGGCAGTCATCGGGGAGACAGCGTTGGCATCGACGTAGATGCCCTTGAAGCCCGCGATCGACCCGGCGACGGCGAGCGCCCCGTGCGGCGGGCACACGGAGAGGATGACGTCGCTCGCCTCCGCGAGTTCCTCGACCGTCCCCGCATCGCGCAAACCCGCCTGCTCGGCACGCTCGACCGTCGCGGCGCTGCGACCTTGGGACGCCCAGAGAACAAAACGCCCCTTCTCCCGCAACTGCGTCGCGACTGCTGCACCCATCTCCCCCGGGTGCAGCAGCCCGACGACGAGCTGATCAGTCACTCCCATGCGACCAGCGCGCGTGGCCGGAGCCGGATTCACTCCGGCGGAGGCCCAGTCACAGCTGTTCTCCGCGCTCACAAGAAGAAGGGGGCAAACGGGGGAAACATGGTTTCCCCCGTTATGTTCCTTCGTCCCACGAGGCGAGGTAGCGCTCCTGCTCCTCGGTCAGTGTGTCGATCTCGATGCCCATGGACGCGAGCTTCAGGCGGGCGATCTCGGCGTCGATCTCCTCCGGCACGGGGTACACCCGCTTCTCGAGCCGCGCGGCGTTCTCCACCGCGTACTCGGCCGAGAGCGCCTGGTTGGCGAACGACATGTCCATCACCGACGCGGGATGCCCCTCGGCCGCCGCGAGGTTCACGAGGCGCCCGTCGGCGACGAGGTAGATCCTCCGCCCGTCCTCGAGCACGAACTCCTCGACGAACTCGCGCGCCGTCCGCGTCTCGGTCGCAAGCCCACGCAGCGCCGGGATCTCGATCTCGACGTTGAAGTGGCCCGTGTTGGCGAGGATGGCGCCGTCCTTCATCACCTGCATGTGCTCCGCGGTGATGACGTTCTTGTCGCCAGTCGCCGTGCAGAAGATGTCGCCGACGCGTGCCGCTTGCGCCATCGGCAGCACCTCGAAGCCGTCCATCGCCGCCTCGAGCGCCGGCACCGGGTCGACCTCGGTGATGATCACGTGCGCGCCCATTCCTCGGGCACGCATCGCGACGCCGCGGCCCACCCAGCCGTACCCGGCGACGACGAATCGTCGCCCTGCCAGCAGGACGTTCGTCGCGCGGATGATGCCGTCGATCGTCGACTGCCCCGTGCCGTAGCGGTTGTCGAAGAGGTGCTTCGTCTTCGCGTCGTTGACGGCGATGATCGGGAAGCCGAGCTTGCCGTCGGCCTCGAGCGCCTTCAGCCGGATGACGCCGGTCGTCGTCTCCTCGGTGCCCGCGATGATCTCGCCGAGCTGCTCGCGCCGCGCCGAGTGGAGGACGCCGATGACGTCGGCGCCGTCGTCCATCGTCAGGTGCGGCTTGTGGTCGACGGCCGCGTCGATGTGCGCGTAGTACGTGTCGTTGTCCTCGCCCTTGATGGCGAAGACCGACACGCCGTACTCGTCCACGAGCGCGGCGGCCGTGTCGTCCTGCGTCGACAGCGGGTTCGACGCACAGAGGACGACGTCGGCGCCGCCCGCCGTCAGCGTGCGCATGAGGTTCGCGGTCTCAGTCGTCACGTGGAGGCACGCCGAGACCCGGTAGCCGGCCAGCGGCTTGTCGCGCTCGAACCGGTCGCGGATCGCTGCGAGCACCGGCATCTGCCGGTCGGCCCACTCGATCCGCCGCACGCCGTCAGGCGCGAGCGCGAGATCCTTTACGTCATGTCGTTTCGTAGCTGCCATCGCTCCCTCTCGTTTGTCTATGCCACGAGCAGCCGCTCGTGCTTCGCCTGTTCCCATTCCAGCGCTTCGAGCTCCAGTCCGGCGAGCCACCCGTCGACCGCCGCCCGCAGCGCCGCATCACGGCGCAGGCGAGCTGCGAAGGCCACGTCCCCGATGTCCACGCCGAAGCGCTCGAGGAGCCCACGCAGCGACCGCAGGCGGTTGAGCTCGGCGAGCCCGTACCTCCGGTAGCCGCTCGCCGATCTCTGGGGCTCGACGAGCCCCGCCTGCTCGAGATAGCGGAGCATGCGCGGCGACCAGCCGGTGTGGCGGGCCGCGGCCCCGATCGTCAGCGGCTCCATGCCGCTACCTTAACATAACTACGTCAAGGTTCGTTAGTGCCCTCCCGGCCGTAGGCATCCTCGATCCGCACGACGTCGTCGATCTCCGGCGTCGACACCTCGATGATGAGCGTGTCCTCGGTCGCGCGCAGGCGGTGGACGGTCTGCGGCCGGAAGCGAAAGCAGTCGCCGGCCTGGATCTCGACCCGCTCTCGGTCGGCGTCGCCGACCGATGAGAGCTCGAGCTCGGCGCGCCCCTCCTGGACGTACCACGACTCATCCTTGGCCTCGTGATACTGGAGCGAGAGCGACTCGCCCGAGCGGACGAACAGGAGCTTCCCGCAGTACCGGTCGGTGAGCGCCCAGATCAGCTCCCAGCCCCAGGGCTTCTCCACCTTCCGCGGCTCGAAGGCGCAATCCGTCACGCGGCGAGCCAGTGAGGGTTGGCCGCGATGTACTCCTCCGCGCGGCGGAGGTCCTTCGGCGTGTTGACGGTAAGCCAGACGCCCTCGTAGCGGTACGCCGCGAGCCGCCCGTCGCCGGCGAGCTGGGGAAACGTGCTCGTCTCGTGGTCGCCGCGCTCGGGCAGCGCCGCCACCGCCTCCTTTCCCAGCACGTAGACGCCGCAGCTGACCCAGTACGGGACGACGGCTGCCTCCTCGAAGCCCATGACCATCCCGTCACCGTTCAGCTCGACGACGCCGAACGACGAAGCTGGCTGCGTAACGGTGATCGTTGCGGCAGCACCGGTCTCGCGATGCCGGGCGAGCAGCGCGGCGAGATCGAGCGCGAGCAGCTCGTCGCCGTTGATGGCGTAAAGATCGCCCTGCTCCCGTCGCGCGGCCGCCGCGAAGCGCAGCCCTCCCCCGCGCCCCAGCGGCTCCGGTTCCTCGACAACCGTCACGTCAACGCCCGATCCCGCGAGCGCGCTCTCGAACTCGGCGCCCATGCCGGCGGCGGTGCTCAAGATCACGTGTGCGACGCCGGCGCTGCGAAGCGCGGCGACCTGGTAGCCGACGAGCGCCCTGCCTGCCACCGGCACCAGCGCCTTCGGCTTTCCTCCTGCCGCGTCGCCCAGCCGCTCGGCCTTGCCGCCGGCGAGGATGATCGCCTCCATCAGCGCTCGACTTCGACGGGAACAGGCCGTCCGACGCCCTCGTAGACGAAGCCGAGCGTCCGCATGGCCTCGGGATCGAGGACGTTTCGCCCGTCGATGACGATCGGCGAGCGCATGGCCGCGTACGCCTCCGGCGTCGCGAGAGCGGCCACCTCGGGCCACTCGGTGACCACGACGGCGGCGTCCGCGTCCCGCACCGCATCGAGGACGCTCGAAGCGAACGTCACCTCGGGCAGCAGCGAACGCGCGTCCGCGACGGGATCCCAGGCACGGACTTCCGCACCCTCGGCGAGCAGCCGCGCGGCGATGACGAGGCTCGGCGCCTCGCGCAGGTCGTCCGTTCCCGGCTTGAAGGCGAGCCCGAGCACCGCAATCTCCTTGCCGTGCAGGTCGCCGAGGTGCTTCTGCAGCTTCTGGATGACGCGCCGGCGCTGAAGCTCGTTGACCTCGATCACCGCCGACAGCAGCTGGAAGTGGTAGCCGGAGTTCCCGGCCAGCTGTTTGAGCGCCGAGACATCCTTTGGGAAGCACGAGCCGCCGAAGCCAAGCCCCGCCTTCAGGAAGTGCGGGCCGAGACGGTGGTCGAGGCCGATCCCCGCAGCGACGTCGACGACGTCTGCGCCGACGAGCTCGCAGACGCTCGCGATCTCGTTGATGAAGCTGATGCGGGTCGAGAGGAAGGCGTTCGAGGCGAGCTTGATCATCTCGGACGACGCGACATCCGTGCGCACGATCGTCGTGTCCAGCGTGTCGTAGAGCTGCGCCACGCGCTCCGCGTGCTCCGGCTCGAAGGCGCCGACCACGACGCGGTCGGGGTGCATGAAGTCGTGGACGGCCGTGCCCTCGGCGAGGAACTCCGGGTTCGACACGTACGCGACGTCGGCCAGCCCGCGGAGATCGAGCGCGCGCCGCACCTTCTCGCCGGTGCCCGGAGGCACGGTGCTCTTCATGACGAGCGTGAGGTCCACGCCGTCCGGCAGCTCCTCGACGACGGTCCACACCGCGGAGAGATCGGGGTCTCCGGAGTGCGTCGGCGGCGTGCCGACGGCGACGAACGCGAGCTCCGCGCCGTCGAGCGCCTCGCCCACGTCGAGCGTGAAGCGAAGCCTCTCGCCCGCGCGCTCGATGACGTCGGAGAGCCCGGGCTCGTGGATCGGCACGCGCCCGGCGCGCAGGTCGTCGACTCTCTCGGGAAGCACGTCGCGAACGACGACGTCGTGGCCGAGGTCGGCAAAGCACGCCCCGGTGACGAGGCCCACGTAGCCCGCTCCGAAGACCGCGATTCTCACGTTTGCTGGGACTTCGCCTTCTTCTTCGCCTTCTTCAGAGGGTCGAGCGGCTGGAGGCCCTTTGCGATCGCGACCATCGTCTCGTTCGAGAGCGAGTTGAGCAGCGTGTTGACGACCCAGTACGAGTTGTCGCCGTCCGCGCAGCACGATCATGTGGAGCTTCGGCCCCTGGTAGTAGAAGTCGTAGCCGCGGCCGTTGATGACCCGGTGGAGGCTTCGGCTGGCGAGGATCGGCGCATCGGGCCAGTTCGTCTGCTGGACGCCCCAGTACTCGAGGCCGCGCCTGAACACGAGCCGGACGCCTCCGTGATCCTTCCCCAGGCGGTACGTGCGCACAGGCACGTCGGAATCGAGTGACGACTGACGATCGAGCACCGAGGGCACCATGAGCGGGAACCCGACCCGCCGCTTCTGAGCGCGAACGAGTGACGCCGTCGCCGAGCGGTCGCGGCATGACGTCGGGGGGCGTGCGCGTGATCTGCGTCCGCGCGGGGGCCGGCGTCAGCCGGTTGTGGAAGGTCTGGCCGACGACGACGGTCAGCATCGCGCCGTTCGCGAGCGGGCGCAGATGACAGCTGCGGGGCTGCTGCAACGGCGGGCCGGTGCACTTCTTCTGCGCCGCGAATGCCTCCGGCTCGGCCGCGCCGAAGAGCCTTGCCATCGACCTCGCCGCCGCGCGCGCTCGGCTCGAGCCGCTGTCGAAGTACACAGCCGTGTGGAACTGGTCGTCCCACGGGGCATTCGCCGGTCGCGCCCGGAAGCCCATCGATCGTCGCGTAGCCGCGCTGGCCGAGCAGGAACCTCGCCTCGGCGGCCGCGCCCGGCACGACGTAGCCGTTGAGCACGGAGACCGTCGTGTCCTCGGGCTTCGGCGTCGCGCGTCTTCAGCTTCCGCTTGAGCGCCACCGCCGTCGCCACCTTCGGCGCCTCCACGTCGGGGGTCGAGAACCGGGCGACGGCGTCCTGGATGTTGGCGGTGTCGGTCGTCAGCTCGGAGAAGCCGGTCACGCCCTCGATCTTCTCCTGGAAGAAGTGCCCGCCCTGAAGGCCGTAGGCGAAGAGCGCGTAGCGGAGGATCGTGCGCGCGGTCAGCTCCTTGCCTCCGCCCACACCGACCTCGACGTTCTTCGTCACCGCGCCGACGAGGCCCGGCACCTTCGTCACCGAGAACCCGCGCTCGAACTGCTCCTTCATCGCGGTCACGAACAGCTGCTGCCGCGCTATGCGGTGGAAGTCCGAGTCCGTGTGCCGGTAGCGCGCGTAGTCGAGCGCGGCGCCACCGGTCAGCCGCTGGTAGCCGGGCTGGAGGTTGACCTTCGCGTAGCCGAAGCCCGGGCTGACGCCCGCGTTGTCGTTGTAGTAGCGACGGTCGACGTCGACCCAGACGCCGCCGAGCGTGTTGACGATGCGCTTGAAGCCGCTGAAGTTGACGGTGATGAGGTAGTTGATCGGCAGCCCGGTGAGGTTGCGGACGGTGTCGAGCGCGCCCTTTGCGCCGCAGGTCGAGTACGCAGCGTTGATCTTCGACGGTGAAGACCGAGCCCGGGCACCGCACCTCGACCACGAGGTCGCGCGGGAACGAGAGCATCGAGATCGAGTCCGTCTGCGGGTCGGCGCGGAGCAGCATGAGCGTGTCGGAGCGCGACGGCGTTCCCTCGGCCTCTCCGTGGCGCCGGTCGTAGCCGATGACGAGCGCGATCGCGGCCGTATCGGCGGCCGGCACGCCGTCGAGCGTCGTCTGGGCCGCCTTCACGTCCGCCGAGTGTGCGCTGACGGCGGCCACGCTCTCGTGGAGCCAGAGGTAGACGCCGCCGACGAGCGAGACAGCGAGCATGAGCACGCCCGCCGCGACGATGCCGAGCACGCGCCCCAGCACCCCGACGCCGGCGCGCCGGGCGAGCGGCGGAGCTTCGTAGACCGTCACGGGCGAGAGTGCATCCGGCGGCAACACGACGGCTCCGCCGCCGCCCGGAGCCGCGCTGAGGCCCAGCGCTCTCTTCAGCGTCAACCGCACGGCCCGAGGTTAGCGATCCGGCGTGTTGGACCCGTTAAGGCTCTGTTCGGCGAGACGGGTGCCCTCGACCATGTTCACGAGCTTCTCGTACGCGACCTCCCAGCTCCTCGTGCGGAGGCCGCAGTCGGGCGTCACGTGGATGCGCTCGGGGCCGCCGAAGACGTCGACGGCGTGGAGGATCCGGTCGCGGACGAGCTCGGGCGGCTCGACGTAGTCCGTGTGGATGTCGAGCACGCCCACGCCGAGCGCCGGCTCGTACGGCAGGTCGCGGAAGCGCTCGATGACGCGGTAGCCGGGCCGCTCGGCGGCGCTCGTGCCGAGCTCGCGCTCGTCGTAGTTCGCGAACCCGACGCAGTACTGGCGGCAGCCGCTCATGCCCTCGATGGCGGGGAAGAAGAGGTCGTAGTCCGAGAAGCAGAGGTGGGTCGAGAAGTAGCAGTCCAGCCCCTCGACGCTCGCGTTGAAGCTCTCCGCGAACACCTCGAGCTCGTCGGGCTCCGTGGACGCTCCCGGCTCGTCGATCTGGATCCACGTCTGCCCCGAGCTCGATCAGCGCCTCGAGGTTCGGCCGGATGATGTTGCGGGCGATGTCGAGCGCGAGCTCGCGCCGGGCGGCGATCTCCGCGGCGCGCGGCGAGCCGGCGCCGAGCCTCTCGGCAGCCGAGCCGTAGTGCTCGTCGTACGACCAGACGGCGAGCGTGTACGCGCCGGTGATCGGGATCTTGAGCTTCGCCTCGGCGACGGACTGGAGGTACTCGAGCTCGGCGTTGTGGTACGGCTCGCGCATCGAGACGGGGCCGGTGACGGCCGACTTCGAGTAGTACTTGTTGTCGAAGCTCCGCACGGTGCCGCGCGGCTCGAAGCCCGTGGAGTGCGCGATCGCCCAGGCGTACATCTCCGTGCGCAGCTGCTCGCCGTCCCAGACGACGTCGAGACCGGCCTGCTCCTGGAGCCGGAGCGCGTAGCGGCTCGACCAGCGCGCGATGTCGTCCTTCGCCTCCTCGCCGGGCCCCTGCTCGAGCAACGCGACGAGCTCCTCGTAGTCCGGGACACCGAGAGCTTCTCGCCCCACGTGCGGGCGTGCTCGACGTCGCTGCCGTCCAGGGGCCTGCCGGCCGACGGCTTCACGAGCCACGGCGGCTTGGCCAGAGAGCCGACCTCGTGCGTGAGAAAGTGGACGCTCACGCCGCCAGCTCCTTCGCGCGCGCCGAGCGCCGCGAGCTTCCGCTTCGCGATCGGCTCGGCCACGAACTGGAGATCGCCGTTCGGCACGAGCGCGAGCTCACCGGATGTCCGCTCCTTCAGGCGCGCCGCGAAGCCGGCGATCGGCCGCCGGGTCCTCGACCTCCGAGGAGCGCGCGTCGACGACGCCGGCGAGCAGGAGCTTCGGAAAGCCCTCGGGCACGGCGTCGAGCGGGGTCAGATAGAAGTCCACGCCGATTCCGTCCACGGGCAGGTCGACGATGCGCTCGAGCAGCGGCGAGGCGTCGCCGAACGTCAGCTGCAGAACGAGCGTGCCTCGCGCCGACAGCTGCGCGAGGGCTCGCCGAGCGCGCGCGACATCGGCGTCCGCCGCGCGCGCGAGGAACGGCTCCGACAAGACGACCAGGTCCGCGTCGAGAGCCTCGATGGCCGGGGCGAGCACGGAGGAAGCAAGCTCCCGCGGATCGACGCCGGCCGCCTCGCCGAACGCGTACGGGGAGGGCAACGTCACGAGCCGCGGCCCGTCGAGATCGGCGACAGCGTCGGCGCCGAGCGGCGAGACGAGGCGCGGCGTGCCCGTCGCGTGTGGCGCCCGGAAGAACGTGTTCGTGTCGAGGAAGCGCGTGAGGGCGCCCGCCTCCAGACCGTCGCTCGCGTCGACGAGCGGCCGAAAGAGGTCTTGCCAGGCCAGCATGCCGTCTGAGAGGAGGTCGAAGCCGGCCTCGGACTCGGCGGAAAGCAACGCCTCGAGATCGGCTGCGCGCCGCGCCTCGACGTCGTCGACGGAGACGCGGCCACGGTCGAGGTCGCGCGTCGCCTGGACGAGCGCGTCGGACCGCGGGTAGATGCCTGGGGCGTAAGCCTTCATCGCCTCAACCTACGATCGGCCCGCGACGGTCAGCTGGTTCTCGGCATGCCGAACGCGCTGCTCGAGCTGCCAGCGGTCGGCCTCCGACTCGCCCGCCTCGACGCGCTCGAGCTCCGTCTGCGCGTCCTCGAGCTGCTGCTGCGCCCGCTCCGTGTCGATCTCGACGGGCGTCGACGGCGTCGTCGACGAGCGCGAGCGCGCGGTCCTGCTCGACCTTGAAGAAGCCCGGCCCGGTCGCGAACTCGACGACGTTCCCCTCGGCGACGTACACGCGGGTCGAGCCCGCCTTGAGCATCGCGACGAGCGGCGCGTGGCGCGCGAGGATGCCGATCTCGCCGGCGGCGCCGGGCACGACGATCATCTCCGCGAGGCCTTCGTACGCGGCGCCTTCCGGCGTCACGAGCGAGACCTCGAACTTCCTGCGCTCGTCGGCCACGCCTAGCCGGCCGCGACCGGCTCGGCCTCGGCTTCCTCGGTCTCCTCGGCCTGCTCGGGCTCCTCGGCTGCTTCGGGGACGGTGACGGAGCCCTGCGCCGCCTGGCACGGCCTCCTCGATCGTGCCGACCATGTAGAACGCCTGCTCGGGCAGCTCGTCGTGCTTGCCCTCGACGATCTCCCGGAAGCCCTTGACGGTGTCCTCGAGCTTCACGTAGACGCCCGGACGCGCGGTGAACGCCTCGGCGACGTTCATCGGCTGCGACAGGAAGCGCTCGATCTTCCGCGCCCTCGTGACGGTGAGCTTGTCCTCGTCCGAAAGCTCGTCCATGCCGAGGATGGCGATGATGTCCTGGAGGTCCTTGTAGCGCTGGAGGATCTCGAGCACGCGCGTCGTCGTCTCGTAGTGGTCGTCGGAGATGACGCCGGGCTGCAGTGCTCGCGAGAAGCACTGGAGCGGGTCGATCGACGGATAGATGCCCTTCTCCGAGATCGGCCGCGAGAGCACGATGAACGCATCGAGGTGCGCGAACGTGCCTGCGGGCGCCGGGTCGGTCATGTCGTCCGCGGGAACGTAGACCGCCTGCACCGAGGTCACCGAACCGGTGGCCGTCGACGTGATGCGCTCCTGGAGCTCGCCCATCTCGCTCGCGAGCGTCGGCTGGTAGCCCACGGCGCTCGGCATGCGGCCGAGCAGCGCCGACACCTCCGAGCCCGCCTGCACGAAGCGGAAGATGTTGTCGATGAAGAGCAGGACGTCCTGGCCCTGGTCGCGGAAGTACTCCGCCATCGTCAGCCCGGACAGGCCGACGCGAAGGCGCGCTCCAGGCGGCTCGTTCATCTGGCCGTAGACGAGCGCGACGCGGTCGATGACGCCCGACTCCTGCATCTCGAGCCAGAGGTCGTTGCCCTCGCGCGTGCGCTCTCCCACGCCGGCGAACACGGACACGCCTGCGTGTTGGGTCGCGACGTTGTGGATGAGCTCCTGAATGAGCACGGTCTTGCCCAGCCCCGCGCCGCCGTAGAGGCCGATCTTCCCTCCGCGGACGAACGGCGCCGTGAGGTCGACGACCTTCATGCCCGTCTCGAACACCTCGAGCTTCGGGGACAGGTCTGCGAAGTCGGGTGCGTCACGGTGAATCGGCCAGCGCTCCGCTCCCTCCACCGGCTCCGACTTGTCTATCTGCTCGCCGATGACGTTCCAGATCCGGCCGAGCGTCGCCGGGCCGACCGGGACGCTGATCGCGGCGCCCGTGTCGACGGCGTCGGCGCCGCGCGCAAGCCCGTCCGTGGAGTCCATGGCCACCGCGCGGACGCGGTCGTCACCCAGATGCTGCTGTACCTCGGCGATGAGGTCGCGTGTCCCGCCGTCCGCGTCGGTCATGGTGATGCGGAGTGCGTTCGTAATCCCGGGCAGGCTCTCGGGGAAGACGGCGTCGACGACGACGCCCCTGATCTCGACGATCTTGCCGACGTTCTCGCGGCCTTGCTCCTTGGCGGACATACGTCTCCTGGGTGTGCTTTCGAGGGAATCGGGCGCGACGTCAGCGCTGCCACGCCGGTGTCCGCAGTCTATCGGAGCCTAACGGCATGTTGACCGCTACCTAACGCCCTCGCGGGTACATTTCCGGCGTGATTCGCGCACTCGTTCTTGCCTGTGCAATGGTCGTCGCCGCCGGCGTTGTCGCGGGTTGCGGGGGCGGCTCGGAGACGGTCTCGAAGGAGGACTACGCGGAAGCCGTCGTCTCGGCGCGCGACCGCGTGGACTTCGCCCTCGCGCAGATCACGGAAGGGCAGGGAACGCTCGAGGAGCTCCTCGAGCGCATGAACGGCGCCGCCGACCTCATCGACGAGGCAGCCGACGACTTCGAAGGCGCCGGCACAGCACAGGGCTTCGAAGACGAGTCGACGAAGCTCGTCGCCGCGTTCCACCAGCTCGCCGCGGCCCTAGCGGCCACGGCGCACGACGCGAGCATCCCGGGTCAGGAAGGCCTGCTCGAGGGCACGGTTGGGCTCCAGTTCCCAGGCTGGACGAAGGCAAACCGCGTGTTCGTGAGCCTCAACGAGCAAGGCATCTCAGTGGAGCCGATCGGCTCCCACTAGCCTTCACTCGGAAATCTCACGATTTCCGAGTGCGAGGTGTCTCAAAGAAGCGGTGGTGAGCCGCGGCCGCCCATGTCGGCCGCGGCGGCGTCACGGTGTCGGCCTTTCAGGTGAGCGCTCAGGGGATAGATCGCGGCCGCGACCGGCGTGACGGGCGCGGCTAACTGCGGCTCTCGGAGACCACCTCTCTTGCGGGCGAAAATCGTGAGATTTTCGCCCGAGCCCGAAAGTCGCCAGACTTTCGGGCTAAAGAACGGAGCCCTTGAGCTGGACGGGGTGGCCAGGCTTTGGCGCGCGGGCGAGGATCGCCTGCTCGCGCTGCACCTCCTGCCTCGTCTGGTACTTGATCTGGGCGGCGCCGTCAGGGATGAAGGTCGGGGACTCGATGTCCAGCTGCTGGCCTCGCAGCATCTCGCCCGCCCCGACAAGCGCGACGAGCGCTACGGCCGCCGCGGCGGCGACCTGCAAGCGCGCGCCGACATGGCGCCGGCGGCGATGGATCACAACCGACCGGGCCATGGGCTCGAGCGGAGCCACACGCAGTGCCTGCGTGAAGGAGCGCACCTCGGTCTCGTACGCTCCGCAGCCGGCGCAGCGCTCGAGATGTGAAGCGATCATCATGCGTTCGAGCTGCGACAGCTCTCCGTCTAGACCAACGGAGATCTGCCCACGAACTCGTTCACATACGAGAGGCCGAACCGGTCTCATGTCCATTCAGACGAGCCCGACCGCTCGGAGTTAGCTGTCACCTGGCCAAGGTAGCGAACTACCCGGCGGGCACTTCGCCCGGCACCGTCGGCACCTTCGTCCGCTCGGCGAGCTCGAGGGGACGCATGATCTCCGCGAAGTGGCAGGCGACGGGCTGTCCGGAGCCCCCGCGCGGCACGAGCGGCGGCTCTTCCTCGGCGCAGATCTCCTTCGCCTTCCAGCAGCGCGTTCGGAAGCGGCAACCGGAGGGAGGGTTGGCGGGGCTCGGTACGTCTCCCTCGAGCATGATCCTCGTGCGCTTGCCACGCTGGTCGGGCGACTCGATGGGCACCGCCGACAGCAGCGCCTGCGTGTACGGGTGCATCGGAGTGCCGTAGATCTGCTCTATCGTTCCCACCTCGACGACCTTGCCCAGGTACATGACCGCGATCCGGTCGGAGATGTGACGGACGACCGAGAGATCGTGGGCGATGAAGAGATACGTGAGCCCGAACTCGTCCTGGAGCTGGTCGAGGAGGTTGACCACCTGCGCCTGGATCGAGACGTCGAGCGCGGACACGGGCTCGTCGAGCACGAGGAGCTCGGGGTTCAACGCGAGCGAGCGGGCGACTGCCGATCCGCTGGCGCTGGCCACCCGAGAACTCGTGCGGGAAGCGGTTCGCATGCTCGGGGCTCAGACCGACGGTTCGCAGGAGGCCTTCCACCTTGCGACGTCCTTCCTTGCCGCGGTAGAGGTCGTGGATGCGGAGTGGCTCGGCGACGATCTCGCGGACCGTCATCCGGGGGTTCAGCGACGCGTACGGATCCTGGAAGACGATCTGCATGTCGCGGCGCACCGGGCGCATCTGCTTGCGCTTGTACGCCGTGATGTCGGCGCCCTTGAAGACGATCTTCCCGCCGGTCGGCTCCGTGAGCTTGATGATCGTCCGCCCGAGCGTCGTCTTGCCGCAGCCCGACTCGCCGACGACCCCGAGCGTCTCCCCGCGGAGGACACTCGAAGTCGACACCGTCCACAGCACGCACCTGGCCGATCGTGTGCTTGAACACGCCCGCCTTGATCGGGAACCACTTGACGAGGCCCTCGACGCGGAGGATCTCGTTCGGGTCAGCGGTAGCGGCGTCGACGGCCGTCTCGCCCATTGTCTCGCTCACGACTCGCCCCCTGACGCGCCGGCAGGCACGCGCTGGGCGGAGACCTCCTCGGCGAAGTGGCAAGCGGCGACGTGGTCGCCGAAGTCGCGCAGCGGAGGAACGTCGGTACGACAGACGGCGCGACCCTGCGACACGAGGCAGCGTGGGTGGAACGCGCAGCCCGGCGGCGGGCTGATCATGCTCGGGGGCTGACCCGGGATCGGTTCGAGCCGAGACTGGTCCGAGTCGAGCCTCGCAAGACTGTTCATGAGGCCGAGCGTGTACGGGTGCTTCGGGTCGTGGAAGAGCGTGTAGACGTCGCACAGCTCCACGACGCGCCCCGCGTACATGACGACCACGCGGTCGGCGAGCTCGGCGATGAGCCCGAGGTCGTGGGTGATGAGCACGATCGCCGCGTGCGTCTCGCGCTGGGCGGCCTTGATCACCTCCATGATCTGAGCCTGGATCGTCACGTCGAGCGCCGTCGTCGGCTCGTCGGCGACGAGCACGGACGGCGAGTTGGCGATAGCCATGGCGATCATCCCGCGCTGCCGCATGCCGCCCGAGAACTCGTGCGGGTACTGGCGGTAGCGCTGCTCGGGATTGGGCACGCCGACGAGCGACAGCAGCTGGACGACCCGCTTCTCGGCCTCGTCCTCGCCGACCCCAGGGTTGTGCGCACGGATCGCCTCGGCGATCTGGCCCCCGACGGTCAGCACCGGGTTCAGCGACGTCATCGGATCCTGGAAGATCATGGCCACGTCGCCGCCCCGGATCTTCCGCAGCTCGTCCTTCTCCATCGTCAGGAGGTCGCGACCGTTGAAGACCGCCTCCCCTTTCACGATGCGGCCCGGCGGCTGCGGGATAAGGCCGAGCACAGTGAGCATGGACACGCTCTTCCCCGAGCCGGACTCGCCGACGATGCCGAGCACCTCGCCCGGGAAGAGCTCGTAGCTCACATCCGTGACGGCCTTCACGATGCCGTCCTCCGTCTTGAACTCGACGGTCAGGTCGTTGATCGCGAGGACTGGGTCAGGCATTGCAGGAGGATCGTAACGGGCGCCGAGCCCCTCCGCGTGCGCTCAGGCGCGCACTCGCTGCGTCGGGTCGAGCGCGTCGCGCAAGCCGTCGCCGACGAAGTTCACGCAGAGCGCGATCGCCGTGATAACGAGCCCTGGGAACAAGATGAGCCACCACTGGTCGGGGCCCTGCTGCTGGCCGTCCGCGATGAGCTTGCCGACCGAGGACTCCGGCGGCTGGATGCCGAAGCCGAGGAAGGACAGAGCCGCCTCGACGAGGATCGCCGCGGCGATGATCAGCGTCGTGTTGACGACGATCGGGCCGACGCAGTTGGGGAGGATGTGGCGAGCGATGATCCGCCGGTCGCCGGCCCCTGATGCCTTGGCCGCCTCCACGAACTCCTTCTCGCGTAACGAGAGGAACAGGCCTCGCACGATGCGAGCGATCCCGGTCCAGAACAGGAAGGCGAGGATGAGACCGATCACGAACGGTTGCGGGATGCTGAACGACGTGACTCCGAGCGGCACGTTGACCGCCGAGGAGCCGAGGTACGCCGCGGCGACGAGCAGGACCGCGAGCCCCGGCACCGTGAGGATGAGGTCGGTGAAGCGCATCAGGCCGTTGTCGACCGCGCCGCCGTAGTAGCCGGCGACGGCGCCGATGGCCGTGCCGATGACCGTTGCGAGCAGCGCGACCACGATCGCGACGCCCAGCGACGTCTGGATGCCGTAGATCACCCGGCTGAGATAGTCGCGCCCCAGCTGGTCAGTGCCGAAGGGAAAGTCCAACGAGGGAGCCTGGTTCAGTGAGTTGAGGTAGTTCGCGTCGTAAGGGGGCTGCCAGTCCTCCGTGTACGGCGCGACCCAGCCCGCGAACAGCGCGACGAGGCCGAAGCCGATGAGGATGATGAGGCTCGTGACCGCGAGCCTGTGCCGGAAGAAGCGCATGCGGGCATATGCCCACTGGCTGCGGGCCTCGAGCTCGACGCCGTGCTCGTAGGTGAGGTCCATGCTGGGAGTGCCGACGACCGACGGGTCCTCGTGCAACGCCACGCTTCCGGTCGCGTCGCCCGCACTCGCGGGTCGAGCGACGCTCGCCGACGACATGTGGCGCTCTTCTCGCTCTTCGGGAAGCATGTCCGCCGGCCGCCGCGTATCAGTCATAGCGCACTCGTGGATCGAGCACGCCGTAGAGGATGTCCGCGATGAGGTTGAAGATGATGATCATCGTCGCCGTGACCATGAGCCACGCCATGACCGGGTACGGATCGGCACCGCCGAGCGCGTTGATGAAGTAGAGGCCCATGCCGTCGAGCGAGAACACCGTCTCGGTGACGACCGCGCCGCCGATCAGGGCGCCGAAGTTCAGCGCGATGATCGTCACGAGCGGGACGAGCGCGTTGCGAAAGGCATGGCCGAACGTCACCCTGCGCTCGATGAGCCCCTTGGCCCGCGCGGTGCGAACGTAGTCGGCGTTCACGACCTCGAGCATCGAGGCGCGCATGAAGCGGGAGTACCCGGCGATGCTCGCCACCATCAGCACCATCATCGGCAGGGCGAGATGATGGGCGCGGTCGATCCAGAAGTCGATGCCGCTGCCCGGGTCCACGTCGTTGAGGCTCGCGACGGGAAAGATCTTATGCCCCGTCCAGCCCTGGACTTGCACGATGAGCACCTGAGCCATGAGCGCGAGCCAGAAGAGCGGCATCGCTAACCCCAGGAAGCTGAACGTCGTCGCCGTGTAGTCGAAGGCGGAGTACTGGCGTAATGCCGAGAGCACCCCGATGCCGACGGCGATGAGGATGGCGAGCAGCTCTGCGAGGATGATGAGCTGGAGCGTGTTCTTCATCACGCGCCAGAGATCGGGCAGGATGGGCTTGTTCGTCAGGAGCGTCTCGCCGAAGTTGTTCGTGACCGCGTCCCTCGCCCAGTAGCCGTAGCGCACGAACACCGAGTCGTTGAGGTGCTTCGCCTCGGCGATGCGGTCGAGACCTTCCTGGTCGACGTTCTGGGCAACGCGAAGCGGTCCGAGCGGGTCGCCGGCGCCCTTCGCTACGAACGTAAAGACGAGAAAGCTCGCCGCGACGAGGACGAGCACGCTGTAGAGGAGCCGGCGGATGATGTAGGTGACCATGTAGTGCGTCTCCTCTCTTCTCGCTCGTCCGGTCTGTCCTGGAGGGAAGCCCCACCCCCGCCGGAGCGGGAGTGGGGACTTCGTGGTTCCTCCGTACTACCTACCTGGCTGGCTGACCTACGCCGACCAGTTTGCGACGTTCCAAGGGCTACCCTCGCCGGTCGGGTTGACCACGGGACCCTTGACCGTGTTCGCGCGGATGACATAGATCGGCCGTGCGAACAGCGGGATGGACGGGATGTCCTTGACCAGGTGCTTGAGCTCGGTCGTGTTGAGCATCTTCGCCCGCTTTGCGGCGTCGAGCTCACCCGCGACCGCGTTCATGATCGCGGTGCCCGCCTTGTTGCAGTAGTTCATGTAGTTCTGATCGCCTCCACAGCCGTAGAGGTCCTTGATCGTGATCGGGGTGGACGGGCTGCCGACCCACGTGAACATGGCCAGGTCGAAGTCGCCCGACGGAAGCGTCGTGCCGAACAGCGTGCCGGCGACCTGGAAGCGAGCGACGAGCTCGATTCCGACGCTCTTGAGCTGCCTCTGCATGATCTCGAAGGCGAGCGCGCGGAGCTGGTTGCCGGTCGTGGTACCGAAGCGGAACGACAGCTTGCCGACGTTCGGACAGCTGAAGATCGACTGGTTGTTCGCGGCGGGCTTGCTCGGTCCACCGGTGCAACCCTTCTTCTGCAGCGTGTCGATGACGGACTGCTGGTTGAACTTGTAGACAGCCCAGTTCTGCTTGTAGTTCGACTCGAAGGGCTTGAACATGTGGCTGTAGAGAGCCGGCAGTCCAGGGGCGATCGTTGCGTACAGAGCACCAGCGATCTGCTTCTTGTTGATGCCCTGAATGAGCGCCTTGCGGACGTACGGCTGCTTCAGCGCCAGGTGGCCCTGCGGACCGAACTGGATGTCTACGTGCTCCCAGGCGTAGCCGATCTTCTGGTCAACGACGAACTTCTTGTCCTTGAGGAAGTCGGCGATCTGAAGCTGCGGCTGGGGCTCCATGACCTGACCCTCACCGGCCTTCAGTGCCTGGAATCGCGCGTTCGTGTCGATGATGTAACGGAACACGACACGGTCGAGCTTGAGCTTCGGACCGGCAGCGAAGGCCGCGTTCTTGCGGACTGCCAGCTGGACACCCTTCTGCCAGCTGTCGAAGCGCCACGGACCGCTGGAGACGGGAATCGAGGTCAGGAACATCTTGTTCATGTCCTGGCCCGCGATGACGTGCGCCGGGTAGACACCGCTCGAAACGAGGGCCTCCCAGTCGGCGTACGACTTCTTGAAGACGAGGACGGCCTTCTTGCCGCTGCCCGTAATCGACTTCACGTCCTCCCAACCCGTTCGGCTGATGACGTTGTTCGCCGGGTTGATGAAGACCTGCCACGTCGCCTTGAGGTCCTTCGCGGTGACGGGCTTGCCGTCCGACCACTTGGCCTTGGCCGAGAACTCGACGGCGATGGTCAGTGGCTTCTTCTTCACGAGCTTCGGGGTGCCCGTGTACAGACGCGGTACGAGATTCGCCTTGTTGTCGCGAATCTGACCGCCGTACCAGATGTTGTTCAGTACCAGGGACGTGGCATAGAGGTTGTTCCCTACCCACGGACCCTGGAGGTTCGGCGGCTCCTGGTCGTGAATGAACACGACCGTTCCCGCGGAAGCGCGATCGGAGCTGGCCGTGGCCGTTGGGCCGACGACGAGCGTCGCTGCGATCGCAAGCGCTCCCGCGAGGAGCACGATTGAACGCTTACGCATCTATCTCCTCCATCCGAATGGTTCGTTCACACACGTGACTGCGGTCGGGAGCGATAGATCGATCGATCAATAGCCAGGCAGCCGTTCCCAGCCAGTGATCTTCAGATCGATAGTCCATTTCGCCCTCTCCCGTGGTCAAGTGCAGGATCGTACTGTATGACGTATCCCAAACGTTTCGGTTAGGAGGCCGAATGGATATCGGACGCATGTTCCCAGGCAAGGACTCGAAACAGCGCCCGGCGGACGCCATCGCCGCCGCAGAGGACGCGGGCCAGCTCGCTCTGCAGGCTGCTGCGGCCATCGACGACGCCGCCGGCAGCGGCTGGTACGCCGAGCACGGAAACAAGGCTGACCGCGCCGCGTTCGTCCTCTGCAAGTTGCGGCGCGCACGAGGCGGGCAGTGGAAGAGCTCCGAGGTGGGAGACGACGCCGTACGGGCGGCGCTCGCCGAGGCGAGCCCGGAGGCGGTCGTCTGGCTCGCCAGCCGTGCCATCTCGTACATGGACGAGAACGGGTTCCCCGAGGCTGCTGAGCCCTGCATCGAGGACACTAACGGTCCCGCTTCCAGAGCAACAGCCCTAGGGGCAGCATCGCGAAGGCGAGCAGGTACGGCGCGAGCGCGAGGCGCGTCTTCCGCACGCCCTCCGTCACCACGGGCCCGCGGTCGAGCGCGGACCGCACGTGGGCGGTCACGTCGTCGAGCTCGCTCTCGTCGAAGATCGTGGCGCCGGTCAGCTTCGCGAGCCGGTCGAGGTCGGACCGCGCGGCCGGGTTGGGCCGGTACTGCGGCTCGGGCAGTCCGCGGTTGAACACCCGCTCGTCGCGCGACCAGAACTGCACGAAGACGACATCCACTCCGGGTGGCCTCTTCCAGACGCGCGCCAGTCGTGCGGCGTTGACGCCCTGGCTCTCGCCGTCGGTCAGTACGACGACCACGCGCTTCTGGGCGCGAGGCGAGAAGAAGCGCTGGGTGGACATGGCCGCGAGCGAGTCGAAGCTCGTCGCGGTCGTGATGAAGCTCGACCGTGGCGGCGGCTGCTCGATGGCGAGAGCGAGGGCGACGGTGGCGCGGAAGGCGTCGGCGTCGGCGCTCGGGAAGAGATGCGGCAGCGTGCGGTCGGTGAGCGAGGCAACGCCGACCGGGATCTCCGGCAGCGAGCTCCGCAGCTCGACGGCCGCGGCCTTCGCGCGTCCCAGGCGCATCGTCTCGCCGAGCCCCGACTTCGCGAGCATCGAGCGGGAGACGTCGATCACGACGTACGCCTCTGCGTCCGTCCGCACCTCGAGCGCGGTCTCCGACTCGGCCACGGGCTGAGCGGCGGCGACGCCGAAGAGACCCGCTACGGCCGCTGCGGCGAGCGTCGGCACGACCAGGCGCCGGCGCGACGCGCGCGGGACCGAGAGGGCGGCTCGGAGGCGGCTGCCCCGCCGCGAGACGAGCACGAGCACAGCGAGCGGGAGGGCGACTCCGAGCGAGATCAGCGCACCCTTCGGCGACAGGAAGATGAGGTCGAACGCGAGCACTAGTAGCCCGAGCCCGGGTCGCCCGCGCCCGCGCCCTTCGCTCCCGAGCCGCCGGGCGACGGGTTCGGGCCGCCGCCGGCCTCCGTCGGCTGGAGCGCCCGCCCTCGCTGGAGCGCGAGCTCGAGGTTTGCCTTCGCCTCGCGATTGTTCGGATCGAGCTCGATCGCCGTCTGGAACGCGGCGGCGGCGTCCTGGACGAACGCCGCCTGGTCGCGCGCCTCGGTCAGCGAGCTCGCGAACGCGATCACGCCGACGAGGTTCGTGGCGCGAGACCTCCGGATGCGATCGTCGTCTTCCGTGGCGACCTGCTGAAGCCGGGCGCGAGCCTCGCCGCGGCTGAGCGCGAGCACGGGATCGGAGGTGATCCCGAGATCGAGCCGTCCGAGGCGCAGTGCGCGCAGCGCCTGGCGGAACGCCAGGTCGTCACCGGTCCCGAGCAGCCGCTTTGCGGCGCCGAACGGCAGCACCGTGTCCGGCTGCCAGAGGTCGGTGCTCTCGGGCTCGGCGCGGTAGCGGACGTCGTCCGCGGCCATCGCGTCGTTCCAGCGGCCGATGTCGACGGCAAGCAGGAAGAGCACCGTCGCGAGCGCGACGCAGACAACGGCGGCAACCCCCAGCGCTAGTCGCTTCACGCCTTCGCTCCCTTCGCGCGCGGGAGGGCGAGCCGTCCAGCGAAGTGCTCGTGCAGGGCGAGGAGCGCGAAGAGCAGGCCGCCGAACAGGAGCAGGCCCGTCGGCACGCCGGCGCCGAGAGCGCTCTCGAAGGTCCGCTCCTCACCGGTCTCCGCGGGCAGCGACGCGAACGCCTTCGGACCGAGCAGGCCCTGGAAGAGGCTCAGCGAGTCGCCTGAGGCCGACATCGGGACGACGCGCATGTCGATACCGCTGCGCTGGATGTCCTGAATGACGCGCGACGTGGCCTGAACGTCCTCCGGCGCCGTCTCGAGGTCTGAGACGAGCACGACGAAGCCGTCCTTCACCTTGTCCCGCTCGAGCATGTCCCGCGCGAGCGCGAGCGCGGTCGAGATCCGCGTGCCGGCCCTGAACGTATCCCACCACGGGTTGATGGGCGGCGACGCCGCCGACCTCGACGGCTGGAGCACGCGCAGCAGCGGCTCGAGCTCCGACGCGGGGGTCCCAGGCGGCAACAGCTCGTACGGGACGTCCGAGAAGAAGACGAGGCCGACCGGAGCATCGATCCGGACCAACTGCTTCAGCGTCCGGCGGACATCGACGTAGTTCGCCTCGGCGATGCTCAGCGAGACGTCGATGACGACGACGCCTGTAGAGCCCGGCGGCAGAAAGCTTCGCTCGCGAACGTCGAGGTTGCGCGCGGACGCAGCTGCGGCCACGAGCAGCGCCACGGCGCCCCCCGCGAGCACGATGCGAAGGGCGAGCGCGCGCCGCCGCGCCCAGCGCAGGGCCGTGAGGTCGGTGCTCGACACAGCCTGGCGGCGGCTACGGCGCAGGCGCATCAGAATCCTCCTCCTCCTCGTCCTCGACCTCGGGCTCGAGCAGCGCGAGCTGCGCCCGAACGCTCTCCGCGAGGCCGCTCGTCTCGGCCAGCGTCGGCGTGTTCTCGGACCACGCCATCACGCGCGCCTTCCGCGCGAGGGGGAACTCCTCGCGAGCCTCCATCTCCTCCGCGACGAGCTCGAGCGCCCGCCGCCGGTCGGCGGCGCCGTTCGCCTGTTGCTCGTCCGTGAGCAGGATGAGCGCCAGCTCGAGCGGCGGCACCGCCGGCTCGGGCTCGGGCTCCGGCTCGGGCTCGGGCTCGGGCTCCCGGTGAGGCATCGCACGGAACGCCAAAGCGACGCCGGCAAGCGCGAAGAGCACCGCGCCGGCCAAGAGCAGCCAGCGCAGCAGGCCGGGTGAGATGCGGTACGTCGCCGCGGGCATCGCCAGCATGTCCGCCCGCCACGGCGTCGACGCGGCCTCGCGCCGCTCGAGGTCGCCGGCGACGATGTTCGAGTGCGTCACGAGCACCGGCCATCTCACCTCGACCGACTCGGTGTCGCCACCATCCAGCAGCCGGTACGAAACGACGGCGGACTCGAACTCGAGCTGGTACGTCTCCCGCGGCGGCACGCACGGCCCGATCACGCAGCGCAGGACGTACGTCGTCCGGATGAAGCTCGTGTGGGCCGAGTCCTGCCGTGTCCGTCGCGGCCGCTCGAGCTGGCCCCAGGGCGAGAACTCCTGCCTAACGCGGACGGAGTCGGGATCGACGAGGCGGCGATCGACGGTCACGTCGACGACGGCCGTGAGCGTGTCGCCGAAGCCGACGGTCCGCGGCAGCAGCCTGGCATCCACGACGATCTCGGGGGCGCCCTCGGGCGGCTTTGCCTGCTTGCCGCCGTCCTCCCCTCGCAGGACGAGGACGACGCTGGCCGAGACGGCCACGACGAGCAGGAGCGCCGCAGGCAGGATGCGCCGTCTCATCTAGGCGACTCTCCGGAGGTTGCGCATGTCGGCCCAGTCGAGAAATTCCGCGAGGATCTCGGTGGGATCGCTCGAGGAGACGAGCAACGGGTCGAGGCCGAGCCCCTCGAGCTCGGCGAGGAGCGATGCCAGGCGTTCTTCGTTCGCCGCACGGCGGGCCGCGGCCTCGCGCCGCGTCACGCGCACGTCGATCATCCGTCCGGACCTCGGGTCGCGCATGGGCACGACGATCCCCGCCACGTCGGGGAAGCTCTGCTCCCACGTCGGGTCCTGGATGACGACCGGCACGACGTCGAGCCGCCGCTCGAGGGCCTTCAGCCACACGTCCACCGGCGGTGGGTCGGAGAAGTCCGACAGCACGAAGACGAAGCTGCCCGGGGTGACGGCTCTGGAGTGCTCCGTGAGGTGGAGAATCGCGTCGGCGACGCTGCCCTCGGGTGCGTCGAAAAGATCCGACGGCAGCCGCTCCTCGCGCAGCTCCCACAGGCGCCGGCTGCCCTGCGGGGGCAGCCAGTACGCCTCGCCCTCCGCGAAGTCCACGTAGCCGACGAAGCCGCCCACGAGCGACGTGCTCTGGATGATGAGCTCGACCGTCTGCCGCATCGCCTCCGCCTTGTCGAGCCACGGCAAGGGCGGCTGGAAGAACGCCATCTCCGGCCGCCGGTCGGAGACGACGACCACCCGCGGGGCTTCCTCCGCGAACCGCTCGCGGACGATGAACTCGTCCCGCTGGCGCGCCGACGAAAGCCGGGCCGAGGCGGCCCAGTCGATCGTGTGGAGGCTGTCGCCTTCCTGGTACGGGCGCGAGCCGGCGACGTCCGAGCCCGCCCCCCGCCGGTAGCTGCGCATCGTCCCGAACGAGAGCCCGACCAGCCGCCCCCTCGGAACAAGGGTGAAGGTCACGCGGTGTCGTCCCGGGCAGCCGGGTGCGGACCCTCGAACAACGGGTCCTCCTCGGAGCCGGGTACGGGCGCGAGCTCGAGGCACTGCCGTCGGAAGTCCTCGATCGCCTCGGCCCAGCCGCTGGCGCGTGCGCGCGCGAGAAAGCCGGAGCGGAACACGAGGCGGTGTGAGATGACAGGCACGAAGAGCTGCTCGACGTCGACGGGCACGACGTAGTCGCGGCCGTGAAGCAGGGCCCACGCACGGACGGCGCGCTCGAGCGCAAGGCTGCCTCGCACCGAGGCGCCCATCGCGACGTCGTCGAGCACCCTTGTCGCGCGCACGAGCTCCACGAGCCAGCGCTTGAGGACGTCGTCCACGTAGACCTCGTGCACGGCGTCGCGGAGCACGGCGATGTCCGCCAGCGACACCGCCGGCTCGAGGTTGTCGAGCGGGTGGACGACGCGCTGCTCGTCGATGATCGTCAGCTCGTCCTCCACCTCCGGATAGCCGAGCGCCGTCTTCAGGAAGAAGCGGTCGAGCTGCGCCTCCGGCAGCGGGAACGTGCCCTCGTACTCGATCGGGTTCTCCGTCGCGAGCAGGAGGAAGGGGTCGGGAAGCTCACGCGTGAGGCCGTCGACCGTCACCTGCCGCTCGGCCATCGCCTCGAGCAGCGCCGACTGCGTCTTCGGCGTCGCGCGGTTCACCTCGTCGACAAGGACGACGTTCGCGAAGATCGGGCCCGGGCGGAACTCGAAGTCGCGCGTGCGCTGATCGAACACCGAGAGGCCGGTGACGTCGGTCGGCTGAAGGTCGGGCGTGCACTGGATGCGCGACGTCGACGCGCCCTCGATCGAGCGTGCAATCGAGCGGGCGAGCACCGTCTTCGCCGTGCCGGGGACGTCCTCGAGGAGGACGTGCCCACCGCACGTCATCGCCGACAGTACGAGCCTGATCTCCTCTCGCTTGCCGAGGACGACGGTCTCGACGTTCGCGATGAACCGGTCGGCAATCTCGACCGCACGGTCGAACGTCGTCATCTCTTCGAACGCAACCTCGGATTCCATAGCCCCTCGATCGTAGCCCGCCCGGCGTCGCCCTTACAGACGCGGGCGGCGCCGGATTGTTTGTGCTCTAGCCCTTGCGTGCCTTCGCGAGCGCGGCCTGCGCGGCCGCCAGCGCACCCGCCTCGCTCGGCGGTGTCACGTCGCCGTACATCGACACCGTGTGCACGGTGTTGCCGAGCCGGAACGCGTGCGTGATCGCCTGTCCCCCGCCGACCTGGATGAGGCCCTGGGCCGCCCATGACTCGTCGCCCAACACCGGTGCGGTCAGCTCGCTGAACTGGAGCGACGCCGCGTCCTCTCGCGTCTTCTTCAGCCAGCCCATCGCGCCGGCGGGGCGCCGGAAGAGCCAGATCCGCTGGGACACCCGCTGGTCGAGCCCCTGTGCCTTGGCGACGAAGATGCTGTCGTGCATCGCCTCGAACCGGAGCGCGCGAAGAGGACGGGTCTGCGTAGGTAACACAAGCCCGGCGTCTAGCAGCGTCAACGGCCCGGACTCGTCCTTGACGTAGACGAGGCCCGACGGCGCGTTCTTCGGGCCGAGCGCGACCCGGGGCAGGTCGCTCTTCGTGAAGGTCGGCGACGGCGGGGCGGGCGGTGCTGGCGGCGTGGGTGGCGCCGTCGGGGGAGGCGGCGGAGGCGGCTGAGGCTCGGCACTCGGGGAGCTCTCGCCGCAGCCGGCTGCAAGCAGCGCGGCGGCGGCGAGAGCCGCCGCGAGTGAAGTACCTGGGCGACGCATCGCGGAAATCTAGCTACGTAAGCACGGGGGAACCCATGGTTCCCCCGTGGGCCCCCTCCTTATTGAGTGAGCGCGTCGGCGCCGGCGACTACTTCGAGGATCTCCTGCGTGATCTCGGCTTGCCGCGCGCGGTTCATCTGCAGCGTCAGCGAGTCGATGAGCTCGCCGGCGTTCTTCGACGCGTTGCGCATGGCCGTCATCCGCGCTCCTTGCTCGGACGCGGCGGACTCGAGCAGCGCGCGGTAGAGCTCGGTCTCGAGGTAGAACGGCAAGAGGCGGGCGAGAATCTCCTCGGGCTCCGGCTCGTAGATGACGTCGCCTAGCAGCGCCGCCTGCTGGGCTTCCTCGTCCCCGCGCTCGAGCAGCTCCTCGGGGATGGGCAGCACGTCCTGCTCGACCACCGTCTGCACGAGCGGCGAGACGTAGTGGTTGTAGATGATGACCGCGCGGTCGATCTCCTCGGCCACATACATCTCCGCCAGTCGGTTCGCGAGCGCCTGTGCATCCGCGTAGGCGGGCCGATCGGAGAAGCCTGCCCACGCCTGGTCGACGTCGTAACCACGGAAGCGGAGCGTCGATGCGCCCTTGCGACCGGCCACGAGCCAGCGCACCGCTTGCCCTTCGGCGCGGACCGTCCGGTCGAGCGCGAACGCACGCCGCAGCACCTGAGCGTTGAACGAGCCCGCGAGCCCGCGATCGCCGGTCAGCGGCATGATGGCCACGGTCTGCGCCTGGCGTCGCTGCAGCAGAGGCAGGCCGTGCACGGAGGACGACGCGCGTGCCACCCCCACCATCAGCTCCATCATCCGGTCGGCGAACGGCCGCATCGCCTCGATGCGGGCCTGGGCACGCCGCAGCCGCGCGGAGGCGACGAGCTCCATCGCCTTCGTGATCTTGCGCGTGTTCGTGACGGACTTGATCCGCCGCCGGAGGTCCTGGACGGTTGCCATCGACTAGGCGGCGTCGGTCTCCGACGACGCGAATCGCGCCACGATCTTCTCCACCTCGCCGCGCAGCTTCGCCTGGAGCTCATCCGACAGCTCCTTCTTGTCGACGATCTCGGCGTAGATCGAGCCCTCCGAGCGCAGATGCTCGCGCAGCTCGTCCTGGAAGCGCGCGATGTCCTCGACGGGGATCTTGTCGAGGTAGCCCTCGCCGCCGGCGAAGATCGCCGCCACCTGCTCCTCGAGCGCCCACGGCGTGTACTGCGGCTGGTTGAGCGTCGCCACCATCCGCTCGCCGCGGCCGAGCGCCTCGCGCGTGGCCTGGTCGAGCTCGGAGCCGAACTGCGCGAATGCCTCGAGCTCGCGGTACTGCGAGAGGTCGAGCTTCAGGCGGCCGGCAACCTGCCGCATCGCGCGAACCTGGGCGTTGCCGCCCACGCGGGACACGGAGACGCCGACGTTGATCGCGGGCCGGACGCCGGAGAAGAAGAGGTCGGACTCGAGGTAGATCTGCCCGTCGGTGATCGAGATGACGTTCGTCGGGATGTAGGCCGCGACGTCGCCGGCCTGCGTCTCGATCACCGGCAGCGCTGTCAGCGAGCCGGCGCCGAGCTCGTCCGAGAGCTTGCAGGCACGCTCGAGCAGGCGCGAGTGGAGATAGAAGACGTCGCCCGGGAACGCCTCGCGCCCCGGCGGGCGGCGGAGGAGCAGGGACATCTGGCGGTACGCGTCCGCGTGCTTGGACAGGTCGTCAAACATGCACAGCGCGTGCTTGCCCTGGAAGAGGAAGTACTCGCCCATCGCGGCGCCGGCATACGGCGCCATCCACTTCATCGGCGCCGCCTCGTTCGCGGGCGCGTTGACGATGATCGTGTAGTCCATCGCACCGGCGTCCTTCAGCCGTTCGTACACCTGCTTCACGGTCGACGACTTCTGGCCGATCGCGACGTAGATGCAGATGAGGTCCTGGCCCCGCTGGTTCAGCATCGTGTCCACGAGCAGCGCGGTCTTGCCGATCGAGCGGTCGCCGATGATGAGCTCACGCTGGCCGCGGCCGATCGGGATCATCGAGTCGATGGCCTTGATGCCGGTCTGCACCGGCTCCTTCACGGGCTGGCGGTCGACGACGCCCGGCGCCTTGAACTCGAGCGGACGGGTCTCCGACGACTCGATCGGCGGGCCTCCGTCCACCGGCTGGCCCAGCGGGTTCACGATGCGGCCGATCAGCTCCTCACCGACGGGCACGCTCGCCACGCGCCCGGTGCGCCGCACCGACTGGCCCTCCTTGATGAGCGCCCAGTCGCCGAACAGCGCCGTGCCGACGTTGTCCTCCTCGAGGTTGAATGCGATGCCGGTGACGCCGTGGTCGAACTCGAGCATCTCCATGGCGACGGCGCTCTCGAGGCCGTAGACGCGAGCGATGCCGTCCCCGACCTGGAGGACCGTGCCGACCTCGGCGAGGTCGGTCTCGACGGCGAAGTCCTCGATGCGCTGCTTGAGGATGGTGGTGATCTCTTCAGGGCGTAGCTTCACGAGGGGCTCCTTACTAGAAAGGTTGCGACTCCGAGGAGCCGAGGGAAGAGCCTACTTTGGGAAGACGAGCGTGAACGTCCGCAGCTCGCCGCGTTCGCCACGGCAGCCCGCGCGCAGCCGAAGCTTCTTCTTCAGCTGCGTGTGCGAGGCGAACCCGGAGCGTGTACGTATTCGTGGACGCGCACTTCTTGGCCCTGCACGTGAAGGGCGTGGGCTTGAGCGTCGCGAACGGTGAGACGGCCTTCACAAAACCCGCGCAGTCGGCGACGTCGCCGGTGCTGCAGGTCATCGTCGCCTTCACGACGCCGCTGAGCGGCGTCGCGTCGTGCACGCCGAAGCCGGTCACTCGCAAGTTCACCCGCTTGCACTTGCAGATGACCGCGGGCACATCGTCGTTCTCGATCGTTCCCGTGCCCACGCCCCCGGGCTGCGCGATCGTCGCGCTCACTGGGGCGAAGAGAATGACGGAGAAGAACTCGTCCGGCTCGACCTTCCGGTCCCCGCTGACCTGCACCTCGATGTTCTTCGTCCTCTCGCCGGGAGCGAACTGCAACGTGCCCTGCGTCGCGTCGTAGTCCTCGCCCGCGCGCGCCGTCTCGTTCTGAGTGCGATAGCTGACCGTAACGGGGTCCTGGCTCGACTCGGAGAGCGTCACCCGGAAGGAGAGCGCGCGCGTTCCGAATGTTCCCTCCCGCGTCTGCGCGTCGCCGATCGACAGCGTTCCCGAATCGCCGGCGGCCAAGCCCCCACCGGCTGCCAGAGAGGCGAATGCCGCCCCTGCCGCGACGAGGTGCGCGAGTCTCATCGGAACTCGATCGAGGGTGGCAGAGAGGCGTCAATTCGTCAACCCTTGGAGCCCAGGTCGAGAGCGAGCCGGTCGAGCCGGCCGCGGACGCTTGCGTCGGCACGCATCGAGCCTGCCTCGAGCACGATGCCGCCGATGAGGCCGGGGTCGACCAACCGCTCAGCCTCGACCTTGCGGCCGGAGGCCTTCTCGATCCGCGCGACGATGTCCTTCGCCTCCTCGTCGGACAACTCGAAGGCGGTCGTCAGCGTGACGTTGAGCTGCCCTTCGGCCTGGGCGACGATGCGGTCGAGCTCGGCGCGGATGCCTTCGACCGACCCTGCGCGGCCCTTCTCGGCGATGAGCTTCAGGAAGTTCGCGACGACCTCGTCCGGCTCCCCGGCGGCCGCCTCGAGCACTGCGGCCTTCGAGCCGGCGTCGATCTGCGGATTGCCGATCACCGAGCGGAGCTGCGGCATTTCGGCCATCGCCTCTGCGACGTCGCCGAGCTGCTCCTGCACCTCCGCGACGTTCCCGCGCTCGAGAGCGGCGTCGTAGAGCGCGCGGGCGTACACGCGGTCGGCGACGCTCAAACGGTCTCCTTCTCCAGCGCCGAGAAGTCGAGCTCGTCGATGGCCTCCTCGATGAGGCGGCGCTGGTCGTCCTCGGTCAGCACCTTCCCGGCCACCTTCTCGGTGGCCTCGAGCGCGAGGCTCGCCACCTCCGAGCGGATCTGGCCGATCGCGCGCGCGGTCTCGGCCTCCACATCCTTGCGCGTCTCCTCGATGCGGCGCTTCCGCTCGGCGTCGAGCTCCTCCTTCAGGCGGCGCTGCTGGTCCTCGCCGACCCGGCGAGCATCCGTGAGCATCTCCTCCGCCTGCACACGCGCCGCAGCGAGCGCTTCGCGCTGTTGCGCGACGAGCTGCTCCGACGAGATCCGCGCCTGGTCGGCCGCGTCCAGCGCCTCGCGAATGCGGTCGCGCCGCTTGTCGATGGCCTGCTGGATGGGGCCGAACGCGTAGCGCCTGAGCACGAAGAACGTGAGCCCGAAGCAGATCAGCGTCCAGATCATCAATCCAGGGACGACCTCGATCAGCCCCGAGCCGAAGACGGTGGTGAGTCCGAGCGACATCAGACGAGCACGAAGGCGAGCAGCCCGCCGATGAGGCCGTAGAACACGCAGGCCTCGGTGAGGGCGAAGCCGATCCACTGGATGCCCTGGAGCTCCCCTTTGAGCTCCGGCTGGCGGGCGACCGCCTGGATCATCGAGCCGAAGATGTTGCCGATGCCGATCCCGGCCCCGAGGGAACCGAGGCCGATGCCGAGCGCGAGTGCGATCGCCTTGCCGGCGTCGACGCCGGTCTCGGCTTGCGCGAGCAGAGTGAACATGAAGCTCCTCCTAGTGTTCGGGCTCGATGGCCGAGCCGATGTAGATGGCTGACAGGGCGGCGAAGATGTACGCCTGGATCGTGACGACGATCCCCACCTCGAAGAGATAGAAGGCCGTGCCCGCGACGACCGAGAGCGGGAAGACGAGCCAGTTGGTGAGGAAGATGAGGCCGATGAACGTGAGGATCAGCATGTGGCCCGCGAGCATGTTCGCGTAGAGCCGGACGCTGAGCGAGATCAGGCGCATGAACTGGCTGAGGATCTCGAGCGGGATCATCATCGGCAGCAGCGCCTTCGGCACGTCCGGGATCCAGCTCTGGAGATACCGGATGACGCCGTTCTCCCGGATGCCCTCGATGTGCGTGAACATCCACGTCATGAACGCGAGCGCGAGCGTCACCGAGAGCGTCGACGTCGCCGCGAAGATCGCGAGCGTGGGCACCTCGAACCCGGCGATCTCCACCTTCTCGTCCGAGAGTGGCAGCGGGATGAAGCCGAGCATGTTCACGACCCAGACGAAGATCAGGAGCGACGCCACATAGGGGAACCAGCGGTTGAGCGCCTTCGTCGGCAGGCCCTGCTCGGCCACCTGCACCTGCGCGACCTCGTAGATGATCTCGCCCATGGTCTGGCGCCTCTCCGGGCGCTCGCCGAGGCGGACGCGCATGAGCACGATGCCGAGCACGATCGAGACGACCGCGCCGAGCATGAGGTAGGCGACCGCCTTGTTGATCGACATGTCGAGCGGGCCGATGTGGATCGGCACCCACTCCTGGAGCTCCCACTCGTGCGCCGGGTCGAACTCCTCTTCTTCCGGGGTCGCCGCCGCGGCCATCGCCGGCAGCACGAGCGCGAGCGTCGTTACGAACGCGAAGGCGCGCTTCACTTCGTGCTCCCGAAGTACGTGGCGAGCGAGAGGCCGAGCTCGGCCGTGTACGCGAGTGCGAAGACGAGGATGGCGGGCAGCGCCAGGTCCTCGTTCGTCGTGGCGACAGCGAGCAGCACGACGAGCACGGCGATTCCCTTGAAGACGAGCTCGAAGGCTTGCAGGCCTGTGCCCGCTGCCGAGCTCGAGTCCTTGCGCACGTGATCGATGAGCAGCGACAGGCCCCGCAGGCCGACCCAGAGCACCGCGCCGAGCGCCCAACCGCGAACGTCCCAGCCCGCGAGGAGGAAGACCGCGAGCGCCAATCCCAGCACGAGCAGCCCTGCGAGCGCCGGCGCGAGCTTCCCTGGCACGGAGCGCGGCGTCATGAACGTGTCCGAGGGCATTACATCGAGTCCTTGTACTTCGCGTAGACCGCGCCGACGCCGGCCGGGATGCCGATCATCGCGCCGACGAGCATCCCGTACCCCACCGACCCTGCCGCCCAGCCTACGAGCGCTCCGCCGCCGATGCAGGCGACCGTCGTGCCGGCGAGCACAGTGCCGGCCCCGGCAGGATGAAACGCGGGGCGCGAAGGCTCCATCGTCGCGAGCATACCAGCCCAGAGGGCCGAGCTTGTAACAGTCGAATCCGCTGGCTGATGCGGGATAGGCCGGTGTTTGTGCCGCGATCGAGCTACGCCGACTTGCGCTCTTCGGCGGCCGCTTGCTCCCGCGCGACCCGGCGCCGGATGCGCGGGTTCGCGAGCTTCACGATCTCGAGCATGTAGACGATCGCCACCGAGAACAGCACTGCGGCGAGGGCGATCCCGGCGACAGCGATGGTCGGCCACAGGTGCCACTCGCCGCCCTCTCGGAAGTCGATGAACCGCGTGGCCAGCGCGGCGCCGGCGAGCGTCGCGCACCAGAGCCAGATGACGACGGTCGTCCGCCGCTGCGAGAGGCCGATGCGCAGGAAGCGATGGTGGAGGTGCTCCTGGTCGGGCGCCGTGATCGGCTGCCGGTACTTCAGCCGCCGGGCGACGACGAAGCCCGTGTCCATGATCGGCACGGCGAGCACGAGCAGCGGGAAGAAGAGCGCGACGGTCGCAGCCGTCTTCAGCAGGCCTTCGACCGCCACCGTGGCGAGCACGAAGCCGAGCAACATCGCCCCCGAGTCGCCCATGAAGATCCGGGCCGGGTAGAAGTTGTGCCGCAGGAAGCCGAGGCACGCGCCGAAGACGATCGCGGAGACGATCGCCGCGTCCGGCTTGCCCAGCGAGAGGGCGATGACGGCGAACGTGCCGCCGGCGATCGAGCACACGCCCGCGGCGAGCCCGTCCAGCCCGTCGAGGAAATTGACCATGTTCATGACGGCGACGATCCAGACGACGGTCAGCGGCTTGCCCACCCACGGCGAGAGGTCGTGTGCGCCGACGAACGGGAACGTGAAGCGGTCGACCCAGATGCCGGAGGCGACGGGGATGGCAGCAGCGCCGACCTGCCCGGCGAGCTTCTGCCACCAGAGAAGCCCGCGGAAGTCGTCGATCGCGCCCACGACCATCGCGACGGTGGCCCCGAGCAGCAGGCCGCGCATCTCGTCGGAGAAGTCGACGAACGCGAGCGCGGGGATGATGATCCCGAAGAAGAGGGCGAGCCCGCCGAGCTTCGGCACGATCCGCTCGTGGACGCGCCGCTCGCCCGGGCGGTCGACGATGCCGAGGTACCGCGCGACGTTGCCGACGACCGGCGTCAGCAGCACGACGATGAGGAGCGCGAGGCCGGCCCCGTAGAGGACCTCCGGGTTCGCGCGGAGCTCGTCGAGCACTACCGCGCTACTTCGTCCCGTACAGACGGTCGCCCGCGTCGCCGAGGCCGGGCACGATGAAGCCGCGCTCGTTCAGGCCACGGTCGATCGCGGCGACGACGATGTGCACGTCGGGGTGCGCGGCTTGCACGCGCTCGATCCCCTCGGGCGCGGCGATGATCGCGATCAGACGGATCGACATCGCGCCTGCCTTCTTGATCACGTCGACGGCGGCGGTGGTCGAGTTCCCGGTCGCGAGCATCGGGTCGAGGACGATGACGTCGCGCTCGGCCACGTCCGCTGGGAGCTTCACGTAGTACTCGTGCGGCTCGAGCGTCTCCTCGTCGCGGTACATGCCGATGAAGCCGACCCGCGCCCCGGAGATCAGCGACAGCACGCCGTCGAGCATGCCCACGCCCGCGCGGAGAATCGGGCAGACGGCCACCTTCTTCCCCGATATGCGGGGGACGGACGCCGCCTCGAGGGGCGTCGAGATCTCCACCTCCTCCGTGGCGAGATCCTTCGTCGCCTCGTACGTGAGGAGCAGGGTCAGCTCGTTGACGAGCCGCCGGAAGTCGGCCGTGGACGTCCGCTCGTCGCGCAGCAGGCCGAGCTTGTGCTGCGCCAGCGGATGGCTGACCTCAACGACTGACATAGCTCGTGTAGCCGCGGAAGCCGGGGTACAGGGGCCGCGCGTCGCACAGCGCGAGGCTGCGCTCGCGGAGGGCGTCGAGGTCGGCGACCGTCGGAGAGCGCCTCGCACGTGATCCGCCCGACCTCGCGAAAGTCGTTTTCGTCGAAGCCACGCATCGTCGCCGCGGGGGTTCCCGCCCGGAGACCCGAGGCGACGGTTGGCGGCCGCTCGTCGAAGGGGATCGTGTTGCGGTTGACGGTGATCGCGACCTCGGCGAGGCGCTCCTCGGCGTCCTTCCCGGTCCAGTCCGTCTGGCGAAGGTCGACGAGGACGAGGTGCGTGTCGGTGCCGCCGGTCAGCGACGTCGAGGCTGCCCGCCTGCAGCTCGGCCGCGTAGGCGTCGGCGTTCGCGCGCACCTGCGTCTGGTAGTCGCGGAACGCGTCCGAGCCCGCGATCGCGAAGCACGTCGCCTTGGCGGCGATGACGTGGTTCATCGGCCCGCCCTGCATCCCGGGGAACACCGCACGGTCGAGGGCCTCGCGCGTGCTCCTCGCGGCAGAGGACGAAGCCGGAACGCGGCCCGGCGAGCGTCTTGTGAGCGGTCGACGTCACGAAGTCGCAGTGCGGCACGGGGTTCGGGTGCAGCCCAGCGGCGACGAGGCCGGCGAAGTGCGCCATGTCGCAGAGGAGGTAGGCGCCGACGGCGTCGGCGATCTCGCGAAAGCGCTCGCGCCTCGACCGCGCGCGGGTACGCCGAGCCGCCGCAGACGATGAGCTTCGGGCGGTGCGTGCGCGCGAGCTGCAGCACCTCGTCGTAGTCGACGAGGCTCGTCTCGCGGCTGACGCCGTAGTGGACGATCGTGTACAGGCGGCCGGAGAAGTTCACCTTCAGGCCGTGCGTGAGGTGGCCGCCGTGCGAGAGCTCGAGCGAGAGGATCGTGTCGCCCGGGTCGAGGCACGCGAAGTAGACCGCCATGTTCGTCTGCGCGCCGGCGTGCGGCTGGACGTTCGCGTGCTCGGCGCCGAAGAGCGTCTTCGCGCGATCGATGGCCAGCTGCTCGATCTCGTCGACGACCTCGCAGCCGCCGTAGTAGCGGCGGCCGGGATAGCCCTCGGAGTACTTGTTCGTCGGCGTCGACGCCGACGGCTTCCAGCACCGACGGCCAGGTGAAGTTCTCGGAGGCGATGAGCTCGATCTCAGCGCGTTGCCGCTCGAGCTCCGCGGCCGAGGAGCGCGGCGACGTCGGGATCGACGTCGGCCAGCGCGGCCGCGCGCAGCTGCTCGAGCGAGAGGGCGGTCGCGACCATCGGCGGGATCGTACTTATCGGTCCTGCGTGAATTGGCACAGAGATGGCGCAGACACGTCACTCGTGCCTGGCACGCCTTACAAACGCGAGCGCCTCGACGGCCGGCACGGCGCCCTCGCGAAGGACTCTCGGCTCGGGCCCGGTGAGGTCGAGCACCGTCGATGGCACGCCCGGAAGCTCCCCGCCGTCCACGATCGCGCCGCAGCCGGCGCGGATCTCCTCAGGCACCTCGTCGAGCGTTCGCGGATCAGGCCCGCCGTGGAGATTTGCGCTCGTCGCCATCACCGCGCCGATCACGCCCACGACGTCGGCGGCAGCCTCGGGCAGCGTCGGCACGCGCACGCCGATCGTCTCCGTCGACAGCCACGGGTACCGCTCGCGCGGGTTGCGAAAGACGAGCGTGTACGGGCCGGGTAGCAGGGCTCGCACCACGCGCTCGTCCACTTCGGGCACGCACCGGAGCAGCGTCTCGACGTCCGCGCAGATCAGCGCGGCCGGTTGACCTTCCGGACGGCCCTTGAGCCCGAGCGCCTCGAGGCACGCGAGCGGCGACGCTGCGTCCGCGCAGAGCCCGTAGACGGTGTCCGTCGGCAGCACGACGGGCTGCCCCGCGCGCAGCGCGGCTACGGCGTCCACCGGCCCTCCACGACCCGGTCGCGCTCGGCAAGATCCGGCGTGGCCGCGACGTCGTGGTAGCCGAGCTCCGCGAGCAGCTCGGTGACCTGCGGCGCCGTGCCGTCCGCCACCTCGAGCACGAGCGCGCCGTTCGCCCGCAGGACGTCGCGCGCACCGCGGGCGACCTGCTCCGTCACGCCGCGCCCGACGAGAGCCTGCTCGGGCTCCCAGTCGCGCACTTCCGGCTGGAGCGTGGCGAGATCGCCGGGCTCGACATACGGCGGGTTGGACACGACGAGGTCGTACGGTCCGCCCGGCATCCCGTCCGCGACGTCGTGGCGCGCGAACGACACGCGATCCGCAAGCCCCGCCCGGTCCGCGTTCTCCCGCGCAAGAGCGAGGGCGTCCTCCGAGACGTCGATAGCGAGCACGGCCGCCTCCGGCCGCTCGTCCGCGATGGCGAGCGCGATCGCGCCCGTCCCCGTGCCGACGTCGAGCACGGCGGGCACCTCCACACCGTCGAGCAACGCGAGGCAGCGCTCGACGACGACCTCGGTCTCCGGTCGGGGGATGAGCGCGCGCGAGTCCACGTTCAGCATCAGCCGCCGGAACCCCCACTCGCCGAGGATGTACGCGAGCGGCTCGCGCGTCCCGCGCCGCCGCACGAGCTCGCGGCAGGCGGCCGTCTCCTCGTCGGTCAACGGCCTGTCGTACTGGAGGTACAGGTCGAGCCGGGTGACGGCGAGTGCGTGAGCCACGAGGTGCTCGGCGTCCATACGAGGGCTCGGCACGTCCTTGCGCGCCAGGAAGTCGGTCGACGCCTTGACGACCTCGCCGACGGTCATCGGACGGGCTCGAGCGCCTCGTGCACGATCTCGGCGATCGTGTTGCCGAGCACGTCGGCATGGGGCTGGAGGAAGCTAGTCGCGTGCGGGACGGGAACCTCGTGCCAGCGCACCTCGTCCGCAAGCCGGAGCCACACGTCGCGCCGGAACGCATAGTCCATCGTCGTGAGCACGGTGAGCGTGCCGGAAAGTGCCCGGAGCCGGTAGCTCCGGCGTAAGCGCGACAGCTCCCTAGCAAGCGCATCCTCCGGTGACCGCGGTCCCGGCCGATGACGTCTCCAGAGGTCGGAGCCCCAGTCTCGCGCAACCTGCCGGGTCGCGAGCTCGAGCCTCCCCGCCCTCGCATGCCTCATGCCTCGTCTCGCGTAGTCCGCGGCGAACCCGAGCAGCCCGTAGTCGGAGCGCGGGTCGATGCCGATTGCGAGCGGGACTTCCTCACCCTGGCTCCGCGCTCGTCGCGTGAGCTCGACGACGAGTGCGACACCCGAGCACATACCGGCAAAGAGGTACGGGCCGCCGCCGTGGGCCGCCTGTATCTCCTCGAGGTACCGCTCAGCCAGCCGCTCGACCGAGGGCGACGAGAGCCGGTCGGGGCGGGCGCGAATCGCGTACAGCGGTTGGTCTGCGCCCAGGGAGCGCTTGAGCGCCGCGACGTTCAAGACCTCGTCCATCAGTCCGTGGACCACGAACAGCGGCGGGCGGCTGCCGCTGCTCTGCAACGGCACGATGGCCGAGTCGTCGTCCCACCGTCCGCCTTCGAGAGCTGCGCAGAAGGCGCGCAGTGTCGATTCCCACATAACGATCGCCGCGGACGGAGCGCCCTCGAACCTGTCGGCGACGTGCGACAACACTTCCGCGGCGAGGATCGAGTCGCCGCCGAGTGCGAAGAAGTCGTCCTCGGCGCCAACGCGCCCGACTTCGAGCACCTCTGCCCACAGCGCAGCCATCTCTCGCTCCAGGGGCGTCGCGGGCTCCTCGTACACGGCTCGCTCGTCGGAAGCGCCGGCGCCGGTCAGGCCGAACTGCTGCGCCAGGCTCCGACGCTGCACCTTCCCGGTCGGGCCGGTGGGAAGCTCGTCGACGGTGACGACGACACGGGGAACCTTGAAGTCAGCAAGTCGCTCTGCGACGTGCTCTTGCAGATCGCGGACGCTCGCCGCGGCGCCCGGCCGCAACACGACAGCGGCGCCGACATCCTCGCCGAGTCGCGGATCCGGCAACGCGAAGCTCGCGGCCTGCTCGACATCAGGGTGCGCGAGCAGTGCGTCCTCCACTTCCGCCGGCGAGACCTTTTCCCCGGCGCGGTTGATGATCTCCTTCGAGCGACCTCTCAGGAACAGGTACCCGTCCTCGTCGAAGGAGCCTTCGTCGCCTGTCCGGAACCAGCCGTCGACGAACGCCTCGGCGTTCGCCTCAGGGTTCTCGTCGTAGCCGTCGAAGACGGTCTCGCCGCGGACGACAACCTCACCGTCGTCGCGTACTGCCGATGTCGACTCCGGTCGCGAGCCCAACCGACCCGGGCTTCCGCGCGGCCGGTGGAAGCGGGTTGCTCGCGAGTTGGTGCGCGGCCTCGGTCATGCCGTACGCCTCGATGACCGGCACGCCGAATGCATGCTCGAGAGCGCGATACACGTGAGGAGGCAGAGGCGCAGACGACGACCTCACGAAGCGAAGCGAGGTCGGTCCCGCTTCGTCCGGCTTACGAGCGACCACCGCCTGGTGCATCGCGGGCACCGCCGTGTACCACGTCGGCTCGAGCTCCGAGAGCCAGGTGTGGAAGGACGGCGCGTGGAAGCCCGGCGCGCACACGATGCTCGATCCGGCGGAGAGCGACGACAGCAAGGCCGCGACGAGGCCGTGGATGTGGAACAGAGGCATGACGTTCAGACAGCGGTCGTCGGCGGTCAGCTCCAGTGAGCGTGCAACGTTCTCCGCGGACAGGCACAGCCGCCGGTGTGTGAGCGACACGCACTTCGGCCGCGCCGTCGTCCCGGAGGTGTGGAGCACGAGCGCAGTCGTTCCAGGCCCTCCGGCCTTTCCGCGCCCGCGCCCGCCCCCAGACAGGGACAGTGCCCCCCGCCTCGCCTGAGGCGCTCCGCTCCAGCTCGAGCAGTCGGACGACTCGACGCCTGAGCAGCAACCGCAACACGTCGCTCGGCCGCTCGTCCATGATGATCGCCTTCGCCCCGAGATCGGCGAGGTAGAAGTCGAGCTCGGAAACCCGGTAGGCGGGGTTGAGCGGCGCCGCCACCGCAGTCGATGCCACGGCGAGGAAGGAAACGGCGAGCTCGGGGCCGTTCTGGGCGACGATCGCCACCCGATCGTCGGGACGCACGCCGAGCGAGCGGAGCTGACGGGCGAGCGCCTGCGTCAGGTCGTACAGCCGCGCATACGTCAGCGGCCGCCTGCCCGGGCGCGAGCAGCGCGGGCGCGTCCGGAGTCGCCTCCGCCCACTGCCGCAGCAGCTCGGCGATCGTCATTCCGCTTCGAGTGCTCTGCGCTGCGCGTCGGCGGTCAGCGCGGCCGTGAACTCGTCCAGATCGCCCTCGAGGATCGAGTCGAGGCGATGCTGGGTGAGCTTGATGCGGTGGTCGGTGAGCCGGTTCTCGGGGAAGTTGTACGTCCGGATCTTCTCCGCCCGCTCCCCACCGCCGATCTGCGCGCGGCGCGCGGCGGACTCCTCCGCCTGCTGCCGCCGCCGCTCGTGCTCGAACAGGCGGGCACGGAGCACGCGCATCGCCTTGTCGCGGTTCTTGAGCTGCGAGCGTTCGTCCTGCATCGCGACGACTATCCCTGTTGGAACGTGCGTGATCCGCACCGCCGAGTCGGTCGTGTTCACGCTCTGCCCGCCTGGCGCCGGTGGACCGGTAGACGTCGATCTTCAGGTCCCCCTGGTCGATCTCGACCTCCACCTCCTCGGCCTCCGGCATGACGGCCACGGTCGCCGTCGACGTGTGAATGCGACCCTGGGACTCCGTCGTCGGCACACGCTGGACGCGGTGTGTCCCGGCCTCCCACTTGAAGACCGAGTACGCGCCGTCCCCCTTGACAGCGAAGACGGACTCCTTGACGCCGCCGCCGTCGTTGGCGCTTGCGGAGATCGACTCCCACTTGAAGCCCCGCCGTTCGGCGTAGCGCGTGAGCATGCGGAAGACGTCGCCCGCCCACAGAGCCGCCTCGTCGCCACCCACTCCCTGCCGGATCTCGACGATGACGTCCTTCGTGTCCGCCGGGTCGGTCTCGACGAGCGCGAGCTTCAGCTCTTCTTCGACCTCGGCGGCCCGTGTCTCCAGCTCGGGCACCAGCTCGCGGAGATCGCCGTCGGTGCGAGCGGCGTCCAGATCGGCGCGCGCTCCCCGCCACTCCTGCGCCAGCTGGAACGGCCGCTCGAGCTCCTTTAGCCGACGGCCGGCGTCCGCCGCCTGCTTGTGATCGTTGTAGACGGCAGGGTCGGACAGCCGCTCCTGCGCTTCGCGGTAGGAGCGCTCGAGCTCGTCGACGAGGGCGGTGAGGTCGGCCATGGCTCAAGGCTAGACGAGGGTATGAGCGGCCGGTTACGCTCGGGGCGTGAACTGCCCGTCCTGCTCGACCGAGAACCAGCCGGCGGCGAAGTTCTGCGTCGAGTGCGGGACTCACTTGCCCTCTCCTTGCCTGCCCGTCCTGTGGCGCGTCGCACGGCGACAGCCAGCGCTTCTGCGCAGAATGCGGCACTGCGCTCGGGGCTCCGCCCGCCGAGGCACCACCCTCCGCCCCGCGCGAGGCTCCGACCGCAGAGCGTCGCCTCGTCTCCGTGCTCTTCGTCGACCTCGTCGGATTCACGTCGGCGTCCGAGGAACGCGACGCCGAGGAGACACGCGAGCTGCTGTCGAGCTACTTCGACACGAGCCGCCGGCTGATCGAGCTCTACGGCGGCACGGTCGAGAAGTTCATCGGCGACGCCGTCATGGCGGTGTGGGGCACGCCTACGGCCACTGAAGACGACGCCGAGCGGGCGGTGCGCGCGGCGCTCGACCTCGTGGCCGCCGTGCCGGAACTCGATCCCGCCCTCCAGGCGCGGGCGGGCGTCCTCACGGGCGAGGCCGCCGTCACGGTGGGCGCCGAGGGTCAAGGCATGGTCGCCGGCGACCTCGTCAACACGGCCTCGCGCGTCCAGTCGGCCGCGGAGCCCGGCACGGTGCTCGTCGGGGAGACGACACGGCGCGCATCGGAGCAGGCAATCGCGTACGAGCCGGCCGGCGCGCATGAGTTGAAGGGGAAGGCCGAGGCGATGGAGGTCTTCCGAGCTCTGCGTGTCGTCTCAGGACGTGGAGGAGACCTGAAGTCAACCGGCCTCGAAGCGCCATTCGTAGGCCGCGATCGTGAGCTGAAGCTGATCAAGGACCTCTACCACGCCTCGGCGGAGAATCGCCGCGCCCATCTCGTGTCGGTGACCGGGATCGGCGGCATCGGCAAGTCGCGCCTCGCCTGGGAGTTCTACAAGTACTTCGACGGCATCGTCGAGCAGATCTGGTGGCACCGCGGGCGCTGCCTCGCGTACGGGGAGGGAGTTGCGTACTGGGCGCTCGCCGACATGGTCAGGATGCGTTGCCGGATCGCGGAAGACGACCCTGCCGAGTCGATGCGCGAGAAGTTGAAGGCGACACTCGAGGAGCATCTGCCAGACGCCGAGGAGCGCAGCTTCGTGGAGCCCCGCCTCGCCAGCCTGTTGGGCCTCGAAGACGGCTCGACCGGCGATCGCCAGGACCTGTTCGCCGCGTGGCGGCTCCTCTTTGAGCGTCTCGCCGACACCGGCCCGACGGTCCTCGCCTTCGAAGACATGCACTGGGCCGATGCCGGCCTCCTCGACTTCGTCGAGTACCTGCTCGAATCGTCCCGCGACTACCCGTTGTTCGTGATCACCCTCGCGCGCCCGGAGCTCCAGGAGCGAAGGCCTGGCTGGGGCGCGGCGCAGCGCAACTTCACGTCGCTCTACCTGGAGCCGCTCGCGAACGATGTGATGGGGGAGCTGCTGGACGGGCTCGCGCCAGGACTGCCCGCACGGCTGCACGATCAGATCCTGGCCCGCGCCGAGGGCGTCCCTCTGTACGCCGTCGAGACGGTGCGCATGCTTCTGGACCGCGGGCTCCTGGTGCGCGACGGGACCGTCTACAGGCCGACGGGCGAGGTCGAGACGCTCGAAGTACCGGAGACGCTCCACGCCCTGATCGCCGCACGCCTCGACGGTGTGTCGCCGGACGAGCGTCGCGTGCTTCAGGACGGCGCCGTGCTCGGCAAGACCTTCACGAAGGCCGCCCTCAGCGCGCTCTCGGAGCTTTCGGAAGCAGATCTGGTGCCGCTCCTCACGTCGCTCGCTCGCAAGGAGGTACTGGGTGTGCAGTCCGACCCGCGCTCGCCCGAGCACGGCCAGTACGGCTTCCTGCAGGACCTCGTCCGCCACGTCGCCTACGAGACGCTCTCCAAGCGCGAGCGGAAGGTACGGCACCTGGCCGCCGCGGCCCACTTGGAGAACGTCTTCGCTGACGAAGACGACGTCGCCGAAGTGCTCGCTTCCCATTACCTCGCGGCCGTCGATGCCGGGCCGGAGGCGGACGATGCCGGCGAGATCCGCGCGAAGGCACGAGAGATGCTGGCGCGAGCAGGTGAGCGGGCGAGGTCCCTCGGCGCCACCGAGGAAGGTCAACGGTACTTCGTGCAGGCTGCAGAACTGGCCGACGAGCCAGTCGACCAGGCGCGGTTGCTCGAGCTCAGCGGACGGCTCGCAACCGACGCGAACCGGTCGGCCGAGGCACGGGAGCGCCTCGAGCAGGCGATCACGCTGTTCGAGCACGCAGGCGACACGCACTCGGCTGCGCGGGCGAGCGTCGCCCTCGCAGACGTCGACAATACCGATGGACGCCTGGACGAGGCAGCCGCGCGCCTCGAGCAGGCCGTTGCCGCGCTAGAGGGTGAGCCCGACGCCGTGCTCGCGGGGGCGCTCGCTCAACTCGGCCGCATGCACGTGCTGGCCGGGCGCACGGACGCGGGCGTAGCACCGCTCGAGCGGGCACTCCAGCTCGCTGAGCGCCTGCAGCTGCCCGACGTCTTCATTGGCGCGCTCACCAGCAAGTCGATCGTCCTAACCAGTTGGGGTCGGCCGGCGGAGGCGGCCCTGCTCCTCGAGGCGGCCGTCGCGCGCGCTCATGAAGAGCAGCTGTATGCCGGCGCCATACGAGCGCAGAACAACCTGGGGGTAAGCCACCAGTCCGCCGACCGCTACGCCGACGCACTGGAGCTCATCGAGCGCTCCATCGCCCTTGCGCGCAGGCGAGGCGATCGCCGCTTTGAGTCGAACATGCGGACCGGAAATATCGAGATCCTGTTCATGCTCGGGCGCTGGGACGAGGCGCTCGCCGTGACTGCCGACGAGGAGCCACTCGCACAGTCGATGGCCGCCCGGTCTTCACTCGTGGCCGCAGCGCTGGTTCACAGCGAGCGCGGAGCCGCCACAACTGCACGCGCCCTCCTCGCCGCGAACGACGTCGCGCGGGAGAGCGACCAGGTTGCGGTCACCGCCGCCTATGACTCTGTCGACGCGCGCGTCTTGCGTGCCGAGGGACAGACGATCGATGCGCTGGCTGCGGCCGAGCGTGTGCTCGCTCTCCGCTCGGAGCTGTCCGTCGACGACATCAGCTTCAAGCGGGCCTGGGTCGAGGGAGTCGAGGCCGCGTTGGAGCTCTCCGACGCCAAGAAGGCGGAGGAGCTGCTGAGCATCGCGGAGTCCCTCGACCCGGGCGAGCTCACGCCGTTCCTCCAAGCGCAGTGCGCTGCGCCTCCGTGCTCGTCTGGAGTTGGCGCGCGGCGGAGTGGAAGGCATCGACGAGCGTTTCGTCAGCGCCGCCGCCCTCTTCCGCGAGTTCGGCATGGTCTTCTATCTCGCCGTCGCGGAGCTCGAGCACGGCGAGTGGCTTGCTGGTCAGGGCCGTCGGGACGATGCCGAGCCGCTGCTCGTCGAGGCCCGCGAGATCTTCGAGCAGCTGGAAGCCGCGCCGTGGACCGAGCGCACCACGGCTGCAGCGGCGGCGCAGGCCGTTACCGCCTAGCTCGCGAGCCGCGCGTCGAGCAGGATCTCGACGTTGCCCTTGAGGGCGCCGGAGACGGGGCAGTTGTCGCGAGCACCCTCGGCCGCCTCGACGAACGCCGCCTCGTCCGATGCCGGGCACCGTGCCGGTCACGTCGAGCTTCATCTGCGTGATGCCGGTGCCGGGCACGAAGGTCGCCGTCGCCGTCACGTCGAGCATCTCGGGCGCGTTGCCGTCTTGCGCGAGCGCGTGAGACAGCGCCATGCAGAAGCACGCCGCGTGCGCCGCTGCGAGCAGCTCCTCCGGACTCGTCCTTTCGGACTGCTCGGGCTCGGCCCGTGCGGCCCACGTCACCTCGAGGCCCTCGATCGCGCCGCTGCCTGTCGACTCGATCAGCCCTGAGCCTTCCGTGAGGCTCCCGCTCCACGTCACCCGTGCGGTCCTGTCTGCCACTACGCCATGACCTCGACTCTGCTCTCCGCCTTCGTGATCCCGCCCTCGCGCTCGAGTACTTCCTCGAGCGCCCTGATCGAGACCTCGATCTGGTCGAGCGTCGGCGTGCGCGTCGTCAGCCGCTGCAACCAGAGGCCGGGCGCAAGGAGCGTCATCACGATGCGGTTGCCCTGGTGCTGGCCCGCGAAGCGGATGAGCTCGTAGGCGAGCCCCGCGATCAGAGGGAGCATGACGATGCGGCTTGCGATGAGCCAGTACCACGCGGGCTGGCCGAAGAACGCGAAGACGAAGATCGCGATCACCATCACCCACAGCAGGAACGCGGTGCCGCAGCGCGGGTGGATGAGGCTGAAGCGGTCGACGCGCTCGGGCGTCAGCTCCTCGCCGGCCTCGTACGCGTTGATCGCCTTGTGCTCGGCCGCGTGGTACTGGAACAGCCGCCGGAGGTCCGGGAGCAGCGAGATGACGAGGAGGTAGAGGATGAAGACGCCCACGCGGATGAGCCCCTCGACCACGACGAACCACTGGGTCGTGTCGATCCCCAGGCGGCTCGTGACGAGCGCCGGGCCGACCTTGAAGAGCATGAGCGCGAAGCCGATCGCCAGCGCGAACGCGAAGATGATCTGCCCGCGCGAGAGCTCGAAGTCCTCCTCGTCGTCCTCGGTCTGCGCGGCGTAGTTCGCCGAGATCGCGAGCGCGCGAAAGCCGATCGCGAGCGACTCGCCGAGCGCGATCACGCCGCGGATCACCGGGAGCCGGTAGATCCGCCGCTTCGCCATTGGCGAGCTGATCACGCGGCAGACCTGCGCGATCTCGCCGTCCGGCTTGCGCACGGCGACCGCCCAGTTCGACGGCGTGCGCATCATCACGCCCTCGAGGACGGCCTGGCCCCCTACGGTCATCGCCAAAGCGGTACTAGCGCTGGGCGCGCTCGAGGCGGCGCTGGAAGCGCTCGACCCGTCCGCCCGTGTCCACGAGCTTCTGCTTTCCCGTGTAGAAGGGGTGACACGCCGAGCAGATCTCGACGTGGAGATCGGGCTTCGTCGATCGCGTCGTGAACTCGTTGCCGCACGAGCAACGGACGGTGGCGACGACGTACTCGGGGTGAATGTCAGTCTTCATCAGGCCTCGGCGAGGATAGCAGCAGCGACCTTCGGGTCCGCGTTGCCTCCCGACACGACGGCGACGACGGTGGAGCCGGGCGCAACCGTGATCTTTCCGGCCAAGAGCGCCCCGGTGGCAGCGGCGCCTGCGGGCTCGCACGCGAGCTTCGCCCGGCCGTAGAGGAATCGCATCCCCTCGGCGATCTCGTCCTCGGACACGAGCACGACCTCGTCCACGCGTTCGCGGACGATCGCCAGCGTGCCCTCGCCCGTAAACGGCGCATTCAGGCCGTCGGCGACGGATCTCGGATCGACGCGGGCGGGCTCGCCGGCCGCGAGCGCCTCGGTGAGCGTGGCCGCAGTGTCCGGCTCGACACCGACGACGCGACACTCCACCGCCGAGGCGACGCCGGCCACGAGCCCGCCGCCGCCGATCGGCACGACGATCGTGTCGACGCCGGGCAGGTCCTCCACGACCTCGAGCCCGAGGGAGCCGTGACCCGCCTGGAGCACCGGGTCGTCGAAGGGATGCACGAAGACGCGGCCGGTCTCCTCCGCGTACGCGAGCAGGCGCTCGTGCGCCTCCGCCGGGCCCTGGGCATCGAGGTCGACGTCCGCGCCGTACGCCCGCGCGGCCTCGACCTTGCGCGGGTTCGCCGTGCGCCACATGAAGACACGGCAGGCCACGCCGTCGAGCGAGGCGGCGTAGGCCGCGCCCTGCGCGGCGTTGCCGGCCGACCACGTGACGATGCCGCGCGACTTCTCCTCGGCCGAGAGCGACGCGAGCTTCGCGAGCATCCCGCGCGGCTTGAAGGAGCCGGTGCGCTGGAAGAGCTCGGCCTTGAGGTGCGCCTCGGCGCCGATCCGCTCGGACAGCGCCTGCGACGAGAAGAGCGGCGTTCGGTGGAGGCGGCCGCCGATCGCCTCGCGCGCGGCGAGAACGTCGTCCCGCGAGATCACCGGCACGCTGCCGTGCTGCGCGTCAGTCAGGGTTCTCGCGCCACCAGGCCTGACCGGCCTCGGGCAGCGAGTGGAGCGGGTCGTAGTACTCGGCGAAGCCGTCGGAGTCGCCGCTCGCCCAGTCGTTCGCACGCCAGCGGCTGATGCCGAGCTCGCGGTCGTACTCCGCGACCTGGTGCACCCACATCTTGCCCAGCAGCGGGACGTCGCAGACGAGACGGGGGGTCGCATAGCCGGGAAGGTAGCCCATGATCCCCGACTGGATCTCCTGCGCTTCCCACAACGACGTGCGCCAGTGCTCGGCGTTCGGGACCATGTCGCACAGGTACGCGTAGTACGGCGTGATCGAGGCCCGGTCGAGCAACGCGAGGCACAGGTCGAGCTGGTCGTCTCTCGTCGCGTTGACGCCCCGCAGCAGCACCGCCTGGTTGCGGACGTCACGGAACCCGAGGTCGAGCAGGGCCTTCGCGGCGCGCGCGACGAGGGGCGTGATCTGGCGAGCGTGGTTCGCGTGCGTGTGCAGGGCGAGGCTGACGCCACGCGATCTCGCCTTCTGCGCCAGCCGCCCCAGCCCCTCGAGCACATCGTCCTGGAGGAAGTGCTGAGGGAGCGCCGCGAGGCTCTTGGAGGCGAGACGAAGGTCGCGCACGTGAGGGATGTCCAGCAGCTCCGAGACGAACTCCTCGAGCCGGACGATGGGGACGTTCGCGATGTCCCCGCCCGACACGAGCACGTCGCGGATCTCCGGGGTCGAGCGTACGTAGTCGAGCATCGCCTGCCGCCGCTCCCGCTCGCGGACGGCGAACCGGTACTTCACGACCTGCTCCGTGCTCTGTCCGACGAGATCCATACGCGTGCAGTGCCCGCAGTACTGCGGGCAGGTGGACGAGCAGCTCGATGAGCACCTTCGTGGGATAGCGGTGCGTGAGGCCCTCCACGGCCCACATATCCCGCTCGTGGAGGCTGTCGCGCTGGGAGCGAGGATGGCTCGGCCACTCCTGATCGCGCTCCGAGTCGGCCGGGAGCATGTAGCGACGCACCGGGTCGCTCCACAGGTCGTGCTCGTCCATCGTGTTCAGCATCTGCGGCGGGACGAGCAGCGGCATCGTCGCGTACACCTGCTGATCGCGCTCGATGGCGGCTGCGAGCGCCTCGGGGAGATAGGCGCCGAAGACCTCTGCGAGCTGCTGGACGTTCTTCACCGAGTGGGCGAGTTGCCACTTGCTGGACTCCCAGTCAGCCGTCGAGACATCCCGGTAGCCCGGAAGCCGCCGCCAGTCGGGCTCGACGAAGTCGCCCTGAGGCCGGGCTAGCTCAGCTGTAGGCACGGTGAGCGACATTGTCTGCCTTCAAGACGCCGCTCGCCACCTGCGTCTTCCGGCGCGCTCATGTCAGCGAGTACTCCGGCCCGGCGCCGCCTTCAGCAGGCAGCAGGCGTCCGCCCTTGGCGGTGATCGCGCCGCACTGGACGCAGTTCGACGGTGTGACCAGGACCTCCACCTTGCCCGCGTCGTGGGCACCGATCTCGTAGACGTGCGCGGGGCACATGTTCACCCACAGCTCGGCCACCTCGCGCGGCACGCGCTTCGCGACGCGGATGTGGCTCGGCGCGTCGTCCCTGGTCTGGTTGCCGCTGAGGAACACCGACGAGAGCTTGTCGAACGTGAGCTTGCCGTCAGGGGCCGGGAAGCTGGCAGCACGGTCGGTGCGAATGAGCTCCTGCTCCGAGTCCGGCTCGGTCGGGAGCGCCTTCCGAGGCGTGCGCCCGCCGCTCATCGTCATCATTCCCGCCTTCATCGAGCCTCGCCAGAAGCCCTTGGCGAACGCCTGGCGCATGTTGCGCACGGCCTTGAGGTCCTTCGTGACGAAGCTCGCGCCCATCGCGTCGTCGTAGCCGGAGAGCGCGCCGGCGCGCCCGATCGCCTCACCGGGGCGGAGCGCGCCCGCGATCGCCTCCGCGGCGAGCACGCCCGACTCGACGGCGTAGTGGATGCCCTTGAGCGCGGGCACGTTCACGAAGCCTGCGCCGTCGCCGCAGAGCACGAGACCAGGCGCGTGGAGCTTCGAGGGCAGCGAGTAGAAGCCGCCCTCGGGGATCGTCTTCGCGCCCCACGCGATGCGCTCGCCGCCGGCGAGGATCTTCCGCACGCGCGGGTGCGTCTTCAGCTCCTGTAGGAGATCGTGCACCGACAGGGACACGTCGCGGTAGTCGAGCCCGACGACCATGCCCGAGCGTGACCATGTCCTCGCCCATCGGGTAGATGAAGGAGCCGCCGAACTCGCGGTAGCGCTTGCCGCCGCGGAGTGGCCAGCCCATCGTGTGGATCACCTTCCGCAGCGGCTTCGGGACGCGCCAGACCTCCTTCACGCCGAGCGCCCAGACCTGCGGGTTGCGCCCGGAGAGGCCGAACCGGTCGATGGCCGCGCCTGTGAGGTAGCCCTGCGTCCCCTCGGCGAGCACCGTCACCTGCGCGCCGATGTCCGAGCCCGGCTCGAAGCGCGGGAGCGGCGTGCCGTCACGGCCGCGGCCCCGATCGCCCGTGCGCACCCCGGCCACACGCCCGTGCGACGACGAGGAGCTTCTCGGCGGAGGTCTCGGGCAGGACGGTGACGCCGAGCGCCTCCGCCTCCTCGGCCAGCCAGCGGCCGAGCTGCGAGAGCGACGCGACGTAGTTGCCGTGGTTCCGCATCGTCGGCGGCGCTGGGATGCGATAGGAGCTGCGGCTCGTCAGGAAGTAGACGGCTTCGTGGTCGACACGGTCGAAGAACGGCATGTCCGCGGTGGTGCGCCGGCCCGCGAAGAGGCTGCGCAGCGAGATGGGGTTCACGACCGCGCCCGAGAGCAGGTGCGCTCCCGGCTTCGCGCCCTTGTCGAGCACGGCCACCGGCACTTCGCCGAGCCGCTCGGCGAGCGCAGGCGACTCCTGGAGAAGCTGGCCCAGTCGGATCGCGCAGGCGAGCCCGGCCGGCCCAGCGCCGACGACGAGCACCCCGACCTCGATCCGCTCGCCGGGCGGATCGGTCGGCTCGGCGATCGCGTCAGCCGGCGAGTGCGGCGGTCGGTAGTCGGCTGGCTTGGTCACTCGCCTAGCCCTTGCGGGCCCGGACGAGCTCCGTCAGCTTGGGAACGATCTGGTTGAGGTCGCCGACGATGCCGACGTCGCAGAACTCGAAGATCGGCGCGTTCGGGTCCTTGTTGATGGCGACGATCGTGCCCGAGCTCTGCATGCCCACCTTGTGCTGGATCGCGCCGGAGATGCCGGCGGCGATGTAGAGCTTCGGCGCCACCGTCTTCCCTGTCTGGCCAACCTGCGTCGAGTACGGGTACCAGCCGGCGTCGACGACGGCACGCGTCGCCGCGACCGCTCCGCCGAGCGCCTTCGCGAGCTCCTCGAGCTGCGCGAATCCCTCGGGGCCACCGAGGCCGCGGCCGCCGGCGACGATGATGTCCGCGTCCTCGATCGACGGCCCGGCCTGCTCCTCTGTGTCGTGGCCCGTGAGCGTGGCCCGCGTCGAGAAGTCCTCCAGCTCCGCCGACACGTCCGCCACTTCGCCTGCCCCTTCGGCAGGAACCGGCTCGAAGCTGCCGGCGCGGAAAAGCGCGATCGCCGGCGTCGAGCGCCAGCCCACATCGACGTAGACGCTGTCTCCGAGTGCCGGGCGGACGCCCACGAGGCTGCCGTCTACGCGCACGTCGATGAGATCCCAGTTGAGGCCCGCGTCGAGCCGGACGGCGAGCGCAGCAGCGATGTCAGCCGCCAGCACGGATTGGCCCAGGAAGATCGCGTCGAAGCCCTCGTCGCGCGCGACCTTCGCGAGCACGTCGACGCGGGGCTGTGAAAGGGGGGCTGCGAGCTCCGGCGTATCGGCCAGGTAGACCGTCCCCGCGCCGTGCGCGCCAGCCTCTGACGCCGCGTCACGCGCGCCTGCTCCGATGAGGATGCCGGCCGCGTCGCCGAGCGATGCCGCCTTGGCCAGCACGCCGAGCGAGCCCTTCTGGATCGCGCCCTCATGGTGCTCGAGGAAGACGAGGATCTTCACAGGAGCTTCCGCTCCGCGAGCAGGTCGACGACCTTCTGGGCGGCGGAGCCGTCGTCTTCGAGCTTGAGCGTGTCCCCGCGCGGCGGCGGATCGCCGAGCGCGCGCACCTCCGTGCGGGAGCCGCCCTCGCCGACGTCGCCCTCGCCGAATCCGAGCTCGGAGACGGTCAGGCTCTCCTGCGGCTTCGACTTCGCGCCCATGATCCCCTTCAGCGACGGGTAACGAGGCTCGTTGATCGCGTCCGAGACCGCGACCACCGCCGGCAACGGCGCCGCGATGTGGTCGTAGCCGAACTCCGTCTGCCGCTTCGCGTCAACCGCGCCGTCGTTCAGCTCGAGCCCCGAGACCTGAGATACGAGCGGCAGCCGCAGCCGCTCGGCGACGGCGGCACTGAGCACGGCGCCGTCGGAGTCCGACGACTGCTGCCCGAACAGCACGAGGTCGGCGCCTTCGCGCTCGAGGGCCTTCGCGAGGACGGCGCTCGTGGCGACGAGGTCGGATCCCGCCGCGGACTCGTCTGCGACGAGCACGGCCCGGTCGGCGCCCATCGCGAGCCCCTTGCGCAGCGCCTCCGTCGTCCGCTCCGGGCCCATCGATACGAGCACGATCTCGCCGTCGCCTGACGCGTCGCGAAGGCGCAGGGCCTCCTCGATCGCGTGCGCGTCGAAGGGGTTGAGGCCGGCCTCGCCCGAGCGGTCGAGGCGCAGCGTCTGAGGGTCGATGCGCTTCGTCCCGCCCTCGGGAACTTGCTTCACGCAGACGGCGATCTTCATGGCGCGCCAGACTCTAACGACGAGCACGCGGCCGGCTCGACCGGAACGGCCGTCGCCGGACCTTGCTAGGGTCTGGCCCTTCGAGCGCGAACTCCTTTGACGTGATCTCCCGTCGAGCGACAGCCCGAGGATTCATCGTCGTTGCCGTGGCAACGGCTGCCGTCGGCCTTGCCGGTGCGGTTTCGGCTGCGCCGTCGGCAAGCGTCCCGCGCCTCGTCTTCCCCATCGCGGGCTCGGTCGCCTACACGAACGACTGGGGCGCCGCCCGTTGGCAGGGTAGCCACGAGGGGACGGACATCATGGCGCCGCGGCGCACGGTCGCCGTGGCTGCCGAGGCCGGCAAGATCAAGTACTGGACGAGCTCGTCGTCCGCCGGCTGCATGCTCTACCTGTACGGCAAGAGCGGCACGACGTACCTCTACATCCACCTGAACAACGACGTCACGAAGGGGAACGACAACCGCGGCAATTGCGTCCCCGGCATGGCGTACGCGCCCGGCCTCCGGGACGGCGCGACCGTGTCAGCAGGCCAGGCGATCGGCTACGTCGGCAACTCGGGAGACGCCGACCACACCGACCCGCACCTCCACTTCGAGGTGCATCCGAACGACGGTGGAGCCGTCAATCCGTACCCGTACCTGAACAAGGCCGAGCGCCTCATCTTCGCCACGTCTCTGAAGACGACGGTGACACTGACGGTCAGCGGGCTCGTAACGAGGGCGGCGACCGGCCAGCTTACGCTCAAGGTCACGAACCTCCAGGCCTTCCCGGCGGGGACGGTCCTCGACAGGATGCGGCGGCCGCTGCTGCTCGGCGTCGCCGAGGCCGTGAACATCGACCTCGGCCACGGCAAGGTCGTGGGCGCTAACTCCGCGCCGAACCTTCTCGGCAAGACCGTGCTCGTGCTCACCGAGCCGACGCACGGGACGCTCGCCGCCGCAGCTGTGCGACCGCTCGCCTATAAGGCCGGCCGCGTCGTTCTCGCGAAGCCCTAGCTGCCCGTGAACTCCTCACGGGGGAACCCATGGTTCCCCCGTGAGCCCCCTCCTTTACGCCTCTCTCCGGCGAACGGCAGCTGGGCTCTCGCCGGGCAGAGCCCGGCTTCGCCCGCATTCAAGGGCTCGCTTTCCGACACGAGAGGTAGAGCCTCTCGTTATTGCCCGGTGAACTGGGCCGGGCGTTTCTCGACGAACGCCGCCATCCCCTCGCGCTGATCGTCCGAGCCGAAGAGGCCGGCAAAGGCCTCCGCCTCGGCGCCGAGATCGCCGTAGAGCGTTCGGTTCATCGCCTGCTTCGCCGCCGCGAGCACGAGCGGGCTCTTCGCCGCGAGGTCGCGCGCGAGCTCTAGGGTCTTCTCGAGCAGCTCCTCCGGCGGGAAGACCTCGTTCACGAGGCCGATGCGGTGAGCCTCCTCGGCGTCCACGAGCCTGCCGGTCATGATCAGCTCCTTCGCGCGGCCGATGCCGACGACTCTCGGCAGCCGCTGCGTGCCTCCCCAGCCGGGGATGATCCCGATCGAGACCTCGGGCTGGCCGAGCTTCGCGGCGCTCGACGCGTAGCGCACGTCGCACGCGAGCGCGAGCTCGCAGCCGCCGCCGAGCGCGAACCCGTTCACGGCGGCGATCGTCGGCTTCGGCATCGTCTCCAGAAGGGATGCCGTCTCGTGGCCGAGCGCGCCCCACGCCTGAGCCTGCCCGACGTCCATCGCCGACATCGCCTTGATGTCGGCGCCGGCCACGAAGGCGCGATCGCCGGCCCCGGTGAGCACCACGACGCGCACCTCGCCGTCCTCCGCGAGCTCGGCCAGCCGGTCGCGGAGCTCCGTCAGCGTCGGCGGGTCGAGTGCGTTCAGCGCCTCCTGGCGATCGATCGTGACGGTTGCGACGCCGCCGTCGCGCTCGACGGCGATCACCCGGTCGGCACCCGCTCGCGCAGGAAATCGACGATCGCGCTCGTAGTCGCGCCAGGGGTGAACACCTCGGCCACACCACCTTCCTTCAGGGCGCGCGCATCGTCCGTCGGGATCGTGCCGCCGAGGACGACGAGCACGTCGTCCGCCTCGTTCTCGCGCAGCAGCTCGATGATGCGCGGCACGAGCGTCATGTGCGCGCCGGAGAGAACGGAGATGCCGATCGCGTCGGCGTCCTCCTGGATGGCCGTCTCCACGATCTGCTCGGGGGTCTGGTGCAGACCGGTGTAGATGACCTCCATGCCCGCGTCGCGAAGGGCGCGGGCGATGACCTTCGCGCCACGGTCGTGCCCGTCGAGACCGGGCTTCGCGATCACTACCCGTATCTTCTTTGCCATCCGCGCGGCAGTATATGGAGGTGATGTCGGCGTGACCCTCTCGGGGCGGCGAGAGTGAGACTGACCGTCGTGGGGTCGAGCCCCGCGTGGCCGAACCCCGGCAGCGCGCAGTCCGGGTACCTCGTGGAGGGCCCCGGCCGGCTCCTGCTCGACTGCGGCGCGGGGGTGCTCGCTCGCCTCAGGAGCATGAACGGCGGCTGGCCGCTCGTCCACTCGATCGTCATCACCCACTGGCACCTCGACCACTGGGGCGACCTCGTGCCGTGGGTCTGGGGGAACATGGTCGGCCCCGGCAAGGGCAAGGAGAAGCCGGAGCTCTGGCTGCCGCCGCAGGGCCGCGGGCGCATCCGTGACTTCGGCTCGCGCCTCGGCTGGGAGGACATGTTCGAGACGACGTTCGACGTTCGCGACTACGAGGAAGCGGTCCCGTTCCAGACCGCGGCGGGGCTCGAGGTCGTGGCCATCCGCCTGCCGCACTACACGCTGCGCACGTACGGCCTGCGGGTGACGAACGGCTCGCACACGCTCGCGTACTCGGGCGACTCCGGCCCCGACGACCGTCTAACGGAGGTCGCGCACGACGCAGACCTCTTCGTCTGCGAGGCGACGCTCGAGCGCGGCGAGCTCGACGGGAGCCCACGCGGCCATCTCTCGGTGGAGGAGGCTGTGGCGGCGTTCGATGCCTCCGGCGCCGCTCGGCTGCTGCTCACGCACCGTCCGGACGAGCTGCCCGCGCCGGACGGCTACGAGCTCGCGTACGACGGCCTCGTGATCGACCTCAATTAGGGCCGTCGCGTGAGCGACGCGCCACGCTCGGACTTCTGGAAGTTCTGGGCCGGCCAGACGATCTCGCAGCTCGGCAGCTCGTTCACGTTCTTCGCGCTGCCGCTGCTCGTCTACAAGCTGACCGGCTCGTCCGTCAACCTCGCGATCGCCACCGCCGCGTACTTCCTGCCCTACCTCCTGTTCGGGCTCGTCATCGGCGCCTGGGTCGATCGCGTCGACCGGAAGCGCATGATGATCGCGGTCGACCTCGGCCGGGCGGCGGTCATCGCGACGATCCCGTTGCTGTCGTATCTCGATGCGCTCTCGGTCGGCTGGATCTACGCGACAGCGTTCGCGACGGCCACGTTGACGATCGCCTTCGACTCGGGACAGTTCGCAGCGCTCCCCAACCTCGTCTCCACGGACGACCTCGTCACCGCCAACGGACGCCTGCAGGCGAGCTACTCGGCCGCGATGGTCGCCGGGCCGTTGCTCGCCGGCGTCCTCGTCGCGGTCGTCGATCTCGAGACCGTGTTCATCGTCGACTCGGCGTCGTTCGTCGCCTCGGCCGTCTCGCTCGGGCTCGTGCGGAGGAGCTTCAACCCCGACGAGCCGCCCGAGCGGAAGCACATCCTGCAGGACGTGAGCGAGGGGCTCCGCTACGTGCTGGGCCATCCCGTGCTGCGGAACATCTCGCTCATGATGGCGCTGATCAACTTCGTCCTCGCGACGACGTGGACGCAGCTCGTCCTCTTCGCATCGGTGGAGCTGGACGCATCGGACACCCAGATAGCGGTGCTGTTCGCCGCCGGCGCGGCGGGTGTCGTCTGTCTCGGGCTGGCGGCCGGACCGCTCCGCCGCCGTCTGTCGTTCAGCGTCGCAGCCCTGGGGTCGCTGATGGTCGCGGGCGTGCTGGGCGTGGTCTTTGCGTTCAACAACGTCTATTGGCTCGCCCTTGTGCTCTGGGCAGCGACGTCCGGTCTCGGTCTCTTTTTCAACATCAACACGACGAGCCTGCGCCAGCAGATCGTTCCTTCGCACCTGCTCGGCCGCGTGGTCTCGATCGCGGGCGTGCTCGCGTGGTCGGCGATCCCGCTCGGCGCGCTGCTCGGAGGCTGGGTCATCGAGGCAACCGACGACGTCGTGCTCGTGTACGCGGCGATCGGCGTGCTGACGTTCGCGATCGCGCTCGCCTTCCGCTTCACCGCGCTCGGGCACGCGGACGACTATCTCGGTACGGGCGAGGATGCACCGCCCGAGGGCGGTGCGCTGCCCGACCCCGCCGTCGCCACGCGCGGGGGCGGGTGACGTCGTGTCTCGAGGGTCACACTCGTTGTGTCACGCACCCGATAGACACGACGGCAGGCGCTGCAACTATGCTGGCGGCCGCATGAAGCGTTTGACATTCGTATTGCTCGTCTCGATCGGCGCCCTCCTGGGGTCGGCTGCGGTCGCCCTCGCCCACAGCACGCCGCATTCGTGGTCGGTGTCAAGGCCCGCGTGATGCTCCAGGAGGGAACGAATCTCGCGCTGCCTACGGACCAGCGCGAGGCGCTCGACGCCGAGATCGACGACTCGCTCGAAGAGCTCCGCCTGCTCCTGCTCACGGCCCAGTCTCCTACGAGAGCACGCAAAACCCGGAATACGCACGTCTTAACCAGACGTACGGGTCGTACATCAAACGTTTTGTGGAGGCGCAGGCCACGGTCGCAGCGGGTCTCTCGATCGACAGCGCGCAGTGCGTCGGCCAAGGAAAAGCGTTGGTCGGGAAGTTCAACCCGGAAAAGCCTGGACCGGTCCCAAAGCAGTACAAGCACTTCCGCTGCAACGCGTCGTCGTACATGCTCGAGATCCCCGAACATCGAGCTCAGTGCCCGGAGCTGGATCCGTCCGTGCCCGAGGTCGTCGAAGGAGCGCGAGCGGCTCGTCGGCCCGCTCAAGGCAGTCTTCACCGTCCACGTGACGGGGAAGTCGCGGATGCTCTCGCAGCGCGCCGGCTAGCGCTCACGCTAGCTCGAGCTAGAAGTCAGTCCAGCTGCGCGTGGCGAAGGTGCCGAGGCTCGAGCCCTTCAGGCCGCCGTCCGAGAGCGTGTAGAGCACGTCGCCGACGACGAGCGAGCGCCGGATGGCGGCCGCGCCGGGATGCGTGACTGTCCCCTCGATCTCGAGCGCCGACCGGCGTGCCTTCAATGCAACGGCCGCGGACATGAACTCCTCCGCGCCATTCGGCTTCGTCACCGACGCCTGCACGGGCAGCACCGCCAACGTCGCCCGCGGCCAGTAGAGGAAGGCGTGGTGATCCCACTCCGCCTCCGACCAGGCCTTGCCGAGCGTTACGCGGCGCAGGAGGGCGGGCCGGCGCGAATCCGAGACGTCGAACGTCGAGACCTGGGTTCCGAGCACGCGTCCTTCATCCGTCGCGTCCTGCCCGAGGCCGAGCAGCAGGTCGGGCCCGAGCGGATGGAGATACGCCGAGTAGCCGCGGATCTTCAACTCGCCCCGAACAACCGGGTCCGACGGCCGCGAGAGGTCGACGACGTAGAGCGGATCGACCTGCCGGAACGTGACGACGTAGCCGACGTCGCCGATGAACCGCACGCCGAAGATGCGCTCGCCCTTGCCGAGGCCGCCCTGGCGACCGAGCTTCACGAGCTGCCCGCCGCGTTGCTCGAGCGTCGTCACGAAGCTCTCCGAGTCGGTCTGGGGCCCGCCCCACCAGAGCGGGAACTCGGTCGACGCCACCCGCAGCACGCCGTCGTGCTCGGACATGGCGAACTGGTTGATGACGTACCCGGTCACCTCTCCGGTCGCCCGGTACCTGGCGCGTAGCGGATCGGAGATGTCGAAGCGGTGGAGCGCGGTCGTCTGTCGCGGCGGCTTGCCGTTCTCGAGGTCACCCTGCTCCGTCCAGCGCTGCGTCGCCACGTAGAGGCTCGTCTTCGACGCGTAGATCATCTGGCCGTCGGTCATCACGCCGTCGGTGTCGACGGGGACGAGCCCCTTGCCCAGGTCGAAGGTGACGACGCTGAGGACGCCGAGGCCGGAGAAGCGCGACGGGCGCGCGACGTGGCTGCAGCCGACGAGCTGTCCGGTCTTCTTGACGCCTGTCCGACGGTTGCGGAACGTGAACGTCGGCAGCCAGTCGCGTGCCCGCGAGGATGCGGATCTTGCTGCGGTTCTGCTCGAGGGCCCTGCGCTCACCGGTCGGGCCGGGCTCTGGAGGCTCGAAGGCGATGGGGGGCGGCGACGTGAGCACGACGCGGAGGCTCGAGCCGACGAGGCGGGCGTCGAGATACGACGCGTCGAGCGTGAGCGTCCTCACCACGCGCGGCCGGCTCGGCGGTGCTGAGGTCGACCTCGGTGAAAACGGTCTGCGTCGGCACCGGCGCGATCAGCCTCGTGTCGGCCGGCAGTGGGCGGCCGACGCCGTACGTGTGCGACACGACGACGGCACGGTTCTTGTGCAGGAGCAGCTGCCCGGCCCCTTCGACGGCGAGGGACGCCTCGAGGTCCGGCTTGTCCTTGCCGAGGACGACGACGCGGAGCTTCCCATTGGCGATCGCGACGATCTTCTCGCCGTCCGTCTTCACGATGTCGGGCTCGTCGACGCCCTGTTCCTGGACGTTCGTGGTCGAGTAGTCAACGCCGGCGACCGGTGCGGCGGCCCGTGCTTCGGCCAGGGCGACCGCACCTCCGTACCCGAGGCCGTACGGGCCGACGATCTTCACCGCCTGCGGCTTCACGTGGGAGAGGAAGTCGCCGCAGCCACTGAAGTACTTGAGGCGCGGCGACGCCTGCTCGGCGGCGGACGTCGACGCCACTGCGAGCGTCCCTGCCCCTGCGAGCACCGCAACCAACGTCGTGAGCCGAGCGACCGTCATCCAACCCCCCTACGTCGCCGTGAGGCGTGTTGTCACAGTGTGCCTGTTAGAAGACGGGCGTCTCGCGCCAGATGCCCCAGACCTCGCGGAGGGCGTCGCACATCTCCCCCATCGTCACGTAGTCGCTCGCGCAGTCGACGATGATCGGCATGAGGTTGACGTCGTCGCGCGCCGCGGCCTCGCGGAGCCGGCCGAGACCGCGCTCGACGGCAGCCGAGTCACGCCGGGCGCGGACAGCCTGCACCCGCGCGATCTGCTGGCCTTCGAGCGCCGGGTCGATGGAGAGGATCTCGAGCGGCCCTTCGTCCTCCAGCCGGTAGCGGTTCACGCCCACGATCACGCGCTCGCCCGCCTCGACCTCGGACTGGAAGCGGAACGACGCCTCGGCGATCTCCCGCTGGAAGAAGTTCTCCTTGATGGCCTCGACCACGCCGCCGAGCTTCTCGATGCGGTCGAAGTACTCGTACGCCTCGGCTTCCAGCCGATTCGTAAGGTCCTCGATGAACCACGCTCCACCGAGCGGGTCGATGGTGTCGACGACGCCCGACTCGTGCGCGATCACCTGCTGCGTGCGCAACGCGATGCGGACGGCGTTCTCGGTCGGGAGCGCGAGCGCCTCGTCGAAGGAGTTCGTGTGCAGCGACTGCGTGCCGCCGAGCACGGCCGCGAGCGCCTCGACCGCCGTGCGCACGATGTTCACCTCTGGTTGCTGCGCTGTCAGCGAGACGCCGGCCGTCTGCGTGTGGAAGCGCATGAGCCACGAGCGCGGGTTCTTCGCGCCGTGGTGTTCACGCATCTCCCGCGCCCAGATACGCCGTGCGGCGCGGTACTTCGCGATCTCCTCGAAGAAGTCCATGTGCGCGTTGAAGAAGAACGAGAGCCGCGGCGCGAAGTCGTCGACGTCGAGCCCCCGCTCGCGACAGGCGTCGACGTACGCGAAGCCGTCCGCGAGCGTGAACGCGAGCTCCTGGGCGGCCGTCGAGCCGGCCTCGCGGATGTGGTAGCCGGAGATCGAGACCGGGTGCATGCGCGGCAGCTCGAGCGAGCAGTACTCGATCATGTCCACGACGAGCCGCATCGACGGCTCGGGCGGGAAGATGTACTCCTTCTGCGCGATGTACTCCTTGAGGATGTCCGTCTGCACGGTGCCCCGGAGCTCGTCGCGCGGCACGCCCTGGGCGTCGCCGACGCAGACGTAGAACGCGAGCAGCATCGCGGCCGGCGAGTTGATGGTCATCGACGTCGAGACCTCGCCGAGCGGAATGCCTCCGAAGAGCGTCTCCATGTCGTCGAGCGAGTCGATGGCGACGCCTTCGCGGCCGACCTCGCCGAGCGAACGCTCGTGGTCGGAGTCGTAGCCCATGAGCGTCGGCATGTCGAACGCCGTCGAGAGGCCGGTCTGGCCGTGGTCGAGGAGATAGCGGAAGCGCTCGTTCGTCTCGGCGGCCGTGCCGAAGCCTGCGAACTGCCGCATCGTCCACAGGCGGCCGCGATACATCGTCGGGTAGACGCCGCGCGTGAACGGGAACTCCCCGGGCAGGCCGAGGTCGCGGTCGTAGTCGATCGGGGTCGTCTCGGGCGTGTAGAGAGGGTCGAGCGGCAGGCCCGACATCGTCGTGTGCTGCTCGCCGGTGGATTCCGTGATGGCCATCGCGTGAACTATTCCGCAACCGCGCGGGCGAGGATCTCTTCGGCCCGCTGGATGGTGGCTTCCAGCCAGGCGTCCCGCGCGTGGTACGCGCCCAGCTCCTCCCTCGCGGCGGCGAGCTCGGCCTCGAGCTGAGCCGTACGGCGACGCAGCACCTCGATCGTGCCCTGGACGGACCCGACCGTCGTCAGGAGCTGCTGGAGCGACTCCTCGACGTCCTGTCGGTGATAGCCGCCGCCCAGACGCCGGTAGCGGAGTTTCTGCCTCTCGGCGTCGGCTGCGCTCATCGCCGTAGGTGATACCACGTCTCGCACGCGATCACCGTCAGAACGCCGAACGCGATCTGGATGCCGATCAGGTCGGCCGGCTCGTCGTGGAAGAGGGCGTAGGCGACGGTTTGCGTGGCGAGGAGCGCTACGAGCACGACGGCGACCCGGGATCGGCCCAGAGCGAGGAAGTGGTAGAGGTACACGATCGCGAGCCCGTAGAGCGACATCGCCAGACAGAGCGGGCCGAGCCAGGCGTCTGCCGCCTCGTACTCGGAGCCGAAGAGGAGGTCGATCAGCGGCTCTGCGAGAAGCCAGGCGAAGGCGGTGGCGAGCGCCGACGCTGCGGCCACGACACCGAGACCCGTCAGGAGGTACTGCCGCTCTCGGGCCCGGTCGTGAAGCACCGCAATGCGCGGGAAGAGGACAGTCGTCGCCGCGATCGGGACGAGCAGGAGCACCTTCGAGGCAACGGCCGCCGCCGCGTACGCGCCGGCCTCGTCTCCGTCAAAGGCCAGCCGCGCGGCGAGCAGGTCCGAGTACATGAGCGCCCAGAGGGCGGTGAGGCCGAGAGCCGCTCCGGCGTTAGCGCGGGTCGCCAGCGCCTGCCCAGCGGCGCCGCGGCCAACCTCGAAGAGCGACCGGATCGGCAGCGCCGTCAGCAGGAGCGTCAGCATCGTTGCGCCCGCGACGCCGACCATCACCGCGCCGACGCTGCCTCCTGCGAGGGCGATCGCAAGCCCCGCCGCGAGCCGCGCTCCCGCGAACAGCACGTGCGCTCCTGAGAGCGAGTAGAACCGGCCCGAGCCCTGCAGGCCGCCCCAGACGACGGGAATGCCGAGGGCGGCGGCGATCGTGATCACGGTCGCCCCCACGGCGAGCGGGTCGTCCATGCCGGCGAGAGTCACGACGACCGCCACAGCGATGCCGCCGAGGGCGAGCACCGTCCCCCAGAACACGACCGAGCGGGCCATGCCGCGCAAGAACATCCCCGCGCCGCGCTCGTCGCCGTGCTCGAGCCGAACGGACACCTCTCGCGCCGCAGTGGCCTGGAACGCGAGCGGCGGTATCGCCGCCACGATGACGATCGCGAACAGCGCGGCGAGCAACGCGTACTCGTCCGGCTCGAGGATCCGCGCGAGCGAGAACTGGAAGGCCGCGTTGAGGAGGTTCGCGAGCCCGACGGCAGCCGTCAGCAACACGCCCGAGCGGACGAGCGTCATTGACGGCCGGCTACTTCCCAGGCTTCCAGAGCGTCTCTGGCTCACCGGCGGCGGCGTTCGCCGCCCGCGCGAGGATGAAGAGGAGGTCGGAGAGCCGGTTGAGGTAGATGCACACGAGCGGGCTGGCGCCGGCCGCGATGACGGACCGCTCGGCGCGGCGGCACACGGCCCGCGCGACGAACAGCCTCGCGGCGAGCTCGGAGCCGCCGGGGAGGACGAAGCTCTTGAGCTCCGGCAGCGGCTCGTTGTAGCGGTCGCAGTCGGCCTCCAGCCGGTCGATCTGCTCCTGCGTCACGCGCAGGCCTGCCTCATCAGTGGGGACAGTGATGTCGGCGCCGAGGTCGAAGAGCTCGTTCTCCACCCGCGCGAGCGTGTCGGCGAACGCTCCCTCCGCCACGACGGTCGCCCAGCCGACGAGCGAGTTGAGCTCGTCCACCTCGCCGTTCGCAACGACGCGCGGATCGAGCTTCGAGACGCGCGTCCCGCTACCAAGACTTGTCTGACCGGCGTCGCCGCCGCGCGTGTAGATCTTCGTCAGGCGGACGGGCTCATCAGGTTCTCGCGGCATGCGCCCCCAGGATGTCGCGGGCGATGACGAGCCGCTGGATCTCGCTCGTCCCTTCATAGATCTCCGTGATCTTCGCGTCGCGATAGTAGCGCTCGACCGGAAACTCCTTCGTGTAGCCGTAGCCGCCGAGCACCTGGATCGCCTCCGCCGTTTGCCGCCGCGCCGTCTCGGAGGCGGCGAGCTTCGCCTTCGCGCCGGCCGCCGCGTGCGGCAGGCCGTTCTCCTTCAGCCACGCGGCCCTGTACGTGAGCAGGCGAGCAGCCTCGATCTCGACCGCCATGTCGACGAGCTTCCACTGGATCGCCTGGTGGCGGGCGATCGGCTGCCCGAACGAGTGACGCTCGAGCGCGTACTCGCGAGCGACGTCGTACGCCGCCTGAGCGATGCCGAGCGCCTGCGCGGCGATGCCGATGCGACCGCCGTCGAGCGTCGACATCGCGACCGCGAACCCCTCGCCCTCGGCGCCCAGCATGCGGTCCGCGCCGGCGCGTGCCTGGTCGAGGACGAGGTCGCCCGTGGACGACGAGTTGAGGCCCAGCTTCTCCTCCTCGCGGGTCACCTGCACATGCTCCGCGCCGAGCAGGAAGGCAGAGATGCCGCGTGCGCCCGGCGTCTCCGGATCCGTGCGCGCGAAGACGAGCAGCGTGTCCGAGTACTTCGCGTTCGTGATCCACTGCTTCTGGCCGGAGATCACCCACTCGTCACCGTCTCGCGTCGCGGCGCAGCGCAGGCGCGACGCGTCGGAGCCGACGTCCGGCTCCGAGAGCGCGAACGCGCCGATCGTCTCGCCGCGCGCGAGCCGCGGCACGAACCGCGACTTCTGCTCGTCGGTGCCCCAGGCGAGGATCGGAAGCGTCGTGGCGCTCGTGTGCACTGCCACCGTGACGCCGACGCCGGCGTCCGCACGCGACAGCTGCTCGAGCACGAGGATGTACGACAGGAAGTCGGCGCCGGCCCCGCCGTACTCCTCGGGCACGCAGACGCCCATGAGCCCGACCGCGGCGAGTCTCGCGAAGACGTCCTGCGGGAAGAGATGCTCGCGGTCCCAGTCGGCCGCGTGTGGTGCGATCTCTGCGTCCGCCAGCTCCCGCGCGAGCGCCTGGATCTCCTGCTGCTCGGCTGTCAGCTCGAAGTTCATCGCGCGTAGTCGTAGAAGCCCTGGCCGCTCTTTCGGCCCAGCCGTCCGGCGGCAACGTGCTCGCGGAGCAGAGGGCAGGGCGCGTACTTCTCGTCACCCAGCCCCTCGTGCAGCACCTCCATGATCGAGACGCACGTGTCGAGCCCGATGAGGTCGGCGAGCGCCAGCGGCCCGATCGGGTGGTTGAACCCGAGCTTCGCAATCGTGTCGATCGCCTCCGGCTCGGCGACTCCGTCCTGAAGCGCGTACGCGGCTTCGTTGATGAACGGCATGAGGATGCGGTTCGACACGAAGCCGGGGAAGTCGTTCGCCTCCGCCGGCGTCTTGCCGAGGTCTCGAGCGAGCGCGACGATCGCGGCGGCGGTCCCGTCCGAGGTCTCCGGCGCCCTGATGACCTCGACGAGCGACATCACCGGCACGGGGTTGAAGAAGTGCATGCCGATCACTTGTGTCGGGCGCGCGGTTGCGGCCGCCAGGGTGGCGATCGGGATGGAGGAGGTGTTCGAGGCGAGGATCGCGTCCGCGGGCAGGGTGAGGTCAGCCTCGCGGAAGATCGCTTCCTTCACGGCGGCGTCCTCCACAACCGCCTCGATCATCAGGTCCGCCTCGACGATGCCCTCCACCGGCTCGACGCGCGCGAGCACCTCGTCCGGATCGGCGCCGCCCTTCTCTGCGAGCTTCTCGAGGCTGCGGCGCATCGTCTCCAGGCCGCGTTCGACCGCACCCGGGGCCGCGTCGTGGAGCGAGACGCGACGGCCTGACGCCGCCAGCACCTGGGCGATGCCGCCGCCCATCTGGCCGGCGCCGACGACGAGCACGTGGTCGAGGGGCACGAGGCGAGAGGCTAACGTGCCCCGCAGGACGATGGATCAGCACGAAGGCAGGTGGGAGAGCGCGCTCTCGGAGCTGCCGCGCACGCGGCGCCATCTCTTCCTGCGCGCGTACGGCGACGAGGTCAACCGCCTGCTGCTCGAACGGTGGCTGCCGAAGAGCGCGGACCGCGTGTTGAAGACCGATCTCTTCGAGGAGGCGGTGGGCGACGGGCTCGCGCACGTGCTGGGCGAGCGCTTTCAGAGCGTCGATGCGATCGACGTCTCGCGAACTGTGGTCGACGAGGCGGCGAGGCGCCATCCCGAGATCCACGCCGAGTGCTGCGACGTACGCGAGCTTCCCTACGAGGACGGCACCTTCGACGCGGTCGTGTCGACGTCCACGCTCGACCACTTCGAGACCGTCGCCGAGATCGGCGAGGCGCTGCGCGAGCTCCGGCGGGTGCTCGCACCGGGCGGCACACTCGTCGTGTCGCTCGACAATCTCTCCAATCCGCTCGTCGCCGTGCGAAACGCATTGCCCTTCCGCTGGCTCCACGGCATCAGGCTCGTCCCGCACTACGTCGGCGCGACGTGCAGGCCAAGCGAGCTCCAACGGCTGCTCGCGATGACGGGCTTCGACGTGCAGACGACGACGGCGATCATGCACGTCCCGCGGGTGATCGCTCTCGCGGTCGGCGGAGGCATGGACGCGATGCTCGGCCTCGAGCGCCTGGGACGGCTGCCGACGCGGTTTCTCACGGGGCAGTTCCTGGCCGCCCGCGCGGTGAAGCGCGGGTGATCCGCCGCGTCTGGTTCGGCGGCCTCGCGTGGGCTCACCTGTACCGCCGGCTCGAGCTCGTGGTGCTAGGCCTCGATCCTCCGCCCACCCTCCGCGAGACGCCGCTCGAGCTCGAGTACGGATTTCTCGCCGAGACGGATGACGACGATGTGCGAGCGCGTCTCGATCGCGGAGACCGGTGCTTCGTCGCGCGGGAGGCAGGCACGATCGTCTCGTCGCGCTGGATCGCCGGGCGACGAGCGTTCGTCGAGTACCTCGGCACGTGGCTCGACCTCGAGCCGGACGAGGTGTTCCTCTCGGAGACGTTCACTGTGCCCGGCCTGAGGGGCCGCGGGGTGTCCGGCGCGGCGGGCACGCGGCTCGCGCACGCGCTGGCGGAGGAGGGCTGTCGCCGTATCCTCGCCGGCGTGCTGATGGAGAACCATGCCGGCAAGCGGGCGTACGAGAAGGCGGGCTACCTGCGCGTCGGCCGCATCGGGACCATCGGGTTCGGGCCGTGGCGAAGGGAGTTCAGACGCCAGTGAGACGCCTGTCGGGCATGGTCACGATCGCCCGCGCCCTCCCCGGGCAGAAGCGGGCGCTCTTTCGCGACCGCGAGCAGCTGCTGGCAGACCGAGACCGGCGCGTCCGCGAGACCGTCGCCTATGCCGCCGAGCACGTCCCGTACTACCGCGAGCTGTTCGCGCAGGAAGACATCGATCCGCGCGAGATTCGCACTGCGGACGACCTCGCGCGGCTGCCCGTTGTGTCGAGAGACGAGGTTCGGGCCGACTCCGGGCGATTCCGCTCGACGGATCCCGGCGTCCAGCACGGCTTGACGCTCCAGTCCTCGGGGACCACCGGCCGGCCGCTCGATCTCTTCCACGATCGCCGCACCGTCCTCCTCAACGTCGCCTACGGCGAGCGCGAGCGCGCCGTCGAGACGGCCTTCGTCGGCAAGCGGGCCCGCTACACGCGCCTTCAGCTCGGCTCCGATCTTCGGGAGAACATCGACCGCGTTCGGGGCTTCATGGCCCAGACGAGCTTCCGGCCGCTCCGGCCGCGCTACGTGCGGGGCTCCCTCAGCCAGGCGCCCACCGCCGTGGACGAGCTGATCGACACCGTACGCCCCGACATCATCCTCGGCGCCGGCTCTCACCTCGAAGCGTTCTTCCGTGCCGCCGCGGCCCGCGGCGGGCCGAAGCACCGGGCCAAAGCGCTCCTCTACACCTGGGATCACATGTCGCCGGGCGGACGGAAGCTCATCGAGGACACGTTCGGCATGCCCGTGATCTCGAAGTACAGCGCGATGGAGTGCCTGAAGGTCGGGTTCACGTGCGAGGAACGGGAGGGCTTCCACCTCCACGAGGACCTCTGCCAGCTCACGATCGTGGACAGGAACGGCAACCGGCTCCCGGATGGTGAGCCCGGCGAGATCGTCCTCTCGAACCTCGTCAACCGCGGCAGCGTGCTGCTCAACTACCGCATCGGAGACCTCGGGCGGATCTCGACGGCCGCGTGCGCGTGTGGGCGGACCACGCACGTGCTGGCCGACCTCGAGGGGCGGACGAGCGAGTACGTGGCGAAGCCCGACGGCTCCTTCGCCGGCCCGTACATCCTCACCACCGCGCTCAACCGCGTTCCCGGCGTCGTGCGCTTCCAGCTCGTCCAGGTCGCGCCGACGTCGTTCGAGCTGCGGCTGACCACGGTCGACCGGAAGGCGTTCGACGACGGCGCTGCCGCCGCCGCGGGCGCCGTCCGGGAGATCCTCGGCGGCTACGACGTGGAGGCCGTCTACGTCGCGGAGGTGCCCATCGAGCCGGGGAAGAAGTACCGCCCGATCGTCCTGCTCCCGATCGAATGAGCCGGCTCGGGGGATGCTTACGATCGCCCGGCACCTGCCGGGCCAGTGGCGCGCGCTCTTCGTTCCACGGGAGGAGCTCGAGGGCCGCCGCGATCGGGCAGTGCGTGAGACTGTTCTCTACGCCGCGGGCCACGTCCCGCACTACCGGGATCTCTTCCGGCACGAGGGCATCGACCCGCGCGAGATCCGCGGCGCCGACGATCTCGCCCGCCTGCCGACGCTGACGCGAGAGGACGTGCTGCGCGACCCTGCACGCTTCCGCTCGGACGCGCGGGAGGCCCGCGACGGCGTGACGCTGCAATCCTCCGGTACGACGGGCGAGTCTCTCAGCCTCTTCCACGACCGCCGCTCGGTGCTACTCAACGTCGCCTACTCCGAACGCGAGCGAGCCGTCGAGACGGCCTTCGTGGGCAAGCGGCTGCGCTACACCCGGCTGTTCCTGAGCCCGGACACCGTCGAGAACGTCAACCGTGTGCGCGGTCTCGCCGCTCGGGAGAGCTTCCGGCCGTTCCGGCCGCGCTATCGCCAGGAGCACGGCAACCGCCCGCGCGACGAGCTGGTGCAGTTGATCGAGCGAATACGCCCGGACGCGCTGGCGGGGTCTGGCTCCGTGCTGGAAGCGTTCTTCCGCGTCGCTGCCGAGCGCGGCGCGCCGCGGCACCTGCCGCGCGTCGTGATCTACGCCTGGGACGCGATGACGGCTGCGGGGCGCGAGCTCATCGAGCGGACGTTCGGCATCCCCGTGCTCTCGCGCTACAGCGCCATGGAGTGCCTGAAGATCGGCTTCTTCTGCGAGCGGCGAGAACGGCTTTCACCTGCACGAGGACCTGTGTCACGTCCATGCCGAGAACGGCGAGCTGCTGCTCTCCAACCTCTTCAACCGCGGCTCCGTGCTCCTCAACTACCGGATCGGCGATCGCGGGACGCTGTCGGACGAGCCCTGCCCCTGCGGGCGAAGCGCGCGCCTGCTCGTCGACCTGGACGGCCGCGTCAACGAAGTCATCGAGCTCCCCGACGGCTCGATCGTCGGCGCCATGGACATCTCGGCCGTCGTCGGCAGGGTGCCCGGCGTCCTGCGCTTCCAGGTCGTGCAGCGTGCGCTCACGGCGTTCGATCTCGAGCTGTCTACGGTCGAGCCGGCCGGCTTCGAGCCGGTGGTGGAGCAGGCGGTCGCCGGCGCTGCGGTCATTGCTCCGAGGCTGCGAGGTGAGACCCGTGCACCGCCAGGAGCTCACGCTCGCGCCAGGCAAGAAGCACCGGTTCGTCGTGCGGCTACCGGCCGAATGAAGCGCCTGGCGGGAACGTTCGACATCGTCCGCGCGTGGCCTGGGCAACGGCGATTCCCGTTCACGCCGCTCGAACGACAGCTCGAGGCAACGCGACCGGCGCGTGCGCGAGATCGTCCGCCACGCCTCGCGTCACGTGCCGCACTACCGGCAGCTCGATCCCGATGCCTTTCGAGGCGCAGACGATCTCGCTCAGCTGCCGCTGATCTCGAGGAAAGATCTCCTGGCAGACAGGGCCGCGTTTCGCTCTGAAGCCGTACGGGAGGCGGACGGTCTCGTCATCCGCACGCAGCGGATCGAGCGGCGAGCCGCTAGACGTCCTCCACGACAGACGCTCGGCGCTCGCGAACATCGCGTACTCCGAGCGCGAGCGTGCCGTCGTGGTCGCGATGCTCGGACAGAAGGCCTACCGCTCGCTCGCCTTCGAGTACCGCCTCGGCACGTTGCTGGTCGTCCGCGCCTTCTACGACGAAGCCGCGTACCGGCCGCGCCGTCCGCCGTTCGCGTTCGTCCCGTCGGAAGAGCCGCTCGAACGCTGTCTCGAGGCGCTCGAGAGCATCCGGCCCGACGTCGTCCTCGCAACCGGCTCCTGGCTCGAGCCGATCTTCCGGGCGGTCGTTGCGGCGAAGCGGCCGATACCGCTGCCCCGCCTTCTCGTCCATGGCGGATCGGCGATGTCCGAGAGCTGCCGTGAGCTCATCGAGGACGAGCTCGCCATACCTGTTGTCTCGCGCTACGCCGCGGGCGAGTCGCTGAAGATCGGCTTCACGTGCGAGGCGCGCGACGGCTTTCATCTGCACGAGGACCTGTGCGTGGTCGAGACGGTCGGACCTGACGGCGATCCGGTCGGCGAGGGAGAGAGGGGCAGCGTCGTCATCTCGAACCTCGTCAACAGGGGCACGGTGCTGCTCCGCTACGAGCTCGGCGACTACGGGCGCATCACTTCGGCGCCTTGCCCGTGCGGCCGCCCTGCACGCCGCATCGTCGACCTCGAAGGGAAGCGGGTCGTCAACCTCCGCCTGCCCGACGGCACGACCGTCCACTCCCGACCCTTGTGGGGCGTGATCAAGCTCGCGGACGGCGTACGCCGCTTCCAGATCGTGCAGCACGAGCCCGCCCGCTTCGAGGTGCGGCTCGTCACGGACGATCGGTCGACGTTCGACGCCATCCTCCCGACGATCCTCTCGGGCATGCAAGCGCTCCTACCGGGCTGTCACGTCGACGTGTCCTGGCACGCGGAGCTCGCAGCCGAGCCCGACCGCCGCTTCGAGACGATCGTCGCCGCTAGACGTCGATCAGTAGCGCGTCGCCCTGGCCGCCGCCGGAGCAGATGGCGGCGAGACCGAGCCCGCCGCCGTTGCGGCGCAGCTCGTAGATGAGCGTGGAGAGGATGCGCGCGCCCGAAGCGCCAATCGGATGGCCGAGCGCGACCGCGCCGCCGTTGACGTTCACCGTCTCGGGATCCGCGTCGAGCATGCGCAGTGAGTTGAGCGCGACGGACGAGAACGCCTCGTTCACCTCGACGCGACTCACGTCTCCGATCTTCTTGCGTGCCCCTGCGAGCACCTTGCTGCCGGCGCCGGCGGGCGTGCGGGCGAGGTAGGCGAACTCGTCGGCGACATACGCCTGGCCGACGATCGTCGCGAGCACGTCGAGGCCGCGCTCCCGCGCGAACTCCTCGCTCGTGACCACGAGCGCTCCCGCGCCGTCGTTCACGCCGGGTGCATTGCCGGCCGTCGTCGTGCCCTCCTTGTCGAACACCGGCGGCAGCTTCGAGAGCTTCTCGAGCGACGTATCGCGGCGCGGCGCCTCATCCGTGTCGAACGTGTCCACGGCGACGATCTCCTCGCGGAAGCGCCCCTCGTCGATCGCCGCCGCTGCACGCTGGTGTGAGCGGAGAGCCCACTCGTCCTGATCCTCGCGGCTGATGCCGAGCTCTCTCGAGACGAACGACGCCTGCTCGACCATGTGCTTGCCGTCGAAGCTCGAGACGAGGCCGTCGTGCACCATGAGGTCGACGAGCTTGCCGTCGCCGAGCTTGTAGCCGAAGCGGGCTTTCGGAACGGCGTACGGCGCGTTCGACATCGACTCCATGCCCCCGGCCACGATCACGTCGTGGTCGCCGGCGCGGATCATCGCATCCGCGATCTCCACCGCGCGGATGCTCGACGCGCACACCTTGTTGACCGTGTCCGCGGGCACGTCGATCGGTAATCCGGCGCCGATCGCGGCCTGCCGCGCGGGCGCCTGGCCGGCGCCGCCCTGCAAGACCTGGCCCATGATGATGTACTCGACGTCGCCGTCCTCGACGTCCACGCGCTCGAGCGCGCTGCGGATGGCAATTGAGCCCAGCTCGGTCGCCTGCTTGGACGCGAGGCCGCCGCCGAGCTTCCCGAACGGCGTGCGGATCGCTGAGACGATGACGGAGCGAGGCACATGCTGAATCTACCGGCCCGTTAGAGCTTCAGGAATGCCGCGCGGCAGCCGATGGAGCTCTTGTGAGGGCTCGCCTTGCACTCGCAACTGCTCTCGGCACGATCGTCGCCGCCACAGCCCCTGCCGGCGCGACGACGGACGGAAGCGGCGCCCGCGAGATCGCCAGCCGCGCGGCGCTCGGGCGCGGGATCGTGGCTGAGATCAACACGCTGAGGGCGCGCCATGGGCTGCCGCGCCTCGTCGTCGCACCCTCACTCGCGGCGGCAGCGAGGAAGCACTCGCGCAGCATGGCCCGCGCCGGGTTCTTTGCCCACGAGTCAAAGAACGGCGCGTCGTTCGGCGAGCGCGTGAGACGCCACTACGGGTCGTCAGGCTTCCGGTCGTGGCGCGCCGGCGAGAACCTCCTCTGGGCATCGCCGGACATCGACGCGAAACGAGCGGTCGAGATGTGGCTCGAGAGCCCGGGCCACCGTCGTGTCCTCCTCACGCCGGCCTGGCGCGAGATCGGCCTGTCCGCCGTGCACACGGCATCGGCGCCGCGCGTCTACGACGGGCTCGAGGTCACGATCGTGACCGCCGACTTCGGCGTCCGCGTCAAATAGACGCGAGGTACACGCAGGGCCGCGTATCGCCGGGCAACGGCGAGCGGATCACGCGCGAGACGACGTAGCGGCCTTCCCCCTCGTCGACCTCGAGCACGTCGCCTGGCGCCGGTGCGGATCCGGTCCGCTCGACGAGGCGATAGCCCGTCGGCGCCGGCACGAAGAGCAAGTACCCGCCGTCAGCCGGCGCTGGGCCAGGTTCTCCCTCCAGGCGGTCGAGCCGCGATTCCCAGTCCGCGAGCCGTGTGTCGATGTCGTCCGCCATGCCCGAATTGTAGGAACGCGTCGCGGGTCGGAGAACGTGGCCCGGTGACGGACGAGTCCCGCCTCGTGCTCGTGGCCCTGGGCGGCAACGCGCTGCTCAGGCGCGGCGAGCCGATGACCGCCGCCGCCCAGCGCGCGAACGTCCGCGTCGCCGCCGAGGCGCTGGCGCCGGTCGCGAAGCGCCACCGCCTCGTGCTCTCGCACGGCAACGGCCCTCAGGTCGGACTGCTCGCGCTCCAGGGCGCCGCGTACTCCTCGGAGGTCGAGCCCTATCCGCTCGACATCCTCGCCGCCGAGACCGAGGGGATGATCGGCTACCTCATCGAGCAGGAGCTCGGCAACCTTCTGCCGTTCGAGGTGCCGTTCGCGACGGTCCTGACGATGGTCGAGGTCGACCCCGACGACCCCGCGTTCGACAACCCGACGAAGTTCATCGGCCCCGGGCTACGACGAGCCCCAGGCCCGCGAGCTCGGCAAGCGGTACGGCTGGGCGTTCAAGCCGGACGGCGACCGCTGGCGCCGCGTCGTCCCCTCCCCCGCTCCGACGCGGATCTTCGAGCACCGGCCGATCAAGTGGCTGCTCGAGAAGGGCACGATCGTCATCTGCGCCGGCGGCGGCGGCATCCCGACGATGTACGAGGCGAACGGCACGCGGACGCTCGTCGGCGCCGAGGTGATCGTCGACAAGGATCGCGCGAGCGCGCTGCTCGCGCGCGAGGTCGAGGCCGACGTATTCGTGATGGCGACGGACGTGGACGGCGTGTACCTCGATTGGGGTACCCCGGATGCGCGGCGGCTCGAGCGGACGACGCCCGCGGAGCTGCACGCGCACGACTTCCCGGCCGGCTCGATGGGCCCGAAGGTCGAGGCGGCGTGCGACTTCGTCGAGCGGACCGGCGGCATGGCCGCGATCGGCGCGCTCGCCGACATCGAGGCTATCGTCGAAGGCCGGACAGGCACTATCGTTCAGCCTGGATGATCCGACGCACGTCGCTCGTCGGGCTGCTCGTCGCGCTCGTGGCCGGCGCAGCCGGTGCCTCCAGCTCCCTGGTGACGATCGGTCTGCGGCCGTCCATCGTCCGCTTCTCGGAGAAGCCGGAGATCTTCGGCGCCGTCACGAGCGCGAAGGCGGGCGAGGTGGTCACGGTCGAGTTCAAGCAGTGCGGGCTTTACCCCGAGCAGTACCGCGCCTTCATGACGACGGAGACGACCGAAGGCGGGGCGTGGTCGCTTCAGGAGCTTCTCTTCGTCGGCACCCGGACCGATACGTCCGGCTCCTTCCGCGCCCGCTGGGGCGACGAGGTGAGTCGTGAGGTTGCGTTCAAGGTGCGGGCCTTCGTCGACCTCACCCGGCTGCCACGCGGTCGCGGCTTCTACGTTCGCGTCTACGGGAATCAGTCGTTCTGGCACCGACGAGTGAGGGTCGAGCGCTTCAACAGGCGTCTCGCCAGATGGACACTCGTGCGCTCGATGCTCCTGACGAAGACAGAGGGCTCCCGGTACTACGGCGGCTCGGGTCTCACCGCCAGCACCGAGTCGTTCCATCCTGATGTCCCGAAGGGAACGACGCTGCGCGCCGTGCTACCGCTGGCAGCCGCCAAGCCGTGTTACCTCGGCGGCTACAGCAAGCTCATCCGTACCTGAGCTCGGCTGCTACCCTGCGCGCCGCCATGCGCCTGCCCGCAATCGTCGCTGTCGTCGCCTCCGCCTCGGTGCTCCTGGCCGGGGGCGCGAGCGCGTTCGGCATCGACCTCGAGAACCCGCCGACGCCTGGCGTCGTCGGCATGCCGTACAAGTACGTCTTCATCCCGAAGAAGGGCGCCCCGCCGTACGCATTTTGGCTCGACTCCGGTGAGCTGCCGCCTGGTCTGAAGATCGAGTCCGACGGGACGATGCAGGGCACGCCCACAGGCGCCGGGCACATTCGAGTTCACCGTCGAGGCGTGCCAGTATTGCAACGGCAAGTGAATCACGCAGTGGGGCACGTCGGTCACGATCCGCGACCGGCTGAACATCACCACCGCGTCGCTCAGGGGTGGCGTCGTGGGCGAGCCCTACGCGGCACCGGTCTCGGTCGTCGGCAACGAGGGCAGGGGCATGGCCTGGAAGGTCAGCGCCGGTGCGCTCCCGCCTGGTCTCGCGATAGCGGCCAACGGCGCGCCTGCGGACACGACGATCTCGGGCACGCCGACGACGCCCGGCACGTACACGTTCACCCTCCGCGTTGACGACACAGACGGCTTCATGCCGAGCCGCGCCGTCACAAGGCAGTACACGCTCACGGTCGGCGCGCAGCTGTCGGCGACGGCGCGGCGAGCATCCCGAGCGGCATCGAAGGGAAGGCTTACAACGCGACGCCCGCGACGGCGTCCGGTGGCGTCGCACCGTTCACATGGTCGGTCGTGGACACCGCGCTTTCCCGTCCGGTCGTGACACTCGATCCCGCGACGGGAGCGATCCGGGCCGCCCGACGTCGTACGGGACGTTCACGTTCGCGCTTCGCGTCAGCGACGCCAGCGGCCAGGCCGCGACGGCAGGTGGTGCGATCACGATCGTCAGGGCGCTCGACCTCGTGACGACGAAGCTGCGCGCGGCAAGCGTCGACGAGTCGTACTCCGCGACGCTGCGCACGGTCGGCGGGCAGGCTCCGCGTTCGTTTCCAGCTCGCCGGCGGCAAGCTCCCCGCGGGCCTGAAGCTGAACGCGAAGACCGGCGTCATCAGCGGCAAGCCGAAGGCAGCCGGCACGTTCCGCTTCCGCGTCACCGCGACGGACGCGCTCGGCCAGCGCTCGTCGGAGCGCATCGCGCTCGTCGTTCAGCGCCTAGGGAACCTTCGCGGCCCGGTCCGCGACTATTCAGTGAATGGCGAATCCGCAACCTGCGCGAGCGCGTCGCGCCGAACCGCTTGCCGCGGTAGACGACGCCGAGCTCGTGCGGCGCGCTCAGCTGGGTAGCGCCGCTGCCTTCGAGGCGCTCGTCGTGCGCCACGGCGCGCGGCTGCACCGCTACCTGCGCGTCGAGCTGCGGCACGAGAGCGACGCGCACGATGCCTTGCAGGAGTCGCTGACCGCAGCCTGGCGCGGCCTGCCGGGCCTGCGTCGCGCGGACCGCTTCTGGCCCTGGCTCGTCGGCATCGCCTCGCACAAGGCCGCCGATGTCCACCGCCGCCGCAGCCGCGATCTCGAAACGGAGGCGAGGGTTTCGCACGAAGACGACCTGCTGCTCGAGACGAGAGAGGCGCTGTCCGCCCTTCCCGCCCAGCAGCGTGAGGCGCTGCTGCTCCGCTACCTGCTCGGGCTGAGCGAGGAGGAGGCAGCCGTCGGCGCTCGGCGTACGCGTGGGGACGATCAAGTCGCGGTGCTCGCGGGCGCGGCGCGCGCTGCTCGAGGAGCTGCGATGAGACGACATCGGCAAGACCAGGAGCAGGTCATTCGCGCCCTGCTCGCGCGTCTCGACGAGGAGGCCGCTGATCCGACCGAGGCCGAGTTGCGCAGAGCAGCCCGGCTGGCGGCCGGCGAAGGCCGGACTCCCGGACAACGCCCGGCACCGCGATCGCGGCCGTGGCGCCCCCTCCGCCTACGCTGGGCTGCGGCGGTGCGGCGACGATCCTCGTTGCCACCGGCCTCGCCTTCGGCGTCGCCTCCTGGCTCACTCCGACAAGCAGCGCGCGGACGGTCGTCGAAGGCTTCGGCTTCCTTCCCGCGACGGGCTGGACGGTGGTCCAGGTCGGGCTCCCCGGCTCCGCCGAGTCGACGCGCGTGGTGGCTGCCAACGTCCCGATGTCGCCTGAGCGATCCCGGTCCCGGCCAGCCACTGGCGCTTCACGCATGGCCGCCGTGGGCAACCGTCATCGACGCGACGCTGAAGGCGCGTGGAGAGCCGGCCCGAGACGCCGCATTTCCGGTGCGCAGCCTGCCCTTGACCCTGGCGGACGCGAGGCCGGTGACGGTGCCGGGACAGCCGACCCTCGAGTACGTGCTCCGCGCGGCCGTCAGCGGCTACAACGTCGACGCGAGCGTCACCTTCGCCAGCGAGCCCACGGACGCGATGTTCGAGAAGGCGGAGGAGCAGATCGCGCGGCTCGTCGTCGCGCCGGCCGCATCACGATCACCGTCCGGCCGACGATCTACGGCCGCCAGGACCCGCTCGTCGGTCTCCGGCTCGGTGACGAGCGGGAAGAAGGACGAGAAGGTGACGCTGCAGTTCAAGCAGTGCGGCCTGTTGCCCGCTCCAGTTCCGGAGATTTCGCCGAGGTGACGACGCACGAGGGTGGTGGCTGGTCGCTCGAGACCGGCGTCCTCGCCAACGGCGCCTTCCGCGCGCGTGTCCGGCGGCGACGTCTCGAACGAGGTGCAGGTGCAGAAGCGGGTGGACGTCCGCCTCGCGCCGGCGCCGCCCCGGCGGTTCGCCGTCAACGTCGTCGAGCGGTTCCAGTTCTGGCGGAAGCAGGTGCTCATCCAGCGCTTCGACCGTGGACAGAGAAAGTGGCTGCTCGTCAAGAAGCTCCGGCTCGTGAACACGGACGCCGCTCCGGGCTCGGCCTACGTCTGGTCGTCGACGGACGAGTTCGCTGTCGACGTCGCCAAGGGCACGACGATCAGGGCCGTCCTGCCGCTCGCCCAGGCCAAGCCCTGCCACATCGGCGGCTACAGCAACCTCCTCGTCACGAAGTGACGTCTAACCACTCGTGAGGCGCGGGCTCTACACCGTTGCTGCTGTGGCCGCCTGCCTGGGCCTGGGGCTCGGCGGCACGGCGGCCGAGACCATCTCGATCAGCGCCCGCCCGACGATCGCTGGCGCCGGGGACCGGGTCATGGTGACGGGCTCGGTCGGCAGCGGACGTGCGGACGTCGACGTCACGATCGAGGGGAAGTACTGCGACGAGACGACGTGGCGGGAGCTGTCCGCCACGCGCAGCGACCAGGGAGGCACGTGGTACCTCGAATACGTGCCGCTGATCACGCAGCTCATACGGGCGAAGGGCGCGGGCGCCACGAGCGCCGAGGTCAAGGTGCAGACGCGGCCCACCGTTTCCCTCGGCCAGAGGCCGCCCGGCATGTTCTTCGTCAATGTCAACTCCCAGCGAGGGTTCTGGCGCAAACGCGTGTCCGCTCTGCAGCGTTTCGACCCGAGAAGCGCGTCTGGCGCGAGATTCGCAAGTCCAGCTGACTGAGACGGGCGCCCCGCCCGGCGTCGGCTGGGTCTGGACCGGCAGCGAGAAGGTCCGCGTCGAGGTGCCCAAGGGGACGACGCTACGAGCCGTGCTTCCGCTCTCGCAGACGAGGCCGTGTTACCTCGCCGGCTACAGCAACCTCCTGCGGCGATGAGCGGGGCCGTCTTCGCGTCCTGCTCGCTCGTCGCCGCCTGGCTGGCCGGCCTCGCCGCCGCCGCCGTTCTCGCCGACAGCGTCACGCTGCAGCCGCGCGCGACCGTCCTTCGCTCCGACGAGTTCAGCGTCGGCGTGCTGGGCGAGATCTCGAGCGGCGCAGAGGGCGAGTACGTCGTCGTGAAGGGCAAGGAGTGCGGCATCCCCGGCGCGCTTCTTCCGCGGCCTCAGTGGCGCGACGACTCTCGCGGGCGGCCGCTACGAGGCTTCGGTCCCCATCCGTACGAAGACCACCCTGCGCGCAGAGTGGAAAGAGGCCGCGAGCCCCACCGTTGTCGTCACTCCGCGCGCGAACGTCAGGCTCACGAAGGAGGAAGACGGCTTCCGCGTCTCGTTGACCAACGATGTTGAAAGCGCGGACGGCAAGAAGGTGACGATCGAGCGCTTCACGGGCACGGGCTGGAAGAAGCTCCAGACCGTCGTCCTCAAGGCGATGCCCGGGTACGTCCAGTACGCGGAGAAGAAGAAGCTGCGCTTCAAGGTGCCGAAGGGCACGACCATCCGCGCCGTGCTGCCGCGCTCGCAGGCGGGTGCGTGCTACCTGGCCGGATACAGCAAGCTCATACGAACGTAGAGGAGGCGAAGTGACGGAAGCAGGAGGGAACCTCGGGCAGGCGGCGGAGATTGCCGGGCGGCTGATCGCGAACATCGAGACGGTCGTCCACGGCAAGACCGAAGAGGTGCGGCTCGTGCTGGCGGCGCTCGTCTGCGACGGCCACGTGCTGCTCGAGGACGTGCCGGGCACCGCGAAGACCGTGCTCGCGCGCGCAATCGCCGGTTCCGTCGACGGCGCGTCGTTCGCGCGCATCCAGTGCACGCCCGACCTCCAGCCGACCGACGTCACCGGGCTCTCCGTCTTCAACCAGCGCGACCGCGACTTCGAGTTCCGGCCCGGCCCCGTGTTCGCGAACGTCCTGCTCGTCGACGAGATCAACCGCGCGATGCCGAAGACGCAGTCGGCGTTGCTCGAGGCGATGGCCGAGTACCAGGCGACGATCGACGGTGTCACACGCGAGCTGCCGAAGCCGTTCCTCGTGCTCGCCACCGAGAACCCGATCGAGCAGGAGGGGACGTTCCCGCTCCCCGAGGCGCAGCTCGACCGCTTCCTGCTCCGCACGGCGCTCGGCTACCCGGGCGAGGAGGAGGAGCTCCGCATCGTCGAGGAGCAGGTTGAGCGTCATCCGCTGAGCGACCTCGAGCCGGTGCTCTCGCTCGACGAGGTGAACGTGCTGCGCGAGGCGACGCACAGCGTGTACATCGACCCCTTGCTGCGGCGCTGGGCGATCCGGCTCGTGCGGGCGACGCGGGAGGCCGACGGCGTGGCGATCGGCGCCTCCGTCCGCGGCTCGCTCGCGCTCGAGCGCTCGGCGCGCGCGTGGGCGCTGCTCTCGGGCCGCGAGTTCGTGACACCGGTCGACATCGAGCGGCTCTTCCTCCCCGTCGTCATGCACCGCATCGTCTTCACGCCGAGCTACGTCGCGACCGCACGCGAGATCGGCTGGCGGGAGGCGGCGGACGGGTTCCAGCGGCAGTGCCTCGAGATCGCCCCGCAGCCGGGAGTCGAGCTCGAGCGCGCCGTTTCGGCATGAAAGTGCTGGCGCTGGCAGCGCTCGGGCTTGCGCTCGTGGGCGGTGTCGCCGCTGCCGCGAGCCGAGCCGACGTGACGCTGGCGATGCGCCAGTACACGAACGAGAACAAGATCCGGGTGTTCGTGTGGCACGGGCGGGTCGCCACCGCCGCCGCCGGCGAGGACGTCGAGGTACTGGGACGCGCTTGTCTCACGAAGGACTACCGGCTGTACGCGGGAACGAGGACGGTCGCCGGGGGCGGCTGGGAGGTCGAGAGTGCGTCGAGCCAGGCTCCCTACAACATCGTCGACGTGAGCTCCGGAACGACGTTCCGGGCACGCTGGCGCGGCCAGTGGAGCAACACGATCCTCCACAAGACGCCGATCCCCAGCTTCTACGCCATGAAGATCCCCAAGCGGCGAGCGTGGAAGGTGACCGTCAACCCGACGCCGCTCTACATGAAGCTGAAGCGGCAAGCCCGTCGTGCTCCAGCGTTTTCGCGGGGGTAAGTGGGAGCGCTTCAAGAGCGCGCCGCTCGTCCTCAAGGCGAACTACGACTACGGCGGCGCCACGAACTACGAGGCCGTCTTCGAGACTCCCACGCGCGGGATGCGGGTCCGCGCGATCCTGCCCGCGAAGACCGTTGCCCCCTGCTACCTCGGCAAGGCCACGGAGCCGTGGCGCACGTGAGGGCTCTTGCCGGAGGGCTGGTTGCCCTCGCCGTAGCCGCCGGCATCGCGAGCGCGGCATCGCAGCCGGCAACGCGAATCGTCGACCGGACCATGCTCTGCAAGACCTGGGGCACCGGGTACCCCGACCCGCTGCGCACCTTGGCGGTCGTCGGCGTGCCCAACCAGGCGCAGGCCACGAACGGGCCGCAGGGATCGCCGAAGTTCGTGGTGGCTCAGATCGCCCTGGGCGTGAACGGCGCGGATCAGGTCGTCGTCAGCCGCACGGCGTGTGCTCCCACGAGCAAGCGCCTTCAGCTGTCTGCAAAAGGACTACGCAGCGGCGAGACCGACTTCGGAAACAAGTGGAAGTGCCCGGTCCCCGCCTCGGTGCTGATCCGTGTCCGCGCGACCTTCTCGAAGCCGGTGACTCTCACCCAGGCACCGGACGCGAGCTACCTCCTGATCGCCACGGGCAAGATCTCAAGCGGCTCGCTCGCCATCACGACGAAAGATCGGACGCCGCTCGTCTTCGCGTCCGTCGGAGCGAAGGCCGGCATCTCGGTCGCCAGGCCACGCTGTCAGCGGAACCGGTTTTGACGGCGGCGACCTTCCCACTGATCCCGCGGCGGCGGGTGCTCGGCTTGCCGTTCGGCGCGCTGCACAGCGCGCGGCGCGGGCTCGGCTCGGACGTGGCCGGCTCGCGGCCGTATCAGCCGGGAGACGACATCGATCGCATCGACTGGTACGCGTCGGCGCGGCTGTCGCTCGCCCGCGGGTCGGACGAGTTCGTCGTCCGCGAGCACTTCGCCGAGGAGGCGCCGCGCGTCGTCTCGCTCGTCGACCGCCGGCCGTCGATGTCGATCTTCCCCGAGGGCTGGCCGTGGCTCCAGAAGCCGGAGGCGATCCGCGGCGCGGTGCGGCTCATCTCCGACAGCGCGATCGCCGCGCGCGGCCTGCTCGGCTACCTCGACGAGGGCGAAGGCGAGCCGTTCTGGCACCCGCCGCGCAGCCAGCACCTGCTGGGAGACGCCGACCTCGAGCGGCCGTTCGACGCTCCGGCGGACACGCTCGCCCGCAGCCTGCGCCATCTCGTGGCGCAGCGCCGCGACCTTCCCGCAGGCACGTTCGTCTTCGTCATCTCGGACTTCCTCGAGCGGCCGAGCCGCGACGAGTGGCTCGTCGCGCTCGAGCGGCGTTTCGAGCTCGTGCCGGTGATCGTGCAGGACCCGATCTGGGAGCAGAGCTTTCCCGACGTCAGCGGCGCGGCGGTGCCGTTCGCGGACGCCGCCACCGGCCGCGTCACGCTCGCAGCCTTGCGCGAGCACGAGGCAGCAGAGCGCCGCGAGGAGAACGAGACGCGCTTCCGCGAGCTCGTGCGCGAGTTCCACGGGCTCGCGATGGACCCCGTCGTCGTCTCCTCGCACGAGCACCGCGACGTCGTCTTCTCGTTCCTCTCCTGGGCTGACCAGCGCCTGCTCACGAGAGGCCGGCCGTGAGGCGAGCACTGCTGGCGCTGCTCGTCGCCCTCCCGCTCGCCGCGGGCTGCGGCGGAGGCGGCGACGACATCGCCGCGCTGCCGCAGGGGAGCTTCATCGCCGCGAGCGGGTCGCTCGGACCGCCCATCCATCTCTTCGGCGACACGCTCACGGCGGACGTCAACGTCGTAGTCGACAAGACGAAAGTCGATCCCGGGCGGATCAGCCTGAAGACGTTCTTCGCGCCGTACGAGCCGATCGAGGAGATGGAGATCAGCCGCCGCGAGGCAGGAGACCTCGCCGAGCTTCGCTACCGGCTTCGCCTGCGGTGCCTCGAGCGTGCCTGCATCACGTCCACCCTGGGCACGATCGTCAATCCGGGCGGCAGCGCGCCGCGCACGTTCCGCTTCCAGCCCGCGCAGGTGCAGTACACGGACCCCGGCAAGACGGCGCCGAGGCTGCTCCGCGCGGTGAGGTTCAGCCCGGTCGAGTCGGTCACGCGCATCAACGCGCAGGACGTGACGCAGATCTACGGCTTCCCCTTCCGCGCGAACGTCACGCCGCTGCCCGCGACCTCGCAGCGCCTGTCTCCAACGACGCTCGGTCTCGATCCTGCTGCTGCTCGCGGCCGCCCTGCTCGTGTTGCCCGCGACGCTGATCCTTCGCTGGTGGCGCGAACGGCGGCGGCCGCCGCCGCCCGAGCCGGAGCCCGAGCCGACCGCGCTGGAGCGCGCGATCGCGCTCGTCGAGTGGTCGCTGGAGCGGGAGAACGGCGACGAGCGGCGCGCGGCGCTCGAAGCGCTCGCCTCGGAGCTCGACGTCGTGGAGCCGAACGGCCTGGGCGACGAGACGCGCGTCGCGGCCTGGTCGCCCCCGTCTCCCTCCCCCGGCGAGACGGACCGAATCCTCACGCTCGTGAAGGAGCGGCATGGCGACGCTTGAGCGTGCGTTCCCGTCGGCCGAGACTGTGCCGCTGCGCCGGGTGGCACGGCGGACGACGATCATCCGCGTCGGGCTCGCGCTCGCGCTCGTCGCCGCGCTGGCGCTCGCGTTCCTCGCCGCCCGCGACTCGGACGTCCGCCACGCGCCGCTCGTGCCCTCGGGGACGACGGGCGTCGTCGTGCTCGACCTCTCGGCGAGCGTCTACGAGGCAGCCTTCGGCTCGACGCTGCAGAAGATGGCGCGGCAGGGCGAGCGCGCGGGCCTCGTCGTCTTCTCGGACTCGGCGTACGAGGTGCTGCCGCCTGGGACTCCCGGCCGCGAGCTCCTGTCGTTCCTCCGCTTCTTCCGACCCGACCCGAACTCGACGACCGGCAGCTTCCCGGCCAACCCCTGGGAGGACTTCCGCGCCGGGACGCGGATCTCGGCGGGTCTCGCCGAGGCGCACGCGTCGCTCGTCTACGCGGGAGCGAAGAAGGGCTCGATCCTCATCGTCTCCGACCTCGAGATCCTGCCCGACGAGGTGGTGCGGCTCGGCCACGTGATCGCCGACGTGCGGCGGGACGGCATCGATGTCCGCATCCTCGCCGTCAACCCGAGCGACGAGAAGCGGTTGCTGATGGAGGAGATCCTCGGCAAGGGCGCGTTCCTGAAGGACAAGGCGGAGGAAGCGGCGCCAAAGGCAGCTCCCGAGGCGGAGAGCCTGCGGCTCGCCGCACCGTGGATCTTCCTGCTCGCCGCCGGCCTCGTTGTCATGTTGCTCGCGGCGAACGAACGGCTGCTCGCCCGGCTGGAGGTGCGGCGATGAGGTGGCGCCGGTGGCTCTTGCCGGCTGCGGCGGTGCTCTGTGTACCCGTGGCGATCGCGATCGTCCGTCTTCGCGGTCGACGTGCTGCGCGTCGGCGGCGCCGTCGAGGGCGACGACGTCCGCTTCCAGGCCAGGCCCGCACTGCCAAGCGGGCTGTTCGAGGACCCGGGCTTCCTGCCGGGAGCCGTCGCCCCCAAGGCGGTCGGGCTCGAGGACGATCTCCGCTATCGCCGCGCCGTCTGGCTCTACGCGCGCGCAAACCCGAGCAACACGACCGTGTACCTCACACCTACCCAAGAGGCGTTGCGGGCGAGCCTCGAGCCGAAGCTCATCGACGCGAGCCGGGCGGAGACCGATCCGCGCCGGCGCTCGCGGCTGCTGAACCTACTGGGCGTCGTAGCGATGAGCCGCTACGCCGTCGATCCGGGCGACCGGTCCGGCACCGTCCGCGCAGCGATCGACTCATTCTCGAACGCGATCAAGGCAGACCCGGAAAACGCGGACGCGAAGTTCAACCTCGAGATCGTCCTGCGCGACTTCTTCCACCAGGTCGCACCGGCCTCTGCCCCCGACCGCGGCCGGCTGGGCGGTCGCGTGGCCGGCGTCGGCCGCGACGGCTCGGGCTACTGATGGACCTCACGTTTCTGACACCGCTGGCGGTGATCTTCGCCGTGTCCGCGCTCTTGCCGCTCGGCATCTACCTGGTTCGCGAGCGGCGCGCGGGCCGCATCCGGACCGCGCTGAGGCTCGAGGAGCCTTCGCGTCGCTCGCGGGCACCGCTCGTCGTCGCCGTCGCCGCCGTTCCCGTGCTGCTGGGCATCGCGGCGGGGCAGCCCGTGCTCGGCACCGAGCGCTCGGTGCCGGAGCGGACGGAGGCCGAGGCGTTCTTCGTGATGGACACGTCGCGCTCGATGCTCGCCTCCGACGGCGCCGACGGCGCGACACGCTTCGACCGGTCGGTCGAGGCGGCCTCGGCGATCCGCGACCGGATCCCGCAGGTGCGCTCCGGCATCGTGTCGATGACCGATCGCCTGCTCCCCCACGTCCTGCCGACCACCGACCGCCGCGTGTTCGAGACGACGCTCCGGCGCTCGATCGGCGTCGAGTTGCCGCCGCCGGCATTCACGTACTCGACCTATGCGACGTACTACGACATCCTCGCCGGCATCCCGGAGCGCCGCTATTTCTCGCGAACTGCGACGAAGCGCGTGCTCGTGGTGATGACCGACGGCGAGTCGCGGCCCTTCGGATCCCAGCTCGGCGCCGCCTTTCCCGGCAAGCCGCCGATCCAGACCGTGATCGTTCGCTTCGGGAACGCAGACGAGCGGATCTACGCGACGGGTGAAGCGGAGAGCTACGTGCCCGCGAAGAACAGCGAGGCGACGACAGCGCGAGTCGCCCAGCTCATGAGCGGCCGCGCGTTCTCGGAGGACGACGTCTCTGCTGCCGGCGACGCCGTCGTCGAGGCCATCGGCGACGGCGAGACGAGCGACAGGACGATCCCCGGCGCCCGCGTGGCGCTCATGCCGTGGGTCACGCTCGCGGCCTTCCTGCCGCTCGGGTTTCTGTTGTGGCGGCGTAATCGCGCCTGAAACGAGCGAGGCTCCGCATAAGCGGAGCCTCTTGCCTTTCGATGCTACGAACGCCGCTTGCTCAGGCTTCGACGCGAGTCATGTCCGGCTGGGGGACGATGCGGATGTATGGCTTCGGCTCTTCCCACTCGCCGAAGATCTCCTTCGCCTCGTCGTTCTGCACCGAGCCGGCGATGATGACGTCCTCGCCCGCCTGCCAGTTCACCGGCGTGGCGACACGGTGCCTCGCCGTCAGCTGGAGCGAGTCGATGACGCGCAGCACCTCGTCGAAGTTGCGGCCCGTCGTCATCGGGTAGACGAGGACGAGCTTCACCTTCTTGTCCGGGCCGACGACGAAGACGTTGCGCACGGTCTGGTTGTCCATCGGCGTGCGCGCCTTCGGGTCGCCCTCCGTCTCCGCCGGCAGCATCCCGTAAAGCTTCGAGACTGCGAAGTCGCTGTCACCGATGATCGGGTAGTTGGGCGCGTGCCCCTGCGTCTCCTCGATGTCCTTCGCCCAGCCCTCGTGATCGCCCGTCGAGTCGACGGACAGGCCGATGACCTTCACGTCGCGCTTGTCGAACTCGGGCTTGATCTTCGCCATGTAGCCGAGCTCCGTCGTGCAGACCGGTGTGAAGTCCTTGGGGTGCGAGAACAGCACCGCCCACGAGTCGCCGATCCAGTCGTGGAACGAGATCGGCCCCTCGGTCGTCTCCGCCTGAAAGTCGGGTGCGGTGTCCCCGATCTTGATGCCCATATGCCCTCCTTGGCTATCGGAACACTTCAGGCTGAGCGTAGCGAACGACGGCTAGATGAGGCCCGCCGCGGTAGCGCCAGGGACCGGGCTCGAGGCGGATGCCGCGCTTGCGGCAGAACTCGCGCACCGAGTCGAGCACGACGCCGCCCGTCGCCGTGGACGCGCCGCGCGACGAGATCGAGCACGGCGCAGCCCGCGGGCGGCTCGCCTGCGAGCGTCGAGCGTGAGCACGACGACCTCGCCGTCGGTCTCCGGCGGCTCGAACTTCGCGTCGACCTTCTCGACGAACAGCACGAGCGACGTCGTCCCGTCCACGCGCACGGCGACCGAGTGGTCGGAGCCCGCCGCGACGTCGACGCCTCGCAGCTCGCAGCAGCTCGCGGAAGTCGTCGAGCAGCCGCCGCACGAGCTGGGGCTGCCTGGCGCGCGGCACCGGGCGCGCGGAGACGCCGACGGGCTTCGCGGGCACGCCGATCGCCAGCTGACCTGCCGGGATGTCGGAGACGACGTACGAGTTCGACGCGACGATCGCCTCGCGGCCGAGCCGGCAGCCGGCGTAGACGACGGTGCCGAGCCCGACCTGCGCGCGATCCTCGAGCACGATCGGCGCGAAGCGGTTCTCGAAGCCCTCGAGCACCGAGTGCCCGATGTTGTGCGTGACGAGCATCGACCGCATGGTCACGAACACCTCGCGGCCGATGACGACCGGCCGGCACGGGTTGACGAACGCCTCGTCGCCGACGAAGGCGAGGTCGCCGACGACGAGCGTCGCCCATGGGTCGCGCGCGGCCGCCGCCGCCGACGCGCGACGTCGCGCCCGAAGTAGCCGTTCGCGCCGACGAACGCGCGCCGGCACTGCGACGTCGAGCCGCGGCGCCGAAGCTCGTCAGCGCGCCGACGGCGAACGACCTCGTCGCAGTGGACGATGCCGTCGTCGCCGATCTCGACGCCGTCCTCGAGCACGATCCGCGAGCGCGACGACGATCGTGCGCTCGCCGAGCCGCACGCCCTCGCCGATCGACGCGCCTGCGCGGCGATACGCGTCGCGAGCTGCTCGTCCGAGGAGAGCGCCCGGAAGGCATCCGGGTCGGAGCGGAGCGACTCGAGGAAGCTCCGATCGAGCACGCCCTCCGATCTCGGCGAGCGCGAGCACGGCCGGGAGGCGTCACGCCCTCGAGCGAGATGCCCGCGAAGAGCCCGGTCGCTGCCGCCACCTCCTTGCGCAGCCACGAGCCGCTCGACGTCCTCGGCGGTGATGAAGCCGTCCTTCTCGATCGGACGCGAGGTCGATGCCGTGCTCCTCCGCGAGCTCGACCGCCCGCCGTGTCGCGTTCGCCGGCCCGGCGGCGCTGCGGCGGGCGCCGCGCTTCGCGGGACGCGCCAACTGCGGCTGCCGCGAGCTCGGCCTCGCTCTCGGCGACGACGCGCGATGCGGCCGCCGAGCTCGACCTCGTCCCCTGCGCGTAGAGGTGCCTGAGGATCCCGTCGCCCGGCGACTCGAGCTCGAGCAGCGCCTTCGACGTCTCGACCAGGCAGACGGGCTGGCCCTTCGACACGCGCTCGCCGTCGGCGACGAGCCATTCGACGAGCAGAGCCGACTCGGTGTTCGCGTCCTCGCGGGTGAGAACGATCTCGAGCAGCCGTCAGCTCCTGACGATCCCGAGCGCGCGCACGGCGCTCACGACGTCGTCCACGTCCGGGCAGCACGGCCTCCTCGAGCGTCGGCGCGGCGGGGATGATCCCGTCGCGTGCCGCGATCCGCTCGCACCGGGCCGCCGCAGGTCGTCCCAGGCCTCGCTCTGCACGCGAGCGGCGATCTCGGCGCCGACGCCGCCCGTCAGCGTCCCCTCCTCGACGGTGACGAGCGAGCCCGTGCGCCCGACCGACTCGAGCACCGGCTCGAGGTCGAGCGGCAGCAGCCGGCCGAGGCGCGACGACCTCCGTGAAGAGCTCGTCCTCGATGATCAGCCGGACCGCGGCCTCGAGCACGATCGGCAGCATGCCGCCGTACGTGACGATCGTCGCTCGCCGCCCGGCGAAGCCGTTGCCGGAGAACGAGAGCGCCGGGTAGTGGCCCTCCGTCTCGACGCACGCGAGCTCGCCGAGCCGAGCCGTTCGCCGGGCGGCGGTTCGGGCGGCCGTACATCAGCTTGTTCTCGATGAAGAAGACCGGCTCGTCGTCGTCGACCGCCGCGAGCAGCAGCCGCACGGATGTCGTGGCACTCGCTGGGCGCGACGACCGTGATGCCCGGCACGCCGAGCAGCAGCTTCTCGAGCGTCTGGCTGTGCGTCGGCCCGTAGCCGCGCCGCCGCCCATCGGCGTCCGCACGACGAGCGGCACGCGCACCTGGTCGTCGAACATCGCGCGGAACTTCGAGATCCCGTTCACGATCTGGTCGAAGCCGAGCGCGATGAAGTCGCCGAACATGATCTCGAGGATCGGCCGCCAGCCGCGCAGCGCCATGCCGGCCGCGATGCCGAAGATCGCACCCTCCGACACAGGCGTCGTGATCACGCGCTCGGGCCAGCGCGTCGAGAGGCCCTGGGTGACCTTGAACGCACCGCCGTACGGGTCGAGCATGTCCTCGCCGAGGAGGTAGACGTCGTCGCGGCGTCTCGAAGGCCTCGGTCAGCGCGCTGTTGAGGGCGGTGACGCAGCGCTCTTCCATCTCAGCCGTCCTCGGGCATCGCAGGCGGCGACGCGTCCGCGCTCGCGATCGCCTCCGTCAGGCGGCGCTCGACAGCCTCGTCGATCGCGCGCGCTCGTCCTCGGGCAGTTGCGAGCCCGCGACGCCGAGCGGGTCGCGCTGCCGCGCCCCCTCGATCTCCGCCGGGTCGCGGTTGTCGTCGCCCTTCGAGTGCGGGCTGAAGCGGTACGTGTTGAGGACGAGGAAGAACGGCTTCCCGCTCGAGCGCACCTTCGGCACGATCTCGCCGGCCGCGTCCCGGATCTCGGCCACGTCGGTCGTGTCGAGCTCGGCCGTCTCGATGCCGAACGCGGCCCCGCGGTCGGCGATGCTCGCCGGCGAGCGTGCAGGTGGCTCGGCGTCGACTGCGCGTAGTAGTTGTTCTCGACCACGAAGAGCAGCGGCAGGCCCCAGCGCGACGCGATGTTGAGGCTCTCGTAGACGACGCCCTGGCCGAGCGTCCCGTCGCCGATGAAGACCGTGGTCACGGCCCGCCGCTGCCGCGCTCGCGCTCGGCGAGCGCCATCCCGGTCGCGACCGGCACCGTGCTGCCGAGCACGCCGTTCGAGTAGAAGCCGTCGTTGCAGAGGTGCTGGCTGCCGCCCTTGCCGCCGCAGACGCCGCTCTGCCTTGCCCATCACCTCGCCGCAGCAGGCCGTCGACGTCGTCGGTGAACGCGAGGTAGTGGCCGTGGCAGCGGTGGTTGGAGACGATGACGTCGCGGCCGTGCTCGAGGTGGTCGATGACGCCGACGGCGTTCGCCTCCTGGCCGATGCACGTGTGCGTCGTGCCGGCGAGCTTGCCGAGCGAGAACAGCTCGAGCAGCGACTCCTCGAAGCGGCGGATCAGCACCATCCGCTCGTACAGCGCGGGCGAGATCGGTCACCGACTGATCTTCGCTCAGTGTCTGCGGTTTGCCTGCCACGACTCGCGAGACGGTACCCGAGTCAGAGGTATCCGAGATCCGACAAGCGCTGCTCGACGAGCGCCTGCTCCTCGGCTGCTGAGCGCGCTCGCGCGAGACCGTCTCCAGCTCCGCGTACGAGCCGCTCGCGCAGCTCGCCGGGCACGTCGGCGGGACGGCTCTCGAGCTCGCCCGGGTCGTCGTCGAGCCGGTACGCCTCCTCCTCACCGGACTCGCGACGTGGACGGTCAGCTTCCACGGCGGCTGCCGCAGGGCGAGCTGCGAGACGGCGCCCGTGTCGGTGCCGACGACGAACGCGGGACGGTCGCCTGCCTCCGACGCCGGCGGCGAGCGGCAGCAGCGAGCTCCCGTCGAGACCGTCGATCGGCGCGTCGGCGAGCTCGAGCAGCGTCGGCATCAGGTCGACGAGGCTCACCTGCGACGCGACGACGGCCGGCTCGCAGCCGTCCGGGCGCCGGCCAGGATCGAGCGGCACGCTGCGACGACCTCGTCGTAGAGCTCGGCGCCGTGCATGTGGTACGTGCCCTTCACCTCCGACTTGTCGGCGAAGCGCTCGCCCCACGACTCGCCGTGGTCGGCGACGAACGCGATCGCCGTGCTGCTCGCGCAGGCCGAGGTCGTCGAGCGCCTGGAGGAACGACGGCGAAGAGCACCTCGGACTCGCCGCTCGACCGCCTCGCCGGTAGCTCGCGTGCAGCGCCTCGAGCGCCGCCGCGGTCGCCGGACTGGATGCCGGCGATGATGTCCTCCTTCGCCGCGCGCCACTCCTTGCGCTCGGAGTGGAGGACGTCGTAGGGCATGTGCGTCGTCCAGCTGTGGAACCAGAGGCAGAACGGCGTCGCGCGCCGCTCGCGCAGCCACTCGACGGCGCCGTCGAGCCGCTCGCTCGTGCCGGCGACGTTCGCGTCGGCGAAGTCGCGGAAGAGATAGCTGCTCGTCGAAGACGAAGCTCCCCGTCTCGTAGCCGAACGCGGCCGCGACCGTGAACAGCGTCGGGATGCGCAGGATCGAGCTCGGCGTCCCAGTGCAGGTAGCCGTGGCGGTGCGGGTAGAGGCCCGTGATCATCGACGCGGTCGAGGGCGCCGTCCACGGCGCGGCGGCTGATCGCCTGGTCGAAGCGGACGCCGCCGGCCGCGAAGCTCGTCGATCGTCGGCGTGCGAACGTACCGCGCGCCGTAGCAGCCGACGTGGTCGACGCGGAGCGCGTCCGAGACCTAGACGACGAGGTTCATCCGGCGAGCTTAGGCGGCGAGGCTGCGGCCGCGCATGTCTTCGGGCACGTCGAGCCCGAGCAGCTCGAGCACGGTCGGCGCGATGTCGAGCAGGTGCGCGTCGAGCTCGCCCGCGCGCGCTCGACGCCGGCGCCCGCGGCGACGATCATCCCGTCCTGGGCGTGGTTCGCGTCGTCGGGGCCCGTGTCGTTCTCGAGCGTGTGCACGCCCTCGTCGCCGCCGATCGTCGCCACCGAGCGCCAGAGCAGGTCGCCGAAGACGACGATCAGGTCGGGCGCGACGCCGTTCACCTCCGTCGTACAGCTCCTCGGGCTTGTAGACGGCAGTCGCCATCGGCTTCCCCTCGGTCGTCGGGAGATCTCGGAGAGCCGCCGGTAAGGTCGTCGCGCAACGGCTCGTAGTCCTCCGGCGGCGATCGACACCGTCCGGCTCGCGGCCCTCGACGTTGAGGAAGATGCGCGCGTAGTAGCCGCCGTCGCCCCAGGCCGTCGTCCGCGGCCAGTCGATCCCGACCTCGTGCGGCAGGCAGACGCCGTTCGGCTCGGCCTGGAGCGCCGAGCAGGCCCTCGCGCCGCAGCCACTCGTTGACGCGGATGCCGCCGTCGAGCCGCTTCGCGCCGTGGTCGGAGACGACGAGCACGAGCGTCTCCTCGTCGGCGTGCTCGAGCAGCCCGGCGATCAGCCCGTCGACGTGGCGGTAGTAGTCGAGGATCGCCGACTCGAACGCGTTGCCGGGCTCGTGCTTGCGGTGCTCGGCGTCCATGAACTTCCAGAAGCCGTGGTGGATGCGGTCGTGGCCCATCTCGACCATCGCGAACAGCTGCCACGGCCGTCGTGGCAAGCAGGTGCTCGGCCAGCCCGAAGCGGCGGTCGGTCATCTCGTAGAGCTGCTCGAGCAGCCATGCCTTGTTCTCGGTGCGGAAGTCCTTCACGTCGAACACGTACTCGCCGACGACGTCGGCGACCTCGTCCTTGAGGCCGGGCGGGATACGTGTACGGGCTCTCGACCGACGGCGTGAGGAAGCACGTGACGAGCGCGCCGCGCAGCGGCCGCGGCGGATACGTGCCGGGACGCCGAGCGACGATCGACGAGCCGCCCGCCCGCCCGACGAGTCCCAAAGCCGAGGCGCCTTGATCGGCGCTCCCGTCGGCGATGAACGCGCCCGTCGTACGTGTGGTCGGAGCGGTTGCGAAAGCCGTAGACGCCGAGGTCGCCCGGCGTCCGGCTCGCCATCATGCAAGACCACGCCGGCACCGTGATCGGCGGGATGACCGACGTCAGGCGGCCGTGGACGCCGCGGTCCATGAGGCCCGACGAGCGTCGGCAGCTCGTCGCGCCACGCCTCGACGAGCGACGGCTCGGCGCTGTCGAGGCCGATGATCATCGCCTTCTTTGCCCGCGGCTCAGCCACGGGCGCCCATGATAGAGCCGCGTCGATCTTGACCGGCGGCTGCCTCGCGGTGAACACTGCGCACGGTTTGGGGGGTCAGTACGCGAACGTTCCTGGCTAGCGCAGCGGTCGTGTCGTCCTTGCGTTGGCCTTGCCCTCACGTCGGCGGCGCCTCCGGTGCGTGCGCGCACGTCGCGCCCGCAGGTGGACGTGCAGCAGTCACCATCGGAGGAGCGCCGAGCACCATCGAAGCATCTGCCGCGGGTTCGCGCGCTTTCGACCAGCTCGACTGGGGCGGCGTTCGCGATCGGCGCGAGTCCGGATCGGCTCGGAGGCCTACGGCGCCCGCATCCTCGTGTCGGGCGTCTCAGCGCCGGTAGCCTTGCCGCCGGGCTCCGACGGGACCGAGACGGCCGTCGCCGAGAACTCGCCCTACCCGCAGGGTCGTGGCCACCGTGGGCTGGTCGCTGCGCGACCGGCGCCCGCGGAGCTCGTCACGCGCGGGTCGCCGTGTGCGAAACCATGGCCGCCGCCAAAGGAGTCGACCCGGTGACGACGGCGATCGACTCGTCGGCGACAAGGCGGTTGCTCCATGTCTCCGACCCGAGTCGCCGTCCGGCGTGCGTTCCCGTGCGATCTCGACGAACGCCGGTGTCGCGTCGAAGCCGAAGACGTCGGCACCTCGGATCCGCCACGATGCGGCGTAAGCGTCCGGCGCCTCAGCCGTCGTACGAGCACGCGGGTGCCTGAGCCGACGGGGACGCGCTCGAGGATGTGCCGGTACACCGGGACGCCCCGACGTACCAGCTCGCCATGACCTCCGCCCAGATCGTGGGTGCGCTCGTGATCTTCAACGACCAGCGGTACCTCCGGGAAAGACCGCTGCGCGGAACGCTCGCGTTCACCGCGAACGGCAAGCGGGTGACCCGCGCGTTCTCGGTCAAGGTCTGACGCCGCTCCATCTCCGCGAAACTAGCCGCTCTCGCGCAGCGACCGGTAAAGCGCGAAGCTCCACCAGCGCCACGCCGCGAACGCGAAGAACGCGACGCCAGCGACGATCGCCTGCCACTGTCCGAACACCAATTCCGTGATGATGTAGACGACGCCGGCGAAGGCGACAGCGATCGCGAACGTCCCGACGATCGCCTCCCGGTTGGCCTTGCGCAGCATGTAGTCCTTGTCGCCCTCGCGGAAGCGCAGGCGGTGGTAAGCCGCAGGCGCCATGAAGAGGACGAGCGCCACGCCGGTGGCGACGAGCGTAAGGTAGTAGACGTAGCGCTCGGCGTCGCCCAGTTCGCCGAACTGACCGGTGAAACGGATGGCGAGGAGGAACCCGAAGAGCAGCTCCGCGCCGGGAATGAGCGCTCGCAGTTCCTCGAGCAGCTCGCCGTGCTCGCGCTCCAACCGCTCCTTCTTCGTCTCCTGGCTATCGCGCTCGTCTGCCACCGCGTGGCGAGCCTACAGAGCGGTCAGGTGCCTAGGGCTGCGGCGCCGGATCTCGACGACCGTCGCGCGCCACGAGCCGCTCGGCGCCGGGACATCGACCGTGTCGCCGACCCGCTTGCCGAGGATGACCGAACCGAGCGGCGACGACGGCGAGACGGTGCCGGCGCCGCCGAGAGCGGACATCTCGACGGCGATCCGCGCGCCGGACTCGTCGGCGACGACCACGTGCGATCCCTCGGAGACGACATCCGCGGCGCCCTCCTCGACGATCTCTGCATGGTCGAACCGGTCGCGGAGGATCACGATCCGCCGCTCGAGCAGGCCCTGCTCGTTCTTCGCCGCGTGGTACTCGAAGTTCTCCGAGAGATCACCGTGGGCGCGAGCGGCGCTGATCGCCTCCACCATCTCACGCCGCTTCGGGCCCTCGAGCTCCGCGAGCTCGGCGGCGAGGCGAGCGTGCTGCTCTCGTGTGAGCTTCTCTCCCATCAGACGGCCGCCAGGCCGCGCGCCTTGCGGCTCGCAGCCGTCTGCCGCCGCTGCGCGGACAGCTCGACCTTGCGCAGGCGCACGTTCTGTGGCGTGACCTCGACGCATTCGTCCTCCCGGATCAGCTCGAGCGCCTGATCGAGCGAGAGAGCACGCGCCGGGATCAGCCGCACGAAGTCGTCGGCCGAGGCCGCGCGCATGTTCGTGAGCTTCTTCTCCTTCGTCGCATTGACGTCGAGGTCCTCGGCGCGAGCGTTCTCGCCGACGATCATCCCCTCGTAGACGTCGGCGCCCGGCCCGACCAGCATCGAGCCGCGTTCCTGGAGGTTGATGAGCGCGAAGGCGGTCGCCTTTCCCGCGCGGTCGGCGACGAGGCTGCCGGTCGGTCTCGTTCGGAGCTCGCCGTGCCACGGCTCGAAGCGCTCGAAGACGTGATGGAGGATGCCGGTGCCGCGCGTCTCGGTGAGAAACTCGGTGCGGAACCCGATCAGGCCCCGAGCGGGGACGATGACGTCCATCCGCACCCAGCCGGTGCCGTGGTTGACGAGCGCCTCCGTTTGTCCCTTGCGCAGCGCGAAGAGCTGGGTGACGACGCCGAGATACTCCTCGGGCACGTCGATCGAGACGCGCTCCATCGGCTCGTGCACCTCACCGTCGACGACGCGCGTCACGACCTGCGGCTTGCCGACCGTGAGCTCGAATCCCTCGCGTCGCATCTGCTCGATCAGCACCGCGAGTTGCAGCTCGCCGCGACCCTGCACCTCCCACACCTCCGGCCGCTCGGTCGCGAGCACGCGTAGCGAAACGTTTCCGACGAGCTCGGCCTGCAGGCGGCTCTCGACCTGACGCGCGGTCAGCCTGTCGCCGTCTCGCCCGGCGAGCGGGGCGGTGTTGATGCCGACGGTCATCGAGAGCGACGGCTCGTCGACGGAGATCACGGGGAGCGGCCGCGGATCGAGCGGGTCTGCGAGGGTCTCGCCGATCATCACCTCGGGGATGCCGGCGACGGCGATCAGGTCGCCGGGGCCGGCCTCCTCGGCCTCGACGCGGTCGAGTGCCTCGCTGACGAACAGCTCGGTGACCTTCACGCGAGTGATCGTCCCGTCGGTGCGACACCACGCGACCTCCTGGCCGCGGCGAATCGTTCCCTGCTGCACCCGGCAGAGCGCAAGCCGGCCGACGTAGGGCGAGGCGTCGAGGTTGGTGACGAGCGCCTGCAGCGGGTGACCCTCCTCGTAGACCGGTGGCGGGATGTGCTCGAGGATCAGCTCGAGCAGTGGGGCCAGGTCCGGGCCGAGAGCGTCCGGCTCGGGCTCGAGCGAGGCACGACCTGCCTTGGCGTTGCAGTAGACGATCGGAAACTCGATCTGGCTCTCGTCCGGCGTCGAGGTCGAGGAAGAGCGCGTAGACCTCGTTCACGACGTCTGCGATTCGTGCGTCGGGGCGGTCGACCTTGTTGACGACGAGGATGACGGGAAGCCGCGCCTCCAGCGCTTTACGGAGCACGAATCGCGTCTGGGGCAGCGGGCCCTCGCTCGCGTCGACGAGCAGCAGGACGCCGTCGACCATCGTCAGCCCGCGCTCCACCTCCCCGCCGAAGTCGGCATGGCCCGGCGTGTCGACGATGTTGATCTTGACCGAGCCGTAGCGGACAGCCGTGTTCTTGGCGAGGATCGTGATCCCCTTCTCGCGTTCGAGCTCCCCGGTGTCGAGGATCCGCTCAGCGACATCTTGGTTCGCGCGGAATGCCCCGGACTGCCAGAGCAGCGCATCGACGAGCGTCGTCTTGCCGTGATCGACGTGGGCGACGATGGCGACGTTGCGGATGTCAGAGCGCTGCGGCACTTGCCGAGGGTACCCGTGGGCCGTGTCCGTCATCATGAAATCGCCCATGAACAAGCCGCGCATCTTCCTCGGGTCGTCGGGTAAGCAGGCCGAACTGCTCCAGGCGATCACGCGCGGGCTCGAGGACATCGTCGACGTCGAGCCCTGGACGACCACGTTCAACCCGGGGCGGTCCACCCTGGACCGGCTCGTCGAGCTCTCCCAGGAGGTCGACTTCGCCGCGTTCGTGTTCGCCCAGGACGACTGGACCACGACGGACGTGTCCGAGTCCCGGCGAGGCGTGCGCCGCGCGACAACGTGGTATTCGAGGCCGGGCTGTTCGGCGGCGCGCTCGGCATGCGGCGCACGTTCATCCTCCATGCGCACGGCTCGAAGCTGCCGAGCGACCTGCTCGGGCTGACGTCCGTGCGCTACGACCCGGCCACCAGCCCGGCTGAGGTTGACGCGATCAACGAGAAGCTCCGCAAGGCGATCGAGACCGAGGGTGGCCGAGGGCTGGTCGAGGGGCTGTGGTGGCAGTCTTACGCTCACCATGCGCAGCGAGGACGAGCCGTCGGCCGTGGGCCTCCTCCACATCTCGCGGGACCGTGATGGTGGCCTGAGCGTGAGCGGCCGGGCCTGGCAGGAGGACGGCACCCTGTCGGCCCGCTACTGGAGCGAAGCTGCGACAGGCGCTCGGGATCCTGCCGGCATCCTCTACTTCTGGAAAGGGGATCGCCCTCGGCACCCGAATGCCCCGCAGCTCGAGGGCACCGGCGAGATCACGGTGGAGTCCGACCGACATGCGGCGCGGCTCACTGCGGCTCTCGGAGACGACCTCTAAGAAGAGGGCCAATGGGGGGAGACATGGTTTTCCCCCATTCCTAGTAGGCATCTACATCCAGGCATCGGGACTTGCCGCTGCAAAGTACCCCTACGGCTCGCGGAACAACATCTACGCAAACGGCGGCGGCTCACCGGCCGCCAAGCAGCTCGTCACCACTCAGCGCCGCTGGGACGTCGACTGGAGCGGCAACTACTGGGGCTCGGACGTCTACTTCTGGAAGGCGGCCGGCATATGTCTCGGAGTAACGGACGAGAGCTTCGGCCATCTCTCCTACCGTTGGTCGAACCCGCCACCCGGAGGCGGCGGCGTGCCCACGCCGCCCTCGGGGCCGATCTACCACGGTAACTACGTCGCCATTCAGGGCCAGGAAGTTGCCAACTGCCCCAGAGACGAGTACCGCATCTGGGCGATGGAGTGCTCTCGCCCTTCTACCTCGGTGGAGCCCAGCCGGCGCTATCGAACGGCCAGGCGCTCACCTGCGGCCGCAACGCCAACAACCGCCAAAACCTCAGCGTGTGCATGCAGGACCCGGTCAACTCGGCAACGGGCAACTTCGCCCATGAGGTGACAGACGTCTCGCTGCCCGGAGTGGGTGTCACTTTCGACTTCACGCGCTCCTACAACTCGCTGGATACAACCCACGGCCCACTCGGTCTGGGCTGGACGCACAACCATCACGCCTCGCTCACGATCAAAGCCTCGGGCGACGTGAGCTTCCGAGACACAGACGGCCAGCGCTTCGAGTACGCAAAGCAGCAGGACGGCTCCTTCACCCCGCCGGCGGGAGCGCTCTCAACGCTCACAACGGTGGCAGGCGGCTACGAGCTCACGCGGCCAGACCAGGTGAAGTACCGCTTCGACCACGAACGGCCGCTTCACGAGCCTCAAGGACCGAAACGGCCAGGGTCTGACCTACGCCTACGACGGCTCAGGTCGCCTGTCCACGATCACCGACGCCGTCGGCCGCGTCGTCACCCTCACCTACGACGGAAACGGCAAGCTCACCCAGGTCGCGGTGCCGGACGGCCGCTCCGTCACGTTCGCCTACACGTCAGGGCGACTGACAACGGTTACGGACGTCCGCAGCAAGGTATGGACCTACGCCTACGAGTCGAAGGGTCTGCTCGAGAAGGAAACTGATCCTCTCAGCCACGTCGTATTTCGGAACGTCTACGGCGCCGACGGCCGCGTTGGCGAGCAGTACGACGCCCTCAACAACAAGACGACCTTCGCCTGGGACTACCAGACGCAGACGCAGACGGCGACCGACGCTCGCAACAACGTTTGGAAGGACGTCTACGTCGCCAACGTGCTTGACAAGCGGATCGACGCCTTGAACAACCAGACGGTGTTCGGCCACAACGCATCGCTCGACGAGACGAGCGTGACCGGGCTTGACAGCACCGTCGTCAACATGACGTACGACACGAAGGGGAACCTACTGAGCGCGACCGTGCCCGCGCTCGCCGCCACGAAGACCTTCGCCTACGACTCCCAGAACAACATCACGAGCATCACCGATGCCCGCGGCAAGGTGACGACCTACGGCTACGACGGCAGTGGCAACAACACCTCGATCGTCCAGGACGGAACGACCGTCGCCACCCACACCTACAGCGCCTCCGGGCAAGTGCTGACGTTCACGGATGGGCGAAACAACCAGACGACGTACACATACGACCCGAACGGCAACCTCGCCTCGGAGACGGACGCGCTCTCCCAGAAGACGACTTACGGCTACAGCGCGGCCGGCAACATGACGTCGAAGGTGACACCGCGCGGCAACGTCCAGGGCGCCGATCCCAACGACTACAAGTGGACGTACACGTACAACAACGCCGGCCAGCAGCTGACGGAGGCAGACCCGCTCGGCAACGCGACCACGTACGCCTACGACGACGCCGGCAACCAGACGGCGGTCACCGACGCGAGGAACAAGACGACGACGTATGCGTACAACGCCGCCGACCGCGTCAATTCGGTCACAGCCGCAGACGGCGGTGTCACGAGCACGACCTACGACGCCGTCGGTAACGCGCTGACGGAGACAGACCCACGCGGCAAGGTCACCACTTCGACATACGACGCCAACAACCGCCTCGCCTCGGTGACGAGGCCGCTCGGCGGCAAGACGACGTACTTCTACGACTCGAGCGGCAACCTGACCAAAGTCGTCGAGCCGCGCGGCAACGCCACCGGTGCGGATCCGAACGACTACGACACGCTGTACACGTACGACGTCGCCGGCCGCCTGCTTGCGGAGACGGACCCGCTCGGAAACGCGACCGCGTACGTCTACGACAAGGTCGGTAACCGCACGGGCGTCACGGACGCGCTGAACCACACGACCTCCTACGCCTACGACGGCAAGAACCGGTTGACGTCGGTCACAGCACCCGGCGCCGCCGTTACGTCCTACACGTACGACGCAAACGGCAACCTGCTTACGCGGACGGATCCGTTGAGCCACATGGCGACTTACGTGTACGACGCCGCCAACCGGCAGACGCAGAGGACGCTGCCGCTCTCTCGCCAGTGGACGTACGTCTACGACGCCGATGGCAACCAGACACAGGTGGTTGATGCGAACGGCAACGCGACGCCTGCCCAGGGCGACGGCACCACGACGTACACGTACAACCGAGCAGGTCACCTGACCGCCATCGACTACTCGGGCTCGACGCCCGACGTCTCCTTCGCCTACGACGCGGTCGGCAACCGTACGTCGATGACTGACGGGCAGGGTACCACAGACCTCGACCTTCGACAACGTCAACCGCTTGGCGAGCGTCGCTCGCGGCGCGGACACCTTCTCCTACCTCTACGACCTGGCAGGCAAGGTCACGCGGCGCACGTACCCCGATTCGACCGTTGCCGACTACGCCTACGACGATGACTCGCGCCTGCAGAGCGCTACGAGCGCTGGGCAGGCGACGAGTCATGCCTACGATGCGGCCGGCAACCTCACGCAGACGACGCTGCCTTCAGGCAACGGGTACGTCGAGGAGCGAACGTACGACCGCGCCGCCCGTCTCACTCGGGTGAAGAGTGTCAAGGGTGGCTCAACGCTCGCCGATTTCACCTACACGCTGGACGCCGTCGGCAATCCCACCCAGGTCGTCCGCGCCGGCACGCTTCCGGGCACGACGGCGTATGGCTACGACGCTCGTGATCGCCTGATCGACGTCTGCTTCCAGGCCTCCTGCCCTGGAGGTACGGATCCCTTCATCCGCTGGACCTATGACGCGGTCGGCAACCGGCTCACCGAGCAGCGACCCGCGGGCACGACGAGCTACACCTACAACGCCGCTGACGAGCTGACGCAGTCGGGAACGACGTCGTACACCTACGACGACAATGGCAACGAGCTCTCGGCTGGCTCGCGGACCTTCACGTACGACCTCGCCAACCGCCTCGCCTCGACGATGCTGAGCGGCCAGACGACCAATTACGCGTATGACGGCGACGGCAATCGAGCGCTCCAGACGGCCGGCGGCCAGGTGACGAAGTTCCTCTGGGACACGAGCCACACGCTGCCGCAGCTGGCTCTCGAGCGAGACGGCGCAGGCTCGCTGCTTCGCCGCTACCTCTACGGGCAGCGACGCATCTCGCTTTCGACGCTGAGTGCGACTTCCTATTACCACCACGACACCCTCGGCTCGGTGGCGAACGTCACCTCGGCCACTGGTGTTTCGCAGTGGACGTACGCCTACGAGCCCTTTGGAGCGACGCAAACTGAGACGCTGGACGACGCGTCGGCGCCGCAGAATCCGCTGAGGTTTACCGGCGAACTGCTCGATCCGACGGCGCTCTACAACTTGCGCGCGCGGCAGTACGACTCCGCAGCCGGCCGCTTCATACAGAGAGATCCACTAGAGGCCGGTAGCAGCTCTGGATCGGTTTCTGTTTACGCGTACGCGGCCAATCGGCCTCTTGTCTTCATCGATCCGTCTGGCGAAGTGTTTGAGCCGAGTAGCGATGGTCAGGAGCGGGGTCTGGAAGTGATGTCTCCGTCCCCGGTCTTCGGCGACGGCGGTGGGTGCTCGGCCGTCCCAGGCTATCCGCTAGGAGTGATCGGCGGCTACAACGGAGGCGTGGCTGCCCACAGGGCCAAGGCTCGGGTTCCCAACTGGCAGTCAACAAACGCAATCGACGTGAACGTCCCGGTCGGTGCGCGCGTGTGCGCAATCTTTGCCGGCACAATCTCAGCCACCCTAGGCTTCGGCCCAATGTTCAATGACGGCGTTTACGACGGCCGCAGACTTCACCTCGTTGGTAGGAACGACACTGCCTATTACGCGCATCTCTCTAAAGTCATCGTAAAGCGTCGCCAAAAGGTCGCGAAAGGTGACGTCTTGGGGTTTTCCGGATGCAGCAGTAACGGCGTGCCTCATCTTCACCTTGCGCTCGAGCGTGGAAATCCAGAGCGGTACAAGAGTCCGACTATCAGGCCGGTGAACTACGGATGTTGAGATCGATCAGACCGCTTGTTCTCACAATGAGCGTCATGCTCATGATCGTGGGTGCTGGACTACTTCTAATGTCTGTTGCTCTGGGAGCGGCCCCGATGCCTCGCGGAACGATTTCCGTGGCCAGTTCCGGCGACTTCAGGACCGTATTCCTGATCGCTCCTCATTCGGGAAGGGTCTCGCGCGTCCGCGCTCCCGACAAGATGGTTGATCTGAGAGCTGACCTGTCGGCGGACGGCAAATGGCTCGCGATCGCGGGGCTGAGAGGAGTCTGGCTGTTTAGCCGAAACGGGACTAACGCGCGCTTCCTTGGCCTTGACACGAAAGAGTTCAGTGCAGGCGAGGTTGCGTGGTCACCGAGTGGGCGAGCGATCGTCTTCACTCGAGTAGAGCGGCTCTTTACATTCGCCACGAGCGGAGCGATGTTACGGAAGCTCCTTGACGGCCCGGTGTATGCACCCGACTGGTCGCCAACGGGCACGTTCATCGTGTTCGTGCGCGACCCAGCGCCATCGTCAGGAGCGGGGCTGATCCAGTCCGTCAGTCCGGACGGTCGCAACCTCAGAACGATTGTGCGGGGTGGTCATCCAGATGTCTCGCCGGACGGCCGCAAACTCGCCTTTGCGCGCCGCGACGGGCTTTACGTAATGCGCCTGGCCGGCGGAAAGCCGAAGCTGATCATTCGTAACGGAGAACACCCTGAGTGGTCTCCTGACGGTCGTTACCTAGCATTCACAAGGCCCGTGGTGTGCGACGAGGCGGGGTGCGCCGGGCGCGTTTTTATCGTGCGGGCAACCGGCGGCAGCGCTCGTCCGATTGGCCCAAAGATCTTCGAGATCGGTCCGCTCTCGTGGAGTCGCTGACACGAAGGCTTGCTCTTCCGTACTTGTCTTGAACGTCAACAGAAGCGAAGCTGAGGGTGGGTAATCCTCCTCAAAGTTGGGCAGAGTTTTGCCGCCGAATCTTGTGCGTGAGAGAAGGATTCAAGACTGAGAACGCCGAGCCGTGGAACGCTCTAGCCGCGCCTTCGCGCGGCTAGAGCGTTCTCTGGCTGGATTACGTCCACTTTGGACGAAATGCGCGCTTGGCTAGCGCGGGGTTCGCGGGCTGCCTTCCAAAAGAACGGCCGACCGCCGCCGCGAACCTAGAGGCTGCCTTGCACTTCGTCGCGAATGACTTCGTGGGCTCGCGCGTGTGCGAGACGCATGGAGGCGTCGAGCAGCGCCTGTTGCCATCGCTCGCCTACCGTGCGTTGATCGATCTCCCCCGACCCCTCGACGCAAGCTACGCGTGACGGGAAGGCCAGGATTCCGGTGAGGTCGAAGTCGTTCAGCTCGTAGCGCGCGGCGTGCGCAAGCATCACCTTCACAACCAGCGGGTAGGCCACCGTCGCCACCGTCGCGTGCGCCCAAGCCTGCCAGCCGGAGACAGTCGCATCGCCGCCGTGAATCTCGTTCCGCTTCTTGTACAGATGTGTTGCCCAGCGACGCACAAGCCGTTGCTCGTCGACGTTCCACCACTCGCTGAAGAGGGAGCCGATCGAATTCTGGAGCTCGGCTCCACGGCGCCCGGTCCGTCGGCCACGGGCCACTCCGAAGAGTTGCTCGAGAGCCGCCACGAGCCAGACGATGTCCTGCTCTGGGGTTCCGTATTCGTCTAGCTCATTGCCGCGCAGGAAGGGCATGACCGACTGGCAGACAGCACGGCTCAACGCGTCTTGAGCCCCGACGCAGCCAGCTAGCCCCTCCAGGAAGTCCTGCCGATAGAGCTGGAGGAAGCTGGGCCGGCCCGCTGCTGTCGGGCGGCCCTGAGCCGCCAGCGGCATGACGAAGTGGAGCTCGCTTGCTCGCCACGGCGACTGCCAGTGGCCGTCGCGGCGTCGGCGCACGAGCGAGACGTCGGCTCGGCCGCTGCGGAAGAACTGGAAGATGGGCCGGCAGTGGCTCGCGTTTAGCTGCTCCAAGTGATGGAGGTAAGCGTTCTCCGTGATTCCAGCCAGGCCGAGCAGGCGGATGTAGAGGCGCATGTGATCCAGCGCCGCTGGGCATAGCTGGGCAACTGGCGAGCGATTCGCAAACCAGCAGATAGGTGTATCCACCGACCCGTTGTGGACATCGCGGTAGTTGGCTAGGAGTGATGAAGCGGTCTCTCGAGCCGGTTCCTCGACGCGATCGCACACCGCCGACCAGTGGTCGACCTTGACGGGTCCGAAGGCTAGAGGCTCGTCCAGCGGGAGCCACGGCAGAACGCAGATCGTGTGCTGCTCGCCCTCCTCGACGGGCTCGTCTGAACTCGGAGTCAGCTCGAGTTCGGCGATCTTGAGGACGCGTCGCAGGCGGGGATCCTCCGCGACGCGCCGCTCGTACTCGGCGTCCACCTCCCCGCGGTCGTTGGTGCCGAAGATGACGTTGTGATCTTGGTCGACGATTCCCCAGATCTGCACGCATCTAGTTTGCATAGACGCGCAGGCCGCGCTCCTTCCAGCGTGAGACGATCTCGCTCGCTATGGATTCGTCCGCACCGCAGACGCTCGGGCGTGCGCTTCGCGCCTCCCGGCCGTTTCCGCTCTCTGCGGCGACGATCGACGGCTGTCTTGACGAGTCAAACGACGGCTTCGACACGATCTTCCGTCGGGCACGCCAGGTCGGTCTCGCGCGGCTCGACCAGTCGGAGCGGTCGGGGCACTTGTGGCGGGTCGTCGGTGAGGTAGCCGAGGCGGTCGCCGAGCTCGTACTCGACGAGCTCGGCTACAGCGTCTTCTGGCAGATCACGACACCTGGCATCCGTGGTGTCGATCTTCTGTTCATCGCTCCGGACGATGCGATCCTCGCGCTCGAAGTGAAGGGCACGCTTCGTCCGGGCGCGATTCCGGGGCTGACGCCATCACGGCTTCGGCAGATGAGCCGCGAGTGGCTCAATCAGCCGAGCAACCCTGCGATGAGCGATTGGGCTCTTGAAGCCGACGATCTCTACACAGGGGTGATGGTTGTCGACCTGGCAACCCCTACCTTCAGGATTGCTCTGAGCGGCGACTTCGAGAGCTATCGGCCGGTCACCGACCGAGAGGCTCTGCTCTCACTGGCATGGCTCGGGTGACCCGTCGCGCCCCACCTCGAGTCCTGGACGGTCCCGCGTGAGCGCGTTCAGACGCTCGAGTTCGTCGTTGCCAACCTCTGCTCGAGGCGCGGTAGGCGCTCGAGGTCGATGAGCGAGGGCGAATCACTACGCGTGGCGAGCGACCGCTTGTAGCGATCGACGAGTTCCCGCAAGGTCCACCTTAAAGGACGACCGCGCGGCAGCCCTCGACGAGGGCCCCAGGGGTTGGGGTTGAGCGACGAGCCCAGGGTGCCCCTCATGAGACAGCTTTCAAACCCTGATGAAGAGTTTTAGCCGACTTCCGGGGCTGCCTCCATTACCTCACGATTAGTCCCTAGGCTCTTCCGCTACATGCTGTGCGCTGGTGGAGGCGTCGCCATGAGCCTCAATGGCTCGCGCCAGTTCATCCACGGCGCGGCTACTTGAGCGCCAGCCTCTTACGCGTCGGATCATTCGACGCGGCGGCGGTCCCTCAGTCATCGCGACAATCCGCCAACCTCGAATCAAGAAGAGCACCGCGGCCACGGCCAGAACGAGCTCGACGATGAACAGCGCGAGCGGAAGAAGGATCCATCCGACAACGACCACCAACGGGAAGAGAACGACGAAGAGAACTGGCGCGAAGACGATCACCCAGGGATCGTCGATGCTCCAGAGGATCTGGTCTGAGCTGTCCAGGCTCGACAACAACGAGTCGCGTGACGAGGCACGCCACCTGGGCCAAGGAAACTCGCGCCAAACGCGCCACGTACGACCGTCGGGGGAACGAGTCTCAACTCTGGTGGCCACTGAATCAGTGTCTGCACTGCCCAGCAGCGACGGTCCGGAAGAAATGAACCAGCCGTTCGATTCTGGCTGACGATGATGGCCTAGCCGCAGTCACGGTGGGGCTCAGGCCCGTTCGAAGTCAGCAGGCGGCGATAGAAGACAGCCGCAGCCACAATCGCAAACACGGAGAGGACGACGTCCATCGCTACCACCGCCCAGGACGCCAGCTCGTTTGCGGGATCGATGACGTAGTCCGTGACAATGAGCACCACGGGTGTCAGTGCGATCCAGAACCCGGTCCAGCGATGGCCGTCGGTGAGGTCAGTCGAGCGCCCGAGTCCGAGACCGATGTTCCGCTCGTTCACAAGTGCAGGCACGTACACGCTCCATCGGGCCATCAGGAGGCAACCCGGCACGATGAGGAGGCAGAAGCCAAGGAGCGTGAGCAGTATGTATACAAGACTCGCGGTCATCAGGTACGGAATGCGCGGCGCGATCCGAAGGAACGCCGACAACCCGAGTCCGCGAACGGCGGGTTCGTTGTAAACGGCATACGCCACAGCCGCTTGGGAGACTGCAAAGTACAAAAGGAGAGTGAGGAGTCCTGCCGGAGCGCGCCATGGCCACGGCAGCAGCAGGATGGCCGCGAGGGCGGGAAGCGCAGTGATCGAGTACAGCAGGATGTAGCGCCACCAGCGCCGTCCAAAGATGACAAGCGCCTCGCGCAACACGCTGCCCGTCGCAATCGGCGACTGCGCCTCGTCAGGCAAGCGACGAGCGCCAGTAGGAAACGAGCGTCAGGCCGAAGTGGGGCACTCCGGCCTCGAATCCGCTCGTGCCTAAGTCGTCTAATGGCATAGGGAGTGCGGCTCGATCTATCGCGACGAATGCGCGGGCGCTGACGGGGTAGCCGACGTCGGGAAGCTGGACACGGAGCAGTCCGCAACGCTCATGTTAGTACGGCGTCCGGAACGACGGCCTGCGGCCGCTAGAGATCACAGAGGTGCAGACCGAGGGTTTCCTGAAGCGGTCCAGCGCGAAACTGAAGTTTCCCGACGGCGTATGCGGATTCGCTGAGGATCTTCTCACGCTCCTGGCGATTGGCGTCCCGGCTTCGCGATCGGTCTTTCGCCAATCTCTCGGTGAGCATATCGGCGAGACCGAGATATGAGTCCCAACTCTCCTCGTACTCCTTCGGAGGACTGAGTTCATGGAATTCCGCTGCTCGTCGTTCATCCGCGACGATGAGGGGGGCAAGATCGTCGTAGAGTGTTGCGGCAGAGATCTCGATAGGTCGGATTCTGTTGTTCCAGCGTTTACAGATTTCGTTTGCGCGCTGACGAAATTCTTGCGCAGATAGCCGTGGAGCGTCGCCACACGCAGCCACCAGTACAAGCACAAGCGCCGTGGTAGACGCACACACCATCAAGACGGTCGTCCTGCCCATCAAGCTTCGAACTGACTGCCAGCATCATCTGGCCAAGTCGCGTCACACACGATCTTACCCCATGTGCCCTTCGCCAACGCCCTGAAGACGCGCTTACCCCGGCTCTCTTTCCGTCCGCTCTTCTTCGTTTTGTCCCTACCGCACAGCAACTCTGCCAAAGTGCCGTCTGGCGCCCATGGATCCGGGCGCAGCAGGTCTGCTTCGCTGATACCCATTGTCTGTACAAATCGGTCCACGACTCGTTTCCAACACCATTCGATTTCGAGAGTCTCGGTCTGTATGCCCGACCAGCCGTAAGTCGCGCACTTGTAGAAGAGTTCGTTGAGTGCTTGGCAGAGCGCTCTCCTCTCAGGATTGACGACTCTTTCGTTCATCTCCTGCGCTTGCCACGAATGGCGTCCTGCGATTGGGACGTAACACTCGCCCGTCAAGTCGTACGCGTTGATTGGATCCTGTCCGGCGTACTCGTAGAGATTTATCGAGCCCCCTTCGATGGGGTCAACTGATAGGAACCGACCGAGTGTTGGATCGTATGGTCTCGCGCCCATCTCGATAATCGAACTGGTCGCATCAAGCTTCTTATCCCAAGCCCCAGTCCAGCGCTCGGAGGCTGCGGTCCCGGATGACCCGGAACGCAGAAGGCCAAAGGGGTCGTAGGTGTAAGCGGCGGTGCGACTACCCACTGGGCCCGCCTCCGCAGCGAGGTCACCGTGCCCGTTGTAGTAGAGGAAGCTCACCGTTGATCCCAGGTCGGCGGGCCGGCGTCGTGGGCGAGATCGCCTGCCGGCCCTGCTGAATCGGTGCTCAGGATCGTTCCAGATGTGTTCGTCTCATACAGGCCGCTCAGACGGTAATGGGTCGTCGTCCCTGCTCCGGTGCGCATGCGCCTGAAGCCTGCGGCATCGAAGCCGTAGGAAACACTCGTACCGCCGAATGTTCCTCCAGAGTGTCGGTCTCTGCCGTCCCAAGTGAGCGCGTCCGAGCCTCTCCCGCTCACGTGGCCGTCGACGTTGTACGAGTAGGCGGTCGTGCCGCCCTGGGTGACCGTCGCCAACTGGTCGAGCTTGTTCGGATCGTACGTATACGTCGCCACCGTCAGGCCGTTCTCCACAAGAGATGTTCGGTTAGAGTCGAGGTCGAAGGTGTAAAGGCGGATGGTGCCGTCGGGCAGCGTCACCTGTGATAGGCGGCCGAGGTCATCGTAGAAGTACGCACTGGTCTCCGTGGTCAAGCCGCCGCCCGTTCTCACTTCCACGCTCGATACTTCTTCGGCGCTGCAGCCCACGCGAACGATGCCCTGCGCTCCCCCACGCTGATAAACCCGGATGCGCATGCTGAGGACGAGTTGTGGGACGTGCTCCGACCGCACCAGGTGGCCCACTATCGCGATGTCACTGCTTTCCTCGAGCACGCTGACTGAGTGACGCCAGGGTCGCTTCGCTCACGTCGGGGAGCGGTCATCTGAACCCCATGAGGGCAGAAGTGGGGCAAAAGTCCGGCCGCCGATGACGAGCCGGGCAAGAGAGTAGGCCCCGTTGCCGGGGCTCTTCAAGTGGCGAGCGCGGGATTTTGAACCTGCGACCTCCGGGTGGTGCGCTCTGAAGTCAAACTGCGGCTCCCCAGGTTCGGGTCCTCTCGTGGCACGATGGGCCGCCACTCCCCACCTGAAATCGACCGTCCCGTCCGTCTGGCGGGCTTGCCGGCCTGGCTGCACGAGGCATTTCAGGAGATCAAACGCAGACCTCACCTTCTCGGGTTTGGGTTGAATCCGGTCTACTTGGCGCCCCTCATGAGACAGCTTTCAAACCCTCTGGAGGAGGTGGACCGACCGCTCGGACCGGCTCCATTGTCTCACTCCTCGACTGAGAACCGAAAACCGGAGCTCTGACGCGTGTCTCGGCGCACCGTGAAGCAAGTGGGATTGGCGCTACGTCGTCGCGTGCTGCGGAAGGATGCCGCTCGGCTACGCGGACTGTCCGCGAGGAAGCTAGGCGAGAATCGCCCAGCCGATCAAGCCGAGCACGGCACCGAGTAGGAGCGATCTGTTCTTCTCGGCGGCGATCCAGACTCCACCACCAGTCATGACGAGCAATATGACCCAGATGTAGGTCGGCACGCGTGTAGGTATCGGTGCAGTACATGATTCGTGCCTCCCCAATCCGAGTTGGACGCGGTGCACGTGGACCCACGCTGTCAGCGAAGTACAAGCACACGACGCTGCGGCGAGCCATCAGCCTCCACCGAAAGCGAAGCAGTGTCAGGACGCTTTGATGACGGTGAGGACGATTAGGGCAAGCCCGACCACGGCGAAGTACGCCACTACCCAGAGGGCTGTCACCTTCCCAAAGCGCGCTTGCCGTCGCCACTCGGCTCGGTTCCAGTCGAGGATGATTCCGTTGTTCAACGCTCGCCTAACGCGGCGGCGTACGAAGTACCCCCACACATGCGTTATGGCGAGACCAACGACGACACCAACCGCGATTAACCACCAAATTCCCGTGAGCCCGGCGCATACAGCCGCGCCTCCGAGGACAGCGGCAACAGCGAGGTCGTGCAGCCATCGCCAAGGTGGCCCGTCTACTTCGCGGCGCTCCACGTGCTGAATGTCCCAATATAGCTTGCGTCGGCACGCAGAGCCCACCGCTACTCGCGCTCGGCGTGGGAACTTCGTGCTCGTGCGAAGTATTCGACGGCAGCGGCTCCGGCCCCAACGGTGACACAGAATGCCAAGAGCGTAAACATCGAATCCATGGTCGAGGTTAAGCTCCAAACAGCAACCGCGGTGCCTATCACGGCGACCACGGCCGCAGCGCATCCTGCCGCAAGCTGCGGCCGCGCTTGCCGAGGCTCTGCGATCGGTCGTCCCGTTGCCGACTGAGGTACGGTTAGTTCGCGGATCGTCGAGGGCAGCAGGATTGCACTGAAGAACAGCGCCAGGATCGACAGGCTGCGGCTGCCAATTTCACCCGTCAGTAGGTTAAAGATTCCGGCCGAAAACAAGACGAGAACCAACACGAGCGAGAGTGCTGTAGTTGTTCTTGCGAGACGGCCGCTAGTCATTGCTATTGCGTAGCGCAGTAGATGCCCAGGCCTGCGAGAGTTCCCGCGGAGCCGTAGCCTAGTGCTGCCGACTTGGTGAGAACAATCGGCGCGACAAGCCTGGTAAAGAATCCCCACGGCCCAGGAGCGGTGAACGTCGCGAACTTCGCGGTGCGTGTCGCCCAGAACACGATCCGCGCCAAGGTCGCCCCTGAGCCTACGCCTACGGAGCCTACGACCCACTTGGCCGTCGTGTCTTGGCAGCCGCTGCGTCTTTCTGAGTCAAGCTCTCGAAGCTGCTGTCGAAGCATCGCGTTCAGCCCCTCGCAGACCGCGTAGTAGCCGGCTAGCCAGTCTTGCTTGAAGCCGGGAAGCCCCATGTAAGGAACGAGCGGTGGAGGACAAGGCGCATTGGCGAGCTTCTCGAGCGAGCAGCGCGTGATGCCGGGCCCGCAGCCTTCCGACGCGGGAGGACGCGACGAACCGATCCCGGTCGGCGAGACCCGCGAACTGGGATTGCCGTCTGCGTAGCCGTAGCTCGAGCTGGCCGGCGCCCCGAGCTCAGTCGGCATCGACTGCTGCGAAGTGAAGCGACCGGTCGCCGGGTCGTACACCCGCGCGCGGAGGTTCGAGAGCCCGGAGCCGTCTCCGTACTCGCCGGCGAAGCGGATCCGGTTAGCCGGAGCGCCTCCGTCGTCCTGGGTCGTCGTCCGCGGCGTGCCGTAGGCCTCGTAGGCGTACGTCCATTCCTTGGTGCCGTTCGCGGAGGTGACGTTGGCGATCGAGCCCAGCAGATCTCCGTGGAAGTAGTGCTGGGCGCCGCCAGTGAGCATGGAGACGAGCCCGAGGCCGTGCGTGTAGCTGCGAAGCGTCTCTTCATCGCCATCCCGCTCGAGCGTGAGGAGTGCGGGACCAGCATTGACGTCCCAGAAGGAATCGATGACATCGCTTCCCGTCGTCTCCCGGATGCGGTTGCCGAGCCCGTCATAGTCGTAGCTCGTCGTCTGGCTGGACAGCGTGGTCGAAGCCATGTGGCCGGCCAGATCGAACGTGAAGGTCCGCGAGCCAGCCTGGATCTCGTTTCCGTTGTCGTCGTAGTCGTAGGAGACGGCGCCGGCTTGCGTCAGTTGGTCGTCGTCGTTGTAGGAATAGCTTGTCGTTCCCGCCGGGCGCACCTCTGTCAACCGGTTTCCGACGCCGTCGTAGGTGAAGCGGATGAAGGGATCGGAGCCGCCTGGGCAGGACGACTGCAGGCAAGCCTCGGTCAGCCGGTTCCGGGAGTCGTAGGTGAGCGTCTCCGTGCTCGAGAGCGCGCCCGCGCGGACAACCTGGGTGGGATCTCCGACGGCGTTCAATGTGTAGGTGAAATCGGCCAGAGTCGAGGCACTCTTGACCGACTTCACCCGTGTCAGGCGACCGGCGCGATCGTACGTGCGGTCCTCGACGTAGCCGTTTCCCGAAGGAAGCGTCGCCTCCGTGACGTTGCCGGCGGCGTCGTAGTCGTAGGAGGTGGTGAGGCCGCCCGTCGTCAGGCTCGAGAGCAGCCCGTCGTCGTCGTAGTTGTAGGTGATCTCGCGGCCGTCGGGCAACGAGCGCTCGGTGATGTTCGAGCCATCGTCGTAGCTGTAAGCGAAGGCGTCCTCGCCACGAGTGACGCTCGTCAGCCGATCGAGCGCATCGAACTCGGACTCCGCCGTGCCTTCGCCGTCCTCCATCTCCGTGAGGTTGCCGTTCGCGTCGTAGGTAAAAGCGACGTCGGGTGTCGCGTCCGAGTAGTCGACGCCGATCAGACGGCCGATCGCGTCGTAGCTCGAGCCGATCGTTCCCGTGGAGGGAAGCGTCAGCTCGGTCAGGTGGTTACCGTCATCGTAGGCGTACTCCCACGTCCTGCTCTCGGGAGAGGTGACGCTCGTCGGCCTATTGCCGGCGTCGTATGCGTAGGTCGTCTGATTGGTGTTCGCATCGGTCTTGCTCGTGGCGTTGCCGACTGCGTCGTAGGCGTAGGTCGTGACGGCACTACCCGGCGCAGTGACCGTCGTCAGCCGGTCGGCGGCGTTGTAGCCATAGCTTGTCGTGTTGCTCCGTGCGTCGGTCACGCTCGTCAGGCGGCCGTCGTCGTCGTAGGCGAGCGTGGTCACGTTCCCCAACGGGTTCGTAACGGTCAGCGGCCGCCCGGCGGCGTTGTAGGTGAAGATCCAGTCGTAGTCCTCGGGATCTGCGCCGGTTTCGTTTCCTCGCGGATCGACGATCGAGGTGGGGCGGCCGGCGTCGTCGTAGCTCGCAGTCGCCTCATGACCGAGCGGTGAGCTGACGGAGTCGAGATTGCCGTCGGCGTCGTAGTCGAGAGCCCAGATCTCTGCACGCGGGTCGGTCACGCTCGTGAGGAGCCCGGGGGCGCTGTAGGCCAGCTCGGTGACGACGCTGCCGGGTTGGGTGATCTCCGTCAGGTTGCCGTCTGCGTCGTAGTCGTACGAGGTCGTGTTGCCGCGTCCATTCGTGTAGCTCAAGACATCGTTGTCTGCGCTGTACGTCCACTCCTCCTCGTAGGAGAGCGGTGACGGCGCGGTGCGGGTCAACATGTTCCCGCGCGCGTCGTAAGTCATCGTCCAGGTCTTTCCGAGTGGGTCGGTTTGGCTCGTCCGGTTGAGGCTTGAGTCGTAGGCGTAACTCGTTTCCGAGTCGAAGGGATCGATCCGCGCCACGAGCACGTTCCCCTCGTAGACGTCCTTCCACTCGTTGGTTCTCGGGTCGGTGAGCGTCTGGGTCTGCGTCTCGTAGTCCCACTCGAAGGTCGTCTCGTTGTTCAGCGCGTCGAGCTGCTCGGCGACGCGGCCATCAGAGCCATAGACATTTCGGAACACCACGTGCGACAGCGGATCTGTCTCCTTCTCCAGCAGGCCGTGCGACTCGTAGGCGTAGGTCCACACCTTGCCGCGAACGTCGGTCACGGACGTGAGGCGCCCGCTCGTGTAGCCGTAGGAAACGCTCCGGCCGTCGGGCACCGAGACCTGCGTGAGCTTCCCGTTCCCGTCGTAGCTGAACGTCATCTCGCGGCCCACTGCATCGGTGACGGTCGAGACTCGGCCGGAGTTGTAGGCGTAGCTCATGCCCTCGCCGTTTCCGTCCTCGAGGCTCGTCAGACGGCCGTTCGAGTCGAAGCTGTAGATGACGCGGTTCGCGGCCGTGACGGTGTAGCTGCCACCTACGCTCTCGAGCGTTGCCAGTGCTCCCGGCGGTGGCGTGAAGCTTCCGCCTTGCTCTAGGGCGTACTCGTAGCGCTGACCATCGAGGTCGTGAAAGACGACATCGCCGGAAGCCTTGAGCTCGAGGCGTGCCGACTGGTTGTGCGTCCAGCCCTGACCGAGCGTTCCCGAGTGGACGTTCAGTGAGTTGTAGGAGCGGATGAAGGAGAACGTGACGCCGACGCCGGGCAGGCTGATATCGGTCGTCACGTGGTTGAAGTTGCCGGTGCCGGAGTTGACGGGGTCGGACTTGCACGCGGTCAGGTCGCTGCGGTTGACGCTGTTCAAGAAGCCCTGGATCGCCCCGCAGACGAGTGCCTGCCCGTCGGGAAGCGCCGGCTGCTCGCCGCCGAGGTAGAAGGGCGAGTACTCCGTCTGCCAGAGCCGGTAGTCGTCGCGCGGGCAGTAGGCGACTGTCCCGCCAGAGAAGCCGACGTAGTTTCCGTGCGCGATCGGCCCGTCGGGCGGTGTTGGCAGGCCGCCGGTCGGCGCCGGGTTCGACCAGCGGTAGGAGAGATGGCCGTAGCTCTCCTCAGAGACGCCCTGGCAGACGCCGTCCGCCCTCCAGAAGTAGACGTCGGAGCCCCAGTAGTTGCCGCTCCAGTCGACGTCCCAACGGCGTTGCGTCGTGACGAGCTGCTTGCCACCGGTCTGGCTCGGGCCGTTTGCGTAGATGTTGTTGCGGTTTCCGTACGGTTGCTTGGAGGCGGTGAGGCCGTAGGCGGAGATGTAGATGCCGCGGCTCGCGTTTCCGGAGATGTCGGAGTCGGTGATCGCAGAGGTCGTTCCGGCGTAGCCGCTGGTGAGCGAGAAGTTGAGACCGTCTGCTGAATTGTCTTCGATGAACGAACGGTGCTTGACCTTCACCCAGCCCTGATTGACAGAGATGCCGTTGGCGTTCGAGGAGATCGTGGAGGCGGAGACGGTGGCGCCGGCACCCGTCTGGACATAGATCCCCGAGCGCTGGTTGTTCGTGATCTCGGCGTTTCCGACCGCGACCTGGGTCGAGGAGCCTTCCGCCCAGACGGCGCCGTAGGAGGCATTGGCAGAGCCCCAGCCGCCGTAGCGCACCTTGACATGGCGTAGCTCAGAGGACGTGCCTGCAGTGACGCGGACCCGGTACCAATCGCCGGCGGTAGGCGAGGTCGCCGAGCCGTCGCCATTCGAGTCGCCGCCGACCGTGTCGTCCTTGTATGAGGTGAAGACGATCTGGCTCCCTGAGGAGCCGACAGCTGAGAGCGTGCCGTTGACGATCAGTTCGCGGAGCTGCCCGTTGAACTTGACGACGACGCCGGGGTTGATTGTCAGCGTCACGCCCGAGCCGACGGTGACGTTGCCGTTCAGGATGTAGGGCGAGCCGCCGGTCGTCCAGGTCGTGTTCTGGGTGTAGGTGGTGGTGCCGATCTGCGTATCGGTCGCTCGCTCGAGGCGTTCGCTGCCGGCGAGCGCGACCGCCGGTAGCGCGATGAGGATCAAGAGGGACAAGGCGAAAGCACGCAAGGTTGGCCGGCGCCGTCGTGCGTAGGCGAGGGCAGCGATCAGGACGATGAGGTGATGAGCCGAGCGACGGGCCACGTGCGGCATGGCGGCCTCCTACTGTGGGCCGAGCCGCTCCTCGGCGTGTCCGGACGATGTCGATGGCATAACAGGCTTGGGCTTTGTGCGCAAGTCACATTTGTCGCAAATTGCGTGACGTTCCTATTGCTGGCGGCCGCAGCCGGGGAACGGTTCCACCAGTACCTGATTCCAGGCATCCAGGTCGGGCGAAGACCGACGCGAGGGCAAAAGTCGGGCAAAAGATCTCGCCTGCCAGCGGTGGAGGTGGACAGAAAAGGCCCCGTTTCCGGGGCCTTTCGAGTAGCGGGGGCAGGATTTGAACCTGCGACCTCCGGGTTATGAGCCCGGCGAGCTACCTGACTGCTCCACCCCGCGACGCGGCGCTCAGTATAGCGTCCACCCATTCGATGACTTCGGCTGGCCGCAGCCGTCTACAACTACGGATCTGACAGTTTCGAGACAGGGAGGGGAACTAGATATGGCGCGGATGCTCTTGCTCGTCGGCACGCGAAAAGGGTGCTTCATCCTGGAGAGCGGCGAGGATCGCGGCAAGTGGAAGCTCCGCGGCCCGTTCTGCGAAGGCTGGCCGGTCTACCACGCGATCTACGACGAAGACTCGGGCTCGATCTACGCCTCGGCGGCAAGCGAGTGGCACGGCTCCGCGGTGTGGCGAAGCCCCGACCTCGGCGAGACGTGGGAGCACTCGAGCGAAGGCCTCGGCTATCCCGACGGCGAGCTGAAGCTCTCCAAGATCTCCAGCGTCGCCGCCGCTCATGGACGCCTGCTGGTGGGCGCCGAGGCCGCCGGCCTGTTCGAGAGCCGCGACGGCGGCCAGACGTTCTCGCTGCTGACGACGCTGGACGGGCTCCCCGGACGGGACAAGTGGAACAACCCCGACAACCAGCCTCCGGGACATCTGGGCCTGTCGGCGATCCTCCCGCACCCGACCGATCCGGAACGGCTCTGGGTGATCGTGCAGGGGCACAGCATCTTCGAGACCACCGACGGCGGCGAGACGTGGGCGCCGCGGAACAAGGGGCTACGTGCCGACTGGCCGCAGGAGAACCCCGAGGTGGGCTACTGCGTCCACAAGCTCGTGCTCTCACCCACGGACGACGCTCGCATGTACCAGCAGAACCACGTCGGCATGCACCGCTCGGACGACGCCGCGCAGTCCTGGGTGGAGATCACCGAGGGGCTGCCGAGCGAGTTCGGGTTCGCCGCCGCAGTCCACCCTCACGACCGCGACAGCTTCTACGTCATCCCGCTCGATGCCGGCCACACCCGGTGCATGCCCGACGGCGAGGCGGCTGTGTGGCGCACGCGCGACGCGGGCTCCACCTGGCAGCGGCTCGACCGCGGCCTGCCGCAGAACGGCGCGTACGTCGGTGTGCTCCGCGAGGGGATGGCGATCGACTCGCTCGATACGCCCGGCCTCTACTTCGGCACGAGCACCGGCCAGGTGTTTGCGAGCGCCGACGAGGGCGACAGCTGGAACGAGATCGCGAGCTACCTGCCGGGCATCACGTCGGTCGAGGTGGCGCTGGTCGCCTGACATGGCCGACGTCTACCTCCCCTCGACGCTGCCCCCGCTCTTCCCCGGCCTCGAGCGCCGCCTGGAGGTCGAGGCGGCCACCGTGGCGGAGGCGTTCGACCGCCTCGACGAGCGCTGGCCGGGCCTTCGCGACCGGCTTTGCGAGCCCGGCCACGGCATCCGCCGCCACATCAACGTCTACGTCGACCGCGAGCGGGCGGCGCTGGACACGCCCGTCGGCGAGTCGTCGCGCGTCGACGTCATCGCCGCCATCAGCGGGGGCTGACACCGGACGCGGGTAGAGTCGAGTCGTGCCCGCCTTCGTCTGGATCGCGCTCGGCGTCTTCGGCCTATTCGTACTCGCCGGTGGGATCTGGGCAGCTGTCAACGGGCTCCGGGCCTGGCGACGGGGCCTTCCCGCTTACCGGCGGTATGACGGCCGCCTCCGACATCGCTGAACGGACGATCGACAGAGCTCGAGCGGCGCTTGGCCGTGCTCGAGCCAAAGACCTCCCAGCTCCAACGAGACCTGGCGCGGCTACAGGGCTCGGTCGCTCGCGCTCGCGCGCTGCTCGGCGCCGTCACAGAGGTCAAGGCGGTCTATCGCATCGCACGCTTCTTCACGCCTTGACGCGAGTCGCGGCCGTCGACCTCGGCACGAATTCCACGCGGCTGCTCGTCGCAGACGTCGACGACGGTCACGTGAGCGAAGTCGCTCGTCGGCTCGAGATCACACGGCTCGGCGAAGGGGTCGACGGGCGGCGCCGCCTCCTTCCCCTCCCCATCGCCCGGGTTCGCAACACACTCGCCGACTACCGTCGTGAGCTGGAGAGCCTCGGGGCCGAACGGACTCTCGCGATCGCCACCAGTGCTGTCCGGGACGCCGAGAACGGCGAGGCGTTTCTCGGCGAGGTCGAGTGGAGCTACGGCTTCACGACGCAGCTGCTGTCCGGGCACGACGAGGCGCTGATGACGTTTCGCGGAGTGACCGCGGGCCGGACGATCGAGGAAGACACGCTCATCGTGGACGTCGGCGGCGGCTCGACGGAGCTCGTGCTCGGCGGGCCGGACGGCGTCGCGTTTCACACGAGCCTCGAGCTCGGCTGCGTGCGCATGACCGAGCGGTTCGGCGACGATCTCGACGCCTGCGCGACGCACGTCCGCTCGGCGCTCCCCGACCTCGAGCCGCATCGCGCCATCGGTGTCGCCGGCACGGTGACGTCGCTCGCGGCGCTCGATCTCGGCCTCGTCGAGTACGACGCCGAGCGCGTGCACGGCCACGTGCTCTCGAGCGAGGCCGTCGAGGAGCAGCTAGAGCGGCTCGCGGCGCTGCCGCTCGAGGAGCGGCGGCGCGTGCCCGGCCTCGAGCCGGAGCGCGCGCCGGTGATCGTCGCCGGCGCCGTCCTCGTCCGCGAGGTGCTCGCGCAGTACGGGCTGGACGCGCTCGAGGCGAGCGAGCACGACATCCTCCACGGCGCAGCGCTCGCGGCCGCCGAGTTGCCCGAGCTCGCGGAAGAGGGCCTGCTCCGCCCGGCGCCTATACCTGCTGTTGATGCGCTACGGCCTCGTCGCCTCGAACATCGGCCCGTTCTCGAAGCCCGGGAACGTCGTGCAGTTGGCGGAGACCGCCGAGGCCGCCGGCTGGGAGGCGCTCCTGCTCTGGGATCACCTCGCGTGGGTGTGGGACGGCCCGGCCGTCGATCCCTGGGTGACGCTCGGCGCCGTCGCCGTGCGCACGGAGCGCCTGCTGCTCGGCACCTGCGTGACGCCCGTTCCGCGCCGCCGCCCGCAGGTGCTCGCGCTCCAGGTGGCGACGCTCGACGAGCTGTCGGGCGGCCGAGCGGTCCTCGGCGCCGGGCTCGGCGGCAACCGCAAGGAGTTCGAGGAGTTCGGCGAGAGCTTCGACACCGAACGCCGATGGACGCTGCTGGAGGAGGGGCTCGAGCCTCATCCGTGAGCTCTGGGCCGGCCCGCTCGGCCCGCGCGAGATCCCGATCTGGATCGGCGGCAACAGTCCGCGTGCGCGGCGCCTCGCCGCCCGCTACGACGGCTGGCTCCCCGACTCCACTTCGCTCGACGAGATGACGATGCCGCCCGCCGACGTTCGCGACGAGACGCAGAAGGAGATCGGCGTCATGGGCTATTCAGAGGCCGGGCAGCACGACCTCCACAACGCGTACGCCCATGCCGGCACGACGTGGTGGCTCGAGCACGTCCACGACCGCCGCGGCACGCTTGACGAGTTGCTCGCGCGCGTGAGCGCCGGGCCTTAGACTCCCGGCCGTGAGCGTGGACGTCCAGGCACTGAGCGGGATCTCCGGCCGCGTGCTGACGCCGGGTGACGATGCCTACGACGAGGCACGCAAGATCCACAACGCGCTCATCGACCGCCAGCCAGCGGTCATCGTTCGCTGCCGCAACGCGGCGGACGTCGCTGCGGCCATCCGCTTCGCGCGAGACAGCGGTCTCGACGTCACGGTGCGCGGCGGCGGCCACAACGTCGCGGGACGATGCATCGCGGACGGGGCAGTGATGATCGATCTCGCGGAGATGAAGAACGCAGTCGTCGATCCGGAGGCCATGACGGTCCGAGCGGAAGGCGGGCTGACGTGGGCGGAGCTGAACGCCGCGAATGCCGAGCACGGCCTTGCGGTAACCGGAGGCGCCGTCTCGACAACCGGCATTGCCGGGCTGACGCTCGGTGGCGGCCTTGGGTGGCTGATGAGCAAGTACGGGCTCGCGGCCGACAACGTCCTCGCCGTGGAGCTCGTGACGGCCGACGGCGAGATCCTCGACGTAACGGCCGACTCGCATCCCGACCTCTTCTGGGCGCTGTGCGGCGGCGGTGGCAACTTCGGCGTTGCGACGACGTTCACGTTCCGGCTGCATCCGCTCGAGACGGTCGTCGGCGGGTTGATCGCGCACACGATCGACAACGCCGGCGACATGCTCCGGTTCTACCGAGACGCCCTTGCGGACTGCCCCGACGACCTCTCGGTGTTCGCGGGCCTCGTCTACGCGCCGGACGGCTCTGGGACCCCGCTCGCCGTGATGGTCGTCTGCCACACGGGCACTGCCGAGGAGGCCGAGCGGGATCTTGCACCGTTCAAGGAGTGGGGCTCGCCGGCCATGGTCGAAGTCGGGACCGATGCCCTACCCGGTCATGAACACGCTGCTCGACGAAGGCCTGGAAGCGGGGCAGCTCAACTACTGGCTGTCGAGCTTCACGAGCGGCCTCTCGGACGGATTCATCGATACCGCCGTCGAGCGTTTTTCGTCGATGCCGTCGGAGCATTCGGCGATCTTCCTCGAGCACTTCCACGGCGCCGTGACACGAATTGGTGTGACCGACACGGCGGTACCGCACCGTCACGAGGGCTGGAACTGCCTGCTTATCTCCGTATGGTCGGATCGAGCGGCGACCGAAGAGAACATCGCGTGGACGAAGGACACGTACGCCGCTCTATCTGAGCACTTCGCCGGACGCCGCTGGCTCAACTACCTAGGCGACGACCAGGGCGACGACGCCATCCGCGCCGCCTACGGGCCGAACTACGACCGGCTCGTAGAGGTGAAGCGGAAGTACGACCCGGACAACGTCTTCCACCACAACCACAACATCAAGCCCTAGCGGCTGGCCGCGGGAGGGAGCTCCGGCGGCTCATCTTCGGCCAGGCGCCGCTGAAGGACGCTCCTCGACAACACCCCGACAAGCCTGCCGTTCTCGACGACGGGCACGCGCTCGAGGTCTTCCTCCTCCAGCAGGTGGAACGCCTCGTCCACGGGCAGGTCCGCGTCCACCGTGAACCGCGGCTGCTCGGCGATGTCGCCCAAAGTCGTCTCCCGGGGGTCGCGGCCGGCGGCGACGACCTCGCGGACGAGCGTCGTCCTCGTCACCACCCCGACGAGCCGGCCGCCGTCGTCGGTCACGAGCACCGCGCGGACGTCCGGCTGGGCGAGCCGGTCGCCTGCCTCGATGGCGGTCGCCGAGGCCGCCAGCGTGACCGGCTCGGCCACCATCGCCTCGCGAACGAGAGACGTCACGGAAAGAGTCCCCGCGCCTGAAGCGCCGCCGACACTTCGCGGATCCCACAGACGAGCGCGGCTGCGCGCGGCGTGATGCCCCGCGAGGCGGCGAGCTCCCACACGCGGTCGAAGGCAGTGGCCATCTTCTCCTCCAGACGCGACCGGATCTCGTCGCGGTCCCAGAAGAAGCGGCCGATGTCCTGCACCCACTCGAAGTACGAGACCGTGACGCCGCCGGCGTTCGTGAGGATGTCCGGCAGCACGAGGATCTCGCGCTCGGCGAGGATCTCGTCCGCCTCCAACGATGTCGGGCCGTTCGCGCCCTCCGCGACCATGCGCGCGCTGATCCGCGGCGCGTTGTCGGCGGTCAGCTGATCCTCGAGCGCGGCGAGCACGAGCACGTCGCAGGGCAGCTCGAGCAGCGCGACGTTCGTGACGTGGTCGTGCCCTTCCCGTACTCGGCGAGCGGCGACCCCTCCGCCGTCCACTCCATGAGCGCCGCCACGTCAAGCCCGTCCTCGTCGTACAGCCCGCCCGAGTAGTCGCCGACGCCGACGACGGTTGCGCCCCGGTCCGCCAGCTCGAGGGCTGCCACACCGCCGACCTTGCCGAAGCCCTGGACGACGCAGCGCTGATCGGTGAGCTTCCAGCCAAGGCGCTGGCAGGCGCGGTCGATCACCATCACAACGCCGGCCCCCGTCGCCTCGTGGCGGAACAGCGAGCCGCCGAGCGAGATGGGCTTGCCGGTCACGATCTCCGGCACGGCGTGGCCCACCTGCATCGAGTACGTGTCCATCATCCAGGCCATCGTCTGCTCGTTAGTCGCCATGTCGGGAGCGGGAATGTCCTCCTTCGGGCCGATCACCGGCGTCAGCTCGGCTGTGTAGCGACGGGTGAGCCGCTCGATCTCCCCCATCGACATGTCGCGCGGATTGCAGCGGACGCCACCCTTCGCGCCGCCGTAGGGCAGGCGGAGCAGCGCGCACTTCCACGTCATCCACATCGCGAGCGCCGCGCACTCGCCTAATGACACGTGCGGGTCGTAGCGGCTGCCGCCCTTCGTGGGCCCGAGCACCGTCGAGTGCTGAACGCGGTACGCGGGGAAGACCGCCACTTCACCCGAGTCGAGATGAACCGGTACCGAGACGACAACTGCCCGCTCCGGGTAACGGAGCCGCTCGGCCACTGCCGGAGGGACCTCGGCGTGCTCCAGCGCCTGCTCGAACTGGGCGAGCGCCGTTCGCCAGAGCGGCGCATCCCACTCGAGCGTGGTCGGTTCCTCTACCGCGGCCATGGCAGAGGAGTGTAGGTCGTTCACGTCGAATGGGCCCGGATGCGCCGATCCCTCAGGGTCACCGCCACGCTGTCGCTCCTCGCCTACGCGAGCGCAGTTCTCGCGTTGTTCAAGCGCCGCCGGACCGACCTGCCGGCGTAGTTACCCTTCGGGCGTGAGGCTCGCCGCGATAGTCGTTCTGTCGCTCGTCGTAGCCGGCTGCGGAGGCGGCGGCGGAGCGAGTGCCGAGGAAGAAGCATGGGCGAACGAGGTCTGCTCGAGCATCGCGTCCTGGCGTATGGAGGTCGAGACGATCGCCACCGATGCGGCCGAGGCCGTCACCGAGCCCGGCGCAACGCGTGCGACCATCGAGGCGGCCATCGGTGAAGGCCTCGACGCCACGAAGACGCTCGTCGACGACCTGCGCGCCGCGGTGCCTCCGGACACGCCAGAAGGAGACGACGCCAAGGCGGCAGTCGACGCGTTCCTCGATGACGTGCAGGCCTCCGACGACGAGGTGCGCAGCGCGCTGGCCGGTCTCCCCGAGGACGCGGGGCTGGCCGAGGTCATCGCAGAGCTCGCCGGCCTCGCCGCGAACCTTCAGACGACGATCGCGAGCGGCCAGGAGCTGGTGACCGAGATCGCTGAGCTAGGCGGCGCCCTGAAGGACGCCTTCGAGAACGCCGACGCCTGCCAGGAGCTGCGAGAGCCGGAGTAGTGCCGGGGGAGGGAGTCGAACCCTCACGCCCCCGTGGTGGACACCCGATTTTAAGTCGGGCGCGTATCGCCAGTTTCGCCACCCCGGCAGGGGCAGCGTAGCGTCCTAGTTGCCGCCGGGCACCATCTGGCTGACGGGGATGCGCTCCAGGCCCTTGCCGCGGAACGTGTCGCGGAATGCGGCGAACGCCTTCTGGTCGAACGACGGCAAGGTCAGCGATGTGCACCCTCCCCGCCTCCACGTCGTCCTCGTGCACCGTCCACACCGTGAGCGCGATCTTGCTGCCCAGCGCTTCGTGCTTCGGGATATACAACGCCGGGATACGGATCGGGGATCGGCGTGATGATGAGGCCGTTCTCGTCCTCGTCGTAGAACGCGTCGAGCGCGGCGCGGTCGGCGGTGGAGATGTCAGGTCCGTACCAGATGACGACGCCGCCGTGCTCGAGGTTGTGGACTGCCTGGCGAGGGTCGACTGGATTCCGGTAGTTGCCCCAGATCGACGTCGACGGGTTGTGGACGCCGCTGGACGCCGGGAATGTCTTGTAGACGACCCGCTGGTTCGGATCCGCCATGTGGTTGTTGGGGATGTCGACCCGGGAGTCGAGGGGAGACTGCATCGTGCCGCCCGCGGCAGTCACCGCCGCGCGCACCTTTGCGACGTCCGCGGTCGTGAAGTAGCCGCCGCCACTGCCCCCGCCGCTGAATACCACGACGGCCACGACGACCAGCGCCACGAGGGCGGCGAGCCCGACGCCGATGAGGACGTTCGTGCTCGGCATGGCGAAGCCGCCGCCGCCGCCGCTGCGGCCCACGTCCTGCTTCTGCCGGACCTTGGGCGCCTGGACCTTGCGAGGAGGAGCGGGGGCTCTGACCTTCTTCGCCATGGCGGCGCAGATTAGCTGGCGACCGGTGCCCCGGCGGCGAGGAACTCGCGCACGTCAGCCCGTTCCTCGACGATGCGGCACGGAGGCAAAGAGTCGAGGAACGCGCGTCCGTACGGTCGTGTTCGGATCCGCGGGTCGAGCAGGCAGACGACCCCGCGATCCGAGCGGCTGCGAATGAGACGGCCGAAGCCCTGGCGCAGCTGGAGCACCGCCGAGGGCAGCGCGTACGACGCGAACCAGTCGCCGCCCTCGGCCTTGATGCGCTCGCAGCGAGCCTCCACGAGCGGATCGTCGGGAGGCTGGAACGGAAGCTTGTCGATGACGAGCAGGGACAGGGCCTCCCCGGGGATGTCCACGCCCTGCCAGAACGTGCCGGTGGCGACGAGCACCGAGCTCACGTCCTCGCGGAAGCGCTCGAGCAGCCGCTCGCGCGGCGCCTCTCCCTGGACGAGCAGCTCGTGGCCGATCTGCCCGCGCAGCCGCTCCGCCACCGCCTCGAGCGTGCGGTACGAGCTCGTGAGGACGAGCGCGCGGCCCGCCGAGAGCTCGCACGAGCTCGGCCGCCTCGTCGGCCACGCGCGCCACGGCGTCGCCGAGTCGCGGGTCGGGCAAGTCGCGCGGAAGATGCAGCACGGCCTGCTCTCCATAGTCGAACGGCGAGCCGACCGCCAGCTCGCGGGCGCCGCGCAGGCCGAGCCGGTCGCGGACGAAGCCGAAGTCGCCTTCCACCGTCATCGTGGCGGAGACGAGAATCGCCGTCGGTCCCCCTTCCCACAACGCCTCACGGAGGCGTCGCGAGACGTCGACGGGGGCCCAGCCGAGCGCGCCGGGCTCCGCCCACACGACGCGGTCGAGGTCGTCCAGATCGAGGCATGCGTGCGCGTTCGCCGCTCCCATGCGGGCGCGAGCCGCCAGCAGGTCGAGCTCGTCGTTCACACCGGTGAGCGCTTGTGCGAGCTCCGTCATCCGGTCCGCGAGCGCTCGTCCCTTGACGAGCGGCGGCTCCCGAAGGCGACGGCGTCCGGTTCGCGGCGCCACCGAACGGACGAGCGCCCCACCCGCTCGCCGCACGCGATCGAGCGCCTTCACCGGCACGGGCACACCCGCCTCCAGACAGGCCCGCCCGATGTCGCGCTCGAGCCGACTCAACCCGTAGACGGAGACGCCGCCGCCGAGCCACGAGGCCGCGGTGTCCTCGAGGCGGTGTGCCTCGTCGAAGACGACGGCATCGTGCTCGGGGAGGATCGAGGCGTCCGTTTCCTCACGAAGGCCGAGGTCGGCGAAGTAGAGCGCGTGGTTCACGATGACGAGATCCGCGGCGCGTGCCTGGCGGCGTGCAGCTTCCGAGAAGCACGTGGCCGTGAACGGGCACTTGCGCCCGAGGCAGCCGTCGGCGCCCACGGCGAGCTCGCCCCAGAGGGTGTCCGCAGGCTCGAATGGAAGCTCGGCCCTGTCGCCCGTCTCGGTCTCGTCGAACCACGGCCGCAGGAGGTCGAACGCGGCTGCGTCCGCCTCCCTCTCCAGCAGCTGGCCGCCGAGCAGCTCGAATCCATGCAGCGCCTTGCGGCAGAGGTAGTTCTGGCGACCCTTGAGCACGGCCACCTTCACCTCACGGCCGAGCACACGAGCGGCGATCGGCACGTCCTTCGTGAGCAGTTGCTCCTGGAGGGCCTTCGTCGCCGTCGCCACGACCACACGGCGCCCGGAGGCGAGCGCCGGGACGAGGTACGCGAGGCTCTTGCCGGTGCCCGTGCCCGCTTCGGCGAGCAGATGCTCGCGCGCCTCGAGCGACTCGGCGACCGCCTGGGCGAGCTCGGCCTGCTCCGCGCGCGGCTCGTAGCCGGGCAGGGCGTCCTCGAGAGCGCCTCCCACGCCGAACACGTCGTCCATGCAGGCAGCGTATGGAGCGCGGCGGCGGTCGCCGGGAAAAGTCCGCTCCGAGCGAGATTTTCTTCGCGCGGGGCTCTTGACGGAGCTGTTGCCCGCCCCCTAGAGTCCTGCCATCAGATCCGGCGGGCTTTCGGGCCAGCCGGATCTGATGTCTTTTGAGGGCGTCTGTCCGACGCCCGCGCTACGCTCGTCGGCCCTTCGTGCTAGCTGCACTTCTCATAACGATCCTCGCCGCAGCGGCGCTCGCCGCGCTCATCGTCGCGCTCGCGCGCAACGGCAAGACTCTCGTGGACGAGCGCCTCGGCGGCATCGAGCAGCGGCTCGACCGCCGGCTCGGGGAGATCGACGAGCGCGTCGACCGGCGGCTGGAGGGGATCGACGGGCGCCTGCTGTCGACCCAGCAGTCGACGGGCGAGACTGCGAAGGACCTGGTCGAGCGGCTCACGAAGCTCGACGGGGCGACGTCTCAGATGCTTCAGCAGGCGGAGCAGATCTCGAGGCTCGAGCACGTCCTGCGCCCGCCGAAGGCACGCGGAGGGTTCGGCGAGCTGCTGCTCGAGAACCTCCTGCGCGATCGGCTGCCGCCGTCCGCCTACGAGATCCAGTACGGCTTCAAGAGCGGCGAGCGGGTCGACGCCGTGATCAAGGTCGAGAAGCTGATCCCCGTCGACGCGAAGTTCCCGCTCGACAACTTCCAGCGGATGATCGAGGCTCCGGACGACGCATCGCGGACGCTCTACGAGAAGGCCTTCGCGCGCGACATGAAGGGCCACGTCGACGCGGTGGCAGAGAAGTACATCAAGCCCGCCGAGGGCACGTACGACTTCGCCTTCATGTACCTCCCGGCCGAGGCCATCTACTACGAGCTCGTGTCCGGCAAGACCGGAGCGCTGCTCGATCACGCCCACAGCCGGCGGGTGTATCCGACGTCGGGCACGACGTTCACGGCGTATCTCCAGGTGATCGCATTCGGGCTCAAGGGCATGGAGTTCGAGCAGAACGCCCACGAGGTGATGGCGTACGTCGCCGACCTCCGAAACGACTTCCTGAAGATGCGCGTGGACTTCGAGCTCGTCGGCAAGCACCTGTCGAACGCGCAGACGAAGTACATCGACTCCGAGAAGCGGTTCGACAAGTTCGACGGGAAGCTCGAGCGCGCAGCCGAGCAGGAAACGCTCGATGCACATGCGTCGTCGCCACAGCTGGAAGCCGTAGACGCCGCCTGACGTTTACTCCCGTGGTGGGGCACGCCGCCCGCCCTTTACAGTGGAGTGGAAATGACCACGGAAGGCGTGCGCGACCTCATCGTCATCGGCGGCGGCCCCGCCGGCTACACGGCAGCCCTCTACGCCGCGCGGGCGAACCTCCGCCCGCTCGTCATCGAGGGCATCCAGTGGGGCGGCCAGCTCATGATCACGAGTGACGTCGAGAACTACCCCGGCTATCCCGACGGCATCCTCGGGCCGGCGATGATGCAGGACTTCCGCCGGCAATCCGAGCGCTTCGGGGCTGAGTTCCTCACGGACGACGTCACGCGCGTCGACTTCTCGGAGAGGCCGTTTCGCGTACACGTGGGCGACCACGAGCATCGCGCCGAGGCGGTCATCGTCGCGACGGGCGCCAATGCGCGGCAGCTGGGTCTCGACACGGAGCTCTCGCTCCAGGGGCGAGGGGTGTCGTACTGCGCCGTGTGCGACGCCGCGTTCTTCCGGGAGCGAAACGTCGTCGTCGTCGGCGGCGGCGACTCGGCGATGGAGGAGGCGACGTTCCTCACGAAGTTCGCGACGAGCGTGACGCTCGTGCACCGGCGCGACGAGTTCCGGGCGTCGCCGATCATGGTCGACCGCGCACGGGAGAACGAGAAGATCGAGATCCTGACTCCGTACGTCGTCGAGAGTGTCCTGGGCGAGGACGTCGGCAAGGTGACCGGTGTCGTCCTGCGCCATATGGAGACAGGCGAGACGCGCGAGGTCCCGGCGGACGGCCTCTTCGTCGCCATAGGGCACGACCCGTCGACAGCCCTGTTCCTCGATTGGCTCGACCACGACGAGGCCGGGTACCTCATCGCCAAGCCGGGCTCGACGGAGACGAACATCGCCGGCGTCTTTGCAGCGGGCGACGTCCAGGACCACGTGTACAGGCAGGCCGTGACGGCCGCCGGGTCAGGGTGCATGGCCGCACTCGACGCCGAGCGCTTCCTGACCGAGCAAGCGCACGAGCGTCAGGCCGTGGCCGAGCGCGTCCGTACGTAGTAGCCGATCCCCCTGTGGAGCGATTGGCACAGAATTGGCACACCTCAGTGTCAGACACTAGGACCTGTCCGTTCTGGCCGACTGGACGGACAGACCGCGGCTAATCTGAGCCGGCCGTGCCGTACTTCATCTGTCCGAACTGTAAGCAACGGTCGATCGACCACGATCGCCGGGCGAGCCTTGTCGACCCGACCGCCGTCGGCTGCGGCCGCTGCGGCTTCGGGTTCCTCTTCGAGCTGATGGACGACTACTACCCCGCGCCGACGACGGGCTTCGTCGTGTGTGACGGCACCGGCCGCATCCTCGCCGTCGGGCGAGGTGTCTTCGAGCTGACCGGCTACACCGAGCGAGACCTCATGGGCCACCCGATCGAGGAGGCGCTCTCGCTGAACGGCGACGAATCCGAGCCCAACCCGATCGCGACGGCGCTCGAGTGGGGCGTCAGGCAGCTCGACCAGAAGCTCGAGCTGAAGGCGGCATCGGGAGCCTTGAAGTGCGTCACCGCCGACCTCTTCCCCGCCTACGACGAGGACGGCGGGTCTGCTCGTGGCGCTCACTCCGGTCTAGACGCGCGCAGCGGGACACAGGTCGACGAGCACGCAGTCCTCGCAACGCGGCGCGCGCGCGAGGCAGACGCGCCGGCCGTGCCAGATGAGGAGATGCGGGAAGAGCCCCCACTCTTCCCGGGGCACGAGGCGGACGAGGTCGCGCTCGATCTTCACCGGATCGTCGTGGCGCGTGAAGCCGAGTCGCTGCGAGAGCCGCCGCACGTGCGTGTCGACGACGACGCCCTGGGGATGTGCCGAGCTCGCTAGCGACGACGTTCGCGGTCTTGCGAGCGACGCCGGGCAGCCGCACGAGCTCGTCGACCGTCCGCGGGACGCGGCCGTCGTACTCCTCGATCAGCATCCGCATCGTCCCGCGCAGGGCGCGCGCCTTCTGCCGGAAGAACCCCGTCGCGTAGATGTCGCGCTGGAGCTCCTCCTCGGGCACGGCGAGGTAGTCCTCCGGCCGGCGGTACTTCCGAAAGAGCTGCTCGGTGACGCGATTGACGTTCACGTCGGTCGTCTGGGCCGAGAGCATCACGGCGACGAGCAGCTCGAGCTCCGACCCCGTGCGCAGGGCGATCGCCGCATCCGGGTGCGCGGCGCGCAGGCGCGCGATCGCCGGGCCGATGCGCTCCCGCTTCGGCCCCACGCGCCTCCGGGCTTCCGAGACGAAGCTACGCGCCAACGGCCGTTCGCAGGCGCGTTCCCGCGCAGACGACGTCGAGCGCCGGGCAGTCGGCGCACGCGCGCTCGCTCGGCGTGGGCACGAACGCGCCCGCGCGGATGCGCCCGATGGCAACCGAGAGCTGCGCCTCGAGCTGCGGAACGTCGCCGGACGTGAAGAGCGTCACGACGGGCTCGTCCGGCCGCTCGAGGAACTGGTAGACGACCTCGACCTTCTCCGCTCCGGCGCGGAAGCACGCCAGCGCGTACACGAGCCGCTGCAGGCCGTAGTCCGCCTCGGTCACCTCCTCGGGCGACGCGTCCCCGAGCGCGTTCGTCTTGAAGTCGACGACGAGCGCGTGCGGGCCCAGAGCGAGCACGTCGATGAAGCCGTGCAACACGACGCCGTCGTGCTCGAACGAGAACGACTGCTCCTTCCTCGCACCCTCGAGCGCCGAGATCCGGGCGGCGAGCTTCGAGCCACAGTACGACGCGAGGAAGCCCTCGATCCGCTCGAGCTCCTCGGGCGTCGCACCGGGTTGAAGCGCAGCGAGGTCGGCGGGGACAGCCGGGGCGGCGAGATCGATCCCCTCGAGCAGCTCGTGTACCGCTGACCCGACGCCGACAGCGCCGAGCGCAATCTCGCCCCGCCGTTCGCGCATTCCGGCGACGTATCGCGCGTAGAACTTCGCGCGGCACTCGTCGAACGTCGCCAGCGCGCTGTACGAGAGCCGGCGCGGCTCGTACGCGGGAGGCGACTCCACGAGCTCGAGCGGCGGCAGCGCCGCGACGGGGGTCTCCGCCGTCGCGTCCTCCTGCTCGGCAGAGAAGAGCGCGAGCTGCTCCTCTACAACTGCCTCGGGCTCGCTCGCCGTCTCCTCGACCTCGGCGTGGTGACGATTCACGCGTACGAGGATCCTGGCGGCGCCCTGCTCGACGACGTGCGGCTCGTCGCCGACCTCGTCGAGGGACAAGGAGCCGAGCCGGTCGAGCACCCACGCCATCGGCGTTCGGGCCTCCTGCCCCCGCGAGGGATCGATCGACCCGGAGACGAGCAGGCGGTCGATCGCCCGCGTCATCGCGACGTAGTAGAGGCGCAGGCGCTCCGCCTCCTCCGCGGCCTGCTCGGCCGAGCGCACGGCCTCGTAGTCGAACGCGCCGCGGCGCTTCCCCGTTGCCGGGTTCAGCACCTTGAAGCCGAAGAGCCCGTCGGAGCGGCAGATGATCTCCTCTCCGCGTGACGGTGGCCGGTCGCGTCCCGCGTCGGCGACGACGACGACGCGAAACTCGAGGCCCTTCGCCGCATGGATCGTGAGCAGCCGAACGGCGTCGCTTCCCTCCTCCACCGCGAACGCCTCGGCCTCGTGAGCGCCGGACGCCTGCCTCTCTGCGACGAACCGGACGAACCCTTCCACGTCGCGGCCGCGAAGAGCCTCGTACGAGCGCGCGAGCCGCCCGAGCTTCCGGAGATTCGCGTAGCGACGGCGCCCGTCGTGCTGCGCAAGCACTGCGAGGTCGTAGTCGTGCTCGGAGACGATCTGGTCGATCAGCCGCTCGAGACCGGCCGTCGCCGAGAGTGCCACGAGACGGTCGTATCGCTGCCGGAACGCACGGAAGAGTTGCTCGTCGCGTGCCGCAAGGCTCTGCGGCAGCTGGCGCTCGAGGCCGGAGAAGAGCGGCCGGCGGCTCGCCGCGCGCCGCAGCAGCACGAGCGCGTCGTTCGACACGCCGACGAGCGGCGAAGCGAGCACGGCCGCAAGCGCCTCGTCGTCGTAGCGGTTGTGCAGCAGCCGCAGGTACGCGAGCACGTCGAGCACCTGCTGCTGCGCGAAGTACCCGCGGCCCGCCGCCCGGTAGGTCGGCAGGCCGACGGCGCGCAACTCTTCCTCGAACACCTCCGCATCGGTGCCCGCAGCGAAGAGGAAGACGATCTCCCCGGGCGTCGCCTCTCCCAGGTCGCAGAGCTCCCGCACGCGCTGAGCGGCGGCACGTGCTTCACCACGCCGCCAGTCGCCGCCCGACTCCTTGTAGCTTCGCTTGTCGTTGACGAGCAGCTCGACGGCCGGGCCCTTGGCGGGATCGGGGAAGCGGCCCGCGGCCACGAGCGGCTCGTAGCCCTCCCCGAAGTCTGCGGCGAAGAGCTCGTTCACGACATCGAGCAGCTCCGGCCGCGAGCGGTAGTTCGCGCGCAGCGGCAGCACGCCCTCCGACTCGGCACGACGCTCCCTGAAGACCTCCAAGTCCGCGTGCCGGAAGCGGTAGATGGACTGGAACTCGTCCCCCACGAAGAAGAGCTCTTCCGGGTCGAACTGGTCGACGATCTCGCACTGCAGCCGGTTCGTGTCCTGGAACTCGTCGACCATGATCGACCGGAAGCGAAGGCGCTCGCTGCCCCGCACCGTCTCGTCTTGCGAGAGCAGATCGCGGGCGCGGAGCTGGAGATCCTCGAAGTCGAGTGCGCTCTCCGCGTCCTTCGCACGCTGATACGCGTCGTCGAAGAGCGTGAGCAGCTCCTGCAGCAGGTCCCGGTCGCGGACCGCAGCGACGTTGAGCGCCGTCTGCTCCAGCGCGAGCCGCAGGTCCTCGTACGCGGCGAAGCGTTCCTTGCCGCGGCCCTTGACCGCGATCTCGGACAGGTCGAGCAGGAGGTCGACATGCGGCTTGCCGTCCAGCAGCTGGACGGCGCGGGCGAGGATGGCGCGCGCGTCGTCCGTCCCGGCCTCGCCGTCCGTCTCCGCGAGTGCCCTCGTCGCGGCTGCCCTCAGCTCCGCGATCCGCTGGTCGAGCTCCGGCTCCTCCTGGAGGCCGAGCTCGAGCGGCCGGCCGGCTGCCCGCAGCGTCTCCGCGACCCCGCCGAGCATGCGGCGCAGGCCGACCGCGCCGTACGTCGCGAGCAGCTTGACCCGCTCCGGATGCTCGTCCGAGCAGAACTCCGCCAGCGCGACGCCGAACGCCTCCGCCCGCAGCACGCTCGCCTGGCTCTCGTCGAGCACGCGGAAGCGGGGATCGACGCCTGCCGCCGCGGGATACGCACGGAGCAGCCGGTGGCAGAATCCGTGAATCGTCGAGATCCACGCGCCGTCGAGCTCCCGTGCGAGATCGGCGCGACCGGACTGAAGGAGCCTTGCCCTGATGCGCGACCTGAGCTCGCCCGCGGCGCGCTCGGTGAACGTCACGACGAGAATCGAGCCGACGTCGACGCCACGCTCGACGGCCCGGACGAACCGCTCGACGATGACTGTCGTCTTGCCCGTGCCGGCGCCCGCCGAGACGAACACCGTCCCGCCGGCGTCGATGGCGACGGCCTGCTCGGGGTTCGGGGCCTGGGGCTCGGTGACGGTGGTCACGGGCGCCTCACCCGGCAGATGGGGCCGCGCTCGCACCACGACGGGCACGAACCGCCCTTCGGATCGTGCAGGACGTGTCCCTCCCGGATGCGGCCGACTGAGCCGCGAGCGCGGTCGGCGGCCTGGTCCACGAGCGCCCAGAACGCCTCGTCGTCGAGGTAGTCCCGAGGCGAGAACCCCGGCACGAGATCCTCGCGGGCGCTCGCGCGGAGCACGCCGCGGGCGCTGCGCTCGCCCGCCAGCGCGCGGTAGAGGCCGCCCACCGGCTCCACGCCGAGCAGGTCGCGGAGGACGAGCATGTAGAGCGGGATCTGAAGCTTGAGCTCGGACTCGATCTTCGCCGCAGAGTGAGCCGCCTTGCCGCTCTTGTAGTCCTGGACGATGCCGCGCGCGGAGAACGGGTCGAGGTCGACGCGGTCGATCTTCCCGCTCACGGCGAAGCCGCCGAGGTCGAGCCCCGCCTTGAGCCCGGGCGCGGAGCGCTCGCTGCCGAACGACACCTCGAACCTTCGCGGCACGAGCGGCAGCTCCGACCGCGCTTCTCCACGTACGAACTCGCCGAGGTCGCGGAGCAGGCCTTGCTCGAGCTCGAGCCGCTCGACGTCGGTGAGCTCGATGCGGCTCGTCTGGCCGGCCACCGCCTCGCGCACGCACTCCTCGAGGAACGCGAGCGTCTCGTCGAGGCGCTCGGCCTCGATGCGGTCGGAGCCGATGCGCTTGGGCAGCCCCGAGAAGAGCTTGAAGAGGGCCTGGTGCGCCACCTGGCCGCGCAGGCGGGCGTCGACGCGCGCGTCGATCGCACCGTGGATCGATGACGCGCTCGACGAACCACATCGAGGAGCAGTCGGCGAATAGCTCGAGCTCGGTGACGCCGAACGTCGCCCGCGCCTTCAGCTCGCTCAGCACGACCGGGTGGGTGAGCCGCGTGGGGCGCGAGAACGCGACGCGCGCGCGATCGAGCCGGCGATCCCAGCCGTTCGCACGGGCGACGGCGGTCGTGGCGTCGGGATCCACGGCGGCCAGCGCGGCGATCGCGCGCAGGCGCTCGCGCTCCGTCGGCGCGCGATCCATCGGCCAGGTCGCCTCCGAGAGCTGCCGTCGCCTCGTCCACCGTGCGACGTCGTCGGCCGAGAACAGCGCGCGCACGTCCTCCCAGAACGGGCTCGGCTCGCGCGGCGACCCGTCGTCCGTCGCGGCCTCGCGGACGAGGTACAGGCGACGCGTCGCGCGGGTGCACGCCGTGTAGAAGAGATACCGGTCGGCGGCGACGGGATCCGGCCGCGCGATCCGGGCGCGGCGTGACCGCTCCTCGATCGCGCGCCGGGCGTCGTCGTCGAGCAGGCTCGCCGGGCCGGCGCGCCTGGGCAGCGTTCCCTCCTCGAGGCCGAGCACGAAGACGACCTCGTAATGCCTCGTGCGCGCGCGAAGCATGTCGAGCACCGCGACACGGCCGGGCTGCCTGGCAGGCCCGCCGCCGACAACCGCGCGCTCGAGGCCGTACACGACATCCTCGGCGTCGACGCTTCCCCGTGAGCGCCTGCCACGCATCCAGCTCCTCCAGCGCGCGCAGGGTCGCCTCGAACGCGCGCAGGTCGAGCCGGCCCGCGTCGGAGGTCGGAGGCCCGCCGAGGCCGTGCGCCGCGGGCAGCATCGTCGCGGCGAGCGTCCTCACCGCCTCCTGGTTCGAGCTGCCCGAACGCAGCGTGTCGAGGAACGGCAGCGGCTGGCCGCGCAGCCTGAGCGTCTCCGCCTCCACGCGCTCCGGCGTGTGGATGGCGCGCCCGCGCAGCCGTCCTTCGAGGAAGTCGACGTGGTCGCGGCGAAGACCCGAGTACGGAGACCGCATGAACCCGTAGAGGTCGTGACGTCCGCCGCCGAGCCACGCGAAGCGGAGCAACGAGAGCAGTGCGCCGCCGAACGGCGTCTGGCCGAGCCTCGTCGGGCCCTCGGCCGCGTACGGGATGCCGAGCCCGGTGAACGCCGTCTCGAGCGGCGCGCGCCAGCGCTCCAGGGCGGGTGCCACGACCGCGATGTCAGCCGCGGCTCGTTTCGCCCCGGATGAGCTCGAGGATCTCCTCGCCGACGAGCTCGAGCACGCCGCGCGCACCCGGCGCCTCGAGGAAGCGCACGGCTCCCTCGAGGGGCGGAGCAGGCGCGTCGCCGTCGACGAACAACCGGCGCTCGAGATGCGCCAGCGCGGGCCGCACGTAGCGCTCGGACTGCGGCGGGGAGCTCCTCGATGCGCCCCGCGGCCTGCTTGGACAACGTCGCCGCCGTCCGCTCCAGCGCGGTGAACGCCAGGCGCGCCGGCTCGTACGGGAGCGACACGGTGACGTCGGCGCGGGCCGACAGCCCCTCGACGAGCGCCCACTGCGCCGCGGTGAGATCCTCGAATCCGTAGGCGTACACGGGACGGCCGTCCCACGCGGCGAGATCGCCGGCCACGCGGTCGGCCGCGTAGCGCCGCTCGCGATCGCGGTCCCAACGCTCGAGTCGGTCGAGCTCGTCGCGATACGTGCGCAGAAGATCCGCGAGCTCAGGCTCGAGGTCCTCGGGCTCGACAAGCCCCGCCTCGAGCTCCGCGAGCGTGGCTCCCAGTGTCTCCGCGTAGCCGGCGAAGCGCGATGTGTCCCGCGCGATACGTCTCAGCAGCAGCCCGCGCTGGGCGTCCGAAAGCACCGCGCGGTGGTCGCCGTTGCCGCGGGCGATGCCGGCGAACAGGTCGTCGAACGTGCCCACGGAGCCGCCGACGAGCGCCTTCCCGCCCGCGACGAGATCGCGCTGCACGCGCTGAACCTCCGCCCGGTTCGGGACGACGAGCACCGGCTCGCGCGCGATGTCCGCCGCATAGCGGTCGAGCAGGAGGGCGATCTTGCCGGCGTTCGCGGGCCCCGCGAGCAGTGTCAGCGGCACGCCACCCAGTCTAGAGAGGAGACGTGCCGTCTTATGCAGCCGCGCCTGTTACGCGGCTGCCTTGGGCCGGCGGCCGCGGCGCGCGACCGTGCGGCCGGGCTGCTTGCCGGCACAGTTGTCGCAGAGATCGGCCTGCCTCGAGCCGCGCCTCGCGTCGGTGTACGTGATTCGCATCGTGGCGCCCTTTTGCTCCTCGACCTCCGCTTGGCAGTTGTCGCACACAAGGATCGTCTTCTTGGCCATCGAAATCTCCTTCGTTTTGTGATCTGGGAGCGCGAAGCCTAGAGGAAAAGGGCGGCGAAATGCGGCGGCTGGTAATTCCCGGCCAGTTCGAACACGTAGAATCCGCCGCGTGGAGCGGAAGACGATCGTCGTGCTGGAAGGGGACGAGACCGGGCAGGAACTGCTCGACGAAGCGCTGCGTGTGCATCGCCCCGGACGTCATCCGGATCGAGTTCGACCTCCCCCGCTACGACCTCTCGCTCGCCAATCGCCGAGCCACGCAGAACGCCGTCGTCCACGAGGCTGCTGCAGCCGTTCGCGAGTCGGGCCTGGGACTGAAGGCCGCGACGACGCACGCCCGAAGGCGCCGGTGACGTCGGCTCGCCGAACAGGATCCTCCGGGAGGAGATCGGCGGCGAGGTGATCGTCCGCACCGGCAGGCGCATCCCCGGCGTCGCTCCCGTCGGCGGCGCGCATGCGCCGATATCGGTTGTGCGCATGGCGGTCGGCGACGCGTACGGCGCGAAGGAGTGGCGCGAGGGCGAGGGTGACGACGAGGTCGCGCTCCGCACAGAGCGCATCGAGCGACGGGTCTGCCATGCGGTCTCCGAGTTCTCGTTCCGGCTGGCGGAACGCACCGGCGCCAAGGTATTCGGCGGCCCGAAATACACGGTCAGCCCGATCTACGAGGGAATGCTGAAGGAGGAGATGGACGAGGCGGCCGAGAGGCATCCCGACGTCCCGTACAACCCCCAGCTGATCGATGCCACGTTCGCCTTGCTCCTGTCCGCGAGCGGCGACCCGATGGTGATCCCGGCGCTGAACCGCGACGGCGACATCCTCTCCGACCTCGTGCTGCCGCTGTTCGGCTCGATCGCCGGCTCCGAGTCGCTCGTCGTCGCCTTCGGCGACGACTACGTGCCCGATGTCGTGCTGGCCGAGGCCGCCCACGGCACCGCGCCGAGCCTGTACGGGAAGAACGTCGCCAACCCGCTGGCGATGATCCTCGCAGCCGCCGCCTTGCTCACATTTGCGGGTGAGGAGGCAGCCGACGCGGCCCGCGCAATTCGCGAATCGAGCCTCGAAGCCGTGGGCGACGGCGTGCGTACTGCCGACCTCGCCGGCCATGCGTCGACGACCGAATTCACCGACGACGTCATCCGGCGAGTGCGGGCTAAGCTGGAGGTATGGGCAACGCTTTGAGGGCCTTGCTCGCGGCCGCAGCCATGGCCGTCGTGCTGCCGGTCTCGGCGGGCAACGCGAAGTCGACCGCGAGCACCACGTATACGTGCAAGCAGGTGTGGGGTTCGTTCAACGTCCAGTTGATCGGCGACCGCGACTGGGGCTGGAACCTCGGCGCTCTCGGTACCGTGGGCGCACCGAAGAAGAAGTCGATCATCGTCGTCTGGAGCCTGGGCGGCTTTGCGGCCCAGCAGGGGCTCAACGTCTACGGCTGGGCAACCGGCGACGGCCTCGCGGCCGTCGTCGCGCTGCACGGTGATCAAGCGGACGCCTGAAAGCGCCGTCTCTCGCCGGGCTTGGGCCCGATCACGCGCGTGAAGGACGGCTGGGCGTTCGGGCGGAAGTTCGGCTGTCTCGAAACCGGTCCGTTGCTCATCTCGACGACGCAGCAAGGATCCCGGACGAAGGTCGTCGTCCGCCTGGCCAAGTCGGGGCGCGCGATGGCCGTGGGTGAGGTCGGAAACGGCGGCGGCTGGATTCGCGGGTCGAAGACCTGCGAGGCGAAGGAGAAGTAGCGCCGGCCTACTACGACTTGAAGGTCTTCGAGACGGTGGAGCTCCAGCACGGCGCTGCGGTCTTCGCGGGCACAAACGCCCTCAGTGTCAGGCCCTTCGGAACGGTGAAGTGCGCGAGGTACGTCCTGTTGTAGAGGTTGGCTCCAAAGCCGACGAGCTTCCCCGGCGAATGCGCGTCCATTGTCCCGCAGTGCTTAGTCGCTGCAGCTCGACGAAGCGCCCGTTCATGATCACGGGCGAGGCACCCGGGCCGACAAAGGAATAGACCTCCACTCGGTACGTTCCGCTTCGGCCGCTTCACGACGTTTGGTACCAGCGGCGGCTTGTAGGTGACAGGCTCCGAGACCTCGTCGTTCCAGCGGGCCCGGAACTCTCCGGCCCCGGGTGGAAAGCTGGGCTGAACCTCCCAGCCCCCGCCCGCGGTCGTGGTAGCGCCCGCGACGGCCGTCGAGACCGTGGCCCGGCATGGCTTGTGCATGACCGCCACGTACTCATCCGCCTGACCGCTGGAGATCGCCCCGTAGAAGCGCAACGCGTAGTAGTTGCCCGGTGAGTACCAGAAGCGCTGGAAGGCGATCGAGACCCCGTCGGCGCCGGTCGGAGCCCGAGGAGCTGGTCCGTCCGACTGTGGAGAGACGACCAGGCGATCGAGCTGCCGCTGCGCCGCCGCGAGCCGGTCCGCCGAGGGCTCCCGCGTGCCGAAGTACGCGTGGACCTCGACTGCGTACCCCTCCACCATCGCGCGCAGCTCGTACTGGCCCAGTGGTCGTTTCGGCCGCACCTCCCCGCCGGAGCGGATGTACGGCGTGGCTTCACGGAGCGACAGCGGCAGCGGCTGAGAGGCTGAGTGCCCGTCGCCGACGCGCATGAAGCTCGCGACCAGCACGACGCCGTGCGGGGGCAGCGAACGCAGTGTCGAGTACGGGAAGCCGTCGACGGTGTCCTGCGGGTGCAGAGGGACATTCGCGGCCAGCGCGACGCCTGGGCGATCCGGAGTCGCGGGGGTGCCCGACTGGAGCACGGTCCATCCCTCGGCGGGTAGGAACCCGACCCCTCGTGGCTCGCCGGCCGTGCCGCTCCCGGCGAACGCGAACGATCCGATGGCCATGCCGATCGCGACGGCCGCGAGGGCCATGCCGCCGATCGCCAGGACGCGCCGGGCGCCGGGATGCTCGCGCGCCGACGCGGTGGCGAGGGCCGCCTCGCGAGCGCGCGCCGTCGCAGGCGCGTCCGGACCGGCCAGTGCCTCCCCGGCCTCGCGCAACCGCCGCTCGAGATCAGGCGACATGCTCTTCCTCGAGCACATGGCGGAGCTGTGAAAGCGCGCGGCTCAGCCGTGACGCCACCGTGCCCACGGGGACGCCGAGCACGCCGGCGATGTCCTCTACAGAGAAGTCGAGCCAGTAGCGCAACACGACGACGGCGCGCTTCTGCGGATCGAGCGCGGCGACGGCCTGAACGACCGCGCTAGCGTCATCGTGCGACTCGCGCGCAACCGTCTCCCACGCGGTGTCGTGATCGAGCGCCGTCAGCCGCTGGCCGCGGCGGAGCAGGTCGATCGCCCGATTGGCGGCGATGCGTTTCAGCCAGGGTGCGAAGGGACGCGTCTCGTCGAAGCTGTCGAGCGCGCCGAACGCGCGCTGAACGGCGTCCTGCGCCGCATCGTCTGCGAGCGCGCGGTCGGCAGTGACGGCGTACGCGGCCCGCCAGGCGTGCTCCCAGTAGCGATCGAAGAGCGCGCCCGCCGCGTCGGACGATCCTTCACGCGCCAGGACAATGAGCTCGGAGTCGGGACGCCGCCGCATGCGGTTCTTCTACGCGCCAGCGTACTGCCGCCCCGCAATCCGTCCTACAGCGATGCGATGCGAATGTCTGCGGGCATATCGAGAGCGCCCTGCCGCCAGGCCTCGGCGAACACCGCAACCACCTCGGGGTCGAACTGCGTCCCAGCGCACCGCTCCAGCTCGGCGACGGCCAGGTGCTCGGACAGCGCGGGCCGGTACGGCCGGTTCGACGTCATCGCGTCGAAGGAATCGGCGACGGCAAGGACGCGCGCCTCGGGCGGGATGTCCGAGCCGGCGGTGCCCGTCGGATACCCGCTGCCGTCCCAGCGCTCGTGGTGATGGAGGACGCACGGCGCGGCCGCGCGTAGCGTTCCGATCAGCTCGATCATGCGCGCCCCTTCCGCGGGGTGAGCCTGCACGTGAACGAACTCGTCGTCGTTCAGCGGCCCCGGCTTCCGCAGCACCGTGTCGGGGACGGCGAGCTTGCCGATGTCGTGCAGCGCGGCTCCGATGCGCAGGACGTCGATCTGATCCTCGTCCCAGCCGAGCCGTGCGGCGACGACCTCGGCGATCGCGGTCACGCGCGCCGCGTGGCCCGACGAGTACGGGTCGCGAGCCTCGATGGCCCGCGCGAGGTCCATGAGCGCCATGGCCCGGGAATTCCAGGCGTCTCCCCCATTCCCTTCTCTCCCTGAGCCTGCGCGCCGCTCGCGTAGAGTTGCGCCGCATGCTGGTGGGGGTCCCGAAAGAGACGGCGCCGGGCGAGCGCCGTGTGGCCCTCGTGCCGGACATCGCTTCACGCCTCGTCGGACGCCGGCTTCCAGGTCGCCGTCGAGCGCGGAGCGGGAACGCCGGCGGGCTTCGGCGACGGGGAGTACGAGGCGGCCGGGGCAGCGGTGGCCGACGCGGTCCTCGGCCAGGCAGAGGCGATCGTCATGGTGCAGAAGCCGTCGGCAGAGCAGGTCGGCAAGCTCAGGAGCGGGGACGTCCTCGTCGCGTTCCTCCAGCCGCTCACCGACGCCGAGGGCATCGATCGGCTCCGTGCGCAGGGCGTCGTCGCGTTCGCAATGGAGTCCATCCCGCGCATCACGCGCGCCCAGCCGATGGACGCCCTTTCGTCCCAGGCGACCGTGGGCGGCTACAAGGCCGTGCTGCTGGCCGCCGAGCGGCTACCGAAGTTCTTCCCCATGCTCACGACCGCTGCCGGGACAGTCCCGCCCGCGAAGGTGCTCGTCCTCGGCGCAGGCGTTGCCGGCCTGCAGGCGCTCGCGACCGCCCGCCGCCTCGGCGCCGTCGTCTCCGGGTTCGACGTGCGCCCCGTCGTGAAGGAGCAGGTGGAGTCGCTCGGCGCGACGTTCCTCGACCTCGGCATCCGCGGCGAGGAGACCGAAGGCGGCTACGCAGCCGAGCTGACGCCCGAGCAGCAGGCGCAGCAGCAGGCGGCGCTCGAGGAGCGCCTACCCGAGTTCGACGTCGTCATCACGACAGCTGCCGTACCCGGCAGACCCGCGCCGAAGCTCATCCCGGAGGCCGCCGTTCGCGCGATGCGGTCGGGGTCGGTCATCGTCGACCTCGCCGCCGAGACGGGCGGCAACTGCGAGCTGACGAAGCCGGGCGAGGAAGTAGTGGAGAGCGGCGTCACCGTCGTCGGCCTCCTGAACCTCCCGAGCACGATGCCCACGCACGCGAGCCAGCTCTACTCGCGCAACGTCATGGCGCTGCTGCAGCACCTGGCTCCCGAGGGCGAGCTGAAGCTCGACTGGGACGACGAGATCACCGCCGGCGCCTGCGTCACCCGGCAGGAGGTCAGCCGCGTGACGACGTCGTTCCTCATCGAGCTCACGGTGCTGATCCTCGCGGCGTTCCTCGGCTTCGAGGTGATCGCGAAGGTGCCGACGCTCCTGCACACGCCGCTCATGTCCGGCTCGAACGCGATCCACGGCATCGTCGTCGTCGGCGCGATCATCGTCGCCTCGCTGCCCGACCAGACGGGCTGGGTGCGGATCGTCGCGCTGGCCGCGGTCGCGCTCGGCACCGGCAACGTCGTCGGCGGATTCGTGGTCACCGACCGCATGCTGCAGATGTTCAAGCGCCGCGAGCCTCCGAAGAAGGAGCCTGAGGAATGACGCGCGGCGACTGGGTCTCGCTGGCGTACATCGTCACGATCGTCAGCTTCATCCTCGCGCTGCGCTACCTCTCCGACCCGGCGCGGGCGCGCCACGGCAACTGGATCGGCGCCTTCGGCATGGCCGTCGCCATCGTGGCGACGTTCTTCCTGCCCGGTCTCGACTCCGACCAGTTCGTCTGGGTGATCCTCGTGATGGCGGTCACGGCGCCCGATCGGCGCGTACGCGGCCCGCGCGGTGAAGATGACCGCGATGCCGCAGATGGTGGCGCTGTTCAACGGCGTCGGCGGCGGGGCGGCAGCGCTGATCGCGCTCGCGGACTTCCACGACTCGATAGCGCTGCCGGGTGACCTCGACCTCAGCATCTCCGTGGCCATCGTCCTCTCCGCGCTCATCGGCTCGGTCTCGTTCGCGGGCAGCATGGTCGCCTTCGCGAAGCTCCAGGAGCTCATGACCGGCCGGCCGATCACGTATCCCGGCCAGAAGTACGGCAACCTCCTGCTGCTCGCGGTGCTCATCGGCCTCGGCGGCGCGATCGTGGCCGGCGTCGAGAACGAGGCGCTGCTCGTCGGGCTGATCCTCGGCGCGCTCGCGTTCGGCGTCCTGTTCGTGCTGCCCATCGGCGGCGCGGACATGCCCGTCGTCATCTCGCTCCTCAACGCCTTCACCGGCATCGCGGCATCGGCGACCGGCTTCGTGCTCCACCAGACCGTGCTGATCGTCAGCGGGATGCTCGTCGGCGCGGCGGGCACGCTGCTGACGCTGATGATGGCGCGAGCGATGGGACGCTCCGTCGTGAGCGTCCTCTTCGGCGCCTTCGGCCAGCTGCAGGTGACGGAGGAGGCGCTCGCGGCCTCGGGCGGCGCGGTCAAGGCGACGACGGCGGAGGACGCCGGCGTCCTGCTCGCGTACTCGCAGCGGGTCGTAGTCGTGCCCGGCTACGGCCTCGCCGTCGCCCAGGCGCAACACGCGGTGCGCGAGCTGGCGGACGAGCTCGACAAGAAGGGCGTCGACGTGCGCTACGCGATCCACCCGGTGGCCGGGCGTATGCCGGGTCACATGAACGTCCTGCTCGCGGAGGCGAACGTGCCGTACGACCAGCTGCACGAGATGGACGAGATCAACCCGGCCTTCGAGCAGACGGATGTGGCGCTCGTGATCGGCGCGAACGACGTGACGAACCCGGCGGCGCGCAGCGACACCGGCAGCCCGATCTACGGCATGCCGATCCTCAACGTCGACCACGCGAAGAACGTCATCGTGCTCAAGCGCTCGATGAGCCCCGGCTTCGCGGGCGTCGACAACCCGCTGTTCGTCGACCCGAAGACGTCGATGCTGTTCGGCGACGCGAAAGCGTCCGTCGAGGCGCTCGTCTCCGCGGTCAAGGCGCTCTGAGCGTTCCGGTCTTCAGCGGGCGGGACGTCGAGGCGGCGGTGTCGCCGGAGCGGGCCGTCGAGGCCGTGCGCGAGGCGTTCGTCGCCCACGCCCGAGGCGAGTGGACGATGCCGCCCAAGGTCTACGTCCCCGCCTATCCGGCCGGCGACTTCCGCGCGATGCCGGCGCTCGGCGGCGGCTACGCCGCGCTCAAGTGGGTGACGTCGTTCCCGGGCAATCCGGCCAAGGGGCTGCCGACCGTCACCGGGCTCGTGCTCCTGTCGAGCGCGGAGGACGGGAGGCTCGTAGCCTGCTTCGACGCCGCCGCGGTGACCGCGCTGCGCACGGGCGCCGCGGCCGTGCTCGCCGCCGAGACGCTCGGCCGCTCGGACGCACGATCCGCCGCCGTCATCGGCGCCGGCGTCAACGGCAAGGCGGCGGCGCGCACGTTTCTCGCTCGCGGCCGGTCCGTCGCGATCTTCGACGTGGACGCGCAGCGGGCGGAGCAGGCGGCAGCCGAGCTCGGCGCGGACGTTTCAGACTCGCCTCGAAGAGGCGCTGTCCGCCGACCTCGTCGTGACGATGACGCCGGGCCACGAGCCGGTCATCGTGGAAGGCACGCTACGGGCCGGGCCAGCACGTGAGCCTCATGGGCGCCGACGGGCCAGGCAAGGCGGAGATCGCCGTCGCCGAGCTGGCACGAGCTCAGGTCTTCTGCGACGACTGGGAGCAGGCAAGCCACAACGGCGAGCTGGCACACGCTGTCGCAGTCGGGCGCGCTCGCGCGCGACGACGTGACCGACCTCGGAGCCGTGCTCGATGGACAGGCCGACGGGCGGCGTTCGTCCGACGAGATCACGGCGTTCGACTCCACAGGGCTCGCCATCCAGGACCTCGCGATAGCGCTCGCCGCGCTCGAGCGAGCAGCCGACCTCGACCTGCTTCAGCTCGACCTGTAGCTATGCGCCAGGCGCTCGGTACTGGACCTGCTCGACCTTTCGCAGGGCATCCATCGTCTCCTCGACGGTGAGGAGGACTGTTGTCTCGTACGAGCTGAGCGCTCCGCCGCTTGAGATCGCCAGCGCGACCGCGGCCATGGACACGTTGTCGGGAGCCTCCCACAAGGTGTAGCCGTCGTGGTCGCCGAAGGCGTACCAGAACCCGTGGAGCTTCCCCCCGACTGACTCGATGTACGACTGAGCGGCCCGCCGGCGGTCCTCCGGGTTGCCGATGAGCCTGACCCACGTCTCCGGCGTGTAGCTGAACTTCGTTAGATACAGCGGCATCGTCCCTCCTTCTCGTTGGCCGTGCACGGCCTCGAACTCTAGGAGCTAGTCAGTCCACCAGTTCGGCGTCATCTCGGCGTCGCGGGGATCGTCGCCCGCACCGAAGGCGATGTACTCGATGCCGTCCGGGTCCTGCCTCCATGCAGCGCATCGTGTCCGTGCCGAAGCGGATCGTATCCCACTCGCCGAGCTCGACGATCTCGTCCTCGACCTTGACTCGGCCGGAGCCGCGGACGACGACATAGACCTCTTCCTGGTCCGAATGCTTGTGGCCGAACGGGATCCGGAAGTTCGGCGCGAGCGTGAAGAGGCTGAGGCCGAGTGTCTCTCCGTCGACGGCCTTCCGGGCGAAGCGCGCTTCCATCTCCGGCGGCATGTCGAACTTCGGCGCCTGGTCCTCGACGGCGCTCCTGATGTTCGTCTTCGAGTAGCCCATGAAGAGCTAGTTGCCCTCACAGCGTCCTCGGAAACACGCTCGGGCTTCGACTAGCCTTCGCGGCTCCTCGAGACGGAAGGAGATCGAATGGCAGGCAAGCTCGTGCACTGGGAGTTCCCCGCCGACGACGCAGGACGCGCATCGACGTTCTGGGGCTCGCTCTTCGGCTGGGACTTCGAGGAATACGAGGGCAGCGGGTACTACATGACGCAGTCGACGGAGCCCGGTGGAGCCCTTCAGACGAGGCAGGAAGGTCAGACCGGGGTCACCGTGTACTTCGATGCGGATGACGTCGAGGCCGCCTCGGAGAAGGTGAAGTCCCTTGGTGGCACGGTCCTCATGCCGAAGAGCCCGGTGCCGAACATGGGCTACTTCGCAATCTGCCTGGACACCGAAGGCAACACGTTCGGCCTCTGGGAGAGCGACGAATCGGCCGACGCGCCAAGCTAGATCGAGAGTGCGCGCTCGCCGGCACACAATGCTGATCGCGACCATCGCAGCCGGGCTCGTCGTGGCCGGCTGCGGTGGTAGTGGGGGCGGATCGTCAGCGCTCGCACTGGGCGAGGAGGCAGTGGTGCAGCATGCGGACACCGGCGACGCTGAAGCCACGCCGACGACGTTGGGCGTGACGGTACTCGCGGTGCGGCAGGGTACGCAGCAGGAGCTCGAGGACGGCGGCTTCACGCTCGACCCCGAAGAGCAAAAGCTGAAGCCGTACTACGTCGATGCCCGCTTCGAGAACCAGGGCGACCAGGCGATCGACCACCGGCTCCGACCAGGGCTCGAGGACGAGGACGGCAACCTCATCAGCGCGACGACCATCATCTCGCTCGGCGGGCCGCCGTTCGACAAGTGCCCGCAGGTCAGCGGCGAGGGGCAGCTCGAGCCGGGCGAGAGCAACGAGAGCTGCACGCTCTTCCTCGTCGAGGAAGAGCGCGAGCCCGACCGTGCGAGCTTCCTGCCCTACGTCCCGGGCGAGGAGACAGACTTCGTGTACTGGGACGCGACCGGCACTGAGGGCTAGGACTCGGCGACCGTCGAGGTCTTGCGGGCAGGGTCGAAGAACGGCAGCTCCACGACCCTCGCCGGCGTCCGGTGGCGCCGTGCCTCGACCGTCCACTCAATGTCGATCCGGGTGCCGAGCGAGCTGTAGTCGGCGCGAACAGACGCTAGCGCCACCACCTTCTTCAGGATCGGGCTCCATGTCGTGCTCGTAGCCTTGCCAACCTGCCGACCCCGCGCATACAGAGGGAGAGGTTCGCGCGACGCCGCCGGGTCCAGCGTCGGCGTCAGCCCTCTCTCCCGATAGAGGCCCTCGAGCGAGTCCCACTCGAGCTCCAGGCCGACGAGCCTCCGCGGAGCTCCACCTCGCGCCTGCTCTCGCTCGAGCGCGCGACGGCCGACGAATTCGGCGAGCTTTCCGAAGTCGACAAAGCGGCCGAGGACACCCAGCTCGAAGGGGGAGAACGACTGCTCGGGAATCAGCGCTCGTCGAACGGAATCGAAGTCGACCTCGACGAGGATCAGTCCCGCCTCGATCCGCGCGACGTCGAGGGCGAGCATCCCTGCGGGCCGTATCCCATAGGGTTTTCCGGCTCGCACGAGGGCGTCCCAAAGCTCGACGGCGTCGGAGCTCTCCACCCACACCTCGTACCCGAGGTCCCCGGTGTAGCCCGTCCGGGAGACATCGACGGGTATGCGCCCGACGCGTGAGGCACGGCGACCGAAGTACGCGAGGTCGCCCCACGACGCCTCGGTCGCCGCTTCGAGGACGTCGCGGCTCAGCGGCCCCTGAATCGCCACGGCCGAGATTCGGTCGCCCACGTCCTCGATCTCGACATCCAACCCGGAGGCGTTCATCCGCAGCCAGCGCAGAGACGGGTCGGCCGCCGTCCAGCGATAGGTCTCCTCGTCCAGGCGGGCGACCGTGCCGTCGTCGACGACACGGCCGGCTTCGTTGCACCAGGATGTGTAGTAGACGCGGCCGGCCGCGAGCTTGCCCGCATCGCGCGTAATAACGCGGTCGACGAGCCTCGTCGAGTCCGGGCCGGAGACGAGGTACTTGTAGAGGGGAGAGACGTCGATCAGCGCGGCCGCCTCGCGGATGGCGTTGTACTCGATCTCGTGTGAGTCGTGGTACGCGCTGGCGGCGAGATAGCCCGACCACTCCCGCCACTGCAGCTTGCGGTTGAGCGGCGCGGTGCGGGGATGGAACGGGGTACCGACGGACACGCCGCTACGACTTCGGTGTCTGCTTCTCGGGGCCGACGAGCTGCACTACCGACATGTCGAACGGATCGGGCCATGGCCGGCAAATATAATCGGGCTGCTTTGGCCGGCCGCCGTGTGTACGACGCCGTGGTGATCGGCGGCGGGCACAATGGCCTGGTCGCCGCCGCCTACTTGGCGCGGGCCGGGTTCAAGGTCGTCGTGCTCGAACGGCGCCATGTGCTCGGCGGAGCCGCGGTGACAGAGGAGGTCTTCCCGGGCTTTCGGTTCAGCGTGGCCTCGTACGTGGTCTCGCTGCTGCGGCCCGAGATCGTTCGCGAGCTAGAGCTGCCGAAACACGGCCTGGAGATCCTGCCGCTCGACGGGACGTTCACGCCGCTCGAGAACGACTACCTGTGGCGCGTGAACGACCACGGCCACACCGTCCGCGAGCTTCGGCGTTGGTCGCCGAGCGACGCGGAGGCCTACGACGAGTACGGCCGCTTCATGGTCGAGATGGCGAGATTCATCAAGCCGATCCTGACCATGGCACCGCCGGATCCCGGCCGACTCCGTCCCCGCGAATGGCTTCCGGTCGCGCGGCTCGCCCGTGCCTTCAACGACCTCTCCCGGGAGCAGCGCGCCGTCTTCGTCCAGCTCATGACGATGAGCGCGGCCGACTTCCTCGACCAGTGGTTCGAGACCGATCCGCTCAAGGCGACGATCAGCGCCTCGGGGATCATCGGGACGTTCCAGGGAATCCGCTCTCCGGGGACCGCCTACGTGCTCCTCCACCACTACATGGGCGAGATCGACGGCGTCCTGCGGGCGTGGGGCATACCGCGGGGGGGAACAGGCGCCGTCAGCGAGGCGATCGCGAGCGCTGCCCGGTCGTTCGGCGCGGAGATCCGGACCGAGGCTCCTGTCGAGCACTTCCTGACCAGAGGCGACGAAGTCACGGGCGTCGTCACGAGCTCGGGCGAGGAGTTCATCGGCCGGGTGACGCTGTCGAGCCTGGACCCGCAGCAGACGTTTGTCCGGCTCGTCCAGCCCGGTCTGCTCGATCGGTCGTTCCTCGCGGACGTCGACCGTTACCGAGTACCGAGGCTCCAGCGGAAAGGTGAATCTTGCCCTGGACGGGCTGCCCGAGTTCACGTGCCTCCCCGGCGAGGGCGAGCACCTTCGCGGCGCGATCAGCTTCAGCCCCAGCATCGACTACATGGAGCTGGCTTACGACGACGCAAAGGCCGGCCGCTTCAGCCGGCGTCCGTTCATCGACATGGTCATTCCGACACTGGTCGATCCGTCGATGGCGCCACCGGGCAAGCACGTCATGAGCTGCTTCGTGCAGTACGCGCCCTACCACCTGGCCGACGGCGCCGAATGGGACGACGCCCGTCGCGAGGCATTCGGCGAGACAGTCCTCGACACCATCGAGGAGCGCGTGCCCAACATCCGTCGGCTGATCCTGCATTCGCAGGTGCTCTCCCCCAAGGACATCGAGGACCGGTTCGGGCTCACGGAGGGCAACATCTTCCAGGGCGAGCTCTCCCTCGAGCAGCTCTTCTTCAACCGGCCCGTCGCGGGCTGGGCCCGCTATCGCACGCCGCTGCGAAACCTCTGGATGTGCGGCTCGGCCACGCACCCTGGAGGAGGGATCATGGGGGCGTCTGGTCGTCTCGCCGCCCTCCAGGTCGTGCGCTCGCTCGGAACCCGCAGGGCGGCCTGACGTACATCGTGGCCGGCGAGCGATACGACGCGATCATCGTCGGTGCCGGCCACAACGGCCTGGTTGCGGCGGCGTACCTGGCGAAGGCGGGGCTGCGCACACTCGTTCTCGAGCGCCGCAGCCGCGCGGGCGGCGTACTCGCGACTGAGGAGATCGCTCCGGGCGTGCGCGCGCCGATTGGCGCCGACGGCCTGGGAGGTCTCCGTGCGAGTGTCGTCCGAGACCTTCAGCTCGGCAAATACGGGCTTCGAGCCGTCGAGCCCGACGTCGTCGCCTTCGCACCGTCCGCCGATGGGCCACCCATCACGCTGTGGCGTGACCCGGCTCGCACCGCGACGGAGCTGCGGACGGGGCGGCCGAAAGACGCAGGCGGATTCCTCGCGTTCGACCACAAGGTCCGCTCTCTGGTTCGGTTCCTGGCGCGCGTCCAGGCTACCGAGCCTCCGGACCTGGCGGGTGCGTCGCTCGCGGACGGCTTCAAGGGCCTCACGCTCGCGAACGCACTGCGGCACCTTGGCAAGCGGCAGATCCACGAGACGCTGAGAGTCCTGCCCATGTCCGTCGCGGATCTCGTGAGCGAGGCGGTCGACGACGAAGCGCTGCGTGGCGTGCTCGGGGCGCGGGGCATTCGCTACTCCGCCATGGGCCCGCGATCTGCCGGGACGGCGCTCAACTTCCTGTGGGACTCGGCCTCCGGTGGAGGGGCGGCGGGGCGGACAGTCTTTGCCCGGGGCGGGCCGGACAATCTGACCGAGGCGCTCCTCGCTGCCGCACGAACGAACGGCGCGACGGTGCGATGCGGCGTCGACGTCTCGGCCATCCGCAGCAGGCGAGGCTCCGTGGAAGGCGTCGCCCTCGCGAACGGCGATGAGATCGATGCGCGCATCGTGGCTTCGAGCGCCGACCCCAAGCACACCCTCTTACGCCTTCTCGACCCGGCCGAGATCGGTCCGACCCTGACTTGGCGAGCCCAGAACATCCGAACGCCTGGCGTGGTCGCGAAGGTGACCCTCGTCCTGGACGCCCTGCCGGCGTTCGCGCGTCGACGACGAGCGCCTGCGCGGGAGAATCGTCATCGCTCCGAGCCTCGACCACCTCGAGAGAGCATTCAACGACTCGAAGTACGGGCGGATCTCCGGGCATCCGTATCTCGAGGCGACGATCCCAACCCTCTCCGACCCTGCGCTCGCCCCTGAGGGGACCCACGTGGTGACGGCGCTCTTCCAGTACGCGCCACGGCTCCTCCGCGACGCGGACTGGGACGAGGCAGCACGGGATCAGGTGATGGACACGGCCGTGCGGACGCTCGAGGCGTACGCACCGGGAATCGCGGGGACCATCGTCGCTCGCCACGTCGTCACGCCGGAGGATCTCGAGCGCGAGTACGGCCTCAGCGGTGGCCACCCGATGCACGGCGAGCACGCGCTCGACCAGTTCTTCGCCTGGCGGCCCCTCCTCGGACATGCACGCTATCGGCTGGCCGAGATCCGCGGTCTCTACTTGTGCGGGGCGGGCGCACATCCGGGGGGCGGCGTCACCGGCGGCCCAGGGAGCAACGCAGCGCGTGCGATCCTGGCCGACCACCGGCGAGCTCGACGCCGCGGCGCGAGACGTCGTGCACGGGCTGTGTAACGCGCCGTAGGCGTTTCTCCGTCCGCACTATTTCGCTGCGGTAGCTCGATAGACACCTGCTTGTTCGTCGACGAGGCTCGCGAGCTCGAGCTCCGCGAGCGCGGTGGCTACCTCGGCCGCCGGGACCGCCAGCCCGCGCACGAGCTCGTCCGCCGCCGCGGGCTGATCGCGAAGCCGCGCCAGCACGAGCTCTGCCGGCGGCGACAGCTCGACGGGCTGCTGTGCCAGCGGCGACATACCGAAGGCGTCCAGCACGTCGGCGGACGACGTCAGCGCCGTGGCGCCGATGCGCAAGAGGGCGTTCGTCCCCGCCGAGAGGGCCGACGTGATCTCGCCCGGCACGGCGAACACCTCACGTCCTTCCTCCAACGCGAGGTCGGCAGTGATGAGCGCGCCGCTCCGCTCGCGGGCCTCGACGACCACGGTCGCGGCGGCGAGCCCCGCGATGACGCGGTTGCGCGCCGGGAAGCGCCACGGGGCAGGCTCGACGCCCGGGGCGTACTCCGACACGATGAGCCCGCGCTCCATCACACGCCGTGCGAGCTCGGCGTGGGCCGCCGGGTACACCCGGTCGACACCGCAACCGAGGACGGCGACCGTCGTTCCGCCCGCCTCGATGGCGCCGCGATGCGCCTCGCCGTCGACGCCCCGCGCGAGGCCGCTGACGACGACGAGGCCGGCGGCGGCGAGCTCGCGGCCGAGCATCCTCGCTACGGACGCGCCGTACGCGGAGCACGAGCGGGCGCCAACGATCGCGACAGCGGGCCTGTCGAGAAGCGTCGCGTCCTCGTCCCCGCGCACGAAGAGCCCGACGGGAGGGTCGAAGATCGACGCCAGGCCACGAGGAAACGCCGGCGCGGAGCGTCCCAACCAGCGGATCCCCCGCGCCTCGATCGCCACGAGGTAGCGCTGCTCGTCGAACCCGCGGACGAACCGCGCGAAGCGCGCGGAGCGCGGCTCGGCGACGAGATGGGAGCCGGTCTCGGCGGCGAAGGCTGCGACCGCGAGCTCGCTCATGCGTCGAGCTCCCTCGGCACCCGGTACGAGAGCGCCTCTGCGACGTGCTCCGGCAGCACGGACTCCGAGCCTGCGAGCGCCGCGATCGTCTGCGCCACGCGTGCGACGCGGGCACGGCCGCGCCCCGAGAGCGGCAGCCGCTCGACCGCGCGCGTGAGCAGCTCGTCCGCCTCCGCCGTTCGACGCGGGGGCGAGCAGAGCAACTCCCGGGCTTCTGCGACGCGAGCGGCAACAGCCGCAGAGGGCTCGGCCGGCGGCGCCGCCAACTCCAGCGCACGAGGTCGAGGCACGGTGACGACGAGGTCGAAGCGGTCGAGCAGCGCCCGCGAGAGCTTGTCGCGGAAGGCTGCGAGGCGCTGCGTGGAACAGGAGCACTCGACCGCCGGGTCGCCGCGGCCGCCGCACGGGCAGAGGTTCATCGTCGCCACGAGCTGGAAGCGGGCCGGGAAGAGCGCCATCCCCTGTGCGCGGGCGATGCTGACGACACCGTCCTCGAGCGGCTGGCGCAGCGCTTCGAGCGCTGGCCGCACGAACTCAGGGAGCTCGTCGAGCAACAGGACTCCGTGGTGCGCGAGGCTCGCTTCGCCGGGACGCGGCCCGGGCCCACCGCCGACGACGGCCGCAACCGAGGCGCTGTGATGGGGCGCCCGAAAGGGCGGCGACGCGATCAGCGGCCGCCCCGGCGGCAGCAAGCCGACCACCGAGTGGATCCGCGTCACCTCGAGCGCCTCCTCCGGCGCGAGAACGGGCAAGAGGCCCGGCAGTCGGCGAGCAAGCATCGTCTTCCCCGTGCCCGGCGGGCCTGCTAGCAAGAGATTGTGACGCCCGGCGGCAGCGATCTCGAGCGCGCGCCGCCCGCGTTCCTGGCCACGAACGTCCGCGAGATCCGGATGGGAGACGGGAGGCGGCCGGCCGTTCTCCGCCTCGTACGGCGGCGGCTCGCCCTCGCCGCGCAGATACGCGGCCGCCTCCGCGAGATGGCGGAGCGGTACGGGCTCGATGCCTGCGAGCGCGGCCTCGGCGGCTGACCTGGCGGCGCAGAGCAGCCGCTCGAGCCCGCCCTTCCGGGCGCCCTCCGCAGCCGCGAGCACGCCGCCCACCGGCCGCACGCGCCCGTCGAGCGCCAGCTCGCCGACCGCGGCATGCCCGTGCAGGCGCTCGCGCGGGATCTGGTGCGAGGCTGCGAGGACCGCGATGGCGATTGGCAGATCGAAGCCCGAGCCTTCCTTGCGCAGGCCCGCCGGCGCGAGGTTCACCGTGATCCGGTGCCGCGGCCACTCGAGGCCCGCCGCAGCGACGCTCGACCGCACGCGATGCTTCGCCTCCTGGCATGCCCGGTCGGCGAGACCCACGATCGTGAAGCCGGGCAAGCCGCTCTCGACGTTCGCCTCCACCTCCACGCGTCTCGCGTCGAGGCCGACGAGAGCGTGGGTGACCGTGCGCGCGAGCACACGATCGAACGTAGCCGCGAACTCCACGCGCGCGGGTGACAGCTCTGTGCCGATTCACGCACCGCGTTAGGCTGCGCCGATGTCTCTCGTGCTGTGGATCGCCCTCGGCGTCCTGCTCGCCCTCGGCCTGTACGTCGTCTACGCCTACAACAGCCTTGTCCGCGTCCGCAACGAGGCCGAGACGGGCTGGGCGAACATCGACGTCCAGCTCCGCCGCCGCGCCGATCTCATCCCGAACCTCGTGGAGGCCGTGAAGGGGTATGCGGCCCATGAGCGCGAAGTCTTCGACGAGGTGACGCGGGCGCGGGCCGCCGTCATGAGCGCTTCCGGCCCGCAGGCGGCGGCCGAGGCGAACGACCTGCTCGGCGCCGCGCTGGGCCGGTTGTTCGCCGTGGCGGAGGCGTATCCGCAGCTCCGCGCGTCCGAGAACTTCATGCAGCTTCAGGAAGAGCTGACCGACACCGAGGACAAGGTCGCCGCCTCGCGCCGGTACTACAACGCGACCGTGCTCCGCTTCAACACGCGCCAGCAGACGTTCCCGACGCTGATCGTCGCGCGTCTCTTCCGCTTCTCGCCGCGGGAGTTCTTCGAGGCCGGCGAGGGCGCTGAGGCTCCCGTGGCCGTGGCCTTCGGCGGCTGATGACCCTCCAGCAGCAGATTCGCGCCAACCGTTGGCGCACGATCTGGCTGCTCCTCCTCTTCGGCCTCCTCGTCGCCGGACTCGGCATCCTGCTCGCGTTCGTCTTCGAGCCGACGATCCTCACCTTCGTCGCCATCGGCGGCTTCGCCTACGCGATCATCTCGTGGTTCGCGTCGAGCTCGATGGTCGCCGGGATGACCGGCGCCCAGAAGATCGAGAAGCGGGACAACCCGTACCTCTACCGCCTCCTCGAGAACGTCTCCATCGCCGCAGGCCTCGAGCAGACGCCCGAGCTGCGGCTCGTCCAGGACGACGCGCCCGAACGCCTTCGCCGCCGGGCGCAGCCCGAAGCACGCGTTCGTGGCGGTCACGACCGGGCTCGTCGATCTCATGGAAGAGCGCGAGCTGGAGGGCGTTCTCGCCCACGAGGTGTCGCACATCCGCAACCGCGACGTGCGGCTGATGACGCTCGTGGCGCTGCTCGTGGGCGTCATCGCTCTGGCCGCGGACATCCTCCTCAGGGTCGCGTTCTACGGCGGCGGCAAGCGGTCGAACCCGATCATCACGATCGTCGCCTTCGGGGCCCTGCTGCTCGCCCCGGTGGCCGGGATCGTCATCCAGCTCGCGGTCTCACGGCGGCGCGAGTACCTCGCCGACGCGTCGGCTGCGGAGATAACGAACGACGCCGAGGGGATGGCGCTCGCGCTGCGGAAGCTTCAGCGCGACCGGAGTGAGATCCGCAACGCGAGCCGCGCGACGGCGCACATGTACATCGAGAGCCCGCTCAACCAGGCGTCGGGGCTGCGGGGGGCGAGCTTCAGCGGCCTCTTCGCGACGCACCCGCCGCTCGAGAAGCGCATCGCCGCCCTCGAGGAGGCCGGCGGCTTCAGGCTAGCTGTCGCCTAGCGCCTCGCGACGAGGACGTCCTCGAAGTACTCGCCGGCGCGGCGGCCCGTGCGACGGTTGACGTGGCGGCGGAGGCGATGCTCGAGCCGTAGCCCCGCTCGCTCGAGGATCTCCGGGTAGAGATCGCGACGGTCGTTGACGACGACGAGCACCGGTGCGTCCGGCCGGAGTGGCCTGCGCGGCTCGCGTCAGGACGTCGGCGACGCCCTCTACGTACGCGGCGAGCGCGGCGCGGCTCGTCCCAGACGCGGCCGCACCGAGCTCTCGCTCGCGACGGTCGTCGAGGCCGAGCAGCTCGTACGCGTAGCGGTGTTGCTCGTGGTAGTCGATGAGCCCCGGATACGGCGGGGACGTGAGGACAGCGTCGAAGCCTCTCTCCCCACTCCAGCTCGCGCGAGTCGCCGTGCAGCACCGTCGCCTCCCGCCCGCGCCCACGCACGCGGGCGAACTCCTTGACGCGCTTCAGCGTGTCGAGCGCGTAGCGGCGGAGGAAGTGCTCGGCGCGGTCGACCGGCCGGCACTCGCGCTTGTGCTTGTGGCACCAGTACGGCCCACGCTGGGGAGTACGCGGGAAGTCGAGGTCGAAGTGCGTCGTGAGCCGCGCCGAGCGTGCCGCGCGGGCGAGGACGACCCGCAACACGTCCGCGTGCTCGTACTCGTCGACGATCGCGCGCCAGCAGAGCAAGCTCAGCGGCAGCGCGCGGCGCGAACCAGTTCCGCGTGTACTCCGGAACAGTCGCGATACAGCGGACTGTCCCCCGGACGTGTCTGTTCGAGACGGGCGCAGGCGTCGCGGAGCTCCTTCTCGAGCGTGAACTCGTTGTAGCGCGCGGTCTTGACCCGCATGAGCAGGCAGTTGAACGCGGCGATGTCGCCGCCGACGCGCGTCGCGCCCGCTCTCGAGCGACTGCACGAGCGTCGTCCCCGAGCCGGCGAAGGGATCGAGAACGCGCCCTCCCGGCCGGACGTACCGCCCTAGCAGCGCCTCGACGAGCTGCGGGATGAACTTCCCGAGATACGGATGGAGGCGGTGGACGTGCTTCGTCCGCTCGCGCTCGGGCAGCTCCTGCTCGGACCACGAGAGATCGAGGTCCAGGCCGGCGTAGAGAGCATCCTGCGTCGGCGCCACCGAAGCCTCCTTCGGCGGCGGCGGTGCAATTCCCGCTACTAGCCGTAGTGGATGCCGGCGGCGCGGTCGTACTCGCGGAGGCGCTTGACCCGTCCGCGATCGGCGGGTGCGTCGAGAAGAGCTTCGTCACGCCCGCTCCCGAGAACGGGTTGACGATGTACAGCGTCTCCGTCGCCGGGTTGACCTGCATCGGGACGATGTGGCGCGCGGTCTCGAGGTTCTCGAGCGCGTCAGCCAAGGGACGGCCCTCGCGAAGCATGCGCGCGGCGGTCGCGTCGGCGAGGTACTCGCGCTGCCGCGAGACGCCGAGCTGGAGCAGCGCGGCGGCGAGCGGCCCGATGATCATCAGCAGGATCGCGCCGAACGCGCCGAGCGGGCTGTCGTCGTCGTCCCCGCCGAACATCGCCGTGAAGAAGAAGATGTTGCCGATCGCCGAGACGGCGCCGGCGATCATCGCCGCGATCGACGACACGAGGATGTCGCGGTTCTTGATGTGCGCGAACTCGTGCGCCATCACGGCCCGCACCTGGTCGTACGGCATGTGCTGGAGCAGCCCCTGCGTCACCGCGACGGCGGCGTGCTTCGGATTGCGGCCGGTCGCGAAGGCGTTCGGCTGCTCGGACGGGATCATGTAGACCCGCGGCTTCGGCACCTGGTAGAGCTCGGACAGCTCGTTCACCATCTTGTGCAGGTCGGGCGCCTCCTCCTCGGAGACGAGCTGCGCTTTCGACGCACGGATCGCGAACTTGTCCGACCAGAAGTACGCAGCGACGTTCATGAGCACGGAGAACGCCACGAAGAGCCAGAGGAACGCGCCGCCGAGCAGGAAGCCGATGCCGATGAAGAGCGCGGTCAGCGCAGCGAGCAGCAGCCACGTTCGGGCCTTGGTCGTCCAGCTTGCCCGGGTGACGTTCACGACCGCGATTGTAGCCGCCGGCGTGCGGCGTCAAAGGGTCACAACGACACGCTCGAGCCGCCGACCGCGGACGGCGACGACTTCGAACGAGGGCTCCAGCGAGTCGAGCTCCGGATGGGCAGCGAGCCACGCTTCGGCCGCCTGGCGCAGGCGAGCCACCTTCTCGGGCCCGACCATCTCCAGCGGGTCGCCATGACGTTCGCCGCCCTTCGACTTCACCTCGCAGAACACGAGCCGCCGGCCGCGCCGCACGATGAGATCGACTTCGTAGCGCCCGGCCCACACGTTGCGCCCGAGGATGCGATAGCCGCGCAGGGAGTAGTGGACGACGGCGCGCCACTCCGCCCGCCGCCCGACGGCGCGAGTGCTACGCCGCTGATTCCTCGTAACAGAGCGCGGCAAATGACCGGCGATGGATCGCGGACGGCCCGTGCTCGCGGACGCGCGCCGAGTGACCCGGCGTGATGTAGCCGACGTGGGACGAGAAGCCGTACTGCGGGAAGAGCGCGTCGAGGCGGCGCATGACCCGGTCCCGGACGACCTTCGCGACGATCGAAGCGGCCGCGATGGCCGCGCTCCGGCCGTCGCCGCCGACGACGGCGAGGTGCTCGGGCGCCTGCTTGCCGAGGCGGAAGCCGTCGACGAGGCAGATCTCGGCCGGAGGCGCGAGCGCGTGCAACACCGCGCGCAGGCTCGCGAGGTTCGACGCGTGCAGGCCCGCGCGGTCGATCTCCGCATGCGTCACGACGCGAATCGAGACGCGCTCCGCGCACGCGACGACAGCGCGGAAGAGCTCCTCCCGGCGCGCGAGGTCGAGCTCCTTCGAGTCGTTGAGGTACGCGAGCGGACGGACGCGATGATCGCGCAGCGTCGCGTAGTCGAGCAGCACGCCGGCGACGACGAGCGGCCCTGCCAGCGATCCACGTCCCGCCTCGTCGGCCCCCGCCACGTAGCGGGCGCCGAGCCGGCGGTCGAAGCTAAGAAGCCTTCTCCCCGTCCTCTTCGGGAGCGGTCTCGACCTCGTCGCCCGGCTCGTCAACGGGCTCGGCTTCGGCATCGGCTTCGGGCTCGGCGTCTGCCTCTGGCTCGGCCTCGAGCTCATCGACGCCCTCGTCGGGCTCGGCTGCTTCCTCGTCGGCGGCTGGGGCATCGGTCGAGAATACGGGCCCACCGTACTGCTTGGCACGGACGCGCGCCTTCTTTCCCACTTTCTTGCGCAAGTAGTAGAGCTTCGCGCGATTCACGTCACCGATCTGCACGATCTCGATCCGGTCGATCTTCGGCGAGTGGAGCGGGAACGTCCGCTCGACGCCTACGCCGAAGGACTGCTTGCGGACGGTGAACGTCTCGCGGACGCCGGCGCCCTGGCGCTTGATGACCGTGCCCTCGAAGACCTGGATGCGGGAGCGCGAGCCCTCGATCACGCGGAAGTGCACCTTCGCCGTGTCGCCCGCCTTGAACTGCGGCAGGTCCTTGCGCAGCTGTCGCTGCTCGAGTGCCTGGATCACCTTGCTCATAGGAAGAACGGCCCCTCCGGGCCGACTCGGCAATGCTAGCGAAAGCGCACCCGCGTCAGCGGGAAGATCAGCACGAAGCCGAGCAGCACGAGCGCCGCGCGGAAGCCGATCCGCATCGGCGGCCAGTAGACGAAGAACACCTCGCCGATGATGTTCGCGCGCGGCACGGCACCCCACTCGCGCGAGTCGCACGACTGCACGCGGTTGTCGCCCATGAAGAAGTACCGGCCCTCGGGAATCTTCCGCGGGCCGTATGTGTTCTGGTCGCGCCGCCCGCCGCGGACATAGGGCTCGACGAGCCGCTTACCGTCGATGAAGACGACGCCGTCGCGCTCCTCCCACGTCTCGCCCGGCAGCCCGACGAGCCGCTTGACGAACGTGCCTCCCGCGCCGCACTTCGACTCCGCCGACGGCGGCGTCGTGAACACGACGATGTCGCCGCGGGCAGGTTCCTTGAAGTGGTAGACGAACCGGTTCGCGAGCACGCGGTCGGAGAAGCGAGACTCGCACCCCGAGCCGGGCCTCGCGCAGTGGAGCGTCGGCTCCATCGATGAGGACGGGATCCGGTACGGGTTCACGACCCACGCCTTGATCGCGAGGACGATCGCAACCGCTCCGATGATCGTCACCGCCCAGTCGATCGTGACCCGCAGCGTGCGCGGGAGCCCGGCAGTGGCCCGGACGACCGGGTTGCGCGAGTTCCGCGCGCGCTCCTGCCGCTCACGCTCGTACCGCTGCTCCGCCGTCTCCGCCTGCCCGGGATCGCCGGGCCAGCCGTCGGCGTCGCCGTCACCCGCCGGTTCACCGAAGAGCGCGTCCTCGTCCTCCCAGCGAACGGGCTCGAAGTCGGAAGGCGGCCGCTGCTCGGTCAAGCCACGCTCCGCGCGCGGCTCTCGGCCCGGCGCCATTCGTCGATCCGGGCGTGGTTACCGGAGAGCAGCACGTCGGGCACGGGCCAGCCCCGGAACTCGGCCGGCCTCGTGTACTGCGGGTACTCGTAACCGCCGTCGAGCTCGGCCGAGAACGTCTCGACGCGCCCAGACTCCTCGTCGCCGAGCGCGCCGGGCTGAAGGCGCGCGACCGCATCGACGATCACCATCGCCGCCAGCTCGCCGCCGGAGAGGATGTAGGGGCCGATCGAGATCGCGTCGGAGCACAGGTGCTGCACGATCCGCTCGTCGAAGCCCTCGAAGCGCGCCGAGAGCAGCGTCAGCCGCTCCTCCGCCGCGAGCTCCTCGACCACGGCCTGGTCGAGATGTCTCCCCTGCGGCGTCAGCGCCACGACGCGATGGCTCGGCGCTTCGCCGTAGACGGCGTCGAGCGCCGCCGCGGCGACATCCACCCGCAGCAGCATCCCGGCCCCGCCGCCGTACGGCTCGTCGTCCACCTGCGCGCCCGTGAGCGGCGTGAAGTCGCGGTAGCTGAAGAGCCGCAGGTCGAGCCCGTTGCCGAGCACGGAAGAGACGGGAGGCCGCTCGGTAAGCCATGCGAAGGCAGAGGGGACAAGGGTGAAGACGTCGAGCTGCATGGGCGCGTGCTGAGGTTAGCCAGCTTCCGTGAAGCCCCGGGCGACAACGATCCGCCCGCCGTCGACGTCGACCTCGAGCACGCACGCTTCGTGGAGCGGCAGCGCGAGCCCCGAGTCGAGCTCGAGCACGTCGTTGGCGACACCGGGCTCGACCTTCAGCACGCGGCCGAGCTCACGACCTCCCTCTTCCTCCACGGAGAGGCCGACGAGTTGAAAGACGTAGTACGCGTCCTCCTCGGGCGGCGGCAGGTCGACCACCGGCACCTGGAGCACGGTGCCGCGCGGGACCTCGCGATCCAGCTTGATCACGGGGCGGCCGCGGGCAAGCTTCGACGCGACGACACGGGACTCGGCTCCGTTCACCCAGAGCACCGCGCCGACCCCGAAGCGGCGCGGATCCTCGCTGGCGTTCTCGACCACGAACGAGCCGTCGAGCCCGTGCGGCCGGCCCACGCGGCCGACCGTGACCAGGTCAGGCACCGACGGCGAGCGTTCCGAAGAACTCGGTGACCTCGGCCCTGCTCGGCCGGTTTTCCGAGAAGTACCGGATCGGAGTCTCGATGCCTGCCAGCGCTCGCGCGTCGTACCCGGTGCGCCGGTGCTCGGCTCCAGGGCCAAGCAGCACCCAGTACGCGCCCTGCTCGTCCTCGTAGGGCATGCCCACGCTGCCGGCGTTAACGACGTGAGTGCCGGAGATCAGGCGAGAGAACTGCATGTGCGTGTGGCCGCAGACGACGGTGCCCGCCTTGACGTGCGCGAAGAGCGGCGCGACCTGCTCCTCCGGCGTGCCCTCGAGGAAGACGTCGACGTCGTTCCGCGGTGACGCGTGACAGAAGAGCACGCGGCCGAGACCGTCGACGTCGAGCTCGACCCGCTCGGGCAGGCCATAGAGGAACGCGATCTGCTCCTCTGAGAGTTGCTCTCGCGCCCACTCGAGTACGTCCGGCGGCGCCAGTCCCTCCTCGCCTGGCGTGAGCTCGCGGTCGGCGTTGCCGCGAATCCACTGCACGCGATCGCCGATCCCCCGGAGCCATTCCAGCGTCTCCGAAGGAAGCGGTCCCATGGCCACGTCGCCACCCACGAGGATGACGGCGTCGTCCGGCACCTCCGCCAGCACGGCCTCGAGCGCCGGCAGGTTGCCGTGGACGTCGTAGAGCGCCGCGACCCGCAACGAGGTCAGTCGTCCTCGGCGATCTCGAGCGTCGTCCGCCGGTCGCGACGAGCGCCTGCGGCCCTCGCGAGGATGCGCAGCGACTGCACCGTGCGGCCGCGTCGACCGATGATCATCCCGCGATCGGCTTCGGCCACATGCACGCGCAGCACGAGCTCGCCGTCAGGCCCGTCGAGCTCCTCGACCCGCACGGCGTCGGGCTCGGAGACGAGCCGTTGCGCGAGATAGAGGACGAGATCTGCGGGCACTAGAGAAGCAGGGACAGTCCTATTTCGACAGGCCTTTCACCTTGAGCAGCTTCGCCACCGCGTCGCTCGGCTGAGCGCCCTTGCCGAGCCACTCCTTCACCTTCACCTCGTCGAGCTCGATGATCGACGGGTCCGGCTGCGGGTTGTAGCGGCCGACGATCTCGATGAACCGGCCGTCGCGCGGCGAGCGCTGGTCGGCGACCACGACCCGGTAGATCGGGTTCTTCTTCGACCCGACGCGGGTCAGTCTCATGCGTACTGCCATCGTTCTCCTTTCACCTGCGTTCTATCGCTTCACGGCCATGCCGGGAAGCGTGGGCATCTTGCCCTTCGACATCTGCTTCATCATCTTCGCCATCTGCTTGCGAGCATTGAGCAGCTGGTTCACGTGCTGCACCGAGGTGCCGCTTCCCTCCGCGATGCGCTTGCGCCGTGAGCCGTCGATCAGCTCCGGGCGGCGCCGCTCGTCGAGCGTCATCGAGAGAATGATTGCCTCGGAGCGGTCGAGCTCGCGCTCGTCGATGTCCACACCCTTCAGCTGCTTGCCGAGGCCGGGCACCATCGAGAGGACGCCCTGGAGCGGCCCCATCTTCCGCATCATCTTCGAGCTCTGGAGAAAGTCCTCGAACGTGAACTCGCCGGCGAGCAGCCGCTGCTCCATGGCGCGCTTGTCTTCCTCGTCGGTCGCCTCCTCCGCCTTCTCGATCAACGTCAGCACGTCACCCATGCCGAGGATGCGCGAGGCCATGCGGTCGGGGTGAAAGACCTCTAGCTGGTCGAGCTTCTCGCCTACGGAGGCGAGCTTGATCGGCTTCCCCGTGACTTCCCGCACGGAAAGCGCTGCGCCGCCCCGGGCATCACCGTCGAGCTTCGTGAGGACGACGCCGTCGAACGCCACCCGCTCCTGGAAGGCCGTCGCGACGGACACCGCCTCCTGGCCCGTCATCGCGTCGAGCACGAGGAGGACGTTGTGCGGCTTCGTCTCTCGGTGGATGTGCTCGAGCTCGTCCATGAGCGCGTCATCGATCTGCAGGCGGCCGGCGGTGTCGATGATGACCGCGTCCTTACCCTGGGCGCGTGCCTGCTCGACGCCTGCGCGTGCAGCAGCCACAGGGTCCTCGCGCTCGCCGGAGGCGACGGGGATCTGGAGCTCACGGCCGAGTTGCTCGAGCTGCGTGACGGCGGCGGGACGCTGGAGGTCGGCGGCTACGAGGAGCGGCGAGCGGCCGTCCTTGCGCAGCATGAGAGCGAGCTTGCCGGCGGCCGTCGTCTTCCCGGAGCCCTGGAGCCCGACGAGGAGGATCACCGTCGGCGGCCGGCCTGCGAAGGCGAGCCGAGAGTCGCCCCCGCCCATCGTCCGCGTGAGCTCCTCGTGGACGATCTTCACGACCTCCTGGCCCGGCGTGAGGCTCTTCGTGACCTCCTGCCCGAGCGCGCGCTCCTTGACGCGCGCCGTGAACTCCTTTACGACGTCGAGATTGACGTCCGCCTCGAGCAGCGCGAGACGGATCTCGCGCATCGCTTTCGAGATCGTCTCCTCGTCGAGGGTTCCGCGGGAGCGGAGACCGCCGAGGATCGCTTGGAGCTTGTCGCCTAGGGCGTCGAACATCGGCCGGGAAGGGTACCGCCTGCGATAATCGAGCCTCGATGGTCCGGGTCGCTCTTGCCATCGCTTGCGTCGTGGCGGTCTCCGCTTCGGCGGCGACGCTGCCCGGCAAGCGAATCGCTCGTGCCACGGGCTCGGGAGCTTTCGCGATCGCCGTCGCCCACGGCCAGGTGAACACGCCGAAGGCGCTCTACGCGAAGCTGACCGGGAAGATCGGCAGCGGAAGCGTGCTCGTCGACTGCCTCGTCGGCACAGAGTCGACGCCGAACACGTACGTGCGCCCGCGCGCGGGCCTCTTCCGCTTCCCGGTCAAGCCGGTCAACGCAGACATCTGTCACGTGACGGCGACCATCGCCGGCCGTGGCAAGATCGTCGCGGAGCTGAGGGCGGTCCGCTAGAGCATCGCGAGGCGGGTCGCCATCGCCGTCTCGGCGAGCTCCTGGACGTCGTGGTGGCCCGTCACCGCCGGGATGAAGACGTCGCGCTCGAGCGCGTAGAGCTTCACGTCGGTCTCCGCCGTCACGGTCGCCGTCCGCGGCACGTCCCTCAGCAGCGCGATCTCGCCGAAGTAGTCACCGGGCCCGAGTTGCGCCACCCAGCGTCCTTCCTTGGAGACGACGACGGTGCCTTCCTCGACCGCGTAGAACAGGTCACCATCGTCGCCTTCGCGGATGACCACGTCTCCTGCCTTCGCCTCGACGGGGATCAAGGCGCGGGCGAGCCGCTCGAGGATCGGCTCGGGTAGCGCCGTGAAGATCGAGATCTTGCGGACGAGCTCGAGCCCGGCGGGCGCCAGCGAGGTGACGTCGATGCGGCGTAGGCCGGCCAGGGCCAGCAGGACGATGCCGGTGACAGCGCCCCCCAGAACGGCGAGGCCAGCGCGAATCCCCAACAGCTCGATCAGGAGCGGCATCAACAAGGCGCCTCCGGCCATGGCGCCGATGATCGCGCTCTCCATCGCGCCGAAGACACGACCCATGACCTCGTCGGGAACCGTCCGCTGGAGGATTGTGTAGGCGTTGATGTCGACCAGGGAGTTGCCCACGCCGATCAACGCCATGGCTGCGGCGGCCACTCCGACCGACGGCCAGGCGGCAATCGCGAGCAGGGGCGCCGACCAGAGCAGCACCCCGACTCCGAAGTCGAGAGCGAGCCGGCCGCGTTGCACGAGCACAAGAGCCAGAAACCCGCCGACGAGGCCGCCGATCCCCATGACCGCGTCGAGGTAGCCGACCCCCGAGCGGCCGAGGTCGAGCAGGTCGAGAGCGAGCGCGATGACGAAGACGAGGGAGGCGCCCGCGACGACGGTCTGCGCGCAATACACGCCGATCACGAGTCTCAGGTCGCGGTTGCCGAGGATGGCCCGGAACCCCGCGCCTGTATTGCTGAGCAGCGTTCCACGGTCATCGTCTGCGGACTCCTCCGCGCGCGTGACCGGCGGCGCACGGAGCCCGACGATGATCGCCGCAGACCACAAGAACGTGGCCGCGTTCACGACGTACACGGTCTGAATGTCAGCGACGGCGAGCAAGAGGCCGCCGAGCGCTGGGCCGAGGAAGAAGCCGACGCTCTCGATCGTGCTCGACGCGACGTTGGCAGCGGTGAGCTCGCCGGGATTGCGCGCCAGCCCGGGCAGCAGCGCAGCCTGTGCGGGGCGGAAGCACGCCCCCACGAGCGCCGTCACGATCGCCAGCCCATAGACGGCTAACGGCGGCCCGTCCGCCGCGATGACACCGGCGGCGACGAGCACGAGCGCCGCGCGAACGACGTCCGAGACGAGCATCACCCGCTTGCGCGGGTAAAGGTCAGCGAGGGTCGATGCGAGCGGTAGGACGAGCGCCATTGACAGGTAGCGCACGACACCCAGGGCGCCGACGGCCGCAGGGCCACCCTGGTCGTACGCGTACACCGCCACGGCGATGGCGTACGCCCAGTCGCCGACGATGGAGCCGGCGAAGGCGAGCTGCACGCGGCGAAGCCCCGGGTTCGAGAAGACGCTTGCGAGTGCCTGCCCCGACTCTCGGAGCTTCGAGCCGAGGCCTTGCACGGCTAGTCGCCGTCGTCGCGCCCGACGAGAGCGCGGGCGAAGTCGCCGGCGTCGAACGGACGCAGGTCCTCGAGGCCTTCCCCGATGCCGATGAGCTTCACGGGCAGGCCGAGCTCGACCGCGACCGGCAGAACGATGCCTCCCTTCGCCGACCCGTCGAGCTTCGTCAGGCAGACGCCGGTCACGCCCACGGCCTCGCCGAACAGCCTCGCTTGCTGGAGGCCGTTCTGGCCGGTCGTCGCATCGAGCACCAGGAGCGTCTCGTGCGGCGCGCCCTCCAGCCGGCGCTCGATGACGCGGCGCACCTTCTTCAGCTCCTCCATCAAGCCGACCTGCGTGTGGAGACGGCCGGCGGTGTCGACGATCGCCACGTCGCGGCCGCGAGCGAGGGTCGCCTCGACGGCGTCGAACGCAACGGCGGCAGGGTCACCTCCACGCGCCGAGCCGACGTAGTCCGCCCCGGCCCGCTGCGCCCAGATCTCAAGCTGCTCGCCGGCGGCGGCGCGAAACGTGTCGGCAGCTGCGACGACGACCTCGCGGCCGTGCTCACCCAGCCGGAACGCGAGCTTGCCGATCGTTGTCGTCTTGCCCGTGCCGTTGACGCCGACCACGAGCACGACGCTCGGCCCATCGTCGACCGACAGCGTCTCCGGCTCGCCGAGCAGCGCCTCGATCTCCTCCGCAAGCGCGACGTGGAGCTCGTCGAGATCGCGCCGCGTGCGGAGCCGCTCGACGAGGACGTCGGTCGCGGCCACGCCAACGTCCGCTCCGATGAGCGCCTCCTCGAGCCCCTCCCACGACTCGTCGTCGAGCGGATCGAAGCCCGACAGGCGCTGCCAGATGCCGCGCCTGCTACGGCTCAGCGATCCACGCAGCCGCCCGAAGAAGCCTTCGGTCTCCGGCTCGGGATCGTCCGACGGCTCCTCGTCGCCGAGCAGCTCTCCCCACGTTCGCATCACGCGATTTTGCTACGTGCTTACGCAGCGTGTGATTCCCTACTGTTCGTGCACGTGCAGCTGCGACGTCTGGTGATCGTCGCCGGCGCCGCGCTCCTCTTCGCCGTCCCTTCCGGAGCAGCCGACTGGCCACGCTACGGCGGCAGCGATCTCGCGACGAACAACGTACCCGGCGCGGCCGCCGAAGGGCATGTCGTCCCAGACCGTCCGGGACATCGTCACCCGTTGGAGCGTCAACGTCGGCGGGCGCTTCGTCGCGTCACCCCTATACGCCGGCGACGTGCCGTTCGGCAACAGGCGCGAGGACGCGATCTTCGTCGCCACGAACGCGGGCACCGTGGCAGCCCTCCGCGCCGCCGACGGCAGCGTGCTCTGGAAGCGACAGGTGAGCCCGGCGAACCGGATTCCCGCCTGCAACGTCACGTACGGGATCTCGTCGACCCCGATGCTCGACCGCGCCCGGAGCCGCCTGTACACGATCGGTTCCGACGGCCTGCTCCACGCGCTGAACCTCGCGAACGGTGAAGAGGCCGCCGGCAATTGGCCGCTGCGCATCGTCCAGCTGACGGGCGCCGAATACGTCTGGGGCGGCCTCACCCTGCGCGGAACCCGGCTGTACGTGCCCGTCGCAAGCTTCTGCGACAAGCCCGACCCCGACGGCGTCAACGCCGACGGGCGGCTCGTCGCCGTCGACGTCGTCGACCCGCGCATCGTCGCCTCGCTCGACGTCACCGAAGGGCCGAACAACATGGGCGGCATCTGGGGCTATGCGGGGGTCACGATCGATCCGGACACGGGCCACCTGTGGACGGCGACCGGCAACGGCCTCGTCTTCGACCCGGAATGCGGCGGCTGTCTCGTCGAGACGGCGGGGTATGCCGAGGCCGTCCTCGAGCTGGACGCGGATCTCAACGTCGTCGCCTGGAACAGGCCAGATGACGTCGCCAATCGGGAGGACAGCGGCTTCGGCGCGGCGCCGCTCCTCTTCCAGCCCGTGGGCTGCCCGCCGCTAGCGGCAGCCCACGCAAAGAATGGTCAAGCGTCTACGTCTGGTCGCGCGAGGATCTGAAGCGGGGACCACGCTGGAGCGCGCATGTCGGCCCAAGCGGCATCGACGAGTCGTTCCTCTCGCAGCCGAGCTACTCGCCCGACCTCGGCATGTTCTTCATCTCCCCCGCGCGAGACTACGACGACGAAGGTCAGACTCGGACGTTGGACGCCGTAGTCGCGCTTCGAGTCGGACCCCGGTGCACCTTCCCGAGCGGCCGACGTGGACGGCGCCAGGCGTCGGGCGCGGCCCGAAGTCGCCGCCACTGATCGTCGACGACGTCGTCTTCGTCCCCGGCGGCTTCGACCGCAACGCGTTCGCGCTCGACGCGAGGACGGGAGAGGTGCTGTGGACGGTCGGCCTGCCGGGCGCCGTACTGGCCCCGATCGCCTATGCCCGCGACGAGGTGCTCGTCGGAGACGCGGTCGGCAACCTCCACGCGTTCGGGCTCCGCCCACGCATCTATATCGGCAAGGCCGGCCTCTACGCGCTCTAGCTAGGCGACGGCAGCAGCTTCGGCGTCCTCGCGAGGCAGCCGGCGCGACACGACCTGGGACACGCCGTCGCGGCCCATCGTCACGCCGTACAGCACGTCCGCGGCTTCCATCGTTCGCTTCTGGTGCGTGACGACGATGAACTGCGCGCGCTCGGAGAAGCGGCGCAGGAGGCCGACGAAGCGGCCAATGTTCGCGTCGTCGAGCGCCGCCTCGACCTCGTCGAGCAGATAGAAGGGGCACGGTCGCGCCAGGAAGAGCGCGAAGAGAAACGACAGTGCGCCGAGTGCCTTCTCGCCGCCCGAGAGGAGCGAGAGCCGGCTGATGCGCTTGCCGGCCGGGCGCAGCTCGACCTCGATCCCCGCCTCGTCGTCCTCCCCTTCCGGCTCGGTGAGGCGCAGCCGGCCGGCGCCGCCCGGGAACAGCGTCGAGACCACCTCGGCGAAGTTCGACTCCACCGCGGCGTACGTCTCCGCGAAGCGGCGGTCGACCGTCTCCGTGAGCTCACGGCGAAGCTTGTCGAGCTCGGCGAGGCTCAGCTCGAGGTCCGCCGTCTGCGTGCGGAGCTCGGAGAGCTGCGCCTTCTCACGGTCGTACTCCTCCTTCGCGAACGGGTTGACGCCGCCGAGCGCTGCCCTACGGCGCTCGAGGCGCTCCACAGTGGCCTCGAGCTCTTCACGAGGCCCGTCCGCCGGCTCGCCTCCCGACTCTGCGAGTCGGCGGCGCGCGTCGGTCGACTCTGCGTCGAGCCGCGCGAGCTCGATCTCCACCTGCGAGACGGCCGACGAGGCCTCCTGTGCCTCGCGCCGCAGCTCGGCCTCTCGCGCCGCGAGGTCCCTCAGCCCGGCGGCGAGCGACGCGGCGACTGTGCCACCCGTCTCGGCGCTCTCGGCGAGCGGGCGCTCAACGCGCGCCGTCTCGCGTACCACGCGCGCCAGCTCGTCGCAGAGACGCTCGCACAGGGACACGAGGCGCTGGTCGGGCGGGCGGGCGGCGTGCGTCGCGGCGCCCGCCTGCTCGGCGAGCGCGCGCGCCTCCTCGCGCAGCCGGCGGGCCTGAGCCTCCAGCTCGAGCTGGAACGCCTCCGCGGTCTCGCCTGCGAACCACAACTCGCGCCGCAGAGGGTCGTAGCCAAACCCTTCCACGGTCACGGCCGGCACGGGCGACGCGAGCAGGTCTTCGAGTGGGACAACGGGCATCGACCGGACGAGCTCGGCGGGATCCTGGCCCACGAGCACGACGAGGCTCCCGAGCCCGGCGGCGCGTGCGTGCTCGAGCAGCTCGAGGCCCCGGGCGGCGCTGTCCGCGAGCACGGCGGCTCCGCGATGGCCGAGCGCCGCTGCCACCGACGCCTCGCGGCCCGGCTCGACGTCCGCGGCGCTCAGAGCAAGCGTCTCGCCCTGTTCCGCGAGCGCGCGCGCGGCGGGCGGCAGCCCCTCCCGTTCATGGAGTGCTCGTTCGACCGCGACGGCTCGCCCCTCGGCAAGTCGCGCTTGCTCGAGGAGGGCTTGACTGCTCTTCTGGACGACGGGCGCGCGCAGCCGCTCGAGCAGATCGGCGGCCGCTTCGCGCCGCATCTCCACGCGCTCTCGAGCGCTGCGCAGCCTGTAGAGAGCGCCGGCGGCGCCTTCGCTTCCGCCGGCCACGGCGGCGAGCTCCCCTTCGGCCCGCTCGCGCTCCGCGAGCAGCTTCTCCAGGCGCACATCGACCTCGCCCCGAACCGCGTCGAGCTGCGTACGGCGCGCTCTGGCCTCGGTCATGCGAACCGTCAGCTCTTCGAGATCGAGCGCGGCCAGGCCCGCACGGATGCGGCCGATCTCCTCGCCGAGCTTCTCCGCGCGCTCGGCCGCGCTCGCCTGGAGCGCGAGAGGACGTAGACGCTTCTGCACCTCGCGCTCGAGGTCGCGCGCGCGCTCGACCTGCAGTGCGACGCGCGCGAGCTTCAGCTCCGCGCGGTGGCGGCGGCGCTTGAACCGGCCAAGGCCTGCCGCGTCCTCGACGAGCGCACGCCGCTCGGCCGGTGAGGACGACAGAATCGCCTCCACTTTCCCCTGTCCGACGACGGCCCCCGCGCCCGGGCCGAGCCCGACGTCGGCAAGCAGCTCGACGACGTCCGCCCGGCGCACCGTCGCCCCGTTGACGAGGTACTGCCCTTCGCCGCCGCGGTGGAGACGGCGAGCGATCGAGACCTCCTCGAAGTCGATCCCCGGCAGCGCGCCCGCAACGTCCTCGAAGCGCAGCTCGACCTCGCAGTACGCGGCGGGCTGGCGACCGGCCCCGCCCGCGAAGAGCACGTCATCCGGCTTCTCGGCGCGGAGCTCGCTCGGTGCAAGGCTCCCGGACGCCCAGAGCAGCGCGTCCGCGACGTTCGACTTCCCCGATCCGTTCGGCCCGACGACGACCGCCACGCCTGGCTCGAGGCGTACTTCGACGGGCTCCGGAAACGACTTGAAGCCGCGAATGGAGATCGCGCGGAGGTACACGGCCGCCCAACGCTAACGGCCGTTGCGGATGCCGCTCGGATCGCTCAGTAGCTGAGAACGCGGTCGTGCTCGAGCGTGAGCTCGACGAGGAGCGCGGGGGTCGCCGGCTCGGCCCTGCCCTCGAGCGTGACCTCGCGAGCCTCCGACGACATGCGCGAGGCGTAGATCGTCGCGCCCCCGGCAACGACGGCGTCGAATGACTCGCGCAGGCTGCCCGTGCCCACACCCTGAACGGCGTCGAGCGTTGCGTCCCGAAGCAATTGCACGCCGTCTCCTGCTAGGAAGACCGAGACCTCATGGCCACCCTCCAGGGCCGCCTTCGCGACGAGAAACGCGAGCGCCGCCTTCGTCGGCTGCTCCGGCCCGCTCGTGACGTGGACAAGGATCTTTGCCATCGGTTCGGAGTCTATGACGTGTCTTCCAGGGCGGCCAGCGCCTCGGCGGCGGCGGACTGCTGCGCCTCCTTCTTCGAGCGGCCCGTGCCGGTGCCGAGCCGCACACCGGCCACGAGCGCATCGCAGGTGAACAAGCGGTCGTGCGCAGGCCCCTCGACCTCGACGAGGTTGTACGCCACCTTCCGGCCGCCCTTCGCCGCCTCCTCCTGCAGACGCGTCTTGAAATCCACCGGCGCGTGGAGCGCCTCGTCGATCTGCGACTCGAACGCCGCGACCACCGGCGCAGCCACGGCATCGAGGCCGTGCTCGAGGACGAGAGCCGCGATGGCCGCCTCGATCAGGGCCGCGAGGACGTTGTCCGACCGTCGGATGTCGTCCGTCGGCGCGAACTGCTCGGCGAGCATGCGGTCGAGACCGATCTCACGCGCCGCCGCCGCGCAACTCCGCCGGGACACGATGGCCGAGCGCAGCCGCGACAGCCTCCCCTCCGCCGCGTCCGGGAACCGCTCGAACAACTCGCGCGCGACGAGCAGCCCGAGGATGCTGTCCCCGAGAAACTCCAGCCGCTCGTACGACTGCGAGCGGTCGGTCACCCGCGAGGGGTGCATGAACACCTGCGACAGGCGCTCCGCCGGGAGCGCCGCGATCAGCTCGGCGAGTGTCCCCGGCGAGACGGGCCCGTTACTGGTGCTCGGTGACGTAGTCGACGGCTTGCCCGACGGTCATTAGCTTCTGGGCATCCTCGTCGGAGATCTTGATCCCGAACTGGTCCTCGAGCTCCATGATCAGCTCGACGAGATCGAGCGAGTCGGCATCGAGGTCGTCCTGGAACGACGGCGGCGTCGTTCACGTCGCCTTCCTCCACACCGAGCTGCTCCACCAAAACGGACTTCACTCGCTCGAAGACTTCATCGCGCGAAGCTGCCATGTCACCTCACTTAGCCGTCGGATTCTGCGGGCGCGAGGATGCTAACACGGTCCTCCCCGCGCTCTGTGTCAAGCCGCTCGCCGAGTTTCGGGACCACACCATGCTCGACGCCTCGCGCGGCGAGCCGGATGGCGTTCGCGATCGCCACTCTCGACGAGTTGCCATGCGCGATGACAACGAGGCCGCGCAGCCCGAGCAGATAGGCGCCGCCGTGAACCTCCGGATCGAGACGCGCGCGGAGCCGCCTCGCGGCCGGCCTGATCAGGAGCCCGCCGAGCTTGCCGCGCGGCGTCCGCTCGATCTCGGCGCGAAAGCCGTCGAAGACCGACAGAATCGTGCCCTCGAGCAGCTTCAGCGAGACGTTGCCGGTGAACCCGTCGGTGACGACGACGTCCGCAGCGCCCTCCAGCAGCCAGCGGCTCTCGACATTGCCGGCGAAGTTCAGGTCGCTCGCGGCGATGAGCGCGTGCGCATCCTGCGTCGCCTGGTCCCCCTTCTCCGCCTCCTCGCCGATGGAGAGCAGGCCGACCTCGGGCCGTGCGATCTCGAGGATCTCCTCCGCGAAGATCGCGCCCATCGTCGCGAACTGCAGCAGATGCTCCGGCTTCGACTCCGCGTTCGCGCCCGCGTCGATCAGCACCGACGGCCCGCGCACGGACGGGATGACGACGGCGATCGCCGGCCGCATCACTCCCGGGAGCCGTCTTATCTCGAGCAGCGACGCGGCCAACATCGCGCCCGTGTTCCCCGCCGAGACGACGGCCGCCGTGTCCCCGCGGCCTACCGACCTGCACGCGGCAACGAGTGAGCTGTCCGGCTTCCCGCGGACGGCCTCCGCCGGCTTCTCGTGCATTTCGATGGCCTCCGTCGTCTCGACGAGCTCGAGTCCCGCCGGGTCGATCGACGAAGGCCCGAACAGCACCGGCTGAACGGCGTCCGAGCGCGCGTCGAGCGCACCCGCGACGATCTCGTCCGGCGCACGGTCGCCGCCGAGCGAGTCGACGGCCACGCGGATGGGAGCCATGCGCCTAGGCGGGAGGCGCTCGGAGAGGCTCGACCTCGCGCCCGCGGTACGTCTTGCACGTCGGGCACATGCGGTGAGACTCCTTGGGCTGGCCGCAGACAGGGCACACGGAGAGGCGCGGAGCCTCGATCTTGTGCTGCGCGCGACGCTTGTCGCGCCGCGACTTCGACGTCTTTCTCTTCGGGACAGCCATGAGCGGCTGCCCAGTTTAGCTAGCTGATGCTCTCCTCCGCGGGCTCCATCACGAGGTCTTCGCGCTTAAGCGCGAAGAGCGTGACGATCACGCCGAGGATCGCGATCCCGGCCGCCACCCAGAAGGCGAGCGAGTAGCCGTCGGTCAGCGCGTCGACCTGCGCGACGCCCTCGTCGATGAGGTTGTCGGCCCGCGTGGTCGAGATGCTGATGAGGATCGCGAGGCCGATCGCGCCGCCGATCTGCTGGTTCGTGTTGATGAGACCGGACGCAAGCCCAGCCTCCTTCTCGCTAGCCCCCGAAAGGGCCGCGATCGAGATCGGTACGAACGCGAACCCCAGCCCGACGCCGATCAGGAAGAAGCCGGGCAGCAGGTCGGCTACGTACGAGCCGTCCGCCGAGATCTGCGTGAAATAGACAAGCCCCGCGGCCAGCAGCCCCATGCCCGTGGCGAGAACGGGCTTCACCCCGGCCCTCGTCGTGAGCGCCTGAGCAACGCCAGAGGCGACGACCGCGGTGAGCGCGACCGCCAGGTAGCCGAGCCCGGTCTCGAGCGCGGAGAACCCGAGCACGATCTGCATGTAGAGCGACAGGAGATAGAACATCCCGAAGACCGCCATGCCGAGGATGAGGCCGATCCCGTTGGCGGCCGTCAGCGTGCGGCGCCTGAAGATCGAGAGCGGCACAAGCGGCGAGTGCGACCGGCGCTCGATGACGATGAAGGCCGCCGTCAGCACGGCCCAGCCCACGAACGAGAAGATCACCTCGGGAGCTGTCCAGCCCTCCGTCGGCGCACGCGTAAGCCCGAACACGAGCAGGATCAACCCGGCGGTGACGGTCGTCGCGCCCCACGCGTCGAAGTGCCGCGCGAGGTCGGGCGCCTTGCTCTCCCGAACGTACCGACGGACGAACACGAGCGCGGCCAGCCCGATCGGCACGTTGACGAAGAAGACCCACTCCCAGCCGACGTACTCCGTGAGGATGCCTCCGAGCAGGACGCCGATCGCCGCGCCGGAGCCGGCGATGGCGCCGAGCACGCCGAGCGCCTTGTTCCGCTCGGCGCCCTCCTCGAATGTGACGGTGGTGATCGAGAAGACCGACGGCGAGAGGATCGCCGCCGCCGCGCCCTGGAGCATTCGCGCGGCGACGAGCACGCCGGCCGTCCAGGCGAGCCCGCAGAGCAGCGAGAACGCACAGAAGGCAACGAGCCCCACCATGAAGACGACGCGCCGGCCGAGGATGTCCCCCGCGCGCCCGCCGAGCAACAGGAAGCCGCCGAACGTCAGCGCGTAGCCGGAGACGACCCACTGCAGGCCGTTCTCGGAGAAGTCGAGCTCCTCCTGAATCGATGGCAGCGCCACGTTCACGATCGAGATGTCGAGCACCACCATCAGATACGCGATGCCGAGCACCGCGAGGGCCTTCCAGCGCTGCGGGTCTACCGTCACTGAAGCGAGTCTCGCAATTCCGCCAGCGCCGCCCACCGCGGGTCGCTCTCCTGCCCCTCGTGGCCGTGGGGCTCGCGGTTGAGGTTCTTGCCGCAGACCGGGCACAGGCCGGCGCAGTCCGGTTGGCAGAGAATCTTGTCGGGCAGCGCGAGCACGACCGCGTCGCGGCCCCAGGCGAAGAGATCGAGGTTGTCGTCGGCGACATAGTCCGACTCGAGCTCGTCGTCCCCCTCCGAATCCTCCGCCTGGTACTCGCGGACGTCGACCGGCTGGTCGAGCGATGCGTCCTCGAGGCAGCGGTAGCACGGGCCGTGGAGCTGCGTCGTGAAGCGCAACCGAAGCGCCGTGCCGTTCGTGGCCCGCGTCACGGCGAGCTCGGCGGCGACATGGTCGGGGACCGCGACGTACCGCTGTCCGCCCAGCTCGAGTGGCGCGATCTCGAGCTCGTGCTCGTCGCGAAGCTCCTCCCCGGGCCGCAGGCCGAGCCTGCGGAGGTCGACAGTCGACATGCGTCCAGCGTAACTACTGGGCGCGGACAGGCGCGGTCGCCGGAACAGGGGTCGAGCGAGCGCGCCCAGGCGTCACGATGAGCGCGACCGCGCCGAGGATGATGGCGCCCGCGGCCACGGTGCGCACGGAGAGCGGCTCGCTCAGCACGGCCCAGCCGAGGAACACGGCGACGACGGGGTTGACGTAGGCGTACGTCGAGACGACGCTCGTCGCCGCCACCTGGAGCAGCCACGTGTACGCCGAGAACGCAAGCCAGGAGCCGAAGACGACGAGGTAGACCATCGCGAGCACGGACTGAAGCGACGGGCGCCCGAACTCGGTCAGCTCGCCCGCGGCGCTGCCGACGAGCATCAGCAGCACGCCGCCCGCGAACATCTGCATCCCCGACGAGACGAGCGGGCGCCTCGGCAGATCCACGCCGCGAGCGACGAGCGACCCGGCCGCCCAGGCGGCGCCCGAGACGAGCAGCGCGAAGGCGCCGAGCGCGTCGATCCGGCTCGGCCCCGACGGCCACGCGAGCAGCGCGACGCCGGCGAAGCCGATCAGCAGGCCGAGCAACGCCGACCGCGAGAGACCCTGCCCGTTGGCGACGCGGTCGAAGAGCGCCATCCACAACGGAACGGCCGCGATCAAGAGCGCCGCGATGCCGGTGTCGACTCGAGTCTCGGACCACGCGACGAGCCCGTTGCCGCCGACGAACAAGAGGCCGCCCACGACCGCCGCCGCGAGCCACTGCCTCCGGCCGACACGATCGGTGGCGTCCCCGCGCCGGACAGCCCAGATGTAGAGGAGCCCGCCGGCGAGCACGAATCGGATCCCCATGGACAGGAAAACAGGGATCGTGTCGATCGCGTAGAGGATGCCGAGATACGTCGAGCCCCAGACGACGTACACGACGGCGAGAGCCGCCCACACCTTCGCCCCGTGGCTCATTCTGTCAACTTTGGCAACTCATTGATCATTAGCGCAACGCGTGTTATCGTACTATTCGATTATGCAAACTGATAGTTGGCTAGGCGTCGAGTTGCGGCATCTGCTGGCCCTCCAGGCTGTCGCCGACGAGGGCTCGTTCGGCCGCGCCGCACGCAGCCTCGGCTACACGCAGTCGGCCATCTCCCAGCAAATCGCAGCGCTCGAGCGAATCGTCGACAAGCAGCTCATCGACCGCCCGGGCGGCCCGCGACCCGTCACGCTGACCGGTGCGGGGACGTTGCTGCTGACGCACGCGCGCGCCATTACCGCGCGCCTGGCAGCGGCTCAGGCCGACCTCGACGCCTTCGGCCACGGCGACTCCGGGCCGCTCCGCATCGGCACGTACCAGTCGGTCGGTGCGCGCGTCCTCCCCGCGCTGCTGAGCGCATTTCGCGACGAGTGGCCAAACGTCGACATCAGGCTCGTGGAGTCGCACGACGACCTCGAGCTGCTCGAGCTCGTGGAGCGCGGCGACGTCGACGTGAGCTTCTGCGTGTTTCCGCTCGAGGGCGGGCCGTTCGAGTCGGTCGAGCTGATGCGCGACCCATACGTGCTCGTCGCGCCCGCCGACTCGCCGCTCGCGAAGCGGGAGAAAGTCCCGACGCTCCGCGAGATCCTCGACCTGCCGCTCATCAGCTACCGCACATGCCGCACGACCCAGCGCGTCGAGGAACGTCTGCGGCTGGCCGGCCGCGAGCCGGAGGTCGTCTTCCGCTCCGACGACAACGGCACCGTGCAGGCGCTCGTTGCCTCCGGCGTCGGCGTCGCGCTCGTCCCGCGGCTGACCGTCGATCTCGCCGACGAGTCGATCGCCGTCATCGAGCTCGGCGACCGCGTTCCACCCCGAATCATCGGCGTGGCCTGGCATGCAGACCGTCAGCTCACCCCCGCGGCGCGCATGTTTATCCAGGCAGCCGAGGCGGTATGCCGCTCGAAAGAGCTCGCAGCCGCATGAGGGATGCGGGAATGACAAATGCTGCCGATCCGTTTTCTACATCGATGACCCGTTTGCTCGAAATCAAGAGAGAGATCCAGGGCCTCTCCGACACGCGTCGGGAGGTTCTCCATGCCCTTTCCGAGGGCCACGACTCTGCGCTCGTAGCCGAGCGGCAGGAGCTTGACGCACGGCTCGCCGCTCTCTGGGACGAGTACCGCGCCGAGCGCGCGCGCGTCCGCTTCGGCGAGCGCGAGCTCATCATCGCCCGGGCGCGCCACGAAGAGCGCCTCGAGCGCGCAGCCGCGTAAGCCAGCGCCGCCTCTACAATTCGGCGGCTCGGGGCGTTAGCTCAGCTGGGAGAGCGCCGGCTTTGCAAGCCGGAGGTCGCCGGTTCGATCCCGGCACGCTCCATAGTCGCCCGGAAATCTGACGATTTCGGGGCGGAGGGGGGTCTCCGAGCAGCGGGGGTCGAGCCGCTCCCGCCATGTCGGGAGCGGCGGCGGCACATCAACCGAAGACTCCGCTCCGGGGCCCCACGGATAAAACGCGGGGGCGCCGGAGCGGATGTCTCGCCTACGGCTCGAAGACGACGCGGGCGGCGACGCGTCCGGCTTCGACGTCAGCAATCGCCTCGTTGACGTCCTCCAGCGGCCGGACCTCACGTGTGACCGTCGTCTTTCCGGCTGCGTGCAGCTCGAAGACCTCGCGCAGGTCCCGCGCGTGTGCCCACGATGGAGCCGACCACCGTGATGCCGTTGAGGACGGTCTCGAAGATCGGCAGCGTCATGTCGTTCTCCGCCGGCAAGGCGACGAACACAAGCGTCCCACCCCGGCGCAGCGAGCGATACGCCTGCTCGAAGGACTTCGGCGAGACCGCCAGCGCGATCGCCTGGTCGGCGCCGCCCAGCTTCTGGATGGCGACGGCCGGGTCCTCCTCGGCCGCGTTGACCGTGAACTCGGCGCCGAGCTCCCGTGCCGAGCTCGAGCTTCTCGTCGTGCAGATCGACCGCGACGACCCGGCCGCCGGCGATGAGGGCGTACTGGATCGCCATGTGCCCGAGCCCGCCGACTCCGAAGACGGCGACGAGGTCCGACGACCGTGTGCCGGCGACCTTGATCGCTTTGTACGTCGTCACGCCGGCGCAGGTCAGCGGCGCCGCGTCGAACGGGTCGACGGCGTCCGGCACCTTGACGACGTACCTCGCGTACGCAGTCGCGTACTCGCCGAAGCCGCCGTCGATCGAGTAGCCCATGTTCTTCTGCTCGAGGCAGAGCGTCTCCCAGCCGGACACGCAGTAGTCGCACGTCCCGCACGCGTAGCCGAGCCAGGGGAGCGCGACCCGATCACCGAGGGCGACCTCGACGACGCCGGAGCCGAGCTCCTCGACGATCCCGACACCTTCGTGGCCTGGGACGAACGGAGGCGACGGCTTCACGGGCCAATCGCCGTGCGCTGCATGGATGTCGGTGTGGCAGAGGCCGGTCGCCTCGATCCGCACCCGAATCTGCCCGGGCTCGAGCGGGCGGCGCGGAACGTCCTCGATGCGGAGCGGCTCCGCGAAGTCGTGCACGACCGCGGCCCGGTACGCACGTGGTGCCGAGCTCCGCGTTGGTGCGCTGTAGCTCAGTGGTGGTCATTAGACGAACCTCCTTTGTCCGTGCAAGCGTGACCGCGCGCCGTCGCAGAGTCATCCGTGCCAGGACGGATCGCATTGCGGGGAACTACGGGTGTCGGCCTCGCTTCCGGATGCCGCCGCTCCACGCCGTTGTCGCGCCGAGGTCTAGGCCGCAGCTTCGGTGGGCCGCCGCGGCGCGCGGCCATTCCCTCCTTGCCGGGAAAGACCGGGTGGAAGTCGATTCGACCCTCTTCCTTTAGTTCCCGCCACATGTGCTTGGGAACATCATCGCCCCGAAATGTTCGGCGCCGAGGGTGATCTCTGCGAGCCGTTGGTGAGCCGTTTTCGCCATGGGAGGCGGAGGCCATCGTTTGCCGGGGGGCGTCGATCGGGTAACCAGACCGCATGGACGCCTGGATCTGCGCCGGCTCGGTCTTCCCGACCGGCGGCGCCGTCAATCCGAGCCTGACGATTCGGCGATCGCGACGCGCACGGCGCGACTCGCCCTGGAGCACGCGGCATGAACGTGGGCGACTTCCTCATCCAGCGGCTCTCCGACTGGGGCATCCGGCGCATCTACGGCTACCCGGGCGACGGCATCAACGGGATCATGGGCGCGCTCGCGCGCGCCGAGGAGCGGATGGAGTTCGTCCAGGTGCGCCACGAGGAGATGTCCGCCTTCATGGCGTGTGCGCACGCGAAGTTCACCGGCGAGGTCGGCGTCTGCCTGGCGACCTCCGGCCCGGGCGCGATCCATCTCCTGAACGGCCTCTACGACGCGAAGCTCGACCACCAGCCCGTCGTCGCGATCGTCGGCCAGCAGGCGCTGCCCGCGCTCGGCGGCAGCTACCAGCAGGAGGTCGATCTCCTCTCGCTCTTCAAGGACGTCGCGGGCGAGTACTGCCAGATGGTCTCGTCGCCCGAGCAGCTGCGACACGTGGTCGATCGCGCGCTGCGGATCGCGCTCGCCGAGCGCACGGTGACCTGCATCATCGTGCCGAACGACGTCCAGACGATGGACGCGGTCGAGCAGCCGGCGCACGCGCACGGGACGATTCACTCGAGCATCGGCCATCCGCGCTCCCGGGTGCTTCCGCACGACGAGGAGCTCGATCGCGCAGCCGAGCTGCTCAATGCCGGTGAGCGCGTGGCGATGCTCGTCGGCGCAGGGCGCGCTCGACGCGACCGACGAGGTCGTCGACACGGCAGAGCTGCTCGGCGCCGGCGTCGCGAAGGCGCTCCTGGGCAAGGCGGCGGTGCCGGACGACCTCCCGTTCGTGACAGGGTCCATCGGTCTGCTCGGCACGAAGCCGAGCTACGAAATGATGACGGGCTGCGACACGCTGCTCGTGGTCGGCTCGAGCTTCCCGTACGCGGAGTTCCTGCCCAAGGAAGGCGCGGCGCGCGGCGTGCAGATCGACCTCGACGCCCGCATGATCGGCATCCGCTACCCGATGGATGTCCACCTCGTCGGCGACGCCGCGGAGACGCTGCGTGCGCTCGTGCCGCGGCTCGAGCGGAAGAGTGACCGCTCGTGGCGGGAGCAGATCGAGCGCGAGGTCGCCGACTGGTGGCAGGTGCTCGACGAGCAGGCGCAGGTCGAGGCCGACCCCGTCAATCCGCAGCGCGTCTTCGCGGAGCTCTCGCCGCGGCTGCCCGACAACTGCATCCTCACGGCCGACGCGGGCTCGGTGGCGAGCTGGTACGCGCGGCACCTGCGCATACGTCGCGGGATGAAGGCGTCGCTCTCGGGGACGCTTGCCTCCATGGGCTCGGGTGTGCCGTACGCGATCGCTGCGAAGTTCACGCATCCCGACCGCGTGGCGATCGCGCTCGTCGGCGACGGG
>CAVWIV010000014.1:0-20091 GCA_963755155.1 uncultured Actinomycetes bacterium | reverse complement strand
CGTCAGCACAGCATTAACCGGTGCCGTGCAAACCTTTCGAGGGTACGGCACGTCTTGTAAAAGGACGAAGCACTACCCACGGCTTCGAACCGGCCGTCCGGGCTACGCGGAATACTCTCGTAGGGGGTCCCGTTAAGCCAAAGGGGTCTGGCGTGCCCAGAGAAACGGGCCTAAAGTGAGAAGGTTTGGGACTTGAAGGGTAATGAGCATAGGAAAGGACACGGGAGTAACTTGACCAATAGCCAATTGCATGAACTGATCGAGTCAGAGCAGGGTCGCGCGCTGCTGGAAACGGCGGAGGAGCGCGGCTACGTCGAGCCGACCGAGCTCGAGGCTTTCGCGCTGGAGCATGACCTCGCCGACGAGGACCTCGAGGCGTTCGCGCGCGAGCTGGAGTCCATGGGCGTCGAGCTCGGCCCGAAGCAGGAGGGTGACGCGGAGCCTGCCAAGGCGAAGCTCAACCTCGAGCCTGACGAGGTCGCCGGAGCGGCGGACAGCCTCCAGCTGTTCCTCGCCGACGTCGGCAAGCACAAGCTGCTGACGGCGGCGGAGGAGGTCACGCTCGCGAAGCGCATCGAGCGCGGCGACCCGGTTGCCAAGCGCCGGATGATCGAGTCGAACCTCCGGCTCGTGGTCTCGATCGCGAAGGGCTACCGCGGGCTCGGCGTTCCGTTCCTGGACCTCATCCAGGAAGGCACGCTCGGTCTGAACCGCGCAGTCGAGAAGTTCGACTGGCGCCGCGGCTACAAGTTCTCCACGTACGCCACATGGTGGATTCGCCAGTCCGTGCAGCGCGCGGTCGCGAACCACGCGCGGACGATCCGCGTGCCCGTCCACGTCGTCGAGCGGCAGCAGAAGCTCGGCCGTGCGGCACGGCGGCTCGAGGTGGAGCTCGGCCGGGAGGCGACGAAGGAGGAGCTGGCCGAGGCAACGGGCCTTCCGCTCCAGCACATCGACGAGGCGCTCGGCGCCGCTCACGCATCGATCTCGCTGAACCAGACGGTCGGCGCGGATGACGAGGGCGAGCTCGGAGATCTCTTCGCCGACCGCGAGGCCGCGGACCCGTTCGACGAGGCCGAGGAGTCGCTCCGCCGCCAGGGCATCCGGCGCGCACTGGACGCCTTGCCCGAGCGCGAGCGGCGCATCCTCGAGCTCCGCTTCGGTTTCGAGGGCGAGCCGTGGACGCTTGAAGCGATCGGCAACGAGCTCGAGCTCACGCGCGAGCGCGTGCGCCAGCTCGAGAGCCAGGCGCTGGCGCGCCTGTCGGCGCTCCGCGAGCTTCAGACCGTCGCCGCCGCGTAAGCGAGTTGGATACGTAGTTCGAGAGCCCGGCGTTGCCGGGCTCTTGGACGGTCTGGCGAAATAGTGACTGTGCCGCCGGAATCACGCTGGAGGCCGCGCTGCGGCGACCTCGGTCGCCCACGTACTGACTAGTACGCGGGCTCCCTGCGTCGTTGCATCACGACCTCCAGCGCGCCCCGGCGACGAGCACCATCTCGCCAAACCGTCCCGACATTCCGGGGTACGCTTTCCGGTCTCGATGAGCACGGTCCCCGTCACTGCCGAAACACCCATCAATCTGGGTACAGCGCCAGGCCTGAGCCCGAGCCAGCTCTTTTGGCGCCGGTTCAAGCAGGACAAGGCTGCCATCGTCGGAGGCGTCGTGATCATCCTGCTCGTACTCGTCGCGATCGCTGGTGGCCCGGTGGCAGAACGGGTCACCGGTCATGCGCAGAACGAGCCGTTCACGACTGAGATGACCGACGAGTTCGGCATCCCGAAGGGCCCGAACAAGCAGTTCTATTTCGGCGCCGATGCAGCCGGCAGGGACCTTTTCGTCCGTGTGATGTACGGCGCGCGGACGTCGCTGCTAGTAGGCATCGTCGCATCAGGCCTCGCGGTCCTGATCGGCACGTTCATCGGCGTCATGGCCGGTTTCTTCGGCGGCTGGGCGGACACGACGCTTTCGCGAGGAGCGGACGTCATGCTCGCCGTCCCGCAGCTTCTGATCTCGATCGGCATCGTCGCGGCGTGCTCGACGACGAAGGAGGGCTGCGCCGGCGGGTTGATCAAACCCGGGCTCTCGATCGTCATCGCCGTGATCGTCCTCTTCTCGTGGCCGTACGTCGCGCGCGTCGTTCGTGGGAACACGCTGTCGCTGAGGGAGAAGGAGTTCGTCGAGGCGAGTCGTTCGATCGGCGCCGGGAGCCCGCGGATCATCGCGGGCGACGTCCTGCCGAACCTGCTCGCGCCGATCATCGTGCTCGCGACGCTGCTCGTGCCGCAGAGCATCCTCTTCGAGGCTGCGCTGTCCTACCTCGGCCTCGGCGTACCGCCCGATCAGGCGTCCTGGGGTCAGATCCTTGCCGATGCAACCTCGCTCTACGACGTTGCCTGGTGGCTCATGATCTTCCCCGGGGCGTTTCTCGTCATCACGACCCTCGCCTTCAACCTCCTCGGCGACGGTCTACGGGACGCTCTCGACGTCAGAACCGACCGCTGATCGTTTCCCAACCTGCGAGATGTGGCATCGTCTAACTAGATGTGACGCTCTGTCACGCAAATCCCGCATGTCTGTGGGCGAAGAAGAAGGAGGGCAAGTGCGAAAAATGAAGCGCAGGATCGCGGTGCCCGTCGCTGCTGTCTTGGCGATCGCGGCAGCGGCGACCGTGTTGGTGTCTTCTGCATCCGGAGGACCCGAGGCCCAGGTCGCCAAGGGCGGAACCTACCGCGTTGGCTGGGAGTCGAGCTTCGGCTGGACGAACAGCTTCGACCCGACCGGGGAGTACCTCGCAAACGCGTTCGCGATCAACACGAACCTGCTGCTCCGAGGTCTCATCGGCTACAACCACGTCGGCGGCCCCGCCGGCGCAGTGATCGTGCCCGACCTCGCCACGAAGGTGCCCAAGCCGACGAATGGCGGGAGGCGGTACACGTTCATCATCAAGAATGGCGTCCGCTTCGGCCCGCCCTTGAACCGCCAGATCACGTCTGCTGACGTGAGGTACGCGGTCGAGCGTTTGGCACGACCGAAGAACGGAGCGCAGTACGGCTTCTACTACACGGTCATCAAGGGCTACAACGCGTATGCCGCAGGGAAGACGAAGTCGATGTCGGGCATCAAGACGCCGAACGCGAGGACGGTCATCTTCGACCTCACCGCGCCCACCGGCGACTTCCTGATGCGGCTCGGCATGCCGGCCGCGTTCCCGATGCCGCAAGAGGTCGCGAAGTGCTTCGAGGGCAAGCCCGGAGCCTACGGCCGCTACGTCATTGCATCCGGCCCGTACATGATCGAAGGCTCTGACGACCTGAACATCAGCTCCTGTGGGTCGATGAGGCCGATCTCGGGCTACGACGGCCAGACGCGGCTCAACCTCGTCCGCAACCCGAGCTACAACGCCCGGACGGACAGCCGCAAGGCACGGGAGAACAACCCCGATCGCTTCGAGTTCATCGTCAACTCCAACATCGACGACATCTACAACAAGATCGGTAGAGGGGACTACGACGACTCGTACGCAACCGCCTCGCCGAAGGTGTTCCGCGAGTACTCCGTGAACGCAAGCAAGCGGAAGTACCTGCACTCGAACTCCGCAGACGGCGTGTACTACATCACCATGAACCTCACGCAGCCGCCGTTCGACGACGTTCACGTCCGCAAGGCGATGAACTGGGTCCTCGACCGGGAGGCCATGCGAAGGGCATGGGGTGGCCCGGTGTCGGGCGTCGTTGCGGAGCACATCATCCCGAACTCGATCCTGGGCAACAGGCTCGCCGGCTTCAAGCCGTTCAAGACGGCCGGCGACCGCGGAAACGTGGCGAAGGCGCGTGCTGAGATGCGGAAGTCGAAGTACGCGACCTCGGGTGGCGTCTGCAGCGCGAAGGAGTGCAAGAACGTGCTGCTGGTCACCGACGTCAGGGCCGTGGACAAGCTGACGTTGCCGATCGTCCAGGCCGGTGCCGCCAAGCTCGGCATCACCTTCGCGGTGCGAAGCGTCAACGGCGCCTACCCGGTGATCCAGACGACATCGAGGAACGTGCCGATCTCGAACCGGGCGCGTTGGTTCAAGGACTTCGCAGACGCGTCGACGTTCATCGGCCCGCTCTTCGACGGCCGCAACATCATCCCGAGCGGTAACACGAACTACTCGCTCGTGGGAATGAAGCCGGGCCAGGTGAAGGCACTCGGCGTCAAGGGGACCACGAAGGGCATCCCCAGCATCGACAAGATGAACGACCGCTGCTCGAAGCTTCCGCTCGGCGGTGCCCGCACGAACTGCTTCGCGGGCATCGACCGCGTGTTGACCAAGGACATCGTGCCGTGGATCCCGTACATGTGGGCCAACACGGTGACGATCATCAGTCCGAACGTCACGCAGTGGAAGTTCGACCAGAACGCCGGTTTCACTGCACTTGCGCACGTCGCAGTGAAGTCGTGAAAGAGGCGATTCACTAGAACGACGGAGCGGGGCCCCTCGGGGGCCCCGCTCTCGTCTACCTTCTACTCCAATGGCTCTCTACATCGCCAGGAGAGTTCTCTGGGCGGCAGTCGTCGTCCTCATCGTCCTCTTGATGACGTACGCGGTCTTCTACCTCATGCCCGCGGGCGACCCGGCGCTGCGCTTCGCCGGGAAGTCGCCGACTCCCGAGTCGATCGCGCTCATACGGGAGCGGCTTGGCCTCGATCAGCCGTGGTACGAGCAGTACGGGCAGTTCGTGAAGACGTTCGCCGTCGGCGACGAGTTCGGGTGGCCGGGGCTCGGGTACTCCTTCAACACACAGGTACCCGTTCTCGAGCAGGTCAAGGAACGGGCGCCTCGGACGTTACTCCTGATTGTCGGCGCGGCCATCATCTGGATGGTCCTAGGGGTGACGATCGGCGTTCTCTCTGCAATCCGGCGGCGGACGGTTGTAGACCGTGCCGCGATGGGGTTCGTCCTCATCGGCATCTCGGCGCCGGTCTTCTGGCTCGGGCTGATGGCCCTCTACATCTTCTGGAACAAGCTGGGGTGGACAGGCGGCACCGGATATATAGGGATCACCGAGGATCCGGCCGGATTCTTCTCGCACATGATCCTGCCCTGGACCGTGCTCGCGTTGCTGTTTGCGGCGATCTACGCGCGGATGACACGCAACACGCTGCTCGAGACGCTCGGGGAGGACTACATCCGCACGGCGCGAGCGAAGGGGCTCTCCGAGCGGCGGGTCATCACGCACCACGCCTTGCGGGCGAGCCTTGCCCCGATCGTGACGATGTTCGGCATGGACATCGCACTGCTCGTCGGTGGAGCGATCATCACCGAGTCGGTCTTCAACATCCAGGGGCTCGGCTGGCTCGCCATCGACTCGACGTTCAATCAGGACCTGCCGACCGTCGTCGGCGTCGTGGTGCTCGGGGCCGTCGCCGTCGTCGTGATGAACCTCGTCGTCGACATCGCCTACGCCTTCATCGACCCCAGAGTCCGGTACGAGTGAGAGAGGTCGTCCTCGAAGTACGCGACCTGTCGGTCGTGTTCCCCACCCATGAGGGAAACGTCCAGGCCGTATCGGATCTGACCTACACGCTCCATCGCGGGGAGACGCTCGGGATCGTCGGCGAGTCCGGATCCGGGAAGACCGTCTCCAGCCTGGCAGTCATGGGCCTGCTCAATCGCAGCCGCGCGCAGATCAGCGGCGACGCCGTGTTCGGCGGGCGCGATGTGCTCACGCTGCCGGAGGACGAGATGCGCGACCTCCGCGGCAAGGACATCGCGATGATCTTCCAGGATCCCTTCGCATGCCTCCACCCGATGCACCGCGTAGGCGACCAGATCGCCGAGGCGGTGCTCGCGCACTCCAAGGTCTCGAAGGGCGAGGCGGGTAAGCAAGCGGTTGCTCTGCTCCGCGCGGTAGGCATCCCGCAGCCGGACGAGCGAGCGCGGGACTTTCCGCACCAGTTTTCCGGCGGCATGCGCCAGCGCGCGATGATCGCGATGGCGCTCGTGCACCGGCCGGCGGTGCTGATCGCCGACGAGCCGACGACCGCGCTCGACGTCACGGTGCAGGCCCAGATCCTCGAGCTCATCGAACGGATCAAGCAGGAGTTCGACATGGGCGTGATCCTCATCACGCACGACCTCGGCGTGATCGCGGAGACGGCCGACACTGTGCTCGTCATGTACGCCGGCCGTGAGATGGAGTACGGGCCCGCGCGCGAGATCTTCACGGCGCCGCAGCATCCGTACACCTGGGGGCTCCTCAGGTCGATGCCGACGATCGACGTGCGCCTCCGCGAGCTCGTCGCCATCGAGGGCACGCCGCCGTCGCTCGTCTCGCTGCCCGGCGGCTGTCCCTTCCACCCGCGCTGCCCGTACGCGTTCGGCCCCTGTCCGACGGAGCTGCCCGAGCTGCTCCCACTCGCGGGCGGGCACCTCGACCGGTGTCATCTCGCGCCGGAGATCAAGCGGGAGCTGGGCGCGTCGAGCCTCGCCGAGCGGATGAGCGCAGCTCGATGAGCCAGGCGGCGAACGGCGCGCTCGTCGAGCTCGAGCACGTCACGAAGCACTTCCCGGTCAAACACGGGGTGTTCTCGCGGGCGCGTGGGCGCGTCCACGCGGTCGAGGACGTCTCGCTCACCGTGCGAAAGGGTGAGACGCTAGGGATCGTCGGCGAGTCGGGCTGCGGCAAGTCCACGACCGCCCGCCTGCTGCTGCGCTTGCTCGACCCGACAGCCGGGACGATTCGTTTCGAGGGCCGCGACATCTCGCGGCTCTCGCAGCGCCGGCTGCGACCCATGCGGCGGGAGATGCAGATGATCTTCCAGGACCCGTACGCCTCGCTCAATCCGCGTAAGACGGTCGAGCAGATCATCTCGCAGCCGTACGCGGTTCACGGCGGGGTGAGCTCGAAGGAGGCGAAGATCCGCGTGAAGGCGCTCCTCGAGACCGTCGGCCTCAGCCGCGAGCACTCCAGCCGCTATCCGCATGAGTTCTCGGGGGGCCAGCGTCAGCGGATCGGCATCGCCCGCGCGCTCGCGCTGCATCCTAAGCTGATCGTCTGCGACGAGCCCGTCTCGGCGCTCGACGTCTCCGTGCAGGCGCAGATCCTGAATCTCCTCAAGGCGCTGCAGATCGAGTTCGACCTCACGTACGTCTTCATCTCCCACGACCTCTCCGTGATGCGGCAGATCTGCACGAGGATCGCGGTGATGTACCTCGGTCGCGTGGTCGAGCTCGCCGAGTCGGAGCGCATCTTCGACCATCCACGTCATCCCTACACGGCCGCGCTGCATCTCCGCCGTGCCGAGGCTCTCGCCCGACGGCCAGAAGGCTCGCCGCCGGATCATCGTCGGCGGGGACGTCCCCTCGCCTGTCAACCCGCCGAGTGGGTGCGTCTTCCACCCGCGCTGCCCGCGCTTTCGGCCGGGCCACTGCGACGTCGAAGAGCCGCACCTCGAGCCGACGCCGGGCCACGCGAACCACGTCGCCGCCTGCCACTATCCGCTCGAGCGCTGGCCCGAGGACTACACGGAGATGCTCGACCGCGACGCGCGCACGGCAACACGATCGTAGCGACTGCCACTAGACGTGGCACCGTTGGCCTAAAGCTCTGTGGAAAACAGGCCGATACGCCATTCGTGGACCCGGTCGAACGGAACGAGATCCTGAACCGGTATGCGGACCATGCCAAGCGGTTCGATGCTGCCGCGGCGCGCCGCGCCGGTCAGAGCGCCGAGATCATTCCGTTCTCGGCTCCTCTACGCGAGCTCGAGCAGGAGCCGACGCCTCGTGAGGTCCAGGTGCTCGGACTGATCTCCGAAGGGCTCGTCAACCGCGAGATCGGCAAGGTGCTGTTCCTCTCGGAGGAAACGGTGAAATCTCACGTCCGGCACCTCCTCGCGAAGCTCCAGGCCCGTTCCCGTGCCCATGCGGTCGCTATCGGCTTCCGTCGTGGGATCCTCTCGTAACAGCCCCGACCGGGGGACGCTCCGACATCGCAGAGGCGCCTCCCGGCGTCTCTTGCCGTGTCAGGACGTCCGAAAGCCCACACCGGACCTGCGTCCAAGCCCGGCGTGGGCTCTCAGACCTAGCGCTAGGGGTTTTTCACACCGTGTGGAACTCCCTCAACAGGGGATGCCACCCGTATGTGGATAACCACAGGCTATGAAGCGGATTCGGCTACCAGCCGGCGTATCCGCCAGGCAGCGGAAGCCGGATCCGCGCAAGGGACTTGCGCATGAAGCAACTCCTCTCTCGAGGGACTAACGGCAGTAGCGGTTATACCGCAGTCCGGGCTCGTATGCAAGGTCGTCGCTGGGTGACTACTTCCGACGCGGAGAGTGCGGCACTCGTTCGCGAGCCAGTCGTCATCTATCTCGGCATCCTGATTGCGCTCTGCGCACTTCTGGCATCACTAAGCCTCCATGCCGGCTACGAGGTCGGAGAGCCGTGGGCAGTTCTCGTTCTTGCCGGCGCCGCCGTTGTGTCAGAGCGTCAACGTGTCACGATCGGTCAGGACACCGAAGCGTCGATCTCGCTCATCCCGATCCTCCTTGCGGCTGTGCTCTTCGGCCCTCTCGCCGGCATGATCGTTGCGGCTGTCGTCATACCTCGGTGCCTTCTGTGCCCCTTACATGAAGTGGGCTGTTTACACCTGCTCGCACTCGATCACAGGTGCAGTTGCCGGGTTTCGTCGCTGCCGCGACACTCGCTGACACGTCGAACCGGTCGCTTGCCTATCTCCTAGCAACAGCGCTTGCGGCAGTGGCGGCCGAAGTCTGCGAGACGGCCTTCTTCGGCCTCACGCATGCGGCTGCGCGGCAAGAACACCACTCGAAGCCGTAAAGCACCTTGCTCCCGTCGCGTTCGCCTCTGTTCTCCTCTACGCGCCACTTGTGGCGTTGCTTGTCCTTGCGTACGAGGAGATCTCCCCTCTCACGCTTCCCGCTCTTCCTTGCACCTGCCCTCGCGGCTCAGCGGCTCTTTGGTCTATACCAAGAGCAGCTACGTCTGACTGACGACCTTGCCCAGGCGAACGTCCGCCTCGAGCGCGCAAACCTGTCGTTCGTGAGGTCACTCGTAACCACGCTCGACGCGAGGGATCGCTACACAGCCGGTCACTCGGCGGCCGTCGCGATCTACGCTCGAGACATCGCGGAAAGACTTGGGCTGCCGGACGAGTCCCAGCAACTCGCACACGTGTGCGGTCTCGTGCACGACGTCGGGAAGATCGGGCTGCCGGCGGGCCTCCTAGAGAAGCCGGGGGCCTTGACGCTCGCCGAGCGTCGCGTGATGGAGACGCACTCCGAGATCGGCGAACGCATCCTGGCCGAGGTCGAGGACTTCAACGACATCGCCACGATTGTTCGCCACCATCACGAGCGCTGGGACGGCCAGGGTTATCCCGACAATTGGGCTGGGGACGACATCCCGTTGATCTCGCGCATCATCGCGGCGGCCGACGCATACAACGCGATGACGTCGGATCGTCCGTACCGCGACGCGATGCCCAGTCGCGTGGCACGGATGCGTCTTGCCCAGGGCGTAGAGACGCAGTTCGATACGACCGTCGTTGCCGCCTTCGAGGCTGTGCTCGCCGGCGCGGGCGAGGACTACCGACTGGCCTCACGTGAAGACTTCACCTTTGCAACCCAGGACCGCTACTCGGATAGCGCTGCGAGACGCGTTCGCTCGAGCGTGTCGTCGAAGTCGCCTAGGTCTCGTCCTCGAGCATTCTGATCGCAGCCTCGGTCCTCGAGCGCACGCCGAGCTTTTCGTAGATGTGACGAAGGTGGGCCTTCACCGTGGTCTCGCTGATGAAGAGCGCCTGTGCCATCTCGCGGTTTGTCGCGCCCTGGACGACGAGATCCAGTATCTCTCGTTCTCTGTTCGACAGCGAGCTCGCGGCCCGACTTTGAGTTCGGGGCCTCGCACCGAGAGGCCGACCTTTCGGGCAAGTCGTGAATCCATTGCGCGCTGCACGACGCGGCGGACGTCGCGCTCGCAGGTCTTGTCTGGTTGAAACTGTCCCAAGGTGTTGTGGGTGGGCCCGATATGCGACAACAAAGGCGTCGACGTTGCCTGTCTGCAACGAACACTCGAAAAGCGCGGCCTACGAGTGCGCGCGCACTCCGTTTCCCGTGCATGGAGGCGATCGTTGCGCGCGTCCATTCCACGACCGCCGTCACCTCGACTCGTCCCGTCATCTCTTCAGCTTTGCTGGCGGCCCGAAGTGCCTCCGTCGGCTTATCTGCGCAGGCGAGTGCGAGTGACCACCACGCCTTGTACTCGGCCGTCATACCCACGGGCGCTCGATCGTTGTCGTGACTATTCGAGAGCGGCGATCGCCTTTCACAGGCGAGCCCAGGCTCAAGTGGAGTTTCGCGCGAGTGGCTCCTATGTTCAGCAACACGAATCCGTCGTCTGCACTGAGGCGCTCGGCGTGATCGAGAGACAGGATGCTTTGCTTAAACCTACGTAGCCCCCAGAGCGCGGCTGCCTTGCACGCGCTCGCATGTGGAATGACGAAGTCGAGTTTGTAGTCGCTCGCTAGACGTGCTTCATCCTCGGTGACGTTGAGCGCGGTGGCGTACTCACCCGAGAGAACGAGCGTGTTTCCATACCCGTGGAGAAAGGACGTATGGATAAGCGGATCGCGAACGCGATCGGTGAGCGGAGCGAGACGGCGTGCGTTCTCGAGTGCATCACGGAGGCCACCGCTGAGCCCGCCGAGCATGAGTTGTCCGGTCCCTAGCCGAACTCGGTCGTCAACAGAATCCGTCGAGTGCGTCTCGAGCGTCTCGAGCGCGCATTCGGCATCCCGTTCGAGAGCCTCGTGCGCAAGGAACCGGCCCCAGAGCGATTGCCGAACGTCGATCTCCGCCCTGGCCGTTGCGTGAGCTTGGTCGTAGTAATCGAGGGCTAGTTCATCGTCGTATGCCCGGTGGGCGCTGGCGCCGGCAAGCGCGTATGACCGCGACACGAGCGCATGGCGCTCGTCGAAGCGCCTGGCGGCTTGAAGTCCGAGTGCCTCCGAGCGCGTCCGGTCGCCTGCCCGGAACGCGAGCTCGCCTTCCGCGAGATCGAAGACCGGCGCATCGACCTCGTGCTCGGCTGCGCACTCGACCCAGCGCGCGAGCGTCGGCAGCCGCGCCTCGAGCCAGCACCTGTTGCAGCGCCTGTCTCGACGACCTCGCACGAGCAAGTCGGCGTCGAAGAAGCGCTCGACGATGGCGAACGCGTCGTCCCACTCCTCGCGCTCGAGATGGGTGCGGACGAGCAGTTCGACGATCGCCGGCGCCCTGTCACTGGCGAGCTCGCGGAACTTCTCCTCCAGAAAGGCCCTCAGCAAAGGATGAATCTCGAAGACCCCCTGCTCCGACGGCACGAGGAAGCCGAGCCGGTGACCTTCGACGAGGGTGCGCTCGGCGTCGCCGCCGAGCACTGCCTCTGCCACTGCCGGCGCGACCGACGACGAGAGCGACAGTTGGCTGAGCGACCAGCGAAGCTCCGGATCGGCCGCTTGATAGAGCTCCTCGGCGAAGTAGTCGTAGAGCGCTTCCGGGAGACCCTCATCGGGGAGCTCGACCTCGTCGGTCATCGCTGCGAGGCCGATCACCGCCGGCCACCCGTCTGCCAACGCTATGAGGCCGCTCGCCTGGCCGCCGCGGTGATCAGTGAGCACCTCTTCGGCTTCTTCCTGGCTCATCGCCAGGAGGCTGCGTCCGACCTCGTAGATCTCGCCGTACAGAAGGCGTGCGTGAGGTGGCCCAGCTCGGGCGCTTGCGGCTCGTGATGAAGAGCTTCAAGGGACAGAGCGCGAGCAAGCGCTCCACGAACTCCTCGGCAAACGGCGACTCGCACGCGAACTGGTAATCGTCGAACGCGAGCCACGCATCTTCGGGCCAGTCGGCGAGGTCCTCGGCCAGCAGCTCCGCGAGCGGCTCGACATCCTTCTCCGGCGTCCCGGTTGCTCGCAGGCGTTCGCCCATGCGGCGGCCTGCGTCAGGCACGATCACGCTTGGCCGAGCGAGCGAGACCTACAGAGAGCGCGGCGACGTCGGCGGCAGCCGGCGATCCCCGGTACCACCCTCGCCGGCGAGGAGCGAGCCACTGCCGCGCGAGCGTCGTCTTCCCGAACCCGGCAGGCGCGATCAGCATGATCACCGGCGCCGTCGCCTCGTCGAGCAATTGCGTGAGCCGCGGCCGCTCGATGAAGTAGTCCGGGACGTCCGGCGTCCCAGTGATGACGGATTCCTGCGTCGACTCCCCTTCGAGCATCTCTCGTGGCGGACCGTACAACGGCGGGCGCGCAAAATCGAGCAGACCGGCGCCCGCGGCGAGTAGGTCCGCCACGGGCACCGGTTGCCGCCTTATTTGCGACCCGACGCGATGAGGCCCAGGCCCGCAGGGAGTGGATCGTCACCCGTGACGGCCATGTACGCCGCCGGGATCTGCCGGCGTCGGGGGACGCCGAGCTTTTGCCGCAGGACGTCTGTGTGAGCCTTCGCCGTTCGCGGCGCGATGCCGAGGCGAACGCCCACCTCCTCGTTCGAGCACCCTGCGGCGATGAGCTGAACGATCTCCCGCTGCCTGGGCGTGATCGTCGGGATCGTGCTCTTCAGGGTCTCGTACATGGGAGGCGAGGCTACTGGCGCTCGTCCCGGTTGCCTAGTGACCGAAGGGAGTATTTTCGGACTTTACGCCGCGCGGAGCTACGCAGCGATCGCGAGCAGCGTCTCCACAGCGGCGGCGAGGTCGAGCTCCTCGCCTGTTCCCGGCTCGCAGCTCTCGGCGTCGATATCCATGTCGCCGTTTCGCGAGACAAGCTCGCCGGGATGCCCTCTCGGCAGCCGCGGCACGGCCGGAAAGGGCTGCCCCCACCGATCGCGGAAGCGAAGCCTACGGTCGACGTGCCAGCTGCCCTCGTGGACGAGCCGGTGGTGGCGGCGGCAGAGCAGCACGAGGTTGTCGGCCGTCGTCTCGCCGCCTTTCGCCCAGTGGTGGACGTGGTGGGCGTCGAGGAATCTCCGGTTTTCGCAGCCCGGAAAGCGGCAGCCGCGGTCGCGGGAGCGCAACGCGCGCCTGAGCGCAGACGGGATCGTCCGCGTCTTGCGGCCGTTCTGCACGACGGAGGCGTCGCAAGCAAGCCGTCGCGCGGTCTCAGGAGACAGCGCGCTTCCGTCGTCGAGCTCGCAGCCGCCCTCGCCGTCGTGGGAGAGCACTGCCTCGTCCGCGTGGAGCGACCATTTGGTAGCGCTCGCCGCCCGGGCGGCTCTCGTCGGGATTGGCGAGCGCGGCTTCTGCGACGGCGACGAGCGCCTCTGCGTTCGACGCCTGGCGCGCCGGCCGCGGTTCCGCGGAACCGCGGCGCTCCTTCCACATCGCGTCGCGCACGGCATCGAGCGCCCGCAGCAAGAGTGCCCCGTCCTCGGGCGCGAGCCGGCCGTGGATCTCGAGCGAGCCGTCCGGCTCCCAGAAACGCTCAGGTAGGCGTCCTCCTGCTGCTCGCATGCCTCCGCCGTCGTCACCCGTCGGTAAGCGCGCACCGAGCGCTCGAGCTGGGCGGCGGTCATGAACGACGCCAGCTCGCGCAGCTCCTCTTCGTTCTCGGCCGTCGCCACCCGCGTCAGCGCGCGCACCTTGGCGTACGAGAGCTCACCACGGGAGAACGCCTCGTGGATCAGCGGCAGCTCCGGCAGCCTGCGCGCCACGCGAACGTGCTCGCGGGCGGCCCGCGGCGTCAGTGCGCAGCGCCAGGCGAGCCACTCGGCACACGACGCCCGGCCCGACTCCGCCCACTCGCCGCGCCGGTCGATCTCGCCGACCAGTTCCAGCCAGCGGCAGGTGCCCGCGTACAGATGGGAGGCGAGTGTCGCCAGCTCATCTTCCAGCTCTTCACGTGCTGAGCGCTGTCAGGTTCTGCGTTGCCATATAAGAAAACAGTCTAGTCGTGCGACCGGACGGCAACCGGTCCACGGACGAAGCTCGCCTCGTGGCCGCGCGTGTTCGCGTCGCGCAGCTCGTCCTCGTCGAGCGCCCCGATCCGGAGCAGCAGCTCGAGCTCGTCGCGGAGGTGCGTGCGCATCATCTCCGGGCCGTCGGTGGCGATCGTGAACGCGACGCCGTGGTCGACGAAGGCGCGGAACGTCTCGCGCAGCGCGTCCTCGCCCGGCAGGGCCTTCGTGAGCAGGTTGGACGTGGGGCAGATCTCGAGCACGATGCCGGCCTCGCGCAGCGCGGCCATGAGCCCGTCGTCGCCGGCGGCGAGGATGCCGTGGCCGATGCGGTCGGGTCGCAGCGACTCGACGACCTCCCACGTCTCCTCGAGGCCGTGCGCGCCACCTTCCTCGCCGACGTGAATCGTGACGCCGAGACCCGACGAGCGCGCCTCGTCCACCAAGGGAGCAAGCTCGCCGTACGGATAGCGCCCTCCGGGCCGCGGCCCCGCGATGTCGATGCCGACGATGCCGCGCGAGGACCAGCCGAGCGCCTTCTCGACGATCACCTCGTTCTGGCGGCGGTCGAACGTCCGGTCCATCATGAGGATCAGGCCCGCCCGCACCTGCGGGTACTCGAGCCCGGCGAGGTCGAGGCCGCGGATGGCGGCGAGGATGATGTGATCGAGGTCGCGCTCGCCGCCGCGGTTCCGCTTCATGGGGTTGAAGCGGATCTCGAGCGTTGTGATGCCCTGCGAGCGGTACGCGCCGCCGATCGCCGCGTGCACGGAGCGCTCGACGGCGAGCGGGCTCGACTGGATGAGCTCCGTCCAGCGGTAGATGTCGTTGAGCGCATCGAGGTTCGGCACACCGCGCGGGTCGGAGACCGTGACGAGGCGGTCGAACCCCCAGAAGTCCTTGACGGGCAAGGCGATGCCCTGCTCGTGCGCGAGGCTCCACATGATCTCGGAGGCGACCGAGCCACCTAGATGCGTGTGGAGCTCGGCCAGGCCTTCGGGGAAGTCCATCGTCGAGATCATAGGATTGCAGCGTGAAGGTCGGCATCGTCGTGCCCTTCTCCTGGTCGTTCTGGGGGGCTGTCAACGAGCATGCGGAGCTCCAGGCGGAGGCGCTGGGCCGGCTGGGCATCGAGACGCGGACGATCATCGGCAACGACCCGCCGGGGACGTTCACGCGTGCACTGCACCCGCGGCACGGGCGCCACGGGGAGCCGCCGGGCGACGTCATCCCGGTGGGGCGGTCGGTGATCGTCCCTGCTAACGGCTCGCTGCCGAACATCGTCCTGACGACGCGAGTGCTGCGCAAAGTGCGGCAGGCACTCGAGCGAGAGCGCTTCGACGTCATCCACCTGCACGAGCCGATGACGCCGGGGATCTGCGTGTCGGCGCTCGCGGTCGCCAAGAGCCCGGTGGTCGCCACGTGGCATGCGGCGGGCGAGCTCAACTGGATGCGCGGCGGCGTGCCGATCTGGGGCTTCCTCATGGAGAGAATCGACTACCGGATCGCCGTGTCCGCGCAGGCGCGGTCGTCGGTCTCGCGATGGCTTCCGGGCGCCTACGACGTCATCCCGAACGGGGTGCTCGTGCCTCCCGCGGCGAACTCGGCAGACCGCGAGCACTCCGTCGTCTTCATCGGGCGGCACGACCCTCGCAAGGGGTTGCCGGTGCTGCTGAGCGCCTGGCCCGAGATCCACCGCCGCACCGGGGCGCGACTTCGCGTCGTGGGCGCCGATCCTCTTGCCGTTCGTCTCCTGCTCTCCCGCCACCGGGTGCCCGAGACCGGCATCGACGTGCTCGGGTTTCTCAGCCAGGACGATCTCACGGCCGAGCTCGAACGGACGAAGGTGCTGGCCGCGCCGTCGATCGGCATGGAGAGCTTCGGCATGGTGCTGACCCGGGCGTTCGCGTGCGCCGTGCCGGTCGTAGCGTCGGACATCGACGGGTACAGGGATGTCATGACCGACGAGACAGGCCTGCTGGTGGCGCCCGGCGATCCGGCGGCGCTCGCTGAGGCCATCGTCAGGCTCCTGGAGGACGAGGCGCTGCGCCGGCGGCTCGGTGCGGCCGCCCGCGCCGTTGCCGTCGAGCGTTACTCGTGGCGCGTGCTCGTCACCGGCGGCTGGCCGGTAGAGCGTCGTGTCGCAGCAGACGTAGATGGGCCCGCACACCGGCGATCCGTGGGCGACGGCGTTGCACGTGACCAACGGCGATTCCACCGTGCCGGAGTTGCGAGCCACCGGACTGGCGCACCACATCGTGTGCTGGCGTGACGCGTTGCACGAGGGCCCGGTGCCCGACGTACCGGCCGACGAGCTGCGACGCATCCGCGCGCGCTTCCTGGTCGGCGAGCACGCGGCGGATCTCGGGACCACGGAGGAGCTCGCCGAGCGCGACCGCGTGCTGGAGTCCCACCGCGACGGTGACTACGTGCTGTGGTTCGAAGCTGACCTCTACGACCAGCTGCAGCTGATCCAGATCGTCGCGAGGCTCCACGAGCTGGAGGTGCCGGCGAGCCGGATAACGCTCATCTGCATCGGCGAGTACCCCGGCATCGCGCACTTCGGCGGCCTGGGCGAGCTCGACGCCGAGCAGCTCGGCCGTCTGCCGGCGATGGCCGCGACGCCACTGACGACGACCGCGCTGGAGCACGCCACACGCGCCTGGAAGCTGTTCCGGGCGCCGGATCCCGGGGGGCTGGGCGAGATCGCGGCGACACCCATGCGCGAGCTGCGCTTCGTGGCCGAGGCCTTCGATCGGCTCAGCCGCGAGTACCCCTCGACGCGCGACGGGCTGTCGCTGACCGAGCGGCGCATCCTGGCCGCGGTGGCAGCGGGAGCACCGACGGCCGGAGCTGCCTTCGTCCGCGTCGGCGCCAGAGAGACGCGGCCGTTCCTTGGCGATACCTGGTGCTTCGACGCGATGACCCGCCTCGCCCGGGCGCCCAACCCGCTGCTCGAAGCAGAGCCGGCGCCAATCCGGTCGAGCCGCACAGCCGGCTGCGCCTCACCGACGTCGGCCGGCGCGTCCTCGACGGCCACGAGGACCACGTCGCCCTGAACGGCATCGACCGCTGGATCGGCGGCGTGCACCTGCAGGGCGACGAGCCGCCGTGGCGCTGGAACGAAGGCACAGAGACGATCACGACATACAGCAACGCTTGACGATCTGCTGCCTCGGCGCGGAGCGTCCTCGGACTCGACGCGCCTTATCAGGCTCTTGACCGATCGGGATATAACGGATATCCTCCGCTTGTGGCCAAGGTCCTCGTCTCGCTGAACGACGCCCTCCTACGACGGGTCGATCGAATCGCGAAGTCTCGCGGGCTATCGCGCAGCGCGTATCTCGCTGAGCTTGCCGAGCAGGATGCGGCGCGCTCCGGCGGCCCCGGGACGACCGCAACGGCGCGACGTGCGCTCGCGCGTCTCGACAAGCTCTTCGCGGGCGCCGCGACGGAAGACTCGACCGACGCGATCCGGGCAGAACGCGATGCTCGGTGACCGAGGCCGTCCTCGACGCCTCGGTCGTGTTGAAATGGTTCCGCGCTGACGGGGAAAGGCACCTCGAGCCGGCCCGCTCGCTCCGCGCCTCGTTCGAGGCGGGTCAGCTCGCCGTCGCAGCGCCTCCGTTGCTGCGACTCGAGATCGTCAACGTTGCGGGTCGCCGGTGGAAGTGGGGTGAGACGCGCTGGTCGAGCTGGCCGTCGCCCTCGACGAGCTCGGCTTCGAGTTCGAGGAGCCGGAACTGGCGCGCGTCGCGTCTTGGACGGCTCGGGGACTTACCGCATACGACGCCACGTACGTTGCCCTCGCCGAAGCACGCATGACGCCGCTGATCACAGACGACGACCTCGTCGTCTCGTTGGCCGGTGACGTCGCGACTGCGCTGGCCGATACGCAGCGCTGAGGCGCCAGGGGTTGCGCAACGCAGTCGTGGGCGTGAAGGGATCGAACCCGGTGCCTCGTGGCCCCAACGTGGCCCAATCCGTCCGCCACACACTCTGTGGAGCCTCGTCCGGGTCTGAACAAGGCATGGGAAATGCCCAAACGATTGACCCAATCGTGTCCTATCGGGCGAAGCGAGGGAGGGGCAGGCTGGAGGCGATCAGGAAATCACCATTGATTGCCTGCAAACAAGGGAGCTACGTGAAAAAGATCATCCTCGCGATCGCCGTTGCGGCGGTCGCAATCATGGCAGTCGCCTCGCCCGCCATGGCATCGGCTCGTCCGCCTCGGCTGGCGTCCAGACGCAGACTGGCAAGTTGACTGTCACCTCAGCACCGGGTACGTTCACACGTTCGATGTCGTCGTGAACCCGTGCGACGGCTCGTTCACCGGCACCGGTGTTCTCCAACCAGCTCGATCGGCGTCTGAACCAGACGATCAAGGGGTCGCTCAACAACGGACAGCTCTCGTTCGAGGCCACGTACACCGACCAGTCGAGCGACCCCGGCTACAAGTGGGGCACGAACGCGCCAGGAGCGACCGGCACGTCGATCTCGTCCTAGGACTCGATCGGTAGCGTCTTCCAGGTGAAGTGGACGCTCGAGACGCTGACGAGCGCGAGTTGCGTCTCCCCCGGCCACCAAGGTGGCGGGCTCCATCTGGTACGACAACCCCGGCAACGGGTTGGCGAACTTCACGTTCGCTGGATATGACGGCGGCGCGTCGGCCGCTGACAAGGGCACTGGGTTCTACGCCGACAAGTCCGGCTACTACACCGTCAAGGCAACCGACGTGGTCGGCATCGACAGCACGAGCATGAAGATGACGATGGTGGTGACGTACAGCAAGCATCCCGCCGTGAAGGCCGGACTCGTGCTCACGTTCATCGTCCACGACGCGCCGGGGGCCCCCGACTACCTCACGTATGAGGGCACGAACTTCGTGGCCAAGGCCGGGAACATCGTCGTCCGCTAGCACGCGACTTACCCCTACCCACATTCCCCCACAACGGGGCGGCACACATCGTGCCGCCCTGTGATTTACCTCAACGGGGCGGCACATATCGTGCCGCCCCGTTGTGCTGAATCGCTCGCTGGAGTTCGACCACATCATCCCCTTCAGCCGGGGAGGCTCGAACACGGCGCTGAACCTTGAGCCTGGTGCGAGACGTGCAATCGGCGCAAGGGAGCGACCATCTGACTCACCCGAACGAGCGGTGATGCGAATGGCCCTGAGTCTCCCGGTCCTACGAGTGACGCCCGTCGATGATCTTTTGCTCGCGCCTTAGAACTCGAACCGAAATGAAGGGACCCGTTCCCTGACGACGAACGCCGTCGGCATCCGTCGTCAAGCTGGGAGGGGTGCCGATGGCTACTGCGCCGTGGATCGTGTCGGACGAGCTGTGGGAGCTGGTCGAGCCGTTGCTGCCGAGGAGGGAGCGGCGCTTCCGCTATCCGGGTCGCAAGCGGTTGCCTGACCGGCAGGCGCTGCAAGGGATCCTGTTCGTGCTGCACACCGGGATCGCGTGGCGGCATCTGCCGCTCGAGCTCGGCTTCGGGTGGCGGCTCGACCTGTTACCGCCGGTTGGACGAGTGGCAGCGGGCGGGCGTGTGGGAGCGCCTGCACGAGCTGCTGCTTGCCCGGCTGCGGGCGGCGGGTGAGATCGAGTGGTCGCGGGCGGTCGCCGACTCCAGCCATGTGCAGGCGAAAAAGGGGGCTCCGAGACGGGCCCGAGCCCGGTTGATAGAGCCAGAAACGGCTCCAAGCACCACCTCCTGGTCGACGCGACCGGGCTCCCGCTCGCCTGGACGCTCACCGGCGGCAACCGCAACGACGTCACCCAGCTGATCCCGCTGATCGAGCGAGGTGCCGCCGGTGCGTGGCGTCGTCGGCCGGCCACGCCGTCGCCCGACCAGGTGCTCGTCGCCGACCGCGGCTACGACCACGACAAGTACCGCCGCCTCGTCCGCGAGCGCGGGCATCAGACCCGTGATCGCCCGCCGCCAGACCGAGCACGGCTCCGGGCTCGGCCGCGTCCGCTGGGTCGTCGAGCGCACCTTCGCCTGGCTCCACCACTTCAAGCGGCTGCTCGTCCGCTACGACCGCCGCGCCGAGATCCACGAAGCCTTCCTCGCGCTCGGCTGCTGCCTCGTCTGCTTCAGAAGGCTGGAGCGCTCATTGTGATTCGAGTTCTTAGCGACCGACATGCGCG
>CAVWIV010000013.1:0-103510 GCA_963755155.1 uncultured Actinomycetes bacterium | reverse complement strand
CGCCGGCGCGAACGCGATTCTCCTCACGGGCGGTAGCGCGTTCGGGCTGGCCGCGGCAGACGGCGTCGTCCGCTGGCTCGCCGAGCGGGGCCGCGGGTACGTGCTGCCGGCGGGCGTTGTGCCGATCGTCGCGGGCGCCGTCGTCTATGACCTCGCTCTCGGCAGCGCATCGGCGTGGCCCACCGCGGACGCGGGATACGCCGCATGTGATGCAGCGACCTCATCTCCGGAGCGCGGCAGCGTCGGGGCCGGGACCGGTTGCACGGTAGGGAAGCTCTTGCTCGAAGGACGGACGAAGGGTGGTCTCGGTATGGCGAGCCTCGAACTGGGCAGCGGCGGAGTCATCGCGGCGATCGCGGTCGTAAACGCTGTCGGCGAAGTGCTCGATGAAGACGCCTCGGTGCTCGCCGGTATCTGGCACGACGGCGGCGTACGTGCGGTGCTCGGATGTGCTGCGCGAGCAGGGCCTGCGCGGGCGTTCCGGCCGGGAGGCGACGACGCTCGTGTGCGTGCTCACCGATGCGCGGCTGACGAAGACCGAGGCGTGGCTCGGCGCGCGGGCGACCGGCGCCGGCATGGCCCGCGCGATCACCCCCGTCTGGACGCCGTTCGACGGCGACACGGTGTTCTGCGCGGCGACGAACGCGGTGGAAGCCGATGCGGCCGTCGTGGCCGCGCTCGCGGCCGACGTGGCCGCCGAGGCGATCCGCGATGCGGTGCGCCAGGCGACGGGCGCACCGGGATGTCCGGCTGCGTCCGAACGCTGATCGTCGCGCAATCGACGCAGTCCCGTTGCAGACACGTCTCGATTTCGCCGATACGCTCGACTGTGGGTGGAGGCGCGGGATGGCCCCGGCGGATGGCCTCTCTAGACTGGGCCGCATCGGCCGGACGTTCACCACCGAGGCTGTCGTTCTCCGTTCGCTTCGCTTCTCGGAGGCCGACCGGATCCTGCACCTCTACACCGAGGATCGCGGACGCGTGGGCGCGATCGCGAAGGGCGTCCGCAAGACCCGCTCACGGTTCGGCGGCCGCCTCGAGCCCCTGTCCCACGTCGAGCTCGTGCTCCACGAGGGCCGGGGAGAGCTCCAGACCGTCACGGGAGCGGCGCTCGTTCGCTCGCACCACGCAATCCGCGACGACTCGCGCCGCTCGGCGATCGGCCTGGTCGGCGCGGAGGCCGTGCTGCGTCTCTTCCCCGAGCAGGAGCAAAACGACCGCGTCTTCACGGCAATCACGCGTTTCCTCGATCTCCTCGACGAGACGAACGGCGGAATACTGCGACCCGAGCTCGATCCGCTCGGTCTTGCGTTCCAGCTGAAGCTGCTCTGGCTCTCCGGCTACCTGCCGCATGTCGGCAGCTGCGCCGAGTGTGGAGCCGAGGAGAACATCGTCGGTTACTCCCCGCGTGCGGGCGGCGCAGTCTGCGTCACGTGCGCAGCCGACGCGCTCACCCTGTCCGCGGAAGGTCTCGCCGCGGTCGACGCGCTGCTGCGTCAGCCGCTCGCTGACGCCGCCGGGATGAGCATCTCCGAGCGAGCGGCACGCGATGCGCTGACCGTGGTCTCTTCGTCGTACGAGTTCCACGGCGGTTTTCGATTACGCACGCTCTCAGCGTGATTTGATTGCAAAGCCGGGTTGCACCTGTCCCGTCCTGCGGTGAAGATGGGACATGTGGATGACGGGCAGGTCGAGGAGCTCAGGCGGTGGGCGCAGGGCCTCTCGACAGATCCCCGACCGGAGGTCCAGGCGGCTGCGAAGGCGATCACGATGCTCGCCGACGATCTCGAAGCGGCACGCAGTCAGTTGCTCGAGGAGCGAATGATCCGGGGAGCACTCGAGGGAAGGCTCGCCGACGAAGAGGCGATCGAGATGGAGCGCGACTTGCGCACGCGGCTGTTTCAGCGGCTTTACCGTTCCGCCAAGCCGTCCTAGCTAGCGAGGGGCCTGTGAGACTCGGCCGATGAGGCGAGAGCTGCCGGGCGGCTACGAGCTCGACGACGACATCGAGCGCATCGACCTCGACGCCGTCCATCGGTACCTCGCCGAGGAGTCGTACTGGGCGGAGGGCCGTCCGCGCAACGTCGTCGAAGACCTCGTCCGTGGCGCCGCGCGCGTCGTCGGCCTCTACCAGGGCGAGCGGCAGGTCGGCTTTGCGCGGACGTTCTCGGACGGGCACACGCTGTCGTATCTCGCCGACGTCTACGTGCTCGAAGAGCACCGCGGCAAGGGGCTCGGCGCCGAGCTCGTTCGCGAGGCGGTCGACGGCAGTCCGCTTACCCACACGCGGTGGCTCCTTCACACGAGGGACGCGCAGGGGCTATACGAACGCTTCGGCTTCGGCCCGCCTTCCGAGCGCCTGATGGAGCGCCACACTGGCTGACCGCCGTACGCGCGTCCTCACGATCGCCCTCGCCACGGGCGTTGCCGTGGCCTTCGCCGACTCCTCCATCGTCGTGCTGGCGCTGCCGGACCTCTACGGCGAGTACGACACGACGCTCGTGGGCGTCTCGTGGGTGATCACGTCCTACAACCTCGTCGTCGCGCTCGCGGCGCTCGCCCTCGTCCCGTTCGCGCGCCGCCTGCGGCCACGACTCACAGGGATCGTCGGCGTCGCGCTCTTCGCCGCGGGCTCCGCAGGCTGCGCCGCCGCCTGGAGCCTCGACGCGCTCATCGCTTTCCGCTGCGTCCAGGGGCTCGGCGGCGCGCTGCTGCTCGCAGCGTCGTTACGCGCCCTGGCCGCGTTCACCGGATCGCCGGTACGCGGCGCCGTCGTCTGGACGACGGCCGGGACGATCGGCGCCGCCGCTGGGCCCGCGCTGGGAGGAGTGCTGACGCAACTCTTCGACTGGCGCGCGATCTTCGCAGTGCAGGTGCCGTTGGCCCTCGTGGCGCTCGCGGCGATGGTCGACGACCGCGTCCGCGACGCGCCCGCCGACCCGAAGGACGCGACCTTGCGGCCCCATGCGCTCGCCGCGGACACGAGCCTGGGGCTCGTCTTCGGAGCACTTGTGGGTGCGCTGTTCCTCTCCGTGCTGCTCGTGATCACCGTGTGGTCGCTCGACCCCGTGATCGGGGCGGTCGTCGTCAGCGCTCTGCCCGCGGCCGCGCTCGCCGTGCGGCCTCTCTCCCGGCGGCTCGACGCGCGCACGGCTGCGCTTGGCGGAGCGGCTCTGCTCGCAGGAGGTCTCGTCGCGCTCGCGTTGCTGCCGCGGATCTCGAACCTCCTCGTCGCGCTCGCGCTTGCCTTCTGCGGAGCGGGGCTCGGGCTCGCCGTCCCGGCGCTGACCCGCGTCGCGCTCGACCCCGAAGGACGGGCCACGCGGAGCTGCCTGATGACCGTCGGCGCCCGCCACGCCGGCCTCGTGCTGGCGCTCGCGCTCGTCGCGCCGCTGCTTTCCGAGACGCTCGAGAGCTCGGACGACAAGGCGCTGCTCGCAGGCGCGCAGGTCGTGCTCGAGGGCGACGCCGACCTTCGGCTGAAGGTGCCCATCGCGCTCGACCTGCGCGACGCGCTCGACGAAGCGAAGCAGGGCGAGATCCCCGACCTCGCGCGGCCGTTCGACGAGCGACGCGCCGATACCGACGACGGGCTGCGCGAGATGCGGGACGATCTCATCACGACGCTCGAAAGCGTCGTCACGCGGGGCTTCCGCTCGTCCTTCGCCCTCTCGGCATTGCTCGCGCTCGTGGCGCTCGCGCCGGCCTCGCGGCTCCGGAGGGCGACGTGACGCCCGTGCGCGTGCTGGGCGCGTTGCTGGTCGCCGTCGGCGTGCTCATCGTCGCCGAGCTCGCCGCCGGCGCGCTCGACTTCGGAGAGACCCGTATCGCCGACGCATGCACGACCGAGGCGAACTTCGAGGGCGGCGGCATCGACGGCGCGATCCAACGCTTCGCCCTGTCCGCCATCAGCGGCGCGGCCTGCGAGCTCGACACGTCCCGCGAGGAGCTCGTGCTCTCGTTCGTGCCCTCGACGAACGCGACCGACGTGCGCTGGGACACCGAGACGATCAACCGCGCCCTGCGGGCGGGCGTCGAGCAGGCGGCCGAAGACACCGCCGGCGACGGCCTCGTGGGTGCCGTCCTCGCCGGGCTCCTCGAGGAGATCCTCGCCGATCCACTCGCGTGGATCCTCGGCCAGTCCGTCAATTGAGGCTCTAGGCTCTCTCGGTGGCTCTCAACTACCAGGAGCTGATCGCCGCGCTGCACGCGTACTGGGGCAAGCAGGGCTGCGCGATCATGCAGCCGTACCACACGGAGCTCGGCGCGGGGACTGCCAACCCGGCGACGTTCCTCCGCAGCCTTGGCCCCGATCCCTGGAAGGCCGCATACGTCGAGCCGTGCATCCGGCCGACCGACGGCCGCTACGGCGAGAACCCGTTTCGCTTCCAGCACTACTTCCAGTACCAGGTGATCCTCAAGCCCGCGCCCGAGGACGTGCTCGATCTCTACTTCGGCTCGCTCCGGGCGATCGGCATCGACCTCGAGCAGCACGACGTACGCCTGGTCGAGGACGACTGGGAGCAGCCGTCGATCGGCGCCTGGGGCCTCGGCTGGGAGGTCTGGTGTGACGGGATGGAGATCACGCAGTTCACGTACTTCCAGCAGGTGGGCGGCATCGAGCTGGACGTGATCCCTGCGGAGATCACGATGGGGCTCGAGCGGCTGGCGATGTTCCTCCAGGGGAAGCAGACGGCGTTCGACCTCGAATGGGCGCCGGGCCTCACGTGGGGTGACGTGTACCGCGAGAACGAGCGCCAGTGGTCGATCTACAACTTCGAGGAGGCGCCCGTGGACGTGCTCGTGAGGCGCTTCGCCGAGCACGAGGACGAGTGCGCCCACCTCATCGAGCGGCGCCTGCCGCTGCCCGCCTACGACCAGGTGCTGAAGTGCTCGCACCTCCTCAACGTCCTCGACGCCCGCGGCGCGGTCTCCGCCACCGAGCGGGCTGCCTACATCCTCAGGGCGCGACGCCTCACGCTGAACGTGGCGCGCCTCTACGTGGAGACGCTGGATGCCGACGCTGCTGCTTGAGCTCGGCTGCGAGGAGCTTCCCGCCTCGGCGTGTCGCGAGGCGGAGGCGCAACTACCGGCGCTCGTGCTCGAGCAGCTGGGCGTGGAGGCATCGCACGTCTACGTGACGCCGCGGCGGATCGCGTTCGTCATCGACGAGCTGCCCGAGACGGCGGACGAGCAGCTCGTGAAGGGGCCGCCGGCCGAGCGGCGTGAGCAGGCGTCGGCAGGGTTCGCCAAGCGGTACGGGCTCGCCGAGACGGACCTCGAAGAGCGGGACGGGCACCTCTGGGCACGGGTGCCCGGCGAGCCGCTGCGCGGCGAGGCTCTGCTCGACCGGATGCGGGCGATCGTCCACGGGCTCGAGTTCGGCAAGTCGATGCGCTGGGACGACAGCGGCCACAGATTCGCCCGTCCCGTGCGCTGGTTCTGCGAGAAGCTCGACGTAGAGACGCTGGCGGGCTCCGGCACGTCCTTCGGCCACCGCTTCACGCACGGCGAGGTTGGGATCGCCTCCGCGCAGGCCTACGTGGACACGCTTCGTGCCGCGAACGTCGAGCCCGACGCTGCCGAGCGCCGCCGTCGCATCGTGGAGGCGCTCGACGCGCTCGGCGACTGGCAGGACCCGCTCGGGAAGCTCGAGGAGGTCATGTACATGGTCGAGTGGCCGCTCGTCTTCGCATCGGAGTTCGACGAGCGCTTCCTCCGCCTGCCCGAGCGCGTGATCGTCACCGCCATGCAGAGCCACCAGCGCTACTTCCCGCTCGGGGAGAACCGCTTCGCCGTCGTCGCGGCCGGGGGAGACGTCGACGTCATCAGTCCCGGCTACACGCGGGTGCTCGAGGCGCGGCTCGAGGACGCGGCGTTCACGTTCGACCGCGACGTCGCAGTCGGTATCGACGAGCTGGCGGACCGGCTCGACCGGATCACGTTTATCGAGGGCGGCGGCTCGCTCGCCGAGAAGGCAAACCGGCTCGTCGAGCTCGTCCCCAAGCTCGGCGGTGATGAAGACGCGCGACAGGCAGCGCTGCTCTCGAAGGCCGACCAGGCATCGGAGCTCGTCCGCGAGTTCACGGATCTCGAAGGCGTGATCGGCGCGGAGTACGCGCGGCTCGCCAGTTACCCCGATGCCGTGTGCCGCGCGATCGAGGAGCAGTACTTGCCGGACAGCGCCGACGCGCCGCTCCCTGGTACTGAGGCGGGCCGCGTGCTTTCGGCGGCGGACAGGATCGACACGCTCACCGTGTCGTTCTCGCTCGGGCACCGGCCGACCGGCTCCCGCGACCCGTACGGCCTGCGGCGGGCGGCCATCGGCCTCTGCCGCCTCGCGGTCGAGGGCGGTGTCGCGGTCTCGCACGAGCTTCTGTCGCCGGATGTCCGCGAGTTCGTCGAGGAGCGCCTGGAAGGGCTGCTCGACGTGCCTGTCGAGCTCACCCGTGCGGCGCGCCGGTCGGCCGCGCCCGACATTGCCGGCGTCGCGGATCGCGCACGATTCCTCGCGTCGGCCGAGCCGGCAGTGCTCGCCCGAGTACACGAGGTCTACGACCGCTCGGCGCGGCTTGCCAAGGGCGCTGTCGCCGAGTGGTCGAAGGATCGTCTCGAGGACGATGCCGAGAAGGCACTCGGCGAGGGGCTCGACGCAACGCGACCCGTGCTGACAAGTCAGGATCTCGCTGCTGCGGTCGCTGCTGCGGACAAGCTTGCACCCACCGTCCACCGTTTCTTCGAGGAGGTACTCGTGATGCACGAGAACGAGCAGCTGAAGGCCAACCGGCTCGGCCTGCTGGCCGACGTCCGCGACAGCGTCGGCTCCATCGCCGACTTCTCGGAGCTCTCGCTATGAGCACGCTCGTCACACCAGAGCTGGAAGCGCAGGCGATCGCGTGGCGGCGCCACCTCCATCAGCACCCGGAGCTGAGCTTCCAGGAGCACGAGACGTCGGCGTTCCTCTTCGAGCTGCTCGGCGGCGTGGAAGGGCTCGAGCTCGACCGGCCGACGGAGACGAGCCTCGTGGCGACGCTTCGCACCGGGCGGCCGGGGAAGACGCTGGCGCTGCGCGCCGACATCGACGCGCTGCCGATCCAGGAGGAGACCGGCCTCGAGTTCGCCTCCGAGAATCCCGGCGTCATGCACGCGTGCGGCCACGACGGCCACACGGCGATGCTGCTCGCGACGCTGAACGCGCTGCACGAGCGGCGCGATGAACTGAACGGCGAGATCCGCTTCATCTTCCAGCACGCCGAGGAGCTCGGGCCGGGCGGCGCGGGCCAGCTCGTCGAGGCGGGCGTCATGGACGGCGTCGACATGGTGGTCGGCGCGCATCTCTTCTCGCTCGACCCGCTCGGCAAGGTCGGCGTCCTGGCGGGAGCGCACACCGCCGCCAGCGACGTGTTCAAGATCGAGATCCGCGGCAAGGGCGGCCACGGGGCCGCGCCGCACAAGTCGATCGACCCGGTGACGGCGGCCGCGCAGGTCGTCAGCGGGCTGCAGCACGTCGTCTCGCGCGTCGTCGACCCGATCGAGCGCGCCGTCGTCTCGGTGACGCAGATCCACGCCGGGACGGCCGACAACATCATCCCGGAGTCCGTCGAGCTCGGGGGCACCGTGCGGACGTTCGCACCCGAGGTGCGAGCCGCGGTACGGAGCGCGATGGAGCGGTTCGCGCAGGGCATCGCGGAAGCGCACGGCTGCACGTCCGTCTTCGAGTACGAGGAGGGCTACGACTCCGTGGTCAACGACGAGGACGCCTCGGCGCTCGTCGAGGCCGCCGTTCGCGAGGAGCTCGGTGACGACGCGTTCTTCGTGCCGCCGCCGATCATGGGCGGCGAGGACTTCTCGGCGTACCTCACGGCCGCGCCGGGCGCGTTCTTCATCGTCGGCGCGGGCGGGGACGACCACTACCCGCACCACCATCCGCGCTTCGACTGGGACGAGGCCGCGATGCGGAACGGCATCGCGGTCTTCACGAGGCTGGCGCTCGACTACCTGTCGGCCCACGCTACGCGGCAAGAGATCGCATGAACTAACGGACGTCGCGGCAACCCCCGCTTTGCTAAAGACGCGCAGCGTGCGAGGATGGCGATATTCGCGGGACGCACCTACTCGTCTTCCGAACGATCGTCTCATTCGCGGCACTCGCCGCTGCGGCGGGGGCGGCAGCTGCGCTTCCTTTCGCGTCTGCGGGTGCGTCGGCGAGTGCTCAGACGGTTTCGGTCGCGCCTGTTCGTGGAGTCGTCTTCTTCCGGCTGCCGGGCGCGAAGACCTTCGTCCGGCTCGACCGCAAGCGTCGCGTGCCGGCGGGGACGGAGGTCGAGACCGCGAACGGCGAGGTGCAGCTGGTCCTGAAAGCGGGAGTGCCGGGAAACTTCTACAACGGGCGGTTCATCATCGCCCTACCACCGGGGCAGGCATCGACCGTCGAGCTCCGGCTCTCCGGCGGCAGCTTCAAGCCGTGCGGCGCTAAGCGGACGATCGCGGCTCGCAACAAGCCGCCCAAGCGATCGGTGCGCCGTCTGTGGGGAAAGGCGAAAGGTGCGTTCCGCACTCGCGGGCGATACAGCAGCACCACGGTTCGTGGAACCGACTGGCTCACGGACGACCGCTGCGACGGAACGTTGACGTCCGTTCGTCAGGGACGCACGCTGTGTCTTCGATTTCATCGAGAACCGGTCCATCGCCCTGCGTACCGGCCAGCAGTATCTCGCGAAGGCTCCGCTCGAGTTTCCGGTCGATGCAGAACGTGCCGCCCCGGCATCTATCGTCGCCGGCCCGGACGGAAACCTCTGGTTCACGGAGCCCGGCGCCGGAAACATCGGCCGCAGCACACCTACGGGAAGCGTCATCGAGTTCGCGGTGCCGGGCGCTGACGACGAGGGGGCCGGAACTCCGTCGCCGGAGGTGATCGCAGTCGGCCCGGATCGCAACCTCTGGTTCACGGACGAAAGCGCGGCCAGGATCGGCCGAATCACGCCAGCCGGCCAGATCTCGACGTTCGCGGTCGGGGCAGAGACGATCGGCATCACCGCCGGTCCCGACGGGGCGATGTGGTTCACGCAACTCAGCGACAAGATCGGGCGAATCACTACCGGTGGCGTGTTGAGCGAGTTCGATGTGCCGCTCGATGTGGCCGGCGACGCGGTCCGGATCACCCGGGGCCCGGACGGAAACCTCTGGTTCACCGAGTTCACCGGTAACCGCATCGGGCGCATCACGCCCCAAGGCGTCGTGACGGAGTTTGCGCTCCCGACCGAGGACGCATTTCCATTCGGCATTACGGCAGGACCGGACGGGGCCGTCTGGTTTACGGAGAGCGGCGCCAACCGCATCGGCCGCATCACGCCCAACGGGACGATCACAGAGTTTCCGATCCCCACGGCGGACAGCGACCCCAGGGAGATCACGCTCGGGCCGGACCGCAATCTCTGGTTCACCGAACATCTGCCCGGGAACATCGGCCGGATCACGCCGGCTGGCGTGGTCACGGAGATTCCGGTCCCGACTCCCTCGGGCTCGCCGAGCGGGATCAGTCGCGGGCCCAGCGGAACGGTGTGGTTCACGGACGAATCGAACAACAACATCGGCTGCTTCGGGTGCTGAGCGAGAACTCGAGTGTGCGCGGGCTAGTCAGGCCAACATAAGTACGCTGCTCGGGCGATGAACGCGCCGGTCGAGCTGCACATCGTCTCGGACGCCACAGGCGAGACGGCGACGCGGCTCGTGATGGCGCTCGAGGCGCAGTTCCCTGACCAGCCGTTCGAGGAGATCCGCCATCCGCGCGTGGAGACCGTGGAGGACCTCCAGCTCGCCGTCGAGCGGGCGAAGGGGCGGCCGGCGGTCGTCGTCTACACGCTCGTCAAGCCCGACCTGCGGGAGGAGATGCGCGTCCTCTGCCGCCGCGCCAAGGTGCACTATTGCGACATCCTCGGCCCGCCGATGGCGTCGATCGCCAAGGTGTCCGGCCAGGGAGCGCAGATGAAGGCGGGCGCGCGGCCGCCGCTCAACTCCGCGTACTTCAAGCGGATGGCGGCGATCGAGTTCGCCGTGAAGTACGACGACGGCCTGGGCGCGACCGGCCTGCGGGAGGCGGACATCGTGCTCGTCGGCGTCTCGCGGACATCGAAGACCCCGGTCTCGATGTTCCTCGGCTCGATGGGCTACAAGACCGCGAACGTCCCCATCGTCAAGGGGATCGCGCCGCCGGAGGAGCTCTTCGACATCAATCCGGCGAAGGTCGTCGGGCTGACGATCGACGCCGAACGCCTCGCCGACATCCGTCGCGAGCGCGCGCGCCTGATGCAGGCGAACCGGCAGCGGTACGCCGGCCTCGTCGAGGTCTACGACGAGCTGGCGGACGCGGCGGCGATCCACAAGCGGCTCGGCTGCCCCGTGATCGACGTCACGGAGCTCAGCGTGGAGGAGACCGCCGTGCGTGCGGTTCGGCTCGTCGAGCGCCGGAGCCACGAGCTCCACGCGAACCCGTCATGAGCACGGAGTTCTTCGACCCTGAAGCACAGCTCGCGCGGCAGCGGCGCATCCCCGTGTGGCGCTGGACGCTCTGGTACACGTGCCTCGCCGCCGGGATGCTCCTCTTCTACGTACTGCTGACGCCACTCTGGCTCGGCCTTCGCTGGGCGGCCTGGGTGGCGGAGTTTCGCGCCCGCCGCCGGCGGCCGGCGCAAGCCTGACCGCCGGCGGCGCGAGCCGCGTGGTCCTAGATCGTCGGGCGTCCTAGATCGTAGGGCCGGGGCCGCCGTAGTACGTGCCGAGCTCGCCGCGGTACTTCGCGTCGGTGAACTGGGCGTCGTTGTATTCCGGAGCGTTCTCGATCTCGCCCTTCGTCCGGTTGACGAAGACGTTCTGCTCGTCGTGGTCGACGGACTCGACGATGCCGGCCGGGAGTAGGATCTTCTTGCCGAAGATCCAGGGGCCCGCGTCGACGACGAGGCAGCTCGAGCCCTCGTCGTAGGTCGCTTCGTCGATCTTGCCGACGCCGCCGTCGGTCGCCTCGACGTGGTAGCCGGTGAGGTCTCCGCCCGTACGGATGGTCTCGCCGTACGTCCAGAGGTCTGTCGCAACGTGTGTCTGTTGCATTGAGCGCTCCTTCCGTGTGGATGTAGCGTCGCCATACCCGCCTCGCCGGTCGTGAAACGGCCAAGGAGGATCTCGCGAAACAGTGACTGTGTCGCCAGAACGCACCGGATCGCCGCACTGCGGTGTCCTCGGTCGCCAACGCACTTAGTACGCGGGCTCCCTGCGTCTTTGCAGCGCGACGCCCGGAGCGCCCTGGCGACGAGCACCGTTCCGCCAAACCCTCCTGTGGGAAGATTCGCGGCGTGCCGCGGTACGTCTATGCCTTCGATGACCCCTGCGACGGCGGCCGCGAGCTGCTGGGCGGCAAGGGCGCAGGCCTCGCGGAGATGACTTCGCTAGGGATCCCCGTGCCCACGGGCTTCACGATCACCACCGAGGCCTGCCGCGCGTACATGAAGGAGAAGCGGTTGCCCGACGGGCTCGAGGACGAGGTGGCCGAGCACCTGCGCCTGCTCGAGCAGCGCGCGGGCAAGCGCTTCGGAGACCCTGGTGACCCGTTGCTCGTCTCCGTGCGCTCGGGCGCGGCCGTCTCGATGCCGGGGATGATGGACACGATCCTCAACGTCGGGCTCGACGACGCGGCGGCCGGCGGCCTGGCCGCGGCAGGAGACGCGAGGTTCGCGAACGACTCGTACCGCCGCCTGATCCAGATGTATGGCGAAACCGTCGACGGTGTCGACCCTCACCGCTTCGAGCAGGAGCTCACGCGGCTGAAGCGAGAGCGCGGCGTCAGCCAGGACGTCGAGCTGACGGCCGAGGATCTCGCGTCTCTCGTCGACACCTTCCGGGAGATCTACGCGCAGGACGTCGGCGCGGCGTTCCCGCAGGACGCGAATGCCCAGCTGATCCGCGCAGTCGTCGCTGTCTTCGAGTCGTGGGAGACGCCACGCGCGCAGGTCTATCGTCGCGCGCACGACATCCCGGACGATCTCGGCACGGCCGTGAACATCGTGCAGATGGTCTTCGGCAACAAGGGGGAGCGCTCGGGCACCGGCGTCTGCTTCACGCGCAACCCGTCGACCGGCGAAGCCGTTCCCTTCGGCGAGTTCCTCGTGGATGCGCAGGGCGAGGACGTCGTCGCCGGCATCCGGACTCCCGAGCCGCTCGCGCTCATGGCCGAGCGGTTACCCGCTGCGTACTCGGAGCTCCTCGAGACGATGACCCGGTTGGAGGCGCACTACCGCGATGTGCAGGACATCGAGTTCACCGTCGAGGACGACCGGCTGTACATCCTCCAGACGCGCACTGCGAAACGCACGGCTGCGGCCGCGCTGAAGGCCGCCGTCGACATGGCGGGCGAGAGCCTGATCACGCGGGAGGAGGCCGTTGCGAGGATCGACCCCGCGCAGCTCGACCAGCTCCTCCATCCGATGATCGATCCCAGCGTCGAGGTCGAAGTGGCGGCGGAGGGGCTCAACGCCTCATCCGGCGCCGCCACCGGCAAGGTCGTCTTCGATCCCGGCGTCGCCGAGGAGCTCGGCAAGGCAGGCGAGGCCGTGATCCTCGTCCGCTGGGAGACGACCCCCGACGACTACCACGGCATGCGGTACGCCGCCGGCATCCTCACGGCGCACGGCGGGCTGACATCGCACGCGGCCATCGTCGCGCGCGGCGAGGGCATTCCGTGCGTGACCGGGTGCGAGGGGCTCGCCATCGACGTCGCCGCCGGCGTCGCGTCACTCAACGGCCACGAGCTCGCGGAAGGGGATCTGCTGACGATCGACGGCGGCACGGGCCGCGTGATCCTCGGGCGCGTCCCCGTCGTGCCGCCGCAGATCAACGAGGACTTCGAGACGGTGCTCGAGTGGGCGGACGGGTTTCGCAGGCTCGCCGTACGCGCGAACGCCGACACGCCCGAGGACGCCGCCAAGGCGCGTGAGCTCGGCGCCGAGGGCATCGGCCTCTGCCGCACCGAGCACATGTTCATGGCCGAGGAGCGGCTGCCGGTGATCCGGGAGATGATCATGGCCGACTCGGCCGAGGGACGCCGCGCCGCGCTCGAGCGGATCCTCCCCATGCAGCAGGCGGACTTCGAGGGCATCTTCCACGCGATGGCCGGCCTGCCGGTGACGATCCGGCTGCTCGATCCGCCGCTCCACGAGTTCCTGCCTCCGCTCGAGGAGGCCGTCGACGAGCACATGCGCGAGCGGATCCGCGTGCTCTCCGAGGCGAACCCGATGCTCGGCATGCGGGGCTGCCGCGTCGGGCTGATCTTTCCCGAGATCTACGAGATGCAGGTGCGCGCGATCGTGCGCGCCGCCCGCGCCGTCCACGCCGCATCGGGCGAGGCGCCGCTCGTCGAGATCATGCACCCGCTCATCGGCTTCGGCGAGGAGCTGCGCCGCCTGCGCGAGCTGACGATCCGCGTCGCCTCCGAGGAGGACGCGCTCGAGTACGCGGTGGGCACGATGATCGAGCTGCCGCGCGCGTGCATTCGCGCGGACGAGGTGGCGGAGCACGCGGACTTCTTCTCCTTCGGCACGAACGATCTCACGCAGACGGCGCTCGGCTTCTCGCGCGACGACGCGGAGAGCAAGTTCCTCGCCAGGTATCTCGAGGACGACGTGCTCGAGCGCAACCCGTTCGAGACGCTCGACGAGGGCGGCGTCGGCGACCTCATGCGCATCGCCGTCGAGCGCGGCCGCGGCGCGAAGCCGGACCTCAAGCTCGGCATCTGCGGCGAGCACGGAGGCGACCCGCGCTCGGTGGCGTTCTGCCATGAGATCGGGCTCGACTACGTGTCCTGCTCGACGTACCGCGTGCCGCTCGCCCGGCTCGCGGCAGCGCAGGCGGCACTCGCCGAGGCCGGCGTGACGGCAGCGGTGGCGGGAGGATGATCGCGGCCAGGCGTGTCGCGTTCCCGATCGTGCTCTCCGTGGCCGCCTTGCTCGGCGCGTCCTCCGCGCAGGGCGTCCCGGCTGCGGGGCCTGGCTACGTCGCCGGCTTTCAGATCGCCTACGACTCGCCGCCCTTCCCGGAGACGCGCTACCGCGTGACCGTCTCGTTCGCGGGAGACGTGTGCGGCAACCCGTTCGACAACACGTGGGGCTTCGAGGCCACGCGGACGGGCGGCCCTAGCACGCCTCCGCCGACGTTCGTCCCAGTGACGTTCGCAGTTACGAATCCCGTGACGGTCACCGGTGACCGCTGGATCGACGCGAGTGGGACGGAGATCGCGGCGATCGACTTCAACCTCCGTTTCAACGCGGGCGCGACACCGACGCTCACGCCGTCCTGGCAGGTGACGGGCGACATCCTCAACGTCGTCGCGACGCCCACGGTGGTACCGGTCACCGCGCGGACGATCGCCGAGTGCTCCGCCGCGCAACCGCCCCCGCCGCCACCTCCGGCGCCGAGCACCGTGCCGTCCGGCACGGCGACGGGGACGGTGCTCGTGAACGGCAATCGGTACGCCTCCGGTCGTCCCATCCCGTACGGCTCCTCGGTGAACGTCACCGACGGTCGCCTCAGCCCTGAAGACCGAGGTGGGGACGCTGACCGTGTACGGGGCGGGCGTCCCGGCCGTGTTCAAGCTCCTGCGACTGCGGGAGCAGGGCCGCTCGCTCGTCGAGATGCGGCTCACGGGCGGCAACTTCAAGACGTGCGGCACGCGCTCCGTCGCCGCCGCCGGCCAGGCCAAGAAGCCCGTGCGCCGCCTCTGGGCGAAGGGCTCGGGGAAGTTCCGCACGAGAGCCCGCTACGCGTCGGCGACGGTGCGCGGCACCTGGTGGCTGACGGCCGACCTCTGCGACCGGACGCTCGTCCAGGTACGGCAAGGCTCGATGCTCGTCACCGACTTCGTGACGAAGAAGAAGGTCGTCGTGAAGGCGCCGAAGAGCTACTCGGCCCGGCCTAAGCCGCGTTAGCCACGCCGGCCCGCGTCGTGTATTGTCGGGCGCGCCAACGGGGGGAGGCACGATTCACGTATCTGTTCTGCGGCGAACGGTCATCGGCCTGGCAGCAGCATGCGCGCTGCTCCTGACGGGCGCTGCGGCGGCTGAGCCTCCTCGCGACAAGCCCGGCGACGAGTCGCCCGGCATTCAGGCGATTACGCCGTCGGCTGCCCCCGGGCTCGCAGCTGCGATCGCGGCCGATCCTGACGTCGTCACGGGCGCCGCGTTCCAGACGACGACGGGCGGGTCGCCGAACGCGGTCGCCGACTCCGGCACTCCGCTCGGCGGCTTCCCGACGGACGGCTCGACGTACGCGATCATGACCTCCGGCAACGCGACGCAGGCGGGGAACGACCAGTCGTTCTTCGCCAGCACGAGCAATGGCGGCGGCGCCGTCCGAGGCGGCGCCGAGCGGGACGTCACGGTGCTCGGTATCAACCTCGCCGTACCGGTCGCGGCCAACTGCCTGACGATCGACTTCCGCTTCCTCTCCGAGGAATACCCGAACTTCGTCGGCGGCTCCGTGAGCGACGCCTTCGTGGCCGAGCTCGACGTTACGAGCTGGACAGCGTCTGGCTCGGCCGTCTCGGCGCCGAACAACTTCGCCTTCGACGCCGAAGGCAACGTCATCAGCGTCAACACGGCGACATGACTGCCGAGGAGGCGGCCGGCACGTCGTACGGCGGGGCGACGCCGCTCCTCTCCGCCTCCACGCCCGTCACGCCGGGAGCCCACACGCTCTACCTGTCGATCTTCGACCAGGGCGACAACGTCTACGACTCGGCGGTCTTCGTCGACCGGCTCGTGCTCGGGGACGACCGGCGAGGGCGGATGCCAGCCGGGAGCCACCGCAGTCTCGATGGACAAGGTCGTCGACGACGCGACGGTCGGGCCGGGCGACACCGTCACGTACACGGTCACGATCACGAACGAGGGCTCGTCGAACGTCCTCTTGAGCTCGATCACGGACACGCTGCCCAACGGGTTCTCCTACGTCGACGGCTCCACGAGCGGGGCCACCACCCAGGACCCGGACGAAGAAGGGCAGACGCTCACGTGGGTGGCGGACGAAGCGTTCGAGGTCCCCGCGAGCGGCTCGATCACGCTCATCTTCTCCGCGACCGCATCCGCGACGCCGGGTGAGTACTTCAACAACGCGAGCGCCCAGGGCGACGGCGTCTCGGTGACGCCGACGGGACCGGACGCGCCCGTCACGGTAGAGGCGTCGGCGACGGGGAACATCGTCGTCGTCAAGCACACGGACCCGGACGGCGACCCGCAGGAGTTCTCCTTCACGACCGACTACACGGATCCGTTCTCGCTCTCCGACGGCGAGCAGAACGACTCGGGAGACCTCGCCGCGGGCACGTACTCCGTCTCCGAGACCGTGCCGGAGGGCTGGGAGCTGACGAGCGCGACGTGCGACGACGGCAGCGACCCCTCGGAGATCGGGCTCGACGACGGCGAGACGGTCATCTGCACCTTCGACAACACGAAGCAGGGCAACATCGTCGTCGTCAAGGAGACGAACCCGGACGGCGATCCGCAGGAGTTCGGGTTCACGACGAGCTACGGCGATCCGTTCTCGCTCTCGGACGGCGAGCAGGACGACTCCGGCTTCCTGAGCCCGGGCACCTACAGCGTCTCGGAGACGGTGCCGGCGGATTGGGATCTCACGAGCCACACGCTGCGACGACGGCAGCAGCCCTTCGTCGATCGACCTCGACCCGGGCGAGACCGTCACGTGCACGTTCACGAACACGAAGCGCGGGCACATCGTCGTCGTCAAGCAGACGGATCCTGACGGCGATCCGCAGCAGTTCACGTTCACGCCCAGCTGGGGCGACCCGTTCTCGCTGTCCGACGGCCAGCAGGCGGACTCGGGCCCGCTGCTGGCGGGCACGTACTCCGTCGCCGAGACCGTGCCCGAGCTCTGGCAGCTGACGAGCGCCACGTGCAGTGACGGCAGCCCCGTGTCGGAGATCGACCTCGGCGTGGGCGAGACCGTCACCTGCACCTTCCAGAACACGAAGTTCGGCGAGATCACGATCGAGCTCGACGCCGTTCCCGACTCGCCTCAGGACTTCTTCTTCACGACCGTCGGCTCCGGCCTGAGCAACTTCAGGCTTGACGACGACGGTGCGCCGAGCAACCCGCTGTCGTCCGAGCAGACGTTCTCGCCTCTCGGGGACGGTGCGAGGCGGGTGAGGGAGGTCCTGCCCGACGGCTGGGTGATCACGAACATCGAGTGCTCGGGAGGAAGTTCGATACTCATCGGTGCCGACGGGGACTTCGATCCCGGAGACGACAGCGTCGTCATCGATCTCTCCGTGGGCGAGAGCGTCGTGTGTAAGTTCGAGAACGGCCAGGCGCCGGTCGAACCTCCGCCGCCTCCGCCACCGCCAGCTTCGCCGCCGCCTCCTCCGCCACCCCCGCCGCCGCCGCCACCACCACCGCCACCGCCGCCACCACCACCTCCGCCACCACCCGGGCCGGCCGGCCCGACGATCGGGCCACCCTCTGACGGGCGTCCTACAGGCACGGTGACGTTCAGGAACCAGACGTTCGTCCCCAACGGTGATCAGCCGATCCCGGACGGTGCGATCGTCGACGTCTCGAACGGTCGCGGCATAGAGCTCACGGACCGCGACGGCGACTCCGCGATCTTCTACGGAGCGAAGGATGGCGTCCCCAGCAAGTTCGTGGTCGACAAGATCGGCGGGTTGATCGAGCTCAGGCTCATCGGGGGCAACTTCACGTCCGCTCGTGCGCTGCAGGCGAGCGACGCGAAGAAGAAGCCCGTCCGGCGGCTTTGGGGCAAGGGCAAGGGGAACTTCCGCACGAGGGGCCGCCTGGCGTCCGCGACCGTCCGCGGCACGTGGTGGCTCGTCGCAGACTTCCGCGCGTACACCCTCGTCTCCGTTCGCCAGGGCTCGGTAACGGTTGGCGACTTCGTGAAGCGCAAGACCGTGATCGTTCGCGCCGGGAAGAGCTACAAGGCGTTCAAGAAGCGCTAGCCGCCAGCCGGCGCGCCTTTGACCGCGTCCAAGCTGGACGCGTAGGATGCGCGCCTGTGAGGCGAACGCTTTCCGGGGGAGCGCTCGTAGTCTTCGCGCTGGCCGCGCTCGTCGTGGGCGCGGCGCCTGCGCACGCCGCGACATACACCGTCTCGAATCTCACCGACTGCGCGACTTCCGGCTGCGGCAGCCTGCGGCAGGCGATCCTCGACGCGAACGCGAACGAGGGCTCCGACACGATCGAGTTCAGCGTCGCGGGGACGATCTCGCCGACGTCGGCGCTCCCGACGATCACCGACCAGGTCGATATCCACGGCCAGACGGCGCCCGGATACGACGACTCGCCTGTCGTCGAGATCGACGGCACGTCTGCCGGCGCGGGATCCAATGGGTTCACAATCGATTCCAACGGAAGCTTCTCGACGATCCAGGCACTCGCCATCAACGACTTTTCCGGCGGAGCCCGGGCCGGCATTCGCGTGACGGGTGCGTTTGATGTCGACGTCTCGAACAACTACATCGGGACGAATCTCGCAGGCACGAGCGCGCAGGGGAACAGCTTCGGCATATGGCTCGAGGATGTAGCGGGCGGCCGGATCGGCGGCATCATCGCCTCGGACGCGAACGTCATCTCCGGGAACAACACTGCCGTGTTCGTCGACGGCGGCTCGGGCAACCTCATCTCCGGCAACTCGATCGGCACGAATGCCGCAGGAACGGCAGCGGTTCCCAACACGTTTGCGGTTCAACTGTTCGGTTCCTCGTTCAACATCATCGGCGCGACCGAGGGCGCGGAGGGCAACGTCATCTCGGGCAACAGCGCGGGCATCCTCTTGAACGACACGATCCTCACCGGCGCCGGTCCCACCGCGGTCGAGTTCAACCAGATTCAGGGCAACTTCATCGGCACGCTCGGAGACGGCGCGACCCCGCTCGGGAACACCGGCGGGTTCGGCATCGACATCGCCGGCTCGGCGGGAGCCGCTTCCACCACGATCACCGAGAACGTCATCGCCTACAACGGGCTTGGAGGAGTCGGCGTCGAATCCGGCGCATCGCTGATCTCGATCAGGCGGAACAGCATCTTTGCCAACGACGGGCTCGGCATCGATCTCGAACGCGACTTCGCCGTGAACGACAACGACGCCGGAGACGAGGACACGGGCGCAAACGAGCTGCAGAACTTCCCGGTCATCACGGACGCCGGCGGCATGGTCGTGAACGGGACGCTCGACTCGGCCCCGAGCACGTCGTTCGACATCAACCTCTTTCGCTCGAGCGCCTGCGATGGCTCCGGGCAACGGCGAGGGAGAGGAGTTCCTCGGCGACAGCACCGTCGATACGGACGAATCGGGCGAGGTGGAGTTCGCGATCGACGTCGCCGCCCTCTCGTCGGGCGACGTGATCACAGCGACGGCGACGGATCCGAACGGCAACACGTCGGAGTTCTCCGACTGCTTCACGGTCGCCGCGACGACCGGGAACATCATCGTCGCCAAGGAGACGGACCCGGCAGAGGATCCACAGACCTTCAATTTCAACGCCAGCTACAGCGACGACTTCGAGCTCGCCGGCGGCCAGTCGAACGACTCCGGGCCGCTGGACCCGGGCTCCTACTCCGTCTCAGAAGATGAGCCGGAGGGCTGGACCCTGTTGAACGCGACGTGTGACGACGGCAGCCCCATCGACGAGATCGACCTTCAGGCCGGCGAAACCGTCACCTGCACGTTCGTGAACCGGAAGCAGGGCAACATCATTGTCCAGAAGGAGACGGACCCGGACGACGATCCGACCGTCTTCGACTTCCAGGGCGACGGCATTCCGTTCTTCCAGCTCTCCGACGGGCAGTCGCATGACACCGGCCCGCTGAGCCCTGGGACGTGGCTGATCCGGGAGACCGACATCCCCGAGGGCTGGGAGCTGACGAGCGCGACGTGTGACGACGGCAGCGATCCTGAGGCGATCGACCTCGACCCGGGCGAGACGGTCACGTGCACGTTCACGAACACGTTCGTCGGTGGTGGCGAGGACACCGGCACGATTGTCGTGAGGAAGGAGACGGACCCGGACGGCGTCGACACGATGTTCACGTTTGCGGCGTCGTTCGACCCCGATGGCTTCACGCTCGGCGACGGCGGGCAGCGGGTCGCCGGCGGCATCCCGGCGGGCTCCGGTCATTCGGTTTCGGAGAGCGTCCCCGACGGCTGGGAGCTTACGAGCGCGACGTGTAGCGACGGCAGCCCGGTCTCGAACATCTCCGTCTCTGCCGGCGAGACGGTCACGTGCACGTTCCTCAACACCCGCACAGGCGGCGATCCGCCACCACCGCCGCCGCCACCTACGCCGCCGCCGCCTCCCGCACCGCCGGCTCCACCGCCGCCGCCGCCGCCACCCCCGCCGCCACCGCCGCCTCCTGCGGTGCAGGGCCCGCAGATCGGCCCGCCGCCCGGCGACAGGCCGCCCGGCACGGTGAAGTACCCGAACAGGAACCGGACGTTCGTCCCGAGCGACGACGAGCCGCTGCCGAACGGCACGATCGTCGACGTCTCGAACGGCAAAGGCGTCGTGATCACCGATCGAAACGGCAACAAGACGCTCTTCTACAGCGACAAGGACGGCGTTCCCAGCAAGTTCCTCGTCGTGAATGTCGCAGGGTTCATCGAGCTACGGCTGATCGGGGGCAACTTCAAGTCGTGCGCGAAGCGGAGCCTCGAGAGCGTGTCGCAGAAGAAGAAGGCGAAGCCGATCCGGCGGCTGTGGGGCAAGGGGAAGGGGAGGTTCCGGACGAAGGGACGCTTCGCGTCCGCAGCCATCCGCGGCACGTGGTGGCTAACCGAGGACTACTGCGCGAACACCCGCATCCGCGTCCGGGAGGGCTCGGTCACGGTTGTCGACCTCGTGAAGAAGAAGACCGTGATCCTCAGGGCGCCGAAGAGCTATATCGCGCGCAAACCTGCGCGATAATCGCCGTGTGAGCGAGTCTCAGACTCCGGCCGAGCCGCAGACCGACTGGTTGCATCGCCTGAAGGTGTGGGGCGGCATCACCGTCGCCGTCCTGCTCGCGCTGCTCATCGGCGCCGCCTTCATCCCGCGCTGGTGGGCCCAGCGGGTCGGCGACCAGGCGAACGAGAGCTTCACGGGCGGCATCCTGCTCGGGCTCTTCTACGGGTTCATCTTCACCATCCTGCCGGTGCTGCTCATCATCTGGGGCATCCGGCGCCGGCGCTCCGGCCGCATGTGGCTGTGGATCCTCGTAGGAGCGATGCTGCTCGCGCTCCCGAATCTCCTCACGCTCGGCATCACGCTCGGCCCGGGCAGCGGGGCGCACGCTGGTGACCGGACGCTCGACGTCGAGGCGCCAGGCTTTCGGGGCGCGACGCTGGGCGGAGCTTTGCTGGCCGTGGCCGCGATCGCGTTCATCTGGTACCTGCTGTCCTCTCGGCGCCGGGCGCGCCGTGAACTCCGCGCGCGACACACTCGGCCGCAATAGGTGGACAAGCAGGCCGCGTCCTACGTTCGAACCCTCGTCCTAGCGGCCCTCCTCGGCTTCCCTGTCGCGGCCGCGGCGGTGCTCTTCCAGACCGCCATCCACGACGTCATCCACTTCGTCTGGGAGGTCGTCCCGCACTGGCTGGACTGGAGCGAGCCTGCGTGGTGGTACGTGATCCTCGTGCCCGCGCTGGCGGGCGTGCTTGTCGCGCTGTTCCTGCGCCTCCCGGGTCACGGCGGCCACTCGCCGCTCGAGGGGATCTCGACGGCGCCGATCGCCCCGATCGAGCTGCCGAGCATCCTCCTCGCGGGTCTCGCCACCCTCGGCCTAGGGCTCGTGCTCGGGCCGGAGGCGCCGCTCATCGCCCTCGGCCTGGGGATGGGAGCGATGGCAGTCCGGCTCGTCCGCATGGAAGGGACGGAAGCCCAGCTGCTCGTCCTCGCGGGTGCGTTCGCGGCGATCGCGGCACTCTTCGGCGGTCCGCTGGCAGCGTCGGTGATGCTGCTCGAGCTTGTTGCGTTGAGTGGTGCCATTCCCGCGGCGACGATTGTGCGGGCCCTCCTGCCGGGGTTCGTCGCAGCCGCGACGGGAGCCCTCGTGTTCACGGGTGTCGACGGCTGGCAGGGACTGCACCAGACTCCTCTGTCGTTGCCGGGGCTGCCCGCCTACGACAGCGTCCGGCTGGCCGACATCGCGTGGGGCATCGTCCTGTCTGTCGTCATCGCGGTGTTGGTGGTCGGCATCCGGCACCTCGCGCACGGCGTGGCCAGAGGCGCCAAGCGGCGACCGGAGCTCGGGCTCGTGGTGGCGGGCGCCCTCGTCGGGGTGCTCGCGGTCGTCTTTCGGGCCGTGGCCGATCGGCCCGTCGATCTTGTCCTCTTCTCAGGGCAGGCAGAGATGCCTGCGGTCATCGCCGAGAACTCCGCGTGGGTGCTGCTGCTCCTCGTGGCCGCGAAGGGGCTCGCGTACGCGCTCTCGCTTGGAGCGGGCTTCCGCGGAGGGCCGGTGTTCCCGGCGCTGGCGGTCGGCGTGGCCCTGGCGATGCTGGCCGCGGACGTACTGCCGGGCCTCGGCACCACGCCGGCCGTGGCGGTCGGGCTCGCGGCGGGAACGGCGGCTGTCCTGCGCGCGCCGTTCACCGCCGTCCTGCTCGCGACGCTCCTGCTCGGCTCTTCCGCGTACGACGTGACGCCGATCGCGGTGTTCGCCGCCGCTACGGGTTGGCTCGTCGCCGTCGCTCTGCCGAATCCGGAGGATCGGAGCGCGAGCTCAGGCCAGGCCGCGGACGCGCCAGTAGGCGACGATCACGCTGCCGACCCCGATCGCGATCAGTGACACGACGGCGACCGGAGTGATGCGCGCGTAGGCGACGTGTCGCGTGCCGAAGTGCGTCAGCGCGAGCGTCGCGAGGACGCCGCCGACGAGTCCCCCGACATGGCCTCCCCACGAGATGTTCGGCAGCGCGAACGTGAGGGCGAGGTTGACGAGGATGAGCGTCATCGCCGGCCCCGCGAGTGACCCAGTCGTCTGCCACTGGATGACCACCATCGCGCCGAAGAGGCCGAAGATCGCCCCGGACGCGCCGACCGTCACGGCCTGCGGGCTGGCCAGGAGCGCGCCGGCCGAGCCCGCCAGGCCCGACACGCCGTAGATCGCGAGGAAGCGCCATGGCCCCATCGCCTGCTCGAGAGGGCCCCCGACCCACCACAGCGCGAGCATGTTGAAGCCGATGTGGAGGAGGCTCGCGTGGAGGAATGCAGCCGTGATGAGGCGCCACCAGTCACCGTCGGCGACGAGCGGCCCGTAGAGCGCGAACTCGCCGAAGAGCTTTCCTCCGGGCTGATTCACCCCGAGCCCCTGCGCGACCGTGACGAGGTAGATGACGACGTTGAAGCCGATGAGCGCCTTCGTGACCAACGTGCCGCTGGAAAGGTTCGGCCGCGCCATCTTGACGGTCTGACTCACCGAGCGGCCCGTCGCGGAGTGGTCGGGGCAGCGGATGCCGACCGGCGCGGTCGTCATGCAGTCGACGCAGATCGGGCGCCCGCACTCCGAGCAGCTGAGGCCCGTCTCCCGGTCGGGGTGCCGGTAGCAGTGCTGCATGTCCGCCACGGCCGGTTAGCGTACCCGCGTCCATGCGCGTACACGTCGCCTTCACGCCTGCCGAGGAAGTGTCGGCGCCGGTCGGGATCGTCATCGACGTCCTGCGCGCCACCTCCACCATGGCGCAGGCGCTCGCGGCCGGCTATCGGCGAGTCCTCTGCTGCTCCGAGGTGGACGAGGCGCGCGCGATCGCTGCGGCCGAGGGCGGCGCGGTGCTCGCGGGCGAGCGGAAGACCGTGCGCATCGACGGCTTCGACTTCGGCAACTCGCCGCGCGAGTTTCTCGAGCCGGCGGCCGAGACGGTCGTGCTGACAACGACAAACGGAACACGACTGCTGCTGGCTGCGGCGGCGCGGTGCGAGCTCGTCCTCGTCGGCTCGCTGCTCAATCTCGAAGCGGTCGTTCGCGAGGCAGCTCAGGCAGGCTCGGAGGACGTCGCCGTGCTGTGCGCCGGCGTGCAGGGAGAGCTCGCGATGGACGACGCCTACGTCGCCGGCCGCATGGCGGCGGCGCTCGGCGGCGGGCCGACCGACTCGGCGGCGGCCGCGATGCGGCTCGCCGGGAGCTTCGCGACGAACGAGGAGGGGCTCGGCGCCTCCCAGAGCGCGCGCAACCTCCACGGGAGCGGCCTCGACGCCGACATCGCCTGGTGCGCGCGCGAGAGCGTGCTCGACGTCGTGCCGCGTTTCTCCCGCATGGTCGGCACCGCGGCGGAGGTGACCCTGTGAATCGGCCTCCCGTCGTGGCAGCGAACGGCATGGTGGCGACGAGCCAGCCGCTTGCAACGCGCGCCGGCCTGCGGGCGCTCGAGCGCGGTGGGAACGCGGCCGACGCGGCTCTCGCGGCCGCGGCTGTGCTCGCCGTCACGGAGCCGACCGGGAACAGCATCGGCGGCGACAACTTCGCGATCGTGTGGAAGGACGGTCGCGCGGATGGGCTCGATTCCGCCGGGCCCGCTCCGCGGAACGCCGCTCCGCTGACGCCCGTCGAGGTCGACGGGCCGCGGTCGGTCACGGTGCCCGGCGCCGTCGGTGGCTGGGCGGCCCTCGCCGAGCGGTGCGGCCGCCTGGGGCTCGACGCGTGTCTGGCTGACTCGATCGACGCGGCCGAGAACGGCTTCGCCGTGACGCCGCTCACCGCCGAGGCCTGGGGACGCGGCCAGCGCGTGCCGGCCGAGTATCTCCCGGCGCCGAGCGTGGGGGACATCGTCCGCCTGCCGGAGCTCGCAGCGACCTTGCGGCGCATCGCGGAGGAGGGGCCGTCCGCCTTCTACGAGGGTGAGGTCGCGCGCGCGATCGCGTCCGTCACGTGGCTCGAGGAGGAGGATCTCGCGGGGTACGAGGCTCGCTGGGTTGAGCCGCTCTCGATCGCGTACAAAGGCCACACAGTGCTCGAGCTCCCACCGCCCACGCAGGGTGTGGCGGCGCTGGAAGGGCTTGGACTGCTCGAGCGCTCGTCGCCCAGCCTCGCGTCGCAGATCCGTTGCATGCAGCTGGCGCTCGAGGACGCGTTCGCCCGCGTCCGCGACGGCGCGGACGTGAGCGAGCTGCTCGAGCCGGCGTACCTCGACCGCCGCCGAGCCGAGGCCTCCGTGGCCGTCGCCGAGCCTGCGGGCGGCACGGTCTACCTCTGCGCCGTCGACTCCGACCGCATGGCCGTCTCGTTCATCCAGTCGAACTACATGGGCTTCGGGTCGGGGCTCTGCGCGCCCGGCACGGGCGTCTCGCTGCAGAACCGCGGTGCGGGCTTCTCGGTGTCGGGCGCCGTGGAACCGGGCAGGCGGCCGTACCACACGATCATCCCGGGGATGCTGCTGCGCGACGGTGCGCTCGCAGGGCCGTTCGGCGTCATGGGCGGGTTCCTCCAGGCGCAGGCGCACCTCCAGCTCGTCTCGGCGATCGTGGACGACGGTCTCGACCCGCAGGCGGCGCTCGAGCGGCCGCGGTTCATGGTCGACGGCGACGTCGTGAAGCTCGAGGAGGGGCTCTGGGAGCGCGACGTCGACCTAGGCAAGCTCGGCATCGAGACCGTGCGGGAGCCGAACGCAGGCTACTTCGGCGGCGGCCAGGCGATCCTCGCCGTGGGCGACGCGCTCGTCGGAGGCTCCGACCCGCGCAAGGACGGCTACGCCGGCGGCCTGTGATGCAGGGCTCCGTCGCGTGGATCACGATCGCACCGGTGAAGGGGCTTGCGCTCGTCCATCGCGACGAGGTCGAGCTCGAGCCGTTCGGCGTGCGCGAGAACCGCCGCTTCTACCTCGTCGACGACAACGGGCGGATGATCAACGGCAAGGTCGTCGGGCCGCTCGTCCGCGTCGTGCCCGAGTACGACGACGCAACGGGCCGCCTCGCCCTGCACCTGCCGGACGGCGATGTGGTCGCCGGTGATGTCGAGGTCGGCGAGCTCCTGACGACGAGCTTCTTCGGGCGGCCGGTCGCCGGCCGGGTCGTAGAAGGCCCGTGGTCGGAGGCGCTCTCGGCCACGGCGGGCCGCTCCCTCCGTCTCGTTCGCACCGAGGAGCCCGGCCAGGGCCCTGACCGCGGCAGCCGTGCAGGCGTCTCGCTCGTGGGCACCGCTTCGCTCGAGGCGCTGGCGAACGCCGCCGGGGTCGAGCGCGTGGACGGCCGCCGCTTCCGCATGCTCTTCGGCGTGGACGGCGTGCCCGCGCATGGGGAGGATGAATGGATGGGCCGTCGAGTCCGCATCGGGGACGCCGTCGTCAGACCGCGCGGTAACGTCGGTCGCTGCGCCGTCACGACCCAGAATCCCGACACTGGCGTGCCCGACCTCGACACCCTGCACGTGCTGGGCGAGTACCGCGGCGATGTCGACACGAGCGAGCCGCTGCCGATGGGCGTGTGGGGCGAGGTCGTCGAGCCCGGCCGCGTGCGCCTCGGCGACCCGGTCGCGCCCCAGTAGCAGACTGGCTGAGGTCAATGGAGTTGGCCGACAATCTCCGTCCCTGGGCCACGCTGTTGTCGCCATGGCCTGCGCCGGTTGCGGCTTTGTGCGGGCACACGATGCGAATGCGATAGGAAGTGAGACCCTGAGGCTTGACAGGGGAACATGTGTTCGTGTAGAACATACGTTCCCATGCTGGCCTGTGTGCTCATCCCGAGCTTCGAGCTGAGAGCGGCGCTCAAGGGTAAAACACGCCTTCTGCTTCAGCCGGCGGCGCTTGCTCCCTTGCCGGGGCAGAGGCAGGAGCTCGGCGCCGTGACGGCCGCGGCCGAGGTGGCGGGAGTGCGGCCGGGGATGTTGCTCGGCGAAGCCCTCGCCACGTGCCCGTCGCTCAGGCTCGTGGAGCAGGACCCCGCGGAGGCGGAGCAGGCATGGGAGGAGATCGTGCGGAGGCTCGAGGGCGAGGGGTTCGCCGTCGAGCCCGCCGAGCCGGGGTGTCTCTACGTGGAAACTCGCGCAGTAGAGCGCTTGTACGGCGGCGTGGAAGGCGTCCTTCGCCGGGCGCTCGTCGCTGTGGGCCCCGGCTGGGATGCCCGTGCGGGCGCAGCCGAGCGAAAGTTCGCCGCGCTCGCCGCCGCGAGCGTCGCCCGCGCGGGCCAGATACTCGTCGTTGCGAGCGAGGAAACGCCCACCTTCCTCGCTCCGCTCCCGCTCGGCGTCCTGCCGCTCGAGCGGGAGCGCCACGACGAGCTGGAGGCGCTCGGCCTGCGGACGGTCGGCCACCTGGCGGCATTGCCGGGTGCGGCCGTTGCCGAGCGCCTGGGACCGGAGGGCCGGCAGGCGTGGCACCTGGCGCGAGGAGGGGACAGAGGGCGCGTCAGGCCACGCCGGCCCGTGGCCGAGATCGCGGAGTACCTGGAGTTTCCCGAGCCGGTGGACAACGAGCTCACGCTGCGAAGAGCTCTACAGGCGCTCGTCGAGCGGGCGCTCGGCCGTCCGGAACGGGGGGGACGCGGAGTCCGCAAGGCGGCGCTTCAGGCGAGGCTCGTCGGCGGCGGCTCCTGGCGGCGCGCGCTCACCCTTCGTGAGCCCGCTGCGGAACGCGACCGGTTGCGCGTCGCGTTGGGCCCGAAGCTCGCGGAGCTGCCGGCGCCGGTGACGTCCCTCGGGGTCGAGCTCGTGGAGCTCGCCGAATGGACCGGGCGGCAGCTCGAGCTCGTGAAGCCGGAGGGACATGAGCTTCAGAACCGTCTGAAGGAAGGCCTGCGCCAGGTGCGCTCTAGCGCGGGCGCAGGCGCGGTTGCGACGGTGGTCGAGGTGGCGCCGTGGTCTCGGATCCCGGAACAGCGCGCGCTGCTCGTACCCAGAGACTGAACGGGCCGAGGCCGGCGCTCGTGGACGCCGGCTTCGACGGCGTGCCGCGGCAGGTCGACCGCCAGGCCGTTGCGCTCGTGCGCGAGGAATGGCGCGTGGTCGATCGCTGGTGGACGGAGGAGCCCGTCCATCGCCGCTACTTCGACACGGTGCTCGAGGACGGCCGCTGCGCCGTCGTCTTCTACGACGAGGCCGGCCGCGGCTGGTTCACTCAGAGCGCCTGAGGCGGTCGGTGAAGCCGGTATCGGGCGCGTGGATGTTGAGCAGCGCGATCGGCGCGCGATCGCCGGCGATCTTGAAGCCGTGCACCGCCCCCGGCGGAGCGGCGACATATGTTCCCGGGCCGCCGGTGCCGTTGAGGAACTCGACCTCGCCGTCGAGGACGAAGAACGAGTCGACGTGATCGTCGTGCGAGTGCGGGTCGACGCCTTCGAAGCCAGGCTCGAACGACAGCTCGATCGCCGCCAGTTGCGGCAGCTGGGCCTTGATGAAGTGCGCGCGATTGCCACGCGCGAGCCGTTCGCCCGCTCCGGGCGGGGAGACGATCGCCGTGTCCTGAGGCTCCCCGCCGTCCTCGGGCGGGTCGAAGCTGTCGAACCCGGGACTCACCCCGCGCAGGTAGTCGGCGAAGCCGCCGCTCGGCGCGTGGAAGTTGAGGAAGCAGACCCGCTCCGAGCTGTCGTTGTCGAAGCCATGGACGACATTGGGCGGCACGGCGACGAACGTGCCGACGGACGCAGTGATCCGCTCCAGATCTGGTCCGATGCGGAATGTCAGTTCGCCTTCGAGCACGTAGAAGGCGTCCGTGTGCTCATGGTGGACGTGCGGCTCGGCGCCGCGCTCCCCACCCTCATGACGCGTCCACGTCGCATCGAGGAGCTCGTGCGAGAAGAGGATGCGAAGGGTGCGCCGCTCCTGATCGACGACGGTCTCGCCCTCGCCGGCCGCAGGGTCTAGGAGCACTGGTTGGGCTACGTCGAGCTCCATTGCCATTCAGCGTATTCGTTCCTGGACGGGGCGTCGCAGCCCGAGGAGCTCGTGATCCGGGCTGCGGAGCTCGGCTACGAGGCGCTGGCGCTCACCGACCACGACGGCGTCTACGGCTCGCTCGAGTTCGCACACACGGCGAAGGCCTTCGGCGTGCGGCCGATCACCGGCGCCGAGGTGACGCTCGAAGGCGGCTCCCATGTCACGTTGCTGGTGGAGACGCCCAAGGGGTACGCGAACCTCTGCCGGCTGCTGACCCTCGCGCACGCTTACGATCGCCTGGAGCCGGTGCTGCCGGCGGCCGAGCTCGCTGAGCGAAGCGACGGCCTCATCTGCCTGTCCGGTTGCGCTCGGCACGGCCTCGCGGTTCGCGATCCGAACGCGGCCGCCCGTCTCGCCGCCGCCTTCGGCCGCGATCGCTTCTTCATCGAGCTCCAGCGACCGTATGAGCGAGGCGACGCGCGCCGGAACGCTGCGCTGCGCGAGCTCGCAGAGACGCTCGGCGTCGACACGGTGGCGACCGGCGACGTGCACTCGCACAGTCACCGGCGCGCCGTGCTCCAGGACGCGCTCGTGGCCATCGGCCACCGGGCGACGCTGGACGGCTCCGAGCGCGAGCGCCGTGGCAACCGCGAGTGCGTCCTCCGTCCGCCGGCGGACATGGCGGATCGCTTCCCGGACGACCCCGCAGCCGTCACCCGCACGGCCGAGCTCGCCGCCCGGCTCGAGTTCGACCTCACCCAGGAGCTTGGCTACCGCTACCCCGACTTCGCGGACGGCGAGGAACCGGCGGACGCGCAACTGCGCCGTGTCTGCGAGCGCGCGTTCGCCGAGCGCTACGCGGCCGCGAACGGGCACAAGCTACGGGCGCACGAGCGCCTGGAGGAGGAGTTGCGGCTCATTGCGTACCTCGAGCTCTCCGGCTTCTTCCTGCTCCACTTCGAGGTGCTCGAGCTGGCGCGGGAGATCGCGCTCGACCTGCGCGGACCGAGCGCGGCCAGGAACGCCCTGCCGCCCGGACGTGGCCGCGGCTCCTCGGTTGGCTCCATCGTCTGCTACCTCACCGGGCTCTCGCACGTCGATCCGGTCGCCGCCGGCCTCTCGCTGGGGCGCTTCCTCAACCGGGAGCTCGCCTCCGTCCCCGACATCGATCTCGACTTCCCGCGCGACGTCCGCGAGCGGCTGATCGTGGAGGTGACCGAGCGCTACGGGCGCGAGCACGCAGCGCTCGTCGCGACGTTCTCGACGTATCACGCCCGCGGCGCGATCCGCGACGTCGGCAAGGCACTCGGCCTGCCGTTCGCCGAGCTGGAGCGGCTCGCGCGCGTCACGAACGGCGATCCGCGTCTCGTGGAGGAAGAGCTGGCGGCGCTGCCCGACTCGAAGACGAAACTCGCGTCGCGCCGCTGGCGCGCGCTCGGCTGGCTGTGCAAGGAGATCGCCGGGCTGCCGCGCCACCTCTCCCAGCACCCCGGCGGGATGGTGATCTCGTCGCGGCCGCTCGTCGAGCTCGTGCCCGTGGTGCCCGCGGCAATGGAAGGGCGACAGCTCTGCCAGTGGGACAAGGACTCGTGCGCCGACGCCGGCTTCCTGAAGATCGACCTGCTCGGGCTCGGGATGCTGTCCGCGATCGAGGACTGCGTCGAGCGAATTGCCCTCGCGCGCGGCGAGACGGTCGACCTCTCGCGCATCCCGCTCGACGACGAAGGCGTCTACGGCGAGATCCAGGCGGCCGACACGGTCGGCACGTTCCAGATCGAGAGCCGCGCGCAGATGCAGAGCCTCCTGCGTACGCGTCCCGAGAACATGGACGACCTCACCGTCCAGGTGGCGCTCGTGCGCCCGGGGCCGATCCAGGGCGGCGCCGTCCACCCGTACATCGACCGCAGGGCGAAGCGGCGCGTCGATCCCTCGTATCCCATCGAGTACGACCACCCGCTGCTGGAGGAGGCGCTCGAGGAGACGTTCGGCGTCGTCGTCTTCCAGGACCAGGTGCTGGAGGTGGCGATGGCGCTCGCCGGGTTCTCGATCGGCGAGGCGGAGGGGCTGCGCCGCGCGATGAGCCGCAAGCGATCGCTCGAGGCGCTGGAGGCGTTCCGCTCGCGGTTCATCGAGGGGGCGGCGCGAAACGGTGTCGACGCGGAGACGGCGAACCGCGTCTACGACAAGCTCGCGGCCTTCTCCGGCTTCGGCTTTCCGAAGTCGCATGCGGCCGCCTTCGCGCTGCTCGCGTACCAGTCGGCGTGGCTACGCCGCTACTACGAGGTGGAGTTCCTCTGCGCGCTGCTCAACGCCCAGCCGATGGGCTTCTACCCTCCGGCCAGCCTCGTCCGCGACGCGCAGCGCCGCGGCGTCACCGCGCTGCCGCCTGACGTCAACGCGAGCGAGGCGTCGTGCTCGGTCGAGGACGGCGCGGTGCGCGTCGGCGTCGGCTACGTGCAGGGAGTGGGGGAGGCGGATGCCGAGGCGGTTGCGGCTGGGAGGCCGTACGAAGATCTCCGCGACCTCGTCCAGCGCGCTGCCGTCGACCGCGACGTCTTCCAGGCGCTCGTCGAGGCCGGGACGTGCGACAGCTTCGGCGAGCCGCGGCGGGTGCTGCTCTGGCAGCTCGGCCTCGTGCCGCGCCAGCAGGCAGCGGGCGGCGGCGCGCGCCAGCTCGCGTTACCGCTGGAGCCGACGGCGGAGACGCCGGCGCTGCCCGGGCAGACGGCCTGGGAGAAGATGCTCGCCGACTACCGCGGCACGGGGCTCTCGGTCGGCGTTCATCCGTTCGCGCTTCTGCGTCCCCACCTGTCGCCGGAGACCGTGGCCACGGTCGAGCTGCCGCGACACGAGGACCGCAGCGAGCTGACCGTGGCGGGGATGGCCATCGCGCGCCAGCGCCCCATGACGGCGAACGGCATCGTCTTCATGCTGCTCGAGGACGAGCACGGCCTCGTCAATCTCGTCGTCCCGCCGCAGGTCTACGAGCGCCACCGGGCGCTCGTGCGCGGCGAGCCGCTGCTCTCGGCGCGGGGGCGCCTGGAGAAGGTGGGCCGGAACATCAACGTCGTCGTCTCGGAGCTCGAGAGCCTCGGCCCGCTCGCCCGCGAGCTCGCGGGCCTCGCCGAGGTGCGCTCGGCGCTCCCCAAGGCCCACCACTTCGGCCATCGCTGAGAAATACAGTTGCGATCGTGCCGACATTCCCTGTGCTCGATCGCGTCGCCTACCTCAATGCCGGCACCTTCGGGCCACTGGCGCAGGAGACGATCGACGCCGTGAGCGCGCAGACGGCGCTCGAGCTGGAGCGCGGCCGCGGCGGCAAGGCGTACTTCGACGAGCTCATCGACGTCAGGGCACGCGTGCGCGAGCTCTTCGCCGGGCTACTCGGCACGACTGCCGACCACATCGCCGTCACCGCCTCGACGACGACTGGCTGCCAGATCGTGCTCTCGGGCCTTCGACTCGGGCCGGGAGACGAGATCGTCACGACCGACGAGGAGCACTTCGGCCTCCTGGGCCCGCTGCACGTGTCCGGAGCGCGAGTTCGCGTCGCCGCGACGCGAGGGCGCCCGGAGGAAGAGGCACTCGCGGCCGTGCTCGCAGAGGTCGGCCCCCGGACGCGGCTCGTCGCGCTCTCGCACGTGTCGTGGGTGACCGGGAACCTCCTCCCGGTCGACGCGATCAAGGCCGAGACGGGGCTGCCGCTGCTCGTCGACGGCGCGCAGTCGGCAGGCGCCGTTCCGGTCGCGATGGGGGAGATCGACTACTACACCGTCTCTGGCCAGAAGTGGCTCTGTGGCCCCGACGCGACGGGCGCCGTGTACGTCCGCGATCCGGACACGCTGCACGTCGCACTGCCCACGTACTGGTCGCGCGAGACTCATGACACGGACGGGACCTTCGCGCCGGTCGAAGGCGCCCGTCGCTTCGACACGGGGCCCATCCCCGTGCCGTCGCTCGCCGGCCTCGAGGTAGCGCTTCGGGTCGCGACGCCGACACGCTATGACGTCGCGCGCGCGCTCACCGAGTGCTGTCGGGAGCTTCTCGCCGACCGCTTCGACGTCGTCACGGCGCCCGACCAGGCGACGCTCGTCACCTTCGCGCCCGACGGCGATGCCGCAGACGCGGTCGCTCGCCTCTTCGACGCCGGCGTCGTCGTGAGGGACATCCCGGACACTGGCTGGGTGCGCGTCTCGTGCGGCTACTGGAACACCGAGGAGCACTTGCAGCGGTTGCTCGACGCGCTCGCGTAGCCGATGGCACTGCTCGTTCGGAGCTGGAACGTCTTCCACGGCCGGACGTACCCGTCCGGGCGCCACGCGCATCTCGAACAAGCGGTCGCCCTGGCCACAGGCGACGACCCCGATGTCCTGTGCCTCCAGGAGCTACCGCTCTGGTCGCTCAGACAACTCGAAAGCTGGAGCGGCATGACCGTCTTCTCGGCGAGGACACGTCACCGACTCGGGCGGCTCGGGCGACGGCCGACGGACGTCCACCACGGCGTTCTTCGCTCCGCGCTCACGGGCCAGGCCAACGCGATCCTCGTCGCCAAGCGGCTCCCCGTGCTTGACCACCGGCGGCGGGTCCTGAACGGACGCCTCGTCGAATGGCCGCAGGAACGCCGTGTCTCACACGGAGTGCGCGTCCGCGACGGAAGTGGCGAAGAGATAGTGATCGTCAATCTCCACCTGTCCCACTTCGGCCAGGGGCGCCCAGCGGAGGACGAGCTGCGCACGACCGTCGCCCTCGCTGAAGACCTCGCAGATGGGGGCAAGCCGATCGTGCTCGCCGGCGACTTCAATCTCAGCGCGGCCTCGCAGGGAATCAGGCAGCTCACTGCAGCCGGCTACTCGCAAGCCGGACCGGGCATCGACCACATCCTCGTCCGCGGCCTGCCGTCGATGCCACTCCTCGTGTGGCCTGTCGATCGGCGCACGGTCGACGGCCGCGTGCTGTCCGACCACGCGCCGGTCGAGCTGAAGCTCGGTTAAATAGCGAGAAGCGTCATGAGCAGGATCACACTCACCGTCGCGGCACTCGTCGCGGCCGCTACGGCATCGGGAATTACGCTTGCCTCGACCGGGAATGAGCGCCCTCCGTTCGCCCCGGCCTACGTCGGCACGGTGAAGGGCACGCTCCGGATGCCGGGGCGCGTGGACACGTGGACGGTGCAGGCACTGAGATTCAAGCTGCAGAACGCGCGATTCGTCCGCGGAGCCTGGGGCGGTACCTACCTCGTGACCGGCGGACGCGTCACGTTTACAAGCAAGGCCACCGGAGAATGCAAGTCCGCGGCGACAGCGAGCTTCTCGCTTGGACGCCTGCCCTGGAACGCCGCGGCGATCTCGTTCCTTCAGAACCGCCGCGACCCCGGCTTCGGCTATCAGGCCCGCGTGGCGAAGGAACGCCCGGTCAAGGTGACCCAGGTGTGCGCGGATCCCGGCGGGTCGTACAAGCAGCAGGACACCGTGAGCCCGGCGGGCGGGTCGTGGTTGCTCACGGACATCAGCGAGCGCCTCGTGCCAGGCAAGCGGCTGAGCGGACGCCATACCGAGCAGTCGTACAACGGCACGAGCAGCTGGACGTGGAACCTTGCGCCGCGCCGCTAACCGCAGCTAGCTCTTCTTCAGCCCGAGCTCGCCGGCGATCGGCCGCAGCGCCTCGATGACGTTCGCGATGTGCTCGTCGAGCTCGAGGCCGAGCTCCTCGGCGCCGCGGTAGACCTCGTCGCGGTGGACGCCGGCGGCGAACGACGGCTGCTTGAGCTTCTTGCGCACGGACTTCGGCTCGAGCGTCTCGATTCCGTCGGGCCGGACGCGGCCGCACGCGGTCACGAAGCCGGAGAGCTCGTCGCAGGCGAAGAGCGCCTTCTTCAGCAGCGTGTCCCGCGGCAGCTCCAGGTGCTCCGCGTGGGAGAGCACCGCCTCGATCACGTCCTCCGGGTAGCCCTCTTCGCGCAGGATCGGCGCGCCGTCCTGGGGATGCTTGTCGAGCGTCGGGTGCAGCTCGTAGTCGAAGTCGTGGAGGAGGGCGACGACGCGCCACTCGACCTCGTCCTCCGCGAAATGGCGCGCGTACCAGCCGACCGAGGCCTCCACCGCGAGCGCATGCCGCAGCAACGGCTCGGCCTTCGTGTACGTCGTCAGTGTCGTCCAGGCCTGCTCGCGGGTGGGGCTCATGGGGTGGGTAGGCTACCGTCGCCGTGGAGACCGTCGTCCAAGACGCATTGAGACAGTCGTTCGTGATCGAGGGAGGGCACGCGCTCTCGGGGAGCGTGCAGGCTGCCGGGAACAAGAACGCCGCTCTGCCGATCCTCGCCGCGACGCTGCTCGCGAGCGAGCCGGTGGAGCTCGAAAACGTTCCCCGAATCCGCGACGTGGACACGATGCTCGCCCTCATTCGCGGTACCGGTGCAGAGGCCGACTGGGTCGGCCCAAACGAGGTTCGCGTCGACGCGTCCGGCCTGACGACGACGGAGCTCGACGAGGAGTTTTCCAACCAGATCCGCGCGTCCGTCCTCCTCGCGGGGCCGCTGCTCGCCCGTTTCGGCACCGCCACCGTCCCGCCGCCGGGCGGAGATGTCATCGGCCGCCGCCGGATAGACACCCATATTCACGCCCTCGCCGCGCTCGGCGCCGAGATCGAAACGGGGCCGCGATACGAGATGCGCGCAGAGCGCCTCCGCGGGACGACGCTGTTCCTCGACGAGGCCAGCGTCACCGGGACGGAGAACGCCGTGATGGCGGCGGTGCTCGCCGAGGGGGAGACGACGCTTCGGAACGCCGCGTGCGAGCCGCACGTGCAGGACCTCTGCCGCTTCCTCGTGGCGCTCGGCGCCGAGATCGACGGCATCGGCTCGAACGTCCTCCGCATTCGCGGCGTCGAGTCGCTCGGCGGCGGCTCGCACCGCATCTGCCCCGAGCACATCGAGGTGGCGAGCTTCATCGGCCTCGCCGCTGTGACGGGCTCCGACATCACGATCGAGGGTGCGGCGCCGGATGATCTCCTCGCGGTCCTGCCGGCATTCGAGCGGCTCGGAGTGAAGGTCGACGTGAGCGGAGACTCCGTGCACGTGCCCGCCGGACAAGAGCTCGTGATCTTGGACGACCTCGGCGGTCAGATCCCGAAGATCGAGGACGGCATCTGGCCGGCGTTCCCGTCCGACCTCACGTCGATCGCCGTCGTCGTCGCCACCCAGGCGCACGGGACGATCCTCTTCTTCGAGAAGATGTTCGAGAACCGCCTGTTCTTCGTCGACAAACTCGTGGGCATGGGTGCCCGCATAATCATCTGCGACCCCCATCGCGTCGTCGTCTCCGGGCCGGCGAAGCTCTACGGCGGGCGGCTGGAGAGCCCCGACATCCGCGCCGGGATGGCGATGCTCATCGCGAGCCTCTGCGCCGAAGGCACGTCGACCATCGGCAACATCGCGCAGATCGACCGAGGCTACGAGCGGATCGACGAACGGCTGCGCGCGCTCGGTGCGCGGATTGAGCGCGTCGACGCCTGATCCGGCCGCCCCCGGTCTCCGTGTCCGCGCGGAGATCTCCGATTCGGCGCGATCGAGCGTCGAGACGGGCATCCCCGTGCTCGACCACCTCGTCGGCCTGACCGCGCGCTACGCGTCGCTCGACCTTGCCCTCGAAGTGGAGCCCGGCGCCGCCGCGGCAGAGGCGACGGCGGCCGGCTGGGCGCTTGGCCAAGCGTTGCTGCCGCATCTGACGCGGGACGGGGCGCTGGGCTACGGCTCGGTCGCGCTGCCGGCGGGCGAGGCGCTCGCGCACGTAGCGCTCGAGGTGTCCGGGGAGCCGCTCGTCGTCTCCAACGTCGATCTCTCCCAGGCGCACGTCGGAGGGCTCGCCGCCGACGTCATCGGCGACTTCCTGGAGAGCTTCGCCGCCGGCGCCGGCCTGACGCTGCACGTCCGGCTGCTCGAAGGGGACGATCCAGGGCACGTGCTCGACGCGATCTTCAAGGCACTCGGCGCCGCGCTCGCGAGCGCGTGCGGACAACCAAGCGGAGGGAGCTGACATGGGGAAGACGGTCGTTCGAACAGAAGCGGCCCCGGCGCCGTTTCAGGGCGCTCCGTACTCGCAGGCCATCGTGGCCGGCGGGTTCGTATTCGTCTCCGGCCAGGTAGCGCTCGAGCCCGGCCATACGGAGCTGATGGGAGGCACGATCGGCGAGCAGACGGAGCAGGTCTTCGCGAATCTCCGGGCGATCCTCGAGGCCGCGGGATCGGGTCTCGACCAGCTCGTGAAGACGACGGTCTACCTCCAGAACCTCGGCGACTTCGCCGGCATGAACGAGGTCTACACGAAGCACGTCGGCGACCAGCCGCCGGCGCGCGCGACGTTTGAGGTGGCGGCCCTCCCCGCGGGCGCGCTCGTCGAGATCGAGGCCATCGCTCTCGCATAGCTGGCGCAGAGGCACAATCTCGGTGCCATGCGGGCCGAGACCATCATCGCCACGCACGCGAACACCGACTTCGACGCGTTCGCGTCGATGCTCGCCGTGCGCCGCCTCTATCCGGGGTCGGCCGTCTGCGTCTCCGGCTCGCTCAACCGCAACGTCAGGGAGCTGTGCCGGCTCTACGCGGACGAGTTGGAGCTCGTCGAGGTGTCGCGGCTCGAGCTCGACGGCGTCCGCCGGCTGATCGTCGTCGAGGCGGTGAATGCCAGCCGTCTGGGTGAGCTCGAGCCCGTCGCGCTCGACCCCGCCGTGGAGAAGGTCGTCTTCGACCATCACGCAGGCGAGTCGCCCGACTGGGCGAGGCCCGACAACGTCGTCCTGTCCGAGGACGGGGCGCTGACGACGACGCTCGTCGGCATCCTCGCGGAGCGGGAGATCGCCGTGTCGGCGCTCGAGGCGACGGTCTTCGCGCTCGGCATCCACGAGGACACGGGGTCGCTCACCTACCCGTCGGCCACCCAGCGGGACGCGGATGCGCTCTCGTGGTGCCTGCGGCACGGTGCACGCCAGGACCTGCTCGGGCGCTATCTGCACACGCCGCTCTCCGAGGAGGAGCGGGCGCTGCTCGACGCGCTCGTGGACGCGCTCGAGCCACGCGAGCTGCCGGGAATCACCGCGCTGGTCGCGGCGATCTCGTGGCCGAGCTACGTCGAGGGCGTCTCGAACCTCGCGCACAAGATCGTCGACCTCACGGATGCCCGCGCGCTCGTGCTGCTCGTCGAGATGGATCGCCGCGTCTTCTGCGTCGTGCGCAGCCGCACGCCGTCGTTCGACGCTGCAGCGGCGGCGGGCTCTCTCGGCGGCGGAGGGCACGAACAGGCCGCCTCTGCGATCTACCGAGGGCCGCTCGCCGACGCGCAGCGGGAGATCCTCGCCGCGCTGCCTGCCGCGGTCTCCGAGCCGTTGCGCGCGCGCGACGTGATGTCGAAGCCGGCCCGCGTTGTGGCGCCGAGCGACACCGTCGCCGACGCGATGGCGCTCTGCCAGCGCTACAACCAGAGCGGCGTCCTCGTGACGGACGACGGCAAGCTAGTCGGCTCGGTGGCCCGCGAGGATCTCGACCGGGCGATCGGGCACGGCCTGTCCCACGCCCCGGTCAAGGGGATCATGAGCGGCCGCGCGCTCGAGTCGGGCGTCGATGCTCCTCTGTCCGAGCTCCAGCAGCTGCTCGCCGACTCGGCGGAGGGCAGGATCGCGATCGTCGACGGGGAAGCGGTCGCCGGCGTGGTCACGCGGAGAGACGTCCTGCGCGCGCTCGACGAGGCGGCGGAGCCTGCCGACGAGACGGGAGAGTCGATCGCGGCCGAGCTTCGGGCGCTCCCTCGCCTCGAGCGTGCCTTCGGCGCCATCGCGGCGGCGAGCGAAGGCGTGGAGGGCGTCTACCTCGTTGGCGGCACCGTGCGGGACATCCTCCTCGGCGAGGAGAGCTTCGACGTCGACATCGCCGTCGAGGGCGACGCCCTCGCACTTGCGCGGCGGATCGCGCGCGAGCTCGACGGACGGACGCGCGAGCACGAGAAGTTCGGCACCGCCGTCGTGCTGTACGGCGACGGGGAGCGGGTCGACGTCGTCACCGCCCGCACGGAGTTCTACGACGCGCCGGCCGCGCTGCCCGCGGTCGAGCACGCGTCGATCCGCGAAGACCTCTTTCGCCGCGACTTCACGATCAACGCGATGGCCGCGTCGCTGAAGGGCGAGGACTTCGGCCGGCTCGTCGACCCGTTCGGCGGGAGGGAGGATCTCGCCGCTGGGACAGTGCGCGTACTGCACAATCTCTCGTTCATCGAGGACCCGACGCGCATCTTCCGGGCCATCCGCTACGAGAACCGGTACGGCTTCCGCATGGACGAGCACACCGCGCGGCTGGCGCGGTCGTGCGTCGAGATGGGCCTCGTCGGCGACCTCTCGTCCGCCAGGCTGCGGGACGAGCTGACCGCGCTGCTCGAGGAGGGCGAGGTCTCGCACTCGCTGCCGCGGCTCGCCGAGCTCGGGGCTGCAGGAGCGATCCACCCTCACCTTGCCGCGGATGACGAGGCCGTGGCGCTCTTCGACCGCGGACGGAAGCTCGCGCGCGAGCTCGGCGTCGACGTGCCCGACTGGCGTCTCGGGCTGACCGTCCTCGCCAGGCGGATGCCCGCGGCGGAGGTAACCGACTGGCTCGACCGGCTGACGCTCCGGAAGCGCGACGCCGACCTCGTCGCGGCAGCTGTCGCCGTCGCCCCGCGCATCGTCAGCCGGCTGCGCGAGGAGACGCTCGTCCCGTCAGACATCGTGGCGATGGCCGATCAGTACGCACCCGACGCGCCGCTGTTCGCACTGACTCTCGAGGAGCTCGAGCCGATCCGGCGCTACTTCGAGGAGCTTCGGCACGTGCGGCTCGACGTGGCGGGAGCGGAGCTTGCGGAGCTCGGCCTCGACGAGTCACCGCGCGTAGGAGAGATCCTCGCGGAGCTCCGCCGGCGGAAGCTCGACGGCGAGCTAGACGGTCGCGACGCCGAGCTGGCCGCGGCGCGCGAGCTGATCGCCGGGCGATGAAGGAGCTCGTCGAAACCGGATACGACGAGATTGCCGAGCGCTATCTCGACTGGTCTCTCGAGTCCGACTGGCAGGGACGGCGGCGCTATCTCGACCATCTCATCGCCGCTCTGCCCGACCCCGCTGACGTGCTCGAGCTCGGGTGCGGCGCCGGGCTGCCTGCGACGCGGGCGCTGCTCGACGCCGGGCATCGCGTCACTGCGGTCGACATCTCCGCGAGCCAGCTCGAGCTCGCTCGTGGGAACGTGTCGGAAGCGCGGCTCGTCAAGGCGGACATGGTGGAGCTCGACCTGCCGGAGGCAAGCTTCGACGCGGTCTGTGCGTTCTACTCCCTGACGCATGTGCCACGAGAGCTGCACGAAGCGCTTCTGCGCCGAATCGCCTCGTGGCTGAGGCCGCAGGGCCTCCTGGTCGCGTCACTCGGCAAGACCGATAACCCGTCGGAGGTCGACGAGGACTGGCTCGGCGCCCCGATGTTCTTCAGCCACTTCGCTGCCGATGCGAGCGTTGCGCTGCTGGAGAGCGCCGGGTTCGAGATCGTCCGGCAGGACTTCATACCGCAGGTCGAGCACGGTGTGGAGGGAGGCTTCGTGTGGGTGCTGGCGCGATCGAGCTGATCCGCTGGGATGTGCCGGGGCCGTACCAGGTCGTGTTCTCCACGCGGACCGGCGGCGTCAGCGACGGTGCCTACGCATCGCTGAACCTCGGCTTCCTCAGCGGGGACGACCGTGAGCTCGTGCAGGAGAACCGGCGGCGGCTGTACGAGGCGGCCGGCGTCCACCCCGAGCGCGTGAGCTGGCCGCGGCAGGTGCACGGCGCCGCCGTCGTGCGCGCCGGCTCGCGCGGCGAGGAAGCCGACGCCGTCTGGACGGACGAGGCCGGCGAATCCGTCATGGTCGTCACTGCGGACTGCGTGCCGGTCGCGCTGGCCCGCATCGGCGGGCGGCCGGGTGTCGCGCTCGTGCACGTGGGTTGGCGCGGCCTGCTGGCGGGAGTCGTGCCCAGCCGCTGTCGACGCCCTCGGGGGCAGGCTCGTGGCGGCCGCCATCGGACCGGGCATAGGGCCGTGTTGCTACGACGTGGAGGAGGACGTCGCGGCCCCGGTGCGCACCGCGTTCGGCGCAGGTCTCGTCCGCGACGGCCGGCTCGACCTGCCGGGCGCCGTGGAGCGAGCGCTTCGAAACGCCGGCTGCGTGCGCGTGGACCGGCTCGACGAGTGCACTGCCTGTCATCCCGAGCGGTACTTCTCCCACCGCCGCGACGCAGGGCTGACGGGAAGGCAGGGGGCGATTGCCACCATCGGCTGACGCAGTGCGGGAGCGCTACGAGCGGATCGTCGCGGAGGTCGGGCCTGCCGTGACCGTCGTCGCCGCGACGAAGTACGTGGACGTCGACGCCATGGCTGCGCTCGCCGAGGCCGGAGTGACGGTCGTCGGCGAGAACAGGGCCCAGGACCTCGAGGCCAAGCACGCCGCCTACGGGAGCGCCTTCCGGTGGCACTTCATCGGGCACCTCCAGAGCAGGAAGGCGGAGACGCTCAACGCTCTCTGCGAGCTCTGCCACTCGCTCGACTCGCTGTCGGCCGCGCGCCGTCTCGAGATCCCGGCGCTCGTTCAGGTGAACCTCGCCGGCGAGGAGTCGAAGTCCGGCGTGGCCCCGGACGAGCTCGATGCGTTCATCGCCGAATGCCCCGCCGAGGTCGTCGGGTTGTCGACGATGCCACCGCTCGCCGACGACCCGGAGGCGTCGAGGCCGTTCTTTCGCCGGCTGCGCGAGCTCGCGGAGGCGCGCGGTCTCTCTCAGCTGTCGATGGGAACGACGCAGGATTACCGCGTCGCCGTCGACGAGGGCGCAACGCTCGTACGCGTGGGCGCGGCCCTTTTTAGGTGAACTCGGCACAGATCGAAGCCTTGAGCCGCCGTGGACGCGCTGGGCGGCGCGCTCCGGCGTCCTCAGTCGGCCCCAATAGCGCTGCGGCTATTGGGACTCCCTGCGTCCTTGGATCGCATCCACCCAGCACGCCCCGTCGGCGAAGCGTCAATCTGTGCCGAGTTCCAGGGATAAACTGCGCTCCGTGAGCCTCGGCGACGTCTGGCACCGCACGCTCGTGTACTTCGGCATCGCCGAGGAGTACGGCGACGACGGCTGGGACGAGGAGTACCTGTCGGAAGACGGGCCGCCGCCCGCCGCCGCGCAACCCGTCGAGCAGTCCTACTCAGAGCGGGCGAGCACGAACGTCCGGCGGTTGCCCCGCAGGCGCGAATCCGAGTACGACTACGACGACTGGACATCCGGCTCGGCGAGCGCGGCGGAAGAGGTCGCGCCACGGCAGTCCCGCCCGCAGGCGGTGCCTGCCGCCGACGGCGCGCCTCGCGCAGGTGCACCTGGTCGTCCCGCGCGGCTTCAACGACGCAAAGCAGATCGCCGACCGCTTCAAGCGCTCGGTGCCGGTGATCGTCAACCTCCAGGACGCCGACATCGAGCTCTCGAAGCGGCTCATCGACTTCGCGAGCGGGCTGACATATGCACTGAACGGCACGATGCAGCGGATCGCCGACAAGGTCTTCCTCCTCACCCCACCGAACATCGAGGTGTCGGCGGAGGAGCGAGCGAAAGCCTTGGAACGCGGCGGTTTCTACAACCAGGCGTAGGAACTGAGGCCGGGAGGCCGAATCGCTAGACCGTGGGCGATGTGTACGCCAGCTTCACGCTACTCGCGGGCGCGATCGACTCGGTGCAGAGCTTCGTCGCCGTGTTCATCGCCGTCTACACGCTGCTGATCTTCGCCTACGTGATTCTCTCCTGGCTCCGTTCGCCGTATTCCACGCATCCCGTGGTGCGGTTCCTCCACGACGTGTGCGATCCGTACCTCCGGCTCTTTCGGCGGTTCCTGCCGCCGCTCGGCCCGGTGGACCTGTCGCCGATCGTGGCGGTGATCGCTCTCATCGTCGTGGAACGACTCGTGAACGGCGTCCTCCTGGAGAACCTCAAATGAAGGGGGTCACCGCATGACGTACTCACCTGTCGAGCTACGGCACGTGTCGCTTCAGCGCCGGCTGTTCGGCTACCACCGGGGCGCGGTCGACGCGCTGCTCGACGACGTCGCCGACAGCTTCGAGGTCGTGTGGCGGGAGCGGGCCGATCTCGCCGACCGCATCGAGCAGCTCGAAGGCGAGCTGGTACGGCACAAGGATCTCGAGCACCTGCTGCGCCAGACGCTCGTCTCCGCCGAGCAGGCGGCCCAGCACGTGGCTGACAAGGGCCGTGCTGACGCTGGGGCGATCATCGAGGAAGCTCGCGCCGAGGCCCGCGACATCACGCGACGTGCGCGTGCGGAACGCGAGGCGCTCGTGCTCGATGCACGCCGCATTCGCCTGCTGCTCCACGCCGCGCTCGACGCGGCGGAGGAAGTGCCGATCGACGAGCTCGAAGAGGTCGTAGCGGACGAGGAGGCGGCCTAAGGGCGTCTACCTATACTGGCTGCGAGATGGGTGACGCCCGCCTCGATTCCTACCGCCAGCGGCTGCTCGAGGAACGCGAGCGCGTCGTCGCGGCGCTCGACTACCTCCACGCGGAGAACGCGAAGTCGCTGAGCGAGGAGTCGGAGGAGGTGACGTACGCCGACAACATCGGCGAGACCGCGACGGTGACGCTCGATCGCGAGATCGACTACTCGCTCGAGGAAGCCTCGAACCACGTCCTCGGCGCGATCGACGCGGCTCTCGAGCGCATCGACGCCGGCACGTACGGCAGCTGCACGTCGTGTGGGCGGCCGATCGGCGACGAGCGCCTCGAGGCGATCCCGTACGCGACGCAATGCATCGACTGCCGCCGCAAGGAGGAGCGCGGCTGACGCTTGATGCCTGACGCTCCCGCAGGGGTGCCCGCCGGCGAGGAGGCCCGCCGCGACGGGCTGGCCGCGGTCTCCGTCGCGGAACGCTCGCTCTCTGCGGAGGCGGCGCAGTGGCTTTCGCTCGCGCTCGTGACGGTCGCCGCAGTCGCCGCCGACCAGGTCACGAAGCACATCGTCTCGAGCCAGCTGGCGCTGGACGAGGAGGTCGTCGTGATCGGCCCCTTCTCCATCCACCACGTCCAGAACTCGGGCATCGCCTTCGGCCTGTTCCCCAACGCGACCGCGGCGGTGATCGTCCTCACGACCGTCGCCGTGGCGTGGATGCTCGTGTTCTTCGCGCGCGCCGGCGCTCGCCACCCCGTGCTGCCCGTGGCGCTCGGGCTCCTCCTCGGCGGCAGCATCTCGAATCTCGCCGACCGCGTACGGCTGGGCCACGTCACCGACTTCCTCGACATTCGCTACTGGCCCGCCTTCAATCTCGCGGACATCTGCATCATCGTGGGCGTCGTTCTCCTCGTCGGGACGATGCTCGCCGGGGAGCGAAGCCCGCGCCGGCGTCACGGCGCGTCGACGCTCCGCTCCTGATCGCGCTGCGCGTACCCGAGGCGGCCGCGGGGCTGCGGCTGGACCGGTTCCTCGCGGAGCAGTCCGTCGTGGGCTCGCGTGCGGCGGCGGAACGGCTCGTCGCCGGGGGAACCGTGCTTGTCGACGGAGTCGCTCGGCCGAAGAGCCACCGGCTCGCCGGTGGCGAGGAGGTGCGCTTCGAGCCACCGGCGGCTGCGCCCGAGCCGGAGGCGGAAGCCGAGCCGGCAGGCCTCGCGATCGCCTGGGAGGACGAGCATCTGCTCGTCGTCGACAAGCCCGCCGGCGTCGTCGTCCATCCCGGGGCAGGTCGTGCGCAGGGGACGCTCGCCGGTGCGCTTCGCGGACGGGGCGCAACGGGCGGGCCCGCCGAGCGGGCGGGCATCGTGCACCGCCTCGACCGCGACACGTCCGGCCTGCTGGTCGTCGCCCGAAGTGAGGAAGCGTTCGGCCGCCTGCAGAACCTCGTTCGACGGCGCGCACTCGAACGCGAATACCTCGCGCTCGTCCGGGGACGGCCTCGCTCGCGTCGCGGGCGGATCGAGGCGCCCATCGGCCGTGACCGGCGCGATCCGACGAGGCAGTCCCTCGACACCACCACGCCGCGCGACGCCGTCACGAACTTCGACGTCGAGGACGTCCTGCCGGAGCATGCCCTGCTGCGGGTTCGGCTCGAGACGGGGCGCACGCACCAGATCCGCGTCCACCTGGCAGCAATCGACCTGCCCGTGGTGGGAGACCGGACGTATGGCGTACAGGGGCTGGGGCTCGAGCGGCAGTTTCTCCACGCGTGCCGGCTGGCCTTTCCGCATCCGGTCACGGGCGACCCGGTCGACGTCTCTTCCGAGCTTCCCGGGGAGTTGCAAGAGGCACTTGCGCTAGCATCTGGCGACTAGCCAATCGACCCGGCGGACGGGTCTCGGAGAGCGGTGCCGGCCCCTCGTGGTCGGTTCTCTCGGGAACCGCCGGCTTTGAGTACAACAACCGAAGGGAGCACATCTCGTGTCTGTCGTGTCCATGAAGGACCTCCTGGAGGCCGGCGTCCACTTCGGCCACCAGACGCGCCGCTGGAACCCGAAGATGAAGCGCTTCATCTTCGGCGAGCGCGGCGGCATCTACATCATCGATCTCACCCAGACGCAGGCGCTGCTCGAAGAGGCGCACGCGCTCGTCTCCAACATCGCAGGCCGCCGGGGCACCGTGCTCTTCGTGGGCACGAAGAAGCAGGCCCAGGACGCCGTAGCGGAGGAGGCGAAGCGTGTCGGCATGCCGTACGTCTCGAACCGCTGGCTGGGCGGCCTGCTGACGAACTGGCGGACGCTCTCGGAGCGCATCGAGCACCTGCACGAGCTCCGTCGACTGAAGACCGAGGGGCAGCTCGAACTGCTTCCGTCGAAGGAGCGGATCGCGATGGAGGCAGAGCTCGAGAAGCTCGAGGCGAACCTCGGCGGCGTGGCCGACATGAAGCGCCAGCCCGACGCGGTGTTCGTCGTCGATCTCAAGAAGGAGCAGCTCGCGGTACGGGAGGCGAAGCGCCTCAACATTCCGATCATCGGCCTCGTCGACACGAACGCCGATCCGGACGAGGCGGACTACGTCATTCCCGGAAACGACGACGCGATCCGCTCGTGCGCGCTCGTCACGAAGGTGCTCGCCAACGGCATCGAGGCCGGCAAGCAGCTCGTCGACCCTGCCGAGATGACGCAGAAGGCGGAGGCGGCGCCGGAGGAAGAGTCAGGCGAGGAGCCGGCCGCAGACGAAGAGCCCGCCGCCGAGGAAGAGACCTCCGAGGAGCCGGCCGCCGAGGAGCAGAGCCGCGCCGAAAGAGCCCGCCGAGGAGCCGGCGGAGGTGGAGGCCTGATGTCGACCACGATCTCCGCCAGCCTCGTGAAGGAGCTCCGCGACCAGACGGGCGCGGGGATGATGGACTGCAAGCGGGCGCTCGAGGAGACGGGCGGCGACCTCGACGCTGCACGCACGTTGCTCCGCGAGAAGGGCATCGCGGACGCAGCCAAGCGCTCGGGGCGCGACACGACCGAGGGCAAGGTCGGCTTCTCGATCACCGAGGAGAGCGTGGCGGCGATGGTCGCCGTCGGCTGCGAGACGGAGCCGGTCTCGAACAACGAGGAGTTCCTCGTCTACGCGCAGCGGGTGCTCAGCGAGGTGCTGCACCACGGCGTGGACGCGGCCGACTCGCTGGAGGACGAACGCGTCGAGCTGGTCGCCCGCCTCGGCGAGAACATCGCTGTCGTCGGCACCGCGCGCTACGAGGGCGCGGAGCACGAGATCCTCACGGCGTACGTCCACCCGCCCGCGAACAAGCTCGGCGTGCTCCTGCACGCGAAAGGCGAGCCCGACCTCGCGTACAAGGTGGCGATGCACATCGCAGCCGCGGCGCCGGTCTACGTGTCGAGGGACAGCGTTCCCCAGGCCGAGGTCGACGCCGAGCGCGACATCCTCTCCAAGCAGGAAGACGTGCTCGACAAGCCCGAGCAGGTGCGTGAGAAAATCGTCGCCGGCCGACTCGAGAAGTGGTTCGAGGGGCACGTGCTCGCCGACCAGGACTGGATCCACGATCCCGACCGGCGGGTCGGCGACGTGCTCGCCGACGCCGGCCTCGAGATCGTCGAGTTCGAGCGCTTCGCCCTCGCCGAATAGCGTGAGCCCCCCGTTCTCCCGCGTAATCCTCAAGCTCTCCGGCGAGGCCCTGAGCGGCGACCGCGAGTTCGGCATCGACCAGGAGCGGGTCGAGTCGCTCGCCGGTGAGATCGTGTCCGTCCACGAGTCGGGCGTCGAGGTCGCGATCGTCGTCGGCGGCGGGAACATCATCCGCGGCATGGATCGCGCGGCGGCCGGCATGGATCGCGCCACCGCCGACTACGCGGGAATGCTCGCGAGCGTCCTCAACTCGCTCACCGTCCAGGATGCCCTGGAGCGGCGGGGTGCGCAGACACGCGTGCTGTCGGCGCTCACCGTCGCGGAGGTCGCCGAGCCGTACATCCGGCGGCGCGCGATGCGCCACCTCGAGAAGGGCCGCATCGTGCTGTTCGCCGGCGGCACGGGCAACCCGTTCTTCACGACGGACACGGCCGCCGCTCTGCGAGCGCTCGAGATCGGCGCCGAGGCGATCCTCATGGCGAAGAACGCGGTCGACGGCGTCTACGACGGCGACCCGCGCCTGGATCCGAACGCGTCGTTCATTCCCGAGCTCACACACCTGGAGGCGATCGAGCGAGGCCTCAGGGTCATGGACACGACGGCGCTGTCGCTGTGCATGGACAACGGCCTGCCGATCCTCGTGTTCGCCCTCGAGGAAGGCACGATCGGCCGCGCGGCGCGCGGAGAACGTGTAGGAACCATCATTCAGAGCCGCGAAACCGCGACCGAGGGAGCCAGCCGATGATCGACGACTTCATCGCTGACGCAATTCGCCGCATGGACAAGTCCGTGGAGACGACGCAGCACGAGTTCAACGGCGTGCGCACGGGACGGGCGTCGTCGGCGCTGCTCGAGCGCATTCAGGTCGACTACTACGGCCAGGCGACGCCGCTCCAGCAGCTCGCGACCATCAACGCGCCCGAGCCGCGGCTGCTCACCGTGCAGCCGTTCGACCCCACGTCGCTGAAGGGCATCGAGAAGGCGATCATGGAGTCCGACCTCGGGCTCCAGCCCGCGAACGACGGCAAGATCATCCGGCTTCCCATCCCGCAGCTGACCGAGGAGCGGCGCAAGGAGCTCGTGAAGGTCGTGCGCCACCTCGCCGAGGAGGGGCGCGTCGCCGTCCGCAACGTCCGCCGCGACGTCATGCACGACCTGAAGGAGCTCGTCAGCTCGGGGCAGGTCGGTGTCGACGAGGAGCACCGCGCGGAGGATCGGGTCCAGAAGCTCACGGACGACCACACGCACAAGATCGACGAGCTGCTCAAGCGAAAAGAAGCAGAGATCATGGAAGTCTGAGGCGGCGGCCTCCTTGAACCTGCTCACTCGCATCCGCTCGCTCTGGACGACCCGGCCGCCCGAGGAGGAGAGTCCGAGCTCTCCGATCGCGCGCGCTCGGTCGCGATCATCATGGACGGCAACGGCCGCTGGGCGCGCCGCCGCGGGCTGTCGGTCGCAGAAGGTCACCGGGCCGGCACGAAAGCGCTTCGCCGGGCTGTCGAGGCGGCGATCGACCTCGATGTCGAGTCACTCGCGGTCTACGCCTTCTCCACGGAAAACTGGTCGCGTACCCGCGACGAGGTCGACACGCTCATGGCGATCTTCGGCGAGACGATCGAGCGCGAGTTTCCCGACCTCGTTCGCCAGGGCGTGAGAGTCCGCTTCATCGGGCGTCGCGACCGCGCCCCCGAGGAGCTGCAGCGCAAGATGGCGAGCCTCGAGCGGCAGACGACCGAGAACAGCCGGCTGCGGCTCTGGATTGCGTTCGACTACGGCGGGCGGGCCGAGATCGTCGAGGCGGCGCGGAAGCTCGTCGAGTCCGGGGTCGAGCCGAGGGAGATCGACGAGAACGTCTTCGCCGCGTACCTCAATGCGCCCGAGATGCCCGACCCCGACCTCCTCATTCGCACCTCGGGCGAGCTGCGCGTCTCGAACTTCCTGCTCTGGCAGCTCGCGTACACGGAGCTCGTGTTCGTCGACAGCCACTGGCCGGACTTCTCGCCGAGAGACCTCGAGTCCGCCCTGTCGGCGTACGCCCGCCGCCGCCGCCGCTTCGGCGGAAGATGAGCCCGCTCGTCTCCCGCGTCGCCATCGCCGCCGTCGGGCTGCCGCTCGTGCTCGCGGCGCTCTGGGCGGGAGGCTGGTGGCTGTTCGCGCTCGTGCTGCCGGCGGCGCTGCTGGCGCTCCACGAGTTCTTCGTCATGACGAAGCCGCTGCGCCCGATCCCCCTGGCGGGCTACGCCGGCATTGCGGCATTGCTCGTCGCCGTTCAGGACGGCGAGCTCGTATGGGCGATCGCGGCCCTGCTCGGCACGCTCGCTCTCGCGTTCCTGCTCAAGGGGCTCGCCGCAACGCTGGGCTCGCCGACAGTGTCGGTTGGCGTGACTCTGCTCGGCACGGCGTGGATCGGCTTCGGGCTCGGGTGCGTGCTGCTGCTGCGGGACACGCCGGAGTTCGGCTTCGTCGTCTCGCTTGCCGTGCTGCTCGCGATCTTCGCCGACGACACCGCGGCGTACTTCGGCGGCCGCGCGCTCGGGCGGCACAAGCTCGCGCCCGCGATCTCGCCGGGAAAGACGTGGGAGGGCTTCGTCTTCGGCACGCTCGCGGCGGTGCTCGTGGTGTTCGTCGCCCTGTACGAGGACCGCGACGCGTTCCTCACCATCGGCCAGTCGCTCCTGCTCGGCGTCGTCGTGGCCATCGCCGCTCCGCTGGGCGACCTCTTCGAGTCGATGCTCAAGCGCGACATGGGCGTGAAGGACTCGGGCCGTCTGCTGGCGGGGCACGGAGGCGTGCTCGACCGCGTCGATGCGATCCTCTTCGCCTTCCCGGCCGCGTACTTCGCCGTATACGCGTTCTTGACCTGATGGACGGCCCTACACTGCGGGCGTGAAACGCGTCGCCCTGCTGGGAGCGACCGGGTCGATCGGTCGCCAGGCGATCGAGATCGTCTCCGCTCACCCGGAGCTCGAGCTCGTCGCCGCGGCCTCCGGCACGCAGTCCGTCGACGGCCTGGCGCCGCTGACACAGGTCGGCGGTGACCTCACGGAGCTGCTCGAGCGTGCTCAGCCCGACGTCGTCCTGAATGCCGTCGTCGGCTTCGCCGGGCTGCCGGCGACCCTGTGGTCGCTCGAGGCCGGCGTCGATCTCGCGCTCGCGAACAAGGAGAGCCTCGTCGCCGCCGGCGAGCTCGCGCTTGCCGCACAGGAGCGGGGAGGAGGGTTGCTGCTGCCGGTGGACTCCGAGCACTCGGCGGCCTTCCAGTGCCTCGAGGGACGCAATCGCGAGACCGTCCACTCGCTCGTGCTCACGGCGTCCGGCGGGCCGTTCCGCGGCCGTTCGGCCGACGAGCTCGTGGACGTGACGCCGGATGAGGCGCTCGCCCATCCCACGTGGAACATGGGCCCGAAGATCACGGTCGACTCCGCCACGCTTGCGAACAAGGGGCTCGAGCTGATCGAGGCGCACTTCCTGTTCGGCCTGCCGTACGACCGGCTGGAGGTCGTTGTCCACCCGACGTCGATCGTGCACGCCCTTGTGCGCTTTCGTGACGGCGGTGCGCTTGCGCATCTCGGCTACCCCGATATGCGTGTCCCGATCTCGTACGCACTCACGTACCCGGAGCGAGCAGCCACACCCGTGCCGCCTCTCGACCTGACAGCCCTCACGCTCGAGTTCCACGCACCCGACCTCGAGGCGTTTCCGCTGCTCGCACTCGCGCGTGAGGCAGGCGAGCGCGGCGGGACGGCGCCCTGCGTCTTCAACGCCGCGAACGAGGTCGCCGTCGAGGCGTTCCTCGAGGAGCGCATCCGATTTGCCGATATCGCCGAGATCGTGAGCGCGGCGCTCCAGACGCTCGACCTGAGCCCCGCCCGGGACGTCGAGGAGCTCACGGCGGCCGACGCGCAGACCCGCTCGTACGCCGAAGGAGCGCTGTCCCGCGCATGAGCATCTTCGTTGCGATCCTGGGGTTGGCGCTCTTGATCTTCATCCACGAGGTCGGGCACTTCGGCGCCGCGCTCGCGGTCGGCATGAGGCCGCGCGGCTTCTCGATCGGCTTCGGGCCGCCGCTCGCGAAGGTGCGGCGGAACGACATCGACTACGCGTTCCGTGCCGTCCCTCTCGGCGGCTACGTGACGATCCCCGGCATGACCCGGCCTCAGGCGTCCGACGTGGACGCGTTCTTCGGCGGCGCGATCCGCGACGCGCCGGAGCTAGTCGGCCCGGCGGAACGGCTGAAGCGCTCGCTGGCGGCGGACGACTTCGACCAGGCGAGAGTCGAGCTGGAAGCCTTCTCCACGGCTGCGGGCGACGACTCCTCGAACGGCACGCGGCGCGGAGTGCGCCACATCGGAGACAGCCTGTCCCACGACGCGTACTGGCGGCAGCCCATCTGGAAGCGGATCGTCGCCATCGCCGCCGGTCCCGCCACGAACCTCGCCTTCGCGGTCGTGATCTTTGCGATCGTGCTCATGTCCGCGGGCGGTAAGCCGACGACCGTGGTGGCGGACGTCATCGACGGCCGTCCGGCGCAGGAGGTGGGTCTGCTGCCGGGGGACAGGATCCTCGAGATCGACGGCGCCCGGGTCACACCCTCACAGATCACCGAGCGCATCTCCGGCTCGGAGGGAGGCGCATTGATCCTCCTCGTCCTGCGTGACGGCGAGCGCGTGCTGCTCGGTCCCGTGCGCGCGAAGCTCGATGACGACGTGTACCGCCTGGGCTTCGTGCTGGGCGGGGAGCCGTTCGGGTTCGTCGAGTCGTGGCAGGAGTCGGTACTGCTCACGGTGCGGCTGACCGGCGAGATCGGGAAGTCGCTGGCCAACATCATCCACAAGGAGGGACGCGAGCAAATCGCGAGCCCGATCGGCATCGTTGACGAGTCGTCGTCGGCGGTTGACCGGGGCTGGGAGTCGTACCTCGCCGTGCTCGCGTTCATCAGCCTCTCGCTCGGCCTGCTTAATCTCCTGCCGCTGCTGCCTCTCGACGGAGGTCACATCGTGTTCGCCGTTGCGGAGAAGGTGCGCGGCCAGGCGATTCGGCGCGAGATCTACGAGCGTGTCTCGGCGGTGGGCATCGCGGTCGTGCTGCTGCTCTTCTTCATCGGCCTCAGCAATGATCTGGGAGGTCGAGAGGGAGGCTGATGGCCAGCGAGCGCCAGATCTCGGTCGGCGGCGTCGCGATCGGCGCAGGTGCGCCCGTCGTCGTGCAGTCGATGACGCTGACGAAGACGCACGACGTCGAGGCGACGACGGCGCAGATCGCGGCCCTCGCGTCGGCGGGCTGCGAGGTCGTGCGCGTGGCTGTCCCCAAGACCGAGGACGCCGACGCGCTGCCGAAGATCGTCCGCCTGTCGCCACTCCCGGTCATCGCGGACATCCACTTCAACGCCTCGCTTGCCCTGAAGGCCATAGCAGGCGGCGTCGCCGCCGTACGCATCAACCCCGGCAACATCGGCGGCCCCGACAAGGTCGAGCTCGTGGTGAAGGCCGCGCAGCGAGCGGGAATCCCGATGCGCATCGGCGCGAACTCGGGTTCCTTGCCGAAACACTTGACTGCTCTCGCCCAGGAGGACCAGGCCGAGGCGCTCGTCGAGGCGGCGCTCGAGGAGGTGCGGCTGCTCGAGGCGCTCGACTACCGCGACTTCAAGATCTCGGTGAAGTCGAGCCACGTGCCGACGATGATCCGCGCGTACCGGATGCTCTCGGCGAAGGTTCCGTACCCGCTCCATCTCGGCGTCACCGAGGCGGGGACGCCGTTCGCGGGCAGCATCAAGAGCGCCGTAGGCATGGGCGCGCTGCTCGCGGATGGGATCGGCGACACGATGCGCGTCTCGCTCACGGCGGATCCCGTGGAGGAGGTCAAGGTCGCCTGGGAGATCCTCAAGTCCCTCGGCCTGCGCGAGCGAGGCCCGATACTCATCGCCTGCCCTTCGTGCGGCCGCGACAACGTCGGCGTCGAGCAGCTCGCGGAGAAGGTCGAAGAGCGCCTGGATGGCTATGCGGAGGCGTTCGAGGTCGCCGTGCTCGGCTGCGCCGTCAACGGGCCCGGCGAGGCGGGGGATGCCGACTTCGGCATCGCCGGCGGCCGCGATGTCGGCTTCGTGTATGCGCACGGCCGTGTGCTGAAGAAAGTGCCGTCGGACGTGCTCGTAGACGAGCTGTTCGGCGAGATCGACGCGTGGATCGCGGGCGGCATGCAGCGGCCGAAACGCTTGAAGATGGCGAAGCCGGCGGCGCTCGCCATGGCCGAAGCGTCGATGATCCCGCTGGACTAACCTGCCCGGATGAGGGCGTCACAGCTCTTCCTGCCTACCCTGCGCGATGACCCGGCCGACGCCGAGGCGGCGAGCCACAAGCTGCTCGTGCGCGGTGGCTTCATTCGCCAGGTGAGCGCAGGGCTATGGAGCTACCTTCCGCTCGGCTGGCGGATCCATCGCAAGGTCGAGCAGATCATCCGCGACGAGATGGACGCGATCGGCGCTCAGGAGTTCCTCTGCCCGCTGCTGACGCCGATCGAGCTCTGGGAGGCCACCGGCCGCGACAAGATCCCCGAGATCTTCCACGTGACCGACCGCAACGGCCGGCGCTTCCTCCTGCCATTCACGCACGAGGAGACGTTCACGTTCCATGCGCGTGAGATTCGCTCGTACAAGGAGCTGCCGCAGCTCTGGTACCACTTCTCCGTGAAGGACCGCGACGAGCCGCGCCCGCGCGGCGGGCTCCTCCGTGTACGCGAGTTCATCATGAAGGACGCGTACTCGTTCGATCGCGACCAGGACAGCTCCGAGGCGAGCTTCTGGCGAAACCACGATGCCTACGTACGGATCTTCGACCGGTGCGGCGTGGAAGCGCACGCGGTCAAGGCGGAGAGCGGGGTCATGGGCGGCGAGCTGACGATCGACTACCTCGCTCCCTCGGGGTCGGGCGAGAACACGCTCGTTCGCTGCGAGCGCGGCGACTACGCGGCCGACGCGGAGATCGCAAAGGGCATCCCTCGCGCCCCCGAGCTCCCGCAGGTCCTCGGCAAGCCGGAGGAGGTCGAGACGCCCGGCGTCGTCACATGCGAGGCGCTCGGGGCGTTCCTCGGCATCGACGTGGCGGCCACGACGAAGGCGATGCCGGTGACGACCGAGGACGGAACGGTCGTGCTCGCCCTCCTGCGTGGTGATGACCGGCTCTCCGAGTCGAAGCTCCTCTCGGCGCTGAAGATCGGCTCGCTGCCGTCGACCGAGGAGGACGTTCGGGCAGCGTTCGGCGCCTCCGGAGGCTCGCTCGGCCCGGTCGGGTTCAACGGCGACGTGATCGCCGACGAGACGCTCCGGGAGGGCGAGTTCGTCACCGGCGCGAACCGCGACGGCTTCCACCTGCGCGGCGTGCAGGCCGGCCGCGACTACGAGCCGCGCTTCGCCGACATCCGCGAGCCGCTCGAGGGCGACCGCTGTCCCGAGTGCGGCGGGGCTCTCCAGTTCCAGACCGCGATCGAGGTCGGCCACATCTTCAACTTCGGCGACAAGTACAGCTCCGGCCTCGACGCGACCTTCCTCGACGAGGACGGGCGCGAGAAACCCCTCCTCGGCGGAAGTTACGGCATCGGCCCAGGCCGCATAATCGCGGCGGTGATCGAGCAGAACCACGATGAGCGCGGGATCGCTGCCTGGCCGCCCTCGATCGCGCCCTACGACGTGCACCTCGTGGCCCTCCCCGGCCTCGAGGAGCAGGCCGAGTCGCTCGCGCAGCGGCTCGAGACGGCCGGCGCGGCCGTCCTGCTCGACGACCGCGAGCTCCGCGCCGGCGAGAAGTTCGCCGACGCCGACCTCATCGGCTGCCCCTACCGCATCACCGTGGGCAAGAAGACGCTCGAGGATGGCGCGGTCGACATGCTCGTGCGTCAGACTGGCGAGGAGAGGCGCGTGAAGCTCGACGAGGTGGAGGTCTAGTGGCCAAGAGGCGGCGGTTCAGCGAGCGGCCCTTCGGCGAGACGGCGATCAGGCTCATGGCCGAGACGGGCGTGACGTTCCGAGGCCTTGCCGCGAAGACTGGCCTGTCCGCCGGCTATCTCAACCACATCATGCACGGTAACCGGCCCGTCCCCTCGAACGACATACTCGCGCGGCTGGCGCAGGCTCTCGGTGTCGAGCCCGAGCACTTTCTCGAGTACCGCGTGCGCGTGATCACCGAGCGCCTCGAGCGGATGCCCGACCTCGTCGACCGCCTCTACAAGCGCCTCGGCTAGCCCGGCCCGTCCGCCCGCCTGTGTGGATGCATTGGCGCAGAACTGGCACACCTCAGTTCAGACCTTGTAAGGAGAGTGTTAGTCGAGGGCGCCGAGCGGGTCGACGGCCGCGCCGCGCACGCGCACCTCGAAGTGGAGATGCGGACCGGTCGAGCGCCCGGTCGAGCCGACGAGGCCGAGACCCGTGCCTGTCGACACGCGGTCGAGGAGACCGACGTCGATCCGCGACAGGTGGGCATAAAGTGTCCGCACACCTCGACCGTGCCGGACGACCACCGTGTTGCCGAAGCTTCCGAGCGCGGCCGCCCATACGACGCGCCCGGCACGTGCTGACACGACGGGCGCGCCGGCCGGGGCGACGAAGTCGACGCCGGCATGGAACGCGCCGCCTCGAGGCCCGAAGCCGTCTCCCACCGGCGCCGCGACCGGCGCGCTGACATCAAGGGGGCTCGTCGGCAGCGGCCGTGCGAGCGCCGCCATCGTCCGCGAGCCGGCGACGCCGATGCTCGGGATGTTTGCGAAGCGCTGGAACCGCTGTACGGCAGCCTGCAGGCGCGGCCCGAACGCTCCGTCGAACGGCCCCGACGGAAAGCCGTGCCAGGCGAGCTTGAACTGGAGCTCGGCGACGTCCCAGCCGCGTACGCCGATGGTGAGCGGCCGCGATCCGAGGTCGGGCGCGCCGAGCTCGCCGAGGGCCCGCCGCGTACGCGGTCCCGCGATGCCATCCGGCATGAGGCCCACTCGCTCCTGGAAGGAGACCAGTGCCTCCTCTGTGTCCGGGCCGCGCAGGCCGTCGATCGTGCCCAGGTAGGAACCGGCAGCCCGCAGCGCGACCTGGAGTGCCGCGGTGTCGGCGTCGCCCACGGCCGCGGGGGACGCCGGCGCCGGGAAGAGCGCTGCCGACGCGCAGAACGTGCAGATCGCCACGAGAACACGCATCCAGTCGTTCTGTCGGCAGGCGGCGGCGATCGTTTTAGCGGAGGCCTCGAAAACCCTGAAGGAAACCCGCTTGAACGAGAGGGCGGCGGGCCAATCCCGCCGCCCTCGTCGTATCCGGGTAGCTATCGTTGGCCGAGCGGGGCGTGGCGCAGCCTGGTTAGCGCGCTAGTCTGGGGGACTAGAGGTCGGCAGTTCGAATCTGCCCGCCCCGACTTACATTCGCCGAGCCGATTCCTGGAAAAATGCAGGGGTGCGGCTCGTCGTCATCGCCTCGGCAGCTCTCCTGCTCGCGCCCTCGGTCGCCTCGGGAGCGGGGGAGACCTCGATCTTCTTCTACCCGTGGTGGGGAACGCCGAAGGTCGATGGCAAGTACCTCCACTGGAACCAGCGCCAGCACCTGCCGCCGGAGGATCTCGCCTCGACGTACTACCCAGCTCGCGGCGTCTACTCGAGCGCCGATCGCAAGACGCTTCGCGCGCAGATGAAGGAGATCCGTGCCGCCGGCGTCGACGAGGTCGTGAGCTCGTGGTGGGGGTGGGGCTCGCCCGAGGACATCCGCCTCCCGGCCGTCATGCGCGAGGCGGAGGCGCAGAAGCTCGCCGTCGCCGTGCAGGTCGAGCCGTACGAAAAGTGGTTGCGCACGGCGAACGTGCTCGAGGCCGATCTCGGCCATCTGCGGGAGGCGGGCATCCGCCGCGTCTACGTCTACCGGCCCTTCGACGAGCTCCTCGACGCCGCGGCCTGGGCCGAGCTCTTGTCCGGATTCCCCGGGCTCGAGGTGTACGGGCAGACGGCGGACGTCGCACGCGCCAAGGCGGCAGGCTTCGCAGGTGTCTACACATACGACGTCTTCGCCACGCGTGGCGCGTCCTTCGCAGGGCTCTGCGCGCGTGCGCGGGCCGCAGGGCTCGCGTGCGCTCCCTCGGTTGGGCCCGGATACAACGCGCACCGCGCGACGACGGATCACCGCGTTCGCACGCGGCGCGCCGGGAAGACGTACGACGAAATGTGGCGCGCGGCGATCGCAGCGCGGCCCGATCGCATCACGATCACGAGCTACAACGAGTGGCACGAAGGCACGCAGATCGAGGCCGCCCGCAGGCGGCCGAAGAGCCTGTACGGGTCGTACGAGAGCTACGAGGGCGCCTACGGCCGCATCGGCCGGCCCGCCGAGCGGGCGTACCTCGTCCGGACGGCGTACTGGACGAAGACGTACCGCGTCGCCGCGGCCGTCACCGAGGCGCTCAGGCAGGCCCGGGCGTTCTTGACCGGCTAGGCGAACACGTCGGCGCCGCAGCTCGCGACGAGCGCGGCCTCGACGTCGCCCTGAGCCACGCCGCGCAGCGCGGGGTGATCGAGATCGACGTCAACGGACGGCCAGCCGTCGAGGCCCAAGGCGCGAGCGCCGCCCGCGCTGCCGACCGCGAGGAGCTCGTCCGGACTCAACACGTCGCGTGACATCGCCTCACGCCGCGCGATGCCGGACAGCTCGCGCAGCTCCTCGAGTGGGTCGATACGGACGTTCGAGTCCGACCCGATGCACATCGAGATCCCGCGGGCGAGCAGGCGGCCGACCGGCGCGTAGCCGTCCCCGAGATCCGCCTCCGTAGTCGGACAGAGGCACACGCGAGCCCCTGCCTCGGCGACGAGGTCGAGCTCGCGATCGTCCGCGTGTGTCGCGTGTACGACGGTCGTGCGCGGCCCCAGGCAGCCCGTCTCTGCGAGCAGCTCGATCGGCCGCAGACCGTATTCAGCGAGGCACTCGTCGATCTCGCGGGGTTGCTCGCACGCGTGGACGTGCAGCGGCAGCGCCGTAGTCGCCGCGTAGCGTGCGATCTCGACGAGCCAGTCGCGCGGGCACGCCCGAACGGAGTGGGGGGCGAGCCCGACGCGAAGCCCTGCCTCGAGTAGTTGCTCGATGTCCTCCAGGTAGCCCGAGACCGTCTCCTGGCGGAAGCGCTCGAGGCCGCCACGTCCGTACGCCGCATAGAGCACAACGAGCTCGATTCCGGCGGCGCGCGCAGCCTCCGCCGCGGCGTGGGCTTCGGCCAGGCCGAGATAGTGGAACTCGCCTACGGCCGTGTAGCCGGCGGCGAGCTGCTCGCGATAGATGCCTTCGTACGCCGCACGCACGGTCTCCGGGGTCTGGCGCGCCGCCTCGGCGAGCATCGTGTCGCGCCAGGCCCAGAAGTCGGCGCCGGCCGCGCGCCCGCGCAGAGCCCGCTGGAAGCCGTGCGAATGGGCGTTGACGAAGCCCGGCAAGGTCAGCGTGCGCGCCACGCGCTGATTCTCGCGGCTTTGAGGGAAAGTGGGAGGACGCCACTATCCTTGTCGTATGGGCGCCCGCGCAGTTCCCGCACCGATCGCGCAGCTGCCGAACGCGCTGACGGTCCTGCGCTTCGCTCTCGTGCCCGTGTTCGTCGTGCTGCTCGCGCGCGCCGAAGACGGGCAGAGCTGGGCAGCAGCCGTCGTCTTCGCGCTCGCCGCAGTCACCGACCAGGTGGACGGCTGGCTCGCGCGGCGGCTTCGGGTCGAGTCGCAGTTCGGGAAGTACGCCGACCCGCTCGCGGACCGGATCATGATCGACGTCGCCGTCGTCATGCTCTTCCTCGACGACCGGTTGCCGTGGCCTGCGCTCGCCATCATCATCGGGCGCGATCTCCTGCTGATGCTGGGGACGCGGTTTGCATTGCCCCGCGGCTACGAGTTCTCCGTGAGCTTCCTCGGCAAGCTCGCCACCTGGATCCTCTATCTGGGCATCGGGCTCGTGATCGCTACCGAGCCGGGCACGGACTGGTCGCTTGCGATCTTCTGGGTCGGCGTCGGTCTAGCCGTCGCGGCCGGAGTGTCGTACGCGGTTGCCGTCTGGAGGTCTACGAAGCGATGAAAGCGATCGTCATGGCGGGAGGGGAGGGAACGCGGCTCCGGCCGTTGACGTCGAACCAGCCGAAGCCGATGGTGCCGGTCGTCGGCAAGCCGTGCATGGAGCACATCATCGAGTTGCTGCGCCGACACGGATTCGATGAGGTGATCGTGACCCTCGCGTTTCTGCCGCAGGCCATCGAGTCGTACTTCGGGGACGGCGAGTCGACCGGTGTCTCGATCGACTACTCGCTGGAGGCGACACCGATGGGGACGGCGGGCTCTGTGCGACTCGCCGCGCAGCGGATCGACGAGCCGCTGCTCGTCATCTCCGGCGACGCGCTGACGGACTTCGACCTCACGAGCCTCGTCCGGTTCCACACCGAAAGCGACGCCGCCGTCACGATCGCGCTGAAGGCGGTCGACAACCCGCTCGACTTCGGCATCGTCGTGACGGGGGAGGGGGGTCGCATCGAGCGGTTCCTCGAGAAGCCGACATGGGGGCAGGTCTTCTCCGACACGATCAACACGGGCATCTATGTGCTCGATCCCTCCGTGCTCCGCCAGATTCCGGAAGACACGCCGTTCGATTTCTCGAAGGAGCTCTTCCCACGCCTGCTGGATCTCGGCCGCCCGCTCTACGGCCACGTCTGCGAGGGCTACTGGCAGGACATCGGCAACCTCGAGCAATACCGGCAGGCGAACTTCGACGCGCTCGACGAGCTGATCGAGCTCGACATCCCGGGCATACGCCTGCGGGGAAACGTCTGGATCGGAGAGGGCGTCGAGATCGACGATCTCGAGGGCGTCGAAGGGCCGGCGTTCATCGGCTCGAACTGCGCCGTGTCACCCGAGGCGACGATCGGCGCGCACACGGTGCTCGGTGCGAACGTCCGCCTCCGCGAGCGCGCGCGCGTCGTGAGGTCGGTGATCGACCAGTCGACGTTCGTCGGCCGGAGTGCGAGCGTGGAGGGGGCGATCATCGGGAAGTCCTGCGACGTCAGGTCGCACGTCCACATCCACGACGGAACGGCCCTGGGCGACGGCGTCACGATCGGCGCGCAGACGGTCGTGATGCCGGGCGTGCGCATCTTCCCGCACAAGGAAGTGGAATCCGGCACGACGATCCACGAGAACCTCGTCTGGGAGGGCGCGGCCGCCACGCACCTCTTCGGCCGCGAGGGCGTGTCCGGCGTGGTCAACGTCGATCTCACGCCGGAGTCGGCCGTCCGCCTGGCGGCAGCTCTCGGCACCGCGCTCCAGCGGAGCGCCCGCGTCGTTGCCAGCCGCGACGCCACCGCCGCGTGCCGGATGATCAAGCGAGCGATGGTGTCGGGCATCACGTCGACGGGCGTCAGCGTCGCCGACCTCCGCGTCCTGCCCGCGCCTGTCAACCGCCATCTCATCCGCACGCAGGGGTACGCCGCGGGCTTCCACGTGGGCCTGAGCACGGTCGACCCGGAGCAGATCGAGATTCGCTTCTTCGAGCATCCGGGGACGCAGCTGACGCCGCGGCTCGAGAAGGAGGTCGAGAAGCACTACACGCGCTACGAGCTGCGCCGGGCATCGCCCGACCGGATCGGCACGATCGGCTACCCGGTTCGCGTGCGGGAGAGCTACGCAAGCGACCTCCTGGCGACGGTCGACGCCACGGCGATCGCGAACCGGCGCTTCCGGATCGTCGTCGACTACGGCCACTCTGCGGCATCGTTTGTCCTGCCGCTGGTGCTCGGCACACTCGAGATCGAAGCGGTCTCTGCCCGCGAGTTCGCCGACCTCGACGCGCGGGAGTTCGCAGGCGCCGAGTCGATCGTGCAGGCACGTCGCCTGGTGGAGGCGGTAGGAGCAGACCTCGGAGCCATTTTCGACCTGACGGGCGAGCGCCTGCATCTGATCGCGGAGGACGGCGAGGCGATCGACCCCTCGCGGGCGCTGCTCCTTTATCTGCGCCTGCTGGCTGGGAGCGAGGCCGCGCAGGGCGGGAAGGTGGCCCTGCCCGTCACCGCCACGGGGCACGCGGACGAGCTCGCGGACGCCGCCGGTCTCGTCGTCGTTCGGACGCCGACGTCGCCGTCGGATCTCATGCAGGCAGCCCGCGAGACCGGGATGCTGCTTGCCGCCGACGGAAACGGCGCCTTCGTGGTCCCCGACTTCCAGCCCGCGTTCGACGCGATGGCGGCGCTCTGCAGGCTCCTCGAGCTGCTTGCGCCGGTGACGACCCCCATCTCCGAGCTCGTCGCCGCCCTCCCGGACGTCAACATCACGCAACGCACGGTTCCGTGCTCGTGGGCATTGAAGGGGCTCGTCATGCGCGTGCTCACCGAGCGGTTGGGCGACAGGGAGGTCGACCTCTCCGACGGGATCAAGGTGTTCGAGAACGGCGGCTGGGGCCTCGTCCGTCCCGACCCCGTGGAGCCGCTCCTGCACGTGGTCGTGGAGTCCCCCGACGGGCAGACCGAGAGCCCGCTGGAGCAGGAGCTCCTGACGCTCGTGGAGGAGGCGCTCGCAGAGGAACCAGTCTCAAGTAGAGGTTGACCCTTTACGATCCGGCGTGCTTTACTAGGAGAAACGCCCTAGCCATCGAACGAAAGGGTTGCGTGGACGTCTTTCCCGATCTCTCGACGCTGTCCGACGACGACTTGCACCGCCTGATCTCCGACCTGGAGGCCGAGGAGGACGACCTCTCGTACAAGCGGCGTCTCTTGCACGGGAAGATCGACATGCTCCGCGCCGAACGAAGCGCGCGGCTGAAGGGGAAGGGGGAGCAGGCGCTCGCGGGGGAGGTCGACGTCGAGAAGTTGAGCGAGATCCTCTCGGGCAAGGCCACGCCACCGCCGGCCGCGTAGTCACCGCGCTCGCCGCGCGACCACACCGAATCGACCCATGAGCCACGTCTACTGCTCAGAGTGCGGCTTCCAGAATCCCGAGGTGGCGAACTACTGCGCGCGGTGCGGCTCGCTGCTGCGGGAAGAGGACTCGAACGAGACGACGCAGTCGTACACGCCGGAGGAGGAAGCCGACCTCGAGGCTCGGCGGGACATCGAAGGGCCGGCGCTCGTCATCCGCTCCGGCGGCGGTCGAGCCGGCGAGCACTTTGCGCTGGAGCAGGAACGGACGACGATCGGTCGTTCGCCCGACTGCGACGTCTTTCTCGATGACGTGACCGTGTCGCGCCGGCACGCCGTCGCCCTCAAGCAGAACGACGCGTTCGTGATCGAGGACCAGGGCAGCCTCAATGGGACGTTCCTCAACCGCCGGCGAATCGAGTCCGCGGAGCTCTCGGACGACGACGAGCTCCAGATCGGGAAGTACCGACTCGTGTTCTTCGCCAGATGACGACGACCGTGCGCACTCAGGCCCAGCCTCCGCCGCGCAGGGCTCGGAAGCTCGAGACGATCGGCGCCGTCTGCAAGCGGCTCCGCGACGAGTTTCCCGATATCTCGATCTCGAAGATCAGGTACCTCGAGGACCAGGGCCTCATGTCCCCTCGGCGCACGCCGGGCGGTTACCGGCTGTTCTCGGAGGAGGACATCGAGCGGCTCGAGTCGATCCTCCGGCTCCAGCGGGACGAGTTCCTTCCACTTCGTGTCATCCGCGATGAGCTCGCGACGCGGCTGGCGCCGGCCCGTAGGGGACGCGGCAGACCCGATCTCGGAGAGCGTGCTGCGGAGTTCGACCTCGCCGAGCTGTGCGAGCGCGCGAGCATCTCGGGCGAGCTTGCCCGTGACCTCGAAGAGTATGGGCTCATCTCACCTTCGGTCCGCGGCGGCGAGCGCTACTACACGGAGCTGGACGTCGAGGCGGCGCTCGCGTGCGGCCGGCTGGCGGCGTCCGGCATGTCCGCCCGGCACCTGCGGACGTTCCGGACGATCGCCGATCGCGCAGCGGGCCTGCTCGGTCAGGTGGCGGCGCCGGCGCTGAGCTCGCGCAACCCCGAGCGGCATCAGCAGGGGCTCGAGGACCTTCGCTCCCTCGGCGGGGCGGCAGAGGAGCTCACGCAGCTGCTGCTGTGGCGTGAGTTGCGCAGGATCGCAGCCGGGTAGGGAGGAGGCGTTGGCAATCGATCTCGAGGCGAAGATCCGCGACGTGGCCGACTTCCCGAAGCCCGGCGTGATCTTCAAGGACATCATGCCGCTGCTCGGCGACAGCGAGGCGCTCGCGGAGACGGTCGATCGCCTGGCCGAATGGGCCGCGCCGCGCGAGCCCGACCTCATCCTCGGGGCCGAGGCCCGCGGCTACATCACGGGTGGCGCACTCGCGTGCAAGCTCGGTTGCGGGTTCGTGCCCGCCCGGAAGCCCGGGAAGCTGCCCTGGCACACGGTGGCGGCGAAGTACGCGCTCGAGTACGGCTTCGACCAGCTCGAAGTCCACGCGGACGCCATCAAGCCTGGTCAGCGCGTGCTCGTGCACGACGACGTGCTGGCGACCGGCGGCACCGCGAAAGCGACCGCGGAGCTCGTGGAGCAGCTCGGCGGCATCGTCGTCGGGCTGCCCTTCATCATCGAGCTGACGTTCCTCGAAGGCCGCAAGAAGCTCGACGACTACGGCGTGTACTCACTAATACAGTACGACGACTAGCCGTCCGATACATCGTCTTAGATGACGAGACCCGTGTACGACGTACTGCGCGCTCGCTACACCTTCGCCTGCCCGGCGCGTGAGCAGACGAGCGTCCCGCTTTCGTCCTTCCGCGAGGTCGAGCGGCTACCCGGTGCGGCGCACCCGGCGGTGTTCCGCGTTCACTTCGCGTGTGCGTGCGGCGACGAGCACGACGGTCTAGTCGCGCACGACGATCTCGACTGGGCGCCGCTCGGTGTGGGGGAGGAGGGCACGTTCTTCAACGTGATGACGGCTCGCACACAGCGCGTGCGGGACGAGCTGGCCGATCTTGCCTCCCGCCACATCTCGGCCGGCGCCTGGCCATGGGTGCTGTTCTGCTACCCGGAAGGACGGCCGCGTCCTGCGTTTCCGTCGCTCTTCCGGCTGCTCGCGCCGAGGGCGGATCACGGGCGCGTGGGCATCGTCGTCACGTGCTCGAGCTGCGGGCACCTCTCCGTGAACCTCGTCTCGGCCGACCACGTCGACGTTCCCTTCCATCACGACGCCGAAGTAGGCGTCGTGGAGCACGTGTTTCCGCACGACGCACTGAAGACGCTCGAGGAGTTCCGCGCCGAGCTCTGGTCTACGGAGTTCGACTCGCGGCGGCTAACGCTTGCTGCGTAGGCGCCCCTGGCGCCCGCTCGTGCGGATATAGAGGAACGACGCGCAGAGCGTGAGCAGTCCCACCAGGACGGCCATGGCCCGCGAGCTGCCGATCCCGAGCAGGAACAGCCAGACGCATACGCCAAAGGCAAGCGCCCAGAGAAACGACGATACGCCGGCCGCGACGCTGGGAGATCGTAGATGCATCTTGACGATCCTATCCCGTCACTCGGCGGTCCAAGAATTCGCCGAGCCGGTGGCGGTTTCGTCCACCGACTCCGCTGACATTCGGCTTCCGCCTAGTGCCCTCGAAGTCGGCTTCGACCTACTTCCGCTCCGTGCTCGGCGCACTGTCGAATCTACTCAGCGCCGACGAACGAGGCAAGAGTGCGAGCCCACGAAAATCGTGCAAAGAGCGGACAAATGTTCTCCACACTGTCCACACTCGATGAACAGGTCTGTGGAGTCCTCCGAACCGGGGCTAGAACGTGCTCGCCCGGCCGTCGAACGCGATGATCGCGAGGATGATCGCCGCCGCCACGAGCCGGTAGACGACGAACACGGTGTACGTGTGGCGGCGCACGTAGTCGAGCAGGATCCAGATTGCTGCGAACGCCGTCACGGACGCCGTCAGCATGCCGACGATGAACGGGCCGGCCGAGCCGGGGGGTAGGCCGGTGAGCAGGACATCGTTGACGCCCTCGAAGACGACCGCCCCGAACGTCACGGGCACGAGGAGGTAGAACGAGATCCGTGCCGCGGAGTCGCGATCCAGGCGCAAATAGCGCGCGGCCGAGATGACGATGCCCGACCTCGAGACGCCCGGTGCGAGGGAGAGCGTCTGTGCGGCGCCGAGGAAGATCGCCTTACGGAGCGTGAGGTCGCCGAGCGACCGGTCCGTCGGCTGGCGGTCGACCGCGTAGAGGACGACGGCGCCGACGGCGAGGAAGATCGCGATCTGCCACGGCTCGCCGAGATTGCGCTCGATCGGACCGCTGAGCGCGGCGCCGACGATCACCGCCGGAATCGTCGCGACGATGACGACCCACGCAACGCGTTCGTCGGCGTCGCGAACAGCCCTCGCGCGTACGCTGCGCCACCAGGCCCTCACGAGTTGGCCGAGCTCGGTCCAGAAGTAGGCGACAACTGCCACGAGCGTGCCGAGGTGCAGCGCGACGTCGAACGTCCGGTTGAAGCCTTCGTTCTCCTCCAGATACGTCCATTCGAAGAGCCACGGGACGAGGATCAGATGACCCGACGAGGAGATGGGCATGAGCTCCGTGAAGCCCTGGACAGCGCCGAGCACGAGTGCCTGCCAGTTCGTGAGTGCGCCGGCTTCTTCGCCGACGCCAAGGATGCAGAGCAGAACGGCCACGCCCAGAGCGACGCCGGCCGCGACGATGATGCCGACGCGCTTCATGCGCGGGGAATCCTATGCCGCGGCGGGGGAGAATCGCTGCGGTGGCGTTCAGGCCGCACTCAATTGCTGACTTGACATAACACGCGTTATCGTGCGGAGGCGAGATTTCGCCACGCTTGACGGTCGGGCTATGCTTCTTCGCAGCGCTCAGGAGGGATGGGCGTCTGACCAGCAGGCGAGCCGCAGCCGTCGGCGAGCCAGCCGAACGCCGGGAGACGATTGACGAGCGAGCAGCCGCCCGAAGCGACGATCGATTTCGAGTCCCTCGTCAAGGGCGAGGACCTGCTCCAGCTCGTGGAAGCCGGTGAGGCTGCTGGGTCGGTTCGCGCGTCGGAGCTCGCAGACGTGCTCGAGGCACACGGTTTCGACGCGCTCGAGATCGACGCGGTGTACCGGGAGCTGGAGAGCCGCGCGATCGACGTCGTCGAGGACGACCAGGCGTCCGTTGCGGCCCTCTTGACCGCCCCGGTCGAGACGACCACGGACGCCCTGCAGCTGTTCCTGCGGGAGGCGGGCCGCCACCATCTGCTCACCGCCGCACAGGAGGTCGAGCTCGCGAAGCGCATCGAGCGCGGCGACGAGTCCGCGAAGCAACGCATGATCCAGTCGAACCTACGCCTTGTCGTCTCGATCGCGAAGAACTACCGCAACCAGGGTCTCCCCTTCCTCGATCTCATCCAGGAAGGGACGCTGGGCCTCATCCGCGCAGTCGAGAAGTTCGACTGGCGCCGCGGCTACAAGTTCTCGACGTACGCCACGTGGTGGATCCGGCAGGCCGTGGCGAGGGCCCTCGCCGACAAGGCCCGAACGATCCGCATGCCGGTGCACATCGTCGAGCGCCTCCAGAAGATGAACCGGGCTGAGCGGAACCTCTGGACGCAGCTCGGGCGCGAGCCGACTCTGGACGAGATCGCCGAGGAGGCGAGCCTCCCCATCCAGCAGGCGCGCGAGGTGAAGGCCGCTGCCCGGGCGGCGACGAGCCTCGACCAGCCCGTCGGCGAGCAGGAGGAGGCGGTGCTGGGTGACTTCGTGGCCGGCGACGGCCCGTTGCCGGACGAGGAGGTCGAGGTGTCCCTCCGCAGCCAGGCGCTCCAGGCTGCGCTCCTGACGCTAAGCGCGCGCGAGCGAGAGGTGCTTGCTCTCCGCTACGGCCTGGACGACTACGAGCCGAAGACGCTCGAGGAGATCGGGCGCCGGCTGGGCCTGACCCGTGAGCGCGTGCGGCAGATCGAGGTCGAGGCGCTACGCCGTCTCGCGACGCTGCGAGAGATTCAAGCAGTCCCTCACTGAGGCTACGTCTCTAGATAGAACGCGAGCTCCGGCGCAGCCATGCGCAGCTCGCGGAGCGCGCGCGTCTCCAGCTGTCGGACGCGCTCCCGTGTAACTCCAAGGCTTCGCCCGATCTCGTCGAGCGTCTGGGACGCATGCCCCGCCAGGCCGAAGCGGCGCTCGAGCAACTCGCGGAGACGAGGCTCGAGCCTCCCCAGTGCGTCCTCGAGCTCGGCCGCGCGAAAGCTCTCCGAGGCGGCCTCGTCAGGGCCGTCGGCTGCCTCATTCTCCACGAGGTCGCCGTAGCTCGACTCGCCGCCGGGAAGCGGCGTTTCCAGGCTGACGGCGTCGTCGACGATCTCCAGCAGCTGGATCACGCGAGCCTCCGGAATCGTCGACTCGGCCGCGATCTCGGCGAGGGTCGGCTCGCGATTGAGCTTCTGAGCCAGCACCCGGCGAGAGCGCATGACGCGACGAACCTGGTCGGAGACATGTACGGGCAGGCGAATGAGCCGGCCCTGGTCGGCGAGCGCTCGCGTGACGGCCTGGCGGATCCACCACGTCGCGTACGTCGAGAGCTTGTAGCCCATCCGGTAGTCGAACTTCTCTACAGCGCGGATCAGCCCGAGGTTGCCCTCCTGGATGAGGTCGAGCAGCGGCACGCCGGCAGTCCGGTAGTTGCGCGTGATCGACATCACGAGCCGAAGGTTGCACACGACCAGCCGTCGCTTGGCCGCCTCGTCGCCCGCGTCCTTGCGCCGCGCTAGCTCTCGCTCCTCATCGCGCGTAAGCAGGCGGCCGTCGCCGATCTGGCGCACGTAGAGCTTCAGCGGATCCCGCGTCTGGGGATCCCCCACTTCCTGCTCGTCGTCACGGAGCTGCTCGACGCGTGCAGGGTCCGGCAACGCGTCGTCGAGCGGAAGCGGGTGCGTCATGACGCTTTCCATATCGGCATAGGTGCTCCCGAGGGTGAGAGCTGCGGCTAGATGTTCACCGTTCCGTCCGGCGCGACTTCGACGCCGTCCTCGAGAAGCCTCTCCCGGATGAGGTACTGGAACGTCGCCCAGGCGCCACGGCGAGCGTCGAACATCCGGTACACCTGCCACTCCGTCAGTAGCCCGGAGTCGGATCTCCGTGCCTCGCGCCAGTCGGCGAACTTCGGCAGGCGGCCGAGCCTGCGCCCCAGCGCGACGCCCTGGTCGATCGCGCGGTCGAGTCTCTCCTCCCCCACCGGCACGTCGAATCCCGCCTCGCGCAGTGCGTTCGTGAGCGAACCGAACGTGTGCCAGTAGAGCGACTTCGACGGCACGAGCCCGCGGTGCTCGTCAATGTCCTTCGATGTCGGCACGCGTCCGATGCGGTCCCCGAGGACACGGAGGCACTGCAGGAGCTCATCGCGTGTCGCAAAGCGTCGAGGCACGAGACCCGCCTCGCGCTTCGCGCGATTCCAGCTGCCGAAACGGTCGATGACCGTCTGCGGATGGACCGTCGACCCCTCGTGCGCCGCGAACTCGCGCATCGTCGGCGACCGTCCCAGCGCTCCGGCGCACGTACGTAGCTGCTCGAGGATCTCGTCGTCCGTATAGCGCTTGCGAATTCCCGCGCGGAACTCGGCGAGCGCCTTGGGATCGACGCTCGTCACGGCACGGAATCCCCGCTTGCGGGCCATGCAAATCAGAATAGAGCGTTCTGGAAAATCCGCAAGTACGGGTGGGTTCTGTTGAATCGTTGCGCTGATCGCAGCGGTCAGCTGGCGAGCAGCTCGCGCGGCACGTCCGCGCCCTTCGCGAACTCAGCGAGCATCACGGTGTCGAGTGCAGCCACACAACGTGGGCAGAACTGCGTTCCCGCGCCGCTACGGATCTGCTCGAGCGCTGCAAGCGGCTCGAGCGCAGGCCGGTACGGGCGCGATGCCAGCATCGCATCGAGCGCGTCCGCAAGGTGGATGATGCGTGCGCCCAGCGGGATGTCCTCCCCGGTCAGCCTGTCGGGGTATCCCGTCCCGTCGTACCGTTCGTGGTGGTGCCGGATGGCCGGCAGTGCGTCCTCGAGAAAGCCGAGGTGCTCGATGAGGCGCGCTCCCTCTTCGGGGTGCCGTCGCACGACGACCCAGTCGAGGTCGCCGAGCGTCTCCGGCTTGAGGAGGATCGCCTCGGGCACGGCGAGCTTGCCGACGTCGTGGAAGTGCGCGGCATGGCTCAACACGTCGAGCTCTGCATCCGAAAGGCCCAACTCCCGTCCGAGGAGCATCGCGAGCGTCTGCACGCGGCGAGAGTGCCCGGCCGTGTGCGAGTCTCTCGCGTCGACGGCTGCGGAGAGGGTCTCCATGGCAGCAGCCGATCGCTCGCGGAGCAGGCGGTTGGCGCTCTCGAGCGACCGGTTGAGCGTCTGGAGCGTGTCAGCGCCGCGGCGGAGCTGCTCGGCGCGCTCGCGAGTAACTGAGGCAGACTCCCGCTCCGCCTGAACGATCGTCTCCCGGCGCAGGACGAGGATGGCGACGCCGCCGATTGCCGGCGCAAGCATCGCGGTGAGATAGGACGCGTGGCTGACGCCGAGGATGGCGAGAGCCGCCAGCATCGTTACGCCGACGAGCGTTGCGACAGGGCCGAATCGGCGTATCGCGAGCCATGATGGGAGGCCAGCGCGTGGTACGGCGATGGACTCGCCGGCATCGCTCCTCCTCCAACCGGTTACGAGCTTGAGGGAGGACGAGAGCGACGCTTGAGGATCGTCGGTCGCTGGATTGACCCGGTTCCGTCCCTGGAGCTTGGCGCGGTATACGGCGAGGTCGGCCCGGTGGATGAGTTGATCCGCGCCCGTTCCGTGCTCCGGGTACGAAGCGACGCCGATGGAAACAGTCGCCTGAAGCTCGGTGTCCGCCGTCCCGCTGGAGAAACGGGCAGCGGCCACGGCGGTGCGGAGCCGCTCGGCGATCTCGAGCGCCTCGGCGTGCACTGTGTCGGGCAGCAAGACGGCGAACTCCTCTCCGCCGAAGCGGGCGGGAACGTCTTGCGCTCGCACGTGCTCCTGGAGCACGCTCCCGACGCCGCGCAGCACCGCATCGCCGGCCAGGTGGCCGTGGGCATTGTTGATCTCGCGCAGAAGGTCGAGGTCGGCCAGCAGGACTGACATCGGCCCTCCGGCCGCCTTCGCCTCCCCGAGCGCACGTTCGACCGCGACCTCGAAGTAGCTCGCGTTGAAGAGGCCGGTCTTCGGATCCCGCCTTGCCTGGTGCTCGAGCAGCGGAATCTCGAACCACTGTCGCAGGAGCAGCAGGGGCGCAACGGCGAAGGGTGCGAGCCATGGGTTCGTCAAGCAGACGGCCGCGATTGCGGCTCCTACGGCTGCGAGGAGCAGCTGCGTGCCGAGGCTGAGTGGCGAAGCAGGCATGTACGACAGTCGGCCCGCGAGCTTTCCGGCGCCGAAAGCCGAGAGTTGGTCCATGGCCACGAACGTGGCGCAAGCGACCATGCCTGCGAGCGCCCAGGCGGCTTCGCCGTCGAGAACCACCGCCGCAAGCGCATAGGCGGCGGCGGCGGTGAGCCACGACACGATCGACGCCGCGACCTCGGTCGCCAGCTCGACAGCCCGTGTGAGACGTGGAGCGCGCGGCCAGAGCCAGCGGGGTACCGAGATGACGAGCGCCAGCGAGACAAGGAGGTCGAGCGGAAGCAGCACCGCTCCCGCGGGCAGGACGACGACGGCCGCGCCGTGCCCGGCGCGAGCGCGGTCTGCGCGGGCGATGAACGCATGCGCCGAAAGGCCCAGGAGCGCGAGACACGCGAATCGTGCCAAGTCCCCTGCCGTTGCTGTTCGCGCGAAGGTTGCGAGTAGCCCTGCGGCCGCAGCTACAACGGCCAACGGCAGCACGGCAGCCTCGACGCCGCGAGCCGCGGCCGTGAAAGGCGTGACAGCTCTCTTGCCGGGGTCAGGAGCCGCTTTCGACTCTGTTGCAGTTGTCACTGCCACTGAACGCACCGTAGGTGGGCGTGAGGTCGCGGGCGTCCCCCCACTGAGTGATTACCGTGTGGGGTGACGCGTTCGAGGGATCTACACTCGCATGCGTGCGCCTCACCGTGGAAGTGGCGATGGCACGCGCGGCGGGACGCCTCTCGCGCCTGGCCGGACAAGGTGGCGGGACGACGCTGCCGGGCAAGCTGCTGACGGCGATCGATTCCGGGGCGATCGCGAAGCTCGCAGGACGCCTGCCCGAGGGCAATGCGATCGTGTCGGCGACGAACGGCAAGACGACAACCGCTCGGATGGCTGCGGCCATCCTCGGTCCGCGCTACAAGCTCGCGCACAATGCCGCGGGTGCAAATCTCGCGTCGGGTGTTGCCTCCGCGCTCATCGCCGCACGTGACGCCGAGCTTGGCTTGTTCGAGGTGGACGAAGCTGCGCTGCCCGACCTCGCGGCGGAGCTTGAGCCTCGCGTGATCTGTCTCGGCAACCTCTTCCGCGATCAGCTCGACCGTTACGGGGAGCTGGAGATCGTCGCCGAGCGCTGGCGGGGGATGGTCAGCGCACTCCCGCCCGAGACCCTGCTCGTCGTCAACGCCGACGATCCGCTCGTGGCCGATCTTGCCAGTTCGCACTCGAACTCGGCGACGTTCGGCGTCGACGATCCCGCCCAGCGCGGGGCGACGCTTCAGCACGCGGCCGACTCGAAGTACTGCGTGCGTTGCGGGTCGCCGTACGCATACGCGGCCGCGTACGTCGGCCACCTGGGCGACTACAGGTGCCCGTCGTGTGGCCACTCGCGGCCGCCCCTGGACGTCGCGGCGCGCTCCGTGGAGCAGCACGGGATCGACGGCGTGTCGTTCGACCTCTGCATGCCCGAAGGGACGGCGCGCGTGCGCCTTCAGGTACCGGGCCTCTACAACGTCTACAACGCCCTCGCCGCGGCATCGCTCGCGCGCGGCCTCGGAGTCTCCATGGACGAAGTGGCAGCGGGTCTCGGGCGGGCATCCGCCGCCTTCGGGCGCTTCGAGCGCATTGCGATCGAGGGGAAGTCGCTCGTGGTGCTGCTCGTGAAGAACCCCGCCGGTGCGAACGAGACGTTACGGACGCTGATGCAGGAAGACGGACCGTCGGTCGCGGTCGTCGCCCTGAACGACGGTATCGCGGACGGCCGCGACGTCTCGTGGATCTGGGATGTCGACTTCGAGCCACTCGCAGAGCGGCTGGAGCGGCTCGTCGTCTCCGGGGACCGCGCCGCTGAGCTCGGCCTCCGATTCGCCTACGGCGGCCTGGACGAGGAGCGGATCGAGCTTGTTTCCGACGTGGGCGCTGCGCTCGCCCGCGGGCTCGAGCTCACGGAGACCGGCGGCGAGCTCGTCTTCCTCCCGACGTACACGGCGATGCTCGAGCTCCAGGGCGTGATCGCCGACCGCGGCTACGCGCGACCGTACTGGGAGCGCGTCGCATGAGGATTGTCGTTGCGCACCTCTATCCGGATTATCTGAACATCTACGCCGATCGCGGCAATCTCGCAGTGCTGACGGGACGGGCGAAGCGTCGCGGCATCGACCTCGACGTCCATGAGATCGGCCTCGGCGATGCGACGCCGGCGACTGCGGACTTCTTCTACATCGGCGGTGGCCAGGACCGCGAGCAGGCGCTCATCGCCCCGGACCTCGCGACGCGCGGCACAGCGCTCGCGGATGCGGTCGCTGGAGGCGCGGTCGTGCTTGCCGTCTGCGGCGGCTACCAGCTGCTGGGGAGGTTCTATCGCGACCGGTCGGGCACGGAGCAGCCAGGTGCTGGGGTCCTCCCAATTCACACGATCGCCGGAGACAGGCGGCTGATCGGAGACGTGTTGATCGAGTGCGAGCTCGTGCTCGGCGAGCGGCAGACCGTTGTGGGGTTCGAGAACCATGCCGGCAGGACGATCCTCGACGAAGGCGCGCACGCGCTCGGCCGCGTGGTGGCCGGCTTCGGAAACGACGGCGAGTCCGGCGTCGAGGGGTGCCGTCTCGGGAATGCGATCGGGACGTATCTCCACGGGCCGCTCCTGCCGCGAAATCCGCGGTTGGCGGACTGGTTGCTCGCCCGCGCGGTCGAGCATCACACCGGCGAAGTACCGGCGTTCGAGCCCCTTCGCGACGAAGTCGAGCGCGAGGCCCATGCCGTCGCCAGCGCTCGGGCGCGGTCACGCGGGGGCCGGCTGTAGCGTGGTGTATCGGCCCGAGGCGTTCGACCCGCTGACGGAGCGGCCCTGGGACGAGGACTGGGTGCGACGTGAGATCGGGCGCATCGTCACCGACGCCGACGCTGCGTACGATCCGGTCGCGCTGTGGCCGGCCGAGGAGTGGGACTCCTGGCGGACGCCGACCCCGCTGAAAGCCCTGTACGTGGGAGGCGCCGGGGTCGTCTGGGCGCTAGGCGCGCTCGGGCGCCGCGGCCACGCTGAGAGCGAGCTCGACCTACCGGAAACAGCACTGCAATGTATTGGACGCGTGGCGGGCCGAGCCCGACTACATGGCAGGCATCGAGCTCCCCTCCCCCACCCGCGCCGGTCTCCTCGCCGGCGAGACCGGCATCCTCACGGTCGCCTGGCAGCTCACACGGGACGATGCGCTCGCCGACACGCTCTTCGAGCGCGTCGCGGAGAACGTCGAGAACGACGCGAACGAGATCATGTGGGGCTCGCCGGGGACGATGCTCGCAGCGCATGCGATGTGCGAATGGACTAGTGATGAACGCTGGGCGAAGGCGTGGCGAGACAGTGCCGAGGAGCTGCTGCGTAGCCGCGAGGACGATGACCTGTGGACGATCCACCTCTACGGCGAGACGTACCGCGGCCTCGGGCCGGCCCACGGCGTTGTCGGCAACGTGCTGGCGTTGCGCCAGCGGCTCGCGGACGTGAGAGAGAGGCGCTGGCGCGGGATACGGCCGCGGCGCTCGCACGCGCGGCCGTAGTCGAGGAAGGGCTCGCCAACTGGGGCGGGATCGATCTTCAGTGGTGCTCGGGAGCTCCTGGCATCGTGGCGTCGGCTGCCGACTATCTCGACGAGGAGTTGCTCCTGGCGGGCGCTGAGCTCGTCTGGAAGGCGGGGCCGCACGGCGACGAGAAGGGCTACGGCATCTGCCACGGCACGGCCGGCAACGGCTACGCGCTGTTGAAGACGTTCCAGCGCAGTGGAGAGGAGCGCTGGCTGGACCGAGCGCGCCGCTTCGCCGTCCACGCGCTCGAGCAGGCGGAACGACTCGCGGCGGCCCGAGGGAGAAGGCGCTATTCGCTGTGGACGGGAGACGTGGGTGCTGCGACCTTCGCTGCCGATTGCCTTGACGCCCGCGCTCGCTATCCGGTTCTCGACACATGGGAGTGAGCGGCGGCACGCTCGAGTTCAGGCCGATGGTGGCGGACGACCTGCGCCTGCTGCACGAGTGGCTCGAGCGACCACACGTGAAGCTCTTCTACGGCGATCACGGGACGCTCGACGATGTCGTGGCCCACTACTTGCCGGCGATCGAAGGGGCCGATCCCACCGATCACTACATCGTCCAACTGGACGGCAGGCCGGTCGGAATGGTCCAGACCTACCTCGTCGAGGACTACCCCGAGCACGCGGCGCTGATGGGTGTCAGCGACTCGGCAACGGCCGGCCTCGACATCCTCATCGGCGAGGAGAAGCTCATTGGCCGAGGCCTCGGCACCGAGATCCTCACCCGGATCGTGGACGAGATCGTCTTCGCCCGCGCCGCAACGACCACGTGCATTGCCGATCCGGACGTCGAGAATCGCGCGTCGGTTCGCGCGTTCGAGAAAGCGGGCTTCCGCGTCGTCAGGACGTTCCTCGACCCGAAGGACGGTCAGACGCGCGCAGTCGTCCTGCGAGACCGCTAGGGCGCCCAGAGCGCGCCGAGATAGGCAACCGGGTCGCCAGGCTCCCAACGCCCGAGGAAGCGCTGAATGGGCGGATGGAGGACGACCTCGTCCAGCTCGACCGTCGTGAACAGGCGATGTCCTTGCACGGCCGCATCCTCAGAGCTCACAGCCTCCAGCGACCGGCCCGTGAGGTCGGCCGCGAAGATGATGTGGACGACGTGCTTCGTCGCGAGCGTGCGCGCGGGTGCGATGGAGTCGACGATTGCGACCGGCCCCTCGAACGGCATCTGGCTGTCGAGGCCGAGCTCCTCTCGAAGCTCACGGCGCAGCGCCTGCACGAGGCTCTCTCCCGAGTGGACGCCACCGCCGGGGAGCAGCCAGTACTCGCGACCGTGCTTCTCGTGCCGGCAGAGCAGGATGCCATCGCGCCAGCGCAGGACTGCCGACACGCGAATGCGCGGCTGAAGCACCATGCTTCAGGCGCCCGAGGAGCCGAAGCCGGCGGCGCCGCGCACCGTCTCGGGAAGCTCGTCCAGCACGATGACGTCGACCTCCGGCACCGGCGTCACGACGAGCTGCGCGATCCGCATGCCGGCCTCCACCGTGAACGGCCGGTCGCGGTCGGTGTTGATGGCGATCACGCGCAGCTCTCCCCTGTAGCCCGAGTCGATCAGGCCCGGCGTGTTGACGAGCGAGATGCCGTGCTCGAGCGCGAGGCCGGAGCGTGGAACCACGAGCCCTGCGTAGCCCTCGGGGATGGCAACGGCGATGCCGGTCGGGATCACGCCACGCTCCCCCGGGCCGAGCTCGACGCGCTCACAGGCGACGAGATCGAGGCCCGCGTCGCCCGGATACGCGCCCTGCGGCAGCGACGCGTCGTCGCGGAGGCGGAGCACCGGGAGCTCGATCACGGGGACGTAGCGGCGACGGCATCGCGGACGAGGAACGGCGCCAGCCGGCGCAGCTCCTGCTCGGGCAGCCGCGCCCGGATGAAGACGCCGTCGGCGCGATCTTCACGGAGCTCGATCGGCGGCCCGAGGGCGTAGAGCGACGAGACGACGTCACCCCGCTCGTACGGCACGAGCAGCTCGACCACCTGGAATCTCCCCTCGAAGAGCTCGGCTATGCGGCCGCGGAGGGCGTCCAGGCCCTCGCCGGTTTGCGCCGAGACCTGGAGCGAGCCCGGAAAGCGGTTCCCTACTCGCTCGCGTGCCTCGCCGTCGATCCGGTCGATCTTGTTCAGGACGAGCTCGATCGGCAGCTCGCCGGCTCCGATCTCCGAGAGCACGCCCTCGACGGCCTGCACCATGAGGTCGAGGTCCCCTTCGTCGGCCGACGCGTCGACGACATGCAGGACGAGATCGGCGATGAGGGTCTCTTCGAGCGTTGCCGCGAAGCCCTCCACGAGCTCGTGCGGTAGCCGTCGGATGAAGCCCACCGTGTCGGTCAGGAGGTACTTCCGCCCCTCATGGTCGAACGAACGCGTGGTTGGGTCGAGCGTCTGGAAGAGCCGGTCGTCGACCGACGCCTCGGCGCCTGTGAGCGCGTTCAGCAGCGTCGACTTGCCGACGTTCGTGTAGCCGGCAAGGGCGATAGTCGGCATCTGCGAGCGCACGCGCGACTTTCGCCGCTGCTCGCGCCGCTTCGATACCTCGCGGAGACGATCCTTAAGCAGCGAGATCCGCCGCCGCGCCAGGCGGCGGTCGGTCTCGAGCTGGCTCTCACCGGGGCCCCTCGTCCCCACGCCGCCGCCGAGTCGCTCGAGGTGCTTCCACATGCCCCGCATGCGGGGCAGGTTGTACTCGAGCTGCGCGAGCTCGACCTGGAGCTTGCCCTCGGCCGAGACGGCGTGCCGCGCGAAGATGTCGAGGATCAGCTGGGTCCGGTCGACGACGCGCGTGTCCAGCGAGTCCTCGAGTCGACGCTGCTGCCCCGGCGCGAGCTCGCCGTCGACGACGAGCACCTCTGCGCCCGAGTCATCGAACGCCGACTTCAGCTCCTCGAGCTTCCCCTTGCCTACGTACGTGCGCGGATCCGGCTTCGGCCGGTGCTGCACGAGCTCACCGATGGTGTCGACGCCCGCGGTCCTGGCCAGCTCGTGAAGCTCGGCAAGCTCCGAGGCCTCCTGGGACGGGAGCAGACACGCGACCGCGAACCCGCGCTCCGGCTCCGCGCCGGGCAGCGGATCGGGCTGGTGATTCGTCACGGTGACATTATGCGGTAGGCGCAATCCCAGCCTTGGAGAGTTCGCATGACCGATGCTGCACGAGTCGAAGAGATCGTCGCCGCGCTCGATCGGGGCGAGCGCCGCGTGGCGGAGAAGGTCGGCGACGAGTGGGTCGTGGACGAGGACGCTAAGCAGGCAATTCTCGACTACTTCCGCCTTCGCGACGTCGAGCCGCAGGAGCTGGGGCCGTTCGAGTACACGGACAAGATCCCGCTGAAGCGAGGCCATGCAGAGCGCGGCGTTCGCGTCGTGCCGGGCGCCGTCGTGCGCTACGGGTCGTTCCTCGGCAAGGGCGTGATCGTGATGCCGGGCTTCGTGAACATCGGCGCCTGGGTCGGCCCGGGAACGATGGTGGACACGTGGGCCACCGTCGGCTCGTGCGCACAGATCGGCGCGAACGTCCACCTGGCCGGTGGGGCCGGCATCGGCGGCGTCCTCGAGCCGGTGAACGCCCGGCCGGTGATCGTGGAGGACGACGCGTTCATCGGCTCGCGAGCGATCGTCGTCGAAGGCGTCGTCGTCGGCGAGGGCGCCGTCATCGCGCCCCACGTCTCGCTCACGGCCTCCGTGCCGATCATCGACGTCACCGGCGACGAGCCGGTCGAGCACCGCGGCTACGTTCCTCCCCGCTCCGTCGTCGTTCCGGGAACGCGGCCGAAGGACTTCCCCGCCGGGACATATCAGGTCGGCTGCGCGCTCATCATCGGCCAGCGGAGCGAGTCGACTGACAGCAAGCTGAGCCTCAACGAGACGCTGCGCGAGTTCGGCATCGGCGCCGCGTAGCCGTTACGCCGACGTCTCCAACCGGCCCAACGGCATCTCGCCGAGTGGACCTCGACGCGCGACGGCGTGAGCCTCCAGTGCCCCAACGGGATCAGCAGTGTCGATGTCTGGGAGCACGCCGTGGTCGGCGCTGCACCCGATACGGGACTTGTCCGCGGCAAGGCGCAGGTCGTCATCGAGTTCGCGGGCGCCGGTGTGCGCGTTCCGCTCCACGGCACGGTGCGGGGTGTGTGGGATGACTCGGACATCGTTTACGTCGTGAAGGCAAGAGGGCCCAAGGTGCGAGAATCGAGCTCGAGCACTCCGGTCAGCTCGATCTCGTGGACGAGATGCTCTACCTGGACGAGGTGCAGGGTTTCTTCGACATCTTTACGGACTTCGGCGACATCGGTTAGAGCCGCTCCGCGGGTCCCGTGAGCGTCGCGCGACCTCCGTGAAGCTGCACACGGAGGTCGCCGCCGGGAAAGTGGACGAGCACGTCGCCTTCGCCGTGAGTGGCCGCAGCGACGGCGACGGCGCTAGTCCCGGACGACTGCGTCTCCCCCACGCCGCGCTCCCAGACGCGGGCCGTTACCTCGCCCGGGGCGTCGATCCGCGCAACCTGGACGTTCGTACGGTTCGGAAAACACTCGTGGGTCTCGAGCAGCGGCCCGATGCGCGGGAGCTCGTTCGGGTCGCCGATCACGACCGCGTGCGGGTTGCCGACGTCGACGACGATGACGTCGAGCCCGGCGATCTGCTCTGGCTCGGCAACGGTCACCGCGCCCAGCTCCTGCTCCACGTCGCCGTTTCTGACTCGCGCGACGGTCTCGCGCGGCCCCACGCGGATGCGGACTTCCCCTGGCGCCTGTCCGATCCGCGAGCCAGCGGGCCGCGATGCGCGTGCCGTTCCCGGAGAGCTCGGCCGTCGAGCCGTCGGGGTTCCAGATCACGACCTCCGCCTCGTCCTCCTCGGCGGAGACGACCTCGACGATGCCGTCGGCGTCCCCCACCTCGGCGCGCACGCGCTCAGGGGTCAGCCCGCCCTCGTCAGTGAGCAGGTAGACGTTCCCGTGCGCGTGCCACTTCGAGAATCTCATCCGCGACCTCGTCCGCGGGCCTCGCCGCCTCGACCCTGATCAGATCCGGCATCTTCCGCATCCACTTCCGCTGGTAGGCGGCGTACCGGCGGGTACGCAAGACTACCGCGGCGATCGCCTCGTCCCTGGTTAGCCGCGCGATCTCGTCGAGCCCGAGCGCGTGACGAGCGGTGTGCGAGACGCCGCTAGCGAGCGCGCTCTGTACCTCCTCCTCCACACCTGCGTCGAACATCGCGTGCGTGCGCTCGAGAATGCGCCGCTCGAGCTCCTCGCGCGGGAGGTCCAGTCCGAAGACGAGCGTCGGCTGCCGCGTCTCGCCGCTCCACAGCGCGTCACGGCCCGGCCGCAGCGACTCGCCCATGTCCGCCAGCTCGAGCGCGCGAACGACACGCCGGCGGTCGTTCGGGTGGATGCGTTCCGCCGCGAGCGGGTCGCGCTCGGCGAGCAGTGCATGAGTGCGCTCAGCCCCCAACCGGTCATACACCCGCTTCCAGCGCTCTCGATCGCCCGGCGGCGGCGGCGCGAGGTCGGAGATGGCCGCGCGGAGGTAAAGCCCCGTGCCGCCCACGACGACGGGCGTCCGGCCTTGCTTCAGAGCTTCGTCGACGGCTCGGTGTGCGAGGGCCTGGTACTCGACGACCGAGGCGTCGTGGTCAAGCTCCCAGATCGCAACGAGTTGCGTTGGCCGCTCCGGCTGCGCTGTCAGGATAGGCAGCCCGCGGTACACCTGCATCGAGTCGGCCGAGACGACCTCGGCGGGAATGCGATCGGCGATCTGCTCGGCGACGGCCGTCTTGCCGGACGCCGTCGGGCCGAAGATCGCCAGCACGAGCGGGCTACGCGGCGACGAGTGCCTCCTGGGTGCCCTGGAGCGTGTGCGAAGTGGAGGCGATGATCCGGACGGGCACGAGCTCGCCTGCGCTCGCGGAGCCTGTGAAGTTCATCGTCACGTTGCGGCGGGTGCGGCCGCGCAGCAGTGATGCGTCTGTTCGGCTTGATCCCTCGACGAGCACCTCCTCCGTGAGCCCGACGCGCCGGGCGTTCCGCTCGGCTGCTACGCGCTGTACGACCTCGACTAGCCGCTCGATGCGCTCGCGCTTCACCTCTTCGGGCACCTGATCGGGCATCGCTGCCGCCTCGGTGCCGCTGCGCGGCGAGTAGACGAACGTGAACGCACCGTCGAAGCCGACCGCCTCCACCATGGAGCACGTCTCGGCAAAGTCGCTGTCCGTCTCGCCGGGAAAGCCGACGATGAGGTCAGTCGTGAGCGCGAGGTCGGGAATCGCGCCGCGCAGCTCGTCCACGAGCCTCAGGTAGCGCTCCTGACCGTACGTGCGCCGCATCCGCTTGAGGACGCGTGTCGAGCCCGACTGGAGCGGCAGATGCGCGTGTTCGCAGACGGCCTCGCACTCGGCCATCGCGGCGATCACGGGCGCCCGGAAGTCCTTCGGGTGCGGGCTCGTGAAACGAATCCGGTCAATCCCGTCGATGTCGTCTATCGCACGCAGAAGCTCGCCGAACTCCGTGCGAACGTCCGGCAGCAGGTCTCTCCCCCACGAGTTGACGTTCTGGCCGAGCAGCGTCACCTCGCGTACGCCTTCGACTGCTAGGGCCGTCACTTCGGCCAGGATCTCGCCTGGTCGCCGGCTGACCTCCCGCCCGCGGACGGCGGGCACGATGCAGTAGGAGCAGACGGAGTTGCAGCCCATGGAGACCTGGACCCATGCCTGAAACCGTCGCTCTCGCTGTGTGGCGAGGGCGGCGGAGAAGCGACGCTCGTCCGCCGTCCCGAACGCGGAACGCGCGACGCCGAGACCGCCGGCGCCGAGCCAGTCCCCGAGGTGGTGGATGGTGCCCGGCCCGAAGGCGACGTCGACAAAGGGGTAGCGCTCGAAGATCCGGTCGCGCTGAGCCTCGGCGTAGCAGCCGCCCACGGCGACGATCGTGTCCGGGTGGCGGGCCTTCTGCGCCTTCGCGTTGCCGAGGTACGCGGCGAGCCGCTGGTCGGGCTTCTCGCGGATCGTGCACGTGTTGAAGACGAGCACGTCGGCCTCGTCGGGCGCCGTGGCCTCGCCGAGCCCGAGGTCCTCGAGCAGGCCACGGATACGCTCGGAGTCATGCGCGTTCATCTGACAACCGAACGTCGTGACGTGGTACCGCCGCACGGCGGAAGTGTACGTCGGCGTGGTTGTTGCACTCTCGTCACGGTCCCGTCGCCCACACGTACGTCGTCCGGCGCTACGCTCAACGCGGGTGGTGGTACGGGGTGGCCCCTGGGGGCGGCTACTTCGGACGTGGCCGTTTCGGCCGTTCGTGGCTACTTCGCGAACTCGATGGCGCGGGATTCGCGGATGACCGTCACCTTGATCTGCCCCGGGTACTCGAGGTGTTGCTCGATCTCCCGCGCGATCTCGTGCGACAGTAGCGCCGCCTCGTCGTCGGCGATCTCCTCCGGCTTCACGATCACGCGCACCTCGCGGCCTGCCTGCAGCGCGTAGACCCGCTCGACGCCGGCCTTGGAGGCAGCCAGCTCCTCGAGCGCCTCCAGACGCTTGATGTACGCCTCCAGGCTCTCGCCCCGAGCGCCCGGCCGGGCGGCAGACGCAGCATCTGCCGCGATCACGAGCACGGACTCCACGGTCTGCGGCTGCACGTCGTAGTGGTGCGCCTCGATCGCGTGGACGACGCCCTGCGTTTCACCGTAGCGGCGCGCGTACCGCGCGGAGATCATCGCATGGGCGCCCTCCTCCTCGTGGGTCAGCGCCTTGCCGAGGTCGTGGAGCAGCGCCGCGCGCTTCGACGTCTTGACGCTCGCGCCGAGCTCGCTCGCCATGACGCCGGCGAGCTGCACGACCTCGAGAGTGTGCTTGAGGACGTTCTGGCCGTAGCTCGTGCGAAAGCGCAGACGGCCGATGATCTTGACCAGCTCCTCGTGGAACTCCCCGCAGTTGGCCTCGAAGACCGCCTGGTCGCCCGCCTGGCGAATGAGGTCGTCGACCTCCGCCTTCGACTGGTAGTACATCTCCTCGACGCGGGCCGGGTGGATACGGCCGTCCTCGAGCAGCCGCTGGAGCGTGAGCTTTGCCACCTCGCGGCGGATCCCGTCGAAGGACGAGAGGACGACGGCCTGCGGCGTGTCGTCGACGATGAAGTCGACGCCCGTCAGGTGCTCGAGCGCGCGGATGTTGCGGCCCTCCCGGCCGATGATCCGACCCTTCATGTCGTCGGAGGGAAGCTCGACGATCGAGACGGTCGTCTCGGCCGCGTGACTCGCGGCAACCCGTTGTAGAGCGTCTGCGACGAGGTTGCGGGCACGCCGCCTCGCCTCCGTGGTCGCCTCCTCGTCGAGCTGGCGGACACGACGAGCGAGCTCGTGCCGCACGAGCTCCTCCGAACGCTTCAGCACCTCGGCCTTGGCTTCCTCGAAGCCCAGGCGAGAGATCCGCTCCAGCTCGCGCTCCTCGAGAGTCTTGGCAGCCTTCAGCTCCTCCTGGAGCTCCTTGACGTGCACCTCACGATCGGCCAGCCCTTGGCTCCGGCGCTCGACCTCTTCACCCCGGCGCGTGAGCTCCTCCTCTGCGAGGCGGGAGCGCTGCTCGCGCTCGAGCATCTCCGACCGGCGCTCGTCGAGATCCCGCTCGGTCTGGCCGCGGACTCGCGCCGCCTCTTCCTTCGCCGCCAGCTCGGACTCTCGCCGCAGAGCGTCTGCCTCGCCACGGGCCTCTTCGAGGAGCAAGTTTCGCGTTCGCCGCGCGGCTGCGAGCTTCGAGTCGGTGGAGAAGCTGACGATCGCCCAGGCGCCGACCGCGCCGGCCACAAGACCGATGAGGATTCCGACAACGTACGGCACAGGCCCTCCGATCGTTCGCCCCGTCGGAAGTGACGTGGGCCGACTCGATACCGAGCCCGCGCGGGCGAAGCCGCAAATCGGGGGGAGCGGCGCCGAAGCCGCTCAGGAAGCAGCTGCTCAGGCTGCTGCCGGATGCTCCTTTCGTCTCGTAGTCGGCGCCTCGGAAGTCACTGGTGTCTTGTGGTCGGTCCCGATTCTTGGAAGTTCGTCAACGCAGTAAGGATGAGTCGTGACGTCATCTTACTCCCGTCAGCCCGCGATCCGCAACGCGGCCTCCACCGTGTCGTCGGTGAAGCCCTTGCGATGAAGCGTACGGGCGAGTTGCGCCGGGTCGCCGGCCTTACGGGCGAGCGCCTCCGCCCTGGCGAGCTCGGGTTCGATGCTCTCGAGCGCGGCGTCGACGTCGATCTCGGAAAGCCCCCGCCTCCGCAGGTCGACGCGGATTGCGAGATCGCCGTGCAGCCTCGCTGCGAGCACGCGCGCCCGCTCGGCGGCGGTGCGCTCGTCAGACTGGTAGCCGGCCTCGGCCAGCTGCGAGCTTGCCCGCTCTGCGTCCTCCCGGTCGATACCCGATCGCTCCAGACGCGCAACGAGCTCGTCGTGGGACAACTCGCGCCGTGAGAGCGCCTTGAGCCCCGCCTCGACGGCTTGCGGGGAGGCTTCGGCCACTTACGCCTCCTGCGGAACCGCTGCTTCCTCTTCGACCTCTTCGACCTCTTCGGCAGCCGGCTCCGGCGGAGCCTCGGCGCTGTCGGCCGTCGGTAGGAGCCTCGCCGAGACGACCTGGTCGGGGCCGACGGCCGCCTGGAGCTTCTGGAGGATGCCCTGGCACACGTCGGGGTGCTCTCGGAGGAAGGCGGTCGCGTTCTGGCGCCCCTGGCCGAGCCGCTCGTCGTCGAATGAGAAGTACGAGCCGGACTTCTGGACGACCTTCTGCTCGAGGCCCGCGTCGAGCACGGTGCCCTCCCAGGAGATGCCCTGGCCGAAGTAGATGTCGAACTCGGCCTGCTTGAACGGCGGCGCCACCTTGTTCTTCGCGACCTTCACGCGCACGCGGTTGCCGATCGCCTCGACGCCATCCTTGAGCGTCTCGATGCGGCGGATGTCGAGCCGCACGGACGAGTAGAACTTCAGCGCGCGGCCGCCGGGTGTCGTCTCCGGGTTGCCGAACATCACGCCGATCTTCTCGCGCAGCTGGTTCGTGAAGATGCAGACAGTGTCGGTGCGGTTGAGCGTGCCGGCGAGCTTGCGGAGCGCCTGGCTCATCAGCCGCGCCTGGAGCCCTACGTGCGCATCGCCCATCTCGCCCTCGATCTCGGCCTTCGGCACGAGTGCAGCCACGGAGTCGATGGCGACGACGTCGAGTGCGCCCGAGCGGATGAGGAGCTCGGCGATCTCGAGCCCTTGCTCACCCGTGTCGGGTTGCGAGACGAGCAGCTCGTCGATGTTGACGCCGATGCGCCGTGCGTACTGGGGATCGATCGCGTGCTCGGCGTCGATGAACGCGCAGATGCCGCCGCGGCGCTGGGCTTCGGCGATCACGTGGTAGACGAGCGTCGTCTTGCCCGAAGCCTCCGGCCCGAAGATCTCGACGACGCGCCCTCGCGGAAGCCCACCGATGCCGAGCGCCATGTCGAGAGCGAGCGAGCCCGTCGAAACGGCCCCGATCGAGACCTGCGGACGGTCGCTCATCTTCATGACCGATCCCTTGCCGAACGTGCGCTCGATCTGGCCGAGCGTCGTCTCGAGAGCCTCTTCGCGATCCACCTTCATCAGCCTCCTAACGCAACGGATTCCAACACTTCGTAGCGCGCGCCACCGCGCCCGAGCACGGAATGGTAGACCGCGGCTTCGGACGGACTGAACGGCGTGAGAGCGGGCAGGGGCGGCCGGAGCTTGGGCGGAGAGCGAAAGCGCAGCACCGTGACGTGCGGGAGCCATGGCCGTTTCTCCGGCTCGTAGGCCCCGATGCGCTCCAGCCTCCCGTGGAGGTCGCGTGCCAGCCGCCCAGCCCGCTCTTCCTCGTCCGTGAGGACGAGCATGGCGACGCTGCGTGTCTCCTTGTAGCGCAAGGCGCTGAGGACGATGGGCCCAGCGAGGGCGCGAGCCGATGCGTCGAGCGCTTCTGCGACACGGCCTACGTCCTCGGTTGGGCGATGTCCGAGGAAGGCCAGCGTGACGTGGAGGTTGCGATGCTCGACGAACCGGGCATCACCGGGGAGGGAGTCGCGTTGCCAGTCGCCGATCGCATCCCGCACGTCCGCCGGGAGCATGAGGCCGCAGAACATGCGCAGACGTCCATGAGCCGCCACCGTAGCGGCCGAGGTCACGCGGATTCGTGCCGGTTCTGTGACAACACTCGTCGCGCCAGGTGCAGCACCGCCACAGCCGCGCGCCGGCGAATCGAGTCGCGATCGCCCGGATAGCTGAACTCCCCGCCGCGGCTCGCGTGCGGAGCGTCCGCATGGATGAAGACGAGACCCACGGGCTTTTCGGGCGTTCCGCCCCCCGGCCCGGCGACGCCGGTGACCGCGAGGCCGACGTCGGCCCCGAGCCGCTCGCGCGCACCGCGAGCCATCGCGGCCGCCGCCTCCGCCGAGACGGCCCCATGCTCGCGCAGGAGGTCGCCGGAGACGCCGAGCTGGCTTTCCTTTACGGAGTCGGCGTACGCGACGACACCGCCGAGGTAGACGTCGCTTGCCCCCGCCACGCTCGTCAGCCGCTCGCCCACGAGACCGCCCGTGCAGGACTCCGCGGTGACGAGCGTCAAGCCGAGGGCCCGGCAGAGGGCGAGCACCATGTCCTCGACCGGGCGGTCGTCCTCCGCGAACACGTGCCGCTCGTGCTCGGCGCGCAGGGCGCCGAGGAGCGCCTCCGCCCGCGGCTCCGCCCCGGGCTCTGCGAGCGCGTCGACGTGGATCTCGAAGTCACGCGCGCAGACGGTCACGTCGACGCCATCGCCGTCGCCGCCTGCCTCGTGCAACGTGCGGGCCACCGACGACTCGCTCACGCCGTAGAGGCGAAGCGTCTTCCGCTCGCGGTGGCGGGCGCGCTCGAGAACGGCGCGGACGGGCGCGGTCTCCAGCGCGGCAGGCCATAGCCGCTGGAGCTCCCCTGGAGGGCCCGGGAGCACGACCACGGCCGCGGGCTCGGTCTTCAGCACGAATCCCGGCGCCGTGCCCGCCAGGCCGATGGAGATCGCGCCCTCGGGCAGGGTCGCCTGCTTCCGTACTCCGTGCGCGAAGTCGGCATACGGCCTGCCGAGGCGTTCCGCGAACGACCGCGAGACGGCCTCGATCTCGGCCTCGAGGCCCTTGTCGACAAGGAGACCGAGGTCGGCGGCCCGCGCGACCAGCTCTACCGTGCGGTCGTCGTGGGTCGGCCCCAGGCCCCCGGACACGATGCAGAGATCCGCGCTGAACGCGTCGCGGAGCGCCGCTTCGAGGTCGTCCGGCGAGTCGCCGACGACCGTGATGCGCGTGGGATCGAGGCCGAGCGCAAGCGTCGCGTGCGCGAGGAACGGCCCGTTGCGGTCGTGGCGGTCTCCACGCACGAGCTCGGAGCCCGTGGCGACGATCGCGACCCTGGGTCGCGCCACGCCCCTCAGTTGCAGCTGGAAACGGACGTCACTTGCTTGCGCGTCACGGTCACGACCTGGGGACAGCCTGCTCCCAGCGACGCCGGCCGTCCGCCGAGCGTGACGATGAGGTTCTCGGGCGTGCCGACGTTCAGCCAGAGGCGCTTTGCCACGAAGCGCTGCTTCTCGCCCTGCTCGAGCGTTCCCTGGAAGAGGACGTCTCCCGTGACGCCGCCCTTTCGCACCTCGAGCAGCGAGGCGCCCGTGGCGGCCCTGGCGACGAAGACGGCCTGGTTCTGCTGGACGTGCGGCTGCACCGCGGGCGTGAGGTTCGGGATGCTCGCCGGCGTCGTGCCTCCGCCGCCGTAGTTCCAGGCGGCGATGACGAGGGCCGTGACGACGCCGATGCCGACGACGGTGAGCCCGACCATGCGCCGTTCGGCGCGCCTGTGATGGTGCTCCCTGATGCGAATGCGTCGCGTCCGGACGGGGCCCGGCTCCTCGTCGACCCAGAACCGCGAGGTGTACTCGTCCACGAAGAGCTGGCCGTCGAGGCCGAGATAGTCCGCGTAGGAGCGGAGGAAGCTCTTGATGTACGCCTGGCCTGGTAGGACCTCGAAGCTCTCGGTCTCGAGCGCGCGCAGGTACTTCGCGCGAATCTTCGTCGCGCGCTCGGCGTCGGGGATCTCGACGCCCTTGTGCAGGCGCGCTTCCCGAAGGCTGGGACCGATCTCGAACATCTGGGCCGCCCGGGATTCTACGAGACCGGGCCGCTGGACGCGGCGCTCAGTCCGCGAAGAGGGTGAGCAGGCCGTAGAAGGCGACCGCCAGGCCTGTGGTGGCAGCGAGCCAGATCGCGATCAGCCCGAGCCAGCGGCCGACGCGAGCGGCGCTCTCTCCGCCGCTTCGCCCGAGGGTTCGTTGCGCGGTCTCCCGGCCGCGGCGGGCGAGGGCGATCGCGAAGAAGCCGAGAGCCGCCGCGAGCACGGCGGACGCGCACGCCCGGACGAGCGTCAGCTCGTCGAAGAAGCGTGAGGCGACGATGGCGACGGGAACGATCGCGACCGCTGCGAGCCCCACGATGAGCGACGCGTTAGCTCGCGGGTTCCGCGCCTGCGGCAGTTCCATCGCGGTCACTGTTTGACGTATGGCCGGCCGACAGCGGCGGGCGGGACGGAGCGTCCGACGACTCCGGCGACGACGACCAGCGTCACGACGTACGGGAGGCCGCGGAAGAGCGTCGTCCAGGCCGCGTCAGAGCCATAGGCCCCCGGCAGCCGCAGCGCGAGCGCTTCCGTGAAGCCGAAAAGCAGGCACGCGGCAAACGCCCCAAACGGCCGCCATCGTCCGAAGATCACCGCTGCGAGCGCGATGAACCCGCGGCCCGCGGTCATGTTCTCCGAGAACGAGTGCGTGATGCCGTTTGAGAGGTAGACGCCACCCATGCCCGCGAGCGCGCCGGAGAGAATGACCGCCGCGTAGCGGACGCCGTACACGGAGATGCCGACAGTGTCAGCGGCCTTCGGGTGCTCGCCAACCGAGCGCGAGACGAAGGCCGATCGACGTGCGAAAGAGCGCGAAGTGCGAGATCAGGACGAACGCGAGCGCAACCCAGATCAGGAGGTGCCAGTCTCCGAACGCCTTGTCGACGAACGAGCCGTCGGGGATGCCAAGCCAGGCGAACGAGACCGAGGGAATCGTCGAGATGTCCCCCGGCGTGCCCTGGTCGGTGTAGACCTCGATGAAGAAGTAGCCCGTGATGCCGAGGGCGAGAAAGTTGACGGCTGTGCCGCTCACGATCTGATCGGCTCGGAGGTGAATGGAGATGAACGCGTGCACGAGTGCCAGAAGCGCACCGGCGATGACTCCTGCGAGGATGCCCCACCACCAATCGCCGAGCTTGTCGGCGCCGAGAAAGCCGAAGAACGCCCCCATCAGCAGCATGCCCTCGAGCCCGATGTTCACGACCCCGCTGCGCTCCGAGAAGATGCCGCCCAGGGCGGCGAACGTCAGCGGCGTTGCCGCCCGGAACGTCGCCGCGATCAGCGCCGACCAGACGAATGCCTGCTCGAGCGACGTCACTTCCGACCGGGTCGCAAGCCAGCCGAGGCCGATGCCGAGCGCGGCCGCAGCGACGGCGCCCCACGCGAGACGGCGGCTGGCACCGAGGTGGCGCGCCCAGAGGCCTGCAGCGATGCCCAATCCACCCACCGCGAGCGGTACGAGCGGTGTCCTCGCCGTGACCGGGGGCAGCGCCAGCCAGAACGCGACGACACCCAGGCCAATGCCGGTCCACGCGAGGTAGCTCGGCCGGACGAGGTCCGCGAGGCGTCCTCGTTCGACGGTGCCGACGTTTACGCTCACAACGGCGATCCCTTGCCGACGCCGAGCTTCTGGCCGCTCTTCGCCCAGAGCCAGAGGATCACGATGTCGGCCCCGATGAAGAGCAGCACGAGCGCCTGGATCGTGAGTGAGAGGTTCCCCGCCTGCTCGGGGATGTCGAAGGCCTCAGGTGGGATGTTCCGCGAGGCCGTGCCGTTCACGAGGGCCGCGAACACGAGCGCCGAGAGCGCGACGCCGAGCGCGGTGTTACGGCCGAGCAGCGCGACCGCGATGCCCACGAACCCGATTGCGGAGGACTGGATGTCCGAGAAGCCGATCGAGAAGCGCCAGCCGAGCATGTCGATCGCGCCCGCGAGCCCGGCGAACATGCCCGAGATGGCCATCGCGAGGAAGTAATTCCGCGCGACGGAGATGCCTCCGTAGCGCGCGGCCTCGGGGTTGAAGCCAACTGCCCGGACCTCGTAGCCGAGTGTCGTCCTGTTGATGATGATCCAGAAAGAGACGAGCGCCGCGAGGGCAATGAACATCCCGATGTGGAGGCCCTGGAGGATCGGGTCCCCCCAGAAGACGGGGAGCCGAGCGGACTCCGCGACGGCGCTCGAGGTGGGGCTGAAGACCTGCTCGGTGTTCTGGAGCGGCCCGCCCTGGCCGAAGAGGTAGAGGCCGACGTAGTAGGCGATCCAGTTGAGCATGATCGTCGTGATCACCTCGTGCGCCCCAACGGTGGCCTTGAGGATTCCCGCGATACCCGCCCATGCCGCTCCGGCCAGCGCGGCGGCGACGATTGCGAACGTGATGTGAACGAAGCTGTTCATCTCCCCGAACGACGAGCCGATCCAGATCGCGAAGTACGCGCCGACGAAGTACTGGCCCTGGCCGCCGATGTTGAAGAGGCCGCACCGGAAGGCGAAGGCGACGGCCAGGCCGGTGAGCACGAGCGTCGTCCAGAGGATGAGCGTCTGCTGGAGGTTCGTGGCCGCGATCGAGTCGATGTCGTTCACGTTCCACGGGAACCAGACCTTTGCATCCGAGAACGGGAGCCCCACCTCGTACGAGCCCACCTGGAAGAACCACTCGAGACCGGTTCCTTCCCAGATGCCCTGGTAGACCTTGATGGGGCTGTGGCCCGTGGCAAGGACGACGAGGCCGCCGGCGAGAAACGCGACGAGGGCTGTCAGCACGGGCGCCACCCAGCTGCCCGCCCGCTGCCAGCGGTCGAAGCGAGCTGCGTGCGTGGTCGGCTCGCCCTCGGGTAGCCCCGGCTGCTGGACAGTCGGCTCCGTGCTCACGCCGCTGCCTCCTCGGGCTTCGTCCCGCCGAGCATGGCCACGCCGAGCTCCTCCTCCGTCACGTCGGGGCCGTACTCGCCGACGATCTCGCCCTCGTACATCGTGAGAATGCGGTCGGAGAGAGAGAGGACTTCCTCCAGCTCGAGCGAAACGAGGAGCACGGCTCGTCCCTGGTCGCGCTCCTCGACGAGACGCCGGTGCACGAACTCGATCGCGCCCACGTCGAGACCTCGTGTGGGCTGCGCGGCGATGAGAACCCTGGGGTCGTTCCCGACTTCACGGGCGACCACGACCTTCTGCTGGTTGCCGCCCGAGAGCGCTCTGGCGGGGGTCTTCGGGCCGCCGCCCCGGACGTCGAACTCGGAGAGCAGCCTCGTTGCCCGCTCGATGAGGCGGCTGGGCCGAAGCCAGCCCAGCCTCGAGTTCGGGGCGCGGTCGAAGTCGTGGAGCGCGATGTTCTCGGCAAGGTTGAACTCGAGCACGAGGCCCCGTCGCTGGCGGTCTTCAGGAATGTGCCCGACTCCCGAGTCGAGGATGTGGTTCGTGCTGGAGCCGGCGAGGTCCTGGCCGTCGATGCTGAACGTGCCGCTCTCGATCTTGCGCAGGCCCGTGAGCGCCTCGACCAGCTCTGTCTGGCCATTGCCGTCGACGCCGGCGATGCCGACGATCTCCCCCGCCCGTACCTCGAACGACACGCCTCGGACGGCTTCGAGCTCGCGCTCGTCACGTACGCGGAGGTCGGCCACCTTCAGCACCGGCTCTTGAGGGGCCGCTGGTGTCTTCTCGACGCGGAGTAGGACGTCGCGGCCGACCATCAGCCGCGCAAGCTCCGCCTCGGTGGCGCCTTCGGCCGGCAGCGTGTCGATCTTCTTCCCGCGGCGGAGCACGGTGATGCGGTCGGCGATCTCGAGCACCTCGTGGAGCTTGTGGCTGATGAAGATCACCGACATGCCTTCGCGGACGAGGTTCTCGAGGATGCCGAAGAGCTCGAGCGCCTCTTGCGGCGTCAGTACCGCGGTGGGCTCGTCGAGGATGAGAATGTCAGCCCTGCGGTAGAGCGCCTTGAGGATCTCGACGCGCTGCTGCTGGCCCACGGAGATGCTCTCGATGCGCTGGTCCGGATCGATCGCGAACTTGAAGGTCTGGGCGAGGTCCTTGACGCGCTGTCGCGCCGCGTCCATGTCGAGCAGCACGCCGGCGGTCGTCGGCTCGGTCGCGAGCACGATGTTCTCCGCGACCGTCATCACGGGGATGAGCATGAAGTGCTGGTGCACCATGCCGATCCCGCGTTCGATCGCCTCCTTCGGCGAGTGGATCCGCGCGGGCTTACCCTTGATGAGAATCTCGCCCTCGTCGGGGTGGTAGAGCCCGTAGAGGATGCTCATAAGGGTCGACTTGCCGGCGCCGTTCTCGCCGAGCAGCGCGTGTACTTCGCCCGCCTTCAGGTCGAAGTCGATGTGGTCGTTTGCGAGCACGCCAGGGAACTGCTTCGTGATCGCGCGCAGCTCGAGGACGACGGGGCGCTCGCTCACGCGCCGATTCTATGGCCTCGGGAATGTTGGCTTCGGGAGAGAAACGAGGGCGGGCTGTTCGGACCCGCCCTCGTCTTCTGTATGGCTCTTGTTACTTCACCGGCGGCTTGATCTTGCCAGCGATGATCTGCGCGCCGAGCGCGTTCATTCTCTTGACGTACGCCCGCGGCACCTTCGGGCTGATCTTGCCGACGGCGACGCCGTTGTTCTTGAGGTTGAACTTCAGGTCCGTGCCGCCTTTGAAGAGGCCGAGGTCTTCGGAGATGATGGCCGCCTCGACCGCACGGTCGACACGCTTCACGGCGCTCGTCAGGATGTGCGGACCGAGGAAGGACTGGTCCTTGTCGACCCCGACGCCCCAGATCTTCGCTTCCTTGGCGGCGTCAAGGGCGCCGAGACCGCAGTTACCCGCGACTGCGAACTCGACCTTCGAGCCGGCGTCGATGTGATTCAGAGCGAGCTCCTTGCACTTCGCCTGGTCGACGAAGTCCTGCGAGTAGTCGAAGATGACTCTCGTTCCCTTGACGCACTTCCTGGCACCGGCGGCGTAGGCCGCGATGAAGATCGTGACCGTCGGGATGGCGATGCCGCCCGTGGCGCTGATAGTTTTGCCGCCAGCACGCTTCGCCATCAAGGCAGCGAGACAGCCGATCATGTAGCTGTTCTCGTTCGTCGCGAACGTGAGCCCGAGGACGTTCTTGGACAGCGGCTTGCCGGCCTGGGTGAAGAACGGAGGCGCAAACACGGAGTAGTCGACGATCGCGAAGTGGTCGTTCTTGAACTTATTCGAGATCTGCGCCGTCGTTGTAGCGAGCAGGAAGCCCGTTGCGATGGAGATGTTCGCGTTGGCTCTGACGAGCTTCGTGAAGTTCGGGATGTAGTCGCCCGTCGAGCGTGACTCGAACGCGCGACACGTCCCGCCAGCCTTCCTTGCGCCGGACTTGCAACCTTGGAGCGAAAGCTGGTTGAAGCCCTTGTCGTTGAAGCGGCCGACGTCGGAGACCACCCCCGCCAGGAACTTGCTCTGGCTCGGAGCCGCCGAGCTGACGCTCGTGACGATGAGCGCGGACGCGGCAACGGCGACAGCAGCGAGCACGCCGACCGAGCCGGCCATTCTGCGAGATTTCTTCACTTGCCCTCCCTTGATCCGGTCGATTGCCGACCTAGTTAGACGCCTGATCGTAACCCGAAGTTGGCGGCGACTACCAGGGAACTAACGTTTGGGCACTAGAGGCTCGAGGCGGAGTCGAGGTCCGACGAGCCGGTGAGCACCCGGCGCGGCTTCGACCCCTCGTAGCCGGAGATGATCCCGCGGCGCTCGAGCATGTCGATGAGGCGGCCGGCGCGGGTGTAGCCGACGCGGAGGCGACGCTGCAGCAGCGATACCGACGCCGTCTGGGTCTGGAGGACGACCTCGATCGCCTTCTCGAGCAACGGGTCCTCGTCGGGGTCGAAGTCGCCGTCGGCGGCGTCTTCGTCGGGCTCGCGCTCGGGCGCGACGAGCAGCGACTCGTCGAGTTCCTGCGCGCGTTGCGAGCGGCACTGCTCGACGACGAGCGCGACCTCTTCCTCGGTCACGTACGCGCCCTGGAGGCGCTGGAGGCGGGACGTGCCGAGCGGCTTGAAGAGCATGTCCCCCTGGCCGAGCAGGGTCTCGGCGCCCGCCTGGTCGAGGATGACGCGCGAGTCGGTCTGGCTCGACACCGCGAACGCGATGCGGCTCGGCACGTTCGCCTTGATCATCCCGGTGATCACGTCGACGGAGGGACGCTGCGTCGCGAGCACGAGGTGGATGCCGACGGCGCGCGACTTCTGCGCCAGCCGGATGACGGAGTCCTCCACGTCCTGAGGCGAGATCATCATGAGGTCGGCCAGCTCGTCGATGACGAGGAGCAGGTACGGCAGCGGCGCCTCGCCCCGCGAGCGCAGCGCGCGGTTCATCTCCGGCAGGCTGCGGGCGCGGAAGAGCGACATGCGCTCGTAGCGCCGCTCCATCTCACCTACGACGTTCGTGAGCGCGGCGGCGGCTTGCTTCGGGCTGGAGACGACCGGCGTGAGCAGGTGCGGGATCGACTCGTAGTAGCCGAGCTCGATTCGCTTCGGGTCGACGAGGATCATCCGCACCTCGTCGGGCGTCGCGCGCAGAAGGATCGACGTGAGGATCGTGTTGATGCAGCCCGACTTGCCCGAGCCCGTCGTGCCGGCGATGAGGATGTGCGGCATCCGAGAGAGGTCGGTCCAGATCGCGTTGCCGGAGATGTCCTTGCCTAGCCAGACGGAGAGCGGGCTGGCGGCTTGCGGCAGGTCGTCGAAGACGTCTCCCAGCGTCACGAGGTTCGGGGAGACGTTGGGGACCTCCACTCCCACGGCCTGCTTGCCCGGGATCGGCGCGAGGATGCGGATCTCCGTCGTGGCGAGCGCGTACGAGAGGTCGTCCTTGAGCGCGGCGACCTTCGCGACCTTGGTCCCTGGCGCCAGCTGAAGCTCGTAGCGGGTGACGCGCGGTCCCGAGATCTCGCCGACGACGGTAGCGTCGACCCCGAAGTTCGCGAGGGCCGCGACGAGCGTCTCCGCGATGTGCGTGCTCTGTTCGGCCGTGGCCTTGCCCGTGGCGACCGAACGCCGGAGGACGGCGCGGTCGGGAAGGCGATATGCCTCGGAGGAGGCCTCGGCCGGGTCGAAGAGCGACGTCTGTGTGTCCTCCCAGCCTGCTTCCGGCTCGTGCTCGATCAGCCTCGACAGCTGTCTCCGTGAGATCCGGGTAGTCGTGGACGCCGTCGACGAGAGGCGGCGCGGGACCGCGCGCCGCCTCGAGCGGGATCACGTCGGCGAGCTGCGGCTCTCGCCGCTCGCTCGCTCTGCGGCGCACGTTCTGCACGGCGCCGTGGGAGCGGCGGACGATCGCGCCCACCGACGCGCCCGTGAGCAGGAGCAGCCCGGCGAGCAGCGTGAACGCGCCGAGGATGAGGACGCCGGTAGAGCCGAGCAGCCAGGCGAAGGCCTGTTCCAGCCAGGTCCCCAGCTGGCCGCCGTGCGCGTCTCCGAGCATGAGCAGCAGGCCGAGCGACGTGATTGCGAGCCCGAGGCGGAAGGGTCGTACGTCGATGAGCCGGCTCCGCACGAGGGCGAGCCCGCCGACGCTCACGCACGCGAGCGGAATCACGTAGACGGCGGCGCCGACGAGCTCCTCGAGGCCGGACGTCAGCCGGCCGCCGACGACGCCGGCGTTCCATCCTCCATAGAGGACCGCGGCGAGAAACACGCCGAATGCGACGAGCGCGAGCCCGGCCAGCTCGGCGTAGTGATGGCTACGCGCGCCCGACTTCTTCTTCTTGCGTCGGCGGACGCGCGACGGCGTCTTCGGACGCAGCCTCGAGGGACGCTTCTTGCGCGCCATGGATGCGATTTCGTGCGCCGCCGCGGGCTTCCTGCATAATCGGGCGCGTGCGGATCGCCTTGGCACTCGTTGTCATCGTCGCGGCCGCTGCCTTCACGGGGCTCTCGCAAGCGCGAGAGAGCGTGATCGTGACCTTCCGCATGCCTTCGAAGAACATCGCGTGCGGGTACTTCACGGGCTTCGGGCCGGTGACGCTCCGCTGCGACATCTTCTCCGGGCTCAAGCCGAGGCCTCGCGGCAAGTGCGACAACGACTGGGTCGGCGTCTCCATGGGCCGCGGTAAGGCGGGGCCGACCTGCGCAGGCGACACTGTGTACGACGCGAAGGCGCCGGTGCTGAAGTACGGCAGCGTCTGGAAGCGCGGGCCGTTCACGTGCCTCTCGTTGCTCATCGGCCTCAGCTGCACGAACCGCACCGGGCACGGCTTCTTCCTCTCGACGGAACGCTGGGCCGCCGGCTAGGCGCCGCCGCGGTAGCGGCGGTACGACCACGGCCAGTCCTCCGGCGCGTCGCAGAGGCCTGCCGCGACCGGATTCTGAGCGACGTACTCGCACGCGTCGAAGAGGTACTCCTCGCTCTCGATCACGCGAGCCTGGAAGCGCTCGGCGAAGACATGTCCGAAGCGGTCGTGGCGGCGGTTGAACCTGCGCGCGTAGCGTCCGTTCAGCCAGTGGAGGCCCGTCGAAAGGTTCTGCACGTGTTGTCTCCAGCACGACGTGGTAGTGCGTCGACAGCAGAGTGAGGGCGTGGCATCATCCAGTCATGTCGTCGCTCGCAGAGTCGGAAGGCCACGAGAAATGGCCTCGCGATCTTCATCGTCGAGGAAGACGGGATGGCCGGCGACCCCGCGAGCGTAGACGTGGAAGACACCGTCGGGCAGCAGCGCTTCGCCGAGCGTCCCATCTCCACGACGGTAGCGCCGCCACGAGGCAGCTGCGCGCCGCTGTGGACGAATCGGCACAGAATTGGCACACCTCAGTGTCAGACACTTGGACGTGTCACTCTCGTCAGGAGAGGTAGGCGATGCGCTCTTCGAGCAGGTCGAGAAACGCCATCGAGTCGACCGCGACGGCGACGTGTGCGTTGGGCGCGCTTTCTCCGCGCGGGTAAAGATCGACCACCGTTCGACCGCGGCATAGCTCGGACTCCGTCTCGATCGCGACGTGGCGGTGCGCGGTCTCCAACAGCTCGGGACGAATCACCGCGGCGACCGCAAGCGCGTCGTGCACCGGCGGGCCGTCCCAGCCGTACGTTGCGCGGTGATAGAGCGAATAGAAGTCGATCCACTCGGCAACGACGGCGCCGATGCGCCCCATCCGCCGCAGCCGCTCGACACGCTCCGGCCCGACGATCGCCTCATGCGTCACGTCGAGCCCGACCATCGTGATGTCGATGCCGCTCTCGAAGACAATGGTTCGCCGCTTCCGGGTCGGCCCAGATGTTGAACTCGGCAGCCGGCGTGATATTGCCGAGACCGATCGCGCCTCCCATCAGCACGATCCGCTCGGGCCGCAACCCGGGATGCTCCGTGAGCAGCCGCGCGATGTTCGTTAGCGACCCGGTCGGGCAGAGCACGACGCCCGGCCCGAGCCGTTCCGCCAGAAACGACACGGCATCGTCGGCGACCGGCTGCGCAGTCGGGTCGGGCAGCAGCGGCCCGTCGAGGCCGCTCTCGCCGTGCACATGGTTGGCCACGCTTAGCTCCCGCACGAGCGGACGCTCGGCGCCACGGGCGACGGGCACATCGGCGCGGCCTGCGAGCTCGAGCACCTTGAGCGCGTTCACCGTCGTCTTCTCGAGCGTCTGGTTGCCGTGGACAGTCGTGATGCCGACCAGCTCGATCTCCGGGCTCGCGAGCGCGAGCAGGATGGCGATTGCGTCGTCGTGCCCGGGGTCGCAGTCGAGGATGATCGGCGTCGGCATGCGCGGAGTATCGTCCAGCCCGTGGCCGGCGTCCGCGACAAGCTGCTGGCGTTCGCGCTCGACTTCCCCGGCGCCTCCCTCGATCACCCGTGGGGCGAGGAGGTGGCGAAGGTCAACGGGAAGATCTTCGTCTTCCTCGGTCCGCCCACGTCCAAGCGCATGACCGTGAAGCTCGACGAGTCGCATGGCCACGCGCTCGCGATCGAGGGCGCAGAGCCGACCGGCTACGGCCTGGGCAGGTCGGGCTGGGTGACGGTGCCGCTGCGCGCGCCGGGCATGACGCTCGATCTCCTGCGCGACTGGATCGAGGAGAGCTATCGCATCGTCGCGCCGAAGCGCCTCGTCGCCGAGCTCGACCGCTAGTTACGCGAGGATCGCGTCTACCTCGACAGCGGTCGGCAGCGACGGCTGCGCGCCGGGACGCGATGCTGCGAGGGCACCGGCGGCGCATGCCCGCCGAAGCGACTCCTCACGCGATCGCCCTTCGAGCAGCGAGACGAGCAGGCACGCGGTGAACGCATCGCCGGCGGCCGTGCCGTCGACGGCGTCGACTGCCGGCGGCACAGCGCGCGCCACCTCCTCCCCGCCCTCGAGCAACACGGCGCCCTCGGGCCCCAGCGTCACTGCCGTGAGCTTGCCGGCGTCGCTCGCGACCTCCCACTCGAGCCGGTTGACGACGAGGAGGTCGGGCTCGACGTCGATCTGCCGCGCCGGAGCCGCGTTCAGGCAGAGGAATGGAGCCTGCGAGGCGGCTGCGTGGACGGCCTCGTCCGAGATCTCGAGCTGGCAGAGCACCGCATCGGCACCGCTCACGTCGACGTCGCCGCCTGCCAGCTCGGCATTCGCGCCCGGAGCCACGACGATCGTCGTCTCGCCGTCCGCCGACACCTCGATCAGCGCCACACCGGTCGGCGCGTCCCGCTCGACCGCGCGCAACGCCACGCCGGCGTCCCGTAGCCCGGCGAGCGCTTCCTCTGCGAAGGAATCGCGGCCGACGGCGCCGGTGAAGGTCACCTCGGCCCCGAGCCGCGCGGCAGCTACGGCCTGGTTCGCGCCCTTACCGCCCGGATAGCGGGCGAACGTCGCGCCCGACAACGTCTCGCCTGGCCGCGGCAGACGCCGGCAGCGCACGACGAGGTCGAGGTTGACCGACCCCACGACCGCGATCTTCGGAGGACTCACGCAGCGAGCGCGCGCAGATCCTCGACGGCACGGTCGAGGAGGTTCTCCCGGAGATCGAACAGGCCGGCCCAGAGCGAGTTGCGCTCGGGTGGGCAGCCGGCTCGCGCGTGATCGGCGAGGCCCTCGAGCGCGCGCACGAGCACTGCGAGCTCGAGATACGCCTGCGCGACGCGATACGGCGCGGCATGGACGCCTGCGCGGTCGAGCACGGCGTCCCACTCCACGAGCTCGGCGTGGCCCGGCTCGCCGTACCACGACCGACCTTCGGCAACATCCGGCTCCAGCTCGAGCAGGTAGCGGGCGAGAGGCTTCTCCAACCCCGCGATCGCGGTCTCCGCACGGTCCGCGGCCCGCTGGAGGGCGGCCTCCCGCTTGCCGGGCGAGCACGGGTCGGCGTCACCGCGCGCCCACCGCTCGAGCAGGCGACAGAACGCGAGCGCCGATACTTCGCAGGCGCGGAGCTGGCGGACGAGCCGGCGGGCCGTCTCGGGATCCACGGCGTTGCGCGTCAGCACGCTTGCCCAGTCACGAGTCGCGACGGTGCTCATACCTCGACCACGACGGGAAGGATGAGCGGCCGGCGGCGCGTCCGGTCGTAGACGAGCTGGCCGAGATCGTCATGGAGGTGCTGCTGGAGGAGCTTGATCTCGACGATCTTCTGCGAGAGGAGCGTCTCGAGCGACGATCTCGCGGCCTCGCGGAGCTCTTCGAGCATCTCGTCCGCCTCTGCGAAGCCGCGCGCGATCAGCTCCGGCGCGGCCGTCGTGCGGCCGTTCGCGCTCGACAGGGTCGCGACGACGATCACGACGCCGTCCTCCGACAGGCGACGGCGGTCGCGCAGCGCCACATCCGAGATGTCGCCGACGGCGAGACCGTCGACGAACGTCACTCCGCAGTCGACGCGATCCGTCACCCGGACGCCGCCGTCCGACAGCTCGACGACGGAGCCGTTCTCGGCCAGCACGATCGAGCTCGCCGGCACGCCCGCGTCCTGGGCCATGCGCGCCTGCGCGGCGAGCATGCGGTACTCGCCGTGCACCGGCATCACGGCCTTCGGGCGCACGAGGCCGATCACCGTGCGGATCTCCTCGGAGTTCCCGTGGCCGGAGACGTGAACCTGCGCGATCTCGTGGTGCAGCACCTCCGCGCCTGCCCGCGCCAGCTCGTTGATCGTGTCGTGGACGCGCAACTCGTTCCCGGGCACGGCCCTCGCGGAGATGATGACGGTGTCGCCGCGCTCGACGTCGACCGTCGGATGGTCGTGGTACGCGATTCGCGTCAGCGCGGACATCGGCTCGCCCTGGCTACCTGTGCACAGGATGAGCACCTTGTCCGGCGGATAGTTGTCGAGCTCGTCGGGTTTCACGAGGACGTCGTCGGGCACGTCCATGTAGCCGAGCGTGCGTGCGATGTTGAGGTTCTTGCGCATCGACCTGCCCACGACGCACACCTTGCGGCCGCACTCGAGTGCGACGTCGACCGCCTGCTGCATGCGGTGGACGTTCGACGCGAAGGAGGCGACGAGCACGCGGCCCTTGCGCAGCGGGATGATCTGCCGGAACGCCTCGCCGACGAGCCGCTCCGAGCCGGTGTAGCCGGGCCGCTCTGCATTGGTCGAGTCGCCGAGCATCAGATCCACGCCCAGGTTGCCGAGCTCAGCGAGGCGTCCGACGTCGGTCTTGAAGCCGTCGACGGGCGTGTGGTCGACCTTGTAGTCCGACGTGTGAAAGATGCGCCGGCCGCCGACCTCGACGACGACGCCGGCGTTGTCGGGTATCGAGTGCGCCATCCGTACGAGCTCGAGGCGGAACGGCCCCTCCTCGACCGGCCCGTCCTCCGGCATCACCTCGACGAGCTCCGTGCGGTCGGCCAGCTTGTGCTCGGCGAGCTTCGACTGGACGAGGCCGAGCGTCAGGCGCGTGCCGAGGATCCTGGGCGCGTCGACCTCCCGCAGGAGGTACGGCAGGCCGCCCACGTGATCCTCGTGCGCGTGTGTGAGCACGACCGCGTCGACCGGTCGCCCGCGGTCGATGAGATACGAGATGTCGGGCAGCACGAGGTCGACGCCGAGGTGCTCGTCGCGCGGGAACGCAAGGCCGGCGTCGATCACGAGGCAGCCGCCGTCGCCTTCGATGACCGTCATGTTCTTGCCCACCTCGCCGAGGCCGCCGAGCGGGATGATGCGGACTGGGTCGCCGCTGCTCATGCGTTGAGTCTACGCAGGGACTGCGGAAAGCAGGCCGAGACGCTCCAGGCAGGCACGCACCTGCGCGATCTCGTCCTCGGTCGCCTCGACGAGCGGCAGCCGCAGGCCGCCGACCTCGTGCCCGAGCAGGTTGAGCGCCGCCTTGACGGCGATCGGGTTCGTGACCACCTTGAGCAGGTCGTATGACGCCTCCAGCTCCTCGTCGATCCGCCGCGCCTCGACGTGGTCGCCCGCCTTGTAGAGCCGGATCATCTCCTTCACGCGGGGCCCGACGACGTGCGTGTGCACGCAGACACCGCCGAGGCCGCCGACCTCGAGGAAGGGGTGGATGAGGTTGTCGTCGCCTGCGTAGAGGGCGAGGCCGGTCTCCTCGACGATGAAGCGCGCCTGGTGCAGGTCGTCGTTCGCCTGCTTGACGGCCTTCACCGTCTCGATCTCGGCCAGCTGCGCCATCGTCTCCGGCTCGATGTTGATGACGACGCGGCCGGGGATGTTGTAGACGATTACGGGCTTGTCGCTGAGCGAGGCGATCGCCTTGAAGTGCTCGACGATGCCGCGCGGAGGCGGCTTCGAGTAGTACGGCGTCACGACGAGGAAAGCGTCGACGCCGATCCCGTGCGCCTGCTCCGTCAAGTGCATCGACTCGGCGGTCGAGTACGTGCCGGTGCCGGCGACGACGGTCGCCCGCTCGCCGACTGCCCCGACGGCGATGCGGAAGAGCTCGAGGCGCTCGTCTTCCGACAGCGTCGGCGACTCACCGGTCGTGCCGGCGACGACGAGACCGTCCGAGCCGTTGTCGACGAGATGGTTCGCAAGCGTCGCGAAGCGGTGGAAGTCGACCGAGCCGTCCTCGCGGAACGGCGTCACGATCGCCGTCAGGACTTCGCCGAGCACGAGGCTGATCGTAGCCGCGCTAGAGGAGCGCGTCGAGGCCGACGGTGAGGCCCGGCCGCAGCTTGCGCACACGCTCGAGGGCGAGCAGCACGCCGGGTACGTAGGCCTCCCGGGAGAACGCGTCGTGGCGGATCGTCAGCAGCTGCCCCTCCCCCGCCAGCAGCACCTCCTGGTGGGCGACGAGGCCGGGCAACCGCACGGAGTGGATGGCGACGTCGCCGCCGATCGCGTCGGCCGTCGCCCTCGCCGTTCCCGAGGGCGCGTCGACCTTCGCCTCGTTGTGTGCCTCGACGATCTCGACGCGCGGGAAGTGCTTCGCGGCCTGAGCGGCGAAGCGCATCATCAGCACGGCTCCGAGCGCGAAGTTCGGCGCGTAGAAGACGGGCACTCCCACCCGGGCGGCGCCCTCCCCCACCTCGGTGAGATCGGCGCCCGTGGTGCCGACGACAGAAGGGACGCCGGCATCGACGGCGGCCTCGACGTTCGGCACGACGGCGTCGGGCGTCGTGAAGTCGACCATCACGTCGGCCTTCCGAAGATCGCCCACGAGCTCGTGCCCCGCTGTCTCGAGCGCCGGCCCGAGCACCGACCCGACCTTGCCGCCGCGCCCGTGCAGGAGAACCTTCACGCCGCTGCCTGGTCGGGCAGCCCCGGATGCACGCGCTCCACGGCGGCGAGGAAGCGCTCCTCGCTCGGCCCGATGCCTGCCGCGGACAGCTGCTCCGGCGCAAGCAGCACACCGGCGAGCTCGGCCACGCCCGACGCCTCCACGGCGTCGATCTCGGCGATCACGCGATCAACCGAGAGCAGCTCCGTGTCGGTGATGAGAGCCTTGCCGAGCCTGCTCATACGGCTCGACGTCGACTCCATGCCGAGGACGATGCGGCCCTTGAGATTCTCTTTCGCGCGCTCGAGCTCGGCGTCGGACACGTTGCCGGCGGCGACGTCTGCGATCTGCTCGCCGACGATGGCGAGGCACGGCTCGAGGTTCTCCTCCCGCGTCCCGATGTAGACGCCGGTCTGCCCCGTGTCGGAGTACTGGCCGGCGAACGTGTAGACGGCGTACGCCATGCCGCGCTTCTCGCGGATCTCCTGAAAGAGCCGGGACGACGCCGAGCCGCCGAGGATCGCGTCCAGCACCGAGGCGGCGAACCGCCTGCGGTCCGAGCGCGAGATTCCCGTCGCGCCGATGCACACGTGGTACTGCTCCGTGTCCTTGCGCTGGAACCGGAGGCCGGGCGGAGGTTGCTTCACGAGTGGCTTGCGCACGGACGCGCCCGCCTGCGGCGGCTCGACGCGCTGGTGCGCGGCGCGCTGGAGCAGCGGCAGCAGGCGATCATGCTCGAGGTTGCCCGCCGCGGCGACGACGATGTTGCCCGCGCGATACGTCTGGCGGTGGTAGGCCGAGAGCGTGCGGCGGCTCACGGACGAGATCACACCTGCGCGCCCGATCACCGGCCTGCCGAGCGCGTGGCTGCCGAAGACGGCTTCGGCCAGGAGGTCGTGAACCAGGTCCTGGGGCGTGTCCTCCACCATCGCGATCTCCTCGAGCACGACCTCGCGCTCGGCGTCGACGTCGGCGAACGTCGGCGCGAAGACCATGTCCGCCATGACGTCGAGGGCGCGCTGGAGATGGCGGTCTGGGATGCGGGCGTAGACGACCGTCGACTCGCGCGACGTGGCCGCGTTCAGCTCGCCGCCCATCTCGTCGAAGATCTCCGCGATCTCCTGGGCCGAGTACGAGCGCGTGCCCTTGAAGAGGAGGTGCTCGATGAAGTGCGTCACGCCCGCCTTCGAGTCGGGCTCGTCCCGCGAGCCCGCTCCGATCCAGAAGCCGAGCGCCACTGAGCGCACGTGGTCGAGGCGCTCGGTGATCAGCCGCTCGCCCGAGTCGAGCTCGGAGATCACGTACTCCTGCACCGGCAGATCGTAGCCCCGTGGCGTACGGGGTAGCTGACCTGGAGGATCGAGGCTGCGGCGCGCCGGCCGATGAACGTCGCATGGAAGGTCGCATGCGACGCTCTGTTGCGATGGTCGCCCTCTGCGGGCTGCTGCTTGCCGGGGGCATCGCCTACGGGGCCGCGGACGATCCACAGATCCGTGCGTGTGCTAAGAAGGCGAACGGCGTCCTGTACCTCGCTGACCCCAAGGGCTGCGAGGGAAAGGACAAGGCCGTCAACTGGAGCATCAAGGGCCCGCCGGGGCCCTCAGGCCCATCCGGCGCCCGGGGCCCGTCAGGCGCGCAGGGCCCATCCGGCGCGCAGGGGCCGTCAGGGCCTTCCGGCGCTCAGGGACCGACCGGCCCGTCGGGCTTGTCCGGTCCCGAAGGTCCCTCCGGCCCTCAGGGCCCGTCAGGCCCTCAGGGTGCCCCTGGTCCTTCCGGGCCCGCAGGCCCATCGGGAGCGACCGGCCCGTCAGGTCCGTCAGGCCCTCCTGGCACGTTCGCGGGCAGCTTCAAGAGCCCGAACGGCCAGTACTCCCTCGACATCACGAACAGCGGGATCCTGCTCAAAGGCCCGGGCG
>CAVWIV010000012.1:0-9667 GCA_963755155.1 uncultured Actinomycetes bacterium | reverse complement strand
AGGAACGGGTCGCCCAGCCGGAGGCAGGCCCGCGTCCAACCAACCGGTCGAGATGCTCGTGGCAGCGACTGCCACACGCCAGCGTGAGCGTCGTCGTCTGCCATCCGCCGCCAGAAGCGCGCGCGCGAGCCGAGCCGTCCTTGTCGTGCACGGCCGTCACGCCGCGGCGGCGGCCACGCGCAGCCCTCGCATCGCGTCGACGTACTGTTGTGGGGACGGCAGTGGCCGCGGAAAGCTGCTCAACGCGGCTCTCGCGGAGGAATGCCGTCGGCTCGCGCCCGAGCCGCCGACCACGCCCCCGTGGACCTCGAGGTCGCCGCGGCGAGCGCGACCGCCGCCAGTAGAGCCAGAGCGAGTGGTAGTCGTGCGCCAGTAACGCGGGTGGGAACGTTGCCGTGGTACGGCGTCCAGCACGCTTCGTTGGCGGCGCAGCAGAACCACGTCGGCGCCACCGAACCAGACGGAAGACGCCGCCGCGCGTCGACGCCTCCAACCTTGATCAGCGCCTTGTCGAACGACGTCACGCCCTCCAGGCGCACACGCCCAAGCGCGAGCGCCAGGTCGGAAAGGCTGGACGCGTGAGCCCGCGATGAACACGCAGCGCCCGCCGACATCCACCACATCCGGGGTTGATGCCGTCCACGCACGGCTTGATGTCTGCGGCGACGGCGCTGCCGGCGATCGCCGAGAGCGGCGCCGGACAGGACGCTGCGTCCATCGACCTGCGAACGAACGCCGTTCCTCAAGGACCAGATGGCCGCGACACCAACGACGAGGGAAGCGGCGAACGCATCGACCATGTCGCGTTCCACGTCTCCGATCCGACCCGGAGCCGGAAGTTCTACGACCAGGCGCTCGGCGCCGTCGGCGACAGCGTCGCGTCCCGAAGATGGAAGGGACGGTCGGCGACGGCCGCGGCCTGCTGCGGTCTCGCAACCGTGTCGGCGAGGCCTAAACAGCACCGCCCATGTGGACCGAAGCGGCGACGATGACACCGCGGACGCCTTCGACGCCGCCATGGCCGCGGAGGCACGCACAAGGCGGCTGTCCCCGAGCATCACCATCCCGACCAACGACGCGGCATTCGTCCGACCGGACGGCAACAACGTCGAGGCCGTGAACTGGAGCCCGGCCGGCCAGCGCCGTTCGACCGCTGAGCGAGAGCAGCGCGAGCCCGAGAGCTGTCCGCACGCTCGCCGGGAGCGAGTCACGTGCGCGGAGATCGACGAGTCGCACGAGCTTCCGTGGGAACGCCGCTCAAGCCGTCCGCGAGCAGGGAGATCTCGGCCTGCTCTTCGACCAGGAGTGGGCGGGACCGGCACGGACGCCGCTCGCGCTCGTCGCGATCGAAGACCTCCCAAGGTTGCGCGACCAGCGGCTCATCATCGCCGTCCAGGAGCCTGGGTCGCCGGCATCAGCTGCGGCACGCCCGACCAGCAGCAGCAGCGGGCGGCCGCGGCCCGCCTCGGGCAGCTCCTCGCCACACGCGCTGACAGAGGCCGGATCCGGCTCCGACTCGGCGGCAATGCGGACGACCGCCCGTCTCGACGGCGACGAGTACGTGCTCGACGGCTCCAAGCGGTTCATCACGAACGCAGGCGTCGCGGGCCTCTACACCGTCTTCGCGAAGACCGATCCCGATGCGGGCCATGCCGGCATCTCCGCGTTTCTCGTGGACGCCGAGGCGCCCGGCTTCGAGGTCACCCGGCTGGAGCCGAAGATGGGCATCTCGGGCTCGACGACGGGTGAGCTCGCGTTCGACGGCTGTCGCATTCCCGCCGGAAACCTCCTGGGCGCCGAAGGCGAGGGCTTTCGCATCGCCATGCGCATCCTCGACCGCTCGCGTCCGGGCGTCGCCGCCCAGGCTCTCGGCATCGCACAGGGCGCGACCGATTACGCGCTGGAGTACGCGAAGACGCGCGAGACGATGGGCAAGCCGATTGCGGAGCACCAGCTCATCCAGGCGAAGCTCGCCGACATGGAGACGGAGTGCGAGGCGGCGCGCGGCCTCCTCTATCGCTTCGGACAGATGGTCGATGCCGGCGTGGGCGATGCGCAGCTCACCAAGGCGTCTGCGATGGCGAAGCTCAAGTGCGGCGACGTGGCGATGGCCGTGACGACCGATGCCGTGCAGATCCTCGGCGGGTACGGCTATATCAAGGAGTACCCCGTCGAGCGCTTCATGCGCGACGCGAAGATCACGCAGATCTATGAAGGCACGCAGGAGATCCAGCGGCTCGTGATCGCCCGCGAGATGGTGCGCGAGCCGCGGGCGTTCCTCCTGGCAGGCGTTTCCTAGGGGTCGGTCAAACCCTCGCGTCAGGCCCGTTTGTGGCCAACTGGCCTGCTGATGCCGTACCTTGAGGCCATGTCTGCATGCCCCCGGTGCGGATCTGCCAACGGCGACAGCGCGCGCTTCTGCCAGTCGTGCGGCTACGGCCTGGAGCGCGACGTCGGCGTGCCCCTGCACGTCCGCAAGACGGTCACCATCCTCTTCTGCGACGTGACCGGCTCGACGGCGCTCGGCGAGCGGCAGGACCCGGAGCGGCTCCGACGCGTCATGACGCGGTACTTCGAGGTCGCGCAGACGACGCTCGAGCGTCACCAGGGCAAGGTCGAGAAGTTCATCGGCGACGCCGTGATGGCGGTCTTCGGCGTCCCGTGCTCCACGAGGACGACGCCCTGCGTGCGCTCGCGCGCGGCCGACCTCAAAGCGGCGATTCGCGACCTCAACGTCGACCTCGAGCGTACGCACGATGTGCGGATCGAGATCCGCACGGGCGTCAACAGCGGCGAGGTGATCGCCGGCGACCCGACGCGCGAGAGCTCCATCGTGAGCGGCGACGTCGTCGTCGTCGCGGAGCGGCTCCAGCGCTCTGCGGCGCCCGGCGAGATCCTCATCGGGGAGGAGACGTACCGGCTCGCCCGCGACGCGATCCGGACCGAGCCGCTCGAGCCCCTTGTCGTGAAGGGCAAGCGTGACCGCGTGATGGCCTACCGGCTGCTCGAAGTGGTGCCGGGCGCACCCGCACATGCGCGCCGCTTCGACTCGCCGATGGTTGGGCGCAACAGAGAGCTGTCGTTGGTCGAGAGCGCGTTCGACCGTGCATGCCGCGAGCGCTCCTGCCACCTGTTCACAGTCCTCGGCCCCGCGGGCGTGGGGAAGTCGCGTCTCGTGGCCGAAGCGCTCGCGGGCATCGGCGACCGGGCACGCTGCCTCTCCGGGAGCTGTCTCCCATACGGAGAGGGCATCACGTTCTGGCCCGTGCTCGAGATCGTGAAGCAACTTACAGGGATCACGGACGACGACTCGCCGGCCGAGGCGCAGGAGAAGATCGCGTCGGTGCTCGCCGCCGAGGCGAGCGCGGAGCTCATCGCGGCTCGCGTCGCGCAGCTGGTCGGGCTCGCGGAGACGGCCGTGGCCGCCGAGGAAGGCTTCTGGGGGGTGCGCCACCTGCTCGAGGCGATGGCTCGCGAGCGGCCCCTCGTCGTCGTCTTCGACGATCTCAACTGGGCCGAGCCAACACTGCTCGACCTCGTCGAGCACATCGCAGACTGGTCGCGGGAGGCGCCCATCCTTCTCATCGCCATGGCACGGCCGGACCTCCTCGACGCACGGCCCGCCTGGGGTGGCGGTAAGCACAACGTCACGGGCATCTTCCTGGAGCCCCTCTCCGAATCGGAGTCGGGGCGTCTGGTCGAGGGGCTACTCGGAGGAGGGGCCGTCGACGAGGAGGCGCTGGCGCGGATTCAGGCGGCCGCCGAGGGTAACCCGCTCTTCGTCGAGGAGATGATCTCGATGCTCATCGACGATGGCGCGCTTCGCCCCGAAAACGGGCGCTGGGTTGCCGCATCCGATCTCTCGCGCGTGGCAATCCCCTCGAGCATCCAGGTCTTGCTCGCCGCGCGGCTCGACCAGTTCGGGGCCGGCCGAGCGGCTCGTGATCGAGCGCGCCGCCGTCGAGGGGACGGTGTTCCATCGCGGCGCCATCGAAGCGCTGCTGGACGAGCCGGTGCGCGATCAGGCCTCAGTGTCGCTTGGGACTCTGCTGCGCAAGGAGCTGATCCGCCAAGAGCGCACGCTCTTCAGGGGCGATGACGCGTTCCGCTTCCGTCACGTGCTGATCAGGAATGCTGCCTACGACGGCCTGCCGAAGCAGGTGCGCGCCGAACTCCATGAGCGCTTCGCAGACTGGCTGGAGGGCGCCACGGGCGACCGGACGACAGAGGTGGAAGAGGTGCTCGGCTATCACCTCGAGCAGGCGTTCCGTCACCGGACCGAGGTTCACGGCGTCGACGACGCGGGATCAGGTCTTGCCGCGCGCGGTGGCCGCCTGCTCGCGTCCGCCGGGCGCCGGGCCGTGGCGAGAGGAGATGCTCCGGCCGCTGTCAACCTGCTCGAGCGGGCCGGCGCGCTCCTGCCCGAGGATGCACCTGAACGGCTCGAGCTCCGCCTGGAGCTCGCCGATGCGCTCCATGGCGCGGGCGATCTCCAGCGTGTCGGCGAGCTGCTCGAGGGCGCGCTCGCACAGGCGGAGCGGTCCGGCAACGCGGGCATCGAGGCGCGGGCCCGTCTCGAGCTTGCGAGCCTCAGGCCGTACGTCGATCCCCGGGCGATGATGCTCGAGGAGATGCTCCAAGCCGCCGAGCATGCAGCCGAAGTGTTCGAGCGGATCGGCGACGACGCCGGGCTCGCGAGGTCGCTTCGCCGCATCGCCGACGTGCACTGGCTCAGGTGCCGTGTCAAGCCGGGAGAGCCGCTACTCGAGCGCGCCCTCGAGCATGCCCGTCGCGCAGGCGACGAACGGAGAGCTTTCGGAAATCCGCCGAGCGCTGCTCCGTGCCGCCGCCATCGGTCCCATGCCCGTGGATCAGGCTGTGGCGCGCTGCGAGGCGATCATCTCCGAGTCGCCGGGAGACCCGGTGACGGAGGCGGTCGCCGCCAACGCGCTCGCGTACTTGAACGCGATGGCAGGCCGCTTCGCCGAGGCCCGCGAGCTCAGCGCTCGCAGCCGAGAGATCCTCGAGGATCTTGGGCTCACGCTCACGCTCCCCACCCTCGATGCGTGGGCGGGCCAGGTCGAGATGCTCGCCGGCGACGCAGCGGCCGCGGAGCGGCTCTGGCGCCGCGCGTACCAGGCGCTCGAAGGCCTCGGCGAAAAGGGCAATCTCTCGACCGTCGCGGCGTTCCTTGCCGAAGCCGTGTACGCGCAGGGGCGCGACGACGAGGCGGCCGAGCTGACGGGGATCTCCGAATCGCTCATGTCGCGCGACGACGTGACGTCGTACATCTCCTGGCGCTCGGTGCGCGCGAAGGTCGCGGCTCGCCGGCGCGAGGGCGACCTCGGCGAGGCCCTGGCCCGCGAGGCGGTGTCGGCTGCGCGCGAGTCGGACTGGCCTCACCTTCGCGGTGCCGCCTGCGAGGCGCTCGCCGAGGTGCTCGCGGCGACGGGTCGGAAGAAGGAGGCCCGGAAGGCGGCCAAGCAGGCGCTCGCGCTCTACGAGGCGAAGGGGAGCGTGGCCGCCGCCGACCGGCTACGCGCTCGTCTCGATCTCTAGCCGCCGCGCCATGCCGGGATCGGCCACTCCCTCGGTGGCCGGCGGCACGACGAGCGTCATCGCCGGCCTGAGGTTCGCGCTTTCGAGGGCGGCGAGCCGGACATGCTCGACGATCGGCTCCGCGATCAGATAAGGCGATGCCTCGTAGCCGATCACCTCGTGGTCAGCGGGGTAGAACTCGGTGAGGTACTCGATCAGCACGGGCAGGCGCGACCAGTCGGGTTGCTCCAGGTGCGCAGGCTGCCCGATGACGTTGATCTGGAGGAGGATCAGCGTCGCTGCAGTGTCCGGCCGGCGGCGCTGGACGACGAAGTCGGTCGCGTGGTAGATCTGGCAGCCGTCGAGGGCAGGATCGATGCCGAGGTCGCACCAGAGGCAGTCGATAGCGGAAATCCCTGGCAGCATCCGAGCCCCGAACCCTTCCGCGCGCGCCCGCCTGATCGCCTCCTGGCCGGGGTACACGAAGATTCCCGGGTGGCCGTAGAAGGCGGCGCAGACCTCGCGCCCGGCCCGGAGCGGTGACAGCATCTCGTCGATCATCGCCTCGTAGGCTTTGAGACGCGGCTGTCCGCTCTCATACAGGGTATGCAGGGACCGCGCCCGCGGATTGAGCCCCTGGAGGACAGCCGCGGCGACCGGATCGGCGAGATAGAGAGCCTCCTCGGCGTGCTCGAAGGCGTCGCGCGCCTGCGGCGTCAGCTGGCCTCCGATCTCGATTCCGGTGCCGACGATCGTCAGTGAGCCCGTCGGCATGGGCTATGAAACGTCTACTGCCAGACGGTAGCTGCGGTCCAGACGATGTCCGCTTGTTTCTTATCCGCGTTCACCTTCGCCTCGATTGCGTCGCGGTTCTCGTCGGGCTCCAGCATGAGCGCTGCGTCCGCACCTGACAGCTCGTCCATCACCAGGTCCGCCCACTGATCTGACTTCCCATGATTCTTCTTTCTCTCCCACTTCTTCTGCATGTTCTTGTCGTCGGCGAGATCTACGAGAAACTGAATGAGCGTTTTCTTCGGCGCCATCTCCCTTGCCTCCCTCTCTCCCCAGGTGAAGCGGACCCTACTCCGCGTTCCGCGGGCGTGTCAACCGCGCGCTGCTGCGCGCTTCTCGGCCTTGTAGGCCCGTTTCGCCGCCTGGAAGCGGTCGAGCGCCTCCGGCGAGTCGACGTCGCCGAGCGTGGGGTGGCTCGGCACGAGCTCCTGCGCCTGCGGCACGCCGTAGCGCTTCGCGAGCACCGAGCCGAGCGCCGTGATCTTCATCTTCCCGAAGCCCGGGAGGTCGCCGATCCGCCGGCGCAGGTCGTCCGCGTCCTTCGCGTCCGTCCACACGCGCGCGGCGTCGCCCCCGTACTCCGAGACGACAGCGCGACAGAGCTCCTGCACCCGGCCGGCCATCGAGCCGGGAAAGCGGTGGATCGCGGGCTTCTCGCGGAAGGCCGTCTCGAGCTCCACGGGATCGAGCCCGGCGATCGCCTCAGCGTCGAGCGTGCCGAGCCGCTGCTTCATCTTCAACGGGCCGGCGAAGGCGATGGGCACGGACACCTGCTGGTCGAGCGCGAAGCCGATGAGAAGCGCCAGCGGCTCCTCGGCGAGCAGGCGATCTGCCTCGTCGTTTCCCGTGAAGTAGAGGCGGTCGGGCACTGCCGAACCATAGCGATCGAACACTTGTTCGCCGCTAGTCTGCGCAAGGCGTGAGCGCCCTCGATCTGTTCGGAGACAAGACGCGAGCCTGGTTCGAGAGCGTGTTTGCGGAGCCGACGCCGGCGCAGACGCTCGGCTGGCCGGCGATCGCGAAGGGCGGGAACGTCCTCATCCAGGCGCCGACCGGCTCGGGGAAGACGCTCGCGGCGTTCCTCTACGGCATCGACCGCCTCGACGCGCGGCCCGGCGAGGGCCTCCGCCTGCTCTACGTGTCGCCGCTCAAGGCGCTGAACTACGACGTCGAGCGCAATCTCCGCGGGCCGCTGGCCGGTCTGCGGTCCGAGCTACGCGTAGCCGTCCGCACGGGCGACACGCCGCAGAAGGAGCGCCAGCAGATGGCGCGCAAGCCGCCGGACATTCTCATCACGACGCCCGAGTCGCTCTTCCTCATCCTCACGTCGCAGGCACGCGAGATGCTGCGGACGGTCGAGACGCTGATCCTCGACGAGGTGCACGCCGTCGCCGGGACGAAGCGCGGCGCCCACCTCGCGCTGACCGTCGAACGCCTCGACCAGCTCCTGCCGTCGCCCGGTGCAGCGGATCGGCCTCTCCGCAACGCAGCGGCCCATGGAGGAGATCGGCCGCTTCGTCTCCGGTGGCCGTCAGATCGAGCTCGTCGACGCGGGGCGCGCGAAGGAGCTCGACCTCGAGGTCGTCGTGCCCGTGGAGGACATGCGCGAGCTGCCGTCCAACAGCGCGCTCTCGTATCCCGCGCCTGCGGACGGGCAGGAGATGGACGCGGGCACCGAGCTCGGCGCTCGGTCGATCTGGCCGTCGATCTACCCCGAGATCCTGCGGCTCGTCGAGCAGCATCGCTCGACGATCGTCTTCGTCAACAACCGCCGCCTGGCCGAGCGGCTCGCGCTGCGCCTGAACGAGCTGGCCGAGCGCGAGCTGGCCCGCGCGCACCACGGCTCGCTCGCCCGCGAGCAGCGGGTCGAGGTGGAGGAGCTCTTGAAGAAGGGCGAGATCCCGTGCCTCGTCGCCACCTCGTCGCTCGAGCTGGGCATCGACATGGGCGCCGTCGACCTCGTGATCCAGGTGGAGTCGCCGAAGTCGGTCGCGCGCGGGCTGCAGCGCGTCGGCCGGGCCGGGCACGAGCTCGGGGCCGTCTCCAAGGGCCGCATCTTCCCGAAGTTCCGCGCGGACCTGCTCGAGTCGGCGGTCGTCGCCCGCCGCATGCGCGACGGCGCGATCGAGGAGACCGTCATTCCGCGCAACCCGCTCGACGTGCTCGCGCAGCAGATCGTGGCGATCTGCGCCGAGGACGAGGTGGCGGTGGACGACCTCCACGAGCTCGTCCGAGGCGCCTACCCCTTCTCGGACCTCTCGCGAGTCCAGCTCGAGAACGTCCTCGACATGCTGGCGGGGCGGTACCCGTCCGACGAGTTCGCCGAGTTGCGGCCTCGCATCACCTGGGACCGCACGGGCGGGACGATCCGCGGCCTCGCCGGCGCACGGCGGCTGGCGGTGACGAACGCGGGGACGATCCCGGACCGCGGGCTCTTCACCGTGCAGCTCGCCGACTCGGGCAGCAAGGTCGGCGAGCTCGACGAGGAGATGGTGTACGAGGCGCGGGCCGGGCAGACGTTCCTCCTGGGCGCGTCGAGCTGGCGGATCGAGGAGATCACGCGCGACCGCGTGCTCGTCTCTCCCGCGCCGGGCGTGCCTGGCGCAGTGCCGTTCTGGAAGGGCGAGGGCGTCGGGCGGCCGTTCGAGCTGGGGCAGGCGATCGGCCAGGCGACGCGCGAGCTCGTGGCGCTGGCCGACGACGAGGCGCTCGGGCGGCTGCGCACCGACTACCACCTCGACCCGCTCGCCGCGCGGAACCTGCTCACGTTCCTCCGCGAGCAGGAGACGGCGACCGGCGCCGTGCCGTCCGACCGGACCGTCGTCATCGAGCGCTTCCGCGACGAGATCGGCGACTGGCGGGTCTGCGTGCTGACGCCGTTCGGCGGCCGGGTGCACGCGCCCTGGGCGCTCGCGCTCTCGGCGCGGCTGCACGAGTCGCTCGGCCTCGACGCGCAGTCGATCTGGTCGGACGACGGCATCGCGCTCCACTTGCCGGATGCGGACGCAGTGCCCGCGGTCGACGAGCTGCTGCTCGACCCCGCGGGCGTCGAGGAGCTCGTGCTGGCGGCGGTGGGGGAGAGCGCGCTCTTCGGCTCGCGCTTCCGCGAGAACGCGGCGCGCGCCCTGCTCATCCCGCGGCGCCGCCCCGGTCAGCGGACACCGCTCTGGCAGCAGCGGCTGAAGGCTCAGTCGCTGCTGCAGGTCGCGCGGCGTTTCCCGGCGTTCCCGATCGTGCTGGAGACGTATCGCGAGTGCCTGCAGGACGTCTTCGACCTCCAGGCGCTGCGGCAACTGCTGGCGTCGATTGCCTCACGCGAGGTGGACGTCGTCGACGT
>CAVWIV010000011.1:0-6641 GCA_963755155.1 uncultured Actinomycetes bacterium | reverse complement strand
GATACCAATCAACGACGGCGGCGCCCACGAGTCGTCGCACTTCGGCTTACCTATCGTGAGAAGATTTTGAAGATTCGTGCCGAAGACGTTAAGTCCGGCCGACGAGGCGAGCGATGTTGCGCTGGCGATACAGCGCGTCGTGATGGCGCATCGGCACGTCGATGCCGGCGACCACGGCATCGTTCGACTACATCGTCGTGCTCGACGCTCCGTCGCCGATCCCGCGGCGGCTGCCGAAGCTGCGGCGGCGTGAAGGCCCGCGCGCGTCTACCGGCACGCGCTTGGCGAGGGTCCTGCGGCGCCGATGGCAGTGACGACAGCCGCCACGATCGCCTCACGACCGAACGTCCGCTTCGTCGAGCCTGACGGCATCGCGACGATCGCGGTCACGCAGACCCCCGCCACCTGGGGCCTCGACCGCATCGACCAGACCGATCTCCCGCTGAACAGCGTCGTACACCTACGACGCAACCGGTGCGTCGGCGTGCACGCGTACGTCCTCGACACGCGGCATCCGCCTCACGCACTCCGACTTCGGCGGCCGCGCGACGAGCGGCTTCGACTTCGTGTCGACGAGCGAGCAACGACCGCGCGAGCGACAGCACACGGCCACGGCACCCACGTCGCCGGCACCGTCGGCGGCACGACGTACGGCGTCGCCAAGAACGTGCAGCTCGTCGCGGTCCGCGTGCTCAACTGCACCGGCTCCGGCAGCGTCGACCGAGGTGGTCGCGGGCATCGACTGGGTCACCGGGACCACGACGCGGGCGACCCGCCGTCGCGAACATGAGCCTCGGCGGCGTCGCGTCGCACTCGGCGCTCGAGACCGCGATCACCGCGCCGTCGCGGGTCGATCGCCCGGCGTGACGTACGTGCTCGCCGCGGGCAACGACGACGTCAACGCGTGCTACTACCACGCCGGCGGGTACGCCGACGGCGATCACGGTCGGCGCGACGACCAGCACCGACGCACGCGCCAGCTTCTCCAACTTCGGCAGCTGCCTCGACCTGTTCGCGCCCGGCTCGGGCATCGCCTCGACCTGGCGCACCAGCGACACCGCGACGAACACGATCAGCGGCACGTCGATGGCGTCGCCGCACGTCGCCGGCGCCGCAGCGCTCCTACCTCCAGGCGAACCCGACGTGGACGCCGCTGCAGGTGCCGCAACGCGATGGTCGCCAACGCGACACCTGGTGTCGTCGCCGGCGAGGGCGTCGGATCGCCCGACCTGCTCCTCTTCACCGGCACCGGCGCGCCCCCACCGCCTCCGCCACCGCCACCGCCGCCACCGCCGCCTCCACCGCCTCCGCCGTGCGTTGGGGCGGGGTGCCCGACCATCTCGAGCTTCACGCCGACGAGCGGCGGCGTGGGCACGTTCGTGACGATCAACGGCACGAACTTCGCCGGCGCGACGTCCGTGAAGTTCAACGGCGTGAGCGCGGGCTACTTCGCCCTGCGCGCAGAAGATCTTCACGCGGTCCCGAACGGGGCAACGACCGGCAAGATCTCCGTCACGAACGGCGTGGGTACGGTCTTCAGCGCCAATAACTTCACGGTCAGCGGAGCCCCGCCGCCTCCACCTCCGCCGCCTCCACCTCCGCCGCCACCGCCGCCGCCTCCACCCCGCCACCGCCTCCGCCGCCTCCGGGAGGGCCCACGATCACGAGCTTCACGCCGACCAGCGGCGGCGTGGGCACGATCGTCACCATCAACGGCACGAACTTCTCGGGCGGCACGACGACCGTGAGGTTCAACCTGACGAATGCCACGGCGATCTTCGTGGCCTCGGCAACGCGGATCTACGCGCAGGTGCCGTCCGGGGCGACGACCGGGAAGATCCGAGTCATCAAGTCGGCGGGAACGGCCGTCAGCGCGAACAACTTCACGGTTAACCCGTAAATGTGCTGCTGAACGCGTCCGGCTGCCTCGATGCTCTGAGGGCTCCTCAGACAGCGAAGCAGCTGGACGCGTTCGTGACGAAGACCGTCACGCCCGAGCCCCGCGAGGGCAACGCGCCCGTGCGGATCGCGGAGACCGACGCGGGGATGCTGAACTCGATAGGTCTCGCGAACCCGGGGCGCGACGCGTTCCTGGCCGAGACGCTGCCGAGGCTCGCGGAGCTCGAGCATCCCGATCTGGGTCTCGGTCGGTGGCTTCGCAGCTCCAGAGTACGCCGACACGTGCCGCGCGCTCGACGGGCGGGACGACGTCGCGTGCATCGAGCTCAACCTCTCGTGCCCCAACGTGGACGAGGCCCCTGAGTCGGCCGCCGAGATCGTCGCCTCCTGCCGGCGCGAGACCGGGCTGCCGCTCTACGCGAAGCTCTCTCCTGCCGTGCCCGACGTCGGCGCGCTTGCCCGCGCGGTCGAAGACGCTGGAGCAGACGGCCTCTCCCTCGTGAACACGATCCGAGGCCTCGCGCTCGACGAGCGCCTACGCCCAGTGCTCGGCTCGGCGATCGGCGGGTACTCGGGGCCGGCGCTCAAGCCGATCGCCCTCGCCGCCGTGCACGCAGCCTTCCGCGCCACGGAGCTGCCCATCGTCGGCATGGGGGGCGTCTCGACGGGCCGCGACGCCCTCGACCTGATCGGCGCGGGAGCGTCCGCCGTCGCGCTCGGGACGGTCCTCTTCTCCGATCCGGACGCCCCGGAGCGCATCCGAGAGGAGCTCGACGGGGAGCTCGCGCTCCTCGGGTACGCGTCGGCGGAGGCCGCGCGCGGCGCCGCTCATCCCGCCGCGGTCTGACGAGTTTTCGAACTTCCCCGCGCGGCGAAACCGGTGTTAGTATCGCCACCCACCTATGGTTGCCTCCAAAGTCGCCTCCCAAGCCCCGCGCCGCTCACTCGACCAGCGCATGGACGCTCTCCGGAGGGCCAACGACATCCGGGTGCAACGAGCGAAGCTCAAGAAGGATCTCAAGCTCGGACGCGTCCGCTTCGAGGCGATCCTTCGCGAACCGCCGGACTACGTCTCGACCGCCAAGGTCCTCGACATGCTCATGGCCGTCCCGAAATTCGGGCAGGTGAAAGCAAAGCGCTACCTCAACCAGTGCAGGATCGCCGAGTCGAAGACGATCGGCGGCCTGTCGGACCGGCAGCGGTCGGAGCTTGTCGGCCTCTTCGAGTAGCTCGCAGGTCGTGGTCGCCCGGGGTCGGCAGCTCCCGGTGATCGTCATTACCGGCCCGTCCGGGGCCGGCAAAGGCACACTCATCCGCGGCTCTGCTCGAGCGCGTCTCCGATCTCGAGCTCGCCGTGTCTGCGACCACGCGGCTGCAGCGGAGCGGGGAGGAGGACGGGCGCGAGTACTACTTCCTCTCCGACGTCGACTTCGCCCACCGCGTCGCCGCGCGGCGACTTCCTCGAGCACGTGACGTATGTGTCCGGGCAGCGCTATGGGACGCTCCGCTCCGAGGTGCACCGCATCGCCGCCAAGGGGAAGATCGCGGTGCTCGAGCTCGAGACCGAGGGTGCGATCAACGTCGCGGAGGAGATCCCCTCGACGGTGACCATCTTCGTGACGGCTCCCGTCGAGGAGCTCGAGCGGCGGCTGCGCGAGCGCGCGACCGAGAGCGCCGGCGAGATCGGGCTGCGGCTGGACATCGCCGAGAACCAGCTGACGCAGGCGGGCTCCTTCGGGCACGTGGTTGCGAACGACGACCTCGACCGTGCCGTCGACGAGCTGGAGAGCATCGTCCGCGAGGCGTTGGCCGCTGCCGGTAGCATGTCCGGCTCATGATCTCCCCACGCATAGACGCCTTGCTCGACAACGTCGATTCCCGCTACGCGCTGGTGATCGTCGCTGCCAAGCGGGCCCGCCAGATCAACAACTACCACCACCAGCTCGGCGAAGGAACCTTCGACGAGCTGCCGCCCCTCGTCGAGTCTCGCTCGAAGAACTACCTCACGATGGCTTTCGAGGAGATCTCCGAGGGCAAGATCGCGTACGAGTACCCGAAGGGCCTCTAGCCCTCAGGTAGTCCGGCGCGGCACAATGTGTGCCATGCCACGCGTGATCCTCGGTGTGTCGGGTGGAATCGCCGCCTACAAGGCGTGCGAGCTTTGCCGACTCCTCGTTCGCGACGGGCATGACGTCACGCCGCTCCTGACGCCCGAGGCGGAGACGTTCGTCTCGGCGAAGACGTTCGAGGCGCTCGCGCGGAAGGAGATGCCGCGCGATCTCTATCCGCATCTCGTCGAGGCCGACCTGCTCGTGATCGCACCGCTGACCGCGAACACCCTCGCGAAGCTCGCGAACGGCCTCGCCGACAGCGTGCTCGCGCAGGCAGTGCTCGCCTTCCGCGGCCCGGTGCTCGCCGCGCCGGCGATGAACGTCCGCATGTGGGAGCACCGGCCGCCAGGAGAACGCGGCACGGCTGCGCGAGCGCGGAGTCGAGCTGATCGGCCCCGGCGGAGGGGGAGCTGGCCGAGGGCGAAACCGGTCTCGGACGCATGACGGAGCCGGAGGAGATCCACGCTCGGTGCCGCGTGCTGCTCGGAGAGGCAACGGCTCTCTCCGGCAAGCGCGTGCTCGTGAGCGCCGGTGGCACGCGCGAGCCGCTCGACGCCGTCCGCTATCTCGGCAACCGTTCGTCCGGCCGCATGGGCGTCGCTCTGGCCGAGGAAGCGCGCCGGCGCGGCGCGGACGTCACGTTGCTTGCCGCGAACCTCGCCGTGTCGCCTCCGACCGGCGTCGGCCGTCGTGGAGACGCCGACGGCCGCCGAGGCCTCGCCGAAGAGGCGTTCGCGCACCGGGTTCGCCCGATGTCGTCCTCATGGCGGCAGCCGTCGCCGACTACCGGCCCTCCGAGGCTCGGTCGACAAGCGGGCGAAGGACGCGAAGGGATGGACAGTTGCGCTCGAGCCGACGGAGGACGTGCTCGCCGAGTTCGGTAGGCGACGGACGAACGGCCAGCTGCTCGTCGGCTTCGCAGCAGATAGGGGCCGAGGGCCTCGAGCGCGCACGAGCGAAGCTCGTGGCGAAGGCTGTCGACCTCGTCGTCTTCGACGACGTCTCGCGGGCGGACATCGGCTTCGATGCCGGTGACAACGAGGTCGTGATCGTGGCTGACGGCAGCGAGCGAGCTGTCGGCAAGGCATCGAAGTCCTCCATCGCCGCGGCGATCCTCGACGAGGTCGAACGCCTCCTGACGTGAGTCAGGCCTATGAGGACTACCAGGAGGGCTGGAGACGCCTGCGAGAGCGGGCAGACCGCGCAGGCGACCGTGCCGCTCGAGAAGGCCCGGCGCGCGGAGCCACAGAAGGCTTCCATTCGCGAGGCGCTCGGCATCGCGTACTTCCGCCTTCGGCGCTGAGAGATGTCGAGGCGGAGTTCCGCGCCGTGCTCGAGATCTCGCCTGTCAACGACTACGCGCATTCGCGCTCGGCCGCTGCCTCGACAAGCTCGGGCGCGAAGCCGAGGCGCAGGCGCTCCGAACTTGGCTGGTCGCTGAGACCCGGGACGCGCCGCTACGAAGTGCACATCCGCGACGACGCGTGAGAGCGGTCGTCCAGCGCGTCACGAGCGCGAGCGTCACGCCAGGCGGCGCCATCGGCCGAGGCGTGTGCGTGCTTCTGGGCATCGCACGCGATGACGACGACACCCAGGCCGAACGGCTTGCCGGCAAGGTCGCCCGCCTGCGGATCTTCGAGAACGACGACGGCAACCTCGACCGCTCCTTGCTCGACGTGGGTGGCGCGGCTCTCGTGATCAGCCAGTTCACGCTGATCGCGGACACGGCGAAGGGTAACCGTCCGAGCTTCATCGATGCCGCCCCGACGGAGATCGGCGAGAAGCCGCACTACGAGCAGTTCTGCGCCGCACTCGATTCGTTCGGCGTTCGTGTCGCACGCGGCGTCTTCGGCGCCCGCATGGCTGTCGAGTTCGTGAACGACAGCCAGGTCACGATCGTCCTCGACGTCTGAGAGTCGCGCGCGGTTAGCGGCAAGCCGAAGCTGCAGCGCTGGGAGCCCGACGGAGTAGGCCGGAGCGCGTTGCCGACGAGCGCGAGACGGTCGCGGCACGATCGCCGTGCCCACCTCGGCGGGATCGCCGTATTCGAGTTGCTTCGCGGCCAGGTTGAAGCTGCTCACACCTTTGACCGCCATCACCAATGACTGGCGGCCACGCGTGCGAGCGCCGAGCTGGCGCAGGTAGTCCGGGGGACCGATGTTCCAACTGCGGGCCGACCATGCCCGCATAGAGGGCCGACCATGCCCGATCGACGCAGGCCTCCCAGCCCACGTCGGGGCAAGCCCGGACCGTGTCGTCGAAGAGGTCGATCACGCCGCCCACGCTCGTTGCGATCGTCCCAGACGCTTCCGCTCTGCAGCCGTCAGCGGTCGGGAGCGGGCCGGCTCGGCTGGGGACGCGACGGTGCCGGTCGGTGCGGCCGTCTCACCTGCAGGGGTCGTGTCGCTCGCCGTCGCGTCGCCTTCAGGAGGCGTTGCGTCCTGAGCTGTTCCGCCGCAGCCGACGACGAAGGCGGACAGGACCAGGAACGCTACTAGTGCGTGTCGCATGGTGCCTACTGGGCGCCACGGCGTGGGGCAGGCGGGCTTTCCTCGGCGATCACACGACAACTGCGGCCGACTACGCAACCTCTCCGGCGCGGATCGACTGTACCGGCCTCACACAGCGGTT
>CAVWIV010000010.1:0-7141 GCA_963755155.1 uncultured Actinomycetes bacterium | reverse complement strand
TTTGTCGTCCCAGCGCATGGACTTTCCGAACTCGAGCGCGTGAACGATCGCCCGCATCCGGTCGAGCAGAGCCTCGCCGCGCAGCGGCTCGCCGGGCACGCGGGCCCAGAGGTGCCCGTCCCGCTCTTCGAGGTCCGCCTCGGCGAGCCCGTAGCGCTTGGCGAAGCCTGCCGCCGCCTGCTCACGCCGCTCGGCCGGCGGCCCCTTCACGAGCTGCTCGGCCGCTGTCTCCGGCAGCTCGTCGACCAGGAAGGCGATCCGCCGCGGCGTCACGTAGACGTGCGATGCCTCCACGCCCAGCTGCTGGCGCACGAGCGCCGGTAGTTGCGCCTCCGCCTCGCGACACGCCGAGGCGGGAAGCTCCTCGCAGCCGAGCTCAAGCAGCAGCGTCGGCATCCAGCGTCTCCACGTAGAGGCGCGCCACGTTCAGCGTGAGGCGTCGCGCCCTGAGGATGTAAGCAGCCCGCTCGGTGGCGGAAACCGCGCCGCGGGCGTCGAGGAGGTTGAGGAGGTGCGAGCACTTCAGCACCTGGTCGTACGCCGGTAGCGGCAGGCGGCGCTCGATGAGGTGCGCGCACTCGTCCTCGTGCTCGGCGAACCGGCTCGCGAGCACGTCCACGGGCGCCTCCTCGAAGTTGTATTGAGACCACTGGCGCTCGTTCTCGCGGTAGACGTCGCCCCACGTGAGGCCCGGCGCCCATTCGAGGTCGAACGCCGTCTGCTTCCCCTGGAGGAACATCGCCAGCCGTTCGAGCCCCATCGTGATCTCCGCGGGGATCACATCAAGGTCGATGCCGCCCACCTGCTGGAAGTACGTGAACTGCGTGATTTCCATGCCGTCGCACCAGACCTCCCAGCCGAGGCCCCAGGCGCCGATCGAGGGCTGCTCCCAGTCGTCCTCGACCAGGCGGACGTCGTGCTGTTCGAGATCGATGCCGATCGCCTGGAGCGAGCCGAAGTAGAGGTCGAGCACGTCCTCGGGCGCGGGCTTGAGGATCACCTGGTACTGGAAGTAGTGCTGGAAGCGGAACGGGTTCTCGCCGTAGCGGCCGTCGGTCGGCCGGATGCACGGCTCGACGTACGCTGCCTTCCACGGATCGGGGCCGAGGCTGCGCAGGAAGGTCGCCGGGTTGGCGGTTCCGGCGCCGAGCTCCGTGTGGTACGGCTGCATGATCGCGCAGCCCTGCCCGCCCCAGTACGCGTGCAGCGCGGCGATCAGCTCCTGGTAGTTGAGGGCCGCCACGGGACGATGCTAACCGGCTCCTCGCCGGTGAGCCTTGCTACTTGACCCTGAACGACGCCGCGTTCTTCAGCCGGCCGCTGAAGGTGCGCGTCGTGATACCCGCGACGTTCGTTCCCCGCGCGTACAGGCTGTACGTGCCCTTGGGTAGGCCCTTCTTCAGCGTGTACGTCCAGGCCGACGTGCCCTTGGCGGCGAGCCAGACCCCCTTGTCGCACGCCCCGCGGTGCCCGGGGACGGAGGTGAACCCGCCTGCCCTGTTCAGCCAGAGGCACTTCTTCGGCGTCGCGCTCGCAGCTCGGATCTGCGTGCGCAAGAGGGCCATCTCCACCTTCCGTATTCGCTCGAGCGGCGGCTCGAACGTCGCGCCGGGACGCGCCTGACCAGCGATGGCGCCCGCGCGGCCTTTGAGGATCGACGACGAGACTCCCACGATCGACGTCCGAGGAACCCCGTAGACCTTGGCGCTCGTGGTTGCCGAGTTCGCGTTCGGATCGGTGGCCGGCTCCGTCGCGCCGCTCGAGATCGTGGAGCGAAACATGACCGCCCCCGCCTTCGCGGGCATGCCCCAGATGCTGATGAGGCCGGAGTAGTCGGCGTAGAGCGCGCCCAGCGGGCAGCGCACCATCGTGCCGCTTCGGGAACAGGACCTGGGATAGATCCTGTTCACGGTGAATCCCGCCGGCAGGGTGATGTCGGCGGTCGCGTTCAGGGCGACCCCACCCCCTTCGTTCTCCACCTCCGCCTGGTAGACGTAGCCGATTCCCGTGCCAAGCCGCGGCGCTGTCGCCGAGCCCGCGGTCCGCACGTAACCGTACGGCGTGAGGTCTCTCAGCGTCGTACGGATGCCGAGGTCCGTGGCCTGCACGTTCCCGGTCACGAACCGCGCGCGGTGCACCCTGCCGTTCTGTCCGTACGCAAGCGCCCAGTGGGCAGTCATCACGGCGAGGGCGGGGCCGACGAAGGCGTAGATGTACTGGTTCGGCGGCACGAGCGCCTGCGGCGGCCGGCACGTCAGTATCCACAGTGCGACAAGGCACGGGAACTGACTGATGGGCTGGTTGCCCTGCCCCACAAAGCCGTTGCTGAACCTCGAAAACGCCCAGCCCATCTGGAGCTGGAGCGCCACGATCGCGACCGCGCAAGCGTCGTAGCCGGCGCCAACGTCGCCGGCGACTCCGAAAACGTTGATCTTGCAGCCGAGGTCGGCGAAGTCGAGGTCGTCGCCGTAGTAGATCCAGTCACCGACCTCCTCCTTGTCCGCCAGCGCGTCGTCGAGATCCGCCAGCGTGTCGCGAACGGGATCCTCGTCGTCGATCGTGCCCAGCGCGTCTCGGTCGTGGCCGAGTGCCTCCCTGACGAGACGTGAGATCGCCGCCGCCTCCCCCGCGCTGATCTCGCCCGCGGCGACGGCAGCCTCGAGGTCGTCCAGGGCGTTCTCCAGGTGATCCATCGCATCCTCGATCTCCCCACCCGCGTAGTCGTCGGCCCTTGCTCCCGCCTCGTCGAGAGCGTCGGCTGCGTCCTCCTCGTGGTCGATCGCGTCTTTGATCTCATCGAGGGCGTCGGCGAGGCGCGGCGGCAAATGGTCCGACGAGCTCGAGGGCGCGCCGACGGTCGAGCCGGCGGGAACGGCCAGGACCAGGAACGCCCCGACGGCGAGAAAGAAGGCCATGATCGAGCTTCGATGCACAGGACCCTCCGGTCGCGAGGCTCGAGGATGCCACACCTTCGCGAAGCTCTCAACTGTCGACGAGGGACTGGCCCAGGATCCACGCGAGCGGGTCGGCGAGGATCTCCTCGAGGAGCCCGGCGAGGACGGCCCCGACAAGGCCGTCGCCGGCCGTGTCCTCCGCCGCCTGCTCGACGCCCGCCCGCAGCGCGCGGTTGATCGTCTCCTCGTCCCAGCGCACGTCGCTCGCGTTTGCCGACGGCACGAACGAGAGCACGAGCTCCTCGCGGGACGTGTCGAGCTCGCAGGCCGCGCCGCTGATGGCAGAGAGCGCGAAGCGCTGGACCGCGCCGTCAATGCCGCCGCCCTCGAAGTTCGCCTCGGTCGTGCACGCGTCGGCGATACGGGTCTCCCCGAAAGCGAGCGCCCCGGCGGCGAGCTCGGCGACGATGAGCACGCCGACGGCGACGAGCAGCGCGCCCAGCACGCGCACGGGCGTCACGTCGCTCTCCTGAGCCGCGATGCAGGCACGAGCGCCACGAGCGCGAGCAGCGCTGAGAGGGCAAAGGACGAGCGGAAGCCCCGCGTGACGACGCTCTCGAGCGTCGTGATGAGGTCGTCCCGCATCTCGCGCAGACCGTCGTCGGTGTCGGCGCCTCGCTCGTCGAACGGCCGTGCGAGGTCGGGGATCTCGCCCTGCTTCGCCTCGTCGAGCGCGTCGCGCAGGTCGAGTGCGATGGGCACCTTCAGCCGAAGGTCGGCGTCGCCCTCGAGCACGACCTGCGCGCCTGCGAGCAGCGCCTTGTCGTCCGAGCTCTCGAGCGTGTCGGAAAGCAGCGGCGCGACGAGCGCGAGCGCCAGCACGAGGCCGGCGTGGCGGGCGCCGACGGTCATCAGGCAGCTCCGTGTGGCGCGTCCTTCGGGATCGAGCGCGACGCGGGTCAGCGCCGGGACGGCGAGCCCGAGCCCTGCACCGCAGAAGGCAAGCGCAAGCGCGACGAGGAGGTTCGAGATCCGCGGCAGCAGCGCGAGCGCGACGAGACCGCCCGCCAGGAGCGCCGCTCCGCCGAGCGCGGCCGTGCGCGCGTCGAGCCGCTGGGAGAGAGGCCGCACGGCGAGCGCGGCCGCCGGCAAGGCGCTGACGACGATCGCCCCGATCACGGGGTCGAGCGACCACACGGTGATCACGAGCAGCACGGAGAGGAACAGTGCGCCGACGAGCGCCCCGAAGACGAGCCCGAGGCTCGCGTCCGCGGCGAGCGCATGAGGCCGCGCGGTCGCGTCCTTCGGGTCGGCGGGCGCGTCCCGGACGCGGTCGTCGAACATCGCCGCGAGCGCCACGAGGGCCAGCGGCACCTGCACTGCGAAGATCGCGCGCCAGTCGAAGAGTTGCGTCAGCACTCCTCCCAGCGCGGGCCCCGCCGCCGCGCCGATCGTCCCGGCCGTCGTCCAGAGCACGGCGCCACGAACCGGCGATCCGGTGAACGCGGCCAGGGCGCGCAACGACGCGGCGAGCAACAGCGCGCCGCCGAGACCCTGGACGCAGCGGAAAGCGATGAGCGCGTCGAGGCTCCAGGCGGCGGCGCAGCCTACGGAGCCTGCGGCGAAAAGCGCGACGCCGACGATCCCTGTGAGTCGTGGCCTCAGGCGGCGCGCGAACGGGACGAGGGCGAGCGCCGCGAGCGCGACGACGAGGTTGTAGGACGTGATCACCCACGAGACGCCCACGAGCGTCGTGTCGTACTCGCCGTAGAGATCCGGCAACGCCAGCACGACGATGGAGGAGTCGGCGAAGGCCACGGCAACGCCCGTGGCGAGCGCGATCGTGAGGACGCGCGTACGGCGGTCAGCCAGTGTGGCGCTCCATCAGGCGCTCGGAAGGCGGACCGAAGCCGAAGCGTTCGTACAGCCCTTGCGCGTCCCTCGTGTGGAGCAGCCACCGCGTGTGGGCGAGCGGAGTTCCCTCGACCGCCTCGCGAACGAGCTCGACGCCGAGCCCCTTGCCGCGGTGCTCATCGAGCACGTAGACGTCGGCGAGATACGACAGCGTGTGTCCGTCCGAAAACGTCCGCGCAAAGCCGACTTGCCGGTCGCCGTGGTAGAGGCCGACGACGCGCGAGGCGCCCCGGACGAGGTCTTCGACGACGTTGCGTGGACGGCCCTCCGCCCAGTAGGACTCCTCGGCGAGGTACCGATGGACGGCGTCGAGGTCGATGCGCTCCACGTCGTCGTCAAGCTCGTAGCCGCCGGGCAGCTCCCGCCTCATCGGCCGAGTCTCGCAGGCCCCTCGCTAGCTACGACGGCTTGGCGGAACGGTAAAGCCGCTGAAACAGCCGCGTGCGCAAGTCGCGCTCCATCTCGATCGCCTCTTCATCGGCGAGCCTTCCCTCGAGCGCTCCCCGGATCATTCGCTCCTCGAGCAGCTGACTGCGTGCCGCCTCGAGATCGTCGGCGAGCATCGTGATCGCCTTCGCAGCCGCCTGGACCTCTGGTCGGGGATCTGTCGAGAGGCCCTGCGCCCACCGCCTGAGCTCCTCGACCTGCCCGTCATCCACATGTCCCATCTTCACCGCAGGACGGGACAGGTGCAACCCGGCTTTGCAATCAAATCACGCTGAGAGCGTGCGTAATCGAAAACCGCCGTGGAACTCGTACGACGAAGAGACGATGGCCAGCGCATCGCGTGCCGCTCGCTCGGAGATGCTCATCCCGGCGGTGTCAGCGAGCGGCTGGCGCAGCAACGCATCGACCGCCGCGAGACCTTCCGCGGAAAGGGTGAGAGCGTCGGCTGCGCACGTGACGCAGACTGCGCCGCCCGCACGCGGGGAGTACCCGACGATGTTCTCCTCGGCTCCACACTCGGCGCAGCTCCCGACATGCGGCAGGTAGCCGGAGAGCCAGAGCAGCTTCAGCTGGAACGCAAGACCGAGCGGATCGAGCTCGGGTCGCAGCATTCCGCCGTTCGTTTCATCGAGCAGATCGAGGAAGCGCGTGATTGCCGTGAAGACGCGATCGTTTTGCTCCTGCTCGGGGAAGAGGCGCAGCACGGCCTCCGCGCCGACCAGGCCGATCGCCGAGCGGCGCGCGTCGTCGCGGATCCCGTGGTGCGAGCGGACGAGCGCCGCTCCCGTGACGGTCTGGAGCTCACCGCGGCCCTCGTGGAGGACGAGCTCGACGTGCGACAGGGGCTCGAGACGGCCGCCGAACCGGGAGCGGGTCTTGCGAACGCCTTTCGCGATCGCGCCCACGCGCCCGCGATCCTCGGTGTAGAGGTGCAGGATCCGGTCGGCCTCCGAGAAGCGAAGCGAACGGAGGACGACGGCCTCGGTGGTGAACGTCCGGCCGATGTGGCCCAGTCTAAAGAGGCCATCCGCCGGGGCCACCCCGCGCCTCCACCCACTGTCGAGCGTATCGGGGAAATCGAGACGTGTCTGCAACGGGATTGCGTCGATTGCGCAACGATCAGCGTTCGGATGCCGCCGGACAGCCGGGTGCGCCAGTCGCCTCTCGCACGCCGTCCCTGATCGCCTCGGCTGTGACCTCGGCGGCCAGCGCCGCCACGACGGCGGGATCGGCATCGACCTGTCGCGTCGCCGCGCAGAACACCGTATCGCCGTCGTACGGCGTCCACACTGGATTGACTGCACGAGCCATGCCCGCCCCGGCCGCCCGAGCGCACAGCCACGCCTCCGTCTTCGTGAGCCTTGCGTCGGTGACGACGCAGACGAGCGTCGTCGCGTCATGTTCGGGCGGCCGCGTCTCGCGCGGGTCCTGAAGCACCTCGGTAGAGCGCACGTACCCGTCACCTCGCCAGATGCCGGCGAGGATCACGCCGTCGCGATCGACGACCTCACCGACAGCGTTGACTGCGGCGATCGCGCACACGACACCGCCGCCGGGCAGCTCGAGACTGGCCACACCGAGGCCGCCCTTCGTCAAACCCTCGCGGATGATCTTGCCCACGGTGCAGCCGGTACCCACCCCGACGCTACCGCGCGCGGGGGTTGCGGTTGCCTCCTCACATGCAGCGTACGCATCGTCGGCGGTCGGCCACCGCGAACTGTCGCCAAGCGCGAGGTCGTAGACGACGGCACCCGCCACGATCGGCACGCGACCGGCCCGCGTCAACCAGCCCCGACCTCGCTCGAGGTGCCAGCGCATTACGCCGTCGGCCGCGCCCAGGCCGAACGCGCTGCCGCCGGTGAGCAGGATCGCATTGGCTCCCACGT
>CAVWIV010000009.1:0-23152 GCA_963755155.1 uncultured Actinomycetes bacterium | reverse complement strand
GCTTTCAGTAGCGATCGAGCTCGACGAGCCGCTCGTCCGAGATGCCGAAGTGATGCGCGACCTCGTGCAGCACGACGCGCCAATCTCGCGCCGCAGCCGCTCGGGATCGGCTCCGTACAGCCGTTCCAAAGGCCCGCTGAAGATCGTGATCTTGTCGGGCAGCGCGCCGCCGTAGAAGGCGCCGCGCCGCGTGAGCGGGATGCCCTCGTAAAGGCCGAGGAGCGGCATGCCCGCCGGTGGCTCCTCTTCGATCACGATGTCGACGTTGGACATGAACTCGCCGAGCTCTCGCGGCAGCGACTCGAGCGCGTCCCTGACCACCTCGTCGAACTCCATTCCGTCAGGCTAGCCGCGATGATTTCAGCCATGACTGACCAGCCCGACCGCGCCGTGCGCGTCTCGACGCTCGAGCTCTTCTTCGACCTCGTCTTCGTCTTCACGATCACGCAGCTCACAGGCGTCCTCGTGAGTGGAGGCGACGCGGCCGCCGCGCTTCAGGTGATGGTGATGCTGCTCATCGTCTGGTGGATCTACGACGGCTACGCGTGGCTGACGAACGCCATCCCTACGGAGCGCGCGCGCTACCGATTGACGCTGATCGGCGGGATGGGCGGCTTCCTCGTGATCGCGCTCGCCATACCGGACGCGTACGAGTCAGCCGGGCTCGCGTTCGGGCTCGGCTACCTCGTGGTCGTGCTCCTGCACGGCGCGATGTACTCGAAGGGCACGTCCATCTCGGAGATGACCGCGATGCTCCGGATCCTGCCCTTCAGCCTTCTCGGGGCGACGCTCGTGATCGTCGGCGGGGCTCAGGGTGGCACCTCGCAGTGGGTCCTCTGGGTGGTCGCAGCGGCCTTGCTCTGGGTGACGCCGATGCTCACTACCACCCAGGGCTTCGTTGTCTCACCGTTGCACTTCGTCGAGAGGCACGGGCTCGTGATCATCATTGCGCTCGGCGAGTCGATCGTCGTCATCGGCGCCGGCGCGTCCGGGCTCGACGTCGACGTGGGGCTCTTGCTCGTCGCGCTACTGTCGCTCGCGCTCAGCGCGGGCCTCTGGTGGCTGTACTTCAGCGACGAACGTGCGGTTTCGGCGTCGATGATCACCGCTTCGCCCGAGCGCCGCGTGCAGCTCGCGCTGAACGGATTCGGGTACTGGCACTACGGGCTCCTGCTCGGAATCGTCGCTCTCGCAGCCGGCCTGAAGGTCGCGATCGGCGACCCTTACGAGACGCTCGACGGCTGGATCGCCGGGGAGCTGGCTGCTGGGGTCGCGCTCTTCATCGCCTGCGACGTCGGGTTCCGCCGCGCGCTCGGCGTCGCCGGCGGTGGGGTGAGGATCGCCGCTTCCGTGGCCGCGCTGGCGACGATTCCCCTCGGCCTCGCAGTCGCCGCGTCAGCCCAGGTCGGAGCGCTCGCAGCCATCGTCGCAGCCGCGCTGGTAATCGAGGGTGCCTCGCGTGTAACAGTACGCTTGACATGAGCGTGGCCGTCGAGGTGCGGCAGCAGAAGAGCTTGGCCCTCATCCTGGCCCGGGGGTTCGCAGCGAACCTCTCGATGGCTATCTCTGTGCACGATTCGACGGGAACGATCGTCTTCTACAACGATTCGGCGGAGGCTGCCTTCGGGGTGACGTTCGCCGAGATGGGCGAGCTATCCGCCGCCGAGTGGACGGCGCGCTACTCGCCCGCCGAGGCAGACGGGACGCCGATCCCGCTCGAGGAGCTCCCGGTCGGGGTTGCTCTCACTGAGCGTAGGCCGGCCCACAGAACCGTGCACTTCACGCGTCTCGACAACGTTAGTTACGTAGCTGAGGTGACTGCTTTCCCGCTCATGGGACGCGAGGAAGAGCTGTTCGGGGCCATGAGGATCTTCTGGGATGACGCTGCCTCGCTACGAGATCGCGCGTCGGGAATGCCGCCCGACGTAGCCGCAGAACAAGACAGTGCGACCCGCCGCGGGGGCCCGAAACGCCTCGTCCTGATCCTGGCGCGCGAGCTCGCGTCCAACCTCGCCACCCCGATCTATCTCGCTGATAGGGACGGCACGCTCGTCTACTTCAACGAGCCGGCCGAGAGAATTGGTGGCCGGTCGTTTGCGGAGGTGGGAGAGATGTCGCTACGCCAGTGGGTTGAGCTGCTCAGGCCGCGGAGCGTCGACGGTGCGCCCCTTCACCTTGCGGAGATGCCTGGTGGCATCGCGTTCAACGAGCGCCGCCCCGCTCACGCGCGGCTGCGGATCGAGAGCCTCGACGGCGTCGAACGGGAGATCGCCACGACGGCGTTCCCGCTCTTCGGGCCGGACGCGGCGTTCCACGGGATCATGGTCATCTTCTGGGAGCAGGAGTAGTGCCCCCGGCATGAATCGAACATGCGCACGCGGTTTAGGAAACCGCTGCTCTATCCACTGAGCTACGGGGGCGCGGCGCCACGATAGCCGAGGCGCTGCGGGTGCCTCGCTGTCGGAGATCGCCACCAACTTCGGCCCTCCTTGGCGCAGGCGCTGGGGCGCAGATCGTGGAGGGAACGCAGCCGTCGGGGCCGTACGGCGCCACATTGCTCCGCCGCTCCGTGGCCAGCCTGAAACTGCCTCAAGCTGTTTGGCCAACGGCCCGTCACAACCTTCGGGGTAGGAGCTCGCTAGCTCAACGCATCGCGAGTAGTCAGACGCTACCCGTCTTCCGGGACCGGTCGCGTGGATCGTCAAGCATGTGCGCGGCCTGGAGCCTGATGAAACCGCAGTTCGCGCAGGTGAGCGGGAACGCCTCGCCCCGCCGGTCGACGGTCCCGCTCCCGATCGCGTGGTCGAGCGTGACCCGTTCGTCCCAGCCGAGCCAGTCCTCGTGGCCGCAGAACGGGCAGGAGACGCGCGCTCCCCGGCTCCGCAAGAAGTCAAAGATGGGCGGCTTCGCCGTCATCCGCGTCGCCACCGTAGCGAATCGACCGCCCGCTGACCGCGCGCATGCGTTTGTGCTGCCGCGGGTATGCCGTCCCACCAGCGAGAACGAGAAAGGAGTGGAAATGGCAGGCAAGAAGGACTTCACCGAGGAGGAGTGGGAGCAGCTCCGAAAGGGAGCGACCGGAGCGGGCTTGCTCGTGGCCGCCAGCGACCGCGGCTTCCTCGACACGTTCAAGGAGGCCTCGTCACTCGCGAAGTTCCTAAAGGGCTCACGCGATGACGACAGCCAGCTTGTCCGTGAGCTCTCCTCGGGTGGGGGCACTGGCTTCGGCCTGGTCGCGTCGCCCAGCGAGATCGAGCACGGGACGGTGGAGGCCCTACGCGGTGGGGTCGAGACGCTTCGCGCGAAGGCGCCCGATGAGCTTGAGAGCTATCGCGCGTTCGTGATCGAGCTTGCCGAATCCGTGGGCAGCTCCGCCGGTGGCGGGGACGAGGTGGAGGCCGCGACGGTCGAAAGGCTCAAGGCCGCACTCGCTAACGCGTCGACAGACGAACAAACACGGCCACCAGCGGCCGGGCATGAACCATCGGACAGACGCTCTGAAGAAGGCGGTCCGTCGAATGCCGAGAAAGCGCTCGAGAACCAGGAGCGCGCACTCGAAAGCGGGGAAGAGGCTCCGGGCTAGCCGGCTTCTTTTCCCTGCGCTGCGGGTGTCACATCCTGGTTCTAGGGCCAAGGCGACGGAGCGGCTCGAGAGCGGTGTCTCGTGTTGCAAGCGCGCGAGAACGGGGAAGGTGAGACGTATGAGCGCGCTCGCCACATATCTCCGCGACCACCACGCGGCCGGCGGCGCCGGTGTCCGGCTGAGTCAGAGGGTCGCGTCCCGCGCGGCCCCCGAATCCCAGCTTCGCGCGGTGGCTGCAGCAATCGAGGGCGATCTCGGCTCGCTCGAGCAACTAATGCGGGAGCTCGGGATCGAGCCGAGCAGGACGAAAGATGCTCTCGCTCGCGTCGCCGAGCAGGTGGCACGCGTAAAGAGCAGTAGCCCGTTTGCCGGAAGCGGGTCGACAGAGCTGATGGATCTGGAGATGCTCGTCGTGGGCATTACCGGCAAGCGGGCACTCTGGATCAGTTTGCGCGAGGCGGACGTCACCACCGATCCCGAGCGCCTGGACGCATTGATCAACCGAGCCACCACCCAGCTCGAGACGGTCGAAGAGCAGCGTCGCCACGCGGCGCGCGCGTGTTTGTCCTAGCCTGACGAGCCCGTCTCGCTCGAGGCGGCCGAACGGGTCGGCGGCACGGAGCTCGACGATCTTGTCGCGCTCGTTCGCCAAACCCTCCTAGGATCGGCGGGCGATGCGTGCTGGCCCATCGAACAGCGCACAAGACGGCCGCGATTCCAGCGTTACGTCTTGTGGAGAAAACCAACGGAGGAGTTGATCTACGCGCAGGGAAACTGCCGCTCTATCCACTGAGCACTGCGGACGAGGTTCGCGCACCCGCTCGCATCTCGCCATTGCGTTGTCGAGTGTGCCCGATAATCGCGCGGCAGGATGCTCACGGTGGTCAGCCGCCGCGGGTGCTCGATCCGCCTTCCGGCAGGTGAATTTCGTTACGTCGTCATCGACGATCGCGAATCCGTGATATTTGCATAGGAGTTCCAGCATCTCCTTTGACACATAGCGCCACTTGTCCAGCTGCTTCTCATACCGCTCGATGCCGCCGCCGCGCTCGATCTTCTCCACGAACTGGGCGACGTCGCGGTGCTCCGTCCACTTCTTGAACTCGATAATCCCGACTCCACCAGGCCGGAGCACTCGCTCGATCTCCCCGAAGTAGTGCACAACGAGCTCGAAGTCGAGATGGAAGAACGCGGTGAACGAATAGACGCAGTCGAAGGCGCCATCGGGGAAGTCCCTCAGGTCGTAGCCGTTCGTTCGCTGGAGGGAGACGTTCGCAAACTCCCTCAGATTCCATCTTGCCTCCCGCAGAGCATCCTTCGAAATGTCGGTGCAGTGGAGGCTCCTGCAATGAGGCGCGACGAATCTGCTGACGCGACCGATCCCGCACGCAATCTCGAGCACGTCCGAGTTGGACGAGACATGCGGAAGGACGTTGTCCGCCGTGCGCCGTCCGTCGGCCCATTCCTCGTCGAGCACGTCTAGTGCATTCACGCCTCTTCGGCTTGCCTTCGCGAAATACGGCGCAAAATAACCCTTCCACTCTTTCTGCTTGGCCATCGAATTGGCCAATCTAGCAGCCCATTCTCAATCGCCCGCACGCCCGGTGGGGCAGGGAAGTCGGCACCCGGCGGCAGCGACCATTGCCCCTCACGCGACCTCCACAGGGAGCAGACCGCCGTCGATCGCTCGACGCTTCCTGGCGCATACCGACGACCGATCCGGTTAGCTCACTCGACGGCGGCGAGGGCGAGCGCGACCGCCTCGTCAGGCGTCAGCGCCTTGCCCCGCTCCCATGCCTCGGCGAACGTGGCTTTGTCGAGCTGCGTGCTGATGCTGGTGAGGGTCCGTTCGTATCGCGTCGCGGCCCACGGCTGCGGACGCTCGTTCCCTTCGAGCTCACGGCGTTCGGGCCATGAATCACTTGGTGCGCGAGAACCGCTGTCGCCTACGAGTTTGGACTCGGGCTCGCCCTCGTGCGAGCTCCGACGTAGATCAGGCCGGCCGCACCGAGTACGAAGAGCACCCCGACGAGTAGGAAGCCGACAGAGATCCGGGTCAGCCAGTCGAGCTCGGCGCCGATCCGGAGATCCGACGCCACTCCCGCCGACCCGTCCTCGTTCATGACGACGATCTTCCAGTCGCCGTCCTCGAGCTCCCAGTCGAGCACCTGCTCGCCCGCGCCGCTGTCCGACGCCACCCAGAACGCCTCCTCGCCCGGCGGCGAAGACGGCGCGCCGCCCGGTCTCGGCGAGTAGTCGGGGTCAAGGTTTATATCCGTGACGACCGCACGGCGGACGTCGCCGAGGTACGTGGCCACGTCTCGCTCGGACGCGATGCCGAGGAACACGGGACGGTCGCTGTCGCTCGTGATCCGCACAGTGCCGATGAGCTCGTCGATCACCCACTGCGGCACATCGGCGCCGATGTCGAACGTCTCCGACACGATCGCGTACGAGCTCGTGTCGAACGGTTCCCTCGGCGACATGAGGAACCCCTCCGAGTCGCGCTGCGTCTGGTCGACGACGATGCCCACGACGCCGCCGGCGAGCAGGCCGAGGGAGATGAGCGCGAGGATGCTGCCGACGACGATCGCGGCTATCTTCCCGACCGTCCACCGGCGTGCCGGCGCAACGGCTTCCGGCGCTGCCTCTGCCTCGAAGAGCCGCAGCGGAGCGCCGATGTCGCTTTCGCCCTGATCGAGCCGGAACGGCGGGTACCGGTCCGTCATCAGCCCGCCGTAGGCGGCGACGCGGAACGCCCAGCGGTTGAGGCCGAGCACGAAGTCGAAGATCCCGCGCGGGTATCGGGCCGTGAACAGCAGCGCCACGGCAGCGATGAGGACGAGCACGGTGATCAGGCCCGGGACCCAGTAACTGTCGTCCCACCAAAGGAAGCCGCTCGACCCTCCTACGAGGATGGCAACGACGATGTACTGCGGGATGGCGAGCAGCCACCATTTCACGAGCACGAGGCCGCGCGACAGCCGCTCCGGGTAGTCGATCTCGAGTCTCGCCGGGTAGTCGGCGACGTCGTCCAGCGTGAACGGCGGATAGCGGTCGGTGCCGAGCGCGCCGTACGAGTAGAAGACGACGCGCCACGTCCAGCGCAGCACGCCGACGTTGAAGTCGAAGATCCCGCGCGGGTAGCGGCCCGTGAACAGGATCGCGAAGAACGCGAAGATAGTCATCACGAGGAACGCCGCCCACAGGAAGAAGAGCACGATGAAGTGGGGGATCGCGAGCAGCCACTTCACGAGCCACAGCCAGCGCCCAAGCGACGGGTCGAGCCCGCCCTCGAGCCTGAGCGGGTACGGCTGTCGCGTGCCTTCGGCTTCCACGTTCACCTTCCGTGGCTGATCCTATTCAAGCCGGGATCGCTGACTACTGAAGCTCGCGGAGCCGTCGCACCATGCGCGCGATCAGCCCGACTCGCTCCCGCGGTGACCGAAGCTGCTGCTAGGCCACGCAGTTCAGGAGACAGTGGTTTCCTAAACCGCGTCCGCGAGTTCGATTCTTGCCGGGGGCCCTCGTAGCGCATACGAACATCTGAGACGCAATCGAGTTCAGTCGCCCTCGCGGGGCGGTCGCTTCCGCTCCCGTCACGGACGCTGGGTCCGCTGCTCTATCCACTGGGCGAGTCCGCAGTCGCTCTTTAGCATCTGGAGCGATGCGCCTGTTCGTTCTTGCTCGGCACGCCGAGACGACCCTCAACGTCGCTCGCATCGTCAACGGGGACCCGGCCGTGGACGCGCCGCTGACGGAGAAGGGGCGGAGCGAAGCCGAGCGTCTTGGCCAGCAGATACGGAACGTGCCACTCGACGCGTGCATCGTGACCCGATTCCGGCGTACGCGCGACACGGCCGAGATCGCGCTGGACGGGCGTGCGGTTCCGATCGTCGTCGAGCCGCTGTTCGACGACATCGACGTCGGCGACCTCGATGGCGTTTCGCTCGACGAGTACCGCGCCTGGAAACGCGCCCACACGCGCGCAGAGCCGTTCCCGAACGGCGAGAGCCTCGACGCGGCGGCCGGCCGTTACGGAAGCGCGCTCGAGTGGCTGCTCGCGCGGCCCGAGCAGGCGGTCCTGGTCGTCGCGCACGAGATCCCTATCCGCTACGCGCTCAACGCCGCCGCAGGATCCCCCGACCCCGACGCTCCGTTTCGCCGGATCGCGAATGCGACGCCGTATCTCTTCGGCGAACGACAGCTGGCCGATGCGGCGGAACGCCTTACGTCCGGGCGCGCGCCTCCGCGGGTTGCTCAGTAGCCACCGCCGCACGCCCGTTGCCGTCGTGGGGCGGCTCGATCGTGATGCCCGGCAAGATGCGGTCGAGCCAGCCCGGCATGTACCACGTCTTCTCTCCGAGCAGTGTGAAGAACGCCGGCACGAGCGTCATGCGCACGACGAGCGCGTCCGTGAGGATGGCGACGGCGAGCAGGATCCCGAATTCCTTGGAAACCCGCTCGGGCGTGAGGATGAAGGCGGAGAAGACCGTCCCCATGATCACGGCTGCGGCGACGATGACGCGTCCGACGCCCGCGATGCCCTGCTCGACGGCTTCCTTCGTCGCGAGGCCGTGGACGTGTTCCTCGCGGATGCGGCTCATGAGGAAGACCATGTAGTCCATCGAGAGCCCGAAGAGGATCGCGAAGGCGATAGGCGGCACGAACGTCTCGATCGGCCCCGTTCGATCGAGCCCGGTCAGGCCCAGCAGGTGGCCCTCCTGCACCACGAGCGTCAGCACGCCGAAGCCGACGAAGGCGGAGAGGATCGTCGTGACGGCGGCGGTCAGCGAGATCACGATCGAGCGGAACGCCATCGCGAGCACGAGGAACGTGACCCCGATGACGTACAACAGGAAGAACGGCAGGCGTTCCATGATGCGGTCGGCGATGTCCGCGAACGCCGCCGTCAGACCCGAGACGTAGACGACTGCGTCCCCGCCCTCTGTTGCCGCGGGGATCACGTCGCCCCGCAGGGTGTCGACGAGCTTCTCCGTTCCCTCGGCCTGTGGCGCGAAGGCCGGCTTCACGAAGACGATGGCGACGGTCTTCGGGTCGTTGTAGACCGGCTCGTCCACGGAGGCGACGCTCGGGAGGTCCCGGACGCCGTCGACGATTCTCTGAGGAGCCTGCTCGTCGCCGTTCACGTCGACGACGATCGGGATCGGCGCGTTGAAGCCGGGGCCGAAGCCCTGGGCCAAGAGGTCGTAGGCCTTGCGCGCCGTCTGCTCCCTGGGCTGCGTCCCCTGGTCAGACGCGCCGAGGCGGACGAGGGCCGACGTTCCCGCGAGCACGAGGCCGGCCACGAGAACCACCGGGAAGATGATCCTCGCATTCCTAGTGACGAATCGGCCCCAGCGGGCGATGGGGGTCTTCTGCCTGCCCTCCTCGGAGTCGTCGATCTGGCGCAGGAACGGCACCTTCAGCCGGTCGATCTTGTGCCCGAGCTTCGCGAGCACTGCGATCAGCAGCGAGTTCGCGATCAGGACGGTGGTGAGGACGCCGAGCGCCGAGCCGATCCCGAGCTTCGTCACGAAATCGAGGCCGAAGATCGCGAGACCGCTCACGGAGATCGCGACCGTCAGGCCTGCGAACAGGACTGCCCGCCCGGCTGACGAGCCGGCTTCGGCGGCGGCGTCGGCCGGCGACATACCGTCGTGCAGAAACTGGCGGAATCGCGTGACGATGAAGAGCGAGTAGTCGATGCCGACACCGAGCCCGATCATCGACACCAGCAGCGGCGTGATCGTGTTGATGTCGGTCAGCCCCGCCAGGAGGAACAAAAGGAGGAACGCGGTCGCGACGGCGGTGATGGCGAGCGCGAGCGGGATCGACGTCGCCACGAACGTCCGGAAGACGATGAGCAACACGATGAGGGCCGCGAGCAGGCCGAGCAGCTCCTGCGTTCCCTGCTCGAGCGGCGGGAACTCGGCGTCGCCGTTGAACTCCACTTGCACACCGGCCGGCTCGACCGTCTCGCGGACAGCCTCCTGGACGGAAACGACGGACTCGCGATCCTTCTCGTAGATCACCCGGTCGAACTGGGCCTCCGCGTACGCGATGCGCCCGTCGTCGGAGACGGTGTCCTCGGTAAAGGGTGTCTCGACGCTCTCGAGACCCGCTGCGTCCTCGGTCGGCGCGAACTCGGAGCTGCCAAGTCGCTCGATCGCCTCGTCGATCGCCTGTCTTCGCTCAGGCGTGTCGAGCTGCTGCCCCGGGGGCGCGGCGAAGACGACGTTCAGCACTCCACCCTGCTCCTCGGCGAACTCGGCCTCGATGAGGTCCGTTGCCCTTTGCGTGTCCGAGCCAGGAATCTCGAACTCGTCGCGGAGCGAGCCGGCGAACGAGATCGTGAGGACGATGAGCGCGGCGAAGATGCCGAGCCACGCGCCGATGACGCGCCAGGGATGCGTTGCGCAGCGCCGCATCCAACGGGACAGTCCTCCCGTCGAAAGTCGTTCGTTCGCTGCCCGTCGCTCGGTGCCTTCCGTCATCTCGCGTCCTCTCGTCGTGTCTGGGGAATAGACGAGTTCTACTCGCCGAACTCATCGCTAAGTGGTGACGAACTCGTTACAACGCACGGGCACCGCATAGATTCCGCTTGACACACGAACCCGGAGGGCGCATGACACTGCTCTGGTTCTTCGTCTGGCTGATCTGGGATCTCGTCGGCGACGAGGAGCCCCTGACCTTCGACCCCGTCAACTGGTGGGCGGGGAGCCTGCTGTTCGCGATTGCGCTCGACCTCAGCGCCGTCCATGCGAGGACGGCGCGGCGTTAGGCGCCTGAAGTGCGAAGCGCCTCGAGCAGGTCGTCGAGGTCCTGCTCGACTTGCGCCGCGACTTGCTCGCGATACTCGCCCAGGCGCTCCGCCGCCGCGACTCGCTCGTTGATCGTCTCTTCCGTCGCGTCCCGGAGACGTCTGGCCTCGGGGTCTGACCGAGTGACCCGGCGGGTCTCCGCAGAGCGGAGCACGTCGAGCGAGCCGCGCGCGTCGGCCACCTCGTCATCGAGCTCGCCCGCGAGCAGCTCGACGGCCTGCGCGGCGGCTTCTCGCAGAATGCCGCAGTAGCGTTCGACAGTCCGGTACACCCGAAACCCTCTGCGACTCGCTACCCAGCGACGAGCATTACAACGGAGTGAAAGGGTGTCAAGCGATGGCTGGAGTCGTGGTGGTGAAGGCAGAGCTGGAGTCCGCCGCGGATGCGCTGGCGCGGGTCGGCGGCTTCGTCGGCATGGATCCGACGACGCCGGCGGACTACGTGCCGATCGCGGCGATCGAGATCCCGGACGCGCCGTCGTACGTGCTCCATGACGTCGACCTCGGCGCCGAGTTCTTCGACGTGACTCCGGACGACGCGCTGCCGCGGATTCTCGAGCGCGGCCGCTCCCCGCTGACGATCGAGGAGGGCATCGCCGTCCTCTCGCGCTCACCGGACGTGCTGAAGACGGAGAACGCGTTCTCGCTGCTCGGGTCGCGCCGCGGCGATCGCCGCGTTCCCGCGCTCTGGCTCAGCAGCGGCAGGCCGAGGCTCGGCTGGTGCTGGGCTGGCGCGCCGCACTCGTGGCTCGGCGCCGCCTCATGCCGAGAGCGCGTGGCCTGACGCACCGCGGAGCGTGCGCAGCACAGCCGGGATGATGCGCTCGGACAGGAAATGGGCGCCGTAGTGGTCGAGCCCCTCGAGGCCGACGAATTCGGCGTTCGGGATCTCACTCGCCGCCCGCCGAGCCTGCTCGAAGAAGTCGACGTCCCCCGCGCCGAGATAGATGAGACATGGAACGCTCCATGCCCGGAGGTCGGAGGAGAGATCGCCCTCCGTCAGCATCGCCTCGGCGGCGGCTGCCAGCGCCGCGCCGTCCTGGGCCAGATAGCTGTCCCTGAAGTCGTCCGGAAACCGTGCCTCCCAGAACTCCTCGAGTGCCTCGACGAACGCAACGGCTCCCTCGCGTCGCGTCTTGTCGAGCACGCCGCTGACGACTCGGGCGATCGGGCCTTCCGGGTCGATCGCAAACGGCTGCTGCCCGCCGGCGACGAGCGACAACACGCGGTCTGCGGCGTGCTCGCCGATGCCGAAACAGAGCCTTCCACCGTAGGACGCACCGGCGAAGTGCGCTCGCTCGATGCCGAGCTCGTCGAGGATTGCGACGGCGTCTGACGCCTTCAACGGCATCGCGTAGGAGGCCACGTCACCTGGCTTGTCGCTCCTCCCAAGGCCGCGGTGGTCGGCGTAGATCAGCCGGAACTCGTCGCCGAGCTCCTGCAGCGCGAGCGGAATCGGCTCGCGCCGGACGAGCTCCACCGAATCGAGGATGCCGCCGTACAGGACAACGGGCGTCCCCGCACCGCCGTCGTCCTCGAAGTAGACCCGCGTCCCGTCGGCCGCGTTCGTCGCGTACGACACGCGAAAGAGCCTAGTGAGCCTCCGCGGACGCCGGCTCGCCGTGGGCGGCGGCTTCCGTGGGCACCGGCCGCAAGAGCGTCGCCGCGGCTACGGCCCCCAGGGCGGCGAACAGCGCTCCGAGCAGGAACGCGGCGTGGTAGCCGCCCGTGAGCGCCGCCTCAGTGCTCTCGCCTGCGGCGAGCAGCTCGTCGGAACGCCACGCGGCGAGGCTGGCGAGCACTGCCAGGCCGAGCGCGCCGCCCATCATGAACGACGTGTTGACCATGCCGGAAGCGAGCCCCGCCTCCTCCGGCGCCACGTCTCCCATGGCCGCCAGCAGAATGGGGTTGAACGCCATGCCGGCGCCGATGCCGAGCAGGATCATCGGCAGCAGCACGTCGGAGCCGAAGCTCCCGTCGACGGGAGCGCGGGCAAAGAGCAGCCCGCCGATCGCCGCCAGGCCGAGCCCGGTCGCCGCAGGGATCCGGATCCCGTAGCGCATGACGAGCCTTGCCGACAGGCCGATCGAGAAGGCGCCCATGATGAGGTTCGCCGGCAAGAACGCCAATCCGACCTCTAGCGGGCTGTAGCCGAGCACAAGCTGGAGGTAGAGCGCGGAGAGGAAGAACCACGCGAACATCGATGCCGCCCAGAGCACGCCGATGGCGTTCGAGACCGAGAGGTTGCGGTGGCGGAAGAGGCCGAGCGGCATGAGCGGCGATGAGACCCGGGACTCGATGAGGAGGAAGGCGCCGAGGAGCACGACGGAAACGGCCAGCAGGCCAAGCGTGCGAGGGGTCAGCCACCCGACGCCGTTCCCGTTCACGATCGCGTAGACGGCGATCATCAGTGAAGCGGTGACGGTGACCGCCCCCCAAACGTCGAGGCGTTTTGCTGCTGTCGGCACGCGTGCAGCGGGGATGAGCCACAGTGAGAGCCCGACGACGAGGATCCCGACGGGGATGTTGACGAGGAAGATCCAGTGCCAGTTGAGGACGTCGGTGAGGATGCCGCCGAGCAGCACACCGAGCGATCCGCCACCCGAGGCGACGAAGCCGAAGATGCCCATTGCCTTCGCCCTCTCGGCCGGCGTGGTGAACAGCATCATCATCAGCGATAGGGCGACGGCCGAAACGATCGCGCCTCCGACGCCCTGCACGGCGCGCGCGATGACGAGCATCTCCTGCGACGTCGAGAGCCCGCAGGCCAGCGAGGCGAACGTGAAGAGCCCGATGCCGATGAGGAACAGCCGCCGGTGGCCGAACAGGTCTCCGAGCCGTCCGCCCAGGAGGAGGAAGCCGCCGAACGTGATGAGGTATGCGTTCACGACCCACGCGAGCGACTCCTCGGAGAAGCCGAGGTCCTCGCGGATCGACGGCAGCGCCACGCCGACGATCGTCACGTCGAGGACGATCATGAGGTCGCCGAGACAGAGCACGAGGAGTGCGAGCCAGCGTTTGCGATTGTCCATCGTCATGTCAGACCCGTAGACCCCGTCCAGTCCTGAAACTCATCGGCCGCGATGAGGATTCCCGAGCTCCGTCGTCTACCAGAGGGTGGGGATGACGCTCGTCGACGTACGGGGATTCGCGCCGGACGCGGTCACGGTCGACGCGCTGGCGCGGCTGCAGCTTGCCGCGCGCCGGAACGGCTCCGAGATTCGGCTTCAGAACGCGTCCGCGCAACTGCTCGAGCTCGTCGACTTCATGGGCCTACGCGGGATACTCGAGAGGCAGCCCGAAGAGCGGGAAGACCCTCTCGGTATCGAGGAAGAACGTGAAGCCGACGACCTTGCCGCCGGCGATCTCGAGCACCTGGAGTGACCACGGCTCGTAGCCGTCGCCCGCGTCGTTCGGCTTGTACTGCCCGAACGCCGGCGCGCCGTTCGCCCCGACGGTAGGCACGAGCCGCGAGTCGCTGCAGCCCGCACCGGGCCCGACCCACCAGGCGAGGATGTCGTCGCGGCCGGCGAGCCACATGTCGTACGGCGGCATCGACTGCGTCGCGTCCTCGTGGATGAGCGATGTCAGCGCCTCCATGTCGTACGACTCGAAGGCGGCGACGTAGCGCGCGAGCAGTTCGGCGTCCGCGTCGTCGACTGGCGGCGATGCCTCGGGGCTGGCCTTGCGCTCTTCCAGCGTCGCCCGCGCTCGCTGGAGCGCGCTGTTCACCGAAGCGACGCTCGTCTCCAGCAGCTCCGCGGCTTCGGACGCCTGCCAGCGGAGCACCTCGCAGAGGATGAGCGCCGCGCGCTGCCGCGGCGGGAGGTGTTGGAGCGCGGCGACGAAGGCGAGCCGGATCGTCTCACGAGCCTCGGTGACCACCGCGGGGTCAGGGATCGGCTCCACCCACGTCGACCCGGGGAGCACGTTGAGGTTCGCGATCACGGGCTCCTGGGCCGGCCCGAAGTCCATCGGCAGGGCGCGGTGCTTCCGCGCGTCGACCATGTCGAGGCAGACGTTCGTCGCGATCCGGTAGAGCCACGAACGGAGCGCGGCCCGGCCTTCGAAGCGGTCGAGTCCGCGCCACGCTCGCACGAGTGTCTCCTGGACGGCGTCCTCGGCGTCGAACGGCGAGCCGAGCATCCGGTAGCAGTAACCGGTGAGCTCTCCGCGGTACTGCTCGAGGTTTTCCGTGGCGAAAGCGGCGGCCGGCTGCGGCATGCCGCCCATACTAGGGATCGTGGACGTGCTGGCGGAGGGGCGTGCCTCGGAGATCCTCGACCTAGGGAACGGCCGCGTGCTGAGGCGTTTCAAGGCGGGTGGCAACCCGGCCCGTGAGGCCGAGATCATGGAGCTCGCCGCCGCGAATGGCTTCCCCGTGCCGGTCGTGCTCGAGGTGCGCGACGACTCGCTCGTGCTCGAGCGCATCGGTGGGCCGACGATGCTGGCGGAGCTCCGCCAGCGGCCGTGGCGTATGAGCGGCCACGCGCAGCTACTCGCCCAACTTCACCACCGCCTTCACGAGATCCCCTTCGGAGATGGACGGCTGCTCCATGTCGACTTTCATCCGGACAACGTCCTGTTGTCGAGCCGCGGCCCCGTGGTCATCGACTGGGCGAACGCGCGCGCGGGCAACCCCGCCTTCGACGTCGCGATGACCTGGGTGATCTGCGCGACAAGCGGAGGCGCGATGGGACGCCTGTTCACGAGGTTCTTCCTGCGCCACGTCGATCTCGACGCGGCTCGGGCGGAGCTTCCAGCTGCAGGCGAGTACCGCATCGCCGACCCGAACGTGACGGACGCCGAGCGGGAACGTGTGCGTAGGATCGCTTCATGAACGTCGACCAGCGACGCGTGCGCTTCCGGGAGCTCCACCAGCGCGAGCAGCTGTTCGTCATGCCGAACCCGTGGGATGCCGGGTCGGCTCGGATCCTCGCCGCCGCGGGGTTCGAGGCCCTGGCGACGACGAGCGCCGGCTTCGCCTGGACGCTCGGCAAGGACGACCAGCAGGTGACGCGCGACGAGCTCGTCGTACACGTCGCGACGCTCTCGGCCGCGACCGACCTGCCGCTCAACGTCGACTCCGAGCGTTGCTATCCCGACGAGCCCGGCGGCGTCGCGGAGACCGTGCGGCTGTTGGTCGAGGCCGGCGCTGCAGGCTGCTCGATCGAGGACTACGACCCGGTGGCGCGGGCGATCGACGACGTCGGGCTCGCCGCCGAGCGGGTTACCGAAGCGGCTCAGGCAGCGCACGGACTCGCCGAGCCGATGGTGCTCACGGGCCGGGCCGAGAACCACATCCGCGGCATTGACGACCTCGACGACACGATCGCGCGGCTTGTCGCCTATCGCGACGCGGGCGCGGACTGTGTCTACGCGCCCGGCCTCACGGACATCGGCCAGATCAAGGCGGTCGTCGAGGCAGTCGGCGTGCCCGTGAACGTGCTCGCGCTCGCGACCGCGCCGGCGATTCCCGAGCTCGCTGCGGCAGGCGTCCGCCGCGTGTCGACCGGCAGCCTGCTCGCGGGCGCCGCCTACGGAGCGCTACACGCGGGCGGGCAGGAGCTGCTGACCGCCGGCACCTCGACGTACGCCGGCGGGCACATACCGCGCGACGTCCTGCGCGACGCCGTCAGCTGACAGGCGTCAGCCGCCCGTGGACGAGAAGTGCATCCAGTCCTTGACGCTGGTCCAGTCGCCACCCCAGCCCCAGCCGAGGGCCTTGAACGCGCGCACGACGGCCGGCGTCACCATCCCTTTGCGCAGCGGCGTGCGGTCGATGTAGGGCTTTGCGTCGGCGTGGTATGAGACGCCGCAGCCGACGTAGGGGTTCTCGCGCGGATTGAGGTCGACGGCCAGGCCGTACGCGTGCATCGACCAGTTGCTCCGCGGTTTCGACCCCGGGCAGGGCGACGCAACCGGTGGACGGCAGTGGAAGGAGCCGCTCGTGTCGCGCGGCTCGGGGCCGGGGCCGTACTGGTCGGCGAAGCGCATGTGGCGGATCGGGAACTTCAGCTTGTAGAGGTCGCGGAAGACGCCGACGAGCGGTCGCGCGAACGTCTTGTTGACGACGAGCTGACCGGTCGTCATCTTCCCGTCCCACCCGTAGTGCCTCACGGTAAGGAGGCGCAGGCCGGATAGCGGAACCGGGCAGCCTGGGCGCCAGAAGCCGTCGCGGAGCTGCTCGCGCATGGGCGCTGGGAGCTTCATCGCGAAGCCGGCGTAGCCAGGATCAGCCGCCGGGCTCTGGAGCGCGAGCGGCAGGAGCAGGACCGCGAGCAGCCGCATCGCTAGGAGTATGCCGCGCTACGCTCAACGCATGGCGGGCTTCAGCGTGCGCGAGCTGCTCGAACGCCACTCGGGCAACGAGCTCGAGCTCCACGCCAGCACGGTCAACCCGCAGTTCGTGCGGATGCTGCGCGCGATCGGCTTCGACCGCCGCTGGTGGCATGCAGAAGGCGTCCATCTTTTCGACGCGGAGGGCAACCGCTACCTCGACTGGCTGGGCGGGTTCGGGATGTACAACGTCGGGCGCAACAACCCGCGGGTGAAGGCGGCGCTCCAGGAGGCGCTCGAGCTCGAGACGCCGGGGAAGCTCGCGCTCGGCGTCAACCCGCTCGGCGCGATCCTCGCCGACGAGCTGCTGCAGCGGGCGCCGTCGAGCCTCGGCCGAGTCTTCTTCTCGAGCTCCGGCGCGGAGGCGATCGAGGCGGCGATCAAGATCGGGCGCGCCGCGACGGGCCGCACGCGCATCGTCTCGGTGGAGCGCGGCTTCCACGGGCTGACGTTCGGCGCGCTCTCCGCGTCCGGCGACCCAGCGTTCTCGGAGCGGTTCCGGCCGCTCGTGCCCGGCTTCTCGCGCGTTGCCTTCGGCGACCTCGACGCGCTCGACGTGGCCCTCCGCGAAGAAGACGTCGCGCTCTTCGTCGTCGAGCCGGTCGTCGGGCACGGGGTCCTCCTGCCTCCCGCGGGGTACCTGGAGGGCGCACAGGAGCTGTGCCGCCGCTATGGCACGCTCTTCTGCCTCGACGAGGTACAGACGGGCTTCGGGCGCACCGGCAAGCTCTTCGCGCTCGAGCACTGGGGGCTCGAGCCGGACATCCTCGCGCTGGCGAAGTCGCTGTCTGGCGGCTACGTGCCGGTGGGGGCGACGCTCTTCCGGGCTGAGGTGTTCGACGCCGTCTTCGACTCGCTCGAGCACTCGATGAGCCACGGCTCGACGTTCCAGCCGAACGACCTTGCAATGGTCGCCGGCCTCGCGACGTTGCACGAGCTGGACGAGGCAGCGCTCGTCGAGCGCTCCGCGCGCATGGGCGAGCTGCTGCTCGAGCGCACGCGACCGCTCGTCGAGCGGTACGACGTCGTGAAGGACGTCCGCGGGCTCGGGCTCATGTGGGCGATTGAGCTCGGCGAGCCGGAGGAAGGGGGGAAGACGACATACCGGCTGCTCGAGCGGATGCAGCCTGCGCTCTTCGCGCAGCTCGTGGTCGTGCCGCTCTTCACCGACCACCGCGTCCTCAGCCAGGTGGCGGGCCACGGGCTGAACGTGATCAAAGGGCTGCCGCCGCTCGTCCTCTCCGAGGAGGACGTCGACTGGTTCGTGACGGCGCTCGATGCGACGCTGGCCAAAGCGCAAAAGCTCCCGCGCGCGACCGCGCGCTTCGCGCTGCGAGCGGCCGGCGCCGCCGTAAAGCGCTAGCCCTCCTGAGGCTCCCACCGAAAGCGCAGCACGGTCACGACGAGGCCGAAGATGCCCCAGGCAGCGACGATGCCGACCTCCGTCCAGTTCTCCCAGATCTGCTCGTTTCCGAGGACGATGTCCTGCATCAGCTCGATGAAGTACGTCAGCGGCAGGAGGTTCGCGATCGCCTCGAGCACTGGCGGGTACGCCTGCGGCGTCCAGAAGGATCCGGCCAGGAAGGCCATCGGCAGGTAGACGGCGTTGACCACGGCCGAGGCGCCCTCCGCGGAACGGATGACCGTGGTCAGCGCGACGCCGAGCGACGCGAAGGCCACTACGCCCAGGAGCACGGCGAGAGTGAGTGACAGCCAGCGGTCCGGGTACGGCACGTCGAACATGACGTTCGCGAGCACGAGCAGCGCAACCACCTCGATCACGAACACGATGAGCGTCGATACGAGCACTGCGCCGACGTAGGCCCAGGCGGGCAGCGGCGTTCCTCGCAGCCGCTTGAGCACGCCAGACTCCCGGCGCAGGACGACGATGATCGCGAGCCCGGCGAAGGCCGTCGCCGCGACGCCGTAGCCGAGGATGCCCGCGAGCAAGTACGCGGAGCCGGAAACACCCTCGCTCTCGATCTCGTCGTCGCCGTAGACGGAGCCCAGCAGGATGTAGATGAGCAGCGGGAAGATGAACGTGAAGAACGCAAGCTCGTGGCTACGCCAGTAGAGCCGCTGTTCCGAGCGCAGCTGGTGGAGCAGGAGGCTCAATTCTTGTCGCCTCCGGTGAGCTCGAGGTAGATGTCCTCGAGCGACGGCTTTCGCACGTGGAGCCCCTCGAGCTCGACGCCCTGGGCGAGCGCCTCGCCCGTGAGCTCGTGCAGTGTCTTCGTCGGCTCCTTTGTCTGGACGACGACCTCGCGGCCGTCGCGCCGGTAGCGGATCTCCGTCCCCACGGCGCGGCTCGTGAGCTCCCGCGGGGTGCCGAGCGCGACGATCTCCCCTTTGCGCATCACGGCCACCCGGTCGGCGAGCTGCTCCGCCTCGTCGAGGTAGTGCGTCGTGAGGAGAATCGTCTTCCCCAGCTCGCGGAGCGCGCGAATCATCTCCCACGCCGCGCGCCGTGCTGCCGGATCGAAGCCTGTCGTCGGCTCGTCGAGGAAGAGGATCTCGGGGTCGCCGATGAGCCCGAGCGCGAGGTCGAGCCGCCGCTGCTGCCCGCCGGACAGCGTCTTCACGCGGTCGTGACGCTTCTCGGCGAGGCCGACGAGGTCGATGACGTCGTCGGCGTCACGCGGCGCCGCGTAGTAGCCGGCGAACAGGGCCACGTGCTCGCGCACGGTGAGGTTGACGTACATCGCCGACGACTGGAGGACGATGCCGATGCGCTCGCGCCACGTCTCTCCGGCCCGCTCGGGGTCGGCGCCGAGAACGCTCACCGTGCCCGTGTCGCGGCGCCGGTAGCCCTCGAGGATCTCGACCGTCGTCGTCTTGCCCGCCCCGTTCGGGCCGAGCAGGCCGAAGACCTCGCCCTCGGCGATGTCGAAGCTCACGCCGCGGACGGCCTCGAGGCCGTTGTACGACTTGCGCAGGTCGTTGACGGTGACCGCGAGCGCGGTCAAAGGTCGATGACCGCGAGGCCGGCCGTCGGGAACGGCGGCTCGTCGCCTCCCGTCAGCGCAGCGGCGATCTGCCCGCAATCCGGCTGGTGACCGACGACGACCACCGTTTCGCCGCGGCCGGTGACGGCGTGCGTCACGTCCTCCGCGGTCGCCCCGGGCGCCAGCACGTCGAGGGGCTCCGCCTCGGCGCCGGTCGCGCGGGCGATCTCCTCGGCGGTCTCGCGGGCGCGGAGCAACGGGCTCGAGAGCACCGCGTCCGGCGTGACACCTTCGGCGGCGAGGCGACTCCCGAGATCGCGAGCGGCCGCGCGGCCGTCGGGCGTCAGCCGACGCAGGTCGTCGGGCTCGCCCTGCTCTGCCTTCGCGTGGCGCACGAGGTACAGCCGCATGGCCCTAGGCTAGATGAGCAGGCCCGTGAGGTACATGACCGCAATGCCCGCGACGAAGCCGCCGGCGACCCAGCCGGAGCGCAGTCCGCCCGGCGCCTTCCGCGCGACGTAGCGACCGACCTCGATGACGACCTGGAGCGCCGCGCCCGCGGCGATCGCGAAGAAGAGCACGGCGAGCACGTCGCTCGTCAGGAAGCCGCCGATCCACGCGCCGGCGATGGCCGGCGCGCCGGCGATGAGCGCGAGCGCCGCGAGGCGCGCGAACGACGCGCGCGACCCTTCGGCGATCGGTGCGGCGATGCCTAGACCCTCGGTGATGTTGTGGACCATGAAGCCGACGATGAGGAAGCTCCCGAGCGCGAGCTCACCTAGCGCGAACGAGGAGCCGATGGCGAGCCCCTCGCCGAGGTTGTGGATGCCGATGCCGATCGCGACGAGCGTCGCCAGCGCGATGCCGCCGAGCGCGCCCTTGCCGCCTCCCGGTCCCCGCCCCAGCCGCTCGGATACGAACGTCAGCGCAAGGTAGCTACCGGCGACGCCGAGCAATACGAGCCCCGTGCCGCCCAGCTGCCCGGGGAGAACGGCCTGGAGCTCGAGCGCCTCGGACAGGGCCTCGAAGGCGAGGAACGTCAAGAGGCCGGCCGTGAGCGCCATGAACGCTGCCAGCCAGCGAGGGTCCGCGCCGCGCAGGGCGGGGAGCCACATGAGACCCAGCGCGACGGGCACGACGCCCACGAGGAAGCCGATCAGCGCGTAGCCGAACACGCTACGGGAGTCCGCTTCGGGCGTCCTCACGGCGGCGGCGATCTCCTCCGTCACCTGAATCCCGCTCGAGCTCGTGACGCCGACGGAGATGGGCTCGTCCTCGACCCAGTCGTAGCGGACGACGATCGTGGCGGAGCGCAGCCGCTCGAGCGTCGTCGGCCCGTCGACCTCGTACGGCACGATCGCGTCGGCGACCGTCACGGTGCCGAGGGTGATGGCGTCGCGCTGGGGGTTCGTGACCTTGATCTCGATCCGGCCAGGCTCGAACGACACGCGCCGGATGTCGAGCTCGTCGGCGGGCGGCGGGTTGGAGCCCACGAGGTCGACAATCGAGCCGCCGGCCGTGGCGAAGAGCGACACGGCGCCCGACGAGCAGCAGGATGGGCAGCAGCGCCCACAGCTGCCAGCCGCGGCGACTACCGGCTGCCGCCCGGGCTCCAGCACTCCTCCACCTGGAAGAACCCCATCCAGCCGAGCTCGGCGAACTCCGACTGGTGCGCGTGGAACATGAACCGCCCGGTGTTGGGGAACTCGAGCTCGAGGATCCCGCGCTGCCCCTGGCAGAGCATGACCGTGTCCGTGTACTCGAACTGGTCGGTCGAGCCCGTCGGGTAGTAGCGGAAGAAGTTCGCGTGGATGTGCAGGGAGTTGATGAGGTCGAACTCCGTGAGGTTCGCGAGGTAGATCCGCACGAGCTCGCCGCGCTTCACCTTGATCGGGTACTTCGCGTAGTAGAAGGCGAGGCCGTTGACGGTGTAGAAGTTGTTCTCGCCGTCGAAGTCCGTGTCGAAGCCGTTCATCACCATGACGAGCTCGCGCGCCGGCGGGCGCGGCTTCGGCGGGTCGATGATGAGCGCGCCGTAGAGGCCCTTCTCGATGTGCTTCTTGAGCGGCGTTGCGTGGCAGTGGTAGAGGTGCATGCCGTACGGATGGGCCTCGAACTCGTACGTGAACGAGCCCCCCGGCGCGACGATCTCGAAGACGCCGTCCATGTTGGCGGGGTGGATCCCGTGGAAGTGAATCGTGTGCGGGTGCGAGCCCTGGTTTCGGAACTCGACCCGGAAGATGTCGCCCTCGGTGGCGCGGAGGACCGGACCGGGAACGGTGCCGTTGTAAGTCCACGCGGCGTATTTCACGCCCTGCGCGACCTCGATCTCGCGGTCCTCGGCGACGAGGCGGTACTCGCGGACGCGTCCGGGCTGATGCGGGAGCGCCGGCGGGGGAAGGAGCAGAGCGTCGAGGGCATTTGGCCCGCCGGGGGCGGGGACGTTGGCGCCGAACATCGACGCGTGTCCCACGCGCTGGTGCTGGTGGTCGATGTGGGTCGCTGTCGAGGCGCCGGCGTCGCTCTCCCCTGCGCCCACGAGCTTCGCGAGCGGCACGGCGGCCACCGGAATCGCAGCTCCGGCCAACAGCTTCCGCCTGCTCAGGCGTTTAGACATGCCTAAACTCTATATTAGAAAGCGTATGTCTCCACCCCCTCTCTCCCAGACCGCCGAGGACTACCTCAAAGAGATCCACCGGCTCGAGTCGGAGCACCGGTAAAGCGACGACCTCGGCGCTCGCCGCGTCGCTTGCCGTGTCGCCGCCGTCGGTGACGTCGATGCTGAAGAAGCTCGCGACGCTGAAGCTCGTCGTCCACGAGCCTTACCGAGGCGCGACGCTCACCACGGCGGGCCGCAGGCCGCCGTCGAGGTCATCCGGCACCACCGTCTGCTCGAGCAGTACCTGGCCGAGACGCTGGGCATGCCGATCGACGAGGTACACGCGGAGGCCGACCGGCTCGAGCACGCGCTCTCCGAGGAGCTCGAGGCACGGATCGACGAGACGCTCGGCTTCCCGACGCACGACCCGCACGGCGACCCGATTCCCGATGCGGACCTCAACGTCGGAGAGGACAAGCTCCGGCCGCTGCACGCCCTCGGCGAGGGTGAGCGGTCGACAGTCCGCCGAGTTCCGCACGACACCGCGCTTCTGCGGTACCTGCGCGGGCTCGGGCTGCTTCCCGGCGCGGTCGTGGAAGTCGTGCGCAGGGCGCCTTCGCCTGAGCCCGTCGTCGTCACCACGGGCGGCGTCGAGCACGCGATCTCGTTCGAGCTCGCGGGTCAGATAGGCGTTAGCTAGGAGGGTCTGGCGGAATGGTGCTCGTCGCCGGGGCGCGCTGGAGGTTGTGATGCAAGGACGCAGGGAGCCCGCGTACTAGTCAGTACGTGGGCGACCGAGGACGCCGCAGCGCGGCCTCCAGCGTGATTCCGGCGGCACAGTCACTATTTCGCCAGACCCTCCT
>CAVWIV010000008.1:0-27389 GCA_963755155.1 uncultured Actinomycetes bacterium | reverse complement strand
CCCAGCCCATGCCGCCCATCGTCTCGAGCGTCGCCGGGCGGCCGAGCTCGCGCTCCCGCGCCGCCACCACGGCGAAGGCGCCAAGCGAAGCCGCGCCGTACGGGACGAGGTAGAAGAGCAGCGCCCTGCCGCCCGCCTCGTTCCCGGCCGCGACGGGGATCAACAGGAAGCCGGCCTGCGCGACGGACGAGTACGCGAGCAGCCGCTTGACGCTCGTCTGCGTGAGGGCGGCGAGGTTGCCGACGGCGAGCGACACGCACACGATGACGGCGAGCGCGATCGTCCAGAGCTCTGCCTCGCCGGGGAACGCCGTCGTCAGGAGACGGAGCGCGAGCACGAGCGCGGTCACCTTCGTGGCTGCGGCCATGAAGGCCGTTACGGGCGTGGGGGCGCCCTCGTACACGTCCGGCGTCCACATGTGGAAGGGCGCGGCGGAGACCTTGAAGCCGAGCCCGACGATGATCATCGCGAGGCCTGCGAGCAGGAAGAGGTCGTCGCCGAGCCCCTGGGCCTCGGTCGCGGCGGCGATCTCCGAGAAGCCGAGCTCACCGGTCGCCCCGTAGACGAACGCCGAGCCGAAGAGCAGCACGGCCGACCCGAAGCCGCCGACTACGAGGTACTTGAGTCCGGCCTCGAGCGAGCCCTTGACGCCGACGTCGTACGGCGCAGAGGACGTAGAGCGCGATCGAGAACCACTCGAGCCCGAGGAAGAGCGTCATGAGGTTCGTCGCCGTGACGAGGAACACCATCCCCGCGGCCGCAGCGAGGAGGAGCGCGAAGTACTCGGCGCGATGGCCTCCGAGAGCGTGCTTCACCGCGACGGCGGCCGCCAGCACACCGATCGCGCAGATCACGAAGCCGGAGAAGGCGCCCAGCCGGTCGCGCACCGCCGCGCCGGCGACGACGCTCTCCGGCCGCTCGCTGTCGGCGAAGAGGACGGCTGCGGTGACGGCCGCGCCGATGAAGCACCCGACTGCGGTGACGGCGCCGGCGGGGAGCTGCCAGCTCTCCGGCAACAGGACCGCCGCGAGCACACAGGCACCGCTGCCGGCGAGCAAGATGAGGAGCGGCGCGAGGGCGTACCAGTCGACCGCGGGCGTGGCGATCTGCGCGAACGTCACTCGAAGGGCTCCAGGAGGTTCCCGAGCGCGGGGGAGCCATCCGTCTGGCCGAAGCTGCGGTCGGTGATCGCTGCCGGCCAGGCCGACAGCGTGAGCAGGCACGCCACGAGCGGCACGAGCACCGCCAGCTCGACCGGACGCAGGTCGCGCGTGTCACTCGCCACAGCACTCCCGGTGCGCTCGTGGAGCACGGCCGAGATCAGCCGCAGCATGTACATCGCCGCCAGCACGATCGCGATCGCGCCGACGACCGCCCAGCCCCAGCCGGTGTCGAAGACGCCCGTGAGGATGAGGAACTCGCCCGCGAACGCCGTCGATCCCGGAACGGCGAGCGCGATCAGGCCCGTCACCATGAGCACCGTCGCGAGCGCCGGCCGGCCACGCGCCATGCCGCCGAGCCGGTCGAAGCTGCCCGTCCCGGCGCGCGCCTCGACAATCCCGGCAAGCATGAACAGCGTCACCGAGATCAGGCCGTGGTTCACCATCTGGAGCAGCGCGCCGTTCCAGCCGGCGAGGTTCGTCGCGAAGAGCCCGAGCACGATCAGGCCCAGCTGCGCGAGGCTCGAGTACGCGATCACGCCGCGCACGTCCCGCGCCCTGAACGCGAGCAGCGAGCCGTAGACGAGGCCGATCGCGGCGAGCGCGAGGATGGGCACGCGCAGGTCGGCGGCCGGGCCCGGGAAGAGCACGATGGCGATGTAGAGGAAGCCGTACGCGGCCGCCTTCGAGACGACGCCGGAGAGGACGCCCGCCACCTCGGCCGGCGCCTCGCGATACGCCGACGGCAGCCAGCCGTGGAACGGAAACAGCGGGCCCTTCACGGCAAAGGCGACGGCGAACCCGAGGAAGAGCCATGTCGACTCGCCCGTGTTCCGCAACTCGAGGAGGTCGAACGTGCCCTCCGAGAGACCGAAGACGATGATCGAGGCGAGCATCAGCAGCGAGCCGGCCATGGTGTAGATGACGAAGAGCAGCGTCGCGCGCTGCCGGCCCTCACCTCCCCACACCCCGACGAGGAGGTAGAGCGGGATGAGCATCGCCTCCCAGAAGACGTAGAAGAGCAGCAGGTCCTGGGCGCAGAAGACGCCGACGATGGCTCCGGTGAGGAGGAGCATGAGCCCGTAGTACGCGCGCGGGCGCTCGCGGCCCGAGCGCATCGCGTACGCGACGGCCGCCGCCTGGCAGACGACGGCGAGGCCTGCCAGCCAGAGCCCGATGCCGAGGAAGCCGACGTGGTACGAGACGCCGAGATCGCCGAACCACGTCGCCTGCTCCTCGTACTGGAGCGTGCTCGTTGCCTCGGCGAAGTCGAAGTCGACCAGCGCCGCGATCCAGAGGCCGACCTCTGCGAGGCTCACCACGAGGGCGACGACCCCGGCGGCTGCGCGTGGCCAGGGGAGCGCCCAGAGGACGAGCGCGCCCGCTGCCGGCAGGACGATCAGCGCCGTTGTCACCCAGCTGCCCATCAGCGGTACGACACCGAGATGAAGACGAGGACGAGGACGGCGAGCCCGCCCGCGACGGCGAGGACGTACGTGCGCACGATGCCCGTCTGCAGCGCGCGCACGTAACCGGCGAGCCGGCCGGTGCCGGACGTGATGCCGGTCAACGACCCGCCGACGAGCGGCCCTTCGACGAGCGCGTAGAACAGCTTCGCCGTCGCGGCGGCCGGCCGGTAGAAGAGCGCGTCGTAGAGATCGTCGAAGTAGAGCTTCTCCTCGAGCGCCGCCCACGGCCGCGGCGCGTGGAAGCGCTTCCTCGAGTAGACGAGCCACGCGATCGCGACGCCGGCCAGACCGAGCGAGACGGCGACGATGCTCGCGAACGTCTCCTGGCCGTTCGTCGCGTGGACGAGCGGCTCCGCGACCGGCTCGAGGAAGTCGTCGACGGGCGTCCAGTACGGGCGCGTACTGGAGGAAGCCGGCGATGGCGGACAGCACCGTCAGCACGCCGACGACGAGCACCATCGACCGCGGCCCTTCCTTCCCGCCGTGCGGGTGGTAGCGCGCCTTCAGCTCCTCGCTCGGCTCGCCGCCGAACGCGAGGAAGATCATCCGGAACGTGTAGAGGCCGGTGAGGAGCGCGCCCGCCGCGGCGAGTGCGAACAGCACGTAGCCGAGATCGCCCGCGTCGAGCGCGTTCGCGAGGATCGGGTCCTTCGAGAAGAAGCCCGAGAACGGCGGCACGCCGACGAGCGCGAGCGCGCCGACGAGGAAAGCGACATACGTGAACGGCATCAGCCGCCTGAGGCCGCCCATCTGCCGCAGGTCCTGCTCCCCGGCCAGCGCGTGGATGAGGATCGCCGGCGGCGAGGAAGAGAAGCGCCTTGAAGAACGCGTGCGTCAGCAGGTGGAACATCCCCGTCGCGTACGCCCCGATGCCGACGGCGAGGAACATGTAGCCGATCTGCGACATCGTCGAGTACGCGATCACGCGCTTGATGTCCGTCTGCACGAGTGCGATCAGGCCGGCGGCGACGAGCGTCAGCGCGCCGAGGATGGCGGCCGTGTCCTGCACCTCCGGGGCCGCCTCGAACACGGGCGCCGTGCGGAAGATGAGGTAGACGCCCGCGACCACCATCGTCGCCGCGTGGATGAGCGCGGACACCGGCGTCGGGCCCTCCATCGCGTCCGGGAGCCACGTCTGGAGCGGCAGCTGCGCCGACTTCGCGACAGCGCCACCGAGCAGGCCGAGCGCGACGAGCGTCGCCGTGGTCGAGCTCAGCCCGTCGACCTCCGCGAAGACGGCCTCGTACCCGAGCACGCCCGTCTGCTGGATGAGCAGGAAGAGCGCGAGCGCGAACGTCGCGTCGCCGACCGCGTTCATGATGAACGCCTTCTTCGCCGCCGCGATGGCGGCCGGCCGCTCGTGCTCGAAGCCGATGAGGAGGTACGACGAGAGGCCGACGAGACCCCAGGCCGCGAGCAGCATCAGGAGGTTTCCGCCCTCGACGAGCAGCAGCATCGAGAAGACGAAGAACGCCATGTACGCGAAGAAGCGCCGTTCCTCGTCGACCTTGTCCATGTAGCCGATCGAGTAGCCGACGATGAGCGCGCCGACCCCGGTGACGATGAGCATCATGAAGACCGCGAGCTGGTCGACGTAGATCTCGAGGCCGAAGTCGAGGTTGCCGGCGGTGAGCCAGCTCCACGCGGTCGACGCCTGCGCGCGTTCGTCCTCGTCGCGGCCGAGCATCGCCACGAAGCTCCAGACCGCGGCCGCGAAGGCGCCTGCGACGGAGCCCGTCGCGATGATGCCCGCGGCGCGGCGGTTGATCGAGTTGCCGGCGAGCGTGATCGCGAGCGCGCCGCCGAGCGGCAGGAGCAGGCAGATCCAGGCGGCGGGGATCATCGTCTCAGCCGCGCAGGGTGGTCAGCCGGTCGGTGTCGAGCGCGACGTTGCGGCGGGCCATGGCGACGACGAGCCCGAGCCCGACGACGACCTCGGACGCGGCTACGGCCATCACCGCGAGCGCGAAGATCTGCCCGTCGAGCGAGCCGTGCTGGCGCGCGAAGGCGATGAGCGTGAGGTTCGCCGCGTTCAGCATCAACTCGAGCGAGAGGAGGATGATCAGCGGGTTGCGGCGCAGGAGCACGCCGAGCCCGCCCACCGTGAAGAGAAACGCGGCGACAGCGAGGTACCAGGCGACGTCAGGCCCGAGCACTACTTCCCTCCCCGTCGCCGCCGCGTCGAAGTTGGCACAGACTTGGCACAGACACGTAACTCGTGCCTGGCACCGTTTACATGCGCACGCTTCACGAGGGCTCTTCTCCCTCTTCGAACCGGCGCGCGTGGGCGCCGAGGATGACGCCGCCCACCGCGGCGACGAGGAGCACGATCGACGTGATCTCGAAGGCGAGCACGTGGTCGGTCAGGAACAGCTCGCCGATCGCCGCCGGGCCGCCGAACGCTGCGGAAATGTCGGCCGGCTTCGACAGCTCGCCGCCGCCTGCCTGGACGCCGATGACGACGAGCACCTCGGCGAGGATCGCGCCGGCGGCGACGACAGCCGCCCACGTCTGAACGGACGGCGACCCCGCCCACGGGGCATCCGTGCGCCCGCTGACGTACGCGATCACGAAGAGGAACATCACGACGATCGCGCCCGCATAGATGAGCACCTGCGCGGCGGCTACGAACTCCGCCGACAAGAGGAGGTAGAGCACCGCGAGCGACGCGAGGTTGCCGATGAGCGCGAGCGCCGAATAGAACGGATCGGCGAAGCTCACGACCCCGACGGCAGAGAGCAGACAGGCCGCCGCCGCCGCGACCCACACGACCCAGACGGTGATGTCTCCCGCCGACGCCGCGACGACCGTCACGAGCGCCTCTTGTAGAACGGATCCGGCGTGTCGTACTCCTCCGGGTCGGCCACCGGCACGGTCTTGATCGGCGGCTCGAGCAGCATGTCCTTCGTGTAGATGAGGTCGTCGCGCGAGTACTCCGAGATCTCGTACTCCGTGCCCAGGGTGATCGCGTCGAACGGGCACGCGAGCTCGCAGTAGCCGCAGAAGATGCAGCGGCTCATGTTGATCTCGTAGATGCGCGCGTAGCGCTCGCCGGCCGAGACGCGGTTGCCCGGCTCGTTCTCCTCGGCAACGACGCGGATGCAGTCCGAGGGGCACGCGGCCGCACAGAGGGAGCAGCCGACGCACTTCTCGAGGCCGTTCTCGTGCAGGTGCAGCCGGTGCCGGCCGCGGAAGCGCGGGTAGACAGGGCGCACGACCTCCGGGTACTGGACGGTGATCGGCTTCTTGAAGAGCTGGCGGAACGTCACGCCGAAGCCGCGGACAGCATCGAGCGGGCTCGGGCTCATGCCGCCACCACCGCGGCCGTCACGACGGCGTTGAGCGTCGCCACCGGGAGCAGCACCTTCCAGCCGAAGCGCATCAGCTGGTCGTAGCGCAGGCGCGGCACCGAGGCGCGGATCCAGATGAAGATCGTGATCGCGAGCAGGAGCTTCAGCACGAACCACAGCGGCCCGAGCGGCTCCCACGGCCCTTCCCAGCCGCCGAAGAACAACGTCACGCCGAGCCCCGAGAGAACGATGAGGTTGATGTACTCGGCCATCTGGAAGAGGCCCCAGCGCATGCCGCTGAACTCCGTGTGGTACCCGGCGACGATCTCCGAGTCGGCCTCGACGAGGTCGAAAGGCGCCCGCGCCGTCTCGGCCGTGGCGGCGATGAAGAAGACGGCGAAGCCGACGAGCTGCGGGACGACGAACCACACGGTGTCGATCTGCTTCGCGACGATCTCCGAGAGGTTGAGCGACTCGGCGATCATGATGACGCCGACCACGGAGAGCGACAGCGAGACCTCGTACGAGACGAGCTGTGCGCATGTCCGCATCGCGCCGAGCAGCGAGAACTTCGACTCGGACGCCCACCCGCCGACGATGAAGCCGTAAACGCCGATCGAGCCGAGCGCGAAGATGATGATTAGGCCGATGTCGACGGTCGCGACGGCCCCGTTGATCTCGTAGCCATGTATCTCCCAGCCCGCGCCGAACGGAATGACGCTGAAGGCGAGCAGCGCCGTGAAGGCGGAGAACGCCGGCGCGATGATGTACGGGATCGCCTCCACCTTGCGCGGGAAGAACGCCTCCTTGCGGACGAGCTTCAGCAGGTCGGCGATCGGCTGCAGGAGGCCCACCCAGCCCGCGCGGTTCGGCCCGTAGCGAAGCTGCATGCGGCCGAGCAGCTTCCGCTCCAGCAGCGTCGTGTACGCGAACGCGAGCAGGAGGATGTTGATGACGAGGAACGCTTCGATCAGGTACACGACCCACTGGAACCTCACGGGCGCACCTCCACCAAGTCCGGCAGGTCGCGCACGTGCTCTTCGGCTGCGCGGGCGGCGCCGGCCACGAGCCGGCGGTTGATCCGCGCGCGCAGCTCGATGGACGTGCCGTTGGCCAGCACAGTCACCGTGTCGCCGGTGCCGATCGAGCGCTTCTGAGCGTCCTCCGGCGAGAGCTCGATCACGGCCTCCGGCCGCTGGAACTGGAGCTGCGGAACGCGCTCGACGGCGCTCCCGGAGAAGAGCGCGCGGTAGCGGTTCAGTCGGAGCTTCGGCGCGACAGGCGGCTTGAGCGCTTCCGTCGTCGCGCCGGCCGCCTCAGCCCCTTGTGTCGTCCCACCTGGCTCGAAGGGCTCCAGCGTGACGCCGAAGCGCGCGGCGAGATCGGCGATCCAGTCGAGGTCGGCGCGGCCCGGCGGCTCGCTCGCCTTCCGCAGCCGCTGCTCGCGGCCTTCGAGGTTGACCATCGTGCCGTCGCGCTCGAGATAGCTCGTGCCCGGCAGGACGACGTGCGTCCAGCCGCGGACCGACTCGGAGAACATCGTCACGGCGGCGACGGCGTCGCTGCGCTCCGCGAGCGCCCGGACGCGGGGGTCGGCCACCGCCTCCTCGCCCGAGATGAGCAGCAGGCCCACGCGTTCCGGCGCTGTCGGCTCGCCCTCACCCGCGGCCGCCCAGGCGGCGGCCACGCCTCGCCCGTTGGGCGTCGCAGGCAGGAAGTACGCCCCGCTGCCGGGCTTGCCGACGAGCCCCAGCGCGTCCGCAAGCGGCGCGAGCGCCGCGCCGCCCCGACCGCCGGGGCCTGACCAGACGAGCGCGACGCGCTCGGCCTCGTGGAGCCGCTTGCCGAGCGCCTTCCGCTTGTCGGCGAGCTCCGCGACGACCGCTGCACCGTCGCCCGGTGGCCGCTGCACGGTGCCGGCAGGGCCGAACGTCAGCACCTCGGCGCCGTTCCGCCGGGCCGCGCGGATCCAGAGGTCGACGATCGGCGCGCGCTCCGTCACGGGGTCGTCTCCGATGACGACGACGAGCTCCGCGTCCGCGATCGTCGACAGCGGCGCGCGGAAGGAATCGAGCGCCGTGCTGGTCTCCTCGGGCAGCACGACGCGATGCGAGCCGAAGCCCCTGCGCACGAGTTGCGAGAGCGCCGAGGCGATCTCCACCGTCTCCGAGCCGGAGAGCGCGAGCACGACCGAGTCGCCGGCCGCCCTCGCCAGCCGCTCGAGCTCGTCGAGCGCGTCGTCCCAGCTCGCCTCCGCGAACCGCCACGTTTCCGGAACGCGGATCCCGGGCGCCGTCACGCGGTCCGGAGCACGCAGCGCTGGATAACTGAAGCGGCCCTTGTCGCAGATCCAGCCCCGGTCGATCTCCGGGTGGTTGCGGCTCGACACCCGGCGCACGTGGCCCTCGCGGTAGGCGGCGCTGACGTTGCAGCCGACGGGGCAGAGCCCGCAGACGGTCGGCACGTTGACGATCTCCCAGGGACGGGCCTCGAAGCGGTAGAGCGTCGAGGTCAGGGCGCCGACCGGACAGAGCTCGATGACGTTCCCCGAGAACGGCGCGCGGTACGGGAGGTCCTCGTACGTCGCGATCTGCGAGAGCGCGCCGCGGTCGCGTGCGATCAGCTGGCCGTCCTCCGCCACATCCTCGGAGAACCGCGTGCAGCGGTAGCAGAGGATGCAGCGCTCGCGGTCGAGCGCGATCGTCGGCGAGATCGGGATCGGCTTCTCGAACGTCCGCTTGTCGAACGCCATGCGCGTGTTGCCTGGGCCATAGCGGAAGGTCAGATCTTGCAGCGGGCACTCGCCGCCCTTGTCGCACACGGGGCAGTCGAGCGGGTGGTTCACGAGGATGAACTCGAGCGTCGAGCTCTGCGCCGCCGCGGCGAGCTCCGACGTCTTCGCGGTCTTCACGACCATGCCGTCCTGCGCCGTGAGCGTGCAGCCGGCCTGCGGCTTGGGAATGCCTTCGATCTCGACGAGGCACATGCGGCAGGCGCCGACGGGGGCGCCCAGCCGCGGCTCGTAGCAAAAGACGGGAATCTCGATGCCCGCCGCGGCAGCGGTTTCCACGAGCCCGGTGCCCGCCGGCACCTGGATCTCGCGGTCGTCGACGGTGAGCTTCACGAGGTCAGGCATGGACGGCTTCTTCCGCGTCGTGCGCGTGCTGGTCAGACGGCGCAAGGATCCCGTCGAGCGTCGAGGAGTCGCCGAACGGGCAGCTGCCGCGCTCGACGTGCGCGCGGAACTCGTCCGGGAACTTCCGCATGAAGCTCGAAACGGGGTAGACCGCGAAGTCGCCGAGCGCGCAGAGCGAGCGGCCGAGGATGCCTGTACACACCGATTCGAGCAGCTCGAGGTCGGCCATCGAAGCGTCGCCCGCCTCGATCTTCTCCAGGAGCTGCACCATCCAGCGCGTTCCCTCGCGGCACGGCGTGCACTTCCCGCACGACTCGTGCATGTAGAACTTCGCCGCCCGCAGCGCGAGCTGCACCATGCAGCAGCGGTCGTCGACGACGATGAGCGACGCGGCGCCGAAGAACGAGCCGGCTGCCTGAATCGAGTCGTAGTCGAGCGGCGTGTCGAGCTGGTCGGGCGTCAGCGCGGGCACGGACGAGCCGCCGGGGATGATGCACTTCAGCTGCCGTCCGTCCGGCACGCCGCCGGCGATGTCGTACACGAGCTCCCGCATCGGCGTGCCGAGCACGAGCTCGTAGTTGCCCGGCCGCTCGATGTTGCCGGAGATCGAGAAGATGGCCGTGCCCGGCGACGACTCCGAGCCGATCTTCGCGAACTCCGCAGCGCCCAGCTCCATGATGATCGGCACCGTGGCGATCGTGCAGACGTTGTTGATCTGCGTCGGCGCGTCGTAGAGGCCCTGCACCGGCGGAAACGGCGGGCGCGGGCGCGGCTGGCCGCGGCGGCCTTCCAGCGAGTCGAGCAGCGCCGTTTCCTCGCCGCAGATGTACGCCCCGGCGCCGCGGTGGACGAGGATGTCGCAGGAGCCGAAGACGCCTGCCTTCCGAGCCTCGTCGACCGCGGCCTGGACGATCTCGTACTCGGAGAGGTACTCGCCGCGGATGTAGATGAAGACGCGGTCGGCTTCGATCGCGTGCGCGGCGATGAGGCAGCCCTCGATGAGCCGGTGCGGCACGCGCGTCATCACCTCGCGGTCCTTGAACGCGCCGGGCTCCGACTCGTCGGCGTTGACCACGAGGTAGGCCGGCTTGCCGCTGGAGCGGTCGATGAGCGACGCCTTTCGGCCCATCGGAAAGCCGGCGCCGCCCCGGCCGCGGAGGTTCGCCTCCTGGAGCTCCGTGATGAGGTCATCGGGCGTCATCGCGCGGGCCTTCTCGACGCCCTGGTAGCCGCCGATGGCGCGGTACTCCGCGAGCTTCGTCAGGTCGCGCTCGTCGGCGCCTGCGAGCAAGGAATCAAGAGCCGGCACGGAGCTCCTCGACGATGCCGGGCACGTCCTCCGGCTTCACGGGATGGCGGTGGCGGCGGTCGACGGTGATCACCGGCGCGTAGCCGCAGCCGCCGAGGCACTCGACGACGCGGAGCGTCACCTGGCCGTCCTCGGTCGTCTCGCCGGCGCTGACGCCGAGCTCGGACTCGAAGGCGCGAACGACCTCCTGCGCGCCGACGAGCGCGCACGAGAGGTTCGTGCACACCTCCACCTCGTGCTCGCCGACGGGCTCGAGGTGGAACATGTCGTAGAACGACGCGACGGAGAGGCAATAGGCGGGCGTGTAGTCGAGCGCATCCGCCACCTCGGCCAACGCCTCGTGCGAGAGCCACCCGTAACGCTCCTGCGCCATACGCAAGGCGGGCAGCATCGCCGAGCGGCGGTCGGGATAGCGCGCCGCGACGTCCTGGATCTCCGTCGCCAGGCTCATCTATCCACCTCGCCCATCACCGTGTCGAGCGAGCCGACGACGGCGACCATGTCGGCGACGAGCGCCTGCCCCATGCAGGTCGCGGTGGCCTGGAGGGCAACGAAGCTCGGCGCGCGGAAGCGGGCCCGCCAGGGCCTGGGGCCGCCGTCCGAGCACAGGTAGCAGCCGAACTCGCCGCGCGGCGACTCGACGGTGACGTACACCTCGCCCTCGGGCACGGTGAAGCCCTCCGTCACCAGCTTGAAGTGGTGGATGAGCGACTCCATCGACGTGTGCAGCTCCTCGCGCGGCGGGAGCACGACCTTCCGGTCGTCCGCGATCCACGGCCCGGGCGGCATGCCCTCGAGGGTCTGCTCGACGATGCGCACCGACTCGCGCATCTCGTCCATGTGCACCTTGTAGCGGTCGTAGACATCGCCGTTCGTCCTGACGGGAACGTCGAAGTCGACGTCGCCGTACGCGAGGTAGGGCGCGGCCTTGCGGAGGTCCCAGTCGACCCCGGAGGCGCGCAGCACCGGCCCCGACTGGCCGAGTGCGATGGCGTCCTCGGCGGAGAGCAGCCCTACGCCCTTCGTCCGTGCGAGCCAGATCGGGTTCTCTGTGAGCATCGACTCGTACTGGTCGACCGCCTTCGGCATCACCTCGCAGAACTCGCGGCACTGCGGGAAGAAGCCGCGCGGGATGTCCTCGGCGAGGCCGCCGACCTGGAAGTACCTCGTGTGCATTCGCGCGCCCGTCACGAGCTCGAAGAGGTCGAGCACCCGGTCGCGCTCGCGGAACGCGTACCAGAAGGGGGAGATCGCCCCCAGCTCGAGCGCTGACGTGCCGAGCCAGACGAGGTGTGAGTGGATGCGGTTGAGCTCGGCGAGCAGCGTCCGCATCCAGATCGCCTTCGGAGGCACCTCGATGCCGAGCAGCTTCTCGATCGCCATCACGAAGGCGAGCTCGTTCGCCTGAAACGAGACGTAGTCCATGCGCGGCGCGTACGGAATCGCCTTCCACCAGGTCTTCTGCTCCATCGACTTCTCGAAGCCGGTGTGGAGATAGCCGATGACCGCCTTGAGGCCGACGACGGTCTCGCCGTCCAGCTGGAGGACGAGCCGGAGCACGCCGTGCATCGACGGGTGGTTGGGGCCGAAGTTCACCTCGAGGATGTCGGCGCCGCTGCGGAGACCCTCGGGCACTTCGATGATCGTCGGCACCGGGGAGGGGATGCGGGTTCCCTCGTAGATGCGGGAGGCTGCGACGGCCATCAGACTTCGTCGGAGAAGCGGACGGGCTCGCCGCCGATCGGGTAGTCCTTGCGAAGCGGGTGGCCCTCCCAGTCGTCCTCCATGAGGATGCGGACGAGGTTCGGGTGGCCCTCGAAGCGGATGCCCATCATGTCCCACGCCTCGCGCTCGTGCCAGTCGGCGGTCGGCCAGACGCTGATGACGCTCGGCGCGGCCTCGCCTTCGTCGAGCCAGACCTGGACGCGGACGCGCCGTGCGGCACCCGCACCCGGCGCGACACGGAGCAGGTGGTAGTTGACGGCGAAGCGCTTCGGCTTCGGCTCGGGCGTGCGCGGCAGCGCGGCTGTGCCGGGCGCGTTGAGATCGCGACCGACTGCGTTCCCCCAGTAGCCGGCGACGGGCTCCTCGCCCCAGCCGAGGTAATCGACGGCCGAGAGGTCGGACAGGAAGTTGAAGTCGAGGCGGTCGCGCAGGTGGAGGCAGGCCTCGATAAGCCGCGAAGGATCGACGACGAGCGTCGTCTCGCCGTGGGCTTCTCGGGTCTCCACGACGCCTGGAACGCCCTCGTACATCACTCCGCGGCTCCGCGAATCTCGTACGCGGGCGGCACGCCGGCCACGACCTTCTCGTGCAGCCTCACGATGCCCTCCATGAGCGCCTCGGGCCGCGGCGGGCAGCCGGGCACGTGGATGTCTACGGGCACGATCTTGTCCACGCCCTGCAGCGTCGTGTAGTTGTTGAACATCCCGCCGGAGGAAGCGCACGCGCCCATGGCGATCACCCACTTCGGCTCGAGCATCTGGTCGTAGATCTGCCGCAGCGGCTCGGCCATCTTGTGGACGACGCGGCCCGAGACGATGAGCAGGTCGGCCTGTCGCGGCGACGCGCGGAAGGCCTCCATCCCGAAGCGCGCGATGTCGTAGCGCGACGAGACGATCGACATCATCTCGATCGCGCAGCAGGCGAGGCCGAACGTGTCCGGCCACATCGACTTCGACTGCGCCCACGCGACGGCCCGCTCGAGAGTCGTCAGCATGAGCCGCTCCTCGAGCTGTTCGACCTCCTGCTCGAAGACGCCGGGGCCCTTGCCCTTCCACAGCACGCGCTCGGACTTGAGGCCGTAGTCGCGCGAGCGGCTTGCCGTTTACCGCCACTCGAGCGCCCCCTTTCGCCAGACGTAGACGTAGCCCAGCACGAGGATCCCGATGAAGACGACGAGCTCGATGAAGCCGTACCACGCGAGCTGGTCGAGGACGACGGCGAGCGGATAGAGGAAGACGATCTCGATGTCGAAGACGATGAAGAGCATCGCCGTGAAGTAGAAGCTCACGGTGAAGCGCTGGTCGGGGAGCGGCCCGGTGGAGACGCCCGACTCGAACGGCACGCCGCGCGCGCGCGTCCTCGCGGCAGGTCTCGTGGCGAGAAGGAACGACATGACCACCATCGAGGCCGGGATGGCGGCGGCGAAGATCCCGTAGATGAGGAACGGAAGCCAGCTGTCGAGCACCGCGATTTCCTCCCTAGCGTCGCCAGGCGGAACGTAGCACGTTACGAGCGCGCACGAGCACGGTGGAAATCGGCTCAACGATGCGTGAGCCGAGTGTTACAAAGTGGCGCTCACGGGCAGGCAGGTGACGGACGGTCGGGGTGGTACTCTTGCCATATGGCAACGGTCGAACGCACTGAGACGCTCGTCAACCTCACCGAGGCGGCGGCGTCGAAGATCAAGGAGCTCCAGGCGCAGGAGCCCGAGGGCGAGGCGACTGTCCTCCGCGTTGCCGTGCAGGGCGGTGGCTGCTCGGGCTTCGAGTACGCGCTCGGGTTCGACCGTGGCCTGCAGGAGGGTGACGTCGAGCTCGAGTCGCACGGCGTCACCAGTCGTCGTCGACCCGTTCAGCGCGCCGTACCTCCAGGGCGCCGAGGTGGACTTCCTCAACACGATCACCGAGTCCGGGTTCAAGATCTCGAACCCGAACGCCGTCTCGGCCTGCGGCTGCGGCCACTCGTTCCAGGTCGAAGAGGGCGAAGAGCTGCCCGAAGGCACCGAGGTCGGCGGCTGCGGCTCCGGTTGCTCCCACTAGCCTCGTAGGATCGCGCGCATGAGCGCGCGCCTTCGAGTTGCGGTCGTCGGTTCGGGCCCCGCCGGCTTCTATGCCGCCGGCCCACTGCTCGCAGGCGGGCACGAGGTGGACGTGATCGAGCGCCTGCCGACACCGTGGGGCCTGGTGCGGCTCGGCGTCGCCCCGGACCATCCGCAGCTGAAGACGGTCTCGCGGGCGTTCGAGAAGATCGCCGCGCAACCGGGCTTCCGATTTCTAGGGAATGTCGAGGTCGGTCGCGATCTCGCGCACGACGACCTCGCCCGTCTCTACGACGCGGTGATCTACTCGTATGGCGCGGCCGCCGACCGGCGACTCGGCATTCCCGGCGAGGATCTGCGCGGCTCATGGGCGGCCACGGAGCTCGTCGCCTGGTACAACGGCCACCCCGACTACCAGCAGCTCGATTTCGACCTTGCGTCGGCCGAGCGCGTGGTCGTCGTCGGCAACGGCAACGTCGCGCTCGACGTCGCGCGGATGCTCGCGCTCACCGGGAGGAGCTCGCGCCGACCGACGCCACCGACGAGTCGATCGAAGCCATCATCGGCTCGGGGATCCGCGAGATCGTGGTTCTCGGCAGGCGGGGCCCGGTCCAGGCGTCGTGGACGTCGACGGAGCTCCACGAGATGGGCGACCTGGCCGGCGCGGACATCGTGGTCGACCCGGCCGAGCTCGAGCTCGACTCCGCGAGCGAGTCGGAGCTCGCCGAGGCTTCGAACATCGTCAAGCGCAACCTGGAGATCCTGCGCGAGTTCGGTGCCCGGGAGCCAACGGGCAAGCCGCGACGCATCGTCCTCCGCTTTCGCGTGTCTCCGGTTGCGATTCTCGGCGACGAGCGCGTGGAGGGCGTGGAGCTCGTCCACAACGAGCTCGTCCCGGACGGCAAGGGGAGCGTGCGTGCCCAGGCGACCGACGAGCGCGAGACGCTGTCGTGCGAGCTCGTGTTTCGCAGCGTCGGCTACCGGGGGCTGCCATGTCCCGGTCTCCCGTTCGACGAGGGGAGCGGCACGATGCCGAACGAGGGCGGCCGCGTGCTCGGCGACGACGGAGCCGCGCTCCCTGGCGTCTACTGCGCGGGTTGGATCAAGCGCGGCCCGACGGGCGTCATCGGCACGAACAAGAAGGACGCGACGGAGACCGTCGAGGCACTGCTGGCGGACGTCGAGGAGGGCGCGATCGGCGGCCGCGCTGCGCCGGCCGAGGCCGTCGAGGCCCTGCTCGCCGAGCGTGGGATCGACGTAGTCGTCTACTCCGGCTGGGAGGCGATCGACGCCGCGAACGCACCGCGGGCGAACCGCACGGGCGACCGAGGATCAAGCTCACGAGCTGGGAGGCGCTGCTCGAGGCCGCCCGCTCGGGGCCGAACTAGCCGACCCCTCTGTGGACGCACTGGCACAGAATTGGCACACCTCAGTGTCAGACACTAGGACATGGCTAGACTCGCCGCGTGGCCGTGAAGGACGAGCTCTGGGGGGCAGAGACGAGCAAGGCGGTCGAGAACTTCCCCGTCTCCGGGCAGCCGATTCCGGCGCCTGTCGCCCGCTGGCTCGGCCGGATCAAGGCCGCCGCGGCCCGCGTCAACGCCGAGCTCGGCCTGCTCGACGCCGACAAGGCCGAGCGGATCGCAGCCGCCGCCGACCGCGTCGCCGCGGGCGAGCTCGACGACCAGTTTCCGATCGACGTCTTCCAGACCGGCTCGGGCACGTCGTCGAACATGAACGCGAACGAGGTGATCGCGACGCTGGCCGGCGACGGCGTCCACGCGAACGACGACGTCAACATGGGCCAGTCGTCGAACGACGTCTTCCCCTCGGCCGTGCACCTGGCCGCGCTCGACCAGGCGACGGACGACCTGCTTCCCGCGCTCGACACGCTTGCGGCCTCGCTCGAGCGGAAGGCCGAGGAGTTCGACGACGTCGTGAAGTCCGGCCGCACGCACCTCATGGACGCCGTGCCCGTGACGCTGGGTCAGGAGTTCGGCGGCTACGCCGCCCAGGTTCGCCAGGGCATCGCCCGCATCGAGGACGCGCTGCCGCGCCTCGGCCAGATCCCGCTCGGCGGGACGGCCGTCGGTACCGGCCTCAACACGCACCCCGAGTTCGCCGAGCGTGTCCGCGCGCGCCTGCAGGAGGAAACCGGCCTCACGATCTCCGCCCCCGCCGACCCGTTCGAGGCGCAGGCCGCGCGCGACGCCCTCGTCGAGACGTCGGGCGCGCTGAAGACCGTGGCCGTCTCGCTGACGAAGATCGCGAACGACATCCGGCTCATGGGCTCCGGCCCGCGCGCCGGCCTCGCGGAGATCTTCCTGCCCGAGCTGCAGAAGGGCTCGTCGATCATGCCCGGCAAGGTCAACCCGGTCATCCCGGAAGTGGTGACGCAGGTGGCCGCCCAGGTGATCGGCAACGACGCGGCTATCACCGTCGGCGGCATGCAGGGCCACTTCGAGCTCAACGTCTTCGTGCCGCTGATGGCGCGGAACCTCCTCGACTCGATCGCCCTCACGGCGAGCGCCGCCCGGCTCTTCGCCGAGAAGTGCGTCGACGGGATCGAGGCCAACCGCGAGGCCTGCGAGCGCTACGCCGAGCTCACGCTGTCCGCCGCAACCGCGCTCAACCCGCACATCGGCTACGACAAGGCGGCCGAGATCGTGAAGGAAGCCGCCGCCTCCGGCCGCTCGTTGCGAGACGTCGCTCGCGACGCGGGCGTCGACGAAGCCACGCTCGACGAAGCGCTCGACTACCGGCGGATGGCGAAGCCACACGACGGCTGACGGACCTGTCTCTCAGGTTTGCGCTACTCGACTTCGGTCAGCTAGAGTGCCCGTCGTTGCGCCCGCGAGAGTGGGCGCATTTAACTGGGAGGGCCGACCCCCGCGGCCATCCCTCGTTCGAGGGAGGGTTACACAGTGTCGACGCGGGGTCGCTCCAGATCACTTAGAGTCGCCCTGCTTCGATAGTCAGTGACATCGAAATGGGAGGGTGAAGTGCGATCAAGATCGCTGAAGTTGCTCGCTGCCGTATCGATTCTGGCAGCGGGCATCGTCTTCGCCGTGCCGACGGCCGTCAGTGCGCCGTCCGACGCGACGAAGACGTACATCGTTCAGATGGTTCAGAGCCCCGCCGTCGCGTATACGGGCGGCGTCAATGGGCTCAAGGCCACGAAGCCCGCTAAGGGCCAAAAGCTTAATCCGGCGTCGCCTGACGTCGCGAAGTACGTCGACTACCTCAAGGGTACGCACAACAGTGCGCTCCAGAAGGTCAACGGCGGCAAGAAGCTGTACGACTACACGTACACGTACAACGGGTTCTCTGCTGAGCTGACCGAGTGGCAGGCCGCGAAGCTCGAAGCGGCCAAGGATGTCGCTGCGGTCACTGCGGACGAGCTCCAGACGATGGACACGTCGTCCACGCCGACGTTCCTGGGCCTCACCGACCCGGCTGGCCTTTGGTTCCAGCTCGGCGGCAAGGCTGACGGCAGCGCCGGCGGCAAGAACTCTGCAGGCCCTGGCGAGGACATCGTCATCGGCATCGTGGACTCGGGCATCTGGCCTGAGAGCAAGAGCTTCTCCGACCGCAATGCGAGTGGGCAGCTCGTCTACCAGAACATGCCAGGTGGTCACTTCAACTGCCAGAACGGCGAGCAGTTCAACAACTCGATGTGCGGCCAGAAGCTCATCGGCGCGGAGTACTTCAACGCCGCGTGGGGCGGCAATGCTGCTCTCGAGGCGCAGAGGCCGTGGGAGTTCATGTCCCCGCGGGACTACAACGGGCACGGCACGCACACCGGCGTCGACTGCCGGCGGTAACAACGGCGTCATGCCCACCGGGCCGGCTGCGGCATTCGGCAAGATCAGCGGAATGGCGCCGCGTGCTCGGATCGCTGCGTACAAGGCGCTCTGGTCCACGCAGGACGGCGCGACGGCAAGCGGCTTCACGTCCGACCTCGTCGCCGCGATCGACACTGCGGTCTCCGACGGCGTCGACGTCATCAACTACTCGATCTGGGTACGACGACGAACTTCGCCGATCCGGCGGAGATCGCGTTCCTGTTTGCGGCTGACGCGGGCGTCTTCGTCGCTGCTTCGGCCGGCAACAGCGGGCCGACGACAGGCGACGGTTGCCCACCCGAGCCCCTGGATCACGACCGTTGCAGCAGGCACGCACAACCGCAACGGCACCGGATCGGTAACGCTCGGCAACGGCATCACGTACTTCGGCGCATCAGTTGCGTCGGCGGTCGGCCCGAGGCCGTTCATCGACTCCGAAGATGCCCTGAACCCGGCGTACGTCCACGTGCCCGTCGCGGTGCTTCCGGACGACGGCCACCGCGGTACGACTCGTTTCATCGGCTCGATCGACCCAGCCGTTGCGGCCGGAAAGATCGTGCTCTGCGAGCGTGGCGTCAACGCCCGCGTCGACAAGAGTCTGGCGGTCGAGGATGGCTGGAGGGCACGGGATGGTGCTCGCCAACCCGAGCGCTCAACTCGCTGAACGCCGACTTCCACTTCGTCCCGACGGTGCACGTCTCGCAGCACCGACTATGCGGCCGTCAATGCATATGCGGACACCGCAGGCGCGACGGCGACGATCAACCAGTCGACGATCGCGTACGACCGACCCGGCGCCGTTCACCGCGTGCGTTCTCGTCGCGCGGTCCGCTGACGGCGGGCGGCGGCGACCTGCTCAAGCCGGACGTCATCGCTCCCGGCCAGGACATCCTGGCGGCGGTGGCTCCGCCGCGGCAACGCACGGCCGTGACTTCGACCTCGCTGCAGCGGCACGTCGATGTCGAGCCCGCACGTGGCCGGCCTCGCGGCGCTGCTCAAGGACCTGCACCCGAGCTGGTCGCCGATGGCGATCAAGTCGGCGCTCATGACCACCGGCACCGACGTCCTCGACGGGCCGAACACGAACCCGCTCGTGATCTTCCGCAGGGTGCGGGTCACGTGAAGCCGAACAACGCGGCCAACCCTGGCCTCGTGTTCGACTCCGGCTTCACCGACTGGCTCGACTTCCTCTGCGGGACGACGAACGCGGTCGACCCGGCCTACTGCGCGACGCTCACGGCGGGCTCAGCATGGACGCGAGCGACCTCAACGGCGCGTCGATCGCGATCGGCGACATGGCCGGCGTCCAGACGGTCAACCGAACGGTGAAGAACGTCGGTTCGGCGAAGAGACCTACACGCCCAGCTTCACCGGGCTGGCTGGTTTCACCGTTGGCGCTCCCGGCGGCGTTTGCAATCGCTCCGGGTGCTACGGCACCGTTCAACGTGACGTTCACGCGGACGACTGCGCACGCTGAACGCCTACACGGGTGGCCAGATCATCCTCACGGGCAATCTCGGCCACGTCGTCCGCATCCCGGTCGTCATCAGGCCGGTCGCGCTTGCCGCGCCGGCTCGAGGTAAGCGGGACCGGCGGTCCGATCAACTACAACGTGACGTTCGGCTACACCGGTCCGTTCTCGGCGACCGCGCGTGGCATCGTCCCGGCGACCGTCAACGCGGACACCGTCGCGGATGACCCGGCGGACGGCTCGTGCTCGACCACGGCGTCGCCGTACATGAAGCTGTACCCGGTGGCGGTCCCAGCAGGGACGTCGATCATTCGCTTCCAGCTGTTCGACGCGGATGTCGCTCCCAGCGCGGACCTCGACCTGTGCGTGTTCCAAGGGGCGACGCTCGTCGGCCAGAGCGCCGGTGGGACGTCTGCCGAGACGGTCACGTTCAACGCAGGCAACGGGCCCAACTTCGGCGCGTTGAACCTCACCGTGGTCGTTCACGGTTGGGGCGTGCCTGGCTCGTCGCCGTTCAAGCTCCACACGTGGCTGCTTGGCACGGCGGACGCTGGGAACATGACCGGTGACGGCTCCAGGCGGCTGCCACGCAGGGTACGACGGCACCGATCAACCTCACGTTCGCGGGGTCTGGCCGCTGCTACGAAGTACCTGCGGCTCCGTCGCGTACAGCGGCGCAGCCGGCATGCCGAACCCGACGATCGTTCGGGTCGACACGCCGTAGCACGAACAAGCACCACGCTTGACCGAGAGGGCCGGGGAAACCCGGCCCTCTCTTCGTTTGCGGCGCACGTCTACTCGGGTATGCGCTGCCTCGGCATTCGAGTCCCACCTGGGGGAGAACGATGAACACGTACTCGACGTGGCCTTCCTGATCGGAGCGCTCGTCGCGCTCGCGGCGTCGCTCGCAGGAGGCTCGGGCGTGGCGTCCGGCGCTGCGACCGATACCGCGACACTCTCGCAGCCGCTCACGCAGTGGCTCGCGGCGGCACCCGCCGCCGCGACCTTCGAGACCATCGTCACCTTCGACGATCGCGCTGGCCTTGCGCGCATCGACTCGCTCGGCGTGGGAGCGACGAAGCTCCAGGTGCTGCCGATCGCCTTCGCGACGCTGACCGGCGGCGCAGGTGAGGACGGTCGCCGCCTGGCCCGAGGCTCGCAGCCTCTGGCACGACCAGCGAAACCAGCCGATCCTCGACGAGAGCGTTCCCCTGATCGGCGCCGACAAGGTGCGCGCCGGCACGGGGCTCAATAGGGCGTACACGGGCGCCGGGGTCAACGTCGCCGTGATCGACACCGGCGTCGACGGCCTCCATCCCGACGTGCCCGCTGGCTCGAAGGTCGAGCAGTACCAGGTCGCCGGCGACGCGTTCGAGCGCGAGCCGATGACGTTTACGCCGCTCATCACGGGCGACACGTACGGCCACGGCACGCATGTCTCGTCGACCATCGCCGGGCTCGGCGCAGCGAGCGGCGGCCGCTATGCGGGCGTTGCCCCGGGCGCGAAGATCACGAGCTTCAAGACCGACGCGGGCGCCGTCCTCCTGACGAGCTGGGCGCTCGGCGCCTTCGACTGGATCCTTGCTCACCCGGAGAAGGGGATCCGCGTCTCCTCGAACTCGTGGGGCTCGGGCGACGGCACCGACTTCGAGCCCGACAACCCCGTCCACGTGGCGACCAAAGAGCTCTACGACGCAGGCATCTCGGTCGTCTTCGCCGCCGGCAACTCCGGCGGGCCGAACACGCTCAACCAGTACGCGATCTCACCCTGGGTGATCAGCGCGGCGGCGAGCACGAAGTCGCTCGGCCTGGCGACCTTCTCGTCGCGCGGCCGCATCGGCGGCGAGTGGAAGCGGAGCCGCGCGCAGCAGACGGGCACCGGCCTCTACCGGCCGACCGTAGCCGCACCCGGCGACCTCATCAACGCTGCGAAGTCGGCGCAGGCTGTTGTCATGGCATCTGGCGTCGACCCGGAGAACCCGATGTACACGACGGCGTCGGGCACGAGCATGGCCACGCCGCACATCGCCGGCACGATCGCGCTCATGCTCGAGGCGCGCTCGAAGCTCAAGCCCGCCCACGTGATCGAGATCCTCGAAGGGACCGCGGACGCGATGCCCGCGTACGAGATCTTCGAGGTCGGCATCGGTCACCTTGACGCGTACGAGGCCGTACGCGCGGCGGAGAAGGGGAAGGTGAGCTTCCCGCCGCCGATCAATGGCAAGACGCCGCAGTTCACGCTCACCGCGAGCGCCCCGTACAGCGGCACCGCGCTGACGAACACGTGGCAGATCGCCGAGTGCCCGGACACGACGCCCGGTCAGCTCCTCCAGCACAAGGAGTTCACGATCGGCTCCGGCGTCGATGTCGTCTACGCCGAGGTCGAGTGGGGTGACCCGAACCAGCTCATCTACCTGCGGCTGTACGACCCTAACTGCCAGGTGGCAGCCGAGTCGGCGGCACTGCTCGACATCGGCGCCTTCAGCCACCGCGCGGTCGTCGTGACGTCGCCGATGCCCGGGAAGTGGACGGTCGGCGTGTACGGCCGCATCAACGCTGCGACGCCGTACACCGGCGCGTTTTCAACGTACGACGAACGGTAAAAGGCAGAGCAGGGAGGGCGGCCCCGGGGGCTGCTCTCCCTTTCTCAGTACGCGACGGCGCCGAGGCCGGTTTCGGCAGCGCGCCGTTGTTCGTCGGCGCGGTAGCTCGACCGTACGAGCGGGCCCGAGAAGACCGACCCGAAGCCGAGCGCCTCTCCTTGCTCGCGGAACCAGCGGAACTCGTCGGGGTGCACCCAGCGGTCGATCTGCGTGTGCTTCTGCGACGGCTGGAGGTACTGGCCGATCGTGACGACGTCGACGCCGTTCTCGCGGAGGTCGCGCATCGTGTCGACCACCTCGTCGTTCGTCTCGCCGAGGCCGACGATGATCCCCGACTTCGTGAGCACCGGGTACGCCGCCACCTCCTTCGCTCGCCTCAGCAGCCAGAGCGCCTTGTCGTATGAGGCCTTCGCGCCGCGCATCCGTCGGTGGAGCCGCCGCACGGTCTCGATGTTGTGGTTGAAGACCTCGGGCCGCGCGCCCAGCACGACCTGAAGCGCCTCCTCCTCGTAGCCGAGGAAGTCCGGCGTCAGCACCTCGACCTTGGCGTCCGGGAGCTTCGCCTTCAGCGCGCGGATCGTGGCCGCATAGTGGGCGGCGCCCTTGTCGGGAAGGTCGTCGCGGTCGACGGAGGTGACGACCACGTGGCGGAGCTCCATCTGCGCCGCCGCATGCGCGAGCCGCAGCGGCTCGAGCGGGTCGGGCGGGCTCTCGGGCTTGCCCGAATTGACGTAGCAGTAGCGGCAGGCGCGCGTGCACGTGTCGCCGAGGATCTGGAACGTCGCGGTGCCGTGGCCCCAGCACTCGGCGATGTTCGGGCAGCGGGCCTCCTCGCAGATCGTGTGCAGCCCCTGCCCGTGGATGAGCTTGCGGACGTTGAAGTACTGCGAGTCGCGGCTCGGGGCGCGGACCTTCATCCACTCCGGCCGGCGCGGCCTCTCGGCGACGGGAAGCGACGTCTCCATCGGTCTCAGTCTACGGCCCGCCCTGCCCGCCGCCGACCCGCCAGTCAGCCCGCTCGATCATCAGCGTCGTCATGGTCGAGCCCTCGGTCCAGAGTCCGTGGGTGGTGCCCTTGGGCCAGAGCACCCACTCCTCTTCGCGGATCGTCGAGGTTTCGCCCCCGACCGAGGTGAAGCCTTCGCCGGCCAGGCAGATGACGATCGCGTCGTTCTCTCCCGGGTGCTCCGGGATGGCCGCGTGCTCGGAGAAGCGCAGCTCCGCGACACCGAGGTCCGCCGCTCGAACGAGGACTCGGCCGACGATGCCGGCAGCGTCCGGGAGCGGATCCCACCCGGGGCGCGGTATGGGCTGGATGTCGAGCGTCATCTCGCGGCGACCTTCTCGTGGACCGGCTGAGCCCAGAGCCCGGCCCCATCCTCGGCCGGGAGCTCCTCGAGCTCGAGATCGAAGACGTCGCCGATTGCGGCCGCGGCGGCCGGCCTGAGGTCGTCCACGGAGAGCGGCTGATCGAGCTCGCGCGCCATCGTCGTGAACGCGGCGTCCTCGAGACCGCAGGCGGTGATCCAGTCGGTGAACGGCGCGGGGTCGAGGTCGACGTTGAGCGCGTAGCCGTGGGTCGTCACCCAGCGCGAGACGTGGACGCCGATCGAGCAGATCTTCCTGCGGAGGCCGCTCGAGCCAGACGCCCGTCAGCCCGTCGATCCGCGTTCCCTCGACCCCGTGCGTGGCGAGCGTCTGGATAACCGCCTGCTCGAGGTCGCGGACGTAGCGCTTCACGTCGCGGCCGTGGCGGTTGAGGTCGAGGATCGGGTAGCAGACGAGCTGGCCGGGCGCGTGGTACGTCGACTTGCCGCCGCGGTTCGTCTCTACGACCTCGACGTCGGCGGCGTCCGGCACGTGGAGCTCGTCCTCGTCAGTGCGCCGGCCGACGGTGACCACCGGCGGATGCTCGAGGAGCACGACCGTGTCCGGGATGGCGCCGTTCAGCACGGCTGCGGCGAGCGAGCGTTGAAGCTCCCACGCCTCGACATACGGCGTTTCGCCCAGCGAGAGGAGGTAGCCCTGTCCCACGGCGTGCAGCGTAACCGGCGCCGGGTGCGACGATAGGTACTCCCTATGAGAGAACTGCCCGTTGGCACCGTCACCTTCGTCTTCACGGACGTCGAGGGCTCCACTCGCCTTCTCAAGCGGCTCGGGACTCAGTACGCCGGTGTTCTCTCGAGACACCGGGAGCTCGTGAGGATCGCCCTTGAGCAGAACCGCGGATTGGAGATGGACACCCAGGGCGAGGGATTCTTCCTAGCCTTCGGCCGGGCGAAAGACGCCGTCGCCGCTACGGTCGCGATTCAGCGTGCGCACGACGACGAGACCTGGCCCGAAGGCGCCGACGTACGCGTCCGAATAGGCATGCACACGAGTGAGCCGGAACTCTCGAACGACCGCTACATCGGACTCGGCGTGCATCGCGCGGCTCGCATCTGCGCGGTTGGTCACGGCGGCCAGGTGCTCGCTTCGCGCTCCACCGCCGGCCTGGTCGATGAGGAGGAGAGTCCCGGCATCGAGTTCCGCGATCTCGGTGAACACCAGCTGAAGGACCTCGATCGCAGCGAACGCATCTACCAACTCGTGGCGCCTGGCCTGGCCATCGATTTTCCACCGCTTCGGTCGCTGACAGAGATCGGGCGATCGGCGGAAGTCGCACTTCCGAGCGGTACGGTCACGTTCCTCGTCACGGACATCGCTGGGTCGACCAAGCTCATTCGCGAGGCAGGTAGCGAAACGGCGGGCCTAGTGCTCGAGGAGTACGAGCGCATCCTTCGCGATGCGACCGAGCAAGCCGGAGGTCACGTCCTCGAGGTGGCGGGCGACTCGCTCATCGCCGCCTTCGTGAGAGGAAGAGATGCTCTCGCAACTGCCGCCTCGGCAATGGCAGCCTTCGCCACGACGGACTGGCCCGAAGCCAGGCGCCCCGGGGTCAAGATCGGCCTTCACACCGGAGAGGCGTCACCGACGAAGGCGCGTTATGTCGGGCTCACCCTTCCCCGGGCGTTCCGCGTCTGCGGCAGCGCTTCGGTTGGGCAGGTCCCTATTGTCGGAGTCGACCGAAAGCGTGCTCGATTCATCCATCAAGGACTCGTTCGCGATCCGAGACCTCGGCGCGCGTCAATTGGATGACTTCGACCGGCCCGTTCGTCTGTACGAGCTGGTTATCTGAGCGCCGTCACGGCGCGCCTTCGGCGTAGCGTGGAAGGCCATCGTCGGGCAGCGTTTCCCACGATGCGACCGAACGCACCCAGATGTGCATCTCGGGCGTGAGATTGCCCTGCTCGTCGAGCGCGCTCAGCCGGACGCCGGTCATCTCCGAATCGGGCCAGCCGGAGCCGAAGAGGTTCGAGCCACACACGCTGCAGAAACTCTTCGCCAGGCCCTCGTCAGGCTGGTACGTGCGGACGAGATCGCGGCCCGCAAGCAAAGAGACGGCACTCGTCGGCACGCGGCCGGTCGCTGTCCCGACGCCGCCGGAGATCGCCTTGCACGTCGTGCAATGGCACATCGAGACGCGGACGAACGGCGCCGTCACCTCGAACGTCACGCCGCCGCAGAGGCAGCTGCCCCGTCTGACGTCCTCGGCCACGTCTTCAATCTACCGCTGAGCTCGTTTGACGTAAGTCAGACGCTCGCTCGGGGAGGTCGCCGTGGCCGGAGCCGGGCTTGGCCCGGCGGGAGGCCGCACCGGTGTCCGATAGGACACTTCGTGAAGGAGGGGGTCGAATGGGGGAACCATGGGTTCCCCCATTCATTAGTACTTCTCTTCGGGCCAGGTCTCGAGCTTCTCGCGGAGGTCGCGGAGGAAGCGGCCGGCGAGCGCGCCGTCGACGAGGCGGTGGTCGTACGTGAGCGTGACGTTCATGATCGGCCGGACGGCGATGACGTCGGCGCCTCGCGCGTCCTGGATCACCCACGGCCGCTTGACGACCGCGTACGTGCCGAGGATCGCGGCCTGCGGCTGGTTGATGATCGGCGTCCCGTGGAACGTGCCGTAGCCGCCGGGGTTCGTGATCGTGAACGTGCCGCCCTGAACGTCGTCCGGCAGCAGCTTCTTCGAGCGCGAGCGCTCGGCGAGGTCGGCGATCGCGCGCGTGACGCCGAGGAGGTTGAGGCCCTCCGCGTTCCTGATCACCGGCACGATCAGGCCCTTGCCGTCCTCGAGCTCGACGGCGATGCCGAGGTTCACGTAGTTGCGCGAGACGATCGACTCGCCGCGCATCTCGCCGTTGATCCACGGGTAGTCGCGCAGCGTGTCGACGGTAGCGCGGGCGACGAACGCGAGGTACGTCGGGTTCACGCCGTAGCCCTTCTCGTACTCAGGCTTGAGCTTCGAGCGGATGGCGACGACGGCGGACATGTCCACCTCGATCGCGCTCGAGACGTGCGCGGACGTGTCGAGCGAGCGGCGCATGTGCTCTGCCACGCCACGGCGCATCGCATTCATCGGCTCGATGGTCTCGCCGGCCGTGGCCGGGGACCGGGGCTGGCGCGGGCGCCTCGGCTGCTGGAGCGGGCGCGGGAGCCTGTGCGGGCTCGGGCGGCGCTGCCGCCGGCGCGGGTGCAGCTGCCGGCTCTGCGGCGGGCGCCTCCGGTGGCGCCGCTGCCGGGGGTGGCCCAGACTCGACGTACGCGAGGATGTCCTTCTTCGTCACGCGGCCGCCTGCGCCGGTGCCGGGAACCTGGGAGACGTCGATGCCGTGCTCTCCTGCGATGCGCGCCACGACGGGCGAGACGAACGTCCTCTCGCCGTTCGCAGGTGCGGGCGCCGGTGCTGCAGGAGCCGGGGTCGCCTCCGCAGCGGGCTCTTCCGCGACGGGCTCTGGCTCTGGTTCGGCCTCCTCCTCGATCTCTGCCCCTTCCGGAGCGATGACCGCGAGCCGCGTGCCGACGGCGACGGTCTCGCCCTCTTGGACGAGGATCTGCTGCACGACGCCGGAGCCGGGGCTCGGCACCTCGGTGTCGACCTTGTCCGTCGAGATCTCGAGCAGCGGCTCGTCGGCCTCGATAGCTTCGCCTTCCTGCTTCAGCCACTTGAGGATCGTCCCCTCGGAGACGGAGACGCCCATCTGGGGCATGACGACGTCGACGACCGTCGTGGCCATCAGTAGCTCGCCAGCTCCCGTACGCCGGTCACGACGTCGTCGACCTGCGGGATGTACGCCTTCTCCAGCACCGGCGAGAACGGCACCGGGCAGTCGGGCGCCGTGATCCGCCGCACCGGCCCGTCGAGGTCCTCGAACGCCTCCTCGGCGATCGTCGCAGCGATCTCGGCGCCGAAGCCGCCGGTGTGCGTGTCCTCGTGGAGCACGAGCGCCTTCGACGTCTTGCGGA
>CAVWIV010000007.1:0-684320 GCA_963755155.1 uncultured Actinomycetes bacterium | reverse complement strand
CCCCTTTAGCCCCAACTCCTTGACACAATAGACCAACTGTTCGATACAATCCGGCTCATTGGGGTCAACCGACGCCCACCCCTCCAACTTCTCCGGGTGCTGCTTCACATAGTCGGCGATCAACTCGTTGGGAACCCAAATCCCCGTCGCCTTCGCTTGCAGCCCAAAGACCACGACATGATCGGCCGGTTCCGACACCTTCCAGTGATCTTCCGGCTTGGCATCATAGGAGTGTAAATCCAGCCGTCCCGTATAGGCTTGACCGCCCGACATCTTGAGCTTGATCAGCTTGGATGCCAACGCTTCTTCGGCATATTGCTGGCTCACATGGTCGGGATACCACATCAAATGGGTGTGGCAATCGACAATGCCAGTCTTCTCTCTGGGTTTTTCCTCTACTTCATCGCTCATCGTTTCCTCCCTCTCTTCTACCCTTGCGCTATGGGCTTCCAGGAAATTACATTTCAATGCCTCGACTGTAGCGGCGGTTTGCAACCGCCAAGCTCATCGTGAGCACGAACTGCGGTTCAAACCGCAGCTACGCTAGCGATTATTTTCGGTAACCCTACTAGCTCTTAGCCACTTTGGCTAAATGTTCATTGACAATTTCGTGGCAGCGCGCGGCGATCCGTTCGGCATCCCCTTCCACCATCCCAAAGGGATTGAAGAGGATCGCACCTTGTGCCAGTTCGCGGTCAAGCGGGTGAATCGAGGGGCTGCCATCGATCAACGCGCGCATAAAGGTGTAGGCATCCATGCCCAACCCCGCCTCATCAATGTGGATGCGCGCGCCGGGCAAGCCCGCGATGGAAAGCTCCTGCTTCAATGAAACTCGCCCGTGAGATAGGGGGTATCCTCGACCTGCTCCACCAGGATTTTGCAGCCGCCGCGCACAGGTTTCGCGTTCGGCGGCATGGTCACGCTGTAGGAAGAGGCGCAGCGCCGTCACCAACCCCATGATCTCCTCCTTGCCCGCCTTATAGCCGCGCCCAATACCCTGGCGCGGGATAAAGGGCATCGCCTCCACATCAAGCAACTCGCGCGGAATCTGCCACACCTCCGGCGTCACATCCATATCCAAATGCTGCCAGGCAATGGCCGAGATCAGATGCTTGCGCCCCGCCACAAAGCCCGACGCTTGTGGCCCGCGGATAAACTTGCCGCCGCTAAAGACCGCCAGATCTGCCCCATCGCGGATAAAATTCTGAAGATTGCTCGGCTCATCCAAGCGCCCCGCCGCATCCACCACCACGGGAATATTGTGGGCATGGGCGACCTCCGACCACTTCGGTCAGGGTGATGCCGCCACGATTCCAGGGCAGGAAGAGAATGGCGACGGTCTGGTCGTTGATGGCACCGGCATAATCTTCGGCGTCACCCGCTCGTCAGTTCCCACCGTAACAATGCGCCCGCCCGCCGCCTCGACGCCATGATCATAGCTGTTGCGATGCACTTGCGCCATGATCACCTGGTTGGGCCAGCCTTCGGTGTTGGGGAGGCGATCCATCTTCACCGGGTCGAGACCGGTGATACAAGCGGCAATGGACAAGACCAATCCTGCCTGCGCGCCCGACGTGATATAGCCGGCCTCGGCACCCGTGATCTCGGCAATAAACTTGCCCGCCGCATATTGCAACTCTTCCAGGCACGACAAAATTCTTGGAAGCTTCAACCATCGCCGCCGTCACTTCCGGGGCCATCAATGTGCCCCCCAGGCGCGTAAAGGTTCCCGTGCAGTTGATGACCGTGCGAACATTGAGGGTATCGTATATGCTCATCTTATTCCCCTACAGATGGGTTATGCCGAGGAAGCGGTAATCACATTGGCGGTGATGCGCGAGATATGGGGATCGACCAGAATAGAGGCGTTCTAGGTGATGGAGCCGACCGAATAGACTGCGCCGCCACTCTCGGTTTCGTAATAGATGATCTCAGCGCCGCCCTCATCGGGGTTGGTGCCTTTGGCGAGCAGACGGTGTTGGGGGGCGAACTCGAGCTCATCTTGTCGGTTTCGTGGCCCGATGCGCCGCCAGGGATGCGCTCATGCTGGCTGTTTTCGCCAAAGAGATCGCCATTCTTCAGCCCGTGCCGGTAAAAATCCAGTGGTCGGGGTTGACGGCGCATAGGGCGCGGCGGTCATAATGCCGGTTTCGGTGAAGACCACGCCCAGCAGACTCGCTTCGGTCTCGCCCAGCGAGCGATGCGATGCGGCTTTCATAGACGCTGGGGTCCTTGGGATCGGGCATCCCCAACTGCGCCGCCTGTGGCCGGAGACAGATAGGTCTTGAAGCGCAGCGGTGGTCGTCCAGAACTTCCACTTCGCAATTCAAGCCATTGCCCCCCAAATACATCAACTTGCCGCCGCGCTCCTACACCCACTCCTTGACCTGTCATACATATGCGCGCGCCAATATTCGGGGTGGACGCTGATGACAGCACCTTGTAGGCATCAAGGTCGATCTCGCCATTGTGCAAGTGGGGCTCGCTGTAAAAGTCATAGTCATAGCCCTCGCGCTCCAACCAGGCCAGGAAGCGCCATTCGGCCGGAGCCATGCCACATGGCAGGCGCCCCCAATCGGGTCGGTCGACTTCGTCTCCTCGGGCACATAGTTGCAACTCCGGGCGTTCAAAGGAGAGCGGCGCATACTCTTCGTCCTTGAAGCCCCACACATTGAAAGATGCCGACCTTGGTATAGCGGATGCAAATCCTGGCGAGCGTTGACCGTGGGCAGGTCGGGCAGGTGGTTGGCGTTGATATAGTTGCTGCGCCCGCCAAAGTTGTTATAGGCATTCCAGGTCTTGGTCGAGGCGAGCACGCAATCTTGGCGCGTGGGCTTGGGCAGGAGCCACGACCCAGGGGAAGGAGAAGAACTTGCCCGATTCGGTCTTGGCATGGAGATAATAGAGACCCGACCGTTCCGGCGCCGACACCAATTGCGTGTGATGGGGGCTGCCATAGCCGATCTTGTTCCACTGCACGCCGGTCTGCATATAGTCGCCATCGGGGGTGATCTGCATGACGGAGCGCGGGCCATGCTCGTCAAACCAGCCGAGCAGCTTGACAAACTCCCTTCTCGCCCATAGCGCCAGAGCGAAAGGCTGTAGGCTTCGACCGAATGGACGCGAAACTCGCTGCGCTTCGCCCGCTCTTGACCCACTTGGGCCACATATAGCCATAGAGCGTGTCGGTCAGCAGCCGGAAGTGATAGGGCGGCATGTCCGGCGTTCACATCCAGCTGCACACTCTTGGAGCCATAGCCATCCTTGAGCAACGTCACCCGATAATGACCCGGCGCGAGATCAACGTTGACCGCACCGCGCGCCGTCGAACGCGCCTCGGCCACACTGCTGCCCATCCACCTCAAAATCCAAAAGCACATCCGCCAACGCCACATAGCGTTCGTCGCTGACATAACCGATCAGCATAAATAATCCTTCTAATGGGTGATTTTGAATCACACATGCCCTATCCTCCAGCCCTTTTTGACACATCGCCGATGAGGCCGATCGGAGGAAGGTGCCTCAGTGTGACGCAATGCCGGCTGTTTGACCGCCATCAACCGGAAGGACCACCCCGGTGATGAAACTGGCATCGTCAGAGAGCAGGAAGGCAATCGCTGCCGCGACCTCTTCAGGTTGGCCCTCGCGACCAATGGGGTGAGCCGCGCGGATCCGCTGCACATTCTCGGGGTCCTCGAACATGACCTCCGTCATCGGCGTACGGATCATCCCGGGCGCCACGGCATTGACGCGGACGCCGAGCGGCCCGAGTTCCAGTGCCATCGTCTGGGTGATCCCCACGACCCCGTACTTCGACGCGGCATAAGCGAGGCGGTTGGGCACGCCCCTGATCCCGGCCGCAGAGCTGATGTTCACGATCGCCCCAGGCGTTTGCGCTTCCTTCACGGCACGGGCGAAGGCCTGGCACACGTAGAACGTGCCGTCGAGGTTGACCGACAGGACCTTCCGCCAGGCCTCGGGATCGACATCCAGCACGTTGCCGACTCCCCGGATGCCGGCGCTGTTGACCAGCCCATGGAGCTTGCCCGAATCGTTGCACCGCTCCGGACACGAACGCGGCCACCTGGTCGCGGTTCGAAATGTCAACGCCGACACCATAAATCCTGTCGCTGCCCCCGAATTCGGACACGACCTTGTCGACTTCTTCTTTCCGCACGTCTGCGGCGACGATCGACGCGCCTTCGTCGAACAATCGTCGGACGGCAGCCGCGCCGATACCGCTGCCGGCACCCGTCACCAAGACAGTCTTATTTTCAAAGCGTTTCATTGCTCTCTCCTTTCGCAAGAGAACGCAGCACCACAAGAGGAGTCACTGTCCAGGTCGCTTGTTGGCGGTGATTCAACGTTGTAAAAACCGTCGAAGTACATTCGCCGTACGCTCGCCCCGACCTGTTCATCCACCGGCAGCGCCAACGTCCACGCCAGCGACCCCACCGCAAAGACCGCGCCGCCGCTCTCCGTCGCATAGAGCGTCATATCCTGCCCTGCCCACCATCGTTGTCACCTCGGGCAAGTTGCTGGATGTTGGGCGGCGAATCCGGCCCGATTTTGTCCAGTTCATGCGCCGACGCCACCGGACAGCGTTCGCGAACGTGCGATGCCCGAAGAGATCGCCTGTTTGCAGATCTCGTCCCCGCAAAGACCCAATGCGCATCATCCAACACCCGGTAGGGCGCGCCCGACTGGTAGCCGGAGTGCGATAGGCAATCCCCAACAACTTGGCTTCAGAAAAGAAGGTGTTCGGGACGTTCGGCTCGCGGCGGTCGGCGCCGCGGTGGGCGGTGCCAGGTGACTCGCCGCGGGTTCCCCCCCGGGACGGCGCAAGGTGGTGCAGATCGTCATCGACGGCGAGACGTGCCTGGAGCAGCGGCTGCGGCGGCTCTTCCGCGGCGCGACGCTGACGCTGGATGTGCGGCATGCCCAGGAGAAGCTCTGGGAGGTGGGCCGGTTGTTCCACCGCGAGGGCAGTGCCGAGTTGAGGGGGTTGGGTCGAGGACCTGGAGGAGTTGCTCTACAAAGGGCACGTGCGGGCGCTGCTCGGACGCCTGGAGCAAGCGATGCGGGGTGTCAGCCTGCGCGGCCCCGGGACGAGGGCGAAGCGCGAGGTGCTGAAGCGGGTCATCGGCTACCTGGGGCGCGGGTGAAGCTGATGGACTACGGTCGGCTGCGGAAGGCGGACCTGGTGATCGCCTCGGGCGTGGTGGAGGGGGCGGCGCGGTACGTGGTGGGTGAGCGGCTGGACAACAGCGGGATGAGGTGGATCGAGGAGCGAGCGGAGGCGGTACTGCTGCTGCGGTGCATCGAGGTCAACGGCGACTGGGAGGCCTTCATGAGGTGGAGCCAAGAGCAACGGAACCAGGAGCTTGCGCGCGGCCAGGTCGTTCAGATCCGGAGCAAGATGCCCACTCAATTACCCGAAGCTGCATGAACATGCCAGGGGTGCAGCCAAACGGTCTGCACCCGATTCAAGCCCACCATCACCACCTGATCCGACATTTCGGCAAGGCGAGCCGGAGCTTCCTCACGGCGTCATCCCCGACCGGCGTCCCGGTCAGGTCAGTGACTTCAACTTCCTCGATCTGCCGAGTTGCTCAAGCCCGGAATCCGAGATTCGGCAATTCTTCAGGGTCAAATAGGTCAAATTCGGATGCCCCGCAAGGTCTCCCATCTCCGAGATGGTCAGGCTCTGCCCTTTAATGAAAGAGTTGTTCTCGATGAAATCCCGGTGTTCTAGGGGGTCCTTCAGGCTCAAATGCAGTCGTGCGGTCGCAACACCACCCTCGGTGGAGGTGATTCCTCCAACCTTACCAACGACTCCTCGTGCTCGTTGCAAGGATTGGAGCCACTGCCTTCGCTCGTAGGCATGCTGAAGCGGTCTGAGGAGGAGGCTCATTCCCACGCTCGTCACGGCAATCACCACCATGAGGGAACGCACTCCGAAGAGCACACGCCGACGGATGGCCCACTTCAAAAGCCACCATCCCACGCCGAGGATCGCCCCCGTCGCGACCGAGGCAGCGGCGACGAACATCGCGAGCGTCGATTGCGATTCGGAAAGCTGGAGGAGACACCACCATGCCGCAAGCATGAGCAGGCCAACGAATTCCATGCTCGCCACGAGCCAGAGCCGGGGATGCGCGATTTGACGCATGAGGGACTCCAGGCCATCCTCCGCGAGTGGGTACGCCCCGTGCCCAGCACAGAAGCCTGTTCCTGGGCCCGACCTATCCGCGCCGTCCCTACCCGAGACTTGCCACAGCAATATCGTCGTAAGCGCAAAGCGTCTGCTTCCCTTCGGACTATGATACGATCGCATGACGAGCCAGGACAGTTCTCGGGTGTTCCGGAAGACTTGGTTCCCCGGATCGCGAAGTGATAGCCGCTTATGTCAGCGATCGGATCGAATCACTGGGGCGTTCGACAGGGAGTTTCAAGAATATTTCTGGCCACGCGCCCGGTTGAGGTCTGGAATTCCGATGAACTCCAGGGAGAATTGCGCCGGGGGTCGATCCTCGACCCCTGGATGAACCCGCGTCCAGGAGGGCAACCCTCGCGGAATGACCCCTCGCCCGATACCGCAACTCGTCGCTCATCTTGAAAGAGGCGACGCAGAGGACCATATCAATGGTTGCCTGCAAGCAAGGGTGGGAACCCATTGCGGCGGGCGACTCCGAAGATCGACCCATCTCGATGCGCACCCGCGTGAAGTAAGGATCGTGATGCATGTGCATCCTGCAAGTCGAGGAGCTCGAACTGCGGCAGTTGTTGAACGGCGCCCGCTTCTCAATGCAGCCCACGGCCTCCCGATCCGCCGCGGTCGGCACGTTCGGCGTCGATCGGTCCGGTATCGGCCACGCCGGTCCCGTCGGACAGGGCAGGCATGGTGAGGGCGGCGTGGAGGTCGGTCCCTCACGAGGTCTCGACCCCGACGGCGGAAGACTCGTGGCCGATGGCCCCCGGGGGTCGGATTCGGGCGGCCCCCTTGCCGATCGGGCGGAGACGCGGGAGGTCGGACCGACCCGCTCGTGCGACGATCCTCCGAGCGGCGTCGCCGAGGGCGTCAGGGACTCGCGAGCCGCCTCGTCCGATTCCCGCAGCGACGCCCCCCGCGCCGACGGAGACGATCTTCGGGAGCCATGGGACGCATGCGGCCTCGGTGGGAGTCGTCCCGAGCACCACGCTCGATCGGCCGGATTCTCGGCCCTCACCCGTCCTCGCCGACCTGGGAGGGGCGGCCGACGTCCGCGACGTGGAGCGGGGCCTTCCTCCTGCAAGGCTTCGAGCCGAGTCCTCTCCCCCGCGGGACGAGCAGGCATCGGCGACGAGCGCCCAGGGGGGCGAGGAGGCTGGGGAAGGGCCGTCGGGTCCTTCGGAGGTCCCGACCCCGGCCGCCCTCGCCGCGATGGTGCCGGCGCCTCCGGCGCTCCCCGGATTCACGGAGGGGCCGGCGCCAGGGCTCCCCCAGCAGCCCGTGGAGGCCCCCCCCACGGTCATTGCCGGCAACGAAGAGAGAGCCGAGGGGACGCCGACTCCCTGGCCCATTGATCACGGGTCGGCGCCGCCGTCCCTCTGGTTCGAGGCGACCCCGCCGGAGTCGACCCGGGACGGGGAGGAGGAGATGGAGGCACCCGAGCCGCCACCGCCGCAAATCTCCGGCGTGCTGACCGCCCTGCCGCCGCTCGACCTGTCGGCCGCTGGAACTCGGCATGCAGCAGTTCCTGGGGCAGCTGGAGCGGATGGGCCAGGGCCTGGTCGGGCACCGGGACGAGGCCGGGCTGTACCTCTGGATCGTCGCCGGGGCGGCGGTGGTCATGGCCTGCGAGATCGCCCGCCGGCAGGTGAGGCGAGCCCGCGGGCGTGCCGGCCGTGGACGTCGACCGCGATGCCTGGTCCTCTCCCGGATCACCTCTTCGCGGGGTAGGTCATGAACGAGCCCCTGGAGGACCTGCTCGAGCAGCTGTGCAGCGGCGACATGGCGGCCGCGGAGCGGGTCTTCGTCGCCTACGAGCCGTACCTGCGCCAGGCGGTCCGCCGGCACCTCTCGGCCCCCTTCCGCGCCAAGTTCGATTCGGCCGACATCGTCCAGTCGATCTGGGCGGACCTGCTCCGCGGCTTCCGCGAGGCCGGCTGGCGCTTCGCCGACGTGGACCACCTCCGCGGGTTCCTCTTCGTCGCCACGCGCAACCGCCTGATCGATCGCATCCGCCAGCATCAGCAGGCCGTGGATCGCGAGGATCCGCCTCGGCGAAGGCCGACCAGCACGAGCTCCTGCCGTCCCCGCAGCCGCGCCCCAGCGAGGTCGCCCAGGCGGACGAGCTCTGGGAACGGATCCTGGCCCAGTGCCCCCCCGAGCACCGCCCGATCCTCGGGCTCAGGCGGCAGGGCATTCCCTGGCCGAGATCGCCGGCCGGACCGGCCTGCACCCGGACAGCGTCCGCCGCATCCTCCGCAACCTCGCCCGGCAACTGGCCTTCGAGCAGGACCGCCGGAGCCGGGGGCGGAGTGGACGAGCTCGCCCATGACGGCCTCCCCTCTCGCGATCGGTCGCGGCCGGCCCCGCTGACCCGGGAGGCGGCGGAAGCGCTGGCGGCGGAGCTGGTCGAGGAGATGATCCGGCGGTGGCGGCAGGGCGAGCGCCCCCTGCCGGAGGAGTTCCTGGCGCGGCACCCGGAGCTCTGGGAGCACCCGGAGGCGGCCGCCGACCTCATCTACGAGGAGATCTGCCTGCGCCAGGAGTACGGCCCGGAGGTGCCGGTGGAGCAGGTGCTGCGCCGCTTCCCGCAGTGGCGGCCGCAGCTGGAAGTGCTGCTTCGACTGCCAGCGCCTCCTGGGCCCGCGCCGCGCCGCGCCGCAGTTCCCCGCGGCCGGCGAAGCCCTGGGCGACTTCCTGCTGCTGGCCGAGCTGGGGCGCGGGGCGCAGGGCCGCGTCTTCCTGGCGAGCCAGCCCTCGCTGGCCGACCGCCCGGTCGTCCTCAAGGTCACGCCCGCGCGAGGGCCACGAGCACCTGTCGCTGGCCCGCCTGCAGCACACCCACATCGTCCCGCTCTACTCCGTCCAGGACCACCCGGCCCGCGGCCTCCGCGTGCTGTGCATGCCCTACTTCGGCGGCGCCTCGCTGGCGCAGCTGCTCGAGGCGATGCGGCGCGTGCCGCCGGCGCGGCGCACCGGGCAGGACCTGCTCGAGGCCCTCGGACCGGGTCGCAGGCCGCGCTCGCCGCTCGTCGCGCCGGCCCGGGGGCCGGCCCGGCAGGCCCTGGCCGGGGCCTCCTACGTCCAGGCGGTCTGCTGGATCGGCGCCTGCCTGGCCGATGCCCTGCAGTACGCCCACGAGCGCGGCCTGGTCCACCTCGACCTCAAGCCGTCCAACGTGCTGCTGGCGGCCGACGGCCAGCCGATGCTGCTCGACTTCCACCTCGCCCGGGAGCCGATCCGCCCCGGCGAGGAGGGCCCGCACTGGCTCGGCGGCACGCCCGGCTACATGTCGCCCGAGCAGCAGGCGGCCCTGCAGGCCATCCAGCAGGGCCGGAAGGTGCCGCGGCCGGTGGACGGCCGCTCCGACGTCTACTCGCTCGGGCGTCGTGCTGTACGAGGCCCTGGGGGGAGCCTGCCCGACGCCCGGCGGGAAGCCGCGGCCGCTGCACCGCTGCAACCCGCAGGTGAGCGTCGGCCTCGCGGACGTCGTCGGCAAGTGCCTGGCCGACGACCCGGGCGACCGCTATCCCGACATGGCCGCCCTGGCCGACGACCTGCGGCGGCACCTGGCCGACCTGCCGCTCGCCGGGGTCCGCAACCGCAGCCTGGCGGAGCGCTGGCGGAAGTGGCGGCGCCGCCGGCCGCACGGGGTCGCCCTCGCGGGGATGATGCTGGCCGTCCTCACGGCGGCGGTCGCGGTCGCCGTCGGGGCGGCGGGCCACTTCGCCCAGCGGATCGACCAGGCGCGCACGGCCCTGGACGACGGGCAGTTGCAGATGGCCAAGGGGGAATGGGAGGGGGCGATCGGCACGCTGCAGCGCGGCCTGTCCGCGGCCCGCGGCGTCCCCTTCCAGCGCGACCTGGCCGACGAGCTGGACCGCCGGCTGCGCCTCGCCGAGCGGGGCGGGCCGACGCGGACCGGGCCGCGGCCGCCCGCGAGCTGCACCGGCTGGTCGACCGCATCCGCTTCCTCTACGGGGCGGACCACCTCCCGCCCGAGGGCCTGCGCGGGCCTCGAGGCGAGCTGCCGTGCCTTCTGGGAGAGCCGCGACCGGATCGTGGAGCGCCTGAGCCCCCGACGGCCCGCGCTCGAGCCGTCCGTCCGCGACGACCTGCTCGACCTGGCGATCTTCTGGGCCGACCTGCAGGTGCGCCTGGCCCCCCCGGCCGGGAAGGAGGAGGCCCGCCGGCAGGCGCTGGACGGTGCTGGACCAGGCGGAGGCCCTGTTCGGCCCGAGCCCCGTGCTGGACGAGGAGCGCACGATCCACGGCGCGCCCGGGCGGGCCGCGCGGGCGCGGAGCCGCGGCACCGCCTGGGAGCACTACGCCCTGGGCCGGTCCCTCCTGCGGTCGGGGGACCTGGGACGGGCGGCCGAGGAGGTGGGGGAGGCCGGCGTCGGTCGTCACGGCCATGGCCACGTCGCCGCACTTGAGCTTCGCCATCGCTGATGCCTTCGTGAGCTCCGCATCGTCCACGCCGGCGTCGACCATCTGTCCGAAGCGATAGAGGAGGCCGCGCGCCGCCTCGCACTCCGTCTCCATGTCGGCGAGCTTCGCCTGGATGAGCTGGTGCTCCGCGATCGGCTTGCCCATCGTCTCGCGCGTCTTCGCGTACTCCAGCGCGTAATCGGTCGCGCCCTGTGCGATGCCGAGCGCCTGGGCGGCGACGCCGGACGCGAGCGGTCGAGGATGCGCATGGCGATGCGAAAGCCCTCGCCTTCGGCGCCCAGGAGGTTTCCGGCGGGAATGCGACAGCCGTCGAACGCGAGCTCACCCGTCGTCGAGCCCGAGATGCCCATCTTCGGCTCCAGCCGGGTGACCTCGAAGCCGGGCGCCTCGGCGTCCACGAGAAACGCGGAGATGCCGGCATGGCCCGCATCGGGATCGGTCTTCGCGAAGACGGTGTAGAGGCCCGCGACGCCTGCGTTCGTGATGAACCGCTTGGAGCCGTCGAGCACGTACTCGTCGCCGTCGAGACGGGCGGTCGTCCGCATTGCCGCCGAGTCGGAGCCGGATCCGGCCTCTGTCAGCGCGTATGCGCAAAGGAGCTCCCCCGAGGCGAGCCGCGGCAGCCACTGCTGCTGCTGGTCAGGCGTGCCGGCGAGCTTGATGCCGAGCGACCCGAGCTCCTGGACGGCGATGATGAGCCCGCTCGTCGCGCAGACCTTCGAGAGCTCTTCGATCGCGACGAGCGCGAGCAGCGTTCCGGTGCCGGTCCCGCCCCACTCCTCGTCGAAGAGCAGCCCGAATACTCCCTGCTCGCGGAACAGCTCGACGACGTCCCACGGAAACTCGTGCGACTCGTCGATCTCCGCCGCACGTGGGGCGACTCGCTCCCGGGCGAGCGTGCGGACGAGCTCTCGGAGCTCGCGCTGCTCCTCGCTCAGCGGATCGAACGGCACTAGCCGGCCGGGCTCCAGTTCACGGCCTCGACGTTGTTGCCGTCCGGGTCGCGGACGAATGCCGCGTAGTACGTCGGGTGGTAGTGCTCGCGGATTCCAGGCCCGCCGTTGTCCGTGCCTCCGGCGGCCATGGCGGCAGCATGGAAGGCGTCCACGGTGTCATGGTCGCCGGCTTCGAGTGCCACATGGGCGGTGCTGTTTGGCTCCTCGCCGACACGGATTGCGAGCCGCGGCCGGCCGCCGGGGCCATAGCCGACCATCCCTTCCATCTCGAACGCGACGCTGTAGCCGAGCGGCGCCAGCGCCTGGTCGTAGAACTTCCGGCTCCGGTCGAGATCGGAGACGTAGAACGCGACATGGTCGATCATCACCGCTCCCCTCGTCGTTAGTGTCGCGGCCATGATCCTAGAGAACGGCGTCATTCGCACGATGGACGCGAGCGTGCCTGTCCAGCGCGCTCTGGCGATCGCCGGCGAGCGCGTGGCCGGCGGCATCGGCACGCATGAGACGGCGCTGGCGACCCCGGATGTCGTCGATCTCGGCGGGCGCTGCGTGCTGCCCGGCTTCACGGACTCACACGTCCACCTTCCGACCTGGGCGCTCGCGCTCGGGCAAGTGCGCCTCGAGGGCGTGACGTCGCTCGACGAGGCGCTCGGCCGGGTTCGAGGCGCCGACGCGCCGGGCGGCGTCCTCCGCGGCTTCGGCTGGCGCGACGCGGATTGGGCCACGCCGCCGACGAAGGAGGCACTCGACGCCGTCACCGGCGACGTTCCCACCGCGTTCTTCGCCCACGACTACCACTCGCTCTGGCTCAACTCGCCGGCGCTCGCGCTCGCCGGCGGCGACCTCGAGGTCCACGGGGGCGTGGTCGAGCGGGACTCGGGCGGCGAGCCGACGGGCATCCTCCGCGAGGAGGCCGCATGGCACTTCCGCGACCGCCACCTTGCCGTCCCCGACAACGAGTACGTCGACGCGATGCGAGAGGGGCTGCGCGTGGCCGCCGCCCGCGGCGTGACGGCCGTGCACGACAAGGACGGCTGGCTCGGCGCCGCGCGCTTCTGGCAGCGGATGCGCGACGACGACGCGCTCACGCTCCGCGTGTGGCAGTCGCTGCCCCACGAGCATCTCGACCGGTTAGTCGACGCGGGCCTGCCTCCCGGGCTCGGCGACCCGTTCCTGCGGGTCGGCTACCTCAAGGCCTTCATGGACGGGACGCTCGGCTCGCAGACGGCGCGGATGCTCGACGGCTCCGGCGTGGAGATCACGAGCGGCGCCGAGCTCGCCGACATCGTCCGGCGGGCTGCAGCAGCCGGCTGGCCCGTCGCGGTGCACGCGATCGGCGATCTCGCAAACCGCGAGGCGCTCGACGCGTTCGCCGAGACGCAGGAGCACTGGCGCCCGAAGGGCCTTCGTCACCGGATCGAGCACGCGCAATGCGTGGCCGAGGAGGACCTGCCGCGCTACGCCGCTCTCGGCGTGGCCGCGTCGGTGCAGTTCAGCCACGCACCCTCCGACCGTGACCTCGCCGAGCGCTTCTGGCCGGAGCAGCTCGCGGGCACGTACGCATTTCGCACGTTGGTCGAATCCGGCGCGCTCGTCGCGAACGGCTCGGACGCGCCCATCGAGGAGCTCGACCCGTGGGCGGGCATCTGCGCCGGGGTCCTCCGCACGCTCGACGATCGCCCCGCGTGGCGACCCGAGCAGGCCGTCACGCTCGAGCAGGCCTTGCACGCGACGATCGTGGCGCCCGCGTGGCTCTCGGGCGACGAGCGGAGACGCGGCAAGCTCCTGCCCGGGTACTTCGCCGACCTCGTCGTGCTCGACCGCGATCCGCTCGAGTGCGATCCGTCCGAGCTACCGGACGTACGCGTCGTGGCAACCATGGTTGGCGGGCGCTGGGTGCACGGCCCGCCTCCCTGGAGCTGAGAGATCTACAATCCGGTCGTGGCGATGCGCACGATGAAGGAGATCCACGACGAGACCTGCGCGGTCGCCTGCTGCGCGGACATCATCGGGGCCAAGTGGACCGCCCTGCTCCTCCATGACCTGTCGGAGGGGCCGCGGCGGTTCTCCGAGCTCGAGCGGGCCTGCCCGGGCATCAGCCCGCGCACGCTGTCCGAACGGCTCCGCCAGCTGGAGCACGAGGCGATCGTGAAGCGGCACAGCTACGCCGAGGTGCCGCCGCGGGTCGAGTACGAGCTCACGGCGAAGGGCGAGTCGCTCCTGCCGATCATCGACGCCATGCGCGAGTTCGGCCACGCCTGGCTCGTGCCCGAGCACGAGCACACGCATCACTGAGCTCCGCTAGCGAAGCTCGCCGAGCGATGTGAGCAGCTCGCTCACCGTGCGGATGCCCAGCGGCACGTACTCGGTGGGCAGCCGCTCGTTCGGCGCGTGGACGTTCGAGTCGACCAACGCGAAGCCGGTCATGACGGTCGGCACTCCGCGATCGAGGAGCGTGGCGAGCACGGGCATCGTGCCTCCGGCGCGCGTCAGCAGCGGGCGCGTGCCGAAAGCACGCTCGAACGCGCCGAGCCCGAGCTGGATGGCAGGCCCGTCGGAATCGATGACACCTGGCCGCGCAGCCTGAACGAGCTCCAGCTCGACGTCGGCCCCGTCCGGGCGCCGCCTCCTCGATCAACCGGCGCACCGCGGCAGCGATCTCCTGCGGGTCCTGACCCGGCGCCAGCCGCAACGTGAAGTTCGCATGGGCGCTCGAGATGAGCGTCGTGTTGAGGATCGGCTTGCCGGCGTGGATGCCGTTGATCTCGGCAGAGGGCTCCGCTCCCGTCCGGACGTAGAACTCCTCGGCAGCCCGCTCGTCGTAAGGCGCGATCCCCGCGTCCGCCAACATCGCGGCGCCGGCCTTGAGCTCACTCCAGTCGGCGAGTCTCGTCCTGCCGACGGCGCCAGAGCGCCGGCACGAAGCGGTTCCGGCAGCCTCCCGTCCCTCGGCAGGATCGCCTGGAGGCATTGGATCAACGCATGGATCGCGTTCAGGCCGGCGTTGCCGAACACTCCCGAGTGGAGATCGCTCGATCCTGTACGAACTCTCAGGTCGAAGGCGATCAGGCCGCGGGTGGCGACCGTGAACTCCGGCTTGCCCCGCTCGGTCATCCCGCCGTCGAGGATGAGGCACGCGTCCGCAGGGCCGCCGTCCTGGCGAACCCAGTCGCTGATGGACGTCCCGCCTACCTCTTCCTCGCCCTCGAAGGCGATGCGGATGTTCACCGGCAGCCTGCCCTCGGCGGCGAGCGCCCGGACGGCGGACAGCACGATGTACAGCTGCCCCTTGTCGTCTGCGATCCCACGGGAGTACAGCCAGCCGTCCCGCTCGACGAGCGTGAACGGATCGGACTCCCAGAGGTCGAGCGGCGCCGGCGGCTGGACGTCGAAGTGGTTGTAACAGAGGACGGTCGGCGGCGCCTGGTCGGCGCCGGACGAGGCACGCACCTCCCCGATCACGAGCGGCTGGCGAGACGTCTCGACGAGCTGCGCTTCGCCGCCGGCGGACACGATCATGTCCCGCACCCACTCGGCCGCTCGGCGCACGTCGTCCGCGTGCTCCGGGTCCGCGCTGACGCTGGGGATCGCGATCAGCTCGGCAAGCTCGTCGAACCAGGGCTCGGGCACGGGCGGGACTCTAGCCTCGGATCGAGCTCATGCGGGAGACGATGAGCGCGTCGGCCGCCTCCTCGCTCGCCGAATGACCCGTGACCGCCGCGAGAAACGCGTCGCGCTCGAGCGCGTAGAGCTTGACGGGCGTGCGGGAGGTGACGGTGGCCGTGCGCGGTACGTCACGGATCAGAGCGATCTCACCGAAACCGTCACCCCGGCCGAGCGAAGCGATGTGCTTGCCGTCGGCGACGACCTCGACTTCGCCCTCGTCGATGACGTAGAACCGGTCGCCCTCGTCCCCCTGGACGATGACGGCCGTGCCCGCCGGCGCCTCCACCGGGATGAGCTGCCGGGCGAGGCGCTCGAGCGACAGCTGTGGCAGCGGCGCGAACATCGACACGAGGCCGAGCAGCTCCAGCTCGTGCACCGGGACGAAGGCATCCGCGTCGATGCCGACGATCCGCCTGGCTCTCCAGAGGACGACGACGGGCAGGAACAGCCCGACGGCCACGAGCGCCCACCGCGCACCGGCGGTCTCCACGAGCAGTGGCGCCAGGAGCGAGCCGATGCCGATGGCGAGGTAGAAGACCGTCTCCACGACGCCGAATACGCGTGCGAGCACGTCGTCTGGTGCGATTCGCTGGAGGAGCGTGAAGCCGGCGACGTCGACGAGCGTGTTGCCGACACCGACGAGCGCAAGAGCCGCGATGGCGACGCCGACGTTCGGCCACGCCGCGATGGCGATGAGCGGCAGGCCCCAGAGCATGGCTCCCACCATGAGCGGGATGGTCAGCCGGGTGCGATGCACGAGGGGCACGATGACGACGGCGCCGACGAGGGCTCCCAGGCCGACGGCCGCGTCCAGCAAGCCCACGCCGCCCTCACCGATCTCGAGCAGTGCGAGCGCGGTGACGACTATGAGCACGTTGATACAGCCGGCGGTCAACGCCTGGCCGGAGAGCACTCCCGTCAGCAGACGGAGGTCGGGCGACCGCCAGGTCACGCTGAACCCGGCGAAGAGAAACTCACGGAACGGCGGATGACCACCGGCGCCTGGCACGGGCGGCGTCTCCTTGATCGGCAGCACGAGCAGCGCTGACCAGAGCAACGCGACGGCCATGACGACGAGCGTCGCCTCCATGCCGGAGACGGCGAGCACCAGGCCTGCAAGCGCCGGGCCGGCGAACATGCCCAGGCCCTCGATCGTCGTCGCGATGACGTTCGCCATCGTCAGCTCCTCGGGTGTTCGCGACAGTTGCGGGAGGATGGCGATCTGAGCCGGCCGGAACGCCGTGCCAACGGCCGCGGACAGCCCCGCGGAGACGTAGACGAACGCGATCGGAGCATCGACGACGATGACGACGAGCGTGCCGAGCACGAGCAGCGCGCGGACGAAGTCGCTCGCGAACATCACCCACACGCGGCGGTAGCGATCCCCGAGAGCCGCCGCGGGGGGCGTGGCGAGGGCGCCCAGCGTGCGCAGGACGAACATCGCGCCGACGGCGGCCGCGCCGCCCTCCTGGTACGCGTACACACCGAGCGCGATCTGGAAGCCGTAGTGGCCGATGACGGACCCGGCCCACGCGATCTCGAGCAGCCGCAGCTCGCGGTTGCGAAAGACCGTGCCGACGGTTCCGTACTGTGCGCCGTCCGTGCTCATGACACCCGCTGCAGCGCGCAGTCGAGGATCTCGCCGATGAGGTCCTCGAACGAAACTCCCGCCGCCTCCGCGATAAACGTCAGGTCGCCGACGCCCGGAGCCAGGCCTGGCAGCGGGTTGCACTCGAGAAACGTCGGCGTGCCGTCCAGGGCGAGCCGGAAGTCCAGCCTGGCGACGTCCCGGCAACCGAAGGCGGCGAACGCAGCGAGGCTGTCACGTTCGAGAGCGGCGAGCTCGGCGTCCGTGAGCTTGGCGGGCACCTCGTAGCGGACGAGCTCCTCGAACCGCTTCTTGACGTCGAACGAGTACAACGGCAGCACCTCGTCGTTGAGGAAGACGACCTCCATCGGGGGCAGCACGCGCACGGGCGATCCGAGCAGCCCGACTGTGATCTCGCGGCCAGCGACGTATTCCTCGCAGAGCACAGGCTGCCCGTAGCGGCCGATCACATCGCGCGCGCGCTCGCGAAGGCGTCGCTCGTCCGCGACGAGGGAGTCGGCCTCGATTCCCTTCGACGAGCCCTCGTGCAGCGGCTTGACGATCGCCGGCAGACGGAAGAGCTCGGGCAGGGGCTCGTCGCCGGAGGCCATGACGGTCCAGAGCGGCGTCGCGACGCCGGCGGCGCGCACGACCGCCTTCGCCAGAGACTTGTCGAGCGTCACACCCAGCGCCACCGCGTCGCTGCCCGTGTACCGAATACCGAGCAGCTCGAGCAGCGCCGGCACCTGCGACTCCCGGCTTCGCGAGCCTTGGCCTTCGGCGATGTTGAAGACGACGTCCACGTTCGCGGCGACGAGCGTTGCGGGCAGCGTCGCGTCCGCCTCGAGCCCTACGACCTCGTGGCCGTGCGCGGCGATGGCATCGCGGATCGCAACGATCGTCGCCGGATCGTCGAACTCCGCATCCTCGTCGCTTCCCGCGTGGCCCTTCCCGGCCCGAACGTTGTAGACGAACCCGACACGCATGCCGGACAACCCTACGGCTCCGGCAGCCTTCGGAGAAATTCTGCCGCCTGCTTTGCGGGTATCGATCCCGGTTCCGCTTCTCGAGCGAGCCGGAATTGCCGTCTCGCATCGTCGATCTGCCCCATCCAGACGAGCAGGAGCCCGAGGTGGAAACGCACCGTGGCAGCCCGTGGAAAGCGCTGGGTGAGCGGGCCCAGCCGCGAGAATGCCTCCGCGGGCCGATCCTTGTCGAAGTGGCCGACCGCGACCGCCGTGAGCGCCTCGGGATCGCTCGGCGCGAGCGCGGCCGCACGCTCGAACTCGCGGCGAGCGGAGACCGGCCGGCCGAGCCGCTGCAGGGCGGCGCCGAAGAGCAGGACGTCGCGGACGCCGCCGTCCTCTGCACGCCGTCGCAGCAACGCGTACTGCTGGGGCGGGCGGAGCCGTGCCAGGGGGGCGGGCGAGGCAGACGACGGCACGAACGTCGGCAGTCCCGGCACCGGGAGCTCCGGGTGGAGGAAGTCGTCGGCGCGGATCGCATACGTCGAATCGGGCTCAGCTGCCGCTGCCCGCCGCCACGAGCGCTGCGCGTCGTCCGTCAGGCCCTTCCAGAACTCACCGAGGCCGAGCGCGAGCTGCACCGCGCCGCTCTCGGGGTGTGCTCCGCCGAGCTCCCGTAGCTCGACGAAGCCGTCCGGCCAGGCTGAGAGCGCCGCGCCCACCTGCGCCTCCACCGAGCGGTGGCGTTCGAACATCCTCTTCGCCGGGGCGCGACGGTCGCGCCCGTAGAGGGCGACCGCTTGGCGGAGCGCCCGCGCCTCAGGGTCGGTTCGCACCCCGAGGTCGAGCACGAGGGGCGGAACGCCGCTGCGCGGCATGGCCGCAGGCATCGCGGGCAGATCGGTGCGGGTGAGCGCCGTCGCCGCGACGGTGACGCCGGCGGCCGCGGCGGCGGCGGCCGCGACGACAAGGCTCACGCGTGCCCGGGGACTCATCGCGGCGACGATACCCGGCACGCGACGCAGCTCCGCCGGTGAACCAGGGCCCCCTATGTTCAGGGTAGCCGGGGGTTTCCTTCGTCTTCGTGCCGTCTGTGTGACGAAAGTCGCGCCGGCGGTGACCCCGGACGCGGTCGCTATATTTTCGATACCAATGGCGACCTACCGTGAGCTCCTCCAGCAGGTCCGCGAGCAGATCGACGAGATCGGCGTCACCGAGGCGGCCGGCCTCGTCGAGAGCGCGGACCCGCCGCTCGTCGTCGACGTCCGCGAGCGGCACGAGTGGGACGAAGGTCGCCTGCCGAACGCCGTGCACATCCCCCGCGGCTCGCTCGAGTCGCGCATCGAGCGGGCCGCACCCGATCGCGCCACGCCGATTCTCGTCTACTGCGCAACCGGCGCGCGCTCGGCCTTCGCCACGAAGACCCTCGAGGAGCTCGGCTACGAGCACGTGACGAACCTCGACGGCGGCATCGTCGAGTGGAAGCGGAGTGGCCAGCCCGTAGTCGTCTCGGAGTCGCTCGCGCCGGCGCAACGCTCGCGGTACAGCCGCCATCTCCTCATTCCCGAGGTCGGCGAAGAAGGCCAGCTGCGCCTGCTCGAGGCGCGCATCCTCCTGATCGGCGCCGGCGGTCTCGGCTCTCCCGCCGCCCTCTATCTCGCGGCCGCGGGCGTGGGGACGCTCGGCATCGTCGACGACGACGTGGTGGACGCGACGAACCTCCAGCGCCAGATCGTCCACTCGACAGACCGGTTGGGAGAGCCGAAGGTCGAGTCCGCCAAGCGCACGATCGAGGCGCTCAATCCCGACGTGACCGTCCGCGTCTTCCGCGAGCGCCTCACATCGGAGAACGTCGACCGCATCCTCGACGAGGGCTGGGACGCGATCGTCGACGGCGCCGACAACTTCCCGACGCGGTACCTCGTGAACGACGCGTCGGTATGGCACGGCATTCCCGTAATCCACGGCTCGATCTTCCGCTTCGAAGGCCAGGTCACCGTCTTCGAGCCAGGCGAGGGGCCGTGCTACCGCTGCCTCTTCGCGCAACCGCCCCCGCCCGAGCTGGCTCCGAGCTGCGCCGAGGGCGGCGTACTGGGAGTGCTGCCCGGCATCATCGGGTCGCTCCAGGCGAACGAGGCGCTGAAGCTCGCGCTCGGCATCGGCGACCGGCTCACCGGCCGGCTGCTTCTCTTCGACGCGCTTGCGCCGTCGTTCACGGAAGTGGCGTTGCGCAAGGACCCGGAGTGCCCCGTGTGCGGCGAGTCGCCGACGATCACCGAGTACATCGACTACGTCGAGTTCTGCCAGCGAGCGAGCTCGCACGCGTGAGCACTGTTCGCATCCCTCCCCCGCTCCGCGACGCGACCGGCGGGCAGCAGGTCGTCGCCGCCGAGGGCCGGACGATCGGCGATCTCCTCGACGACCTCGTCTCCCGCTTTCCCGCGCTCGACGGCCAGCTACGCCACGCGAACGTCTACGTCGACGGTGAGGACATCCGTGTGCTCGACGAGCTCGAGACACCCGTCGACGAGGCGTCCACGGTCATCCTGCTCCCGGCGATGGCCGGTGGGCTCTAGAACGGTCGCTCCCTCGCTGCTCGACCTCGTCGGCTCGACGCCCCTCGTCGAGCTGTCGCGGCTCGCGCCTTCGGGCACCCGCCTCTACGCGAAGCTCGAGGGCCAGAACCCGACCGGGTCGACGAAGGATCGCGTCGCGAAGGCGATGATCGAGGCTGCGGAAGCCTCGGGCGAGCTCGAGCCGGGGCGCGAGCTGCTCGAGCCGACGAGCGGCAACACCGGCATCTCACTTGCTCTCATCGCCAAGCTGAACGGCTACCGCCTCACGTGCGTCATGCCCGAGAACGCCACCCAAGAGCGAAGGCGGCTGCTCCGCCTGTTCGGCGCGGAGATCGTCGACTCGCCGGCGGCCGAGGGTTCGAACGGCGCCGTTCGTCTCGCCCTCGAGCTCGCCGAGCGCGAGCCGCGCTTCTTTATGCCGTTCCAGTACGCGAACGAGGCCAACCCGCGTGCTCACTACGAGGGCACGGGCGCCGAGATCGCGGACGCCCTCGAGCGCGTCGACTGCTTCGTTGCCGGCCTGGGGACAGGCGGAACGCTGATGGGAGCAGGACAACGGCTGCGAGAGTCGTTCCCGGACATCGTCGTCGCCGCCGCAGAGCCGCTACCGGGGGACCCCGTGATGGGGCTCCGCTCGCTCGAGGACGGTTACGTGCCGCCGATCCTCGACATCGCGAAGCTCGACCGCAAGCTCCTCGTCTCGAACGCCGAGGCCGCAGCGGGCGTGCGGCTGCTGCTCGAGCGGGAGGGCATCTTTGCCGGTGTGTCGTCCGGCGCAGTCATCCATGTTGCGCGGCGACTCGCCGAAGAGCTCGGCGCGGGCAGCGTCGTCGTGTGCGTGCTCGCCGACGGCGGCTGGAAATACCTCTCGGCCGACTTCTGGGACGCTGCCGACCCGGAAGCGGTGATGGAGTCCGGCCACTGGTGGTAGTGCCCGAGGCGATCAGGCGCCGCCTGGAGCAGCACGCCGCCGAGGAAGCGCCGAACGAAGCCTGCGGCCTGCTCGTCTTCCGCGACGGAAAGGCGACCCGCTACGAGCCCGGCCGCAACCGCGCCGCGTCGCCGTACCGCTTCGAGCTCGACGTCGATCCCGAGATCTGGTTCCTCGAGGACGAGGGCTACGAGCTTGCGGTGTTTCACTCGCATCCGACCGACTCGGCACGCCCCTCGCGGACGGATCTCGCGAACATCGGGCTCTGGCAGGGCCGCCCGTACTTCATTCTCTCGGCCGCCACCGGCGAGCTCGCTGCGTGGCGCATCCGCGACGGAAAGACGGAGCCACTCGTAGTCGATAGCAGTTAGGTTCACCCGATGGACGTCCACAGGATCGCGCCGGGGCTCTGGCGCTGGACTGCCTACCACGAGGAGTGGCGGAAGGACGTCGGTTGTGTCTACCTCGAGACGGATGACGCGACCGTGCTCTTCGACCCGCTCGTGCCGCCGGAGGACTCCGAGCGGTTCCTCGAGTACCTCGACGCCGACGTCGAGCGCGCGGCGAGCCCGGTGCACATCGTCCTGACCGTCTACTGGCACGTCCGGAGCTCGGCCGAGCTCGCGAAGCGCTACAAGGCGAACCTGTGGGTGCCCGCGCGGAGCGCGAAGCCTGTGGAGCGCCGCATCGCCTCCGCGCCGAACGCGATCCAGCCCGGGGACGTGCTGCCCGGGAACATCGAGGCCCATGCGTCAGGACGCGCCGCCGAACTCGTCTATCTACTGCCACAGCGGGCGCTCGTGGCGGGCGACGTGCTGCTCGGGGACCCGCTGCGGATCTGCCCCGCCCGCTGGGTGGGGAAGGGCGGCCAGCCGGCCGTCCGCAAGGCACTGCGGCCGCTACTCGACCGGCCCATCGACCGCGTGCTCACGTCGCACGGCGCCCCTGTGCTGCGCGCCGGGCACAACGCCCTCGCCGCCGCGCTCGGCTGACCGTCAGTCCTCGTTTTCTTCGGACGCCGCCTCGACCGCGGCGAACTCGACCTCGAGGCGCTCGATCCGCGTGCCCTCGACGTCGACGACCGTGAAGTGCGTGCCGTCGTGCGCCACCTCGTCCCCGGGCTCCGGCGCCCTGCCGAGCAGGCCGAAGACGAACCCCGCCATCGTGTGGTAATCCTCGACGGGTAGCGACCGGTCGAACTCCTCGTTGAAGTCGTCCACGGAGAACGTGCCCGAGATGCGGATGCGGCCGTCGGGGAGCTGCTCCACGGACTCGTCGGGAAGGTCGAACTCGTCCTCGATCTCGCCGACGATCTCCTCGAGCAGGTCCTCGAGCGTGACGATGCCCTCCGTCGTGCCGTACTCGTCGACGACGACCGCGAGGTGCTCCTTCGTGCGGCGGAAGTCGTGTAGCAGCGCGGCGAGATCCTTCGTCTCCGGCACGCTGTGTGCCGGCCTTAGGAGCGCCTCGACGTCCACCTTGTCGTAGCCTCCCTGCGCGTTGCCCTCGCGCATGAGGTCTCGTATGTGAAGGATGCCGATGACCGTGTCGAGCGAATCGCGGTAGACCGGATAGCGGGTGTACGGCGCCTCCATGGCCGCCGCGAGGCACTCCTCGGCCGGAAGGTCGATCGACAGCGCGACGACCTCGGGCCGCGGCACCATGACGTCGGTCACCTCCTTGTCGGCGAAGTCGAAGACCTTGTAGAGCATCTCGCGCTCCTCCACTTCGAGCTCTCCCGACTCCTCAGCGTGGGCCACGATCATCCGGATGTCCTCGGCTGTGTGCGTCAGCACACCCGCCGGCGCCGGCTCGATCCCGAAGAGCCGCGTGACGGCGTCTGCCGACTTCTGGAGCACCCAGACGATCGGGTACGCGATGCGGCCGAGCCAGTCGAGCGGGACCGCGAGCACGAGCGCCACGGTTTCGGCCTTCTGGAGGGAGATGGCCTTCGGCACCAGCTCTCCGAGGACGACCGAGAGGTATGTCAGCACGAGAAACGCGATCGCGAACGCGAGCCAGCCGGGGATGCCCTCGAAGAGATCGGAGACGAGCGGGCCGCCGATGGCACCGAGCATGATCCCGAAGATCGTGATGCCGACCTGCACGGTGCTGATGAACCGCACCGGCTCGTCCATCAGCCTCAGCGCCGTCTCCGCGGGGCGGCTGCCACCCTCGGCGCGCGGCTCGAGACGGCTGCGGCGCGCCGTCACAAGCGCGTACTCGGCGGCCACGAAGATCGCATTCCCGAGCACGAGCACGAATACGGCGACGATGCGGCCCAGCTCGCTCACGCCCCGTCCTCCGGGGCCCAGGTACTGGGCGGCAGCTCGTCTTCCAAGATGCTCGGCGTCAGTATAGGAGAGGGTGATGTCACAACCCGACCTCGAGCTCGTTACGGCAGCACTCGGCTCGCCGCCGCGTTCCTTCGAGCGCATCAGCGCGGGCGGCTACACACGATCCGAGCGGTGGCGCGTCGAGACCGCGGACGGGCGCGCGTTCGTCAAGCAAGCCGAGGACGAAGGCTCGCTGCACATGCTCCGCCGCGAAGCAACGGTCTATCAGCACGTCCACGGGCCCTTTCTACCCGGTTATCGCGGCTTTGCCGACAGCGGGGAACGTGCCGTCCTGGCGATCGACCACCTGAAGGACGCGCACTGGCCTCCGCCGTATCCGGCGGACGTTACGCCGCTGTTCCACACCCTCGACGCGACAGCCGCAGCCGTTCCCCCTCGCGATCTTCCCGTTCAGGAGCCGCCGCCTTCCCGCTGGGAACAGGTGGCAACCGATCCAACTTCACTCCTGGAGCTTGGGCTGTGTTCCCGGGAGTGGCTGGAGCGCGCCTTTCCGGTGCTGATCTCGGCCGAGGACGATGCGGACTACACGGGAGAGCACCTCGTGCACAACGACGTGTATAGCGGCAACGTGGCGTTCGTCGGCGACCGGGCGGTGCTCGTCGACTGGGGCGCATCCGTGAAGGGGTCGCGCTGGACCGATGTCGCGTTCGCGGTGCTGAGCGCCCGCGCCGAAGGCGGCCGGACACCGGCTGTCGACCTGCCGAACGAGGGCGCCTACGCAGCCTCGCTAGCCGGGCACTTCGCGCTCGAGGCGCCGAAGCCACTGCCTGAGTGGGCGGCTTCCGGCTCGACTCTGCGCGAGGACATGGCCGGCGACCTCGTCCACGCCCTCCGCTGGGCAGCGGAAACGCTCGACCTACCACCCTTGCGCTAAGCGAACATATGTTCTATTCTGCCTGCGTGCGGGCAGAGTATCGCGAGGAGCCGTGCAAGACAGCGCTCAACCGCGTCAAGGGGATGCCGTTTGCCTGGTCGCTCAATCCGTACATGGGCTGCGTCCACCGCTGCACGTTCTGTTACGTGAGGGCGTTCGAGCATCGGGCCGACCGTCCGTCCGGCGAGGCGTATGGCGTCTCGATCCGCGTCAAGGTGAACGTGGCCGGCGTTCTCCGGCGGGAGCTCGCTCGGAAGTCGTGGCGCGGCGAGTCGATCGCCATCGGCGCCGCCACCGACCCGTACCAGCCGGTCGAGGGGCGGTATCGGCTCACGCGTGGGTGCCTCGAGGCGCTGCGAGATGCCGCAAACCCGTTCCACATCGTCACCCGTGGGCCGCTGATCGTGCGCGACGTCGCCGTGCTCGCCGAGGCGGCCGTCCGTGCGCGCGTGAGCGTGAGCTTCTCGGTGCCCACGCTCGACGAGGACGTGTGGCGACGCACCGAGCCCGGGACGGCTCCGCCACGCCAGCGGCTTCGGGCCCTCGCCGTGCTCCGCGAGGCGGGAGTCGAAGCGGGTGTCGCGGTCGCACCTGTCCTGCCCGGCATCTCGGACGGGCCGCACCAGCTGCGGGAGGTCGTGGAGGCGGCCCGCGAAGCCGGCGCGACGCACGTCTGGGCTAGCGTCGTCAACCTCCGTCCGGGGACTCGCGAGCACTTTCTCTCCCAGCTGGCCGAAGACTGGCCGGAGCTCGCGCCGTTCTACGAGCGGCTCTATGGCGAGCGCGCGTATCCGCCCCGCGCCACCGAGCAACGCGTGCGCGATCTCGTTTCGGCAGCGCGCAAGGAGCGGCCGTTCCCTCGCGGCCGACGGCTGAAGTCGCGAGAGCCTGCCCTCCAGCTCGAGCTGCTCTAACCGGCTATCGACTCCGCGGCGACGCAGCCAAGAACGAGCGCGGCCGCGAGACCGCTCGAATAGCCGCCGGTCGCGAGGCCACCGACGTCGACGCCCGCCGCGTAGAGACCGTCGATCGGCGAGCCCTCGTCGTCGAGCACTCGGGCCGCTCGGTCGACGGCGATGCCGCCGATCGTGTGCGTGACCGAGGCCGTGACATGAACGGCCAGCGCGTAGCTGTCCGGCACGCTGAACGTGAGGTCTCGGGGCGCCACGACCGTCCCGCCCGCTTCGCGGGCGGATTCGATCCGCTCGCGGACAGTCGCGTCACCGGATGCGAGGTCGAGCGTCTCCTCTGCGACGACGAACCACGCCCGACCCGCCGGCCGCCGCGCGATCTCCTGGACGAGGTCGTTTTCGTGCCAGGCGCACTCGGCGCTCTCGACCACCGCGCCCGTCTCGTCGAGCACGAGAGCGTGACGGCCGTACAGCTGGGCGAGCCTCACGAAGTCCCCTTCGCCCACGCGAGCCGGGCTCGCGGGCTGGACACGCCCGAAGAACTCATCCATCCCGCGCGTCGCGGCCGCACCACGCTGGCGCGCGAGGGCGAATCCGTCCCCCTCGCTCCACGGGCTCGCCCGCAGCGGAAGCTCGAGCCTGCGAGCGAGCGCCACGCCAAAGCCGCCGGTGGCGAGGACGAACGGCTCGTCACCGAGCTCCAGGAGCGGTTCTCCGAGTCGAACCTCGCCTGCCGCCCGCGACAGGGCCGCAACGAGCGCGTCCGGCACGAATCGCCTGCCGGTCGTGAGCGGATTCACGGTCTCGCGTTCCGTGACCGTCGCGCCGAGCGACTCGAGCCAGTCGAGGCGTTCGTCCAGCTGCTCCACGACGAGTGCCTGGAGGTCGGGGTCCCCGCCCGCGCATTCGGCGCGGAACTCCGCCAGCGTGTGGTGCCGCCAGATGACGCCGCTCGAGAGGACCATCGACCCACCGGGCCGATCCCCCTTCTCGCGGACCGTCGGCGTCACGCCGAGCTCGCGAAGGCGCGCCGCCGCGACGAGGCCGGCCATGCCCGCCCCCGCGACGGTGACTGTCACTCGAGCGAAAAGCCGGGCTTGTGCTCGACGTACTCGAGCTTCACGCGCTCGGGGCCCCAGACGAACACCGCGTACGTGTTCGGCGCATCGACGACGTCCGCGATCGCGGCGCCCGCCTGCTCCGCGACCTGCTTCCACTCGTCCGCGGACTCGACGAGCACGCCGAGGTGGTTGAGCAGCGGGCGCTCCGGATCGCCGGGATCGCCGGGCCAGAGCTCGACGTAGGCGCCCGCAACCTCCAGCCTGCTCTCCCCCGCCGGCTTCATGCCGAGCGCGTGCCACTCAGCCATCGCACGACCCGGATCGGCGGTACGCAGCGCGACGTGGTGGAGGTCGTACTCGACCTCGGTCTCCGCCTCGACGAGGCGGATCCAGAGGCCGTCGCAGATCTCGAACCGCTCCTCATGCCCGTCCGGCAGCGCCTCGATCGCTTGGTCGAGGCGCGTGACGCGAAGCCCGATCTCGGCCAGCGGCCCGGGCTCGCGCCCAGGCGCCTCTGCGAACAGCGTCAGCTTGCCGTGGCGCGCGTGTGAGCCGACGAGCGTGAACCGCTCCGTGCGCTCGATGACGTGCATCCCGAGATGCGTATTCGCAAACTCCGCGACCGCGTCACGGTCTTCGACCCAGAGCGCCACATGGTCGAGCCGCTCGAGCTCCACGGGCTAGGCGATCGGCTCGTTCTGGACGTTGTGCTCGAGCGCGTACTCGTCGGTGAGCTTGTTGATCTCGCCAGCGTCGGGGAAGGCGTAGTTGATCTTCACGAACGGCTCCCACTTCTCCGGCAGCGCGTCCTCGGGGAAGATCGCCTCGACCGGGCACTCCGGTTCGCATGCCCCGCAATCGATGCACTCCTCGGGGTCGATGACGAGAATGCGGTCGTACACGTGGATGCAGTCGACGGGACAGACGTCCACGCACGACAGGTCTTTGATGTCTATGCAGGGCTCAGCGATGATGTACGTCACGACGGCTCCTAGAGCGATTCACTCTACCGGCGTGAGCAGCTGGTCAATCACGTGAGGCGCGCGCTCCACGAGCGCCGATTTCGCGAGCACCTGGTCGAAGCCGGCCTCGTGCGCGCGGCGCAAACCGGCGGTGTCCGTGTGGCTCGTGAAGCCGACGATCGGAATGTCCGGATAGGCATCGGCGACCTCGTTCGGCTCGATGCGAGAGATGTCCGCGATCACGAGCTCGGGCGCCTCGACCGTGTCCGTCGTGACCAGCTGATGGCCCACGAGGAGCACGTCGAGCTTGCCCCGGAAGAAGAGATCGACCCCGGCCAGCAGGATCGTCGCCACGGCCGGAACATAGCACCGTCGTGAACGAGGCCGCGCTTTCCGCAGGGCTCGAGCTCGTCCGGCGACGCGAGTACTTCGAGGCGCACGAGGAGCTGGAGACGGCCTGGCGGTCGGCCGACGCCGGCGAGCGGGACTTCTGCCAGGGCCTCGTCCACGTCGCCGTCGCGTGGTATCAGGCGGGTCGCGGCAAGCGGACGGGCTGCGAGAGGCAGCTGGAGAAAGCGCGCCGGCGCCTCACCCCGTACGCACCTGTGCACCGCAGCGTCGACGTCGCGGCCGTGCTCGCTCAGGTCGATCGAGCCGCCGAGCGTGTCTCAGGCGGCTCGTTAGAACTCGAGCCCGTCGAGCTCTAGAAGCTTTCGATGCCGAGGAGCTCGAGCACGCGGTTGGCCATCACGCGCAGCCAGTAGTCCCGGTGGAAGAAGAGCAGCAACCCGAGCCCCACGAGCAGGACGCCGCTCGCCCACTGGATGTAGCGGTAGCGGTCGCGGAGCCAGCGGAACGCCCCCATCGCCCGCACGAAGCCGATGCCCGCCAGCAGGAACCCCAGCGACAGACCGAGCGAGTAGACGACGAGGAGCAGCGAACCCTGCACGACCGTGCTCGAGCGGCTGGCGAGCGCTAGCGCAGAGCCGAGGATGGGGCCGACGCAGGGCGCCGCGCAGACAGCGAACGCCGCCCCGAGAAACACCGACCCGCGGCGGCGAGCGGAGTCGACGAGCCCGGGCGCCAGCACGCGCTCCGGAATCGGCAGGAGGCCCAGGAAGGCGAGCCCGAACACGACCATGATCAGTCCCGCGACCTCTGTTCGGCGGTCCGGCGGCAGAAAGCCCCCGAGCGCGGCGGCGCCGGCCCCGAGCGCCACGAACACGATCGTGAAGCCTGACGAAGAAGGGGACGCTCGACACGAGGACTCGCCGGGCGATCCCCGGCTCGCCGAGGCGGTGCGGCTCGACGGCGGAGACGGCGGAGAGGTAGCCGGGAACGAGCGGCAGCACGCATGGCGTGACGATCGAGATGAGGCCGGCGGCGAACGCGAAGAGGACGCTCCCGGCGGACATGCCTCCTCAGTCCTCGAGGCGGGCGAGCTCGTCGTCGATGCGGCGGTCGAGCGCGGGATCGGGCGTCGCGTCGAGCGCCGGAGCCGCATCACGGCGGCGGCTCCACCGCACCGCGAGCACCGCGAGAATCCCTCCCGCGGCGACGACGAGCACCGGCGGCAGCACCCACGCCAGGAGGTTGAACCCGCGCTTCGGCGGCGAAGCGAGCACCTGCTCGCCGAAGTCGTCGACGAGCTTCCGCTTGATCTCCGACTTCGTGTCGCCGGCGGCGATCCGCGCGCGGATGAACGTCCGCATACGGAGGGCCACCGCGGACGACGACTGGTCAAGCGTCGTGTGGCACGTGGGGCACACGACCTCGCTCTCGATCTCGGCGAGCGTCGGCTGTGACTCGCTCGCCACCGCCGCGGTCGAAACGGGCCCGAGCGAGAGAAGCATCACAGCGGTCAGCAAAGCCACCTTCATGTCGCGAGAGCCTCCCGGATGCCCGCCTCGATCTCGGCTACGCTCAGCTCGCCCTGCGTCCACGAAGACAGCCGGCCGTCCGGCCGGACGAAGAACGTCTCGGGGAACGCGAAGAGGCCGTAGTCGTCGAGCAGGTTTCCCGGGCCGTCGTGCACGAGCGGGTACGTGACCTTGTAGCGGCGGGCAAAACGGCGCGCGTCCGACTTGAAGTCGTTCGCGTCGATGCCGACGACCACGACTCCCTTCGAACGCCACTTCCGCCAGGCAGCCTCGAGCCGGGGCGCTTCCTCCTTGCACGGGATGCACCACGAGGCCCAGAAGTTCAGCACGACCGCCTTCCCGCGCAGTGACTCAAGCTGGAGGCGGCCCGACTCGTCGAGCCGTTGGAGGTCGAACTCTGGCGCCTGTGGATGCTCGCCGCGGCGCAGGGCGTCGGCGGCCCCGCCTTCGGAGTCGCGCACGACCCGCCACACGAGCACCGCGAGCAACGCGAGGACGACCGCGATCGCCAGCACCTGGCCGGCGCGGCGCAGCCCGACGGCCATCAGGAGGGCTTGGCGGAACGGTGCTCGTCGTCAGGGCGCTCCGGGCGTCGCGCTGCAAGGACGCAGGGAGCCCGCGTACTAGAAGTACGTGAGCGACCGAGGACACCGCAGCGCGGCGATCCGGTGCGTTCTGGCGGCACAGTCACGTTTCGCCAAGTCCTCCCTACGCAGAGATGATGAACACCGGCGTCCCCACCTTGACCTGCTTGAACAGCCACTCGGCAGAGGGGATCGCCATGCGGATGCAGCCATGGGAGGCCGAGTAGCCGAGCGATGCCGCGTCGGGCGTCCCGTGGATGCCGACGGCGGGCGCGCTGATGCCCATCCACCGCGTGCCGAGCGGGTTGCCAGGGCCGGGCGGCACGGGGTTCAGGCCCTCTGCCCACGGTGACGGCGGCGGGTACCACCAGGGGTGACGCTGCATCTGCACGATCTCGAAATTCCCGAGCGGGGTCGGGTACGAAGACGTGCCGGTGGCGACACTGAACGTCCGCATCTTCTCGAGCCCGTCGCCCTTGTCCTTGTAGTAGAGAAGCTTGTTCGTGCCGCGGCGGATGACGACGGCTGACGTGAAGAAAGCGCTCGCGACCTTCGGCCGCTCGAGGCCGGCCACGGCCTTCACCGGGCCCCGCCGGTTGGCGAGCAACGCTTCGACGATCACGGCAACGGTCGCCTCGCGGCGAACTCGGTAGCCGTTTCGCTCGGACACAACACGGGGGTGGGCCCCGGAGAGCACGACGCGGGCGTCGCGCACCTCGCGGTCGCGTCTGTCCGCGAGCTTCGCTACCCAGGCACGGACGTCGGCGCCGCGCACGGTCACGTGGAGCGGAATGCTCGTGCCGGGCTTCGCCGTTCTCGCGCGCCTGACGGCTGCCTCGACGTATGCCTTCACCCCGAGCTTCGCCGGCGACACCGGTACCCGCGCGTCGTCAACGGTGACGACGAGCGGGGAGCGGGCGGCTACCTTCACGGCCGCGAGCGCCGCCGCCGGTGTGAGCCCGCCGACGTGGATGCCACCGATCTGGACACGACGGGCGAGGCGCGCCGGGAGCTTCGGCTTCGGCTTTGGCTTCGCCTTCGGGGGCGGTGGGGGCGGCGTCGGCGTCGTGACAGTTGTGGCCGTGGTCGACGTCGTCTCCGTGGTCGTGGTCGTGTCAGTCTGCGCCGGCTGAGCCTGCGGGCCGGCAAGAACGGACGCGGCGAGAAAGCCCGCAAACGCGAGGCTCAAGACGACGACGGCTGCGCCGACCCTGCGCACGTGTGAAGTCTAGCCCTGCGCGGAGTCGGATAACGCACACTCCGGCGACGCGCCGGTTTACACTTCGCTCATGGCCCGTCCTGCACGGCATACGGCCGAGCTCGACGACCCGCCGACGCACGACCCCGCCTCGGTGGCGCACGCATACCGTTTTCACCGTGAGCGGCGCTCCGCGCGCATCGCCCGCGATCGCGAGCAACGGCGAGCTCGGTGGAGGTTCTGGCTCGTGGCCACCCTCCTCCTGCTCGGCAGTCTCGTGCTCGCGGTCACGATCTGGGGCCAGGTGCAGACGCTCTTCGGCCTTTGAGCGAGCAAGCGCGTCCCCCGGAGACGCCGGCGCTCGTGGCGGCCGCGGGCCAGGCGACCTGGGTCGCGGGCCTGACACTCGCGCTCTCGTCGTTCATGGGCTGGTACTCCGGCTCCGGGTCTGAGGGGCCGACCGTGTCCGTGCTCGGCTGGAACACCGGCACGCTCGGGAAGTTCGTGTTCGTGCTGGGCATCGCGATCGTCCTCCTCGCTGTGCGGCGAGGCGCTGGGATCGAGCTGCCGCGGAGCCTCCCCGAGAGCCTCATCGTCATCGTCCTCGCGACGACGGCGACGATCCTCCTGCTCATCAGGATCGTGTCGATCCCCGACGAGTTCGCCGGCACTGCCGATCGCGCCATCGGGCTCTGGGTGGGCCTGGCGTCCGCCGCGGTCGCGATCGTCGCAGGGCTCGTGCGAGCAGGAGAAGAGCTTTAGGGAGGGCCTGGCGAAACAGTGACTGTGCCGCCAGAACGCACCGGATCGCCGCGCTGCGGCGTCCTCAGTCGCCCACGTACTTCATTCAGTACGCGGGCTCCCTGCGTCCTTGCAGCGCGACGCCCGGAGCGCCCTGGCGACGAGCACCGTTCCGCCAAGCCCTCCCGCCACGACGACGCCGAGGACTGCTCCGCCGATCGCGTCCAGAGGAAAGTGCACGCCGACGTAGAGCCGCGAGAAGGCCACGGCCGCGGCGAGCACGAGGAACGCTGGGGCAAGTGACGGCAGCGCGAGAGCGAGCACGACGGCGGCTGCGAAGCTCGTGGCGGCGTGACCCGATGGGAAGGCCGCGGTCGACGGCGTCGACACGAGCACGTCGATCCCGGCCAGTGTCTCCTCCGGCCGCCGGCGGTCCGTCGCGAGCTTCAGGCCGGACGCGGCGAGATCCGCAAGCAGCACGACCGCCGGCACGGCGAACGCGATGCTCGGGCGGCGCAGCCAGACGGCTACGGCGATGCCGAGCACGATCCACAGCAAGCCGTGCGTCCCCGCGTACGTGAGGCCGACGACGAGCGGATCGAGCCAGTCGACGCGATGCTCGACGATCCACCGCTCGACGCGCTCGTCGAGCGAGATCAACTCAGGGCGTCGTCACGGTCGTCGTCACGGTCACCGTCTGGCGCGTGGCCGCAACGGGCACAATCGTCCGCGTCTGCGTCGTCGCGCTCTCCGGTGTCTGATCGGTCGCGATCGACTGGCCGAACGCGATACCGAGCGCGAAGACGACGCCGAGCATTGCCGCGACGAGGACCGCTCTCAGCACGGGGCGACGCCGGCGCTGTCGTCGCGGACGCTGCGTGGTGACGCTCACGGCCGGTAGTCGCGCGCTCCCCGCGCGTACAGGTGGAACGCCGCGTCGGCGGCGGCGGCTGCCGTCTGCACCCAGCCAGGGCGGTAGCACCGCTCGGAGATGACCGTCAGCGTCCAACGCTCCGAGTCCTGCGTAGACGGCCGCCAGCTCGCCGAGCGTGAACGTGCCACCGACGCGCCGCCGCAGCTCGGCGGTCACGGTCTCCACCTGCTCTCGGACGGCAGCATCCATTCCCGGCCACGGACGAGACCACGGTAGGCGTTGTCCCACTGCTGCCGGACGATCTCAACCTGCGTCTCCACTCGTCTGATGCTAGAGCGAGCAGCAGCCGTCCTCGGGAAACACCTGTTTCAGCTCTGCGACGATCCTCTCGCCGAGGGCGTAGCCGGGCCTCGCGAGCGCGAACGCCACGTGAGCGTGGAGGCACTTCAGCCGCAACGGGCTCGACGAGCCTCCGATGCCGAGCTCGAGCGACGCGCCTTCGTCGCGACCGACGCGGCCGGCTGCAAGAGCTCGCCGGAGCTCGCGCTGCTCGTCGGTCGCTCTTTCGACGCTCGCTCGCAGGTCGTCGTCCGCAGCCGCGAGCGCGCTCCAGCGCTCGACGCCGCCCGCCGCCTCGACTCGGGACACGACAGCCACCGCGTGGGGGCATGTGAGGTAGTACGTCGTCGGGAAGGGCAATCCGTCGGCTGCGTAGGGCGCCTGCTCCGTTACCGCCGGCCGGCCGTACGGGCAGCGGTGGACGACCCGCAGGAAAGCGCGCACCGGGCGCCCGAGCTGGCGCTCGACCGCGGCGCGGTCGTCATCCTCCGTCGTCGGCACGGTCGGCGGCTCGCGCTCGTCGCCAGGCGTCGATGCCCTTGACGATGAAGAGGCGCTCATCGGGCCGGACGAGCCCGAGCCTCCGTGCCTCGCGCACGAGCGTGGCCGGCGTGCCGTCGAGCCTCAGCCGGCGGCGCAGCTTCGTCCGCTCGGCGGAGAGGCGGCGCACCTCGGCCGCGCGATCCTGAAGAGCGTCCTGCGCCCGAACGTAAGCCTTCACCGGCCGGTAGTAGAGAAAGCCGACGAGCGCGAGGGCGACCACCGCCACGAGCCAGGCGCGCCGGCCTCGTCGCATGGTCCGTCGTTGGACGCGGGCTCCTCCCATGCGGTCCGGTTCGCGCGCGGTCCCGACCTTCCTTCACTACGGCGCGACGTCGACCTTGATGACGTTCGTCGATCCGGGCGTGTTCAGGAGCGTGCCTGCCGTGATCACGACTCGGTCGCCCGACTCGATGAGACCGGCCCCTCGCGCGGCTTCGATCGACCGGCCCCAAAGCTGCTCGACGTTGTCGCAGACGTCGATGAGGAGCGACACCACGCCCCACTCGAGCGCGAGCCGCCGCGCCACGCGCTCGTCGTGGGTGATCGCGACGATGGGCCGCCTTGGCCGCAGCCGCGCCACCGCCGACGCGGCGCCGCCGGTGAAGGTGGGAACGACGAGTGCGACCGCGTGCAGCGACTCGGCGATGTCACAGGCCGCGTTCGAGATGGCCTCGCCGACGGTCGGCTCGTCGCCAGCCGCCGGCAGCTCGTGGCGGTGGCCCTGGCTCGGCTCGACGGTGCGCGCGATGACGTCCATCGTCGCCACGGCCTCGACGGGGTACTCGCCGACGGCCGTCTCCTCCGACAGCATGAGCGCCGACGTGCCGTCGAGCACGGCGTTGGCGACGTCGCTCGCCTCGGCCCGTGTCGGCTCGGGCGCGTGGAGCATCGACTCGAGCATCTGGGTGGCGGTGATCACCGGGCGACCTCGCTCGAGCGCAAGGAGAATCATCCGCTTCTGGAGCAGCGGCACCGCGGCCGGCCCGATCTCGACACCGAGGTCGCCGCGCGCAACCATCACTGCGTCGGCCGCGTCCACGATCGGGCCGAGTGCATGTACCGCCTCCGCCTTCTCGATCTTCGCGATGACTCGAGCCTCCGAGCCCGCGTCGTCGATGAGCTTCCTGAGCTCGCGGACGTCGTCCGGCGAGCGCACGAACGACAGTGCGATGAAGTCGGCGCCGAGGTCGAGCGCGAACCCGAGATCGCCGCGGTCCTTCTTGGTCAGCGACGGGATGGGGACGGCGACGCCGGGAAGGTTCACGCCCTTGTGGCTCTCGACGGTCCCGCCGACGACGACGGAGCACACGGCGCGCCCGTTGTCCACGCGCTCCACGCGCAGACGAACGTGGCCGTCGTCGATGAGGACGTCGTGGCCCGCCTCGAGCACTCCGCCCACGACCTCGGGGGCGATTGGCAGGTCCACCTGATCCCCGTCGGGGCCGGCGACCACCTCGTCGCCCTTAGAGAGCACCACGGGAGCCGGCAGGTCGCCGATGCGGAGCTTCGGCCCCTGGAGGTCGGCGATGACGGCCAGGGAACGCCCTCGCTCCCGCTCGACGGCGCGAACCGCAGCGGCCATCGCCGCATGCTCCGCGTGTGTGCCGTGGGAGAAGTTCAGCCGGGCGACGTCCATGCCGGCGGCGACGAGCTCCTCGACGCGCCCGGCCGAGGCCGGCCCGAGCGTGGCGACGATCTTCGTGCGGCGCGGGGCCTCGCTGGACACGGCGCCAGCGTATCGGTCGAATGGGGGAAATCATGTTTCCCCCATTGACCCCCTTCTTCGGCAGATCTCGTTGGCGGACACCGCGTGGGCTGCGCTCGGGCGAAGCCCGGCTCCGCCCGCGTAACGCCCTCGCGTAGCACGTCAGGGGAAACCACGTCTGCCCGCGGCCTTTCTTAGCGGCGGTACCGAGGGAACGCGCTCCAGCCGGGATAGACGGCGCGGTCGCCGAGCTCTTCCTCGATCCGCAACAGCTGGTTGTACTTCGCGACGCGGTCCGAGCGGCACGGCGCGCCGGTCTTGATCTGGCCGGCATTCGTGGCGACGGCGACGTCCGCGATCGTCGTGTCCTCGGTCTCACCGGACCGGTGGGAGATGACCGACGCGTAGCCGGCTCCGCGTGCGAGCTCGATCGCCTCGAGCGTCTCCGTGAGCGTCCCGATCTGGTTGAGCTTGATGAGGATCGCGTTCGCGACGCCCTCGTCGATGCCGCGCCGGAGGCGGTCGACGTTCGTCACGAAGAGGTCGTCCCCCACGAGCTGGAGACTGCCGCCGGACCGCTCGGTCAGCTCGCGCCACGATGACCACTCGTCCTCTTCGAGCCCGTCCTCCACCGAGACGATGGGGTACGTGCCGGCGAGCTCGGCCCAGAACTCCACCATCTCGGCGGGATCCTTCACGCGCCCCTCGAACCGGTACGCGTCGTCGCGCCAGAATTCCGTCGCCGCCGGGTCGAGCGCGAGCGCGATCCGGTCGGTGTGGCCCGCCTGCTCGGCGGCGGCGAGAATGACGTCGATCGCCTCCTCGCTCGAGCCGAGATCCGGGGCGAAACCGCCCTCGTCGCCCACAGCGGTTGAGAGCCCGCGCTCGTGCAGCAGGCCCTTCAGCGTGTGGTAGACCTCTGCGCCGATCTGCAGGGCCTCCGCGAACGAGCCGGCGCCGGCCGGCACGACCATGAACTCCTGGAGGTCGAGGGTGTTCGCCGCGTGGGCGCCGCCGTTGACGACGTTCATCATCGGCACGGGCAGGGTCACGGCCGCCTCCCCGCCCAGCGAGCGGTAGAGCGACAGGCCGGCGTCGGCCGCAGCCGCCTTCGCCACCGCTAGCGACACGCCGAGCAGGGCGTTCGCGCCGAGCGCGCTCTTCGACGGGGTGCCGTCGAGCTCGATCATGCGCCCGTCGACCGCAGCCTGATCGCTCGCGTCGAGACCCTTCACGGCCGGGCCGAGCACGGTGGTGACGTTGCCGACCGCGCGCAGGACGCCCTTGCCGAGGTACGCCTCCGAATCGCCGTCGCGCAACTCGACAGCCTCATGCTCGCCCGTGGAGGCGCCTGAGGGGACGGCGGCGCGACCGAACGCCCCCGACTCGAGCAGGACGTCGACCTCGACCGTCGGGTTCCCGCGCGAGTCGAGGATCTGCCGCGCCGCGACGCGTTCGATGGCGCTCACGCGCCCCCTCCACGCGCTCCATGAACCGGCGGCTCGCTCCGCGCAGGGCGAGCTCGGAATCGACGTTCAGCGCGGACGCGACGGCGACGACGCCGAACAGCACGTCGCCGAGCGACTCGTGGAGCCTCGCGTCCGGCTCCGTCTCCGGAGGCGGCGTCCCCGTTCGCCCGAGCTCCGCGCGAAGCTCGTCGAGCTGATCGTGAAGACCGGCGAGGCGCGCGTCGACATCGGTAGACGCAAAGCCGGTCGACGCCGCCCGCCGCTGCACCTTTCGAGCATAGAGCAGCGCCGGCAGCGGCTCCGGGAGGTCGTGGAAGACGCCCTCTCTCCCCTCCTGCTCGGTCTTCAGCTCCTCCCAGCGATGCTTGACCGCCTCCGGTGAGCCGGGGATGTCGGCGTTCTCGAAGACATGCGGGTGGCGGCGCACGAGCTTGTCGTGGACGCCGCGCGCAACCGTCTCGAGGTCGCCCGCTCCGCGCTCGGAGAGCAGCAGCGAGAGGAAGAACGTCTGGTACAGCAGGTCACCGAGCTCGTCGACGAGCTTCGCGTCGTCGTCCGCCATCGCGGCATCCGCGACCTCGTACGCCTCCTCCACGGTGTGGGGGACGATCGTGCGCGCCGTCTGGTCGGCGTCCCACGGGCACTCGCGGCGCAGCAGCGCGGTGAGCTCCTGGAGCTCGCCGAGCGCCTGCTCGAGGCTCAACCGGTCTCGGTCGTACCCGCGGCGGGCGACGTGGCCGGGGGCGCGAAGCCGGATGCGTACTCGATCTTGTCCGCGTACTCCTGCTTGACCTTCTCGAGCCACTTCGTCACGGCGTCGGAGCGCTTCTGGCCGGCGAGCGTGTCGCGGATCGTCTGCTTCACGCTGGCGAGCGGCGTGGGCTTGGGTGCCGTGCTCGGCCCGAGCGCCTCGATGACGTGCCAGCCGAAACGCGTCTTGACCGGCTTCGAGAGCTCGTTGACCTTCAGGGCGAATGCGGCCTTCTCGAACTGGGGAACCGTCTCGCCCTTGCGGATGGTCAGCGTGCCGCCGATGTCCTTCGAGGAGTCGGTCGAATGCTTCTTCGCGAGCGCGGCGAAGTCGCCGCCGCTCCGCAGCTGGCCGTGGATGTTGTCGGCGAGCGTCTTCGACTTCACGAGGATGTGGCGCACGCGGCGCGACGACTGCTGCGTGTAGAGCTCGGGGTGGGCCTCGTAGTAGGCCTTGACCTCGGCCTCGGTGACCTTTGCCGAGTCGCCCACCTTGTCGAAGATCTTCTCCGAGACGAGGGTGGCGCGAAGCTCGTCGCGCACCTGCGCGTCGGTGATGCCCTGCTTCTCGAGCGCCTCCTCGTACTTCTTTCGGTTGCCTCCGAAGAACTGCGTCAGCACCCGGGAGACGCGCTCGTCGACCTCCTTGTCGGTGACGGTGACGTCGAGCTCCTCTGCCTGCTGCTCGAACTGCGCCTTCTGGACGAGGTACGCGAGCGCGTTCTGCTGGAACGCCTGGTACTCCGGAGAGCCCGCCGCGGGGATCCTCTGTCCCTGGGACTCGAGACGGTCCTGCGCCTGGGCAATTACCTCGTCGAGCTCGGCCTGCGTGATCTCGTCCCCTGCGACGCTCGCGACGATGCCCGACGCGAGAGATCCGCCGCTCGTACCGCCGCCGCCGCCGCCCCCGCAGGCGGATGCCCCGAGCGACAGCGCCAGCACGGCGACTGCGAGCGACGCGGAAAGGAATACACGTTGGGCGTTCATGGAAGGAAAAAGCGCCTCAGGCTGCCTGGCGCACATCGAGGATAGCAGCGAGCAACGGCAGCACTTCGCGGAACCCGTCGCTCCTCATCGAGAGCTCGCGGCGGTCGCTGACATAGGCCGCCGATGCGACCGTCGACCGGATGTCACGGACGTCCTCGGCGCCGAGCAGCACCGGCCCGACGGTGAGCTTGCCGCCGCGGAAGACCGCGTAGTCGGCGCCGATCTCGGCCAGCCTGAGACGTGCCTCCTGCAGCGCGAAGAGGTTCTCGACGGGCTCCGGCGGCTCGCCGTAGCGGTCCTCGACTGCGGCGTGGAGCTCGCGCAGCTCCTCATCGGTCGCGGCCAGGGCGAGCCGCCGGTGGAGATCGATCTTCAGCGCCTCCGACGAGACGTAGTCCGGCGGCACGTACGCGTCGATGCGCGCGTCGATGCGTATCGGGCGCGGGACGAGCCGCTTCCCGCCGGCGAGCTCCTCGACGGCCTCGTTCAGCAGGTCGACGTACAGCTCGAAGCCGACGGCGGCCACGTGGCCGGACTGCTCCCGGCCGAGCAGCTCGCCCGCGCCCCGGATCTCGAGATCGCGCATCGCGATCGCGAACCCGGAGCCGAGCTCGGTATGGTCGGCGAGCGTCGACAGGCGCGCTCGCGCCTCCTCGGTCAGCTCGGTCGCGTCCGGATAGAGGAGGTAGGCGTGCGCCGGTACGTCCGAACGGCCCACCCGCCCGCGGATCTGGTACAGCTGGGCGAGGCCGAGCATGTCCGCACGCTCGACCACGAGGGTGTTCGCCTGCGGGATGTCGAGGCCCGACTCGATGATCGTCGTCGACACGAGCACGTCGGCGTCGCCCCGCAGGAACTCCATCATCCGTTCCTCGAGCTCGCGCTCGGCCATCTGGCCGTGAGCGACGAGCAGCCGCAGGTCGGGGCAGAGCTCGCCGATCTTGCTCGCCGCCTCCTCGATCGTCTCGACGCGGTTGTGGAGATAGAACGACTGGCCGCCGCGTTCCGTCTCGCGCTCGAGCGCGTGCTTGACGAGCTCCTCGTCGTACTCCCCCACGTACGTCCTGATGGGACGACGTCCCTCCGGGGCCGTCTCGATCATCGAGATGTCGCGAAGACCCGCGAGCGACATGTGCAGCGTGCGGGGAATCGGCGTCGCGCTGAGCGACAGCACGTCCACCTCCAGGCGGAGCTGGCGCAGGAGCTCTTTCTGCGCGACGCCGAAGCGCTGCTCCTCGTCGACGACGACGAGGCCAAGGTTCGACGGCACGACGTCGCGCGAGAGGACGCGGTGCGTGCCGATGAGGACGTCCACCTTGCCCGCAGCGAACTCGGCGAGCGCGCGCTTTACGTCCGCCGGGGTGCGGAACCGCGACACCATCTCGCACACGATCGGGAAGTCGCCGTAGCGCTCACGAAACGTGTTCCAGTGCTGCTGCGCGAGGATCGTGGTCGGCGCCAGCACGAGCGTCTGCCTCCCGTTGAGCGCGACTGCGAACGCCGCACGAACCGCGATCTCCGTCTTGCCGAACCCGACGTCGCCGCAGACGAGCCTGTCCATGGGCCGCGGCGACTCGAGATCCTCCTTCACCGCCTCGATCGCCTCGAGCTGGTCCGGCGTCTCGCGGAACGGGAACGAGGCCTCGAGCCGTTCGAGCCAGTCGTTCGAGAGATCGAAGGCTACGCCGGCCGCATGCTCGCGCTGGGCGTAGAGGGCGAGCAGCTCTCCCGCGAGCTCGCGTACGGCATGGCCGGCACGGGTCTTGACGAGCTGCCACGCTCGTCCACCCAGCTTCGAGAGCGTCGGGTCACGCCCATCCGCGCCGACGTAGCGCGACACCTTGCCCACCTGGTCGTGCGGCACGTACAGCCGGTCCTCGCCGCGGAACGCGAGCAGCAGGTAGTCGCGCGTGATCCCGCCGACGGTCTGCGTCTCGAAGCCGAGCAGCTGGCCGACGCCGTGGTCCTCGTGCACGACGTAGTCGCCCGAGCGGAGGTCGGCGAACGACCGCAGTGCCCTCGCCACTCGTGCCTGGCGCGGCGCCCGCCGGCGTAGCACCTGCGCATCCGGCACGAGGGCGATGGCCAGGTCGCGCCAGACGAACCCTCGGCGGGCGGGCGAAGCGGCGAAGAGGAGCGCTCCGTCGGCCGGCAGTGGCTGCCCCGGCTCCAGCAGCTCTGCATCCGCGCGCCGTAACAGGCGTTGAGTGCGCAGGGCATCGCCACGGTGGGGGAACGAGACGACCACACGAAGGCCCGACCGCACGAGCGCGTTGAGCTCCCGCTCGGCCTCGGCCATGCCGCGGGCAGCGAGCGCAGGGCGCTGCGCCTCGAACGCCAGCTCCTGGTCGCTGGGAAGCGGGTCGAGCTCAGCCCCCTGGACGTCGAGCTCGACGCCGAGCTCGTCACGCCAGACCTCCAGCACGCCGGCGGGCTTCCAGACGAGGTCGGCCTGCCGTGCGAGCGCTCCGGGCTCGCCCGCGTCCCGTGCAGTGTCGTCGTTGATATCGGCTCGACGCTCGCTCGCCGGGAAGACGACCGTGCTCTCGAGCTCGCGCAACGCGCGCTGCGTGAACGGCGAGAACGCCCGGACGCCCTCGACGACGTCGCCGAAGAGCTCGACGCGGATCGGCTCGCGCCCCGTCGTCCCGAAGACGTCGAGAATGCCGCCGCGAACAGCGATCTGCCCGCGTTCCTCCGCGCGCTCGACACGCTCGTAGCCGGCGAGGACGAGCGCCTCCGCTAGCTCCTCGAGCCCGCTCGCCTGGCCGACGGCGATCTCGACCGGCGCCGCCCGCTCGCCCTCGGGCGGCAAGCCCTCGGCCGCGGCGGCGGCCGAGATGCACACGAGACCCCCGTTCTCGAGAACGGAGAGCGCTCGCAGTCGCTCGCCCACGAGGTGCGGCGGCGGACGGAGACCCGAGTCGACGGCGACTCCCCGCCCCGGCATGAAGGCGACGGGGTCGGCGCCGAGGAACCACGAAGCCGCTTCTGCCGCATCCCGCGCGTCCTCGTCGTCGGGGAGGAGACAGATCAGGCTGCGGCCGAGCCGACGGTGGAGCGCCGCGAGGACGAGCGGGAGCGCCGGTTCCGAGACGCGCGCGCGGACCGATGGAAGCCGGCGGGCGAGCTCGTCGAGCTCGCCGGTGTCGGCGAGCACGTCGGCGAGCGCGAGGAGCGGTGGCTGGTCCATGACGAAGGACGGGATACGCATCCCGCGGGGGTCAGTGTAAAGAGGTGCGGGGCGCCGGCGAAGGCGCTCTCCAGCCGACCACTGTCCCTTTCCGACACTTGCCGGGGCCACCAGCCTCCGCCCCGCTGGTGATGCTAGTCGGGAATGTCAGACCCGTGGGTAACGACTCTGTGCCGACTCCGTGTCAGTTGAATCGTCGCTGGGCCGCCTCTAGCCCCTCGACCGCGACGGCCTCGACTGCATCGGCAGCGCGATTGACGATGCTCCCGACATCGGCCTCGGCCGGAAAGGCCGACAGCACGTAGTCGGAGACGGGTCGCGGGTCGCCGCGGCCGGGTCGTCCGACCCCGATGCGGACTCGGAGAAAGTCGCGTGATCCCAACCCGTCCGCGAGAGACCGGAGGCCGTTGTGGCCCGCCAGACCGCCGCCGCCTCGGACCTGAAGCCGGCCTTCCTCGAGGTCGACGTCGTCGTGCACGACGACGAGCGACTCGGGAGGGGACTTGAAGAACCGCGCCGCCGCGGCGACCGATCGGCCCGACTCATTCATGTACGTCTCGGGCTTGAGCAGCGCCAGCCGGCGTTCGTCGACGCGGACCTCCGCGAGGCGCCCGGAGAACTTCCCGCGGTATGTGCCGCCGTGGCGCGACACCAGCTCGTCGAGCACGAGCCAGCCGATGTTGTGGCGCGTCCGCTCGTATTCGCGTCCCGGGTTGCCGAGCCCCGCCACGAGCAAGTCCAGAGAAGGCTCGGGCGCCCGCCGGCGCCGTAGGCGCATTTAGCTCTCTGCGGGCTCTGTGGCGTCGTCGGCTGCAGGCGACTCGCCCTCGGCCGCAGCAGGCTCTTCGCCTTCCTCGGCCTCCGGCTCCTCGCCCTCGACAGCCTCCTCGCCTTCCTCGGCCTCGAGCTCGGCAGCCGCCTCGGCTTCCATCGCTTCGAGCTCCGCCGCGAGGCGAGGCGCGGAGACCGTCACGAGAACGTTCTCCGGATCCGCCAAGATTGTGACTTCAGAGGGCAGCGAAAGATCGGAGACGCGAAGGGCGTCGCCGATCTCCGTCGCGGAGATGTCGAGCGTCAATCGGTCCGGCATCTCGAGCGGCAGGGCCTCGACCGTGACGTCGCGGACGAGCTGCGTCAGCACGCCGCCGCCCTTCACGCCGGGCGACTCGCCCACGAGCTCCACCGCCACCTGCGCGCTGATCGGCTGGTCGAGCCTGACCTCGTGGAGATCGATGTGCGTCAGATAGCCTCGGATCGGATCCTGCTGGTAGTCCTTGACGACCGAGGCGTGGGTCGTCTTCTGGTCGTCGAGGACGACGTCGAGGATCGCGTGGAGGCCGTGCGGGCCTCCCAGCGCGCTCCGCAGCGTCCGCTCGGGGACGACGAAGGCGTGTGACTTCTTCCCCTTGCCGTAGAGGACGCCCGGGATCAGCCCTTCGCGGCGCAGCCGTCGAGACTCGCGGGATCCCACCGCGTGCCGCTCTTGCACCTCCAGGCGTACTCGTTCGCCGGCCACGGCGGCGGATTGTAGCTATCGCTTCACGGCACGGAGCCGGTGGAGCGAGCCGGAGATCGAGAGGTAATAGAGATCGCCGTCGGGTCCGATGCGGACCTGTGTCGGCGAGGCCGCATTGGCCGCGAGCCGCTGGTCGCTACCGCTCACCAGCCGATCGCTCGCGTCGACTCGAAGCGTTCGCAGCACGTGCCTCCCGTAATCCCCGTAGACGTACTCGGACCGCCCTCGGAACTCCCCGCCGGTCACGGAGCCGCTGTCGAGCTCGTGCGGCAACACGAGAAGCGGAAAGCGCACGCCTCCCCGCGCATAGAGGTCCGCGCAAAGAGGAGTGTCGCGGTAGTGGAGAGGCCGGCTGCGGCCTTCGTAGCACGGCCAGCCGAGGTTCGCGCCGCGGGTCGCGACGTCAACCTCGTCGAAGTCGTCCCACCCGACATCCCCCACGTATGGCAGCTGCGTCCCCGGCCGCACGGTGATGCGGAAGGGATTCCGGACGCCGTACGCCCACACCTTCGACCTGTTGTCGCCGGCATCGCCCGTCCAGTAGGGGTTCGTCCGCAGTCCCTTCCCTGTCGGAGTGACGCGAAGCACCTTGCCCGAGAGCGAGTCGAGGTCCTGGGCTCGCTTTGCGCCGGGGTCGTAGACCATCGGATCGCCCACCTCGCCATCGCCCGTGCCGACGAAGAGCGTGCCTTCGCCGGCAAAGGCTAGTCCCCCACCGGTGTGGATGCCTCTGGCGGGAATGCAATCCGAAGTGGCGGGAAGCCCCGCGCACGAGCTGCCCGAAGCCGTTCCGAGGACGACGACCTCGCTTTCAGGAGGCGCGCGATCGCCGTCGGCTGTCACTCGGGTGACGCGCACACCGCTGTCGACGTCCTCGTCGTTGCGGCCGTACGTGTACATGAGATACACGTAGTGGTTACGCGCGAAGTCGGGGTCCACCTCGAGACCGACTAGCCCGCGCTTTCTTGCAGTGTTCACATGCTCGCGCAGGTCGAGGAGGGGCTCGGGGAGCACCTCTCCGTCCTTCACGACGTGGATGAGGCCGTCGACCTGCCCCACGAGAATCCGCCGATCCGGCAGAAAGGCGAACGAGCTGGGCGCCACGAGCCCCGACGCGACGACCGTGTCGACGAAGCCATCGACTCGGACGGTCGGCGTGACCTCGCCGTCGCCTCCGCAGCCGAGCCCGGGGACGAGCAGACCGAGCGTGACCAGCAGCAGCCGGGCGAGTCGCCGGCTGGGCCGCCTCAAAAGAGCTGGTACTCGCCTCCGAAGATCGCGGAGACGGACTCGTCGGCGAAGACATTCATGATCGTCTCGGCCAGCAGGCCTGAGATCGGCAGCACCGTCAGGTTCTGCGGCCGGCTCACCGGATCGACGGGCACCGTGTCCGTGACGACGATCCCGGCGAGATCGGCCTCCGCGAACCGTTCGAGGGCGCCCTCGGAGAAGAGGCCGTGCGTCGTGAAGACCCAGACCGCGGTCGCACCGTGCTCGCGCAGGGCCTGCGCCCCCGCGAGCAGGGTGCCGCCGGTCATGATCGCGTCGTCGCCCACGATTGCGACCTTGCCCTTCACACGGCCGGTGATCTCGGTCACGGACGCCTTGTCGTGCTCGGGCCGCGTCTTGTGCATGACCGCGAAGTCGGCCTCGATCATCTCCGCGAACCTGATCGCGTGCTTTGCGCGGCCGGCGTCGGGGGCGACTGACACGACGCCGTCGCCCGTTAGCCCGAGGTCGCGGAAGTGGCGCCCGAAGAGCGGCAGCGACGTCATGTGGTCGACGGGGATCGTGAAGAAGCCCTGGATCTGCCCCGCGTGCAGGTCCATCGTGAGGACGCGGTCGGCGCCGGCCAGCTGGATCATGTCCGCGACGAGACGCCCCGAGATCGGCTCGCGAGGCAGCGCCTTGCGGTCCTGGCGCGAATACGGGAACCACGGAACGACGGCCGTGATCCGCTTTGCCGACGCGAGCTTCGCGGCCTGGATCATGAACAGGAGCTCCATGAGATTGCGGTCGACGGGCGAGCAGCCTGTCTGGACGATGAACACGTCCGCGCCGCGAATCGACTCGTGGTAACGACAGTACGTCTCGCCGTTCGCGAACGTCTTCAGCTCGACCTCGCCGAGCTCGACGCCGAGCTGCTCGGCGATTCGCTGCGCCAGCTCCGGGTGCGAGCGGCCGGAGAACACCATGAGCCGCTTGAGCGGCCCGCGCTCGATCCAGTGCCCCGGCTTCGCCTCCGGACGCTCCGTGTTCACGGCCACGTCGAGTCCGGGGAGCCGGACGACGTCAGTCGTGGCGCTTTCCACCGGCATACCCCTCCTTGTTCTCCTGCCGAGCACGAGCGATGGCCAGAGCGTCGGGCGGGACATCCTCGGTGATCACCGATCCGGCCGCGACCCACGCATTATCTCCGATCGTGACGGGGGCAAGAAAGGAATTGTCGACTCCGGTCCTGACGTTGCGCCCGATCGTCGTGCGCTGCTTGCCCTGCCCCTTCTCGTGCGGGAAGTTTGCGGTGATGTTGCCAGCGGCGACGTTCGTGTCCTCACCGATGTCCGCGTCGCCGACGTACGACAGATGCGGGATCTTCGTCCGCGCGCCGATCTGCGCGTTCTTCACCTCGACGAACGTCCCGATCTTCGCCTCCTCGTCGGCCTGCGTGCCGGGGCGGACGTACGCAAAGGGGCCGATCTCGACGCCCCGGGCGATGCGAACGTCGCCGCGGATCACGGTGAACGGATGGATCGTGACGTCGGGCTCGATCTCCACTCCCGCCTCGATCCAGGTCGACGCTGGATCGACGATCGTGACGCCGGCGAGCATGTGCTGCTCGTTGATGCGGTCCCGGAGCTCGGCCGCGGCGATCGCCAGCTCGGCGCGCGTGTTGATGCCAAGCGCAGCGCGCTCGTCGGGGCAGATCCACGCAGCCGCGCGGCCGCCGGCCTCGACGATGTGTCCCACGCAGTCGGTGAGGTAGAGCTCTCCCTGTGCGTTGTGCGCCTCGAGCCTCTCCAGCGCCTGCCACAGCTGCGCGGCGTCGAAGACATAGATCGACGAGTTGACCTCGCGGATCAGGCGTTGCTCGGGGGACGCGTCGCCATCCTCGACGATCTCGTGCACCGAGCCGTCCGCGCCGCGCACGATCCGCCCGTAGGGCAGGTCGTCAGCGTGGAACGTGAGGACGGTGACGGTCGCCTGCTGCTTCGCGTGTTCCTCGACGAGGCCGCTCAGGTGTGCGGGCGTGAGCAGCGGCGCCGCAGCATCGAGCACAAGGACCTGGCCGTCGAAGTCGCCGACCTTCGACTTCGCCGTGGCGACGGCATCGCCGGTGCCCAGTGGCGTCTCTTGCACGACCACCTCAACGCCCTCGTATGCGTCGCGCGTTTCCGGCGACGCAACCACGACGAGCGGCGATGCGTTCATCGCTCGGGCCGCATCGAGCACCCAGTCGACGACCCTGCGGCCGACGAGTGGATGGAGATGCTTCGGCGTCGCGGAGCGCATGCGCGTGCCGAGGCCGGCGGCCATGACGATCGCGGAGAGGCGGCGGGTGTCGTTCATCGCGAAGGCTGGGGCGCCAGGATTCGAACCTGGGGTCGCGGGACCAAAACCCGCTGCCTTACCACTTGGCTACGCCCCAACACAAGCTGGAAACTATCTTGCCGAGCGCGTCGACTCGTTGGGCCGGTCGTGGTAGAGCAGGTAGGCGGCGACGGCGCCGAAGATCCCGGCGAGCACGAGCGCGATGGCGGGAATGAGGATCGCGACGATCGCCGCCACGACCGCGAGCGCCTGCGACATCGCGAGGATCCACGAGATCTCGCGGCCGACTTCGGAGTCGAGCGAGCGGCCGGCTAGCAGCCAGAAGAGGACGATCGGAATGGCGATCACGATCACCGTGACGCGGGAGAAGTCCTCCTCGAGCGCGACGAAGAGCCCCTCGGCGACGGCGATCCCGAGCGCGACTTTCAGCCGGTTCTCGCGTAGCCAACTTCGGCGAGGCGACGGCTCCGTGGCCGGCGCCGCAGGCGAGGGCGGAAGCGCCTCGGGTGCCTGCCCTTCAGCCATCGATCAACCGTACCACGCTGGAAATACGACCCATGACGCACCCCGGTAGGCGAGTGCGGCGGCCGCCTTCTGCGCGTCTGCCTCGCTCTCGAAGAGGCCGTAGAGGGCCGGGCCGGCCCCGCTGACATCCGCTCGCACCGCGCCCAGCAGCTCGAGCTCGGCCGCGACCGGCGAGTGAACAAGGTCATTCCGAGGCCAGGCGGCGATGTCGGACAGTGACGCGATCTTGCTCAGCCGGCCGATGAGCTCGCCACGCCGCTCCGCGAAGCCGACGTCGCCGTTGCGGTCATCGAAGGCGTCGTAGATCGACTTCGTCGAGTGCTTCGTCGCGCCGGTCGGCAGCAGCACGAGCACGGCGTAGTCGCGAGGTAGCTCGAGAGACGTGAGCTCGGTGCCGTCGCCCACGCCGAGCTGCGGGCCGGAAGTCAGGAAGAGGGGCACGTCGGCGCCCAGAGCGGCGGCGAGCTCGTGTAGTCGCCGAGCGTCGAGCGGCTCGGCAAGCGTTGCGTTCGCGAGCCGCAACGCCGCGGCCGCGTCGGAGCTCCCACCCCCCAGCCCCGCGCCCACGGGAATCCGCTTCTCGATGCCGACTCTCCAGCAAGGCTCGACGCCGGCTGCGCCGGCGAGCGACGTCAAGGCGAGCATCACCAGAGTGTCCGCGGGAAAGCCGTCGACTTGCAGGCCGTCGGCCGGCTCGATCGTCAGCGTGTCCTCGAGCGCTATCCGCTCGTACACCGTGACGATCTCGTGCTTGCCGTCCTCTCTCCGCGGACCGACGAGGAGCGCAAGGTTGATCTTCGCCGGCGCCGCGATGGTCGTCTTCACAGGAGCTCCGCGAGCCGCGCGAACTCCTCCGGAGCGAGACTCTCGGCGCGCGACGTTGCCTCGTGGCCGATCGCGGCGAGCGCGGTCGAGGCTTCGTCCCGATCGGCAAGCCCCGAGAGCGCGAGCGAGTTGGGCAGCGTCTTGCGCCGGTGCGCAAAGGCAGCCCGGACGACCTCCTTCACCCGGTCATAGTGCGGCAGTCTCGGCGAACGCGTGAATGCGACGAGCATGGAGTCCACCCGAGGGCGTGGCCTGAACACCGTTCGCGAGACAGCGTGAGTGCCCGTTCGGATGGCTGCGAGCTGGACGAGCACCGAAACGGCCCCGTACGCCTTCGTCCCCGGCTTGGCGAAGAACCGCTCGCCGACCTCTTTCTGGACCATCACGCACCACCAGTGGACCTGAGGCATCGTCTCGAGACTGTCGACGACGATCGTCGCGGCGACGTTGTACGGCAGGTTGGAGACGAGCTTCGTCGCGACGGGCCTGAGTTTCGAGGCGTCGAGCTTCGTAGCGTCGCCGAACACGAGGCTCACGTTCGAGCGGTCTCCGAGCGCCGCGCGAAGCGTCGGCTCCAGGGACGCGTCGACCTCGACCGCGTGGACGTGCCGGACGCTGTCGGCGAGAAACGTCGTCAGCACACCGAGGCCGGGTCCGATCTCGAGGACGACGTCCGTCTCGTCGAGCTTCGCCAGCCGGCCGATCACCCGCAGGATGTTGGGATCGACGAGGAAGTGCTGGCCAAGGGCCCGCTTGGGTGAGACCTCGGCGCTCATGAGATCGCGAACACGCGGCTTGCGTTCTCGTCGACCGCGGTCGCGAGCCCCTCGACCGTGACGCCCCGGGCCGCCGCGAGAGCTTCCATCGTGTCGACGAGGAACGCAGGCTCGTTCGGCCGGCCTCGCCACTTCTGGGGAGCCAGGAACGGGCTGTCTGTCTCGGCGAGGATGCGGTCCGCCGGGACCTGCCGCGCCGCCTCGCGCAGCTCGGTCGCCTTGGGATACGTGACGTTGCCGGCGAACGAGACGTAGTAACGCCGCTCGAGGGCGACATCGAGCAGCTCGGGCTCCGAGAAGCAGTGGAGGATCACGTCGCCGGCGAATCCGCTGAGCGCGTCCACCGTCTCGCGAGCCGCCGCGCGCGAGTGGATGACAACCGGCAGTCCGAGCTCCTCCGCGAGCCCGAGGTGCTCCGCGAAGAGCCGCGCTTGCGCCGAGTGCGGCGCGTAGTCGCGGTAGTGGTCGAGCCCCGTCTCGCCCACGGCCACCGCCCGCTCGTGTGCGAGCAGCTCGCGAAGCTCGTCCAGCCGCTCCGCGTCGGCCGAGCCGGCGTCGTGCGGATGGACGCCGAGCGCGGCGTAGACGCCAGGGTCCTGCCCGGCTAGGTCGAGCGCCGCCTTGCACGACTCGACGCTCGTGCCCACCGTGACGACGCGGGTGACCCCGGCCGAGTGTGCTCGCTCCAGGACCGCTGGAGCGGCATCGGCACAGGCGTCGAGATGCGCGTGCGTGTCGATCAAACGCCAGCGGCGCGCTCGACGCGCGGGAAGAGCGGCGGCGCCGGCTCGATGCCGCTCGCCTGCGAGAGGCCACCAGAGCGCACGCGGTCCCAGCCGACATCGGATCCCTGGCCGAGGGCATCGAGGATCGCGAGCGTCGTGGCCGGCAGGTACGCGTGGAGCGCAACGGCGATGGAGCGAACGCCATCCGCGAGGTCGTAGAGCACGGCGTCGAGCTCAGCTGAACGACTCTCATCCTTCGCCAGCTCCCACGGCTTCGCGCGCTCGACGAGACGGTTGAGCTCCCGAACGACATCCCAGATCGACTCCAGCGTCCCCGTGAGTTCCCATCCGTCGAGCCGCGAGGGGATGTCGCCGTGCAGCGCGTCGAGCCTCTCGCCGACATCGGCGCTGCCAGGCCCGATCGACAAGTCACCGCCACGGTACTTGGCGATCATTGCCGTCGTCCTCGACACGAGGTTGCCGAGCTCGTTCGCGAGCTCCCGCTCGTAGCGCTCGTGGAGGCTGTCCTCCGAAGCCGACCCGTCGCGTCCGAACGTCGCAGCGCGAATGGCCCAGTACCGGACAGCGTCGATGCCATAGACGCGGGCGAGCGGCACCGGGTCGATGACGTTCCCCAGCGACTTCGACATCTTCTGTTCTCCCATGAGCAGATGGCCGTGGGCGAAGAGTTGCTGGGGCACCTCGTAGCCGGCCGACAAGAGCATCGCGGGCCAGAACACGCAATGAAAGCGGAGGATGCCCTTGCCGAGCATGTGGCGGGCGGCCGGCCAGTACACCGGAACGAGATCCTCGCCCGGCCGCGCGTACGTGAGCGCGCTCAGGTAGTTGACGAGCGCGTCGGCCCAGACGTAGGCGACCTGGCCCTCGTCCCAGGGCAGCGGGATGCCCCAGGGCTGGCCCGCGCGGCTGATCGAGAAATCCTGGAGGCCACCGGCGATGAAGCTCCGCGCCTCGTTGTAGCGGAAGTCCGGCAGGACGAATTCAGGTCGCTCGTCGTAGAGCGCAAGCAGACGCTCTTCGTACGCGGACAGCCGGAAGAAGTAGTTCTTCTCCTCGATGTACTCGACGCGATCGCCGTGCTCAGGGCACTTGCCGTCGACGAGCTGATCCTCGGACTTGAACTCCTCACAGCCGACGCAATACAGACCGGCATAGACGTCTTCGTAGACGTCCCCATTGTCGTAGATGCGCTGGAGGAAGCCGCGGACGAATTCCTTGTGGCCGTCATCCGACGTTCGGATGTAGAAGTCGGGCTCGGCTCCGACGGCCCCCGGCAGCGCGCGCCACACCTCTCCGATGCGATCGACGTACTCCTGTGCCTCGAGGCCCTCCTCCTGAGCGACGCGGTAGACCTTCGTCGCATGCTCGTCGACGCCGGTTAGCAAGAACGCGTCGTCGCCCCGCTGACGGTGATGGCGGACGAGGATGTCGGCTGCGATCGTCGTGTACGCGTGCCCGAGGTGCGGGGTCGAGTTCACGTAGTAGATCGGCGTGGTCAGGTAGTAGCGCACTCGTGCGGATATTAGGTGCCGCCCGTAGCCGTCCCCGACGGATGAACGCGGCAAGCACTACGACCATGAAGCAGGCAAGGAGTGCGGTCGCGAACCACGGGAAGCCTTGTCCAGCGTCGCTGCCCGCATGGGGCGGCGCGGCTGTCTGCCCCCGGCGCGTCGCCGGCGTAGGCGAGATCACCGTGTCACGCGGATTTCTTCCCGCCGTCTCGGGGTGTACGAACTCTGGCGTCACTGCTGGCTCTGCTGCGATGCCGGACGGTCGTTCGGCCGACATGACCTCCGGTGGGTCGGCGACCGGCGGCGGATTCGTCGGAGCGACGCTTCGGGCCGGAGCGACCGAAGACCTGACCGGCATCGAGCGGTCGATCGCCGCCCGCGGCTTGGCTGACAGCGCAGGCGGCGATGACTCTTCCGTCAGGCTGATGGCGGCCGAGGGCACAGGCACGGGCACGGGCACGGGCTCGGGAGCTGGCGCCGCGGACACTTCGACGGGAGCAGTCGTCTCCGCCGGCGCCTCGGCAACGGGTGCGGGCGGCGGCTCGGGCGAAGGCGCAGGCTGCTGTGGCGGTACAGGTGCCGGCTGCGGTGCGGGCGCCGGGTGCGGTGCAGGGGCAGGCGCCGGGTTCGGTGCCGGCTGCGGCGAGGGAGCAGGTGGCGGTGGAGGCGCGGGCGCAGCGCGCGGCGGGAGCAGCGTCAGGGGGTCGACGTAGCCGTTCGGATCGGCGGTGAGGCGAACGCCGAGGTGGACGTACGGCACGTCGTGTTCGGGCGTGCCGCTCGGCCCGACCGTCCCGACAGCGGCACCCTCCCGGACAGCGTCACCTTTCTTCACTGCGATCGAGCCGAGATGGACGAGCGTCACCGCATGACCACCGGACGTCTCCACCGTCACGACCTTTCCGTTCGATCCGACCGTGCCCGCGAAGCTGACGACGCCGGACGCAGGCGCCAGCACCGCCTCCTCGCGCTCGCCGGCCACGTCGATGCCCCTGTGCTGGCCGCCCGCGTACGGGTCGCCGCCGTAGACGAACGGCTCGAGGACATCACCCGATGCAGGCCACGTCCACGCGTGGGCGGTGGGCACAAGAGCAAGCGCGGCGAATACGGCGGCTGCTACGGCAAGGCGGCGCATCGATCTCTCCTTGTTGGCGAAGTTGACAACGGAACTACCGTAGCGGGAGCTACGGACGTTGTCAATTCCGCTTACATCAGAGAGAGCGGCGGTAGAGGCGGCCGCGAGGGATCGACGTCAACCGGGACACCAGTTCGGCTGCATCCCGCCGCGAGAGGCCCGCCGCAACGAGCAGGGCGACGGCCGCTGCTGCCTCATCCGCTTGCGCGTCGGACGCAGCGATCGCGGACGGGGAGAGCACGACCGTGATCTCCCCTTTCGGCGGCTCCCGGAATCGCTCGAGCACCTCGGCGGGAGTCCCGCGGACGACTTCCTCGAAGGCCTTGGTGAGCTCCCTGCACACGGCGACCTGGCGCTCCGGCGACGACGTCACAAGCGACTCGAGTGTCTTCGGAAGCCGCTGGGGCGACTCAAAGGCGACGACGGCGTGCGGCCACGCGGCGAGCTCCTCCCAGAGCGAGGCCAGGGCCTTTGCCCCTCGCGGCAGGTAGCCGACGAACTGGTACCGCTCGAACCCGAACCCGCTCGCCACCAGCGCGGTCTCGACCGCCGATGCGCCGGGGAGCACCGTGATCGGCACGCCCGCCTCGATCGCAGCCGCGATCAACCGGCTTCCCGGATCGGACATGCCGGGCAACCCGGCGTCGGAGACGAGCGCCATTCGCTCCCCCGCCACGAGCCGCGGCACGAGCTCGGCCGTCCGCTTCGCCTCGTTGTGCTCGTGGTAGCTGAGGAGCCTCGCGGGGATGTCGTGCCGCGAGAGGAGCGTTCGCGTCCGCCGCGTGTCCTCACAGAGCACGAGATCGGCTTCCGAGAGCTCCCGCAGCACGCGGAGCGTGACGTCCTCGAGATTGCCGATCGGCGTCGCGCAGACGGCGAGGGGCACTAGCCCGCTTCGAGCGTCTCGAACGCGATCAGGCCGGCGCCGACCATGCCCGCTTCCTCGCCGAGCTCCGCCGCCACGACGCGCACGCGATCGCGTCCGGGAGGCAGCGCATCGCGATGGAGGATCTCGAGAGCCGGCTGGAGCAGCAGGTCGAGCGCCTCGCCGAAGCCGCCGCCGATGACGATCACCTCGGGGTCGAAGGCGTTGACGAGGCTGGCGAGCCCTGCTCCGAGCTTCCTCCCCATCCCTGCGAGCCCGTCGATCGCGCGCTGATCGCCGTCCCGCGCCGCCGCCACGAGCTGCCGCGAGTCGGCGCCCTCGCCGAGCAGCTCTTGCGCGAGCTCGCCGGCCGCCGTGCCGGAGACAACCGTCTCGAAGTGGCCTCTCCCATTACACGCCCCGCGGCACTCAGGCCCGTCGAACTCGATCACGATGTGCCCGAGCTCGGCGGCTGCGCCGCTGGATCCACGGTAGAGACGGCCGCCGAGGATGAGCCCGCCACCGATCCCGGTGCCGAGCGTCAGCATGACCATGTGCTGCGTCCCGCGACCCGCTCCGATCGTCCATTCGGCTACCGCGGCGGCGTTTGCGTCGTTGTCGATCGCAACGGGCAGCCCCAGGTAGTGCTCCGCGCGCTCGCGCAGCGGCACGCCCTCGATCGGGACATGGACCGAGAACACCGAGGTGCCTTCGTGCTGGTCGATCGTCGACGGAATGCCGATGCCGACCGCGGCGATGCTGTCGTCCCGGAGCCCGTCGGCGATTGCCGCCAGGCCCTCGAGAAAGGCCTGGGTGGACTCGGTCGGCGTTTCACGCCGCTCCGTGCGGAGAACGGTACCGTCCCGCTCGACGACCCCCGCGAGGATCTTCGTGCCACCGACGTCGATGCCTATGGTGCGCTGGGTCGCCATGACCGGCGGCTACCATAACGCGCCGCATGGCCCCGGAAGAGAAGCCGTACCGCGTCTATCGCGGGGGTCGCCGGGGGCCGAAGCTACCGACGCTGTCGCGATCGAAGCGGGGGAACGGCCGGCCTGCACGCCCGAAGTCGACGCGCAAGCGGCCGGTACGGCCGCCGTGGCGACGTGCGCTCCGCTGGCTCGGCATCGGCTTCTCGATCTTCGTCCTCTGGGTCGCCGCCTGGAGCCTCGCCGGGTACTTCTCGTTCCGGGACGGCGTGAAGGCGGCGAACAAGCGGCTCCCCGCGTCGGCCGAGAAGCAGCTGTCCGGCCAGGGTGGCCTGCCGCTGACGGAGTCGAGGACGGTCCTCCTGCTCGGGACCGACACGCGGCCCGGCAAGGGCCAGCAGGGACTACGTCACTCCGACTCGATGATGCTCGTGCGCACCGATCCCGACCATCATCGCCTCTACTACCTCGCGATCCCGCGCGACCTGTACGTGGACATCCCGGGCTACGGCGCGAGCCGGATCAACACGTCGTACCAGGTCGGCGGCGCCGCGCTCGCAATCCGCACCGTGCGCGAGTTCACGGGGATCGACGTCGACCACGTCGCCGTCGTCGACTTCCAGCGCTTCCAGGAGCTCATCGACTCGATCGGCGGCATCGACATCACCGTGCCCCGGCCGATCCAGTCCAACCGCTTCGAATGCCCGTACAACGCGCAGCGCTGCCAGACCTGGGACGGGTGGCGGTTCTCCAAGGGCCGCCAGCATATGGACGGCCGCCGCGCGCTCGTCTATTCGCGGATCCGCGAGAACCTGCTGGACCCGTCGGAGAACGACATCACGCGATCGGAGCGCCAGCAGCAGGTCACGCAGGCGATCGCGGACAAGCTCGTCGGCGTCGGCACGTTCCTCCGCATGCCGTTCAACGGGGACGGGCTGCTGCGCCCGCTCGCCACGGACCTCAGCGCGAACCAGCTGCTTCAGCTCGGCTGGGTGAAGTTCCGTGTGGACGACGGCAGCGTCGTTCGCTGCCGCCTCGGAGGCGACCCGGAGACGATCGACGGCGCGTCGGTGATCCGCTCCTCGGAGGAGAACCGCAACGTCATCTCGATGTTCCTCGACGAGTCGGCGCCGCAGCCGCCGAGACCCGGCACCGGGACGTTCGGGCCGGGCTGCGTGGCCGGCGGCCGGACGCTGGGCTCGCGCTAGCTCGCGGGCTCGGCCTTCTTCGTCTCGGTCTTCTCGGCCGGCTTCTTGTCGTCGGACTTCGCCTTCTCGCCGTCCGAGGAGTCGCGCTTCCGCCCCTTCCGCCCGTAGTCGGTCGAGTAGAAGCCCTTGCCCTTGAAGAAGATCGGAACGGGGTGCAGCACCTTCTCGAGCGGCTTCCCGCCGCACACCTCGCAGACCTTGGGCGGCGGGTCGTCCATCCGTTGGAAGAGCTCGAAGAGGTGCCCCTTCGGGCAGCGGTACTCGTAGATCGGCATTCGCGCTCAGGCTACCGGGATAGGCTGCTGTCGTGGCCGAAGCGGTAGCGTCAGAAAGGGTTTTGGCGCCGCCGCGCGGCACGATCGCCGAGCGGATGTTCGCGCCGGCCGTAGCGGTGTGCACCGCAGCCGTCGCGACGTTCCTCGCGCTTCGCTTCACCGCCTGGCCGCCCCATGAGGACGAGACACTCGCGCTGTTCGTCGGCCGGGACTCGCTCGACGGCATGCTCGGCACCGTCCTCAATCAGCGCGGCGGCGCACCGTTGCACTTCGTCTTTGCCTGGGCCGTCGCGCACTCGGGCGGTGGGCTCGGGGCACTGCGCGCCGTGTCCGCGCTGTTCGCCGTGGCGAGCCTGCCGCTGCTCGCCGTTCTCTGCGCGCGGCTCGCAGGACGAGGTCCCGCCATCGTCGCGACGATTCTCGCCTCGGCGAGCTGGATGCTGCTGTTCCACGGGGTCTACGGCCGGATGTACAGCCTCTTCCTCTTCACGAGCCTGCTGTCGTTCCTCGCGCTGCTCGAGGCGTCCGAGACGGGCGGGCGCCTCCGCTGGGCTGCGTGGATCGCCGCGACGCTGCTGTGCATCGCCGCGCATCCGTACGGCGCGCTCGTGCTCGCTACACAGATCGTCTACGTCGCTTTCACGAGGACGAGACTGCGCGAGGCAGCCGCGTCGATCGCGATCGTCCTCGTCCTCGGCATCCCGTTCTGGCGCACCGATCTCGTGCTCGCCGGGCGCTTCGAGATCGGCGTCGGCGGCGGCGACGGCGACCGGCTGGGCTCGCCACTCGACGTGCTCGGCTACCTCGAGCGGACGTTCGGCGACTTCACCGCCGGCTATCGCCTTGCCGTCGCCGCTGTGCTCGTCCTCGCGGCGCTCGGCGCGTACTCGCTCGCGCGATCGCGGCCGCGGAGCGCGCTCCTCGTCGGCGCCGTGGTGCTCACTCCCGTGGTGCTCCTCATGCTCGCGCGGTTCGGCTCGGCGGCGTCGCCCGAGTCCCGCCATCTCATCTTCGTCCTGCCATTCTTCCTCTGCCTCGTGGCGATGGGAGTCGTGAGCGGCGCCGGCTACCTGGGCCGAGCCGGCCCGCCGGTCGCAGTTGTCGTGGTGTGCGGGATCGTCACGCTGCAGGTCGCGTGGGGCTGGTCGCGGACGGCCGAGCTCTACCGCGGAGAGCCTGCGGAGCGCGTCACGGCGCGCGCGGCTGCGGCCGAGTGGCTCGCAGAGACGTCGCGGCGCGACGACGTCCTGTTCGGCTACGACCCGCTCTTCCTCGAGGCCTGGCGGGCCGGAGGCGACCTGTCTCGCTCGGTCGTGCCCCGGGCGGACCCTCGCCTGGCGCTGCGCGCCCTTCAGCGAGCCGTGCCCCTCGGCCGAGGCGTTTGGGTGCTCGACGCGAGCGACACGGGCAACCCCGTACGCCGGCTCGAAGTGCCGGCCCGCCCGCCCACGCCACGGGAGGCGTTCGAGACGCGAACGTTCGGGCCGTTCATGATCGTGCGGACAGTTGCGCCGACCGGCGACGTCCGCTCGTACCTGAAGCTCGCGCGGCAGGCCCAGCTCGCGGGCAAGGCGCTCTCGATCGGGGACGCGGACACCAACCTGCTCACGATCGTCGAGGCGAGCGGTCGGCTGGCGGCTCAGGAACGCGAGCGCTCGCGCTCGACCGCCTCGCGGTAGCACGGGGCGTCCTCGAAGGCTGCGAGCCCCGTCGTCACCGTGCGCTCCGGCGGCCGCCGTCGGCGCACCGCCGCCAGCGCGGCGAACGCGCCGACCACGCCGCCGATCAGCAGGTCCCGCAGACGCGAGCGCCGCGTGTCGTCGTCCATGCGACGATTCTAGGCATGCTCGTCTGCGCCGTCGGTGACCTCCTGCTCGACGTGATCGTGCGGCTCCAGGGCCCCTCCTCCCGCGACGACGACACGCCCGCGGCCACGCATGTGACGGCGGGTGGACAGGCCGCGAACGTCGCAGCCTGGGCCGCCGCGCTCGGCGCCGAGGCGAGGCTGATCGCGAAACGGGGCGACGACGGCGCGTCGAGAGCTCGCGGCCGAGGAGATCGCCGCACGGGGCGTCGAGCTCGTCGGGCCTGTCGCGGCGCTGCCGGCGGTGTCGTGGTCGTCTCCGTCGTCGACGGCTCCGGCGAGCGTTCGATGCTCACCGACCGCGGGCCCAGCCGAGAGCTCCGCGCCGAGGAGATCGACGTCGGCTGGCTCCGCGGCTGCGACGTCCTCCACGTGTCCGGTTACGCGATGCTCGGCGGCCCGATCGCGCAGGCGGCCGCGAGAGCAGCGGGCGCGGCGCGAACGCAGGGCGCTCGCATCAGCGTCGACCTCGCGTCGGCCAGAGGAATCGCGGATTTCGGCCCGGACCTGCTGCTCGCGCGCCTCGAGGAGCTGGCTCCTGAGGTCGCCTTCGCCAGCGAGGCCGAGGTCGCGGCGCTCGGCCGCGAGCCGCCCGCCGAAACGCTCGTCATCAAGCACGGCGCGCGTGGGGTGACCGTCGTGGAGGGCGGCAGCCGTAACGAGCACGGACGCGCCGGATGTCGAGGTCGTCGACCCGACCGGCGCGGGGGACGCGTTCGCGGCCGGCTTCCTCATCGGCGGCGTCGAGCTCGGGCTGGAAGCTGCTGCGCGCTGCGTCTCACAGGCAGGAGCGATGCCGTGACGTCGCGGCTCGCCGCACACTCGCGCGACGTTCGAGAAGCGTTGACCGAGGGGCGGCCGATCGTCGCGCTGGAGACGACGATCGTCGCGCACGGCTTCCCGCCTGGCGAGGGAATCGCCGTGGGGCAGGAGTGCGAGCGGCGCGTGCGCGACGCCGGTGCAGTCCCTGCGACCGTCGCCGTCATGGACGGGGTGCTGCACGTGGGCCTCGACGACGGGCAGCTCGAGCGGGTCGCGACTGCAGGCGCCGACGCTCGCAAGGTGAGCCCGCGCGATCTCGCGGCGTGCATCAGCGACGGCGCGATCGGCGCCACGACGGTCGGCGCCACGCTCGTCGCGTGCCGCCTCGCCGGCATCCGGGTCATGGCCACCGGCGGCATCGGCGGCGTGCATCGCGGCTACGCGACGCGGCCGGACATCTCCGCCGACCTGACCGAGCTGGCCCGCACGCCCGCCGTCGTCGTCTGCTCGGGCGTGAAGTCGCTGCTCGACGTGCCCGCGACCATCGAGGCGCTGGAGACGCTCGGCGTGCCGGTCATCGGCTTCGGCACCGACACCGTGCCGCTCTTCTACGCCGCGACAGGCGGCCCGCCGGCGCCGATTCGCGCGGACACGCCCGAGGCCGTTGCCGCAATCGCGCAGACGCATTGGGCGCTCGGGCTGGCCACCGCAGTCGTCGTCGCGCGGCCGCCCGACCCCGAGGTCGACGTCACGAAGCTGATCGAGGATGTGCTCGCCGAGGCGGAGGCGCAGGGTGTCTCAGGCCAGGCGGTGACGCCCTTCGTCCTCTCGCGTCTCCACGAGGCGAGCGGCGGCCGGACGCTCGAGGTCAACCGCCGGCTGGCGGCGGACAACGCGGCCCTCGCCGCCGAGATCGCCGGGGCGCTCGCGAGCTAGCTCTCGATGCTCGACAGGTACTCGTCGATCGCGATGAGCTCGTGCGTCTCGAGCTTCGAGCTTCCGCGCGCGCCGAGCCGCACCGACACGCGTGCGATCGTCGTCGCATCCGGCGCCTCGACGACGTTCACGAAGTCGAACGGTCCCAGACAGGCCCACTGGTGGAGCACCTTCGCGCCGAGCTCCTCGACGTCCTTGTTGACCTCCTTCAGCGCTCGGGGTTCGCGTTCAGGGTCTGCACGCCCTGCGCGGTGAGTCGGGACAGCATGAGATACGTCGGCATCAGGCCTCCTTCGGTCGCTGGCGCCTCGACTTTACTTCCGCCCGCGCAACCTGGTCGTCGTAGAGATGCGCCGCGCCGAGGAAGAGGATCGGCGTCAGCACGAGCGTGGCGAGAAAGGCCGTGACCTGAATCGCCTGCCCGCTCGCGCCGTAGATCGCGAGGATCATCACCTGCCCGGTCACGAACACGAGCAGCCCGAGCGTGCAGAGCGTGCCGAGGGCGTGCACGAAGCCTGCCATGCCGAGGTCGAGCCCGCGCCGCAACGATTCGACGAAGCCGAGCCGCTCCGACACGGCCGCGGGAACCGCGAGCCCGAAGAGCGCGAGCCACGCGAGCCCCGGGAGGATGAGCCCGAGGAGAACCAGCGCGGGGACGTAGACGACGACGCCGACCGTGAAAGCCGTCAGCAGCGTTCGTGCCGGCGGCCGCGCGCCCGCGACCATGGCCGAGGCCGCCACGTACGACGCCGTCGCGGCGACCACGGCGCCGCCGGCGCTCACGGCAACGGCTGCGCTCCGCTCGAGCTGCGACGCGACCGCGACGACAATCGCCGGCCCCGCGCCGAGCGCCAGCGAGCCCCAGAAGTGGGCGCCGTAGAAGCGAAGCGTGTCGGCGACGAGCTGGCCGATCAGCCGCTCGGCGGGCGGGGTGGCGGAGTTGCTCTCCACGCGGCGGAACGCTACCCACGGGTACAGTCCGCCGCCGTGGGACGAGGATCGAGACCGAGCGTTCGCTGGAAGGCCGACCGCCAGCGCCGGAAGAAGGCGCGTGGCGCGAAGAAGGCCACCGACGCCGGCACCGCCCGCAAGACGAAGCGCTAGGCGCTTCGCTAGACGAGCCTGCGCTCGAGGTACGCGGCGAGCCGCGTCAGCGGGAACGAGATGCAGAAGAAGACGACCATCACGGCGGCGTAGATCTCGAACGCATGGATCTCATACGGAGGCGTCCCCGCTATACGCTCGACCTGGCGCTCGCCGGTCTCGAGCAGTTCCGGCGCACCGATCACCTGGGCGATGGTCGTGTTCTGGATGATGTTGACGAGCAGGCCCACGAGCGGCGGCAGAAGCCTGCGGAACGCCTGCGGCAGGATCACGAACGCATGGCGTCCGACCCAGCCGAAGCCGAGCGCCGAGGCAGCTTCGTGCTGCTCGCGCGGGATCGACGTCCACCGCGCCGCGCGTGGCTTCCGCAACCTGGGCGCTACCCCACAGGATCAGGCCGATCGTGGCGGCGACCCACGCCTCGAACCGTCCGTCGAACGTGATGCCGGCGACGGTGAAGCTGACGCCCAGCGCCGGCAAGGCGAAGAAGATGAGGAAGATCGTGATGAGGATGGGTAGCCCCCGCCAGACCTCGATGTACAGGCGGATCAACCACTGCATCGGCCGGAACCGGATGGTGAGCAGGGTGCCGAGGGTGACGCCGATGATCGTGCTGCCGACGAGCGCGACGGCGGCGACCTTCAGCGTGAGGACAAGCCCCTCCTCGAGCATGTAGCGGGCGGTCGGCTCAACCCATTCGGGCATCAGCGCGCCTCCTCCGGGAGCGCGAGATGCCGCTCCAGCAGCCGGATCGAGGCCGACATCGTCCAGACGATGATCAGGTACGTCACGGCAAGTACGGTGAAGGTCTCGACCGTCTGGAGCGTGAGCGCCTGGATCTCGAGCGCCGTCTTTGTCAGCTCTGGATACGCGATGACGTACATGAGCGACGTGTTCTTGACGACGCTGATGTACGTGTTGATCGACGACGGGAGCGCGATCCGGCCCCCGATCGGCAGAGTGACGTTGAGGAACGTCGCCAGACGACTGAAGCCGAGGGCGAGACCCGCCTCGTGGAAGCGCTTGGGTACGGCCTCGAACCCGGCCCGGAAGTTCTCGGTGTTGAACGCGCCGCCCCAGATGGTGACGGCGAGCCACGCCACCGTGAACGCGTCGAGGCGGATTCCGATCTGAGGCAGCGCGAAGTAGAGGAAGAAGATCTGGACGAGGATCGGCGTGTTGCGGATGATCTCGACGTAGACGGCGGCGAGCTGGCTGACGACCGGCACGCGGGCAGCGCGGGCCGCGCCGAGAACGAGCCCGACGACGAACGCGCCGGCGATCGCAATCGCCGACACCTGAAGCGTGCGCCTGAGCCCCCTCAAGAGCTCCTCCCAGTTGTCGGTGAGGTACGACCAGACGTCCGTGAAGTACGACCCGTCGAGGCTGAAGGCGAGCGTCTCGATCACGGAGAGCTAGGAGCGGCCGCGCGAAGGCGGCCGCTCCATTCGTCAGTCGCTGCGTCTAGGGGCACACCGTCACGGGATCGACGGCGTTGTATCCGAAGTTCTGCTTCGGCCTGAGAATGCTGTCCGTGAACGCGGGAACCAACCGCGCCGGGAGGTTGTTCCTGAGGATACGGATGAAGATGTCGTTCTTCTTCATGAGGTTGAGCCGCGCGTCGACCCATCGCTTCAGCGCGACGTTGCCCTGCTTGATTCCGATTCCGTACGGGCCGGGTAGGAACGTGTCCGGCGCGAGCTTCAGCGTCGAGTCACTCGTCGCGATGCCGAGCACTGCCGTGTCGTCCCACATGACGGCGTCGGCGCGTCCGCCGCGCATCGCCAGCACCGCGTTCGCGAAGCTGTCGAACACGAGCGGGCTCGCCTCTTTGAAGCAGTTCTGCATCCACTTGTGGTACACCGAGGCGCTCGTCGTCGCGATCGTCCGGCCGTTGATGTCGCTGAGCTTCTGCACGGGGCCGTTGTTCGGCACCAGCAGCTTGCCTGCCGCCTTGAAGTACGCCCGCGAGAAGTCGATGCGCGTGTCGCGGTCCTGGTTGTACGTGAACGTCGAGATCACGAGGTCGACGCGGTCCGTCGTGATGAGCGGCTCACGCGCCGGCGTCGGTGCGCAGACGTAGTTGACGCGGCTGGCCTTGCCGAACGCGTAGCGAGAGAACCACCTGGCGATCTCGACGTCGAAGCCGGCGTTCTGGCCCCTGACGTTGATGTAGCCGAACGGCGGCACGTCGCACTTGACGCCGATGTTCCACCGTCCGCGCTGCTTGATGTCCGCCGGCAGAGGCGGCAGTTTCGGCTTGGCCTGCGACGGGGCATCCGCCCCAGTGGTGGCCAACGGCACAGCGCCTCCCCAGGCGGCCAGCGCAGCCGCCACGAGCGCCACGGCAGTGACGGCCAGGATAATTCGCTTCATGCTCTTCCTCCTTCGTCGATTGTTGCCTCTTCCATCGTGAGGTCATCCAGCGAGTGCGCGAGCTGGAGGGAGCGACGCAGAAAGCGCTGCGTGCGTTCCTCCTTCGGCTGATCGAGCACGTCCGCCGGACGGCCATGTTCGACGATGCGACCCTCGTCGATGAAGATCAGGTAGTCGCCCACCTCGCGGGCGAATTGCATCTCGTGCGTGACGACGAGCATCGTCATCCCCGAGTCCGCGAGGTCCTTCATGACGAGCAGCACCTCGCCGACGAGCTCGGGATCGAGCGCCGACGTGACCTCGTCGAAGAGCATCACGTGCGGATCCATCATCAGCGCGCGGGCGATCGCGACGCGTTGCTGCTGACCACCCGACAGCTGGTGCGGATGCTGGCGGGCCTTCTCCTCCACCCCCACCCGTCGCAGCAGCTCGAGGGCCTGTTCCTCGGCCTTCGCCTTCGGGACCTTGCGTATCCGGCGGGCGGCGAGGGTGAGGTTGTCGATCACCTTCAGGTGCGGGAAGAGGTTGAACTGCTGGAAGACGATCCCGACGCGTTGGCGGACTGTCGAGATGTCGGCGCCCTTGGCGGTCAGCTCGATGCCCTCGAGCAGGATCCGCCCCGAGTCGACCGGCTCCAGCAGGTTCACGCAGCGGAGCAGCGTGCTCTTGCCGCTGCCGCTGGCTCCGATCACGACAAGCACCTCGCCGGCCGTCACCTCGAGGTCGATGCCGTCGAGGACGACGTGATCGCCGAAGCTCTTCCGCACCCCTTCGAGCTGGACCATCGGAGTCGAGCCGTTCACCCCCACGGCCAAGAGTCAACGGGACGCGGCGGCGGAAGTCAAGAAGTGGATACCAGCCGTTCGGACACGCCGAACGGGCGGTCGTACTCGGCCAGCAGGTCGAGGAACGGCACGGCGTCGAACGCCTCGGGGCCGAGCACGCCCGTCCCCTTCCAGGCGCCCGTCGCCAGCAGCTCGAGCGCGATCACCGGGTTGAGCGCCGTCTGCCAGACGACGGCCTGCGAGCCGTACTCGCGCATCGTGTGCTCGTTGTCGGCGACGTGGTAGAGGTACGTCGCGCGCGGCTCGCCGTCCTTGCCCGTGCCGGTGACGTACGTGCCCGCGCAGGTCTTGCCGGACATGCGATCGCCGAGCGTGGCCGGGTCGGGCAGCGCCGCCGCGACGACGTCGCGCGGCGCGACCTCCACGCCGCGAACCGAACACCGGCTCCTTCGAGTCGAGGCCGAGCTTGTGGAGGGTGCGCAGGACGTCGATGAACTCCTCCCCCAGCCCGTACTTGAACGTCACGCGCTTGCAGTCGACCCAGCGCGGGATGAGCAGCACCTCCTCGTGCTCGACGTTCACGCACTCGACGGGGCCGATGCCTTCCGGGAAGTCGAACACCTCGGGCTCGGAGAACGGCTCGGTCGTGTACCAGCCGCGCTCTCGCCTCCCAGATGACCGGCGGGTTCAGGCACTCCTCGATCGTCGTCCAGATGGAGAAGGACGGCGCGAACTCGTAGCCCTCGACGACGATGTTGGCGCCGTCTCGGACGCCGGCCTCGTCGATCTCCGAGAACAGGTGATCGGCCGCGTAGCGGGCGAAGACGTCCGAGAGGCCCGGCTCGACGCCGACGCCGACGAGCGCCAGGAGGCCTGCCGCCTGCCAGTGCTCCTCGGCCGCGAACTGGAGGTCGCCGAGCTTGACGCCGGTCTCCTCGTACGGCCGCTCCGGGTGCGGCTCGGACAGCGTCATCGCCATGTCGAGGTACGTGCACCGGGCCTCGAGCGCCGCGGCGAAGATCGGCGGGTTGAAGCGCGGATCGACGGCGTTGAGGATCGCGTCGGCCTTCGTCTCGCGGGCGAGCGCGACGATGGCGGCGGTGTTCGAGGCGTCGATCTGGGCCGCGCCGAAGCGGTCGGGCTCGCCGAGCTTCTCGACGACGGCCTCGGCACGCGCGAGCTCGTAGTCCGCGAAGACCATGTGCTCGAAGAACGAGCGCCGCTGCGCGATCGGCCCCACGGCCGACCCCACGCCGCCGGCACCGACGACGAGGATCCTCAAGCCAACCTCTGCGCGATCTCCCACACGTGCCCCGCGGGGTCGGCGAAGGCGGCCGTGCGCACTCCCCACTCCCGGTCCACGGGACCGTTTAGCAGCTGCGCGCCGCGTGCTTCGAGCTCGCCGCAAGCCGCGTCCGCATCGTCCACCCAGATCGTGAGCTGGAAGCGTGATCCTCCGTGGGGCTCGGACACGGCTCCGGGCTCGATGAGCTCGCGCGCCGCCGGGGCGATGAGCAAGTTGATGATCGTGTTGTCGAAGTCGAACGCTGCGGAAGCCTCGTCCTCGAAGATCATCTGAAGACCGAAGACATGCTCGTAGAACGACTTCGCCGCCTGCAAGTCCTCCACGAAGAGCGTGATGGCGCCGAGGCCCTTGAGCGACGTCACGTCGCGTGCTCCTCGAACTGCGGGAGATCGTCCGTGATCTCGAACCACGGCGCCTTCGAGCCGACGAAGATGTGCGCCGCCGGCCGGATGCTCGGAGCATCGACGAGCGATCCCAGCGCGACGTGCACGTAGGCGCCGTCGCGCACGACGGAGAAGAGCAAGGAGCCGCACTCGCCGCACCGCGTGTCGTTCAGCTCTGCCTCGCCGTGGACGAGAAGCGCGTCCTCGCCGTCCGTGATCGCGAGCTTCTCCCGCTCGATGCCGGCAAACGGCTTGAACGCCGACCCGGTGGCGGCGCGGCAACGCGAGCAGTGGCAGTTCATCGCGTACCGGAACTCGTCGGCCACCCGATACCGCACCGTTCCGCACTCGCACTTCCCGATGAGCATGACTCTCATTAGACACTCCGGAGCAGGCGAAATCATCCGTACTCCTAGACTGCGCGCGTGAGCGCAAGGTCGTGACCGTGCGGTTCTGCGATGTCGTCGACACCTTTTTCTATGGTTTCTCTGGGCTACTTCCCTATTTTCATCATTTGCTGCCCAACCCTGCCTACGCCGCGACGGCCGCCGGCGCCTTCTCGAAGACGAGCTCGCCCTTCTCCGCGTCCACACGCACGGTGTCGCCCTCTGCGAACTGCGCCTCGAGCAGCGCCTTTGCGAGCGGGTTCTCGACCAGACGCTGGAGCGCACGCTTCAGCGGCCGCGCGCCGTACGTCGGGTCCCAGCCGGCCTCGAGCACGATCTCCTTCGCGGCATCCGTCAGCTCGAGCGAGAGCCCCGCTCCGCCAGCCGCTCCCGCAGCCGCTGGAGCTGAAGCTCGACGATCTCCGCCAGCTGCTCGCGTTCGAGCGGCTGGAACTCGACGATCTCGTCGATGCGGTTCAGGAACTCCGGCCGGAAGACGTCGCGCAGCGCATCGGACGAGCGGACGTTCGAGGTCATGATGATCACCGTGTGGCGGAAGTCGACCGTGCGGCCGTGGCCGTCGGTCAGCCGGCCGTCGTCGAGGATCTGCAGCAGCACATCGAAGACCTCGCCGTGCGCCTTCTCGATCTCGTCGAGCAGGACGACTGAGTACGGGCGACGCCGAACGGCTTCGGTCAGCTGGCCGCCCTCCTCGTAGCCGATGTAGCCGGGCGGCGCGCCTACGAGCCGCGACACCGTGTGCCGCTCCTGGTACTCCGACATGTCGAGGCGCACCATCGCGCGGTCGTCGTCGAACATGAACTCGGCGAGAGCGCGCGCCAGCTCGGTCTTGCCGACGCCCGTCGGCCCGAGGAAGACGAACGAGCCGATCGGCCGGTTCGGGTCCTGGAGGCCTGAGCGGGCACGGCGCAGCGCATTCGACACCGCCTCGACCGCCTCGTCCTGGCCGATGACGCGCTCGTGGAGCCGCTCCTCCATGTGGATGAGCTTCTCCGTCTCGCCCTCCATGAGCCGCGTGACCGGGATGCCCGTCCAGCGGCTGACGACGAGCGCGATGTCGTCCTCGTCGACCTCCTCCTTCACCATCGGCTCATCCTCGGCCCCTTCGCGCTCGCCGAGCTCGGCCTCGAGCGCCGGCAGCTCGCCGTAGCGGATCTCGGCGACGCGCTGCAGGTTCCCGTCGCGCTCGGCGCGCTCGGCCTCCATGCGCAGCTCGTCGATGGCGCGCGTGATGTCCTTGACGCGCTCGAGCGCCTCCTTCTCCTTCGACCAGCGGGCGGCGAGCTCGTCGCGGCCTGCCTTCGCGTCGGCCAGGTCGCGCTCCAGCGGCTCGCGCACCTCCTTCTTCTCCTTCGCCATCGCGGCCAGCTCGATCTCGAGCTGGCGCACGCGCCGCTCGGCCTCGTCCAGCTCCAGCGGCGAGGAGTCGATCTCCATGCGCACGCGCGAGGCCGCTTCGTCCACGAGGTCGATCGCCTTGTCGGGGAGGAAGCGGCCGGAGATGTAGCGGTCGGAGAGCACGGCAGCGGCCACGAGCGCGGCGTCGCGGATGCGCACGCCGTGATGCGCCTCGTAGCGCTCCTTGAGGCCGCGGAGGATGGCGATCGTGTCCGCGGTCGACGGCTCGCCGACGAACACCGGCTGGAAGCGCCGCTCGAGCGCTGCGTCCTTCTCGATGTGCTCGCGGTACTCGTCGAGCGTGGTCGCGCCGATCGCGCGCAGCTCACCGCGCGCGAGCATCGGCTTCAGCATGTTCGCGGCGTCGACGGCGCCCTCGGCCGCGCCCGCGCCGACGATCGTGTGCAGCTCGTCGATGAAGACGATCAGCTCGCCCTCGGCGGCGGCGATCTCTCCGAGCACCGCCTTCAGCCGCTCCTCGAACTCGCCGCGGTACTTCGCGCCGGCGAGCAGCGCGCCGATGTCGAGCGCCCAGACGCGCTTGCCCTTCAGGCCCTCGGGCACGTCGCGCGCGACGATCCGCTGTGCAAGCCCCTCGACGATGGCGGTCTTGCCCACGCCCGGGTCGCCGATGAGCACGGGGTTGTTCTTCGTGCGCCTCGAGAGCACCTGGATGACGCGTCGGATCTCCTCGTCGCGGCCGATGACCGGGTCGAGCTTGCCGCTCTCCGCGAGCGCCGTCAGGTCGCGGCCGAACTTCTCGAGCGCCTGGTACGAGCCCTCCGGGTCCTGGGACGTGACGCGCTGCGCGCCGCGGACGTCCTTGATCCGCGCCAACAGCTCGTCGCGCGGCGCGGCGTCGAGCGCGAGCAGCAGGTGCTCGACGGAGACGTACTCGTCATCGAGCTGCTGCGCCTCCTCGCCCGCGCGGTCGAGCGCGGTCGAGAGCTCGGTGGACATGCGCGGCTGCTGCGCAGCGCCCTCGACGGCCGGCTTCTGCGCGAGTCGCGCTTCGGCTTCCGCCCGCAGCGACTGCGCCGACGGCACGAGCGACCGCGGCAGCTCCTGGTCGAGCAGCGCCAGCAGCAGGTGCTCGGGATAGACCTCGGGGTTGCCGCGGCGCCGCGCGTCCTCGACGGCGGCGGCGACAGCCTCCTGAGACTTGATCGTCAGCTTCTGAAAGTCCATCTATGCCCACACTCCCTGTTCGGCCAGCTGCGCCGTGGCCAGCGCCGGCCAGTTCCGATTCGCTCGCGGGTTGGCCGGGCTCGGGTGCTCGAGACGACCGACCCTCACGGTCTCGCCGTCAAGCGCCAGCTCGGCGCGCCTTGCCGCGAAGCCCCCGATCCCGATCAGCCAGACGGGATCGAGGATGCGTACGACGTCGCGAAGGTGCCGGTCGCACTCGCGAAACAGCGGCTCCCGTTCGCCCGCGGGAAGCCTGTCAGGCGTCCGATTCCTGCCACTTTCGTCCATGAAGGCGAGCGGGCAGTAGTTGAGAACGGTGTGCTCTTCGAAGAAGCTCGCGGCGGTGCCGTAGCGCTCGCGAAAGAGGCCCCACAGTCGCCGTCCGCTGATCTCCGACCGTGGGCACGCGAACCCCATCACGGGTCGCTTGGGGTGTTGCGACGCAGGCGGCTCGAACGACACCTCAATGCCCAGCCAGTCGCGCACGGCAGCGATCTCCCCGAACGGCACGCCCGTCTGCACCATGCCGAACGGCCCGGGATTCATGCCGAGAAACACGACCCGCTTCCTCCCGCTCGCATAGCGACGCAGGTACTCCGCATGCACGGGCCACGCGTAGTCGAGTGGGTTGTAGACGTGCTCGGCGAACGTCAGCCCGGCGAGCGAGCTCCGCAGCCGCATGGCGGAGGCCTCCATGGTCACTGGCCCCTCCTCCGCGGGAGCCGCAGCTCGCGCTGGGCCTCGGAGTAGAGGACGACGTCGCGGCGGTACTGCTTGTGGACCGAGTCGACGGCCTCGGTCATCTCCCGCTCCAGCCGGTCGAGCATCTGGCGCAGCGCCGCGAGCTCGTCCTCCAGCGCGAGCACACGACGCACTCCCGCGAGGTTGAGGCCGATCTCGGTCGTCAGCCGCTGGATCTCGCGCAGCCGCTCGAGGTCGTGCTCGGAGTAGAGCCGCGTGCCGCCGGGCGTGCGCCCGGGCCGAACGAGCCCCTTCGCCTCGTAGATGCGAAGCGTCTGCGGATGCATGCCGACGATGTCGGCGGCGACGCTGATCATGTACCGCGGCCGCTGGTCGGTCACGAGAACGCCTTCTCTCTCGGGTCTTCGCGAGAGGCGTCGCGCAGCTGCTCGACGGCCTGGCGCTCTTCCTTCGAGAGCTTCGCCGGCACCGTCACGCGAACGCGGGCGATGAGGTCGCCGCGGCCGGAGCCCTTCAGCCTCGGCACGCCGCGGCCCTTGATACGCAGGAGCTTGCCGTCCTGCGTCCCGGCCGGCACCTTCAGCGAGACGCGGCCGTCGGGCGTGGGCACTTCGACTGTCGCGCCGAGCGCGGCCTCGGGATACGTGATCGGAACCTCGAGCTCGAGATCGGCCTCACCGCGACGGCGGAAGAGCTTCGACGCGGCCACCCGCGTGACGACATAGAGATCGCCCGCGGGCGCTCCGCCGTAGCCCGCCTCGCCCTTGCCGCGCAGGCGGATACGCGTGCCGTCCTTCACGCCGGCCGGGATCTTCACCTTGAAGCGTCGCGTCCGCCGCTCGCGACCCGTGCCGCGGCACGTCTGGCAGGGATCCTCGATCACCGTGCCGTTCCCGCGGCAGCGCGGGCACGGCTGCGACAGCGCGAATAGCCCCTGCGCCTCCGAGACGACGCCGCGGCCGCCGCACTGCGGGCACGTCTTCGGCAGCGTCCCGGGCTTCGCGCCGGAGCCCTTGCACGTCGAGCACGCCGACTCGAGGCTGACGGGAATCGTCGTCTCGACGCCGCGCAGCGCGTCGTCGAACGAGAGGTTGAGCTCCACCTCGACGTCCTGGCCACGCCGGCCGCGCGGCGCCTGCTGCGCGCGCATGCCGCCGCCTCGTCCGCCGAAGATCCCGCCCAGCAGGTCGCCGAGATCGCCGAAGTCGCCGAAGTCGAACGTGAACGAGCCACCAGGCCCGAACTCGGGACGACCGCCCGGCGAGCCCCACGAGTCGTACTGCTGGCGCTTCTCGGAGTCGGAGAGGACGTCGTAGGCGGCCTGCACCTCCTTGAACATCTCCTCGGCCTCCGAGTCGCCCGGGTTCTTGTCCGGGTGGTACTGGCGGGCGAGCTTCCGGTAGGCCTTCTTGATCTCGTCGGCCGAGGCGCCCTTCTCGACGCCGAGCACCTCGTAGAGGCTCCTAGTGGTTCTCGTCGCCACCGGCGCTCACCACGACACGGGCAGGCCGCAGCACGCGGTCACCCAGGCGATAGCCCTTCTGGATCACCTCGAGGATCGCGCCCTCTTCGGCCTCGGACGGCTGCGTCAGGAGCGCCTCGTGCTCGTGCGGGTCGAACTTCCCGTCGGTCTCGACGGCGACGAGACCCTCCTTCTGAAGCACCTGCGACAGCTCGCGGTGGACGAGCCTCACGCCGTCTTCGAGCTTCGTGAGCGCCTCGTCGTGCGTCGGGGGAACCTCCACCCGGTTCCCCCGAACCCCTCCCCTGGTCCGCTGTCGCGGACAGGCGCCTCCGGTGGCTTCGCCACCTCCAGCGCCCTTTCCAGGTCGTCGAGCACCGGCAAGAGCTCCTTCACGAGCCGCTCGGCGGCACGCGCGATCAACGCCTCGTGGTCGCGTGCCGTCCGCTTGCGGAAGTTGTCGAAGTCGGCGGCGACACGCTGGAGGTCGGCGATGGCGCTGTCCCTCGCCGCCTCCAGCTCCGCGAGCTTCTGCTCCAGCTCGGCCTTCGTGACGGTCACTTCGCCTCTTCTTCGACGACCTCGTAGTCGGCGTCCTCGACCACCTCGTCGTCTGCAGCGGCGCCGTCACCGTCGGCCGGAGCGGCCTGCTCGCTTGCCTTCGCGTACACCGCCTCGGCCAGCGAGTGCGAGGCCTCCACGAGCGCGTCGGTCTTCGCCTTCACCTCGGCGAGGTCGGAGCCCTTGAGCGCCTCGTTCAGCTCCATGATCCGGCCCTCGATCGTCGAGGCGGCCGACTCGTCGAGCGCCTCGCGGTTCTCCTTGAGCGCCTTCTCGGTCTGGTAGACGAGGTTCTCGGCCATGTTCTTCGCGTCGGCGAGTTCGCGCATCGCGTGCGCCTCGCCTGCGTGCGCCTCGGCCTCCTTCATCATCCGCTCGACCTCTTCGGCCTTGAGGCCAGAGCCGCCCTCAATGCGGACCTGCTGCTCGTTGCCGGTGCCGAGGTCCTTCGCGGACACGTTGATGATGCCGTTCGCGTCGATGTCGAAGGCGACCTCGATCTGCGGCATGCCGCGCGGGGCCGGCGGAATGCCCACGAGCTGGAACTTCCCCAGCGTCTTGTTGTAGAGCGCCATCTCCGACTCGCCCTGGAGCACGTGGATCTCGACCGACGGCTGGTTGTCCTCCGCCGTCGAGAACGTCTCGGACTTCCGGTTGGGGATGGTCGTGTTGCGCTCGATGAGCTGCGTGAAGACGCCGCCCTTCGTCTCGATGCCGAGCGACAGCGGCGTGACGTCGAGCAGGAGCACGTCCTTCACCTCGCCGCGCATGACGCCGGCCTGAATGGCGGCGCCGACGGCGACGACCTCGTCCGGGTTGACGCCCTTGTGCGGCTCCTTGCCGAGCAGCTCGGTGACCTTCTCCTGGACGGCAGGCATGCGGGTCATTCCGCCTACGAGCACGACGTGCTCGATGTCGGCGGCGGTGAGACCGGCGTCGGCGATCACCTGCTTCGTCGGGCCCACCGTCCGCTCGAGCAGCTCCGCCGTCAGCTCGAGGAACTTCGCGCGCGTGAGCTGCATGTCGAGGTGCTTCGGGCCCTCGGCGATGAACGGCAGGTTGATCTGCGTCGTCATCGTCGAGGAGAGCTCGATCTTCGCCTTCTCGGCGGCGTCGTAGAGCCGCTGGAGCGCCACCGGGTCCTGCGAGAGGTCGGCGCCGTGGTCCTTCTTGAACTCCGCGACGAGCCAGTCGACGACGGCCTTGTCGAAGTTGTCGCCGCCGAGGTGGTTGTCGCCCGACGTCGCCTTCACGTGGAACGTCCCGTCGCCGAGCTCGAGCACGGACACGTCGAACGTGCCGCCTCCGAGGTCGAAGACGAGGATCGTCTGGTCGGCCTCCTTGTCGAGGCCGTAGGCGAGCGACGCGGCGGTCGGCTCGTTGATGATGCGGAGGACGTTGAGGCCGGCGATCTTGCCGGCGTCCTTCGTCGCCTCGCGCTGAGCGTTGTTGAAGTACGCCGGGACGGTGATCACGGCGTCCGTGACCTCCTCGCCGAGGTACGCCTCCGCGTCCGCCTTGAGCTTCTGGAGGATCATCGCGCAGAGCTCCGGCGGCGCGTACTCCTTGCCGTCCGCCTTCACGCGCACGTCCTCGTTCGGGCCCTTCGCGACCTCGTACGGGACGATCGTCATCTCCTCCGAGACCTCGTCGAACTTCCGGCCCATGAAGCGCTTGATCGAGAACACCGTGTTCTCGGGGTTCGTCACCTGCTGGCGCTTCGCCGGCGCGCCGACGAGCCGCTGCCCGTCCTTCGTGAACGCGACGACGGACGGCGTCGTCCGGCCACCCTCCGCGTTCGGGATCACTGCAGGCTCCCCGCCTTCGATCACTGCCATGCACGAGTTCGTCGTGCCGAGGTCGATGCCGATCACCTTGCCCATCGCATGTCTCCTTCTGGTCGATCAGTGTGCAAGAGAGATAATCTAAGTCGCAGCGTAGCAACTTGCACACGTTACTGTCCAGCTTCCATGGCTGATTCCCGTCTTCGCGGACTATGCAACCCTGCTCGTCGACCGCTGCATCGACGTCCAGCCTGGCTGGCAGGTGCTCGTCCGCGCATCCCCGGAAGCGAGGCCGCTCGTGGAGGAGGTCGTAGCTGCGATCGCGCGCCGGGGCGCATACGCGCTGCCACGGCTGTCCTTCTCCCGCACATCGGCGTGGGTAGCCGAGGCGCCCGAGGAGCTGCTGGCGCGCGTCCCCGAGATCGACGCCCACGAGCTCGACCACGCGAACTCCTTCATGGTCATCGACGCGCCGGAGAACACCCGGGACGGCATAGACATCTCACCCGAGCGGCTGATGCTGCGCCGCCAGGCGTACCGGCCGCATGCCGAGCCGTTCTTCGCGGGAGAGAAGCCCTGGGTCGGCTGCCAGTACCCCACTTCGGCGCTCGCGCAGGATGCCGGCATGGGCCTTCGGGCATACGAGGACTTCCTCTACAGCGCCGTGCTCGTCGACTGGGAAGCCCTCGGCGAGCGCATGCGGGAGATCGCAGCGCACTTCGACGCGGCCGCAGAGGTGCGGATCACCGGCGACGGCACCGATCTCACCTTCAGTCTCGAAGGCCGCTCCGGCCACGTGGACGCGATCGGCGCGAACATGCCGGGCGGCGAGGTCTTCTACAGCCCGGTCGAGGACTCGGCCTCCGGCACCGTTGCCTTCTCCGAGTACCCGGCGTGTTACGGGGGCCGCGCGATCGAGAACGTTCAGCTCCGCTTCGAGGGCGGCCGCGCAGTCGACGCGTCGGCCTCGACGCGACGAGGAGTTTCTGCTCAAGACGCTAGACACCGACGACGGCGCCCGCGTGCTCGGCGAGTTCGGCATCGGCTGCAACCCCGGCATCCAGCGGCACACGCAGAACACGCTCTTCGACGAGAAGATCGAGGGCACGATCCATCTGGCCCTGGGAAACGGCTTCCCATTCCTGGGCGGCACGAACGTCTCGGCGGTCCACTGGGACATGGTCAAGAACCTCCGCGGCTCGGGCACGATCGAGCTCGACGGCAAGGTCGTGCAGCGCGACGGGAGCTGGCTCATTTGAGAGATCCCAGGATCGAGGCGTACGCGAAGCTCCTCGTCGAGCGCTGCCTCGACGTCCAGCCCGGCTGGGAGGTGCTCATCCGCTCGACGCCGCTGGCGCGGCCTCTGCTCGAGGAGCTCGAGCGGCAGATCGCGCGGCGGGGCGCCTTCGCGATCATGCGCGTCAACTGGTCGATGTGGCCGATCGACGACGGCTGGGCTGCAGAGGCTCCGGAGGATCTGCTCGGCGAGCTGCCGGAGATCGACCGCTACGCGTGCGACCGCATGGACGCGCGCATCACGCTCGGCGCCCCCGAGAACACGCGTGCGGCGGCAGATCTCCCGGCGGAACGGCTCACGCTCGCGCAGGCTGCCGAGAAGATCTTCTACCGACGCTCGATGACGTCCGAGATTCCCTGGGTCAGCTGCCAGTACCCGACGAACGCGCTCGCCCAGGAAGCCGGGCTGACGCTCGACCAGCTCACGGAGATCGTGTTCGGCGCGTGCCTCCTCGACTGGGACGCCGAGGGCGAGCGGATGCGGCGCTACGCCGACCGGTTCGATGCGGCGGCCGAGATCCGCATCGTCGGCGAGGGCACCGACCTCACGATCTCGCTCGACGGCCGCCACGGCGAGGTTGACGACGGGCGCAAGAACATGCCCGGCGGCGAGTTCTTCTTCGCACCCGTGGAGAGCTCGGCCAACGGCGTGATCACGTTCTCCGAGTATCCGGCGGTGCACGAGGGGCAGGAGCTCGAAGGCATCCGGCTCGAGTTCGACGGGGGGAAAGTCGTCGCGGCCTCGGCCATCCGCGGCGAGGACGTCCTCCACGGCATCCTCGACCGCGACGAAGGCGCACGGCGGATCGGCGAGCTCGGCATCGGCTGCAATCCCGGCATCACGCGCTACATGAAGAACACGCTCTTCGACGAGAAGATCGACGGCTCGATTCACCTCGCGCTCGGCCAGAGCTACACGTCGATCGGCGGCCAGAACACGAGCGTCGTCCACTGGGACATCGTCAAGGACCTCCGGTCCGGCGGGCGCATCGAGCTCGACGGGCAGGTCGTGCAGCAGGACGGCGCCTGGTCGATCTGATGCGGGTCGCTCTGGCGACCTGCGCAGAGATCCCCGGGCTCGAGCCCGACGACCGGCTCCTCCTCCCCGCGCTCGCCGCCCACGGCATCGATGGCGTTCCCGCAGTCTGGGACGACGGCTCGGTGGACTGGGACGCATTCGACCTCGTCGTGCTCCGCTCGACGTGGGACTACGCGGAACGGCGTGACGAGTTCCTCGCGTGGGCACGGTCGCTGCGGCGCGTCGAGAACCCGGTGTCGCTCCTCGAGTGGAACACCGACAAGCGCTATCTCGAGCAGCTTGCCGCTGCCGGGGTGCCTATCGTCCCCACGCGATTCATTCCTCCCGGAGAGCCCTTTGTCCCGCCCGACGGCCCGTTCGTCGTCAAGCCGTCGATCTCCGCCGGCGGCCGTTCATCCGCGCGGTTCGAACCGGACCAGGACGCCGAGGCGCTCATACGCCGTATCCACGGCGACGGGCGGACGGCGATGGTTCAGCCGTACGTGGACGGCGAAGAGCGGGCCCTCGTCTACATCGGCGGCGCCTACTCCCACTCGCTGATGCGGCGCGTCCCGTTGCCGCAAGGCGGCGAGCGGGCCGGGCTCTACCTCGACGAGGAGCTGGCGCCGGGCGAGGCGTCCGACGAGGAGCGCGAGATCGCGGAGGTGGCGCTCGCCTGCGCGCCCGGCAAGCCGCTCTACGCGCGCGTCGACCTGCTCGGCGGCGCTGTCCTCGAGCTCGAGTTGGCCGAGCCTTCGCTCTACTTCGAATTCGGCTCCGGCAGCGCCGACCGGCTCGCGGCGGCCATCTCGAGCACGAGGTGTTGAACCTTGCCCGACCGGCCCACGTGCGGCGGCCGGCGCTCGACCGTCAGGGACGCGCCCTGGCGCCAGATGAGACCCATCAGGTGCTCGCCGCTGTCGCCCGGGGCGAGCGAGTCCACAAGAGCGTCGAGAACACGCTCGTCTTCTAGCTCGCCGAGCCGCGGATGGACGACCAGCGTCACGCGCGGAAGGCCGCTCTCGCCGGCGCTTTCCACGAGCTGGTAATCGGTCGGGGCGCCGCCGAGCCGCCGCGGTAGCTCCACCTCGAGCGCGCGCACGACGTCGGCGCCGAGGAACGTCACGCCTGTGCCAGTGAGCTTCTCGAAGCTGCGGATGTCACGGAGGTGCACGGTGAGGCCTGGCCGCTCGAACGCACAGCCGCACGACCGCTCCTCCATGAGGCCGGCGTCGCCGAGCGAGATGTTGATGAACGTGAACGGGCTCGACGACGCGAGTGACGAGACGAGCAGCGCGTCCGGCGGCAGGCTCTCCACGGAACCTCGGGCCTGAACCACCGCGTGCAGGTCGCGGAGGAGATGGACGTCGTCGGGGGCGGCGGGCGCGAGACACGCGTACCCGATCGGACCGGTCTCCATCGAGCCGTACCGCGGGACGGCGACGATGCCGGAGCGGGCGATCACCTCCTGCCGCGCCTCCGTCGTGGGCTCGCCGCCCAGCACGAGCTGCGCGCCCGCAACGTCGACGCCCGCGCCATCCGCAGCGAGCGCCAGGCGCACAGCCGCGCTCGTCATGGCCACGGCATGAGGCGTTCGGCCGGCGGCAAGCCTCGACGACAGCCAGCGCGCGAACGGCAGCGGATCGGACACGGTGGCCACCTGAGCTCGCGGCAGCGGCCTCCCGGCAAGCCGGCTCAGGCCGTGGACGGACCGGTCTGCGAGCCGATAGCGCGGATGGAGCCCGGCGGCGGAGGGGTCGACCGGTGTGAACCATCCCCGGGCCGGGACGCCGAACGCGCTGTACTTCAGGAGCCGGAACATCGCGCCCGCACCCGGGGCCTCCCACGTCGCCTTGTCCCAGTCGAGTCCTCCCCGTGCTTCGAGGTGAAGGAGCGAGTTCACGGCGCAATCCCGAACGAACGGCAGGCCGAAGTGGAGGTGCGTTCGCTGGCCGCGGCTGCCGCTCGAACGGGCATGCACATGGCGCGAGGCGTCGAGATTGCGCACGAGAGCCGGCTCGGTGTCGAACGACAGGCTGCCCCTGATGACCGGCTGCCGCGCCTTGAACTCGTCCACCGTGAGGTAGATGCCGGCCGCCGCGAGCGCTTCGAGCGCCCCTTCCGGGCCGCGCTCCGAGACGAGCTGCTTCACGTCGCCCGGCTCGCAGGAGGCGTGCGCAAAGAGACGGGCATACGCGGACGACGAGGACGAGGTCGCGCGACGGACCAACGCCAGCAGCCGCTCCTCCCGTCGCGCCAGGCGGTCGGCCATCGCCGCCTGCGCGTCTGCGACCGTCAGCGGATTGCGGAGGAAGCGCGGCAGGCCCGCCAGCAGGCCTACGGCGTACGGGATCTCCTCCAGGCCTCGCACGGCCGGGCATCGTCGCACACCGCGGCCGGTACGCTGACCGCGTGACCATGACCGACACGTTCGGGCGGCCGTTGCGCGACCTGCGCATCTCCGTCACCGACCGCTGCAACTTCCGCTGTGTCTACTGCATGCCGAAGGAGGTCTTCGGCCGGGAGTACCAGTTCCTGGGCCGCGAAGACCTGCTGACGTTCGAGGAGATCGAGCGCATCGCGCGCGTCTTCGTCGCCGGCGGCGTCGAGAAGATCCGCATCACCGGCGGCGAGCCGCTCGTCCGCCGCGACCTGCCGGTGCTCGTGGCCAAGCTCGCGGCGCTCGGCGACGTCGACCTCACGCTGACGACGAACGGCGCGCTGCTCGCGCGGCAGGCAGAAGACCTCGCCCGCGCCGGCCTGACGCGCGTCACCGTGAGCCTCGATTCGCTCGACGACGAGGTCTTTCGCGCGATGAACGACGTCGACTTTCCCGTCGCTCAGGTGCTCGAAGGCATCGATGCCGCGGCGGCGGTAGGGCTGCCCGTGAAGGTGAACGTCGTCGTCAAGCGAGGGCTCAACGACGGCTCGATCATCGAGCTCGCCCGCCACTTCAAGGCGGCAGGGCACACGCTTCGGTTCATCGAGTACATGGACGTCGGGCACACGAACGGCTGGCGGCTGGACGACGTCCTGCCCGCCGCGGAGCTCGTCGCCGCCATCGACGCCGAGCTGCCCCTCGAGCCGGTCGAGCCGTCGTACCGCGGCGAGGTGGCGCAGCGGTATCGCTACAGAGACGGCAGCGGCGAGATCGGCGTCATCGCCTCGGTGACGCAGCCGTTCTGCGGCGACTGCACGCGGGCCCGGCTCTCGGCCGACGGCAAGCTCTACACGTGCCTCTTCGCCGTTCGCGGGCACGACCTGCGCGGGCTCGTGCGTTCCGGCGCCTCGGACGAGGAGCTCGCAGAGGTCATCGGCGGCGTCTGGACAAAGCGCGAGGACCGCTACTCGGAGCTTCGTAGCGCCGAGACCGTCGATCTCCCCAAGGTCGAGATGTCCTTCATCGGCGGCTAGCTCCGCCGCGACCGCCCGGCACGTTAGAATCGGGCCGCCGTGGCGGGTACGAGTTTCGCAGGGATACCGGCGTGACCGGGGCTGTCGTCGCGATCGGGCACCGGTACCTACCGCGTGGCTGGCGCGATTTCGGCGTTCAGCTCGCGATCTGGTTCGGCTTCCTCCTCGCGTATCAGGTCGTCCGGGGCGTTGCCGACCGCAACCCCGCGCGAGCCTTCGAGAACGGCCTCTGGGTCATCGAGATCGAGCAGAGGGTGACGGGCCTGGTCGAGCTGTCGTTCCAGAAGATGGTCCATTCGTCGGAGTTCCTCACGGCCGCCACCTCGTGGACGTACTGGAACTCGGAGTTCACGGTCGTCTGCCTGACGCTGCTGTGGGTCTACCTGCGCCGGAACGACCACTTCTATCGCTTCCGCAACTGGATCCTGCTCGCGAACGGGATCGGCCTCCTCGGCTACATGCTGGCGCCGACGGCCCCGCCGCGGATGTTCAAGGTGTTCGGCTTCGAGGACACGCTCCTCAGCTTCGGCTCACTCAACCACGGCTCGGGGCTCATCGAGCTCGCGTCGAACCCGTATGCCGCGATGCCGAGCATCCATGCCGCCGACGCGCTCATCGTCGGCATCACGATGGCCCTCATCGTCAAGAGCCGCTGGGTGAAGGTGCTCTGGCTCGCCTGGCCCGCCTGGGTGTGGTTCTCGGTGATGGCGACCGCGAACCACTTCTGGCTCGACATCGCCGCGGGCGTGCTCGTGGCGCTGATCGCCGGGGCGATCGTCTACCGCAAGCCGCTGCGCCGCGCGCTCCGCCGCACCGAAGCTCAGCCGGCGTGAGCGAACAGCAGCCCGCGCCCGGCGACAAGGGGCCGGACGCGCGCGTCGGCGAGCTCGACCGCGTCAAGCAGGAGTACACCCGGGCGGCGCGGGAGATCCTCGAGCGGTCGATGCGCGGCGTTGCGAAGACGAAACTGACGCCCGACATGCTGACGCTGGCAGGCGTGACGCTCTGCCTCGCGGGCGCCGTGCTCGTCGGCTTCGAGCAGAGGAACGAGTACCTCTACTTCTGGCTCGGCGGCGTGCTCTTCGTCGTCGGCTCGATCGCCGACATCCTGGACGGCGCACTCGCCCGCGCGGCCAGCAAGGGCACGGTCTTCGGCGCGTTCCTCGACTCGAGCTTCGACCGCGTCGGGGAGGCGGCGATGCTGGCGGCGATCGGCCTCTCTTTCATGCACGACGGAAACGAGATCGCCCTCGTCGCGGCATTCGCCGCGATCATCGGCTCCTTCCTCGTCAGCTACACGCGGGCCAAGGCGGAGTCGCTCGGCCTGCGGGCCGACGTCGGCTTCGGCTCGCGCGTCGAGCGCGTCGTGCTCATCTCGGTCGGTCTCGGCCTGGCGCCGTGGGGCCTGCTCCAGTGGCCGATCTACGCTCTCACTGCGCTCGCCTGGCTGACCGTCGGCCAGCGGATCCTGTTCGTGCGGCGCCAGCTGCGCGAGATCACCGAGCAAGCCTGACCGGTGAGAACCTTGGGAAAACCCTCATTTCGACTGACGCTCGCTTGTCGTACGGTCGTTGCGTGACGGCGAGACAGCGCACGACCCTCGCCGCCGTGAGCGCTGTTGTGCTTGCGGCCCTCGCCGCCGCAACCATCGCGCGGCCGGGCGCAGCAGCGGCCAAGCTCGATGTTCGCTGTCAGGGGACGGAGCTCGTCGCCACGCTCGTCCCCGACCCTGCCCAGCCCGTCGACCGCGTCGACTGGACGATCGATGGGTTCAAGGACTACGCGTACACCGATTACGATCCGCCGTTCGAAGTGCGGCTGGTACCCGAGGGGCAGCCGAAGACCTTCCGGATGAGAGTAGCGTTCTTCTATCAGGGCACTCGTCTGGGCTCCCTCGCCAGCGCACAGCTCAAGCGATGCGGGTACGTCAAGCTCGCGACGCTCACGTCGAAGTGCATCGGAACGTCGAACTACGTGAAGGTGACCCCAGCGAGCGGCGTGAACGTGAGCCGCGTCGTGTTTCGAGGGGCGGGGCCCAGCGTGGATACGCGTCCACCGTTCCAGGCGTGGACAGGACCGTTGTCGTTGGTCGGAGATCCGGGGTATCCACCCCGCGTCGTCGCGCAGGTGTACTCGAGCGCCGGGACATCCGAAGAGCTTGTCTCGACGGGTAAGAGGTGTCCCTCCGTCATTCGCAGACAGCCTCCGCTCGTCTCAACGATTGTCGAGGGGACGTCCCTCGGTGGCGTTTCCATAGGCGCCCTATGGCCGCAAGTCGAAGCAGTCTGGGGAACCCCGAACACGGGCAGGGCATGTCACGGCGGAGTCCGCGTTGGCGACTTCGTATGCGACTGGGACACGCGCGGCGGCCGCATGGGCCCGATCACGGTGAGCTTTGCGAGGAGCGCGGAGGGAATGGCCGTCGAGAGTGTGTCGGTCCACACGGAAGGAGCGAGACGCCCCAAGTACCGCCGCTGGAAGACCGCCACGGGCGTTGGCGTAGGCTCACCGATCGCGCAGCTCCAGCGTGCCTACGGCGGCCAACTGCGTCGGGCGCGCGTTTCGGGCACGTACTACGTCGTGTCGCGACGGAATGCGACGGTCTTCACGGCGGAGCAGCGACGCATCGGCCGGATCGCGATCATGTCGCTGGCAGCCTTCCGCAAGCAGGGCTTCTAGGGCGAGAGCTGCGGGCGCTCGATCCCGTGTAATCATCAGAGCCGTGAGCGAGCTCCTCGACGAGCTGGCACGCGAGCTGGCACGGCCGATGCCGCGGCGGCGGGCCCTGCGGCTCCTGGGCGGCGTTCTGCTCGCCGCGACGCCGCTCGGCATGGCGACGCCGGCGCGAGCAAGAGGAGGCAGCTGCACGCCGTTCGACCTCGAGCGAACCCGCAAGGAGTGCGGCGACCTGTCCCGCGAGACCGGCCGAACGTACGTCATGTGTCGCCCTCCCGGCGGCAGCGACGACCGTTGCTGGGCTGCGTGCTGCCGTTCCGGCGACTACTGCTGCATCACGCCGTCCGGGGGGATGACCTGCTGCGATCCCTTCTTCGGCGGGGTGTGCTCGAGAGACCCGCGCACCCGCGATGCGTGCCGTGGCGCGTGCCGGCCAGGTGAGGTGAAGTGCGGCAGCCGCTGCTGCGCCAAAGGTCAGGGGTGCCGAGGCGGCAAGTGCTGCAAGAAGTGCGGCGAGAAGAAGAAGGCGTGCTGCATCGCCGGCGAGACGTGCTGCCGCGACAAGTGCTGCAGCGCGAAGGAGAAGTGCTGCGTCAACGACCAGAAGACGATGTGCTGTCCGCCCGGCTTCGGCTGCGCCGTGCCGATCCTCGCCGGCGACATCGGCATCAAGCCACGCACGCCGGCGATCTGCTGCCCGCCCGAGCGCCTTCACGTCAACCCGAAGCTCTGCTGCCCACCGGGCCAGGTCGCCCTGCGCGGCCCGGGCATCCGGGTCGGTCCTGGCCTGAGCCCCTTCTGCTGCCCGCGCGCCCGGATCTGCGACGGAAAGTGCTGTCAGGGAGGTCTCGCGGGGACCGAAACGTGCTGTGACGGCAGGTGCGTGGACACGCAGTTCAACCGGCAGCACTGCGGACGCTGCGGCAGACAGTGTGCCGGGACGCAGCGCTGCGTGAACGGCGCCTGCGTGTCCTAGCCGGGCGCTCGAGGTTTGTCATGATGCGAGAACCTCGGACGAAGGGCGGGGATGACCGCGTTTCTCGACGAGCTGGCCAGGAGCCTTGCGGAACCGATGTCCCGGTCGCGGTCACTTCGGCTGATCGGCGGCGCGGTCGTCAGCGTCGCAGTGCCTGGGATCGCGGCGAGAGCGGCCCGCGCCGGAATCAGCTTCCACCGCTGTGAGGCCCAAGGCGGCAGGCTGTGTGAATGCAACTGCAAGGGTGAGGTCTGCCAACGAATCTGCTGCGCCCCGAAAGAGGAATACGACTGCAAGTGCGGGACCGTAAGGGAGGGCGCGGGGTGCAAGAAGAAGCCGTGCCAGGCGCCGTGCCCATCGGACGTCAAGTGCTGTAAGGAGGACGAGTTCTGCGCGAACTCGCAGCAAAGGCTCTGCTGCAAGCTGGGCGAGCGGGGCTGCGGCCCGCGGTGCTGCAACCCCAACGAGGAATGCACGACGATCCGCGTCGGCACGGGCTCCGAGCGCGTGTGCGAGAAGCGCTGTCCACAGGGCCAGGCGTGGTGCGGCAGGAACAAGTGCTGTCCGCCGAAGTGGAACTGCGCCAACGAGAAGTCGGGGCTCTGCAAGCGCTGCCGCAAGAACCAGGAGGAGTGCGAGAAGAAGTGCTGCGACAAGAGCACCTCACGCTGCTGCGGCAAGGCGGGATGCTGTCCCAAGAGCCGCTCGTGCTGCGTGACGGGCGACAAGCAGCGTTGCTGCCCCTCGGGGACGAAGTGTGCGATCCCGATCCTGGCCGGTGACATCGGTGTCAAGCCCGGCACGGACGCGATCTGCTGTCCGCAGGCGCGGCTCAACAACAGTCCGAAGCTCTGCTGCCCGCCCGGACAGGTCGCGCTCAACAGCCCCGGCTTCCGCACTCCGCCGCCGGGTATCAGCCCGTACTGCTGCCCGCCCAGCATGATCTGCAGATCTGGCGCGACCGCCTATTGCGCGAATCTGCAGTCCGATCCCGAGAATTGCGGCTCGTGTGGAACCCGCTGCGCGTCGCAGTACTGCAGCGGTGGTGTGTGCGTTTTCCCATGAGGGTCGCCGGCTAGCCGCGATTCGTGTCCGTTTCGACTGCCATCTACAAGAGTCCCGACATGGGCGCTGACGTGCGATGACCGATTTCCTCGATGACCTGGCGCGGACGATGGCGAAGCCGATGCCGAGGTCGCGCGCGGTTCGGGCCCTCGGAGGCGCGCTCGTCGCGGTAGCGGTTGGCGGCCCCCTTTGGCCGCGCGCAGCTTCAGGCGGGCGACATCGGCCTGCGGTTGGGACCCAGCCCTGCCAGAAGGACTGCTCGGGACCCTTGCCCGTCCCCTGCATCTGTCCCGGGCCGAATCCGGCGTACTGCTTCGAGACATGCGGGGTTGCCGGCTCGACCTGCTGCTGCCTGAAGAACAGCTCCGGGCAGCCGACGGGCGCCGTCGCCTGCCCTCCAGGCACTCGCTGCGGCCGACCCGGGGAGAGCAATTGCCCTTGTGTGACCAGGTGCGGGCAGAGATGCTGCTCCAGCGGCGAGTACTGCGGAAACGCAAAACAGAGCCTCTGCTGCAAGACGGGACGGCAAGCGTGCGGCGACACGTGTTGCGAACAGTGGGAGAAGTGTGCTTCGCCGAAACGGTCTGTCTGCTGCAACCGCCGCGAGCAGCCCTGCCTGACGAAGACCACCGCCACCTGCTGTTCACCCGGGGAAAAGTGCTGTCAGGGGCTGTGTTGTACGCCGAACCAGATCTGCAGCAAGGAAGGCTGCGAGTGCAAACCGGGAACCTCGCGTGGGCGGTGCGGAGGTGACTGCTGCCATCCCACGCGCGACAAGTGCTGTCCGGGAGGGCGTACTGGCAAGTTCTGTACTCGCAAGACCCGTGTCTGCTGCGGGGCGTCGTCGTGCCCCCCGGGAGGGAGATGCTGCAGCGAGATCCAACAGACGTGCGCTCGTGCGGGGCAGAGATGCTGCGGCGCCACGCCCTACGACCCGGCAGCGCGCAAGTGCTGCGGCGGCGACTACCTCTGCGGAAAGGACGACACCTGCTGCATCGGCAGCCTCTGCTGCGGGCCGAACGAGGACTGCACGCCGCAAGGCTGTAGCCCCGCCCAGCCTGCATCCCCGGCAGTGTTCATCCGGGGGCGCGACACATGATGACCCCCGTCGTCCTCGGCGCCTAGTCCGTAATACCCGGCTTGCGTTTCGACAGCCGTTTGCGAAAATCGAGCCGTGCCGCCGTCGCCGCCGGGGCTCCGATGACCAACTTCCTCGACGATCTCGCGCGCTCGCTGGCGAGGCCGATGCCGCGGCGAGGCGCTCTTCGCGTGTTCGGAGGGGCGGTCGTGGGGATCTGGGCAGGAGGCTCCGCGCCGTCGGCGCGGGCAGCATCCCGCTTCCACACCTGTGAGAAGGACGGCGGGCTCCTCTGCAAGTGCCCGAACCGCGATCTCTTCTACCAGATCTGTTGCATCCCGAAAGACGACTACACCTGCGAGTGCAAGGCGCCGCCGAACGGCTATGCACGGTGCAAGCCGAAATGCGACGACAAGTGCGGCGATAAGTGCTGTAAGAAGGGCGAGTACTGCGCGTCGAAACCGCGGAGCCTGTGCTGCAGGGAAGGCGAAGACGCGTGCGTCGTCCTCGGCACTCCCGGTACTGCAGAGAAGGGCGCCGGCGGCAAGTGCTGCCCACGCGCGTCGACCTGCTGCGCGAACGACAAGCGGTCGTCGTGCTGCGGCCCCCAGCAAACGTGCTCTCAAGGGACGTGCGGTTGCCCGAGCGGTAAGAAGAAGTGCGGCCAGCGCTGCTGCGACAAGAACGACAAGTGTTGCGATGGGAAGTGCTGCGGCGCGAAGGAGACCTGTTGTGACGGGAGGTGCTGCGGCGAGAAGCAGACGTGCTGCAACGGCGACTGTTGCGACAAGGCAACCGAAAAGTGTTGTCCGGAGCGCTGCTGCCAGAAGGACCGGATCTGCTGTGGCTCCCGCTGCTGCGAGCAGGGCGAGACGTGCTGCGGCGACGACTGCTGTGGCAAGGACGAGGCCTGCATGGCGACGCGATCCCTCGCCGGCACGTCCTCGACCCGCTCGGGTAGCGCGATCCGCCGGGTCTGCTGTCCCAAGCCCCGCATTCTCACGTCGAGCATCTGCTGCCCACCTGGAACGGTGGCCGGAAGGACCCGACTCACGAGGACCTGCTGCCCACCGAGCAATCCCAATTGCTGTGGCGAGCTCGGCTGCGCCCCCGGTGAGTCTTGCGTCACCGGCACCTGCGCGAAGCGCTGAGGCATGCCGGGCTTGCGTTTCGACACCCGTTTGCGAGAATTCGAGCCGTGCCGCCGTCGCCGCCGGGGCTTCGATGACGCAGTTCCTCGACGATCTCGCGCGCTCGCTGGCGAGACCAATGCCGCGGCGGGGCGCTCTTCGCGTGTTCGGAGGCGCGGTGGTGGGGATCTGGGCAGGAGGCATGACGCCGTCGGCGCGCGCCGGACTCGGGCGCGCGCAGCATGTCTGCGACACCCGCGTGTCGAAGGAAGGCTGGAAATACTGTTCGCCGGCGAGCGAGGCCTGCTTCCCGACGTGCTGCCCTCAGCCGTGGGCGTGTTGCAAAGGAGACTGCGGTAGCAACGGCTGCTGCGAGATGTTCTGCTGCAACCCGTGCGACCCTGAGCGGTCGAGGTGCCTCGGCGGCGGCAAGTGTGGCCCGGGGCCTGTTAGACCCGACTGCTGCGGCGGCGAGGTGCAGCCGGGCAAGACGAGGTGCGGAGACGCGTGCTGCGAGCGCGGCGAGGAGTGCGCCGATCCGGACCTCGGTTACTGCTGCAAGGCGAGGGAGACTGCATGCAGAGGCGGCAATACCGTCGACTGCTGCAAGCCCACCGAGTTCTGCTGCACCGGGAAGTGCTGCCCGCCACGAACCCGCTGCAAGCCGGGGAGGCCGGGGAAGTGCGTACCGTGCCCGAAGGGCTCGCAGAAGTGCGGCAAGACGTGTTGCATCAAGGGCGAGACGTGCTGCAACGGCAAGTGCTGTCCGAAGAGCCAGAAGTGCTGCTTCGAGAACCACTGCTGCCCAAAGACGGCCAAGTGCTGCGGCGAGACGTGCTGCCCCGATGGGAAGAAGTGCTGCGGCAACCACTGCTGCTCGAACGACAAAGAGTGCTGCGACAAGGGCTGCTGCCCCAGTGCGCAGCCCTGCGCCCGGGCGGCGGAGACGGGCACCTTCACCTGCTGCCCGAGAGACCGTTTCGTCGGGGGCGTCTGTTGCCCGCGCGGAGACACCGTCGTCAGGGGCCAGTGCTGTCCACGGGGGTCGAACAGCTGCGAGCCGTGCAGCCCGCCGTGCGGGCCCAGGCAGTACTGTCGGGAGGGCGCCTGCGTGGGGCTCCCGAGGCCATGACAGCTCTGACACTCTTCGCCAGCCTTGTGCTCGCCGCGGTGTTCGCGGTTGCTGCCGTCACGAAGCTCACCGATCGAGGTGGCACGCGCGAGGCCGTCGTCGCTTTCGGCGCGCCGGAGTGGTCGGCGGGCACGCTGGCGCTGCTCCTGCCGGTCGCCGAGCTCGCGGTCGCCGGGTTGCTCCTCTTCCCGGAGACCGCTGCGTACGGCGCTATCGGCGCTCTGGTGCTGCTCGCGATCTTCAGCGTCGCGATCGGCGTGAGCCTCGCGCGCGGCCGCGCTCCCGACTGCCACTGCTTCGGCCAGCTGCACTCGGCGCCTGCGAGCTGGAAGACGCTCGCCCGCAACGGTGTGCTTGCCGCGCTGGCCGTCGTCTCGCTCGCCGGCAACGTCAGCGATGACCAGGCGAGCGCGTTCGCATGGCTCGGGGACCTCGAGAGCGCCGAGCTGCTCGCTGCCGTCGTGGCCGCAGTTGCCGTTGGGATCATCGTCGTCGGCGGGACGGCCTTCCTCACCCTCATGAGGTCCTACGGCAAGGTGCTCACGCGCCTCGACCGCGTCGAGGCCGCGCTCGCGAGCGCCGGCTACGAGCTCGACGACGAGCCGATGCCGGAGCTCGGCCTGGCACCCGGTACGCCGGCGCCGGCCTTCAGCGCGCAAAGCCTGTCCGGAGAGCCGGCCTCGCTCAGCACGTTCCTCGAGACCGAGCTGCCGGCAGTGCTGCTCTTCACGAGCCCGAACTGCGGGCCGTGCTCCGCGCTCATGCCGACCGTCGCTGCGTGGCAGCGCGACCACGCGGAGACGCTGTCGGTCGTCCTCGTGAGCGACGGAGCGGCCGAGGAGGTGGGTGCCGAGGCGGCCGAGCACGAGCTCGCAAACGTGCTGCTCGACGACGGACATGCGACCTACGAGGCCTACGAGGCGAACGGCACGCCGAGCGCCGTCGTGATCGCGCCGGACGGGACGATCGGCAGCTGGGTCGTGGCGGGCAGCGAGTGGATCGAGCGGTTGGTCGAGCAGACTGCGGCCGGCGACGACGGGAGCGAGGGTCTTCCGATCGGAGCAGAGATCCCCTCCGTCGAGCTGCCCTCGCTGGAGGGCGAAGCCGTCGCACTCTCGTCGTTGCGCGGAGACGACGCGCTGCTCCTCTTCTGGAATCCCGACTGCGGCTTCTGCCGGTCGATGCACGAAGACGTGCTCGCCTGGGAGACGTCGACGAACGGCGTGGCTCCGCGTCTCGTCGTCGTCTCGTCGGGCGACGCGGAGGGCACGCGCGCGGAAGGCTTCACGTCGCTCGTCCTACTCGACGAGAGCTTCGAGGCCGGCTCCGCTTTCGGCGCCAACGGCACGCCGATGGCGGTACTCGTCGACGCCGACGGACGCATCGCGTCGGACGTCGTCGCCGGCGCGGAAGCCGTCATGGAGCTCGCCAAGGGACGGTAGGCCGTGAGCGCGCTCATCGACGAGCTCGCGCGCTCGCTCGCGAGACCGATGCCGCGCCGAACCGCGCTCCGGCTCGTCGCCGGGTCGCTCGCAGGTCTTGCAGTCGCCGGCGTGCGGCCGCGGTGGGCATTCGCTCAGAACTGCGGCCCGGGCGCGCAGGAGTGCGGCGGGTCGTCTCTCGACTGCTATCGGCCGGGCAGGGACACGTGTTGCCCGTACCGTCCGCCGGCTGATCCCCTGGGGTCCGACGTCTTGTTCGACGTTCCCAACGGCGTCTGCTGCTACGACGAGCGGGGTAATGCGAACCCGGTCCTGCCTGGCTGGCAGTGTTGCAGCGACGGCCACGCTTGCGCACCGGGTGTCGAGTGCTGCAGCACCTTCTGCTGTCAACGCGGGGAATACTGCGCCAACCCGACGAGCGGGGTCTGCTGCAAGCGCGGCGAGTCGTTGTGCCGTAACAGCTGCTGCAGGGTGAACGAGGAGTGCTTCGGCACGGGCTCTGCGCGCAGGTGCATTCCGAAGTGTCCCCAGGGTCGTGCGCGGTGCGGCCCGGACAAGTGCTGCCCACGTGGCCGGCGCTGCGCCAACCCGAGGACGGGCATCTGCAAGCCTTGCCGCGACGACCAGGAGGCGTGCGAGCGCAAGTGCTGCAACCGGCGCACGACGCGCTGCTGCGGCAAGGCCGGCTGCTGCCCGAACGGCCGCTTCTGCTGCAACACGGCCAACGGCAGAGCGTGCTGTCCACCGGAGCACAAGTGCAGGACGCCGATCCTCCGAGGGAACATCGGCGTCTTGCCAGGGACGCCGCCCATCTGTTGCCCGCCCGAACGGGTGAACAGCAACCCGGACCTCTGTTGCCCGCGGGGGATGGTGGCGCTCAACACGCGCGGCTTCCGCATCCCACCTCCGGGCATCCCCCCGGACTGCTGCCCGCCTAGCCAGATCCGGAACGGGGTCTGCACGCCGTGAGAAGGATCTGCCTGCTCTCGCTCGTCGCGCTCACCCTATTGGTGCCGTCGGGCCAATCGGCGTCGACCGTCCTCGCCGTAAAGCCATTCGCCTATGAGTTCCGGGTCGTCGACTTCACGATGACGGCCACCCTGACGTACAAGACGTCGCAAGCGACGACGCGCTACAAGCTCGAGCGGCCGTCCAAACCGCTGAAGATGAGCTACCTCGGACCGAAGGTGTCGGCGAGCGCGTGGCGCCGAACGTGGACGGTTGCGCCGGCCGTCACATCGTCCGGAACCGGAACGTACGCGAGCCCCGACCCGGCCTGCACCCGCACGATCTCTACCAAGGTGTCCCCGCGGCGAACGACCGTGTTTCTCGACTGGAATCCGCCGCGAGGCGCGAAGAGGATCTCTGCAAGTGTCGGGAGGATCCCGCTCGCGGAGCCGCATCCCGGGCAGGACGTCGGCGGTGAAGGAGCGTTGCCCTCCACATGCGGCAAGCCCGTCTTCGGCAACTGGTATCAGGATGCGGTGGCATACGCGCCGATCGGCCTGCTCGCCACGAAGCCGCGGGTGACGATCAAGGGCCACCATGAGGAGCGCTTCACCGACCCCGGCATCGAGTCGATCGAGTGGGACATCACGGTGGTCCTCCAGCGCATCCGCTACACGCCCATCGACTGCGCCGTCGACAAGGGCTGCTGATGAAGCGGGTGCTCATCGTCGCGACCATCGCCGGTGTGCTCTCGGCGACCGTGGCAGGGGCCGCGGCGAAGCCGAGCTGGCAGACGATCCCGGTCGGCGTCGACCAGAGAGGCGTCTTCTTTGCGGCGGGGCGAGCGTGGTACTACAGCGGGATCGAGAGCGGGAACTTCAGGACGAAGAGCGCTCGTGTAGCAAGCGGGAAGCTCTCAGGGTGGACGACGGCGACGCTCGCCGTCTCGCGCGGCTGGGGCCTCATCGGCCCGCACGGTCAGGAGCTCGTCCTCGACGCCGGACGCGATGGCCTGCAGGCCGTGAAGCTCCTCCCCACGGGCCGCTTCGGTGGGCGACGGGACTTCGACACCGGCGCTCCTCCGGCCGCCTACTCGACGGGGTCCAGCGTGATCCAGCTGCCCGATCGCGTGATTCGGCTTGTGAACTACTGCGACTACCTGGAGCCCCCCGCGGAATGTCGCAACTTCGAGGTCCGGACGGGCGCGTGTTGCGACGTCAACGGCGATGCCGTGGTCTACGCCTCGTTCGTCAAGCGCAGCTTCTTCGAGCCTCCGCAGCTCGGCCTCGATCGCAAGGGTCGGCTCTGGCTCGCCTGGAAGGGTTCGCGTCCGGAGCATCCCGCGGAAATGGTCCAGCTCGATCCCCAGACCCTCGAGCCGCGCGGCAAGCCGGCCGCGACTCCCGGCGCGTACACCTTCGTGAAGACCGTCGCGCTCGTCTGCTCCGATGCCTGTCGTCTCATCGTGCAGGCGGCCAAGCGCGGCCCGCGTAGCCTCGACCCGAACTACACGTGGGCTTCGGGCGAACGGTCGCTGACGCCGATCAAGCTAGCCGGCGCCGGTGAGCTCGTCTTCGCCACCCGCGCCGGCCCGGGCCGTCTCGAGCTCGCGTTCACCTCCTCCAAGGTGACTCCGAAGGCCACCTTCGGCATCGTTGGGACAGCGCGTTCCGACCCGAAGGGACGTAACGCCCGGCTCGCGAGCTCGATCGACGTCCCGGAGCGCCTCGGCTCCTTCGAGCGGGGCCAGGGACTGACGATCGCTCCCCGGAACGGCGCGTTCGGGCCGGGCGGCTTCGTCACGACTGCGGTGTACGAGAGCTTCTCGGGCGGTAGGAGGCCCACCGTGCGCGCTACGGTGCTGCCGCTGAGATGAAACCGTTCGTCGCAGGGCTCGCCTTCGCCGCGGCGGCGCTCGTTGTCGCGGGCATGCTCGGCGCCGCTCCGGTCGCAGAGCAGCAGTCCTGCTCGCGACGCGGTTTCGTCTTTCCCGGCGGCGGGCCGCTGGAGTGGAAGCCGACCGCGAAGTTCAAGCACCGCGTGCAGGGCTTCGCCGGCGAGCCGGTTGCGATCACCGGCCGCACGCTCGTCTTCAGCGGCGTGAGGTCGATCGCCGGCAAGCGGCGGCACGAGCTCGCCGCGATCGACATGCGCTCCGGGCGGGTGCTTCCCTTCGCCCCTGTACTTCCGTCCGGCCACTTCGTGGTCGCGCTCGCCGCCTCGCCGACCACCGTCTACGCCGCGCACGGGCCGGAAGGCTCGGGGCTCGAGATCGACGCGTTCAGGCTGTCCACCGGCGCACCGGTGGCATCGTTCGTGCCTCCGGACTTCCGCAACGGGCACGCGTATTCGCTCGTCTACGCGGGCGGCAGCGTCATTGTGGGCGGCGCACAGGACGACTCGCCTGTGACGCTCGGCGCCTATCACCCCGTGACCGGCGCACCCCGCTGGCGGCAGGAGCTCGCATGGCGCGTGGACGAGATGGTGACCGACGGCTCGCGCCTGTACATCGCGATCCCTCCAGGTAGCCCCGGCTACCGGCCGATCGGCGCCTACGACGTCAAGAGCGGCAAGCGCGTGGCCGGCTGGGGCGCATCGCTGCCCGCGAGGAAGCAGCAGCTCTTCCTCCACGGCGTAGACGCGACGAGGGTATTCGGCGCCTACATCCATGGTCCGATCATCGCGAAGCTGAAGGACGGGAGCAGAGCGGCGCTACCGCAGCTTCCGCCCAGGTCCGAGCCGCGCGGAGGAACCGCCCGCACGATCGTGGGCCGGATCAAGATCCGCGGGATCCTCGTGGGCGCGGTGTTCACGCCTACGGGCAAGCTCATCGGCACGGCCTGCACGACGAATCAGGTGATCGCACAGATCGACGACACGCACTTGATAGCGGATCAGCGGGGCGGCAGCCAGACCAGCTCGAACCTCATCGAGCTCGCCGCGCCGTAGACGCACGCCGAGGGCTTTGGCATGATCGGCGCGTTGTCGACGGAGGTCGAGGATGACTGCGTTTCTCGACGAGCTTGCGAAGAGCCTGGCGCGACCGATGTCGCGCTCGCGGGCGCTGCGGCTGGCCGGGGGCGCGATCGTCGCGGCGTCGGTTCCGTCGCTCGCGGTACCGCGACGCGCCTGGTCGCGGGCCGCCGACTGCAATGCCAGAGGCGGCGGCTGCATCGAGTCGGCCCGCTGCTGCTACACGTCGGACGGTTTCGCCGGCTCGTGCTGTCCCTGGTACGTCAGGTGCTCGCCGACGGGCAGCGGCCTTTGTCACGAGCAGTTCATCTGCGAGGACGGCCGGAACTTTTGCGACCGGGCATCGAAGCTCTGCTGCGGCAAGACCGAAGTGTGCTTCAGAGGGGTCTGCATCACCCCTTGCCCTCCCGACCAGGTCGTGTGCAGGGAGGTGTGCTGCCCCAAGGGGTTCGAGTGCGTTCGCGCTCCAGGGCCGGGCGGAAATCAGCCGATCTGCTTCCCGAAGTGCACGGGCGGCCGGACGCGTTGCGGGCTCGCCTGCTGTAAGCCGAACTGGCGCTGCAAGGATCCCGCACGCGGCCTCTGCTCGCGTTGTGGGACACAGCAAGAGGAGTGCGGGCGGAGATGCTGCGACAAGCGGACCCAGTACTGCGGCAACTCGTATCTGAGCCTCTGCTGCCCCAACAACGCCTCGGCGTGCCCCACCGGTTACCCGGGCAGCCGCTCGAGGACGTGTTGCCCGCGGCCGAACAAGTGCGCCCGCGAGCTGCCGCGGCAGATCGGCGGCATCACCGCCTCGTCCCGGTACGTCTGCTGCCCGCCCGACCGGCAGGTGCCCGGCGCGACCTTGGTCTGCTGCTCGCCGGGTCAGGTCTCGCTCGGCGGCAGGCTCCTTGTCGGATCGGGCATCCAGGGGCTCTGCTGCAACCGGTCGCAGATCTGCGGGACTGGCGCTAACAAGACGTGCTGCCAGCGGTTCTCGGAGAACATCGGCACCGACCTCAACCAGACGTGCTGCAACGGCCGGTGCGTGACGTTGAACTACGACCCGGCCAACTGCGGCTCCTGCGGCCAGCGGTGCGCGGCAAACCAGCGCTGCCTCCGCGGCCGCTGCGTAGCGGCCTAGGTGCGAAAAGTCCCATTCGCTCCCAATAACCCGTAGGGTGGGCGAACTGATTCCTAGAAGGCGGGGGGTAATCGAATGAGACGCAGCGCTTTTGTCGCGCTCGTCGGAGGTCTCGCGACCATCCTTGTCATGGCCGCGCCGCTCGGCGCTGGCCCGAGCGCAATACCGGGCGGCAACCTCGTCCAGAACCCAGGCGCCGAGGACAGCCTGGGGTCGAAAGTTCCCATCGTCGTCAAGCCCGTCGGGTGGACGACGACTGGCAATCTCTCGGCCTGGGAGTACGCCCCGCGGGAGGCGGACTGGCCGACACAGGCGTTCGCGGCGACGATCGGCGGGGGGAAGAACTTCTTCGCCGGCGGGCCTGGCGACAACACCCAGAAGCCGACGACACACACGGCGACCCAGACAATCGACGTTGCGAGCGCCGCTACAGAGATAGACGCCAGTCAGGTCGGTGCGTCGCTCACAGCGTTCATCGGTGGCTACACCGTGGCAAAGGACACTGCGACCGTGACCGCTCGTTTCCTCAACGCCGCAGGCGCCCAGATCGGGAGCGTCCGCGTCGGCCCGGTCAGCTTCGAGGAGAGGAAGCGTCTGACCGTGCTGCTCAAGCGCACCGCGCTGGCGAACCTTCCTCCAAAGACGCAGAGCATCGCCGTCGTGATCACGGTCGTAGGCGACGGCAACGGCCAGCACCACGCCTTTATCGACAACATCTCGCTGACGCTCGGCAAGGCGTTTGTCCCCAAGCCCACGCTCGTCGTCGGGTGCGCGAAGAAGAAGATCTCGGCAACGGTCAAGCCGGACAAGAGCTTCGCAGTGACAGCGGTGACGTTCCTTCTGAATGGGAAGGCGAAGGCCACCGACAAGAAGGCGCCGTTCGCGGCGAAGTTCCCGACCGCAGGGCTATCCGCACAGGTCCGCGTGGGAGCCCGCGTGACGTCGGGCGGCAAGGTCGTCACCCTCACGAAGTCGATCAAGCGGTGCTGAGCGCGAGGTGAGTCCGAGCGCCTTCGACAACATCGCTCGTAGCCTGGCCACGCCGATGCCGCGGCGTCGGGCAATGCGTCTGCTCGGCACGGCTGTCGTTGTGGCAGCCGTGCCTGCGCTCCGCTCGCGGACGGCGGGCGCGGCAGTGACCACATCAGCCGTGGCGTGCCCTCCCGGGAGCTTGAACACGTGCGAAGGGCAGTTCGGGCCAGGGAGCTACTCGTGCTGCAAGATCGCCCCACCGAGCGAGAACTACCAGTGCTGCCTAGCTGGGAAGTGCTGCGGCGGGCCTTGCTGCGAGAAGGATGAGTTCTGCATCGACCTGAAGTGCATCCCGGGGTGCAAGTACAAGGATCCCGTCCTCGGGGCGGAGGTGAGGCGCTACGAGCCCAAGACACAGTGCTGTACGCCCCGCGGCGTCCAGCCCAAGTTCGAAGGCTTCAGTGCCCGCGCGTGCAAGGACACGCGTGTTCCGCGGCCGAAGTCTGAGAAGTACAAGCCGACGAAGAACGGTTGCGGGTCGAAGGAGTTCGATGTGCCCGACACCTGGCCGGCCAAGGGCAAGGGGAAGAAAGCCAACTTCACGCCGGCCTGCAACAAGCACGACGTCTGCTACGGCACCTGCCTGAAGGACAAGGACGCATGCGACAAGGCGTTCTGCAAAGGCCTGCTGAAGGCGTGCAAGGACACGTGGCCAGATGCTGCGGACCCCAAGCGTCGTGGCTGCAACACCGAGGCAAACACCTATTGCGCTGGAGTCGCCCTCGCGGCCGACTCGGACTACTGGAACGCGCAGTCGGAAGGCTGCCACTGCTGCAAGTGACAGCCCGCCGAAGCGTGCTGGCCGGCGCGCTCCTGAGCATCGTGGTCGTCGGTGTCTCCGCGGCCGCGGAGACGAGGCTCGGTCCCTCGAACTCCGTCGTCTTTCCGTTCTTCGCCAGCACCACCGAGCAGGTGAGCGGAACCGGCTGCGGTGAGACTGCGACCCTGATCAGGCGACTGCCCCCCGGCGCCACGGGCATCAAGGTCGTCAAGCCCCGAGTCGGCGACCGTGACAGGGACAGCCGGGGCACGCGGGTGACCGCCGTGGTCGTGGCCGGGTCGACGGTAAAGATCACCGTTCTCGCCGACCGGATCTGCAACGCTGACCAGACCGGCCAACCCGTGAAGTGGGTGGCGTCGTACGACGTTCGAGCCGAATACAAGCGGCGCGTACAGGCGACGATCCGCGTCTTCTACGAGAGCTACCTCTTCGGCGCGCGCTGGCAGCTGCGCCCGACGACCATCAGCGACAGTCGTCGGGGCTCGCGATCCGGCGAGCGCTTCACGGGCATCCGCTGGACGAAGTTCGGCGGCAGGACGGCAATCGGCTTCGGCACGCTGCGACTGGACTACTGTCGCCCCGGCGACAACTGTCCCACGAACGGGAAGCGAGTCAAGCTGGTCGCCAGCAAGCCCGACTACTGCGCGGACTCGGGGAAGATCGAGTACCTCAGGCTCTCCGTCTATCTCGGCAAGATCGAGCTGTCCGGCTTCTTCATTACCTGTACCTAGACCTGGTAGAGTGCTAGCACTTTGAGTGCTATCACTTCTCGCAAGGGGCTCCTCGTCAGGATGCCCGCCCCACTGAAGAAGGCGCTCGTGCGTGAGACCGCGCGGCGCGGGGCCAGCTTGAACGACGTGGCGGTCGGCCTCCTCGCCGACTCGTTCGACGTGCCGTACACACCGTCGGGACGTAAGAGCCCCCTCCCCGGCGCGAGCCCCGTCGTCCTCCTGCGTGTCCCGGACGACCTGAAGCACGAGCTGGAGAAGGACGCACGGCGCCAGGGCACGAGCGTCAACGACCTCATCAACCGCACACTCGCGGACGGCCTCTCCGTCCCGCACAAGACCCCACGAAAGGACACCATGTCTCAGCAGAACGGCAAGGCACGCCCCTCGAAGGACAAGGTGCGCGTCGCCCTCATCGGCGTCGGCAACTGCGCCAACTCGCTGCTCCAGGGCGTCGAGTACTACAAGGACGCCTCGCCCGAGGAAACCGTCCCCGGCCTCATGCACGTCGATCTCGGCGGCTATCACATCTCCGACATCGAGTTCACCGCCGCGTTCGACGTCGTCAAGGGCAAGGTGGGCGTCGATCTCGCCGACGCCATCTGGGCGCACCCGAACGACACGATCAAGTTCGCGAACGTGAAGAAGACCGGCATCACGGTCTCGCGCGGCATGACGCACGACGGCATCGGCAAATACCTGTCCGAGGTCGTCGAGAAGGCGCCGGGCGACACGGACGACGTCGTCGGCATCCTCAAGGAGACCGGTACGGACGTCGTCGTCAACTACCTGCCCGTCGGCTCGGAGATGGCGACGAAGTGGTACACGGAGCAGATCCTCGAGGCCGGCGTGGCCATGGTCAACTGCATGCCCGTCTTCATCGCCAAGGGCGGCCACTTCTCGAAGCGCTTCAAGGATGCCGGTCTGCCGATCATCGGCGACGACATCAAGTCGCAGGTGGGCGCGACGATCTCGCACCGGGTGCTGACGACGCTCTTCCAGGACCGCGGCGTCCACCTCGACCGCACGATGCAGCTGAACGTCGGCGGCAACTCCGACTTCCTCAACATGCTCGAGCGCGACCGGCTGGAGTCGAAGAAGATCTCGAAGACGAACGCCGTCACGTCGATGCTCGACTACGACATCGGCGCGGAGAACGTCCACGTCGGGCCGTCGGACTACGTGCCGTGGCTCTCGGACCGCAAGTGGGCCTACATCCGCATGGAGGGCACGGCCTTCGGCGACGTACCGCTCAACATCGAGCTCAAGCTCGAGGTGTGGGACTCGCCGAACTCGGCCGGCATCGTCATCGACGCAGTCCGGCTGGCGAAGCTCGCCCTCGACAAGGGCATCGGCGGCCCGCTCGAGGCGCCGAGCGCCTACCTCATGAAGTCGCCGCCAAAGCAGATCCGCGACGACGAGGCACGCGAGCTGACCGAGCGCTTCATCAAGCAGAACGCGCGCTCGAAGGCCAAGGTGGCAGCGAAGGCGTGAAGGGACACCGGCTGAGCCGGATCTTCTGGATCGGGGCGGCTGCGACGCTCGTCGTGGCCGCCCTGATCGGCGTTGCAGGGCTGCTCCGTAGCGACTTCACGGAGACCGACGGCAAGATCCTCCTCACGCTGGTCACGCTGCTCGTCGCGTCTGGAGCGGCGTTCGCGGCTCTCGCCCTGGTCGAGCGGTCGATCTTCGTCACCTACGGCTGGTTGGCGGCGGTCGTTGCAGTCGCGAGCTTCGTGCTCATCACGGCCGCGACGTGGAGGGACTTCGACGACGACCCGCTGACGAAGCTCGCGGGAGTCGCCGCCGTCACCCTCATCGCCACCCTCCTCGTATCGACACAGATGCTGCTTCACCGCGGTCGGCTGCGAGTCGTCGTCGTCGGCACCTGGCTCGCACTGGCCATCGCCGTGTCCGGGACGACGGTCGGCATCCTCGGCGAAGAGGACGGCGCAACGCTGTGGAAGGCCGTCGGAACCTTCTCGATCCTCGGCCTGCTGGGCTGGCTGCTCGTGCCCGTCCTCCAGCGCTTCACGGCAGCCGGTGCCTCGGCCACAGGCGTCCGCATTCTCGCGGCACTCGACGGTGTGGAGCTCGTGGCGTCGCGTGAGGCGCTTGACGGTGTTCAGATCGAGTCGCCGGCTGCCGGCGAGAGGCTCGTGCTTCGACGCCAGGGCTAGACTCGCCCGAGGTGAGCCTCCGAATCTGCCTCGTCACCCCGTTTGCCTGGTCGCAGCCGCACGATGTGAACGACCACGTCGCCGGCGTCGCGCACGAGCTGCGGCGACTCGGCCACACAGTCACCGTGCTCGCGCCGTCGACCCGCGCACGAGACCTGCGGGAAGGACGTCGTGCGCTCCAGAGCGGCGAGCTCGGCGACTTCGTGGCGATCGGCCCGGCTCTCCCCGTCTCCCGCCGCAGCACGCTGGCCGCGCCGGTCGGCGTGCGGGCGAGCCTCGCGCTCGCGCTGGCGCGCGGCAGGTTCGACATCGTCCATGGCTTCGAGCCGGGCGTGCCCAGCCTCTCGTACCTCGCGCTTCGCGACACCGAGGCTCTGACCGTAGCGACGTTCTTCTCGCCCGAGCGCATCTTCTATCCCCCCGGCAAGGCGCAGCGCACTCGGCTGCTCGGCAGGATCGACGCGCTGCTCGCCACCTCGCACGTCACGGCCGACGCCGCCGCCGAGCGCTTCCCCGGCGACTACACGGTGATCTCCCCCGGGGTCGACCGCGAGCACTTCCGGCCCTCCACGAAGACAAAGCGGATCGTCGTCGAGCTCGTTCCGGGTGAGCGGGAGGTCGCACGCGCCGCGATGCGGCGGCTCGATGCCCTCGACGGCTGGGAGCTCGTGCTGCTGAGGCACAGCGCCCTCGCCAAGCGTCCGTACGTGCCGCTTCGCCTACGCGGCCGCGTCCACGTCCGCACGCAGCCATCCGTGGACGACCGTGCCGCTCTCCTCAACGGAGCGAGCGAGGTCGTCACCGCACCCGCCGGCAGCGAGCGGGTCGCCCTCGAAGCGGCCGCCTCCTCGGGCGCGGGCGTCCCCGGCGATGGCTTCGATGCCGTCGCGGCCGAGCTCGACCGCGTCTACCGCGGTCTCGCGGGTCGACGGCGGACCAGGCGGATCGAAGGCGATCCGCTCGCCGACCGCGACTGGATCGTCTGCGACCTCCACACGCACACGTCGTGGTCGCACGACTGCAGCGTGCCGGCCGCAGCGTTGCTCGATGCAGCGGAGGAGATCGGGCTTGGCGCGATCGCAGTCACCGACCACAACGTCTTCGGCGGTGCGCTCGAGGCCGTCGAGCTCGCGCGGGGCCGTGACCTCATCGTCATCCCCGGCGAGGAGATCAAGACGAAGGGGCAGGGCGAGGTGATCGGGCTCTTCCTCCAGGAGGAGATCCCACGCGGCATGAGCTTCGGGGACACGCTCGCAGCGATCCGCGAGCAGGGCGGGCTCGTCTTCCTGCCGCACCCGTTCGATCGCCGTCATGCCATTCCCGCCCCGCAGACGCTCCATCGCCACCTCGCGGAGATCGACGTGCTCGAGGTGTACAACGCGAGGCTGCTGATGGAGACGTACAACGACGAATCGCTGCGTTTCGCCCGAAAGTACAACGTTCTCCAGGGCGCGGGCTCAGACGCACACGTGCTGCCCGGCCTCGGCACCGGCGCGGTGCGCATGCGCGAGTTCCGGACGCCGGAGGAGTTTCTCATGAGCCTCCACACTGCCGAGATCCTTCGCCGGCCGAAGTCGCTCGCGTACCTCCAGTCTCTGAAGTGGGTAGCCCAGGTCAAGGAAAAGGTCCGCTAGACGAGAAGGTCCTGGGACTCACGTGGCGGTGCCGACGGACGAGATCTACGAGAAGTACCTGCAGAAGGCGATCCGCGAGGTCAACGATCTCGGCGACGAGATCACGCGCGCCGCCGGCGAAGGCTCGGTCCCGGTGCTCGGATCGGGGCATCCGATGGCCGACATCATGCTCCTGAAGTACGGGCCGCAGGGATCCGAGATCGAGGAGGGCGTAGCGTTCTACGGCCGCGCCGGCCAGGCGGTCCTGCGATCCCTCCAGCGGCTGCGCGTCGACCCGATGGCCGTCTACGGGACGAACTGCCTGAAGTTCGAAGGGGCGGAGCCGGACGATCGCTCACGCGAATGGCTCGCCCGCGAGCTCCACATCGTCCAGCCCAAGCTCATCGTCTGCATGGGCGAGGATGCGCTCGGCTTCCTCAACGGGCTCGCGTTCCCGCTGGCCCAGGAAGTCGAGACACGGCTGGGAGAGCTTCAGCCCTTCACGCCGACGGTCGAGGTCGTCGTCTGCCCCGACATCGACGCCTCGCTCGACGACGAGACGCTGAAGAAGGCGTTCTGGAGCGCGTTCAAGCCCGTCGGGGCCTGGTGGGCTGAGCTGCCGCCGTACTAGCTAAGAGCCCAGCACGGCGGCAGCTCGCTGTCGCTACGGGGTAGTCGCTCCCGTGCAGTTTTCGGTCACCCAGTTCGAGATGTTCGTGGATGCAGCCGTCGCTTCGGCCGCGTCGATCTGCCCGAGCTTCGCGAGAGCCGCTGGATCCGGCGTCTCACCCGCGCCGACGTCGACGCCGCTGAGCGCGTCGGCGACCGCCCCCATGTACTCGGCCAGGACTTCGAAGTCCGCCCTGATCTCGTCTGGCGCTGCCTCGGCGAGCTCATCGAACGCCGCCTTGATCTCGTCGACGTCAGCGGTTCCCGTGATCGCCTCCGAGACCTGGGCGCCGATCTTCGCGAACTCCTCGCAATTCTCGGTAACCGAGCCCGTCGCACTTGTCTCGGTCGTCTCGGTCGTCTCTTCCTCGGTGGTCTCTTCCTCGGTCGTCGTCTCTTCTGTGGTGGTCGTCTCTTCTGTGGTGGTCGTCTCGGTCAGCTCCGTGTCCTCGGAAGCAGAGCCGCCGTCGTCGTCGCCTCCGCATCCCGCAGCGGCGAACACGAACGTGCCGAAGCACAGGACGACGAGCAGCGTCACAAGCCTTCTTGCCATTCCTTCCCCCTCCTCGATTGACTGACCTCGACCCTAAGGCACGCCGGAGGGTCGTGCAAGGAGCGCCACCGTCTCGACGTGTGGCGTGTGCGGGAACATGTCGACCGGCCGCGCGCGGACGAGCGTGTAGCCCCACTCCCCGGTGAGCTCCTTGACGTTGCCGGCGAGCGTCGTCGGGTTGCACGAGACGTAGACGATGCGCGGCGCCTCTAAGCGCGCGACCTGGCGCAGCGCCTTGCCTGAGAGACCGGCCCGTGGCGGATCGACCACGACGAGGTCGGGCGGGCCGGCGCGCTCGCGCAGCTCCTCGAGCGATCTCCCCACCTCGCCGGCGAAGAACGCCGTGTTGCCGATGCCATTCAGCTCCGCGTTCTCGATCGCGCAGGCGACGGACTCCTCGGACGCCTCCACCCCCCATACCGTCATCGCGTTCTTCGCCATGACGAGGCCGATGGTGCCCGTGCCGCAGTAGAGGTCGTAGACGGTCTCGCCGCCCTCGAGGCCCGCGTACTCGACGGCGAGCTCGTACAGACGCTCTGCCATGGCCGTGTTCGTCTGTAGGAACGCGTTCGGCCGCACGCGGAACCGCAGCCCGCAGAGCTCCTCCTCGATCGCCTCCTCGCCCCAGAGCAGCTTCGACGGGACGCCCGTCACCTCGGCGGGCCGATCGTTGACGCCCCAGTAGACGGACTTCACCTCCGGAAAGCGGGTCATCGCCCGCACGAACGACTCCTCCGGCAGCTCCCCCGGAGCAGTGACGAGGACGACGAGCGCCTGGCCGGTGTTGCGCCCCTCGCGGAAGACGAGATGGCGGAGGTAGCCCGTCTGCGCGCGCTGGTCGTACGGCTCCAAGCGATGTTCTCTCGCCCACGCGCGGGCCGCATCGCGGAGGTCGTTGCCGAGCTTCGTCGTCAGCCAGCACTCGCGGATGTCGAGCACCTCGTCCCAGCGCCCGGCCCGGTGGAAGCCGAGCACCAGCCCGTCGGCCCCCGGCGCGAACGAGTACTCGAGCTTGTTGCGATAGTGGAACACGGACTCTGCGGGGACGGCTTCCTCGAGCGGCGGCTCCGCGATCCCGCCGAGCCGCACGAGCGCGTCGCGTACCTGAGCCGCCTTCTGCGCGAGCTGGACGTCGTACGCAAGGTCCTGGAAGCGGCAGCCGCCGCACGCCGGATAGTGGTCGCAGGGGGCCTCGACCCGGTCGGCGCCGGGCTCCACGACGTCGACCGCCAGCGCCTCCGCGTGGCTCCGCCGCACCTTCGTCACGCGCGCGCGCACGACGTCCCCGGGCAGGCCTCGCCGCACGAAGAGGACGTAGCCGTCGAGTCGCCCCACGCCGTTGCCGCCGTACGCGAGCGAGTCGATCTTCACCTCGACCTCGTCACCGAAGGCGACGGGGGCCTGAGCCATTACTGGAGCGGCGTGACGTAGACCTTGCGGTCGCGCGGCCCGTCGAACTCGCAGAAGAAGACGCCCTGCCACGTGCCGAGCGCGAGCTGACCGTCGTCGAGCGGTACGAGCACCTGCGGGCTCATGAGCGACGCGCGGATGTGCGACGGCGCGTTCTCCTCGCCCAGCTCGATGTGCTTCCACGTCCAGCCGTCGTCGACGATCTTCTCGAGGGCAGTCTCGAAGTCGCGCGCGACCATCGGGTCGGCGCGCTCGTTCACCGTCACGCCGGCCGTCGTGTGCGGGACGTAGATGAGGATGGCGGCCGCCCCGTTCACGCCGTTGACGGCGCTCTGCACGTCCTCCGTGATCTCGACCAGCTGCGTCCGCCGAGTGGTGCGGATGGCGATCTCCCTCACGCGGCTATCCTACGCGCCGATGGCGGACGCAGCGCTGACCAAGACCGAGCTCGAATCGATCCGCGGACAGGCCGACCGGTTCCTCGCGGAGTTGATGGACGAGTGGTACATGCACTACGCCGGGCACAAGGACACGCTCGAGATCGCGGACATCTACGACCGCTATCCCGAGCTGACGTCGCTCGAGACTGCGAACGCGCTCGGCGCGTCGGCGGACGGCGATCGCTCGATCCGCGAGCTGTGGCACTTCGGCTGTTCCGAGTACCTCGGGAACCTCACGAAGAAGCACGCCGAGCAGATCGCCGCGCTCGAGGCGAAGCTCGAGGCGACCGTGGACGGCGACACCGTCGGCTTCCGCATGCTGCGCCCGGCGATGGCGAACGAGCCCGACCGCGACAAGCGGCGCGCGCTCGAGCAGGCGCGGAACGAGCTCACCGAGGAGCACCTGAACCCCGTGTACCGCGAGGGGATGGCCGTCACGCTTCAGGCGATCAAGGATCTCGGCGCGCCCGACGCCGTCGAGCTCCACCGTCGCTTCGGCTTCGAGCTCGACGATCTCGCCGACCAGTGCCGCGCCGTCCTCGCCGACACGGAGACGCTGTTCGAGGAGACGATCGAGCCGCTGCTGCGGGAGCGCCTCGGGATCTCGCTCGACGAGGCGGAGCGCTGGGACATCCCGCGGCTCTTCCGGGCGACCGAGTGGGACGAGAGCTTCACGGCCGACGGCATGCTGCCGGCGCTCGAGAGCACGCTCACCGGCCTCGGCATCGACCTTCACTCCCAGAAGAACGTCGAGCTCGACGTCGAGCAGCGCGAGAAGAAGTCGCCGCGCGCGTTCTGTGCCCCGATCGAGGTTCCCGACCGCGTCGTCCTCGTCATCCAGCCGATCGGCGGCGTCGACGACTGGCGAGCGCTCTTCCACGAGGCCGGCCACACCGAGCACTTCGCGCTGACGTCCGCCAGACCTGAGCGATGGAGGAACGGCGGCTCGGCGACAACGCCGTCACCGAGGGCTGGGCGACGCTCTTCGATCACCTCGTCAACGACCCGACCTGGCTCGACCGGCTGCTCTCGTTCAGCGACCCGAAGAGCTTCACGGCCGAGAGCGCTGCGCAGGAGCTGTGGTTCCTGCGGCGCTACTCGGCGAAGCTCCTCTACGAGCTCGAGCTGTACCTCACGGACGACGTCGAGTCGATGCGCTCGCGGTACGTCGAGATCCTCGGCGGCGCGCTGAAGGTCGAGCCGAGCCCGACGGACTGGCTGTTCGACGTCGATCCCGGCTTCTACTGCACCGAGTACCTCCGCTCGTGGGCCTTCGAGGCGCAGCTGCGCTTCCACCTCTGCTCGAAGTTCGGCTACGACTGGTTCACGAAGAAGCAGGCCGGCTCGCTGCTCCAGGAGCTGTGGTCGCTCGGCCAGAAGCCGACGGCCGACGAGCTGCTCGCCGACGTCACCGGCGCCGGCATCGAGATGGCCGCGGTCGCAGAGCGCGCCCGCGAGATGCTCCGCTAGAGCTCGAGCCGGGACAGCTCCTCGAAGTCGGCGCGGTCCTTCGCGGCTTCCTCGGGATCCTCGCGCGGCGACGACTTTGCTGCTCACCAGCGGCGCGAGAGCGAGAGCCTGGCGCTGACTCCGTTCAGTTCGCGGACATCGTCCGCGAGCGCTTCCTCCGACCATCGCCCACCATGTCGCATCGGCGTGAAGATCGCTCCGTCGTCGCCGCGCACGAGATAGGTGAGCTCCAATCGCACTGCTCCCTGCTCGTAACCCGTACCACCGTCCTCGTCGGCGTCCGGTGCGTGGTGCCAGCCATCTGCTTCGAGAAGCGTCCCGATCCGCGGTAGGTCGTCCAGCCAGACCGCCGCGTCGACATCGTCGTGGGCCCTCGTCACCGAGCCTGCGTAGAAGTCGACAGCCCAGCCGCCGAACAGCCAGTAGTACGATGCCCGCCTCCCCCAAGAGGTCGTTCACACGCGCGAGTGCGGACAGCTGTCTGCGCCGCGAGCTCGTCCAATACCAGCTAGAGAGCGCCGCCAGCGGCAGGAGGAGCGCCCGCCTCGAGCGGGTTCTCTTCGCCGCTCTGCCTGCTGAGGTACTCCTCGACGAGCAGGAGGTTGTCCTTGCCGCGTTCGACGATCGCGAGCAGGTCGGACATGCTCGACACCTCCTCGCGCTGCTCCTGGAGGAACCAGTGAAGGAACTGCTCGCCGACGAGCTCGCCCTCCTCGCGCGCGAGCGCGACGAGCGCCGCGATCTGCTCGGTCACGGTCTTCTCCTGCTCGAGCGCGAGCCGCACGGGCGCGACGACGTCCTCGAACGACGTCCGGGGCGCATCGACGCCGGGAATTGTGACGTCCTCGTTCGCGTCGAGGAGGTACTGGACGAGGATCATCGCGTGGTTTCGTTCCTCGACCGCTTGGCGGTAGAAGTACGCCGCGAGCTGTGGCAGCGTCTCCGTGTCGTAGTACGCGGCGATGGCCACGTACTGCTGCGAGGCCGCGAACTCGTGGCCGATCTGCTCGTTGACGGAGGCCGCGAATGGCACGTGACGACTCTACCCCTTCACTCCGTCTGGACGGGCGAATAGGCTGCCGGCGATGGATCCGAAGCGCGTGGTGATCGTCGGCGCTGCCGGCCGCGACTTCCACAACTTCAACGTCCTCTTCCGCGACTCGACCGAGCACGAGGTCGTGGCCTTCACGGCCACCCAGATCCCGAACATCGACGGCCGCGTCTACCCATACGAGCTTGCGGGGCACCGGTATCAGGTCGGTATCCCGATCCGGCCCGAGGCCGAGCTCGAGGACATCATCGCCGAGCACGAGGCGAACGAGGTCGTGTTCTCGTACTCCGACGTCTCTCACGAGCACGTGATGCACATCGCATCGCGCGCGCTCGCGGCGGGCGCCGACTTCCGCCTCGTCGCGCCGCGGGAGACCGAGTTGCCGTCGAAGAAGCCGTGCGTCGCCATCTGCGCCGTGCGCACCGGCGCCGGCAAGAGCCAGACGAGCCGCCGCGTGACGGAGATCCTCCGCGGGGCCGGACACCGCGTGGCCGTCCTCCGCCATCCGATGCCGTACGGCGACCTCTCGAAGCAGGTCGCGCAGCGCTTCGAGCGCTACGAGGATCTCGAGGCGGCCGACTGCACGATCGAGGAGCGCGAGGAGTACGAGCCGCACATCGCCGCGGGCAACATCGTCTTCGCCGGCATCGACTACGCGCAGATCCTCGACCTCGCCGAGGACGCGGCGGACGTCATCGTCTGGGAGGGCGGCAACAACGACACGCCGTTCATCCGCCCGACCTCCACCTCGTGATCCTTGACCCGCACCGGGCGGGACACGAGCTCCGCTTCCATCCCGGCGAGACGAACCTCCGGATGGCCGACGTCTGCATCGTCAACAAGGTGGACTCGGCGCCCGAGGGCGCCGTCGACCAGGTGCTGGCGTCGATCCGCGCGCACAACCCGAAGGCTCAGGTCGTGCTCGCCGCGTCGCCGATCGAGGTCGAGGGCGGCGGCGAGCAGATCCGCGGCAAGCGCGTGCTCTGCATCGAGGACGGCCCGACGCTGACGCACGGCGACATGACGTTCGGCGCGGCGGTGCTGGCCGCTCAGCAGTTCGGCGCGGCCGAGCTCGTCGACCCGCGGCCGTTCGCCGTCGGCTCGATCGCGGAGACGTTCGTGAAGTACCCGAACACGGGCACGCTGCTGCCCGCGATGGGCTACGGCGACGAGCAGACGGAGGAGCTACGCGAAACGATCGCGCGCTCCGACGCCGACCTCGTCCTCATCGGAACGCCGATCGACCTGCGCCGTCTAATCGACTTCGACCGCCCGGCGCTACGAGTGAGCTATCGGCTGCAGGAGAGTAGGCGAGCCAACGCTGGCGTCGATCTTCGCCGAACGCGGCCTCATCTCGCAGCAAGCGCTCGTCTAGCGGTCGAGGCGACTGGCGTCCTTCGGAGGGAACTCAACATAACCCTCGCCTGCGCCAGTGTTCCGGAATGACGCCAGGGCCGGCGTTCCGGAACGCCTTTCGAAGACGTGAGGCTGGATCCGGCCATGACCGATGAGCGTGCGGTGGTCTGCCAGTCTCTACGGCGTAAGGATCCGTAACCGACTCGGGAGCAGCATGAAAATCCTTCTCACGTCCAACGGCATCACCAACACGACCATCCACGACACGCTGGTCGACCTGCTGGGCAAACCGATCGCCGAGTCCAGCGCGCTCTGCATTCCCACCGGAGTACAGCCTTTCCCCGGCGGACCCTCACACGTCTATGGGTTCTTGTCCGGGACAGTGGGAGGCCCCATGTGCGCTTTGGGCTGGAAGTCGTTGGGAGTGCTGGAGCTCACCGCGCTCCCCAGCATCAAGAAGGAGCATTGGGTCGCGGCTGTCGAGGAAGTCGACGCGCTGCTGGTCTGGGGAGGGAGCCCGTTGTATCTGTGCTACTGGATGCGGCAATCCGGGCTCGCCGACCTCTTGCCGTCGTTGCGGCCCGAGGCTGTGTACGTGGGTACGAGCGGCGGAGCGATGGTGGCGACTCCCGACTTCGGAGGCGAGACGTACGACGACAGCGAGCCGCTCACCGGCAGCGACGAAGCGCTGGGGCTGGTCGACTTCTCGGTGTTTCCGCACCTGAGCGCGAGGACATGCCGGCCACTCCCCTCGGCGACATCGAGAGATGGGCCGCCGGGCTATCGGTGCCGGCGTACGCGATCGACGACCAGACCGCGATACGAGTGGTCGACGGCAACGTCGAAGTCGTCTCCGAGGGACACTGGAAGCTGTTCACCCCCAGCCCAGAAGCGAGTTGATCGTCGCCACCGCCGCGGCCGACATGGCGGCCGCGGCTCACTCACCTCACTCGGAGACCACCCGCGGGCGGAAATTGTGAGATTTCCGCCCGACCCGGATCCGAACCGGTCCGGGATCTCCTACGAATGCCCTTTCGACTACGGCCGCACAGACCCATCCCCAACCAAGACGGCCGACAACGAAAGGAGCACGCAGTATGCGCAAGTACGCACTGGCCGCCTTCGGTATCGCCGCGGCGGCCGTGCTGGCGGTGCTGGTCGGGCCCACCCTCGCGGGCGAGGGAACGGCCTCCAGCCACCGCGAGGCTCCGCTGATCGCCGAGGATCCGACGGCAGACAACACGGATCTCTACGCGTTCCGCAGCCCTGACAAGCCCAGCACCCTGACGATCGTGTCCAACTGGATCCCCGCGGAAGACCCCGCGGCAGGCCCCAACTGGTTCACGTTCTCACCCAGCGCCCGCTACAACATCAAGATCGACCGCACCGGGGACGGCCGGCCGGACATCACGTACGCGTTCCGATTCAAGACGCCTACGGGCCCGCTCTTCCTCGGCAACACGACGCAGCCGTTCACGGTGACACGGAACGGCAAGGCGTTCGCGAAGGGGACGACGCCGCCGAACAACATCGGCCCCCGGCTGCTCGGCTTCCTCGGCGTCAAGGACTACAAGGCGACCGTCGCGAAGTCGATCCTCACGAAGGGCGGCGTCAAGATCTTCGCCGGTCAGCGTGAGGACGCCTTCTACGGCGACATCGGCGCGATCTTCGACCTGCTCGGCTTCCGTAAAGCGGGGACGACAGGCGACAAGGGCGGCGGTAAGGACTTCTTTGCCGGCTACAACGTCCACGCAGTCGCGCTCCAGATCCCGATCGCACAGCTCGACAACCGAAGACACACGATCGGCATCTGGTCGTCCACCGACCGGAAGAACGTCACGGTGGGCGGGAAGCTCAGCCGTGGCTGGACGCAGGTGTCCCGCCTCGGCAACCCGCTCATCAATGAGGTCATCATCCCGACTTCGCTGAAGGACGCCTGGAACCGGGGTCAGCCGGCCCAGGACGCGAAGTACAGGAAGTACTACACCGACCCGCTGCTCGCAGCGACGATCAACACCGTCTACAAGCTCGACGTCCCGGCCACCAACCGTGACGACCTCGTGGCGGTACTGCTGACCGGCATTCCCAACGTCACGTTCACGGGCGCAAGGCTCGCGGACATGCTGCGGATCAACCTCGCCGTCCCGGTGACCCCGGCCGGCAAGGTCAGCCGCATGGGCGTGCTCGGCGGCGACAACGGAGGCTGGCCGAACGGGCGCCGGCTCGGCGATGACGTGATCGACATCGCAGAGCAGGCCGTGGCCGGGTTCCTGAAGGGCAAGAAGCTGCCGCTCGGCGACGGCGTCAACTCCGGTGATGTGGCCTCTCTCGGCGCGTTCCCGTACGAGGCGCACCCGCACGAGGGCTACGCCAACTCGAAGGGGCAGCAGAAGCCATAGCCCCTTCACCGTGGGGGAGGTCGTGCGGCGGCCTCCCCCACCCCCTCTCATGCGAAACAAAATCCTCATAGCCACCACCACACTCCTCGCCGCTGCGGCGGTCGTACTGTTCGGGGGCGCGTTGCGCGAGTCGCCGTCGGCTGAGGCCTCGGCGATCCCGACGGTGCAGGCTGCGGCCGCGTTCGACCCGGCGTTCTCGTCGGTGAAGGACGCCGCCGCCCTCGTCCTTCGTCTCCAGCAGCAGATTCGGCAGAACCCGGACGACGCCGCAGCCCACGCCCTCATCGGGCTCGCGTACCAGCAGCGGTCGCGGGAGACCGGAGACGTGGCGTTCTACCACCGTGCGGAAGCCGCCAGCCGGCGGGCGCTCGAGCTCGACGAGAAGAGCACCGTCGCGCTCTCGGGCCTCACCTCGCTCGCACTCTCGAGCCACCGGTTTACGGAGGCGCTCGCCTTCGCACGCCGAGCTCGGGCGCTGGCCCCCACCGAGCCAAGGATGCTCGGCGCCATCGGCGATGCCCTCGTCGAGCTCGGCCGCTACCGCGAAGGCTTCGCGACGTTCGACGAGCTGGGGCAGGTCAAGCCGGGCCTGCCCGCCTACGCTCGTGTCTCGTACGCGCGGGAACTGCTCGGCGACCACTCCGGCGCCGTCGCCGCAATGCGGCTGGCTGCCGAGACCGCCGTTCCCGGCACGGAGGCGGCAGCCTGGTCGGCTGTGCACCTCGGCAAGCTTTTCTATTTGGGAGGCGACCACCAGGGCGCGGAGCGGCAGTACCGCCTCGCGCTCGCCCACGTCCCGGGTTACGCAGCCGCTTTCGACGGCCTCGCACTAGTCGAGGCTGCTCGGAAGCGGCTGTCCCGGGCCATCGCCTTCGAGCGACGCGCGGTGGCGATCGCGGGGCTGCCCGAGTACGTGGCGACGCTCGGTGACCTCTTGCGACGTGCCGGCCGGCCTGAAGCCGCCGCCCGCCAGTACGCGATCTTCAACGGCATCGAGCTGACGGAGCGCGCGAACGGCGTCCGCAACGGCATCGAGGAGGCACTGGTCCACATCGACCACGGCGAGGACGTCCGGGCGGCCACAGCTCTTGCGTACGCGGACTACCGCACGAGGCCGACCATTCACGCAGCCGACACGGTCGCCTGGGGCCTCGCTCGCCAGGGTCGCTGCGCCGAGGCGAAGGGGTACTCGCAGCGCGCCCTCCGCCTGGGCACCCAGGACGCGTCGTTCTTCTTCCACCGCGGGATGATCGAGCGCTGCCTCGGCAACGACGCCGCTGCCATGCGGTGGTTCCGGCGCGCCGTAGGCGTCAACCCCGGGTTCTCGGTGCTCTGGTCGCCGGCGGCCGCGAAGTTCGCCAGACTTCCAGGCTGATGGAGCCGGAGAGCCTCCACGAGCTTGCGGCCGGCTACGCGCTCGACGCGCTCGACGGTGACGAGCACGCCGCGTTCGAGCAGCACCTCGCAGAGTGCGAGCAGTGCGCTGCGGACGTTCTCGCGTTCCGCGAGACGACTGCGCTCCTCGCGCATGCGGTGGAGGGGCCCGAGCCGCGGCCCGAGCTCCGCGAGCGGCTGCTCGCGGAGGCCAGGAATGAGCTGCCCCACCAGAGCGTCGTCGTACTTCGCCCCCGCCGCGCGCTGCGGCTGACCGCGATCGCGGCGGCGGCAGCCGCGACGGTAGCAATCGGCCTCGGCCTCTGGGCGACGTCACTCTCCACCTCCCTCGACGCGGAGCGTCACGCGCTCGCGGACAGCGCCCGCGCAGCCGAGATCCTTGCCGACGAGGGATCGCGACGTCTGTCGCTCGGCGAGCACGGCCAGGTCGTGCGCGCGCCGGACGGCGAGGCGGTGATGATCGTCCGCAACCTCGAAGAGGCGCCGAGCGGAAAGACATACGAGGCGTGGGTGATCGGCGCGGGCGGCCCGGTCAAGGCTGGTCTGTTCGACGGTGGCGACCAGGAGATCGTCCTCCTCGAGCGGCCCCTCGACACCGGCGCGGTCGTCGCCGTCACGCTCGAGCCCGAAGGAGGCTCGGAACAGCCCACGAGCGACGTTCTCTTCGGGACGACGGAGACGTGAGCGAGGCCCGGGAGCCACTCCGTGTGCTGCCGGGCGGCAAGGCAGCCGGCGCGCGGGCGCTCGCTCCGCTGTCCGACGAGGCGTTGCTGGCGCTCATCGCGACGCCTGACGGCGATCTCGCGCTCGCCGAGCTTTACGACCGCTACGGGAAGGTTGCGTATGGCCTCGCCTATCGCGTCCTCCAGAACTCGTCGCTCGCCGAGGACGCGGTGCAGGAGGCGTTCCTCACGGTGTGGCGCACAGCGGGCACGTACATCCGCGAGCGCGGCAAGCCGAGCACGTGGCTGCTGACCGTCGTCCACCGGCGCGCGGTGGACATCGTGCGCCGGGAGCAGCGCCGCCGCGAGCCCACTCCCGTAGAGGCAGCTCCCCTAGGGACGACGGCCGACGAGGAGGCTTCGACACGCGAGCGCCGCCGCGCCGTGCAGCAGGCGCTCCGGCAGCTCCCGGCAGACCAACGTGAGGCGCTGGAGCTCGCGTACTACGGCGGGCTCACGCAGTCACAGCTCGCGAAGCAGCTCGGCCTGCCGCTCGGCACCGTCAAGAGCCGGATGTTCGCGGGATTGCGCAGGCTCGGAGACCTGCTCCGAGAAGCAGGTCTCGAGCCCGAGCCTGAGCTGTAGCCCTCTAGCCCGGTCCGCCCGGGTTGAGGTCGCTCTTCTTCTTCGACACCTGTCCCAGCTTGTCGAAGACGAGCTTGAACTTCAGCGGCTTGATGGGCTTCCCCTGGCAGAAGCGCGTCATCGTCATCGTGTACGTCTTGTTCGCGCGGTTCTTCGAGCCCATGGCCGTCTTCCCGAAGAGCCGGAACCCCTGAGTGCCTGAATTGAGCTTCCCGCAGTCGCCCTTGCACGTGAACTCCCCGGTCGCCTTGCCGAGCTTGCCCTTGGCGTCCACGAGGCGCAGCTTCGAGCCGGCCGTCACCGGTTGCGGCCGGTTGAGCTCGAACTCACCGGTGCAGCCTCCGACCCCCTTCGCGCAGTTCATCGTCCAGAACACCGTGAACCCGAGATTCAAGCTCGTCGTCGAGATCCCGAAGAGCGAGAGCGACTTCGGCAGGATGCGAGCTGTGAAGCTCAGGCACCGGCAGTCACCCGTTTCCTCGTAGGTGAGCTCCACCCGTACGTCGGAGCCGAACGCGCACGTGGCGGAGACCTCGAGAAAGCCGAAGCTCCCGAACGAGAGCGGCTTGTCGGTCGTGAACGTCCACGACTTCGAGTTCCCCGACGCGATGTTCGTGCCCTGCGAGCCGAACGCGGAGCCCTGGAATCCCGTTTGCCCCGGGCCGTTGGCGCCCGTGATCGACGTGCCCTGAGGCGCCGTGTAGCGCATGCACTGGATCGTGTCGCCCATCGACTCGATCTCGAGGACGTAGCTTCCGTCCGGGTTCTTCGTAACCGTGCCTTTGGCCACGACCGCGTCCGGCATTGCTGCGGCCATGGGGACGACGGCGAACGCAAGCGCGGCCAAGGCGATCGCGATTCCGCGGAGCTTCATCGTTCCGACCTCCCCTGAGTGTGGTCGGAATGTTCCTCCATCGTCACGCCAAATGCAAGAGGCTAGGATCGGCGCGTGCTTGCCGTCTCCGAGAGCCTACGCGGGAGGAGCTTCACGCGTGTCGCGGACTGGTCGGCGGACGAGTGGCTGACGGCACTCGACCTCGCGGACGAGCTGAAGGCCGCTCGTACTGCGGGCGAGGAGACGAACCTCCTTCCCGGGCGGACGCTCGGCATGATCTTTCAGAAGCCGTCGACGCGAACGCGCGTCTCATTCGAGGTCGGCATCACGCAGCTCGGCGGCACCGGCCTCTATCTCGCCGCCTCGGATCTCCAGCTCGGCAGGGGCGAGACGATCCGCGACACGGCCGTCGTGCTCTCGCGCTACCTCGACGCGATCATGATCCGGACGTTCGCGCAGTCCGACGTCGAGGAGCTGGCGCGCCACGGGTCGATCCCCGTCATCAACGGGCTCACCGACGACGAGCATCCGTGCCAGGCCCTCGCCGACGTGATGACGATTCGCGAACGGCTCGGCCGGCTGGAGGGCGTCCGTCTCGCGTACATCGGGGACGGCAACAACGTCTGCGTTTCCATCGCCGAGGCCTCACGCCTGCTCGGGATCGATTTCGTCGCCGCCACGCCGGCGGGCTACGAGCCACCACTCGAGTGGGTTGACGTGACGAACGACCCGCGCGAGGCCGCGGCGGGCGCCGACGTCCTCTACACCGACGTCTGGACGAGCATGGGCCAGGACGAGGAGCGAGCGAAGCGGCTCGAGGACTTCCGCGGCTTCACGATCGACGCGAGTCTCGTCGCTCTGGCCGGCCCGTCGGCCGTGGTGCTCCACTGCCTTCCCGCCCACTACGGCGAGGAGATCGCCGAAGACGTGCTCTACGGGCCGCGGTCGGCCGTCTGGGACGAGGCCGAGAACCGCCTGCACGCCCAGAAGGCGCTGATGGCGCTCATCATCGCATGACCTCGTTCGAGGACACCGTCAGCCGCGCTCTCGACTCGCTTCCCGCGGAGATCGCCGGCCGGCTGAAGAACGTCGCCGTCGTCGTCGAGGACGAGAACCCTGAGGACCCCGACATCTTCGGCCTCTTCTCCGAGGAGGAGTACATGCCGGCCCAGATCACGATCTACCGGCTACCGCTCGAGGAGTCGTTCCCCGACCCGGTGGCGCTCGAGGAGGAGATCCGGATCACCGTCCTCCACGAGATCGGCCACTACTTCGGCATGGACGAGCGGCAGATAGCCGAGCTGGGTTACGACTAGACCTACGCCGCTTCGTCGTCCGAAGAAGCTGCGACGCCGGCGACGACGGTCTCCTGCGAGCGCTCGTGGAGCCGCTCGCGCCCGCGGCGGATTGCCGTCAGGAACTTCTCGAGGTTCACCTCGAGCGTGGAGAGGATGTTGTCGGCCCAGTCCTCCATCTCGAGCTTCGTCTCCCGAGCCTGACGGCGCGACTCGTCGATGATGTCCTGCGCCTGCCGCTCGGCGAGCTTCACGATCTCCGTCTGCGACGCTTCGCGAACGGCCTGCTCGCGCGCCTCGCCGAGCATCCGATCGCACTCGCGTTTGGCCTCGGCGAGCATCTCCTGGCGCTCCTTCACGATCCAGCGCGCCTGCTTGATCTCCTCGGGAATGGTCGCCCGCATCTGATCGAGGATGTCGTAGATCTCCTCGCGGTCGATGCGCACCTGGTCGGTGAGCGGCACCGTGCGGGCGTTGTGCACCACGTCGTCGAGCTTGTCGATAAGTACGAGAACGTCCATGGCGGCCCAGTTTACTCGGAGGGGCTGACCGGCGCGCCGGGTCTGCCTTCGGGAAAGAGGACACGAAAGCGGGCGGCGACGGCCGGCGGCACGAGCTCATCGACTGCTCCGCCGAAGGACGCGATCTCCTTGACGCCGCTCGAGGAGACGAAGCTGTACTGCGGGCTCGCCATGACGTAGAGGGTCTCGATGTCCGGCGCGAGCGTGCGGTTCAGGTGGTTCATCTGGAACTCCCACTCGAAGTCGGAGATCACCCGGAGGCCCTTGACCATCGTCTTCGCGCCGTGCTTGCGCGCGAACTCGACGACGAGCTCGGCGAAGACGTCGACCTCGACGTTCGTCGCGCCGCTTGCGGCGATTGCCTCTTCGAGAAAGGCCACCCGCTCCTCGACGGTGAACATCGTCCCTTTGTGCGCGGGGTCGCGGACGACGCCGACGACCACGCGATCGAAGATCTCGGCTGCCCGGCGGATGACGTCGACGTGCCCGTTCGTCACCGGGTCGTAGCTGCCCGGACAGATGGCGACGACCGGGGCGCCGCTACTCATCGGCGTCGTACACCGTCAGCTGCGTCGAGCCGTGGCGGTGCGTCGAGCGCACCGGGAGCGGCAGCTCTGGATCCACGCCGGCGGCCGTCTCGAACACGACGCTGCCGCCGTCGGCGAGCACGCGCGGAAGGTGTTCTGCGAGCGACATGCGGAGAGATTCAACCAGCTCGTAGGGCGGGTCGACGAAGACGACGTCGCAGCGCTCGTCCGTCCTCGCGACGTAGCGCGCGGCGTCGGAGCGCACGACTCGGCCTTCGAGCCCGAGTTTCTCGAGGTTCCGTTCGATCGCCTTGACGGCGGCAGCGTCCGATTCGACGAATGTCGCGCTCGCGGCGCCGCGGGACAGCGCCTCCAGGCCGAGCGCGCCGGAGCCCGCGAAGAGGTCGAGGACGCTCGCGCCCTCGACGGAGCCGAGGATCGCGAAGATCGCCTCGCGGACGCGATCCGAGGTCGGTCTCGTGCCCGCTCCTTTCGGGGCGAAGATCCTCGCGCCCTTCTTGGAACCGGCGACGATCCTCACGCGAGCGGTGAGTCGTCGCCGAAGAGGGCGTCGATCTCGTCGTTCAGCGGCCCTTCGTAGTCGGCCAGGGCACCGGCCTCGGCGCGCGCGAGCTCGAGCAGCGGGCGATCGGCCACGAGCCGTGCGTAGCGGAAGTCCGTGAGGCCGGACTGCCGTACACCGAGCAGCTCGCCGGCACCGCGCAGCTCGAGGTCGACCTCCGCCAGCTGGAAGCCGTCGCCGGTCTCGACGAGCGCCTCCAGTCGCGCGATCGCCGTCTCCGTGAGCTCCTCCTTCGGCCGGGACACGAGCAGGCAGTACGACTGTTGCGCTCCCCTGCCGACACGTCCGCGCAGCTGGTGCAGCTGCGCGAGCCCGAAACGGTCGGCCTCCTGCACGATCATGATCGTCGCGTTCGGCACGTCGACGCCGACTTCGATCACGGTGGTGGCCACGAGCACGTCCAGCTGCCCCGCCTTGAAGCGCGCCATGAGGTCGCGGCGCTCGGCCGGTCGCAGCTGGCCGTGCATGCAGCCGACTCGCAACCCGCGCAACTCCGCGCGCTGCAGCCGCTCGGCCTCCTGCTCGGCCGCCCGCGCCTCGATCGCGGCCGATTCGGACACGAGCGGGCAGACGACGTACGCCTGCCTTCCCGCTTCGAGGTGGCGGCGCAGGCGCTTGTACGCCTCGGAGCTCCGCTCGGCCGTCACCCAGCTCGTGACGATCGGCCGTCGGCCCGCGGGCAGCTCCGTGATCTCGGACACGGACAGGTCGCCGTAGACCGTCAGCGCGAGCGTCCTCGGGATCGGCGTGGCCGTCATGTGGAGCGTGTGCGGCCGCGTGGCGGCGGAGAGCGCCTTGCGTTGCTCGACGCCGAAGCGATGCTGCTCGTCGACGACTGCGACGGCGAGCTGCCCGAGATCGACGCCCGCCTGGATGAGGGCGTGCGTGCCGACGACGACGGCCGCGCCGGCCGCCTGCTCGCGATCGCGCTTGCCGGCGGAGCTCGTCAGCAGGCCACACGTGACGCCGAGCTGCGTGCAGAACGACTCGAGGGTGAGGAAATGCTGCTCGGCGAGCGTCTCCGTCGGTGCCATGAGCGCCCCGCGGAAGCCCGCCTCGACCGCGCGCAGGAGCGCGTAGAGCGCGACGACGGTCTTCCCCGAGCCGACGTCGCCCTGCAGCAGTCGCTCCATCGGCACTGCGCGCTGGAGGTCGACGTCGAGCTCCGAGATGGCCTGCTCCTGGGCCGCGGTCAGGCGGAACGGCAGCGCCGCTCTCAGGGCCTCGACGAGCTCGCCCGGCGGGGGCAGCGCGCGAGCGACGTCGTCCTCGCGCTCACGCCGCCTGCGGGCGAGGCCGACCTGGAGCACGAGCAGCTCCTCGAGCGCGAGACGGCGTCGCGCAGCCGCCGCCTCGTCGAGCGAGCGCGGCCGGTGCATCGCGTGGAGCGCATCCCCTTTCGTCGGCAGCTCCAGGCGCGGCCCTAGCTCGGCCGGCAGCGGATCAGGCACGGCGCGCGCAAGCGGCAGCGCCTGGTCGACGAGAGCACGTAGCCGCTGCGGCGTCAGCTCCTCGCCGGCGGGATAGACGGGCGCGTAGTCCGCCGTCGCGAGTGCGTCACCAAGGTCGTAGGCGCGAACCTGGAACTCGCCTCGCTGCAGGCGGCCGCGGAGGCGAATCGGCGTGCCTGGCACGAGCTTCGTCGCGAGCCACTCCTGGTTGAACCAGATCGCGGGGATGTCGCCGGAATCGTCCTCGATGCGGGCCTTGACGATCGCGAGCCGCCGCCGTGGTCGCCGCACGCTCACGTCCCGGACGACACCCGCGATCGCCACCTCCTCTTCGGCCAGGAGGTCGGCGATCCGGCGCTCAGGCGCCGCAGTCTCGTACCGGCGTGGCGCGTGGCCGAGGAGATCGTCGATCGTCTGCAGGCCGAGCTTTCCGAGACGGCGCTCGGCGGTCGGCCCCACTCCCCGCAGCGTCTCGAGCGGCCGCGCGAGCGCCTCGGGGCGGCACGATGCGCGCGGTCTCGCCCATTGCGCCGGCCGATCCGGCACGGCGAAGCCGGTCGGCAGCCGAGTCACCGTGCGGAGTCTAGGGACGCGTCCGGCTGGGCCTTACGGATCGTCGAACCAGAAGAGGCCGACAGCGCCGGGGCCAGCGTGGGTGCCGACGACGGGGCCGAGCGTTCCCGACGCCTCGATCTGGGCGCTCGGGCGGACGTCTCCCACCATGTCGCGCAGCGCCTGCTCGCGGTCAGGCGCGTCGGCGTGCGCGATCGCCACTTTGAGCGACGGCCGATCCTCCGTGCTCTCCTCGACCGTCTTTCTGAACTCTGCGAACGCCTTCTTGTTTCCGCGGACGCGCTTGACGGGAACGATCTCGCCGTCATCGATCGTGAGGATCGGCTTGATCGACAACAGCTCACCGGCCCAGGCCTGCGCGCGGCCGATGCGCCCGCCGCGGGCGAGGAACTCGAGCGTGTCGACGGTGAAGACGAGACCGGCGTCGCGCTTGAACGACTCGACGAGCTCCTCGACCTCCTCGTCCGTCGTTCCGCGCTCGAGGCGGCGCTGCAGGCCGAGCCCGAGGAGCGTGATGCCGAGCGACGCCGTCTCCGTGTCGACGACGCGGATCCGCTGGCCGACCTGCTCAGCCGCGCCGAGCTTCGCGCTCTCCCAGGTGCCGGAGAACTTCGCGGACAGGTGGAGCGAGTAGATGCGCTCGAAGCCCGCGAGCTCCTCGTACACGGCGGCGAAGTCGCCCGGGGTCGGCTGCGACGTCGTCGGCATCACCGACGACGTACGCAGGCGCGCGTAGAAGTCGGTCGCCGGCAGCTCGACGTAGTCGCGGAAGCTCTCGTCGCCGAAGAGGACGTAGAGCGGGACGACGCGCCAGTTGGAGAAGCGCGCGGCTGCATCGGGGAAGTCCGCCGTCGAGTCGACGACGATCGCGGTGTTCTCGGCCGTCAGCTCCATAGGTGCTGGACCCTAACCCGTCAGCTGTCTCTTTCAGACAGGTCCTAGTGTCTGACACTGAGTTGTGCCAATTCTGTGCCAACGCATCCACAGGCTGCGCCCGGTCGGGGCGGGGCCTATTCGGCGGCGATGAGCAGGTGGTAGTGCGGCTGGCCGCCGGCCTGGACGTCGACCTCTACCTCGGGATGGCGCGTCGCGAGCTCGTCCACGAGATCGCCGATCTCGGGGGCGTCTGCTCCGGTCAGCACCGTCATCGTGTCGTGAGGCGAGGAGAGCAGCGCCTCGATGACGGCCTCCGCCACCTCGTCGAAGCTCTCGCCGCCGACGAGCGGCTCGTCGTCGACGAGGCCGAGGTACTGCCCCTCGCGGATCTCGAGCCCGTTGAGCTCGACGTCGCGGGACGCGATCGTCACAGCCGCCGTGGCCACGGAGCCGATCGCCTCGCGCATCGCCTCCGCGTTGTCTTCCGCCGCCGCGGCCGGGTCGAACGAGAGCAGCGCCGACAAGCCCGCCTGGATCGACCTCGTGGGCACGATCGCCGCCTTCTTTCCCGCCAGGGCGACGGCTTGTTCGGCGCTCATGATGACGTTGCCGTTGTTCGGCAGCACGACCACTTCCGGAGCCGCGCTCGCCTCGATCGCGTCGAGGATGTCCGCGGTCGACGGGTTCATCGACTGGCCGCCCTCGACGATACGTGTGACGCCGAGGCTCTCGTACAGGCGCCTGTTGCCGCTCCCCGCGACGACGGCCACTACGTCGGACATTGCGCCGCTTGAGGGAGCAGCCGCCGCCAGCCGCTCCGCGCGCTCGACCGTCTGGACATGCATGTCGGCGATCTCGACGCCCGAGATCGCGCCCAGGGCCGTGCCCAGGCTCAACGCAGCGCCCGGGTCGTCCGTGTGCACGTGGATCTTGAGTGCCGACTCGTCGCCCACGACGAGCAGCGAGTCGCCGAGCGTCTCAAGCTCGCGCTCGAGCGAGACGGCATCGAGCCCAGACCCGTCCACGAGGAATGCCGTGCAGTACCGAAACTCCGAAAGCTCGCGGTGGATGGCTTCCAGGCTCAGCTCGGGCATCACGGCGGGAAGCGCGAGCTCGTCTCCGGTGACCGCCGCGACGATTCCGCGCGCGATCTCGACGAGCCCCGCGCCGCCGGCATCGACGACGCCCGCCTCCCGTAGGACATCCAGCAGCTCTTGCGTCCGCGCGAGCGCGGCCTCTCCGCGCGCGAGCACGGCGCGCAGCAGCTCGTCCACGTCGGGCTGGGACGACGCAAGGGCCTCCGCCTCCTCCGCCATCTCGCGGACGACGGTGAGGATCGTGCCTTCGACCGGTTGCCGAACGCCCCTGTAGGCGGTGTCGCTTGCCGCCCGCAGCGCCTCGGCGATGATGCGCGTGTCGACGGTCTCCGCCTCTCCGAGCACTTCGGCGGCGCCGCGGACGATCTGCGAGAGGATGACCCCCGAGTTGCCGCGCGCGCCCATGAGCGCCGCGCGCGTGACCGTGTGCGCGAGCGCCGGCCTCGGCGCATCGGCGGCGTCGGCCAGCGCAGCCACGAGCGCGCGCATCGTGAGCGACATGTTCGTGCCCGTGTCGCCGTCGGGCACGGGATAGACGTTGAGGTCGTCGATGCGCGCGCGGCTTGCGTCGAGGGACGCCGCAGCAGCGTCGACGAGACGCCGGATCTCCGCGAGATCGCTCACGTCGACGTCCGGACGTCCGCGATGAGCACCTCGACCGACTTCGTCGGGATCCCGGTGAGGCGCGAGACCTCGTAGCCCACGTGCGAGCGGACGGTGGACGCGACCTCGGCGAGATTGAGCCCGTGCTCGACGACGACCCGCAGCGTGATGGCCAGGCCGTCCGGAGTGCGCACGACCTCCACGCCCTGCTCGGGCTTGTCCCGGGACATCAGACGGCCCAGCCGCCCGCCTTTCGGTGACGCGCCGACGACGCCGTAGCACTCGGCCGCCGTCAGGCCGGCAAGCTGCGCGATCGCGTCCGTCGTGATCGTGATCTCGCCCTGAACAGCGTCGGCCACGCGCGGAGGGTAGTCGAGCGGCGGCGCAGCCGCCGGTCTGGCGCTAGACGGCTTTCTGGACGCTGCCGGTGCGCAGGCAACGCGTGCAGACGTAAGCCCGCTGCGGCGTGCCGTCGATGAGCACGCGCACGCGCTGGAGGTTCGGGTCGAAGCGGCGCTTCGTGGCCACCATCGAGTGGCTCCGGCTGTTGCCGAACGACGGCTTCTTCCCGCAGATTGCGCAGATCTTCGCCATAGCGACCGCGCAGTGTACCTAGGTGGCTGCGGCTCTCGTCCGTACGTGGGAGAAGAGATCGGCCATCTCGAGCGCCGTGCGGGCGGCCTCCGCGCCGCGGTCGAGCCGCGCCTCCGCCTGCTCGCGCGTCTCGGCCGTGATGACGCCGAACGCCACGGGGATCCCCGTCTCGATCGCCGCCAGCTGGAGACCGCTCGCCGCCTCGCTTGCGATGAGATCGAAGTGCGGTGTCTCCCCGCGGATGATGCAGCCGAGCGCGAGGACGCACGAGAAGCGTCGCGTCTTCGCAAGCGCGAGCGCCGTGAGCGGCAGCTCGAACGCGCCGGGAACGGGCACAACAGTGATCGCGTCGTCGGAGACGTTGCAGTCGCGGAGCGCGGCGAGCGCGCTCTCGAGTAGACCCGTCGTGATGTCGCCGTTGAAGCGGCTGACGACGACGGCGACGTTGCGCCGGAAGCCGTGGGGCCCGCCCTCGAGCACGTCGACGCCGGGCGGGACTGCGAGCACGCCGGAGGCATGCTCTGCGGTCGCAAGAGCGGGCGCAGGCGCAAGGTCCTCCTCCTGTTCTTCCTCGATCACCATGACCTCCGCCTCCGGCACCTCCTCGACCGCGGCTGCCTCCGCCACGGCTTCTTCCTCCTCCACCTCTACCTCCGCGACCGGAACGAGCTCCTCCGAGAGCTGCGGCTCGATGTCCGGCTCGGGCTCGAGCTCCGGCTCGGGGAAGAGCCCCGGTTCCGGCTCGGGGTCCGGCTCGGGCTCCAGCTCCGGCTCGGGTTGCGGGTCGGGCTCGGCAACCGATGCCTCAGCCTCCGGCCGCTGGTCGTCCTCTGCGACCGCGCTCTCCGGCCTCGGAGGCGCGTCGCGGAACGGCCAGTCGCCCGTGTCCTCGAACGGGTCGTACATGCCGGTGTCGCCGCTCGTCGTCATCGCTCGAACTTCAGATCCTGGTGATGCAACACGTGCCCTAGCTTGTCACGCTTGGCGGCAAGATAGCGGCGGTTCTCGGCGTTCGGCGGCACCTCGATCGGCACCTGCCGCGTGACGGTGAGGCCATAGGCCTCGATGCCCTCGAGCTTCCGCGGGTTGTTCGTCAACAGCTGGATCGACGTCAGCCCGAGGTCGGAGAGAATCTGGTTGCCGATCCCGTACTCGCGTGAGTCCGCGGGGAAGCCGAGCTCGGTGTTCGCCTCGACCGTGTCGAGCCCCTGTTCCTGGAGCTCGTAGGCGAGCAGCTTGTTGAGGAGGCCGATTCCTCTCCCCTCCTGCCCCATGTACAGCAGCACGCCGCAGTCGGCCACGCCGATCTGAGCGAGGGCGAGCTCGAGCTGCTCACCGCAGTCGCAGCGCAGCGAGTGGAAAACGTCACCGGTGAGGCACTCGGAGTGCACCCGGACGAGAACATCCTCGCGGCCGCCGATCTCGCCCTTGACGAGCGCGACGTGGTGCTTGCCGGTGAGGGTCTCGCGGAACGCGACTGCCGTGAACTCGCCGTATTCCGTGGGCAGCCGTACCGAGCTCACCCGCTCGACGAGCTTCTCCGTGCGGCGGCGGTACTCGATGAGGTCGGCGACGGTGACGAGCTTCAGGCCGTGCCGCTCGCAATAGGCGATGAGATCGGGGACGCGCGCCATCGTCCCGTCGTCGTTCATGATCTCGCAGACCACGCCGCCCGGCTGGAGGCCGGCGAGCCGGGCGAGGTCGACGGCGGCCTCGGTCTGGCCGGCGCGCTGGAGGACGCCGCCGGCTCGCGCGCGGAGCGGCTGGACGTGGCCGCCCTCGATGAAGTCCTGCGGCCCGGCCGACGGGTCGAGCGCGCGGAGGATCGTGTGCGACCGATCCGCGGCAGACACTCCGGTCGTGATGCCTTCCCTCGAGTCGATCGGGTTCGTGTAGGCCGTCCCGTGCCGTGACTCGCGGCTCGAAGCGAGCAGGTGCAGGCCGAGCTGGTCGCAGCGGTCCTCCGTGAGGCACAGGCAGATGAGGCCCCGGCCGTGCGTGGCCATGAAGTTCACGGCCTCCGGCGTCGCGTGCTCGGCGGCGATCGTCAGGTCGCCCTCGTTCTCGCGATCGGGCGCGTCGCAGACGACGACGAACTTCCCGTTCCGGATGTCCTCGATCGCCTCCTCGATGGTGGCGAACGGCACGGTCCGGGTCTCTGCGAGCGCTGTCATCTCGTCATAGATCGTACGTATTTGCCGATCACGTCCGCCTCGACGTTGACAGGGTCGCCGACGCTGAGCCCACCGAGAGTGGTGACGGCGAGCGTGTGCGGGACGAGCGCGACCGCGAAGGCGCCCTCCTCGACGCTCGCAACCGTGAGCGAGACGCCCGACACGGTGACCGAGCCCTTCTCGACGCAGAGAGCAGCGATCTCGGGCGGGACGTCGATCCACATGCGCCGCCCGTCGCCCTCGGGCTCGCTCGCGCGAACGCGGCCGACGCCGTCCACGTGTCCTTGCACCATGTGCCCGCCGAGCTCGTCGCCGAGCCGCAGCGCGGTCTCGACGTTGACGAGCGAGCCCGCCTCGAGCCCGCCGAGCGTCGAGCGCGCCAGCGTCTCCGGCACGACGTCGAAGGCGAGACTCGTGTCGTCTCCGGCGACGACCGTGAGGCATACGCCGTCCACGGCGATCGAGTCGCCGACGGCGGCCTGAACCGAGGTCTCGAGGACGAGCCGCCCGGCGTCGCACGAGGCGACGCGACCGCGCTCGCGAACGATGCCCGTGAACATGCTCGAAAGGCTAGATCAGGCCAGAGCCACGGCGTCGAGCGTCTCGCGCACGACCCGCTCGAGGTGGCCGCGACCGTTCGGCGACGCCGACTCAAGCTCGGCGAGCAGCTCCTGCACCGCCTCCGCAGCGTCCCCCTCCAGCCCGCTCACGTCGATCTCCTCGAGCCACGTACGGAGCTCGCCGGCACTCGCCCCGAAGGCAAGCCACTCCGAGAGTCGCGTGACGACGGCGTCGCTAGGGCTCGTGGACATACGCACTGAGAAGGACATCATCTCCGACTCGCTGGACGTCGGTCCTCGACAACCGCACGGGTTGGGCCAGGTCGCCGAGGACGAGCGGCCCATCGCCGACGAGGCGCGGGGCGACGAAGACGAGGAGCCTGTCGACGAATCCCTGCTCGAGAAAGGCGGTGGCGAGTGTCGGCCCGCCCTCCAGGAGCAGCGACTGGACACCTTCGGCGGCGAGCCCCGCCAGCTCGACCTCGAGTGGTCCGGAGCGCAGCTCGAGGGGCGAGCCGTCCGGCAGCGGGCCGGTTCCAAACGCGAGGCGCCGCGGCTGGCGAACTGCTCCGACATCGCGGGCGTCGAGGTCCGGATCGTCGGCGCGCACCGTGCCCATGCCGACGGCCACGGCATCGACGCTCGCCCGCAGCTCGTGCACGAGGCGACGGCTCTGCTCGCCCGACACCCAACGCGACCCCGGCACCGTCACCCGGCCGTCGAGCGTCATCGCCACCTTGTATGTCACGAACGGCCTGCTCTCCGTGATCCACGTACGCCACGCCTCGTTCTGCGCCCGGCACTCGAAGGCGTCGACGAGCTCGACCTCGATACCGGCCGCGCGCAGCTGCTCGAGGCCGCCGCCGGAATCCGCCCCCGGATCGAGGCAGCCGGCGACGACCCTGCTCATGCCGGCCGCGAGCACCGCCTCGACGCACGGCGGCGTGCGCCCATGGTGGACACACGGCTCCATTGTCACGACCAGCGTCGAGCCGCGCGCACGCTCGCCTGCGGCTTCGAGTGCGATCACCTCCGCGTGCGGGCCGCCGGCGCGCTCGTGCCAACCCTCTCCGACGATGGCGCCATCGGCCACGACCACCGCGCCCACGACGGGGTTCGGATGAGTGGTGCCGCGGCCGCGCTCGGCGAGGTCGATCGCCCGCTGGAGATGCTCGTCCACGCTCTGATCCTAGGTCGTAAGACGCGCGATGAAGAAGCCGCTGGTCCGGTGGACGTGAGGCAGGGTGAGGAGGAACTCGGGCCGCTTCGGATGGCGGAAGGCCGGCCACTCGGCTCCCAGGTCGTCGACAGCGAGGCCTGACGCGTCCACGATCGCCTCGGTCTCGTCGGCGTTCATCGTGCAGACGGAGTAGACGATCGCGCCGCCGGGCCTGACCCGCTCTGCGGCCGCCCGCAGTAGGGCGAGCTGGAGCTCGGGCAGGGGCTCGGCGCGCCAGCGGAGATCCGGGCGCTGGTTCAGCACGCCGAGGCCAGAGCACGGCGCGTCGACGAGCGCGCGGTCGAATCCCGCGAGCTCGGCCGGCAGGTCGAGCGCATCCGCGCAAACGACTTGCACGTTCGTTGCACCGAGCCTCGCGACGTTCTCCTCGAGCTCGCGGGCGCGTCCGGCGTGCTTCTCGACGGCGACCACCTCGCCTGCCAGCTGCGACGCCTTACCTCCGGGCGCGGCGCACACGTCGAGCGTCCGCTCGCCCTCACGGGCGCCGACCGCGAGCCCTGCAAGCGCCGAGCCGCGGCTCTGCGGCCAGAGGCGGCCGTCTTTCAGCGCGACGGCGTCCACGCGTGAGACGCGGAGGACTCCCGGAATGTCGGTCGCCTCACCGTCCACCTCGCCGCGCACCAGGCGCACGGTGGTCTCGGGCGGCTCGTTCTGCGCGTGCATGAGCGCGATTGCCTGTTCGCGTCCGAAGTCGCGTTCCCAGTTCTCGGCGATCCAGTCCGGGTACGACAGCTTGAGAGGCCCCTCCGGCAGCGCGTCGAGCAGTGGCCGCAGGCCTTCCGCGAGGCGTCGCAGCACCGCATTCGTGAACGGCACGGCGCGCTCCAACCGTGCGCGCCGCACGAGCTCGACGCTCTCGTTCACGGCCGCGTGGGCGGGAACGCCGTCGAGGTAGGCCAGCTGGTACGCGCCGATCCGGAGCGCGGCCAGGACGGGCGGATCGAGCTTGCGGACGGGCCGGCGGCCAAGCGTCTCGATGCCGTGGTCGAGCGCGCGCGCTCGCTGCACCGTGCCGAAGGCGATCTGTTGCGCGAGATGCCGGTCGCGCTCGTCCAGCTCACGAGCGGCGCCGGCGAAGGCGCGATCGGCGTACGCCTCGTGCTCGAAGACGCGGCGCACGACCTCGTACGCCGCGCGACGAGCGGGCGTGATGGAGCTCATGCCCTCAGGCCGCGGAGGAAGTCCTCGTACGGCATGCGGCGCCGACCGTCGGCCTGGATGATCTCGGGAACGAGCTTCCCGTCCTCGACCCTCGCCTGCCAGATGGTCACGCGGCGGCCGTCGAGCTCCGAGCGGGCGCCGATGTGCGGCGAGAGGGCGCGGATGCGGCGAAGGCTCTCTTCCGGCTTCGCGTCGAGGTCGAGCTCGCGATCGGCGGCCGTGAGCTTCTCCGCGTACGTCGCGCCAGCGCCGGGCTGGTCGTGGAACGCGGGTCCCGCCAGCACGTCGTCCAGCAGGTCGACTGCGATCTCTGCAGATCGCCGGTACACGGCGCCCGCGTCGTCGCCGAGCTCGAGCGGGAACGCCTGCTGCGCCGCGATCGGACCCGCGTCGAGCTCCTCCGTGAGCTTGATGATCGTCACGCCGGTCTCGGTGTCCCCGGCCATGATCGCCCGCTCGACGGGGGCGGCGCCGCGCCAGCGCGGCAGGAGCGACGGGTGGACGTTCAGCCACAGGTGCCGCGCGAGCAGGCTCTCGGGGACGATCGCTCCGTACGCGCACGTGACGATCGTGTCGGCGTGAAGCTCCACTGTCTCGTCGAGCCGCTCGGGCTGGAGCACGGGGATGCCGAGCGTCTCGGCGGCGACCTTCGCCGGCGGAGGGTCGAGCCGCCGGCCCCGGCCCGCCGGGCGATCGGGCCTCGTGAGGCAGAACGCGATCTCCTGCCGTCCTGCGAGCCGCTCGAGGACGTCGGCTCCGAACGGCGCCGTCGCAGCGAAGCCGATCCGCGGAGGCACGCCTACCGTGCGCCGAGCGCTGAACGCTGCCGCAGCACCGCCATCGCCTCTCGGCGGGCCTCGTCGGTCGTGCGATCGATCATGAGCACGCCGTCGAGATGGTCGACCTCGTGCTGGCAGGCGCGTGCCTCGAAGCCCGTGAGCTCGAGCGTGACGTCAGCTCCCTGCGGATCCTTCGCCTGCACCGTCACCGTCGCCGATCGCTCGACCGGGACGAGCAGACCCTGGAGCGACAGGCAGCCCTCGTCGTCCACTTCGACCTCGTCGGAGCGCCGGACGAGCTCGGGGTTGACGAGCGTTCTCGTGTCGCCGTTCTCGCCGGCGCGCATCACGAACACACGGCGGAGGACGCCGACCTGCGTGGCGGCGAGCCCTGCGCCGTCGGCGTTCTTCATGAGCGCGGCCATGCGCTCGACGAGCTGCGAGAGCTCCTCGTCGAAGGACTCGACCTCGCGCGCCTTCATGCGCAGCACGGGGTCCGGGTACTGCCGGATCTGGGCGAGCGCGACGAGCCTCCGCGCCTCGCGCTCGGGGTCAGGCTGCCGCTCCTCGGCCTCGTCAGCCTCGTCAGGCAGTGCGTCGTCGAACTCGGTGTCGTGCTCGGTGTCTGACTCGCTCGCCACGGCGCCAGTGTACTCCGCACCCTGGGGCCACCCCGTGCCTCCACCCGAGTTCATCGTATTGGGAAAATTCGTACTCGTGGGTGCCGAAAGTGCGCCAGCTTTGTGACAGCGCGTCGGCGCTAGAAGCTCTGTGGATCGACGTCTACCGTCGCCGACAGGCCGGCCTTTCGCATCGACGGCGCCGCGGCCGCGAGCCAGCGGCCGGCCTGTGCCGCTACGGCCCGCGGCGCGTCCGTCTTCGCCACGAGCTGCGCGCGGTGGCGCCCGCGAAGGCGCGGCAGCGGAGCCGGCCCGACGACGCCGTCGCTCGGTAGTCGCGACTTCAGCTCGGTTAGCGCGCGCAACGGCGCCCCCGCAGTCCGGCCGGAGACCAGCACGCGCACGATGTGACGGAACGGCGGATAGCCGAGCGCCTCCCGTCGCGCGAGCTCCTCCGTGAGGAACCCCGTCACGTCGTGGCGCGCTGCGTACACGAGCGCCGGTGCGTCGGGCTGGAACGTCTGCACGATCACGCGCCCGGGGGCCTCGCGCCCGGAGCGGCCGGCGAGCTGCGTGACGAGCTGGAACGTCCGCTCCTCGGCGCGGAAGTCGGGCATGGCGAGCCCGAGATCGGCATCGACGACTGCCGCGAGCTCGACGCCGGCGAAGTGGTGGCCCTTCGCGACCATCTGCGTGCCGAGCAACACCACACCGTCGGTGCTCCGGAAGCGGTCCAGCGCGGCCGCGAGCTCGGCCGGCTTCGACGTCGTGTCGGCATCGAGCCGGATCCGCTCGAGCCCGGGCACGAGACGGGCGAGCTCCGCCTCGAGCCGCTGCGTCCCCGCGCCGATGCGCATCAGCTCGGGCGAGCCGCACGCGTCGCAGTGCTCGCGGGAGGGCCGGGACCAGCCGCAGTGGTGGCAGCGCAAGACCTCATCCCCGTGCAGCACGACAGCGACGTCACAGTCCGGGCAGCGAATGGTCGTGCCACAGGAGCGGCAGTGGACGGCCGGCACGACGCCACGCCGGTTGAGGAGGACGATCGCGCGGGTCCGGCGTTCGGCGACGCCCTCCAGGGCGGCAACGAGCTCGCCCGACAGCGGATAGCCGGCCTCCCGCCGCATGTCGACGACGGTGACGCCCGGCAGCCGCGTCGCCAGCCGTTCGCCGAGCTCCAGCCGCTCGAGCGCCGCCCAGCTCTCCGGCCGCGGGGTCGCGCTGCCGTAGATCGCCACGGCGCCCTCGAGCGCAGCCCGCTTGGCGGCGACGGTGCGCGCGTCGTAGCGCGGGTCCGACTCCTGCTTGTACGACTGGTCGTGCTCCTCGTCGACGCAGACGACACCGAGGCTACGCACCGGCGCGAAGACCGCCGAGCGCGCGCCGACAACGATTCTCGCCTCGCCCGCCGCGATCCGCTCGCGCTCGTCCCGCCGTTCTGCCTCCGACAGGCCGGAGTGAAGCACCGCCACGAGGTCGCCGAAGCGCGCGCGGAAGCGGCCCAGCGTCTGCGGCGTGAGCGCGATCTCCGGGACGAGGACGATGGCGTCGCGGCCGCGGGACACCGCCGCCGCGCAGGCGCGGAGGTACACCTCGGTCTTGCCGCTCCCCGTCTCGCCCCGGAGCAGGAAGTGGCCACCACCGGCCGCGAGCGCCTCCTCCACCCGTCCCAGAGCAGCCTCCTGCGACGGGCTCAACACGACGGGCGCATCTTCGGCGGCGAGCGTGTACGACGCCGCCGGCGTCCGCCGCTCGCCGCGCCGCGCCCGCGCAGGCGGCGCGACGAGCGCGAGCGCCCGCGCCGGCGTCGAGCCGTAGTACTCGGCCACCCACAGTGCGAGATCGACGAGGGCCGGCGGCACGGCGTCGACGACGCCCGTGACCGGCACCGGCCTGACGCCTTGAGGGGCCTCAGCCTCTTCCCCGACGACTACTCCGCGCACCTTCGAGCGGCCGAGCGGCATGGAGACGACCGCCCCCTTCCCCACGCCTTCTGCGACCTCGTACGTGAACGGCCGCGCGAGCACGCGAGTAGTCACGAGGGGGTACACGGAGGCGAGAGGCACCGAGCCACAGTAGTGCGTCCCTCGGAGGTGTATCGCCCGCCGACCTGCTGTAAGGTCTGCCTTACATGAAGTGTTCGATGATCCATGCAGAGCGCGTGTCAAAGCGATTCGGGACGACGCCTGCGGTAGCGGACGCCTCACTGTGCGCCGATCGGGGCGAGCTCGTAGCGCTGCTGGGCCCTTCGGGGTGCGGCAAGACGACGCTGCTGCGGCTGATCGCCGGCTTCGAGGCGCCGGACGCCGGCGTCGTCGACGTCGCCGGACGCCGCGTCGCCGGGAACGGCACGTGGGTGCCTCCGGAGAAGCGGCGCGTGGGAATGATGTTCCAGGACTACGCCCTCTTCCCGCACCTGACGGTGACGGAGAACATCGGCTTCGGCGTCGACCGGAGCCGGCGCCGCGCCCGCGTGCGCGAAGTCGCCGAGTGTGTCGGCCTACAGGGGCTCGAGCAGCGGTACCCGCACGAGCTCTCGGGCGGCCAGCAGCAGCGGGTGGCGCTCGCGCGCGCCCTCGCCCCCGAGCCCGAGCTCATGCTGCTCGACGAGCCGTGGTCGAACGTCGATCCCTCGCTCCGTGCATCGCTGCGGGACGAGATCGTCGCGCTGCTACGCACGCTCGACGTGACGACGGTGCTCGTCACGCACGACCGCGAGGAGGCGTTCTCGATCGCCGACCGCATCGCGCTCATGCGCGACGGCACGGTCGTACAGGAGGGATCGCCGGAAGCGCTCTACCTCTCGCCGGCCAGCCGCTGGGCGGCGGAGTTTGTCGGCGCCGGCAACTTCGTCCCCGGTCTCGTCCGCGATGGACACGTGGACACGCCGCTCGGCGCGTTTCCCGTGAACGGCGCCTCCGGCGCGCGCACGGTGGAGGTGCTCGTACGGCCGGAGCTCGTCGAGCTCCTGCCCGATCCCGCCGGCAGCGCCGAGGTCGTCGGCCGGGAGTTCCGCGGCCACGACGTGTTCTACCGCGTCCGTCTCGACGGGCTCGAGCTCCTCTCCCACCGGCCGTCGACAGAGGCGGTCCCCCTGGGGAGCCGCGTGCGCGTGAAGCTGCACGACCGGTATGCCGCGGTCTTTCCCAGCTCTGTGTAAGGTAACCCTTACGTTCTACGCAAGGTAACCCTTACGAGCCAGGAGGCTTCATGACCCGCATCGTCGCCGTCGCGGCCGGAGCCGTGACCGCTCTCACCCTCGCCGGCTGCGGCGGAGGAAACGACACGCTCACGATCTACTCCGGTCGCGAGGAGGAGCTCGTCGCGCCGCTCATCGAGCAGTTCGAGGAGGAGACCGGCACCGACGTCGAGGTGCGCTACGGCGACAGCGCCGAGCTCGCGGCGACCATCGCCGAGGAGGGCGACGGATCGCCCGCCGACGTGTTCTTCGCCCAGGACCCGGGCTCGCTCGGGGCCGTTGCGGGCGAGGGCCTGCTCGCGGAGCTGCCCGCAGAGTCGCTCGATCGCGTGCCCGAAGACTTCCGCGACCCCGAAGGCCGCTGGGTAGGCACGTCGGGCCGCTCCCGCGTCATCGCCTACAACACCGACGCGCTGGGCGAAGCCGAGGTCCCGGACTCCGTCTTCGACCTCACCGACGAGCGCTGGCGCGGCAAGGTCGGCGTCGCGCCGACGAACGCGTCGTTCCAGGCTTTCGTCACCGCGATGCGGCTTCAGCAGGGCGAGGAGAAGACGCGCGAGTGGCTGGAGGCGCTGAAGGCGAACGGCGTCCGCTTCTACGAGAAGAACACGCCGATCGTGGAGGCCGTCGCCTCCGGGGAGATCGACCTCGGGCTCGTGAACCACTACTACCTCTATCTCGTCCAGGAAGAGCAGCCGGACGCGCCCGTCGCGAACCACTTCCTGCCGGGTGACGATCCCGGAGCTCTCGTCTCGGCGGCCGGCGTCGGCGTGCTCGAAAACGCGGACAACCGTGATGGCGCCGAGAGCTTCGTCGAGTTCCTCCTCTCCGACGAGGGGCAGCGGTTCTACACCGACCGGGCCGAGGAGGCCGAGTACCCGCTCGTGGCCGGAATCCCCGTGAAGGAGGGCCTGCCGCCGATCGAGTCGCTCGGCGGGCCCGACGTCGACTTCACCCAGCTCGGCGAAGAGCTCGAAGGGACGCTCGAGCTGCTGAACGAGACCGGATATACCTCGTGACGGCATCTGTCTCCAACAGATAAATGAGCGCGGGCCCGCGCCCGCCTTCATCGCTCGTCATCCCGGCGGGCGTCGTCGTCGCGCTGCTGCAGCTCCCGCTCGCGTACCTCGCGATACGGGCGCTCGGCTCGGGTGAGGCCTGGGAGATCCTCTGGCGGGAGAGGACACTCGAGCTCGTCGTCTCCACCGGAGTGCTCGTCGCCGGGGTGACCGCGGCGGCGGTCGTGCTCGGCGTCGCGCTCGCGTGGCTCGTCACCCGCACGGATCTCCCCGGCAGGCGCCTCTGGGGCATCGCCGCAGCCCTCCCGCTCGTGATCCCGAGCTACGTCGCGGCCCTCGCCCTCCTCGGCGCCCTGGGACCGCGCGGCCTCGCCCAGCAGGCGCTCGGCGTCGAAGAGCTGCCGGACATCCGCGGCTACTGGGGTGCGCTGCTCGCGCTCACGCTCACGACGTACCCCTACGTGTACCTCCTCTGCGCCTCCGCGCTGCGCAACCAGGATCCCGCTCTCGAGGACGCCGCGCACGGGCTCGGCCACTCGCCGTGGCGGACGTTCGTCACGGTCACCGTGCCGATGCTGCGGCCGACCGTCGGCGTCGGCGCAGTGCTCGTCGCGCTCTACGTGCTCTCGGACTTCGGCGTCGTCTCGCTCATGAACTACGACGCGCTGACGAGGGCGATCTACCTCAACTACCGGGCGCTCTTCGACCGGACACCCGCCGCCGTGCTCGCGCTCCTGCTCGTGGTGCTGACGGCGGCCGTGCTGCTGATCGAGACGTGGACGCGACGCCGTGCGCGCTACTACCGCTCGGCGCCCGGTGCCGCGCGCGTGCTCAAGACGGTGCCGCTGGGGCGCTGGCGCTGGCCGTCGCTCGCCTTCTGCGGGCTCAGCGTCGCCTTCTTCCTCGCGCTCCCCGCCGCCGTGCTCGGGTACTGGCTGGCGCAGGGCATCGAGAACGAACGCGCCCTCGTGTTCCCCTGGGCCGAGACCGTCGACTCGCTGACCGCCTCCGCGCTCGCCGCCGGGGTCGCGGCCCTCGCGGCCTTGCCCATCGCCGTCCTCGCCACGCGCTTTCGCTCGCCGAGGACGCGGCTGCTCGAGCGGCTCGGCTACTCCGGCAACGCGCTGCCCGGCATCGTCATCGCGCTCTCGCTCGTGTTCTTCACGGCGCGCTACGCGTCGCCCGTCTACCAGACGCTCGGCCTACTCGTCTTCGCCTACGTCGTCCGCTTCCTGCCGCAGGCGTTGTCGGGCGCCACCTCCTCGCTGGAGACCGTGAGCCCCCGCCTGGAGGATGCGGCGAGAGGCCTCGGCCGGGGCACGCTCGGCACGCTCAAGGCGGTGACGGTTCCGCTTGCCCGGTCAGGTGTGCTCGCAGGGGCGGCGCTCGTCTTCCTCTCAGCGATGAAGGAGCTGCCCGCAACGCTCCTCCTGAGGCCGATCGGCTTCGACACGCTCGCGACGGAGATCTGGACGCTGACGACGGTCGGCGCGTACTCGCGCGCCGCGCTGCCCGCGATCGTGCTGATCGTCGTGTCCGCGCCGGTGCTCTACCTGCTCTCCGCGGACAGGCGGCCACAGAGCGGTGCCGGGGTAGAGTGAGCCCGTGGCCGGCCACTCCGTCGACGACTACCTCGAGACGATCTACTTCCTCGCCTTCCCGATCGGGGAGTACCACCCGGCCACCGGCTCGTCGGCCATCGCCGCGCGCGTCGCGGAGATGCTCGGCGTCTCCCGCGCCTCGGCCGGCGAGATGCTGAAGCGGCTCGAGGCGGACGGTCTCGTCGAGCGCGGCGAGCAGAAGGAGGCGATCCTCACCGACGCCGGCATCGAGCGGGCGGAGAAGGTCGTCCGCAAGCACCGCATCATCGAGCGCTTCCTCACGGACTTCATGGGCTACACGCCCGAGGAGTCGCACGTCCAGGCGGACGAGCTCGGCGACACGTTCACCGAGGACATGATCGAGCGGATCAACGAGCGGCTCGGCAATCCCGAGCGCTGCCCGCACGGCTGGCCCGTGGACACGGCGGTCGAGCACGCCGAGAACGCCGAGCTCGTGTCGTTGTCGGCGCTGCGCAAGGGCGAGCGCGCGACCGTCGTGCGGCTCGCCGAGCACGACGGCGAGCTGCTGCACTGGTTCTACTCCGAGGGTCTCGTCCCCGGCTCAGCGGTCGAGGTACGGGATGTGCACAGCGCTTCGGGGCATCTCGCGGTGACCGTCGACGGCGCGGAGCGAGCGGTCGGCGAGACGGCCGCCGACGGCCTCTTCGTTCGTAAGGCCTAGGCGGTCGCGGCAACGGCCGCGAGGCCTGCAGCCTCGCGCAGCGTGTCGGCGCGGTCCGTGCGCTCCCACGTGAAGTCGGCGTCGTCGCGGCCGAAGTGGCCGTACGCAGCCGTTTTCGTGTAGATCGGCCGTAGGAGGTCGAGGTCGCGGATGATCGCCGCCGGGCGCAGGTCGAAGTGCTCGGCCACGAGCTCCTCGATCCGCTGGACCTCGATCGCCTCCGTCCCGAAGCACTCCACCGTCACCGAGACGGGCTGCGCGACGCCGATCGCGTAGGCCACCTCGAGCTCGCAGCGGTCGGCGAGGCCGGCGGCGACGATGTTCTTCGCGACGTGGCGCATCGCGTACGCGCCCGAGCGGTCGACCTTCGTCGGATCCTTGCCCGAGAAGCAGCCGCCGCCCTGCCGCGCGGCGCCGCCGTACGAGTCGACGATGATCTTGCGGCCCGTCAGCCCGGTGTCCGCCTTGGGCCCGCCGACGACGAACTTCCCCGTCGGGTTGACGAGCACGAACCCGTCCTCGCCCAGCCGCGCCTCGTCGCAGAACTCGCGAGGCAGAATCGGGTGCAGCACGTGCTCGATGATGTCGGCCTTCATGCGCCCGTTGACGTCGACGCCCTCGGCGTGCTGCGAGACGACGAGCAGCCGGTCGATCTCGATCGGCCGCGACCGGCCGTGCTCATCCTCCTCGTAGCGCACGGTGACCATCGACTTGCCGTCGGGTCGGAGATACTCGAGCGTGCCCGCCTTGCGCACCTCGGCGAGACGGCGGCAGATGGCGTGCGCGAGCGTGATCGGCAGCGGCATCAGCTGCGGCGTCTCGCGGCAGGCGTAGCCGAACATCATCCCCTGGTCACCGGCTCCCACGTTCTCCAGGTCGTCGTTCGAATCGGTCTTGTCGACGCCACGCGCGATGTCAGGCGACTGCTCCTGGATCGACGTGATCACGCCGCACGTCTCGGCGTCGAGGCCGAGCTCGTGGTGCGTGTAGCCGATGTCGGCGATCTTGTCGCGGACGAGCCGCGGCACGTCGACGTACGTCTCTGTCGAGATCTCCCCAGCGACCACGACGAGCCCTGTCGTGACAAGCGTCTCGCAGGCGACGCGGCCGTCCGGGTCCTTGCTCAGCACCGCGTCCAGCACCGAGTCGGAGATCTGGTCGGCGATCTTGTCCGGATGCCCCTCGGTGACCGACTCGGAGGTGAAGACGTACGTGCGCGCGGACATCGAGCGCGAAGGCTACCTATCGCGCGTGACTACTCGGCCCGAGGCTTCCGGCCCATGATCGAGCCGACGAGGTCGGTCAGGCTCTCGCCGCCGAGCACCGAGCAGACGGCCTCGGTGATGGGAAGGTCGACGGACAGCTTCCTGGCGAGATCGCGCAGCGGCGCCGCGGTCGTTGATGCCCTCCACGACCTGGCCGATCTCCGCCACGGCCTCCTCAGCCGACATGCCACGGGCGATGAGCTCGCCGGCGCGACGGTTGCGGCCGAGCTTGCTCCAGCAGGTGACCATGAGGTCGCCCATGCCCGCGAGGCCGGCGAACGTCTCGACGCGGGCTCCAGCCGCCTCACCCAGCCGAGCCATCTCCGCGACGCCGCGCGTAATTACGGCCGCCTTCCCGTTGTCGCCGAGGCCAAGGCCGTCGACGCCTCCGGCGGCGAGCGCGATGACGTTCTTCGCGGCACCGCAGAACTCGACGCCCGCGATGTCGGTGTTCACGTAGACGCGGAACGTCAGCGAGTTGATCGCCTCCTGGAGCCGAACAGCGAGCGCCTCGTCCTCGCTCGCGATCACGGTCGCAGCGGGCAGCCCGGCCGCGATCTCCTCGGCGAAGTTCGGCCCCGAAAGGCAGGCGACGGGCCGGCCCTCGACGAGCGTGGAGAGCCGTTGCGAGGTGTGCGGGTCGAGGCCCTTCGTAAGGCTGAGCACGGGGCAGTTGCCCGGCAGCGCGCGCACGACGTCAGCGAAGGCGCTGCTCGGCACGGCGACGACCACGAGATCCGCGTCGGCGACGGGCGCGTCCGCGATCGTCGTGGCCGTGATCCGGTCGAGCCGCACGAGCGGCAGGTAGCGCGGATTGTGCCCGGTAGCGGCGATCGCGTCGGCCTGCGCGCTGTCACGGCACGCGAGCGTCGTCTCGTGCCCGTGCTCCGCCAGCAGCCACGGCGCAAGCGCCGTGCCCCGCGCGCAGGACCGCCCCCACCCACGACGACGACGCCCAGCGCGGCGACCCCGTCTATGCCGCTACGAGCGCGCGACGAAGTCGATCGACACGGGGACGCCTTCGAGCGCGAACCGCTCGCGCATCCGGTTCTCGACCCAGTACGCGTAGTCGCGCGTGACGAGGCTCGGGTCGTTGACGAAGAACCGGTAGCGGGGCGGGCGGACGCTCGTCTGCGTCCCGTACAGGAGGTTGAGACGCTTGCGGCGGCGCTGCGGCGGCTGGCGGTCCTCGCGCAGCTCGGCCAAGAAGCGGTTGAGCTCCGGCGTCCCGATGCGCGATGCGTGCTTGTCGAAGAGCGTCGCGACTCGCTCGAGCAGACGCGCGATGCCGCGGCCCGACTTCGCCGAGGTCGTGACGATCGCCGGCCGCTGCCGCAGGCGGCTCTCGAGCCGCGCGCGCACGTCCTCGATCTCGACGGTCGTCTCGTCCCACTTGGAGAGCACGACGAGCGTCGAGCATTGCGCCTTGCGGGCGACGTCGGCGACGGTCAGGTCGTGCTCGACGACGCCCTCGGAGGCATCGACGAGGATGAGCGCGACGTCCGCCTGGTTCGCCGCCTCGAGCGCCCGCAGCTCCGAGTAGTACTCGATGCCCTGGCGGTGCTTGCGCTTCCGCCGCATGCCGGCCGTGTCCACGAGCACGAACGTCCGGTCGCTCGTCTCGAGCACCGTGTCGATCGCGTCGCGCGTCGTTCCCGGCACGTCCGAGACGATGAGGCGCTCCTGCCCCAGCAGCGCGTTGAGGAGGCTCGACTTGCCGACATTCGGCCTGCCCAGTACGGCGACGCGGATCGCCTCGTCCGACACGGGCTGGCCCTTCCCGCCGGGGAGGCGCTCGAGCACGGCGTCGAGCAGGTCTCCAGTGCCGTGCCCGTGAAGCGCGGAGATCTCGACGGGCTGACCGAAGCCGAGCGTCGCGAACTCGTGCGACAGCTCGGGCCGCGCGGGATCGTCGAGCTTGTTGGCGACGAGCAGCACGGGCTTGCGCGCCCTGCGCAGGATGTCCGTCAGCTCGGCGTCGCCCGGCGTCAGGCCGGCCCGAGCGTCTACCAGGAAGAGCACGAGGTCGGCCTCCTTGATCGCCGCTCTCGCCTGCGCGACGGCGCCACGCGTGATCGCCGACTCGTCCGTGATGTCGACGCCTCCCGTATCGACGAGCAGGAAGCGCTCACCCGCCCACTCGCAGAGCAGCTCCTTGCGGTCGCGCGTGACGCCCGGCGTCTCGTGGACGACGGCGGCGCGCGTCGCGGTCAGCCGGTTGACGAGCGTCGACTTGCCGACGTTCGGATAGCCGACGATGGCGACGGTGCCCTTGAGCTCGCTCTCGACGGCGGTGTCAGGCACGGCGGACGAGCTCCTCGATGAGCGACACGACGCCGTCCACGTCCAGCTCGGACGTGTCGATGAAGACCGCGTCGACGGCGGGCTCCATGCGCGACGCGTCGCTCTCGTCGCGCAGGCGGAGGTCGGTCGCGAGCGCGTCGGCGCCGATGTCGGGGCGCTCCGACTGTCGGCGAGTAGCGCGCACGCCCTCTTCGGCGGTGAGGTAGACCTTCACCGCGGCGCCGGGAGCGACGACCGTCCCGATGTCGCGGCCCTCCATCACGGCGTCGGCCTCCGAGGCAAGCTCACGCTGGCGCTCGCGCATCACCGCCCGCACTTGCGGGTGCTGGGCGACGACGGGAACCGCCCGGTCGATGCGGGGATCGCGGATCGCCGAGGTCACGTCTTCGCCCGCAATGGCGACGTGGCCACCCTCATCGAGCTCGACCGGATGCGCTGCGGCGAGCTCCCCCAGACGTTCGCCGTCCTCGAGCGAGATGTCGTCCCGCAGCGCCAGCCACGTCACGGCCCGGTACATGGCCCCGGTGTCGAGGTAGCGGACGCCGAGCCGCTCCGCCAGGCGGCGCGCGACCGTGCTCTTGCCGGCCCCGGCGGGCCCGTCGATGGCGATGATCATCTGCTGGCGAGTGAGTCGAGAAGCTCGTAGAAGCCGGGGAACGATACCGCTGCCGCGTCCGCACCCTGGACGCGTGCGCCCTCTTGCGAGACGAGACCGGCCACCGCGCCGACGATAGCCACGCGATGGTCGCCGGCTGCGTCGACCTCGCCGCCACGCGGCCGCGTCGGCACGCCGCGGATGGAGTAGCCGTCGGCGGTTGGCTGTACGCGGGCGCCGACCGCCCGCAGCGCAGTCGCCACGGAATCGATGCGATCCGACTCCTTCGCGCGCAGCTCCGCCGCCCCGCGCACGCGGCTCGTGCCGCGGGCCATCGACGCCGCCAGCGCGAACAGCGGGAGCTCGTCGATCATCCGCGGCACCTCGGCCGGAACGATCTCCGTCGCGACGAGCTCGGCGTGCTTCACCTCGAGGTCGGCCACAGGCTCCCCCGACTGCGTGCGCCGGTTGAAGACGGAGATGCGGGCACCCATCCGCTCGAGCGCGTCCAGGAGGCCCGTTCGGGTCGGATTGACGCCGACGCCCTGGAGGATGAGCTCCGAGCCGGGCAGGAGCGTTGCGGCGACGATGAACGGCGCGGCCGCCGAGATGTCGCCGGGCACGTCGACCTCGCCAAGCTCGAGCCGCTCCGGGCGCGCGACCGAGACGCGGCCGCCTCTCGTCGTCACCTTCGCTCCCGCGGCGAGGAGCATCCGTTCTGTGTGGTCGCGGGTCGCGACGCGTTCGATGACCGTCGTGGGCCCATCCGCGTTGAGGGCGGCCAGCAGGACGCACGACTTCACCTGAGCGCTCGCCACCTCGGTCTCGTGCTCGATGCCCGAGAGCGGCCGTCCCTCGATCACGAGTGGCAGCCGCCCGTCGCTCGACTCCACGTACGCGCCCATCTCGATGAGCGGCGCCACGACACGGTCCATCGGCCGCGAGCTCAACGAATCGTCGCCCATTAGCTCGAAGCGCCGTAAGTCCTGGCCGGCGAGAAGGCCGGGGAGCAGCCGCGCGAGCGTGCCGGCGTTGCCGCAGTCGATCGGCGTCTCCGGCTCGCTGAGCCCGGAGAGCCCCATCCCGCGCACCCGCAGCACGTCGGAGTCGTCGGCCTCGACCGAAGCGCCGAGCATCTGCACGGCGGCGAGCGTGGACTCGGTGTCGAGCGAACGGCCGAAGCCGCGGACGACGGTCTCGCCCTCGCACACCGCGCCCACGAGCAACGCGCGGTGCGAGATCGACTTGTCGCCGGGCACGCGCAGCGCCCCTCGCAGGCTCGCGGCCGGCTGAATCTCCATCACTCGCCGGGATAGACGGGGCCGAGCGGCCCGCGCGCCCACTCGTCGTCCGGCCACGGCGTTGCGTCGACGTACGAGACGTCGTCCCCGGACAGAGGCCCCGTGCGCCGCGCACCATCGGGAAGCTCATCAGGAAGGCCGGCGACGACCGCCTCCGCCGCCTGCCGCCATAGCCGGAGGATCGCCTCGTCGGCGACGGCCGCTCCCTCCTTGTAGCCCTTGCCGTTCCGCGGCAGGCCAGAGAGGTCGATCGGCTCGCCCCACACGATGGCGCAGCTGCGCCGATTCCGCATCGACCACTGGAAGGTGTCGAGCCCGCACGGGACGAGCGGGACGCCCTCCTGAACCGCAATCATCGCCGCGCCCGCGTGGCTGGCCCCGGGATAGCCGAGCTGCTGGCGCGTGCCTTCGGAGAAGAAGCCGACCACGTGCCCCTCGGCCACGATCCAGCGTGCGACGCGAATCGCATTCCGGTCACTCTCCCCGCGCCGTACGGCGAACGAGCCGAGCCAGCGCAGCGCCTCGCCTGCCACGGGAACCTCGAGCAGCTCGATCTTCGCCATCGGGTAGACCGTGCGCGGGCAGAACATGGGCACGATCACCGGGTCGATCGCGCTCAGGTGGTTCGACGCTACCACGAGGCCGCCGGAGTCCGGCACGCGGTCGGCGCCATACCCTCCAGTCGGCGCCAGGGCGTCTGTCACCGGAGTCATGATCCACCGCGCGAAGCGCTGAGCTCGCTCCGGGTCCTCACCGAAGAGCTTGTAGAGCCCCAGCTCGGTGAGCACGGCGGGCCTAGCCGATCTCGCGGCCCATGAGCGTGACGACCTCGATGACGGCGCTCGCGAAGTCGGCGAACTCGTCGAGCGGGGATCTGCTGCGGCCCGTCGGAGAGCGCCTCCTCGGGGCGCGGGTGCACCTCGACGATGATCCCGTCGGCGCCGACCGCGGCGGCTGCCCGGGCGAGCGGCAGGACGAGGTCGCGCCGGCCGGCCGCGTGCGACGGGTCGACGATCACCGGCAGGTGCGTCTCCGTCTTCAGCACAGCCACGGCGCCGAGGTCGAGCGTGTAGCGGGTCGCCGTCTCGAACGTCTTGATGCCGCGCTCGCAGAGGATGATCCGCTCGTTTCCCTCCTTCGCGACGTACTCCGCGGCCATCAGCAGCTCCTCGACGGAAGACGACAGGCCGCGCTTGAGCAGCACGGGCCGATCGATGCGGCCGAGTTCCGCGAGCAGGAGGAAGTTCTGCATGTTGCGGGCACCGATCTGGATGACATCGGCGACGTCGAGGACCTCCTCCACGTGCCTCGGGTCCATGAGCTCCGTGACGATGGGCAGGCCGGTCTCCTCGCGAGCGTCGCGGAGGATGGAGAGCGCCTCGACGCCGAGGCCCTGGAAGCTGTACGGGGACGTGCGCGGCTTGAAGGCGCCGCCGCGGAGCATCGTCGAGCCCGCCGCGGCGACGACGCGGGCAGCCTCGAGCGTCTGCTCGTGCGTCTCGACCGAGCACGGCCCGGCGATGAGGCCGAACCAGCCGTCGCCGATCTTCCGCCCGCGCGCCTCGATCACCGTCGGATCGGGCACCATCTCCCGCGAAACGAGCTTGTACGGCTTGAGGATCGGCAGCACCTGCTCGACGCCCGGATACGCCTCGAGCGGCAGCGATGTCAGGAGCTCGTGCTCGCCGATCGCGCCGATCACCGTTGCCTCGCGCCCGCGTGTCACGCGTGCGTCAGCACCGGCTTCGGAGAGCCGCGCGACGACGTTTTCCGTCTGCTCGGCGGTCGCTCCGCCCTTCATGACGATGAGCAGCTCCGGTGAGACGTTCGTGGCCATTGGGATAATCCTGCCATGCGGATCTTCTCCGGCATACGGCGCATCAGGCGACAAGACCCTCGGGAACTACTCCGGCGGCTATCGGCAATACCGCGCGACGCAGGAGCAGGGCGACGCGGTCTTCTGCATCGTCGACCTCCATTCGATCACGACGGCGTACGCGCCAGAGGCGCTTCACGAGGCGACGCTGGCGGGCGCGGCGATGCTCTTCGCCACCGGCATCGACCCCGAGCGGTCGATCGTCTTCGCGCAGAGCCAGGTGCCGGCGCATGCCGAGGCGGCGTGGCTGCTGAGTAGCGCCGCCGCGTTCGGCGAGCTGCGGCGCATGACGCACTTCAAGGACAAGGCGGCCGAGCAGGAGTTCGTGTCAGCCGGCCTCTTCAACTACCCGGTGCTGATGGCCGGCGACATCCTCCTCTACCAGACCGACATCGTCCCAGTCGGCGACGACCAGCGCCAGCACATCGAGCTCGCGCGCGACATCGCGGAGCGGTTCAACCAGCGGTACGGCGAGACGTTCACGGTGCCGAAGGGCGTCTTCCCCGAAGAAGGCGCGCGAATCAAGAACCTCCAGGAGCCGGAGCGGCTGATGTCCACGTCGGCCGGAGCGCCGCAGGGCGTCGTGCGGATGATCGACCCGCCCGACGTGATCCGGAAGAAGTTCAAGACGGCGGTGACCGACTCCGGGCGGGACGTCGTCCACGACCTCGAGGCGAAACCGGGCATCTCCAACCTCATCGAGATCCTGTCGGTGGCGACCGGGCAGGCGATTCGCCGAGATCGAGGCACGCTACGACGGACAGGGGTACGGCCCGTTCAAGGAAGACGTGGCCGAGGCGGTAGTGGAGCTGCTGGCGCCGATCCAGGAGCGCTACGGCGAGCTGCGCGCCGACGACGCCGAGCTCCGTCGTCTGCTCGCGCTCGGCGCGGACAAGGCGGCCGAGGAGGCGGCGCCGACGCTGGCGCGCGATGTACGACGTCATGGGCTTCGTCAGGCGCTGAGCTCGCGCAGCGCCTGCACTTCGTCCGCGGTCAGCTCTCGCCACTCGCCCGGGCCGAGGCCCTCGAGCGTGAGCGTCGCGTAGCGGGAGCGGTGCAGGCGGGTCGCCGGATGGCCAACCGCCTCGCACATGCGCTTGACCTGATGCTTGCGGCCTTCGTGGAGTGTCAGCTCGAGGCGCGAGGGTCCGAGGCGCCGCACTTCGGCTGGCGCGGTAGGCCCGTCGTCGAGCTCGACGCCTTCGGCCAGCTGGCGCAGCGTGGCGTCTGACGGGTGGCCGTCGACCTCCACCTCGTAGACCTTGTCCACCTCGTAGCGCGGATGGGCGAGCCGGTGCGAGAGCGGGCCGTCGTTCGTGAGCAGAAGCGCGCCGGTCGTATCGGCGTCGAGACGGCCGACCGGCACGACGCGGGCATCGTGCTCCACGAGGTCGACGACGGTGGGGCGCCCTCCCGGGTCGCTGGCGGTCGTCACCACCCCTGCCGGCTTGTGGAGCAGCACGTACGCGAGCCGCTGCTTCGTCACCGGCCGGCCGTCCAGCTCGACGACGTCGTCGCCGGAGACGAACGTGTTGAGCTGTCCGGGCTCTCCGTTCACGGTTACGCGGCCGGCGAGGACGAGCTCGTCCGCCTTGCGCCGGGAGGCGACTCCCGCGCGTGCGAGATACGCGTTCAGCCGCACCGCACGTCATTCGTGGCACAGCGTGCCGAGGGACAGCTCCCTCATGCCCGAATTGGCCGATCGAGGGCGTTGGCCGCTGGCGAGCTGGCGGCGGTAGCGCGTGGACAGGTCGTGGTCCTGCCCAAGCTCCTCGAAGAGCGCCACCATGAGCTCGCGGACGCGATCGCGCGCCTCGCCGCCTGAGTTCTTCGCCTGCTCGAGTAGCAGCTCGAGCGCGCGTTCGTGGTCTCCCGCTTCGAGCGCCGCGAGCACGTCCGGCTGCTCACCCGACTCGCGGAGCTCCTCGAGCAGCCGCTCACCGGCCGTTGGCCCTGACAGCGCGTCGAGGAAGTCGCCGACGCCCTGCGCCGACTTCACGCCGGTGAACTCCGAGACGACCTGGCCGTTGCGGAAGGCCTTCACCGCGGGGATGCTGCTGACTGCGTAGTGCGCGGCGAGCTCTTGGTTCGCGTCGACGTCGACCTTCGCGAGAACGACTGCGCCGGGACGTGCCTCTACCTCCCGCTCGAGCACGGGCGCGAGTGCCTTGCACGGGCCGCACCAGTCGGCCCAGAAGTCGACGACGACGGGCAGCTCGTGCGAGCGCTCGAGTACGTCCCGGTAGAACGTCTCTTCGGTGGCGTCCACCCTAGGAGAATGCCTACGCGGGGCGGCGCTCGGCGACGGCGTCGAGCCTGGCGCGGATTTCGTCCGCGTCCTGGCCGAGGTCGTCGAGCCGCGGCAGCTCGGACAGCGCCTCGAGCCCGAACACGCGCTCGAACAGCTCGGTCGTCCGATAGCGCACGGCGCCTCCGAGGCCGGGCTCGCGACCGGCTTCCACGACGAGCCCGCGCTCGACGAGCCCGGCGACGACCGTGTCCGCGGCAACGCCGCGCACGCGCGCGACGTCGGGACGCGTGCACGGGCCGAGGTACGCGACGATCGCCAGGGTCTCGAGCGCCGCCTGGGAGAGCCCGCGCTCGACGGGACGTTCCACCAGGCGCGCGCACGCTGCCGCTTCCGCCCGCGCCGCGCGAAAGGCGTAGCCGCCGGCCACGTGCTCGAGGACGATGCCGCTACGCCCTTCGGAGTAGCGCTCCCCCACGAGGTGGAGCGCGCCCTCGACGTGAGCTTCGTCCTCCTCCGTCGCCGCGGCGAGGTCTTCCGTCGTCAGCGGCGCGGAGGCGATGACGAGGAGCGCCTCCACTGTGCGGGCGAGGCGTTCGAGCGGCTCGGCGTCGACGAGTCGTAGCGGGAAGGCGTGTTGCGTCATGCGGCACTCCTTTCGACATCCGGACGAGAGACTCCTATGGGGCCGAACGGCTTGGATTGCTCGATGCGAAGCTCGTCGAGCTTCCGCAGCTCGAGGAGCGCGAGGAACGCCGACGCCTGTTCCAACCGCGACAGCCCGTCCACCTCCTCGTCGAACGCGAATCGCCTGCGGCGCCGAAGCACCGCGCGGAGTCGCTCGAGGAACCTCGCGACGGGCGGAAACGTGAGCTGCATGTGGGCGAGCGAGACCTGCGGCGGCTCCGGTCGCGAGCAGGCGAAGCGCGGCGCCGAGCTGCTCGGGGTCCTGCGGCGCGAGCCGGAGCTCTGCCTTCGGCGCCAGCGGCGCCGGCCCGAGCCGGAAGTACCGGTCCGACTCCCCGTCGAGCCGCTCCGAGAGCCACGCCGCCGCCGACTTCATGCGCCGGTACGCCTCGAGCCGCTCCGCCAGCTCCTCCGCCGCCTCCTCGGGGCTCAGGTCGGCGAGGTCGGACGCAGCCTCCGGGAAGAGCTCGCGGGCCTTGATCTCGAGCATCGCGCCCACGAGCACGAGGAACTCCCCGCAGGCCTCGAGATCGAGCCTGCGCTCGTCCTCGAGCCGCTCGGCGAACGACGTGACGATGTCGGCCACCTCGACCTCGGCGAGCCTCAGCTCCTCCTTGAGGATGAGCGTCAGCAGCAAGGTCGAACGGGCCCTCGAACGCGTCGAGGTCGAGGTCCAGCACGGGGGCTGTCACCCGCGGGAGGCTAACGGGGCGGGCGGACGCGTCCCTTGGGGACGGCCATGGCGGGGCCTTCGGGCGGCGACTCCAGGGAGGAGGCGCTCGGGCCTGGCCCGTGGTGCTTGCGGAAGAACTGCCACCAGATGAAGAACGCCGTCGAGCAGACGAAGAGCACGGCCGCGACCCAGAAGTTCAAGCGCTGGCCCAGGAGCTCGTGCGAAGGATCGATGCGCAGTTGCTCCTCGAAGAGCCGCCCGAGCGTGTACCACGAGATGTAGAGCGCGAAGAGCCCCGGCGGCCGGATGCGGACGAGCCGCTCGACGAGCAGCAGCAGGCCGACGCCGACGAGGTTGAAGACGAACTCGTAGAGGAAGATCGGGTGGAAGTCCTCCGTGCAACCGGCCGTGAGATCGAGGTAGTCGACGGGGCAGTGCTCGGCGTCGATGTCGAGACCCCAGGGCAGGTCGGTGGGCTCACCGAAGAGCTCCTGGTTCCACCAGTTGCCCCACCGGCCCACGGCCTGGGCGAGCAGGAGCCCCGGCGCGACGGCATCCGCGAACAGGGCGAGGCTCTGGCCGGAACGCCAGACGACGATTCCTCCCGCGATGACGCCGAAGAGGATGCCGCCCCAGATGCCGAGACCTCCCTCCCAGACCGCAACAGGCCCGTACCACTCGTCAGGGAGCTGGTCGTAGCTCGTGACGACGTGGTAGAGGCGGGCGCCGACGATGCCGGCGGCGACACCCCAGACCGCGACGCGCAGCACAAGATCCCAGTCGCCGCCGCGACGCGTCCAACGGATGCCCGTGACCACGATCGCGCACACGATCGCCACGAGCAGCGTGATCCCGTACATGTGGATCGACAGCGGCCCGATCTCGATCGTGCCCGTGGACGGCGACGGAAAGGTGGCGACGAGGCTCGACATCGCGCCGCATTCTGCCTTGTCGTCGGAGCTCGCGCAGCGCCCTCGTGCGCCGACGCGCCGACACCGGTGCCAGGCACCAGTTACATGTCAGCTCCAACTGTGTGCCGGAAGCGTGTCAATCGCTCCACAGGGAGCGGCCAGACTAGAGAAGGATTCGCGCGGCCAGGTCGGGCTGGCAGCCGCGCTCGACGAGCTCGAGCGCGAGGTGCAGGTCTACCTCGGGGTGCTCAGCCAGCTCGACAGCCGTGAGCGGCTCGTAGCCAGCCCTCAGCAGCTCGCAGGCCCGCCAGGCGGTGACCCGGTCGGACTCCGCTTCGAGGATCAGCTCGGTGTCGGCCGCGTTCGTCATCAGGACGACCATCGGTTCGACCTCCCCGTTCTGATTCCCCCTTCTGAGGGAGCGCTCTCTTTACTGCGCCGAGCGCGCGAGCGCGAGTGCCTGCTCCTTCGTGACGCGGCCCTCGAGCCGCATCGTCAGACCGTCCTGCTCCCAGAGGAGGACGTTTCCCGCCAGCCGGGGCTCTCCGAACAGGCCGGAGACGACGTGCCGGCCTTCCACCCAGATCCCCGGCTCGCCGTCCACCTCCACGCGCTCCACGCTCTGCTCCAGCCGGACGTATTTCTCGATCGTGCCGCCGACCATCTGGGTCAGTCGTAGTCGGAGCTCCGGCTCGCCGTAGAAGAGCATGATGAAGTAGGGCGAGAAACGGTCGATGCGCACGTCGTCGGGGCGGCGGCCGTCGACGAGGAGCGGGCGGAAGCCGACGACGCGCTCCGCCTCCCGCGAGGCTCACCGACTCGCCGAACTCCGGCACCGTCGCCGCCGCCGGCGGCAGCTCGTCGACGCGGATCACGGTCGCGCCCTTGATGCCGAGGAAGCGCAACACGGCCGTGCGGGCGTCCGGCACCGCCATCGTGGCGGCGAGACTGACTACGAGCACGAGCGCCGCGATCCCGGCGAGGTGCCGCCACGGCACGTGGCGGCGTACGGGTCGCCGCCGCAATCGAGCGAGTACAGCCGGGGCAAGATCGCGCTCTGCCGGCAGGTCAACAACACCTGCGAGTGCCACGAGGTCGCGCTCGAGGTCAGGCAACCTGCACCTCCAGCTCGGCCCGCAGCCGCTCGAGCGCCCGCGAGAGCCGGGACTTCACCGTGCCCCGCTTCCAGCCGAGCGCAGCGGCTATGTCCTCTTCGGACAGGTCGAGGAAGTACCGGCACGCGATCACCTCACGGTCCTCGCTTCGCAGCCGGTTGAGCGCTGCCATCAGCTCCTCCCGCCGCTCGACGGAGAGGAGGGCTGACTCGGGGGACGGAGCCGCGTCCTCCGCGCCGGCGCTCGCCGCGACACGCACGGCGAGCCCCTCCCTCCTCCCCGCCGCGCGGCGGCGGTTCCGGGCCTCGTTCGCCACGATCTTCAAGAGCCACGGCCGGAACGGCGCCCCCGCCCGGAAGCGCCCGAGCGCTTGATGAGCCTTGACGAACGCGTCCTGCGCGGCCTCCTGGGCGTCCTCGGCGCCGCCGGTGAAGACGTAGGCGGTGCGAAAGGCGATTCCCTGGTGCATGCGCACGAGCTCCTCGTAGGCGTCCTCGTCGCCCCGCTGCGAACGGAGCACGAGCTCTGATTCGTCGAGTGGCCGGCTCACCACTGCTCTTGTACACCCTCAGCTCGCGGGTACGGGCCTCCGCTGGCGCTGCCTCGTGGCAATGAAGACCCCGAGCGCCAGCAGCAGGGCAGCGCCGATCGCGAACGGCCAGACCGGCACCCCGCTGCCCGTGACGCCCGGTGTCGGCGCGATCACGACTGGCGAGTACGTGTGCGTCTGCGACACGCCGTAGCCGGTCGCAGCGAGCCCGTCAGTCACCTCGTAGTCCCACCTGCCCTCTGACGGGAAGACGACCTGCGCGACGTAGGCGCCGACGGCGCCGGCGGGCGTGGCCTCGAACGTGTGCGAGCCGCTCGCGCCGCGGATGGTGATCGACGGCGTCGCCCCGCTCGTGGGCGTGACGCCGTGCCGAAGCACCATGAGCTGCGCCGTCCAGGTCTCGTCGGCATCGATGCCGGCTGGCGGCGGCGCCATTCGAACCGTCGCCCAACCGCCGGCGTTCGCGGCCGGCACGACCAGCAGCGCGACAAACGCTGCAACAACGACAAGCCTTCGCATGACTCCTCCTTCGTAGATGCCGTGCTTACACCGCCGCGGCTACGCTGGTTCCGTGCCGCGTGCCGTGGGCATCAACCACGTCGCCGTAGAGGTGGGATCGATCGACGAGGCGCTCGCGTTCTTCGAGGCGATCTTCGGCGAGCTCACGTTGCGCGGCCGCGGCCGGCAGATGGCCTTCATCGACCTGGGCGACCAATTCATCGCTCTCGAGTCGGGCAGGACGCAGCCGCCTGACGGCGGGCGACACATCGGCCTCGTCGTCGACGACCAGGCGGCGACGTTGGAGAAGGCGCGCGAGGCGGGAGCGCAGATGGTGGGGAGCCACGACTTCCTCGACCCGTGGGGCAACCACTGGCAGGTCGTCGACTACCGCGAGGTCCAGTTCACGAAGGCGCCGCGCATCCTCGATGGCATGGGACTCGCCGGCCTCGAGAAGTCGGACGAGGCGCTCGGCGAGCTCCGCGAGAAGGGACTCGCCGACTAGCTGACGGCGGCCTCGCCGAGGAGCGCCTTCACCTCGGCAAAGAAGTCGGCTTCTGGCCGTACGCGGTAGTCGGGGCCGAGCTCGAGCGTCTGTGAGCCCTCGGACGTCTGGAGCGCGATCACGACCCGCGCGTCGCCCGGGAAGTCGCGGACGACGTGCCCGAGCTCGCGAACGATGCCCGCCCGCGCGGCCCGCGCGTCGACCTTGAGCCGCACCTCGGTGGGCGTCCGCGCCGCCTGGAAACCTGTCACCTCGAGCGCGATGAGCTTCGTCTCACCCTGCTGCTTGTGGTCGACCCTGCCCTTGACGACGAGCACCGTGTCGGTGTGGCAAAGCTCGCGTGCCGCCGTAAAGACGCTGTTGAAGACGACCACCTCTGCCTCGCCGCTGAGGTCGTCGAGCGACAGGAAGACCATCGGGTCGCCCTTCTTCGTCGTCAACTGCTTCACCGACGAGACGATGCCCGCGACCGTCACGATGTCGCCATCACGATGGCGCTCGAGGTCGGCGACGCGCGCGTCGGTCTTGCGGCGCAGCTGGTCGCGGATCGCATGCAGCGGGTGCTCCGAGACGTAGATGCCGAGCGCCTCCTTCTCGAGCCGTAGGAGCTCCGCCTTCTCGAACTCGCCCGTCGGGATCTCTGGATGCGACGTCGCCTTCGGCGCGTCCTCAGCGCCACCGACGTCGTCGAAGATCGACGCCTGGCCCGACGCGCGGTCGGCCTGCTTCGTCTGGCCGTACGAGAGCGCGTGCTCGAGCACGGCGAGCATGCCCTGGCGCGAGCCCGAGGTCGAGTCGAGGGCGCCAGCCTTCACGAGCGATTCGAGCGCGCGCTTGTTCACGAGCTGCGGGTCGACGCGCTCCGTGAAGTCCCACAGCGAGCTGAACGACCCCTCGGCCTCGCGCCCGGCGACGATCGCCTGCGCGGCCGCCTCGCCGACGTTCTTCACGGCGTTGAGGCCGAAGCGGATCTTCCCCTCGACGACCGCGAAATCGACCTGCGAGGCGTTCACGTCCGGCGGGAGCACCTCGATGCCCATCTCGTCGCACGCGTTCACGTAGTACGGAACGCGGTCCTTCGTGTTCATGACGGACGAGATGAGCGCGGCCATGTACTGCGCCGTGTGGTGCGCCTTCAGGTACGCCGTGCGGTAGGCGATGAGCGCGTAGCAGGCAGCGTGCGACTTGTTGAACGAGTAGTCCTGCGCCTTCTCCATGTCGCTCCACAGGCCGCGGGCGACGTCCGGCGCCAACCCGTTCGCGAGCGCGCCCTCGACGAACTTGTCCTTCAGCGACGCCATCAGCGCGTGGATCTTCTTGCCGATCGCCTTGCGGAGGTCGTCGGCCTCGGCGGGAGAGAAGCCGGCGAGCTGCTTCGCGATCTCCATGTACTGCTCCTGATAGATGCAGATCGCGTACGTATTGCCGGTGATCTCCTCGAGCCGCGGGTCGGCGAACGTCACCGCCTCCTGACCCGCCTTGCGCCGCGCGTACACGGGGATGTACGACATCGGGCCCGGGCGGAAGAGCGCGACGAGCGCGATGAGGTCCTCGAACTCCGTCGGCTTCACCTGCCGCAGCGCCTCGCGCATGCCCGATGACTCGAACTGGAAGACGCCCGCCGTGTCGCCGCGCTGGAGCATCTCGTACGTCGGGCCGTCGTCCAGCGGAATCGCCGTGATGTCGACATTGCCGACGAGCTTCACCGCCGCGTCGATCACGTCGAGATTGCGGAGGCCGAGGAAGTCGATCTTCAGGAGGCCGAGGGCCTCGACGTCGCCCATCGCGAGCTGCGTCACGAGCTCCTGGTCGGCTCCCTTCTGCTGGAGTGGGACGATGTCCGTCAGCGGCCGGTCGGCGATGACGACGCCGGCAGCGTGGATCGAGTCCTGGCGCACGAGCCCTTCGAGCGGGGTCGCGAGATCGACGATCTCGCGCACGACCGGATCCGCGTCGTATGCGGCCTTCAGCTCCTGCCCCGGCTTCATCGACTCCTCGAGGTACACCTTTGGCCCTTCGGGGACGAGCTTCGCGATCCGGTCGACCGTGCCGTAGGGCACGTCGAGCACGCGGCCGGCGTCGCGGATCGCCGCGCGCGCCATCATCGTCCCGAACGTGATGATCTGGGCGACGCGGTCGCGGCCGTACTTCTCGGCGGCGTAGTTGATGACGCGGTCGCGGCCGGCGACGGCGAAGTCGATGTCGATGTCGGGCATCGACTTCCGGCCGGGGTTCAGCATCCGCTCGAAGAGCAGGTCGTACTTCATCGGGTCGACCTCGGTGATGTCGAGGCAGTAGGCGACGAGCGAGCCGGCCGTCGATCCGCGGCCTGGGCCGACGCTGATCCCGTTGCGCCGCGCGAACGCGATGAGGTCCCAGACGATGAGGAAGTAGTCGGCGAAGCCCATCTCGCGGATCGTCCGGAGCTCGAACGCGAGCCGCTCGGAGAGCTCTGGCGTCGACTGCGGATAGCGACGGGCGAGCCCCGCCTCCGCGAGCTCGGCGAGATACTCGAACGCGTCGCGGCCTTCAGGCGTGGGATACGAAGGCAGGAGGATCTGCCCCAGCTCGAGCGTCACCGTGCAGCGCTCGGCGATCTCGACCGTGCGCGCGAGAGCGTCGACATGGCCGGGGAAATCGGCCGCGATCTCCGCCTGGGACTTGAAGAAGAACTGGTCCGTGTCGAACTTCCAGCGATCCGGGTCCTTGAGCAAATTGCCCGATTGAATGCACAGCAGTGCGTCGTGAGCGACTGCGTCCTCGTGGCGGAGGTAGTGGACGTCGCCCGTCGCCACGAGCGGCAGGCCGGACGATGCAGCGAGCTTCGCGAGCTCCGGGTTGATCCGCTCCTGCTCCGGGAGACCGGCGTTCTGAATCTCGACGTACGTCGAGTCGCGGCCGAAGATCTGCGCGAGTCGGTCGAGATCGGCGGCGGCGTCCTGCCCGCGGCCTTCCTCGAGCGCCTTGCAGACGCGACCCGAGAGGCAACCTGACAGCGCGACGATCCCCGTCGCGTGCCGCTCGAGGAGCTCCCAGTCGACGCGAGGCTTGTAGTAGTAGCCCTCGAGGTAGCCGAGCGACGAGAGCTTGATGAGGTTGCCGTAGCCCTCGTTCGACTCGGCGAGCAGCGTCAGGTGCGCGTAGCCCTTCGCCTGCCGGTGCCGGTCGTCCGCGACGTACACCTCGCAACCGAGGAGCGGCTTGACGCCCACCTTGCCGCATTCACGGTAGAGCTCGACGGCGCCGGCGAGCGAGCCGTGGTCCGTGAGCGCGACGGCGGGCATCTCCAGCTCCGCGGCCCGAGCGGCCAGCGCGGGGATGCGGCAGGCGCCGTCGAGGATCGAGTACTCGGAGTGGACGTGGAGGTGGACGAACGGCGTCTCAGCCATCGGACACCGATCATAGAAACGCGGGCGGCTAGCCGCCGGTCACGTAGACCCGCGCGCCGAGCGGCGGGAAGCGCTCGACGAACGTGTCGCCGTCCGGCTCGAGGCGCCGACCAGTCCGTACCTCGGTGAGCGCGCGGCCGTTCAGCCCCGGCACCGTGATCGCCGCCTCGGCGGCTTCGTAGCCGGCGTTCGCCGCCACGATCGTGAGCTTGCCGCCGCTCTTCCGTGCTCCTGCCCTGACCAGGCCTTCGGCGGGATCGACCCGTGCCGGCGTCTCCGGCGCCGTGAGCTCGGGCCCGAGGCTCCGCACCGTCTCGGTGACCTCGGCGATCGCCTCGCCGACGTCCCCCGTCCATGCCGCGGGCGGGAAAAAGCCGAGCCCCTTTGCGCCGCCGGCGATCGCGAGCCACGATTCGGCCCGCACGGTCTGGGGCGTGACCGCCGTCGGCCCGTCGTGGGGGCACGTCATGCCGGCCGCCTCGATCCACTGGAACGTCGGCTTGCCCTTCGCCAGCTCGACGAGCTCGCGCTGGGAGTGGTACACGTCGACGAGCCGTTCGGGCCGGCACCAGTTCTGGAGCGGGTAGAGGTCGAAGCCGACCATGTCCGCCTTCGCGACGAGGCCCGGGTAGATACCTCGCCCGTACGAGAGGGGTGCCGCGCCCGAGTAGAAGTGGTTCGTGAGTGTGAGGAAGCGCACGCCTGCCGAGGGCGGAACCGTCGCCATCGTCTTCGCCGTCAGGCCCTGGCCGTCAGGCTCGTCGGGGTAGAAGACGCCGACGACCGAGCCGGGATCGGGCACAGCTTCGCCTTGCACGGCCGCGGAGAGCGCACGGTCGCCGAGCGCGGGCAGCTGCGCCTCGAGGCCTCCGCAGCGGTTCGCGGCGTAGAGGTTCGTGCCGACCGGCAGGCTCGTCTCGAACCCGTCGGTGCACTCGCCCCACGAGAAGATGGGGAAGAACGGCGCGCCGTCGACGACGAGCCTGCCGTCGCGGACGGCAGCACGGTGGCGAGGCGTGCTCGGCGGAGGCGGTGGAGGCGGTGGAGGCGGCGGCTGGGGCGCCGCGTGCGTCGTCGCCGGTGGCGGCTGCTCGTCCCCGTCGCGCGCGAGCAGGATCACCGCGACCACAGCCGCCAGCAGCAGCCCCGACGCGACGGCGACGTGTTCTCGGCGAAGCCGCCTCACGCGGTGTGCAGCGCCTGCTGTCCGCGCAGCCGGCGAGAGGCAGTGCGGGCGCGGCGCAGCGGTTCGGGGGCGCGAGCGGACTCCGTCGCCGTGAGCAACACCTCGACCGCGATCTCCGGCCCCGTACGCCAGGCGGCGTGCGCCGCCAGCGGCCGCGTGCCCCGCTTCGTCCGCACCCAGTAGCCGATCCGCTCGCCGTCCAGTACGAGCGCGCTCGTGGCGCCTCGCTCGTCGTCCGGCCACGCTCCTTCGGCCCTCAACGGACGGTGCGTCACGCCCACCGTCGGCACGCCGAGCACCGCGCCGAGGTGCAGTGCAAGCCCGCAGCGACGGGGATGGTCGCGGCCCGAGGCGTCGACGAGCAGGACGTCAGGTAGCGCGGCGAGGCTGCGCGCCGCGTTCTCGAGCAGCGCTCCCTCACGGAGCGCGAGCTGACCGGAGGCGTAGTCGGCCGCCGCCTCCCCGGTCACGACGCTCACGTCGTCGCCGCACGCAGCGGCTGCGAACCCGCGGTCACCAGCCAAGCCGTTCCCCCCGGACGCCTGGTCGAAACAGACGAAGACCGCGCCCACGGCGTAGCGGCCGAGCGGACGCCACGCGGTCCAGACCTCGGCCGCCAGACGGTCCTGCTCGGCGGCCAGCTCCGGGGGGTCCAGCGGCCACCGCATGGGGAGGCCTGCAGTGTGCCTGCGCCCGTAGGCGCGAGCTCTTACGAAGTGGCGTCGTCTATCGCGTCGGCGGCGGCATCGGCTGCGTCCTCCGCCTTGTCCCCGGCGGCATCGGCGGCGTCCTTCGCTTTGTCGCCGGCGGTCTCCGTCTTGTCGGAGGCAGTGTCACCCCACGACGACGCGGAGTCCGAAGCCGTGTCCCAGGCGTCGTCGTCCGCGTGCTTCTTCCGCCAGAAGAACACGACGGCGCCGACGGCCGCGAGCAGTGCGATGAGCTTCTTCATGTCTCTCCTTTCGTTTCCCGAGCCCGAGTCTACGAGCTTTGGGCGGCCGAGGCGGTGCGCCGCCTCGGCCCGATGTGGATGGGACGGCCGAGCGCGACCAGGCCTGCCTCCTTGAATGCCTCGGACAAGGTGGGATGCGCCGCCATGCCGTCGGCCACCGTCTCCACCGTCGCCTCGGCGTCGAGCGCGACGACAGCCGCTTCGATGAGGTCGGTGACGTGCGGGCCGACCATGACGACGCCTAGCAGCTCGCCGTACTTCACCTCGTGGATCGACTTCACCCAGCCGACGGTCTCGTTCTGCATGACCGCCCGGGCATTCGCCGCCCAGGGGAACCTGCCGACGGCTACGTCGTCGCCGTGCTCCTCCCGCGCCTCGGCCTCGGTCAGGCCGACGCCGGCGATCTCGGGATCGGTGTAGATCGGGCGAGGAACGGCGCGAACGCCCATCACGGCCTCGTGACCCGTGGCGTTCTCGGCGGCGATCTCGCCCTCGCGGAAGGCCGTGTGCGCGAGCTGCCAGTAGCCGGCGCAGTCGCCGACCGCGTAGATGTGGGGCACGGACGTCCGGCGATGGTCGTCAGACGCGATGCCCTTGCGCGGGTCGAAGTCGACGCCCGCCTGCTCGAGGCCGATGCCCTCGACGAGCGGCGCGCGGCCGACGGAGACGAGCATGAGGTCTGCCTGAACGGTCTCCCCCTCGCCGAAGTGCACGGTGAGGCCGTCGGCGCCGTCTTCCACCTTCGTGCATTGCTTGCCGAGCTGGAGCGTGATCCCGCGCTTGCCGAACTGCTTCGCGAGCTCCTTCGTCGCGTCCGCGTCCTCCTGCGGGATGATCGTGTCGAGCATCTCGACGATCGTCACCTCGGTGCCGAAGCGCTGGAAGATCGACGCGAACTCGCAGCCGATGATGCCGCCGCCGAGAACGACGAGCCGCCGCGGAACCTCGGTCTGTGCGAGGAGGCCCGTCGAGTCGACGCAGCGCGGCGAGTCGAGGCCCGGGATCGGAGGCCGGATGGGAAACGAGCCCGTGGCGACGATCGCGGAGGTGAACGTGACGTCTTCTGCCCCCTCGACGCCGATCGTCGTGGCGTCCTTGAATGCGCCCTTGCCCTTCACCCACTCGACGCCGTTGGCCTTGAAGAGCATTGCGATGCCGCCCGTCATCTGCTTCGAGACGCCGTTCTTCCACTCGTTGGCGGCGCCGAAATCGAGTTGCGGCGCGCCGACCTTGACGCCGAGCTGCGCGAACGTCTCTTCGGCGACCTTGAGACCGTGCGCGGTCTGCACCCAGGCCTTCGTGGGGATGCACCCGACGCGGAGGCAGGTGCCGCCAAGCTCGGGCTCCTGCTCGATGCAAACGGCCTTCGCGCCCAGCTGCGCTGCGCGGATTGCGGCCGTGTAGCCGCCCGGCCCGCCCCCGAGGACGGCGACGTCGCATTCCATGCATCGATCCTATCGACTAGGTTCTGGCTCGCCGTGCTGAGCGAGATCGCGCTGTTCACCGATGATGTGGACGCCCTCGTCGACTTCTACCGGCGCGTGCTCGGGCGGGAGCCGACGGTCTCGTGGCCGGGCGGCGCGACGTTCGACCTCGACGGCGCGACGCTGCTCGTCCACGTGAAGGGTGAGGCTCAGGAGGGCATGCCGCCGAATGTCGACCACTTCGCGGTCCGCGTCGGCGATGTGAACGCCGAGGCGGCGCGGCTAGGCACGGAGGCGAAGGACTACGACTGGGGCCGCTCGGCGTATCTCACGGACCCAGACGGCCGCCTCGTCGAGCTGCAGTAGCTCCTAGGTTCAGAGAGCGGCGCGCATGACGAGGGCGCCGCCGCGCTCGCCGACCTTCTCGAAGCCGTGCCGCTCGTAGAGCGCGAGCGCGGGGTTGTCCGGCTCGACGCTGAGGCTGATCGCCGAGAAGCCGTCCTCGGCCGCCTGCGCCAGCAGCGACGTGAGCAGCTCGGCCCCGTAGCCGCGGCCGCGGCGGCTCGGCACGACCGCGATCGTCAGCTCGGGCGTCTGCTCGTCGACGAAGCCGTAGCCGGGGTGCGTCTCCGTGAACAGCCGGTACCACGCCGCGGCGACTGGCTGGAAGCCCTCGATGAGGATGAGCGCCCGGTCGCCGGGCCGCCCCCAACCCTCCACGTAGCGCGACACGGGCAGGTCCCGGAGCTCCGGCTCCTCCCAGCGCCAGTAGTACGCGTGGCGCAGCATGTCGCGGAGGAACGCCGTGTCGTTCGCGTCACCTCGCCGGATCACAGCGCGAGTGACAGGTCTTCGAGCATCGCCTTGACCGTCTCGAGGAACTCCGCAGCCGGCGCGCCGTCGACGGCGCGGTGATCGCAGGTCAGCGTCATCGTCATCGTCGGCCGCGCGACGATCTCGCCGTCGCGCACGACGGGCCGCTCCAGGCTTGCCCCGACGGCGAGGATCGCCGCCTGCGGCGGGTTGAGCACGGCAGCGAACTGGTCGAGCCCGAACATGCCGAGGTTGGAGATCGTGAACGTCCCGCCCTCGATGTCCTCGCGATGGAGCTTGCCCTCGCGCGCGCGGCTTACGACGCCGGCGCGTGCCGCGGCCACCTCCGCCAGCGAGAGGTGCTCCGCGCCGTGGATCACCGGCACCATGAGCCCGCGGTCGGTCGCGACCGCGATCGCGACGTTCGCACACGGGAAGACGAGCAGCTCCGCGTCGGTGTACTGGACGTTGACGGCGCGATGGCGCATGAGCGCGGCGGCGCACACCTTTACGAGCACGTCGGTGACCGTCACGCGCTCCTCGGGATCGAGCTCCCTGCGCCGCTCGACGAGCTGGTTCACCGCCTCCATGTCGGCGGAGATGACGAGCTGGAAGACGGGGATCTCCCACGCCTCCGTCAGCCGCCTGGCAATCGTGCGGCGGACGGAGGTCAGCGGCACCCGCTCGACGTCGTCGGCGATGCGAGCAGGCTCGACCGGAACAGGCGCAGGAGCCTCTTGCGGAGCCTCTGCCGGAGCCTCTGCCGGCGCCGCTCCGGGCGCCAGGCGCTCGACGTCCTCGGCGACGATCCGCCCTTCCGGGCCTGTGCCCTTGACCGACGCGAGGTCGACCCCCTGCTCGCGCGCGAGCCGCCGCGCGAGCGGTGATGCCTTGATGCGCTCGCCTTCCTGGCGCTCGGGCTGGGCCGCAACGGCCGCGACCGGCGGCAGCTCGGGCTCGGCCTTCGGTGGCTCTTCGGGAGGACGCCTCTTCGGTCTTGGGAGCGGCGACCTCCTCCCCCGCCTCGCCGATGAGCGCGAGCGTCGTCCCGACGGGCACCTCGCCCTCTCCGACTACGATCTTCAGGAGGACGCCGGAGGCCTCGGCCTCCACCTCCTGCGTCACCTTGTCGGTGTCGAGCTCGTAGAGCGGCTGGCCCTTCTCGACAGCATCGCCCTCGGCCTTGAGCCACTTGACGACGGTGCCCGACTCCATCCCCTGGCCGAGCCGGGGCAGCTTGACCTCGCTAGCCATGCTGAGTCGTGCGCCGGATCGCGTTCAGCACGTCCTCGGCGTGCGGGACGACGTGCTGCTCCATGGGCGGGGCGAACGGGAGCGGAGCGAATTTCGCGCCCACCCGCTCGATGGGCGCGTCGAGCCAGTCGAAGGCCTGCTCCTGGACGACCGCCGCCACCTCCGCGCCGAAGCCCATGCGTGTGACGGCCTCGTGCGCGACGACGCAGCGGTTCGTCTTCTTGACCGAGCCGACGAGCGCTTCCTCGTCCAGGGGCTGCAGCGTTCGCGGGTCGAGAACTTCCACGGAGATGCCCTCTGACTCGGCCTCCTCAGCCGCCTTCAGCGACTCGTGGACGAGCCGGCCGATGGCGACGACGGTGACGTCGCTCCCCTCGCGGTGGATGCGCGCCTTGCCGAGCGGGATCGGCTCGAGCTCCTCGGGCACGTCCTCCTTCAGCGGATAGAGCGTCCGGTGCTCGAAGAACACGACGGGGTTGTCGTCGTAGATCGCCGACCAGAGCAGGCCGCGGACGTCGGTCGCCGTGGACGGATACACGACCTTGAGGCCGGGGACATGGACGAACCACGCCTCCACCTGCTGGGCGTGCTGCGCGCCCGGCGACCAGCCCGCGCCACCCTGTGTGCGGACGGTCAGCGGCACCTTGACCTGGCCTCCCGACATGTAGCGGTGCTTCGCGGCCTGGTTCACGAGCTGCTCCATCGCGAGCGTGAGGAAGTCCTCGTACATCACCTCCACGATCGGGCGCATGCCCATGATCGCCGCGCCCATCCCGGCGCCGACGATCGCCATCTCCGAGATCGGCGTGTTGCGGACGCGCTCCGGGCCGAACTCGGCGAGCATGCCCTGGGTGACGCCCATCGAGCCGCCCATCTCGGCGATGTCCTCGCCCATGATGAAGACCTCGTCGTCGCGGCGCATCGCCTGCGACATCGCGTCGCGCACGGCCTCGCGGTAGGACAGCTCCGGCATCAGGAGTACACGTTCTCGAGAGCGTCTTCCGGCTTGTGCTCGGTCGCGTTCCGTGCGAACTCGACGGCGCCCTCCACCATGCGCACGACCTCGGCGTCGATCGCCGCCAGCTCGTCGTCGGAGAGGCCGAGCGTCGGCCGCAGCTTCTCGAGCGGATCCTGGGTCTCCCGCAGCTCCTGCTGCTCGCCCTTCGGCCGGTAGACCTGCGGATCGCCGACGTAATGGCCGACGAGGCGGTACGTCTCCGCGAGCAGGAACACCGGCCCCGTGCCCTTGCGGGCGTGCGCGAGCGCCCTCGTCGCCGTGGCGTGAACGGCCTCGACGTCCTGGCCGTCGACCGTCATCGAGCGCATCCCGAACGCGACGGCGCGTTTCGTGAGATCGGTGATCGGCAGCTGCTGGTGCGTGGGCGTCGACTCCGCGTAGTGGTTGTTCTCGCAGACGAAGACCGCCGGCAGCTTCCACAGCTGGGCGAGGTTGAGCGCCTCGTGGAACGTCCCGATGTTCGTTGCACCGTCGCCGAAGTACGCGAGAGCGACACGCGGCTCACCGCGCATCTGGAACGCGAGCGCCGCGCCCGCGATCATCGGCAGGCCGCCGCCGACGACGGCGTTCGCGCCGAGGTTGCCTCGCTCGACGTCGTAGAGGTGCATCGAGCCGCCGTACCCGCGCGAGACGCCCTCCACCTTCCCGTAGAGCTCGGCCATGAGCGCGTCGGGATGGGAGCCACGCGCGAGCGCATGCCCGTGCGCGCGGTGCGTCGACGCAAAGACGTCCCCCTCGGCCATCGCGCTCGCCACGCCGACGGCCACCGCCTCCTGGCCGATCGCGACGTGCAGGAAGCCCGGCAGCTCGCCTGCGCGGAACTGCTCCTCGACCTTCTCCTCGAAGCGCCGGATGAGCAGCATCTCGCGGTGGAGCTCCCGCAGGCGTTCCTGCGAGAGCCCGCGCTTTTTCGCTGCACGGGCCTCAGCCACGGGCTGAGTCTATGCTGCGGGTGTGGGCCTAGCTGAGCATTGGGACGCGATGGTCGGAGAGCTTCCAACGGGCTGGACGGAGCTGGCGCCTCGTGCTTCGTCCCGACGACGTACCCCGTGCGGCGGCGCTGCTCGGGTCGCTGAGCCCGGGCGTTGCAGGAGACGAGCTACACCTGCGGGTGGCCTCCGCAGGTGATGCAGGCCCCGGCGCGATACGGCGGCTGCTCGGCCGGCTAGACGCACAGGGCATCGCCGGGACCCTCGAGCTCATTCGCGCTGAAGAGGCGGCCGCCGCGACCGCGCCCGACCATGTATCGCTCGCATCCGCCTGGGACGAGCTCGAGGCAGGCCTGCCCGAGGACTGGAGCGACGCCCTGTGCCTCGTCGAGCTCCGCTCGAGCGACGAGCTCGATCCTGCCGCGCTCGCGCTGGCGCCGGTCAACCCGTCGCGTCACTTGAAGACGCTCGGCTTCCGCTTCCGCGTCGCCCGCCGCTTCGGCTACGGGGCCGCGCCTGGGATGGCGCGGCGCTGCCTCCAGCGCGTCGACGAGGCGGGCATTCCCGGCCGGCTGAGGCTGCTCGAGGCGTTCTCCGACACGAGGCCCGTGTTCACGCAGGGGCCGACCTTCGTCATCTCGGACCGGGCGGTCTGATGCTCGGTATCGCAGAGCGCGTGCAGGAGATGAAGGCGCGAGCGATCACGCTCGTGCGGCTGCAGATCGAGCTGGCCACGCTCGAGATGAAGCGAAAGGGGAAGGCGATTGCGATCGCGGCAGTGCTCGCGATCATCGCCCTCGTTGTCGTCCTCTACGCGATCGGGTTCATCTTCGCGGCGATCGCGGCGGGCATCGCGGAGGCGCTGCCGCTCTGGGCGGCGCTGCTCATCGTGGCCTTTTTGCTGGTGCTGACGGCAGCCTTGCTCCTGTATCTGGCGCTGCGCTCGGCTCGGAAGGCCGGGCCGGCGCGGCCCGTCGAGGCCGTCGAGGAGGCCCAGAAGACTGCCCAGGAGATACGCGATGCCTGAGAAGCGCACGACAGCCCAAGTGCGAACCGAGATCGCTGCCGAGCGCGAGGCGCTCGTCGGGGACATTCATGCGTTCCGGCAGGACGTGGCGAAGGTGCTTCCCTTTGCCATCGGCACCGCGCTCGTGCTCGCCGTGGTCACGAGATCGAAGACCGCGCGTACGGCGCTCAAGATCCTCTGGTGGCTGAAGTAGGCGGCTAGGCGCGGAGCTCGGCGTCGAACTGCGCCGACAGCGCGGTCGACGATCCGCTCGCGTAGCGCAGCGGCGTCTTCGTCCGAAAGCGTCCGGTCGGACGCCTGGAACGACACGCGGAAGGCGATCGACTTCCGCCCCTCCCCTGCCTGCTCGCCGCGGTAGACGTCGAACGCCTCCATCTCGCGCAGCTCCGGGCCGGCGGCCGCCCGCGCTGCCTCGACGAGCTCGGCCGCCGTCACGGGCTCGGCGACCGAGAACGCGAGGTCCTGCCTCACCGCCGGATACGTGATCACGTCCTCGAAGACGACGAGCTGCGGGACGCGGCGGATCAAGGCGTCGACGTCGAGCTCGAAGAGGCCCCACGCCCCGGGAAGCCGGCCGTCCGCGAGCGCGAGCACCCAACCCTCGGCGGTCCGCGCGCCCGGCCCCGGGAAGCGCAGGTCCTCGGCCCGCTCGAACGACGGGCCAACGCGCAACGCGGCATACAACGCTTCCACGACGCCCTTGGCCTGCGAGAAGCCGCCCTCGACGATGCCAGCGACGTGCCAGCGCTCGTCCGGCAGCTCCTCGCCGCTCGGCAGGTAGACGTGGCCGAGCTCGAAGAGTGCGATGTCGGCGTTGCCCGCGTCGACGTTCCGCTCCGCCGCCGCGACGAGGCCGTCGGTTAGAGACGTCCGGAGAACTGCCTGCTCGGTCGACAGCGGCTCGGGCAGCCGGATGGCGCCGGGGACAGGATCGTCGGGGAGCAGGCTCCACGTGTAGGCCTCCGCGAAGCCGAACCCGACGAGCGCGTCCTGGATGCGCCGGCGGATCCGCTGCGCGTCGGTGAGCCTGCCGTTGAGCTCGCTTCTGACCGGCTGCGTCGCGGGCACGCGCTCGAGGTCGAAGCGCGCGACCTCCTCTACGAGGTCGATCTCGCGGGTCACGTCACCCGCGCGCCACGTCGGCGCGCGCACGGTCCAGTCGTCGCCGACCTCGAAACCGAGCCGCTCGAGACGGCGGCGCTGCTCGGGCTCCTCGATCTCCAGGCCGGCGACTTCGCTTGCGCGGGCGGGCCTGTAGGCGATCGTCGGGACCGGCTGCGGCTCGGCGCGGACGTCGGCGTGACCCGTCCAGCGCGCCCCCGCCAGCGACGCGAGCAACTCGGTCGCGAAGCGCGATGCCTGCAGTGCCACTTCAGGGTCGACGCCCTTCTCCCAGCGGTTCGACGCCTCGGAGCGCAGGCGCAGCCGCTCGGATGACCGCATGACGCCGACGGGCTCGAAGTTCGCCGCCTCGAGCAGCACCGACGTCGTCGACTCGGAGACCTCGGTCTCCTCACCGCCCATGATCCCGGCGATTGCTATCGGCCGCTCCCCGTCCGTGATCAGGAGGTCCTCCGGCTCGAGCTCGCGCTCCTGCCCGTCGAGCGTGCGCAGCTTCTCGCCCTTCGTCGCACGGCGCACGCCGATCTGCCCGCCCGCAAGCGTGTCGAAGTCGAACGCGTGCAGCGGGCTGCCGAGCGCGTGCATGACGTAGTTCGTGACGTCGACGACGTTCGAGATCGGGCGCATGCCCGCTGCCAGGAGCCGTGCTCTCAGCCAGTGCGGCGAGGGGGCGACGGTGACGTCCCTGAACAGGCGGCCGACGTACCGCGGGCAGCCGTCGAGGTCGTCGATCTCGATCGCCACCGGCTCGTCGCCGGCGAGCTCGAAGTCGGCGCCCGGCGGCGGCGCCAGCTCGGTGTCGAAGATCGCCGCCACCTCGCGCGCGATGCCGTAGACGCCGAGCAGGTCGGGCCGGTTGTGGGTGGTCTCGAGGTCGAGGACGACGTCCGAGATCGGCAATGCGTCGGAGAGCGGCGCACCGGGCTCCCACTCGTCAGCCAGCACGATGATGCCGGTGTGATCGTCGCCGAGCTCCAACTCCTGCTCGGAGAGGATCATCCCGTCGGACACCGACCCGCGAAGCGTCGCCTGCTCGAGCACGCGCCCGTCGGGAAGCATTGCGCCGGGCAGCGCGACGGCGACCGTCGCGCCGGCGGAGAAGTTCCACGCCCCGCACACGATCTGGCGCGGACCTGCCTCCCCCACGTCCACCGAGCACAGCTGGAGCCGGTCGGCGTTCGGGTGCTTGCCGGCTTCCAGCACGCGTCCCACGCGGTAGAGATCGAGGTTGCCGTCCGTGTCGGCGACGCCGTGCGTCTCGATCCGCTCCACCTCGCAGCTCGTGAACAGCAGCCGGCGTGCGAGCTCATCGACCGGCACGTCGACCTCGACATAGTCGCGCAGCCAGGAGAGCGGCACCCTCACGTCAGAACTGCCTCAGCACGCGAAGGTCGTTCTCCCAGAACATGCGGATGTCAGGGATGCCGTGGCGCTGCGCGGCGATGCGATCGAGCCCGAGGCCCCATGCGAAGCCGCTCCACACGTCCGGGTCGTAGCCGACGTTCGTGAAGACCGCAGGGTCGACGACGCCCGCGCCGCCCATCTCGAACCAGCCCGAGTGCTTGCAGAAGGCGCAGCCGCGGCCCTCGCAGAGGAAGCACGTGACGTCGAACTCGACCGACGGCTCCGTGAACGGGAAGAAGCCGGTTCGCATCCGCACGTCGCGGTCGTCGCCGAACATCGCATGGAAGAAGTGCAGGAGCGTGCCCTTGAGGTCGGCGAGCGTGATGTTGCGATCGACGGCCAGCGCCTCCACCTGGTGGAAGACCGGCGTCGACTTCGGGCTCGGCGTGTCGCGCCGGTACGTGCGGCCGGGCGCGGCGATGTAGATCGGCGGCTGGCGCGACTCCATGACGCGGATCTGCCCGGTCGACGTGTGCGTGCGCAGCAGCGTGTTGTCGTCGACGTAGAACGTGTCCCGCGGCGAGCGCGACGGGTGCGTCAGCGGCTGGTTGAGCGCGTCGAAGTTGTTCCAGACCGTGTCCACCTCGGGGCTGTCGACGATCTCGTAGCCGAGGCCGAGGAAGATGTCCTCGACCTCGCGCATGATCTGCGTCAGGGGATGGAGGTGTCCCAACGGCGGCGCCGTCCCCGGCAGCGTCACGTCGAGGCTCTCGGCCGCGTCGAGCCTCTCCGCCCGCTCGAGGGCGGCGTGACGGTCTTCGACGGCAGCCTCCAGGCGCTCGCGTGCGGCATTGAGCGCCATGCCCGTCTCGCGGTCGCGCACCTCCCGCAGCGCGAGCTTCAGCTCGCTCTTGCGGCCGAGGAAGCGGACGCGCAGGTCGTCGAGCTCGTCGAGCGTCGACGCCGCCTCGATCGCGCTCAGAGCCTCGTTCTCGAGCGCCTGGGCGTCCATCCGCCGACTGTACCATCGGCCTTCGTGACCTCCCCCTACGACCCTTTCGCCGCCGTCTACGACACCTGGGCGGCGGACATGACGGAGGACGTGCCGTTCTACGTCGAGCTGGCGCGCGAGGCGGACGGTCCGATCGTGGAGCTGGCGGTCGGCACCGGCCGTGTCGCGATTCCCGTTGCGCTCGAGACGGGCAGGCGCGTGATCGGCATCGACCTGTCGCCGGCGATGCTCGCCCAGGCGAAGGTACGTGCCGAGCAGACGGGCGCCGACCTCGAGCTCCGCGAGGGCGACATGCGCGATTTCGGGCTCGACGAGCCCGCGGCGCTCGTCTACTGCCCGTTCCGCGCGCTGCTTCACCTGCCCACGTGGCACGACAAGCGGCGCGTCTTCGAGCGTGTCGCCGCGAGCCTCCGGCCGGGCGGGCGCTTCGCCTGGAACGTGTTCTGCTTCAACCATCACATCGCCGCGCGCCTCGACGGCACGACGCAGGAAGACCCTCTTCCGCACACGCTCCGGTACGCGCCGGCCGACAACCGCATCGACATCGAGCGCGAAGAGGGCGGCGTCATCTCGCTCTGGTGGGCGACGAAGTCCGAGTGGGAAGGCCTGATCGACGTCGCCGGCCTCGAGGTGGAGGCGCTCTACGGCTGGTTCGACAAGCGGCCGTTCGACGACGAGAGCCAGGAGTTCGTGTGGGTGACGCGCAAGCCGGCCTAGCGTCCGCGTACGACGCCATCGCGCGGCTCTACGACCCGTGGAGCCGCAGCGTCGTCGAGGACGTGTCGTTCTACGTCGAGGAGGCATCGCGCGCGGCGCCCGGGCCTGTCGTCGAGCTTGGCGTCGGCACGGGCCGCATCGCCGTGCCGGTCGCCGCGGCCGGCATCGCCGTCATCGGCGTCGACTCGTCGGCGGGCATGCTCGACATCTGCCGCGAGGCGGCGGAGCTGGCGGGCGTCTCGGAGCAGCTCGAGCTGCGGCTCGGCGACTACTCGAGGCCGCCCGTCGCCGAGCGCGTCTCCCTCGTGCTCTGCCCGTTCCGCGCGTATCTCCACCTCCACACGGAAGCAGAGCGCCTCGAAGCGCTCCGGGCCGCCCGCGACCTGCTCGTGCCGGGGGGCCGCCTCGTGTTCGACGTGTTCACGCCGAGCGCCGAGGACATCGAGGAGACGCACGGCCGCTGGCTCGAACGGGAGCCGGGCATCTTCGAGCGCGCCGACTGGGACACCCAGCGGCGCGTTCTCACGCTGTCGCTGCGCGGCCCGGACGGCGAGACGACGATGGCGCTCGCCTGGGTCTCCCAGGCCGAGTGGCGGGCGCTGCTCCACGAGGCCGGGTTCAGGGTCGACGCCTGCTACGGCTGGTTCGACCGGCGGCCGTGGGCGGGCGAGGAGGACTCGATTTGGATCGCGACCCGTCCTGCTCTAGGCTAGGCATATGAGCGCCTGGATCTGGATCCTCATCGTCGTCGGCGTCCTCGTCCTCCTGGCCCTGGTCGTCGTCGGGATGTACAACAAGCTCGTCAGCCTGCGGAACCGCGCCGAGAACGCGTGGGCACAGGTCGACGTCCAGCTCCGCAAGCGCTACGACCTCGATTCCGAACCTCGTCGAGGCGGTGAAGGGCTACGCCGCGCACGAGCGAGCAGGTGTTTCAGGAAGTGACGGAGGCGCGCACGCGCGCGCAGCAGGCGCAGGGCGTCCAGGAGCAGGCGCAGGCCGAGAACATGCTGCACGGCGGCGATCGGGCGGCTCTTCGCCGTGGCCGAGGCCTATCCCGAGCTGCGCGCGACCGAGAACTTCCAGCAGCTCCAGGCAGCGCTCACAGAGGTCGAGGGCGACATCGCCGTCTCGCGCCAGGTCTACAACGACACGGTGCTGACCTACGACACCGCGCTCGAGTCGGTGCCCACGAGCATCATTGCCGGCATGTTCAATTTCCGGCCGCGCGAGTACTTCGAGGTCGAGGAGGCCGCAATCCGCGAGGCTCCTCAGGTGAGCTTCCCCTGATTCGGGGCCGCGCCGCTCTCCTCCTCAGCTTCGTAGCCGCCCTCGCGCTGCTGGTCCCGGGCGCCGCGCAGGCGAAGTCGTACTCGCTCCCCCAGGCCGTCGTCCAGGTGAAGCTCGCGCCCGACGGCTCGCTGCTCGTGCGCGAGGACATCACGTTCTCGTACTCGGGCTCGTTCTCGGGCGCCTACCGCGACATTCCCGTGAGAGGGGGTGAGCGCGTCGACCTCGTGCGCGTGAGCGAAGGCGGCAAGGCATTCCAGCCTGGCGGCAACACCGTGCTCGGGAGCTTCGACCTGCCCGGCAAGTACGGCGTGGACGCGAACACGCAGCGCGTGCGCGTGGTCTGGCACTACCGCGCGCTGAACGAGCAGCGGACGTACACGATCCGCTACCGCTTCCGCGGGCTCGCGGTCGCCTACGACGACGTCGTCGACGTCAACCTCCAGGTCTGGGGAGACGAGTGGCCGGTGGCCGTCTCGGATCTCCGCGCGGAGATGGAGCTGCCGCGGCCGATCGCTCTCACCGGCAGCCGCTACCGCGTGTGGGGCGCCCCGGAGTGGGTGCGAGGCGTCGTCGACCGGACGCGCACGGGAACGTCCTTGCGGGCCGCCAACGTCGCCTCCGGCCAGTTCGTGGAGATGCGAACGGTGTTTCCCCGGCGGCTGCTCACCTCGACGCGAGGGGCACGCGTCGTGGACGGCAACGGCTTCGCGGCCATCGTGGCCGAGCAGGGGGAGCGGGCGAACGAGTACGCAGAAGGCCGCGAGAAGATCGACGAGGCGAAGGACAACCTCGGGCGGACCCTGCTGACGCTCGCCGCCTTCGCGCTCCTGCCTGCGCTGGGCATCATCTTCGTCATCTGGCTCCTCTTCGGCCGCGAGCGCGGCACCGGCTACGACCGCGAGTACGAGCAGGAGCCACCCTCCGACGAGTCTCCGGCGATCGTGCCGCCGCTGCTGCGGCAGGGAACGGAGCCCGGCTCGCTCGAGTTCACCGCCACCCTCTTCGACCTCGTCCGGCGCGGCTACTACGTCGCGAAGCCGGTGACGACCGAGAAGAAGACGTGGGCGGGGCTCCGCACGGAGCAGGTGGCGGACCTCGAGCTCTCACCGGGCGACACTTCGATCGCGCTGACGGAGTTCGAAGAGCCAGTCGCCAAGGTCTTCGACAACATCGTCGACGACGGGCCTGAGGTGCTCTCGAAGATGCGCGACCGCATCGAGTCGACCCGGGCGTCGAACGCGAAGCGCTTCCAGAAGTTCAAGGAACAGGTGTCGGAGGTGATCGGCGAACGTGGGTGGTACGTCGGCGCCGGCGCGAAGATCTTTGCCGTAGCCATCGTCGCGTCTGTCGCCGCGGCTGTGGTGCTGCTCTGGATGGGCATCGCCGGCTTTCGCCCGGAGGCGCCACGCTGGAACGAGGTCGTGCAGATCGCGCTCGGGGTCTGCGCGATCGTCAACGCCGTCGTGCTCGTCATCGGCGTCGCGAACACGAAGCTCTGGCGGCGGCGCACCAAGGCCGGCCAGCTCGAGGCGCAGCGCTGGGAGGCGTTCCGCCGCTACCTCGCCGACTTTCCCCGTCTCGACATCGCCCCGCCCGCGACGCTAGCGCTCTGGGAGCGGTTCCTCGTGTACGGGATCGCCTTCGGCATCGCCGAGCGCGTGCTCCAGGGCGCGCAGCTTCACATGCCCGAGGAGCTGGCCGAGGCGAGCTCGATCTACTGGATCAGCCCCCACGGCGACCTAGGGTCGGGCGCCAGCTCGCTCGCGATCGGCGACCTCTCCTCAGGGTTCGGGTCTGCGCTGGCTCCACCCTCCTCGAGCGGCTCGGGCGGCACCGGCGGCGGCTTCTCCGGCGGTGGCGGGGGAGGCGGCGGCGGAGGCGGCGGCGGAGCCTGGTAAGGCCGAAGAGCCACCTTGCCGTCGCCTGAGGTTCTGGGCACTATGACTTCGTGAATGACCGCGACGTCCGGATCGTGATGGAGGCGCTCTTCGATATCCGCGCCGGCGTGTACACCATTCTCGACGTGCTGCGAGGTGAAAACGATGACGGGAAAGCGGCGGAGGAAGAGGACTCCTGACGAGCGTCGCGCCGAGCTCGCTCGGCGAGAGGACATCACGCGAAGGCTTCAGGAGCGAATCGACTACTACCGGGCGCGGGAAGCAGCCGCCGCACGACGCGAGGGCTCCTCCTAGCGGCGCCGGCGGTGCTCGTAGAGGGCGATCGCGCCGGCGACGGCGACGTTGAGCGACTCTGCGCCGTCGGCCATCGCGATCGACGCGACGGCATCGCACCGCTCGAGCACGTCTGACGGCAATCCCTCGCGCTCCGCGCCCAGCACGAACGTCACCCGCTCCGGTAGCTCGAGCTCGCCGAGCGGCTGACCGCCCTCGGCGACGAGCGCGACGCGCGGCGCAGGCACGTAGTCAAACTCGAGCAGGGGCACGCGGAAGATCGCGCCGGCCGAGCCGCGCAGCGCCTTGGGCGAGGTCGGGTCGGCGCAGCCTGACGACAGCGCGACGAAGGCGCCGAACGCGTCCGCCGTGCGAATGAGCGTGCCGACGTTCCCGGGATCCGACACGTGCCAGAGCGCGAGCCCGACGGCGCCAGGCTCGCCTTTGGCGAGTCCATCTCGTCGAAACACTGCGATCACGCGCGCCGGATGGGCGAGCTCGGAAACATCCGCGAGCAGTTCAGGATCGACGTCGACGCCGGCCGTGAGCATGTCCTCCGGCTCGAGCCCGGCGTCGAGGCCGGCCTGGACGAGATCCTCGCCCTCGACAACGAACAGCCCGAGCCGCCGGCGCTGCGCCCCTGAGCGCAGCCGCCGGACGAGCTTGAGCCGCGGATTGGCCGCCGAGGTGATCAGGCCGCGAGAGCCGTTTTGGCCTTCTCGGCGATCACCTTGAAAGCCTCGGGATCGGCGACCGCGATATCCGCGAGTACCTTGCGGTCGAGCTCGATCTCTGCCTTCTTGCAGCCGGCGACGAACTGGTTGTACGAGAGGCCCTCGCGCCGCGCTGCGGCGTTGATGCGGATGATCCAGAGGCTCCGCATCGACCGCTTGCGCACACGCCGGTCGCGGTACGCGTAGACGAGCGACTTGTCGACCTGCTCCTTTGCCCGCGTATAGCTGATGTGCTTAAGGCCCCAATAGCCTTTCGCCTGCTTGAGGACCTTGCGCCGCTTCTTGCGACCGGCTACGGAACGCTTCACGCGCGGCATCAGTCACCCCTCAGCAGCTTCCGCACCCTGCGGACGTCGGAGGGATGCACAGCCTCGTCGCGGCCGAAGTCGCGCTTGCGCTTCGCCGTCTTCCCCTCGAGGTTGTGGCTCTGCATCGCGTGGCGGCGCATGACCTTGCCGCTGCCCGTGACTTTGAACCGCTTCTTCGCGGAGCTTGATGACTTCTGTTTCGGCATGGGTTCCTCTAGCTTCCGGTAGCGCTCTTGACCTCGGGCTCCGCCTCTGCCTCGGCCGCCGCCTGCTCCTTCTGGCCGACGGCCTTGTTCGGCGCGAGCACCATGACCATGTTCCTGCCGTCCACCTCGGGCTGGGCCTCGATGTGGCCTAGCTCGACAACCTCCTCGGCAAGGCGCATCAGCAGGTCGCGGCCCCGCTCCGGGTGGAGAGTCTCCCTCCCCCGGAACATGATCGTGACCTTGACCTTCGCGCGCTGTCCGAGAAAGCGGACGACATGGCCCTTCTTGGTCTCGTAGTCGTGTTTCCCGATCTTCGGTCTGAGCTTGATCTCCTTGACGTGTATCTGGGACTGGTGCTTGCGGGCGAGCTTGGCCTTCTGCTCCTGCTCGTAGCGGTACTTCCCGTAGTCCATGACCCGCGCGACAGGCGGATCCGCCTGGGCGGCGACCTCCACGAGGTCGAGGCCTTTCGACTCCGCGTACTCGACAGCCTCCTTCGTGTCCTTGATGCCGAGCTGCTCGCCGCCCTCGTCGATGAGCCGGACGCGTGGCACGCGAATCGAGTCGTTGACCCGAGTCTGGGGGACCGGACGGACGGGCTCTACGAACCGCCTCGGTCTCAAAGGGTTGTCACCAAGCCGCCTCTTCCTCCTGTTCGAACGACGAAACCGCTACGCAAGCGGCCCGATACCTCGTCGTTGCGACTCGGTTGAACCTCCACGGAGCACTGCCTTTCGGTGAAAGGACGCTCGGGAGGTGAGGAACGGTGCCGCTCCTTCTTGCAGAGCTAGAGGGTAGCAAGTTCCCCGATCAACTCGTCCAGGCTCCGGGTCGCCTGGCCGCCGCCTCGCTCGCGCACGGCCAGCGCGGAGTCCGACTCCTTGTCGCCGTAGACGACGACGCGCGGGATCTTCTCGAGCTCGGCGTCGCGGATCCGCTTGGAGACGGTCTCGTCACGTTCGTCGACATCGGCGCGGGCGCCGGCCTCCACGAGCCTCTTCCTGATGTCCTCGGCGGCCACGCGATGGCTCTCCCCCACCGGTATCACCCGCATCTGCACGGGCGCGAGCCAGAGCGGGAAGTCGCCGGCGTAGTGCTCGATGAGGATGCCGAGGAAGCGTTCGAGCGACCCGAGCAGCGCGCGGTGGACGACGTACGGCGTGTGCTCAGCGTTGTCGGCGCCCATGTACGTGAGGCCGAAGCGCGCCGGCATCTGCGAGTCGAGCTGGATCGTCCCCATCTGCCAGGAGCGGCCCAGGACGTCCAGCATGTGGAGGTCGATCTTCGGGCCGTAGAAGGCGCCTTCTCCCTCCGACACGGTGTAGTCCATCCCGCGCCGGTCGAGGGCTGCCTTCAGCGCGGCCTCGGTGAAGTCCCACTCCTCGTCGGTGCCGAGCTTGTCGTCGGGCCGTGTGGATAGCTCGAACCGAGCCGTCATGCCGAAAAGGTCGTAGAGATACGCGGCGAAGTCGAGGCAGCCGAAGATCTCCTCCTCGATCTGGTCGGGCGAGCAGAAGATGTGCGCGTCGTCCTGCGTGACGTGCTGCACCCGCAGGAGGCCGTGCAGCGTGCCGGCGCGCTCGTTGCGATGGAGGGTGGACGACTCCGCATAGCGGTACGGCAGGTCGCGGTAGCTCCGCAGGTCGGAGCCGAAGAGGAGCATGTGGCCCGGGCAGTTCATCGGCTTGAGGCCGAGCGTCCGCTCCTCCCCGTACGGCAGGAGGAACATGTCGTCGCGGAACTTCTCCCAGTGTCCCGACGTGATCCAGACGGCGGTGTCGTACATGAGCGGCGTCTTCACCTCGACGTAGCCGCGCTTCGCGTTCTCGCGGCGCCGCAGGTCCTCGAGCGCGTTCCAGAGCACCATCCCCTTCGGGTGCCAGAACGGCATGCCCGGGGCGCTGTCCTCGAGGTGGAAGAGATCGAGCTGCTGGCCGAGCTTGCGGTGGTCGCGGCGCTTCGCATCCTCGAGCCGCTCGACGTATGCGTCGAGATCGTCCTGTGAGTAGAAGGCCGTCCCGTAGATCCGCGTCAGCTGCGTGTTCTTCTCGTCTCCACGCCAGTAGGCGCCCGCGAGGCCGGTGAGCTTGAGCGCCTTGATCGGCTTAGAGTCCTGAAGGTGCGGGCCGCGGCAGAGGTCGGTGAACTCGCCCTGCGTGTAGAGCGAGATGTCGCCCTCTGCGGTGTCGACGAGCTCGACCTTGTACGTCTCGCCCTCGGCGGAGAAGCGCTCTTTCGCCTCGTCGGGTGAGCTTTCCTCACGCGTCCACTCGCGGCCCTCGGCGAGCTCGCGCCGGATTTCCTCCTCGATCCGCTCCAGATCGGACTCGTGGATCGGCTCCGGGAACTCGAAGTCGTAGTAGAAGCCGTGCTCGATCGGCGGCCCGATCGCGATCTTCACCCCCGGGTAGAGCCGTCGCACCGCCTCGGCGAGCAGGTGCGCCGCCGAGTGGCGGAGGACGTAGAGCGCATCGGGATCGTCGCGGTTTCGCGTCGTGAGGATCTCGATCTCCACGCCGTCTGTCAGCGACAGCCGCAGATCCTGGACGTGGCCATTCGAGCGCACGAGCACGGCCTGCTCCGCGAGCTTGGGGCCGATCGCCCGAGCGGCATCGAGGCCGGACGCGCCGTCCGGCAGCTCGAGCTCGGACTTGTCGGGGAGGACGACCTTCACTCGCCCGCCTCGAAGGCGGCCTCGCGCGCGTCGGCCGCACGCTGCCAGCGGCGGTCGAAGAACACCGCCATCCAGATCGACATCTCGAAGAGGAGTAACAGGGGTATCGCCGTGAACATCAGGGTCACGGGGTCGACGCCGGGCATGGCGACGGCGAGCGCCACCACCGCGACGTAGCCGATCCGGCGGTTCCGGCGTAGCTTGCTCGAGGGGACGATCCCCAGCCGCGCAAGGGTGAGCACGAAGATCGGCAGCTCGAACACGATCGAAAGCGCGATCAGCACCCAGAGGACGAACGTGTAGTAGTCCTTCGCCCGCAGCTGGATGTCGAATTGGTCCTCGTTGAAGTTCGTGAGGAAGTCGATCGACGCCGGCAGCGCGACGAAGTACGCGAAGAACAGGCCGCCGAGGAACAGAATCGTGGCGAAGGCGGTGAAGCCCAGCACGACCCGCTGAGTGTGCTCGTGAACGGCGGGGGCGAGAAAGCTCCAGAGCTGCCAGAGGATGATCGGCAGAGCGATGGCCACCGCCGCCCAGAAGCTGATCATGAACGTCGTGATGAAGGGCTCGGCGACCGCGAACGTCGTCGGCTTCACGCCCGGTTCGAGCGGCCGGTTGAGCCAGCCGATGATCGTGTCGTGAAATGCGAACGTCACGACGAACGCCGCCCCGACGGCGATGAGGCACCAGAGGAGCCGCGTACGCAGCTCACCCAGGTGGTCGACGAGCGGCGCTTCCTCCCCGGGGGCGAGCCGCCGCGGAATCACACGGCGCATGGCTAGCTAGGTCGTCGTGCTGTCGGGCTTGGGCTTCGGCTCGGGCTTCGGCTTCGCAGGCTGGACGGGCTCGTCCGCCGGCAGCTCGGGCGCGGCGACGTCATCGTCGTCGCCGGTCATGGTCAGCGAGCTTTTGAACTCGCGCATGCCCTTGCCGATCGAGCGTCCCATCTCCGGCAGCCGCTTCGGGCCGAACACGAGTAGCGCGACGACGAGCAGGATGACGATCTCACCGGGTCCGATCCAGCCTGGCACGGGAGCTAGGGTACCACCGGCCTACGAGGGCCAGGAAGCGGCGTGAGCACCTGCTCGAGCTGGTCGCGGAGGTGCTCGAAGTCGGGCGGCAGCACAAGCGCCTCACCGAGGTGCTCCGGATCCTCGTCGACGTCGAAGCCCGGGCCGAGGGTTGCGATCTCGAAGAGCACGCCGCTGGGCTCCCGGAAGTAGATGGAGCGGAACCAGAAGCGGTCGATGACCGGGGTGGGCCGTAGGCCTCCGCGAGCTACGCGCTGCTGCCACTCGTCGTGGTCGTCCATCGTCGACGCCCAGGCCACGTGGTGCACCGCGCCTGCGCCCGACGTCCCGGGCTCATCGGGCGCGGGGTCGTAGGCGTAAAAGCCGCCGCGCTCCCCACCGCGAGCTTCCCACGTGTCGTTCCCGGCCGGCGCGAACGCGAGCGTCTCCTCGAGCGCAGCGCGACTCGACTCCGGATCCGTGCTGTAGGCACGCACGCCGTCGAAGCCCTGGAGGGCCAGCTCCTTGGGGATCTCCGGATGGTCGGCGACGAGCGGCGCGTCCTCCGTCTCGACGACGGCCAGCTCGTGCTCGAGTCCCTCGGGATCGGCGAAGCGGAGATAGCCGTCGCCGCGCTCTCCCCCGACGCGCTGCTCCCAGAAGTCGAGGGCGTCGGTCGACGCCACCCGCCAGACGACGCGGTGCACCATCCCGGCGCCGGCGCGGCCGGGGCTCGCGTTCGGGTACTCGAAGAACGTGATGTCCGAGCCGGGGCTGCCCTTCTCGTCCGCGTAGAACAGGTGGTAGACCGTCGGATCGTCCTGGTTCACCGACTTCTTCACGAGCCGCAGGCCGAGCGTGCCCGTGTAGTACTCGACGTTTCCCGGCGCGTCGCCGGTGATGCAAGTGACGTGGTGAACGCCTTCGAGCTTCATCGTCCCGTACCGTAGCGAGAGAGAACGTGCTCGCACAGCTCGCGACATTCCTCGGCATCTCGGCGCTCGTGATCTGCACACCCGGCCAGGACACGGCGCTCACGATTCGCAACACGCTCTCGGGCGGGCGGTCGAGCGGCGTCGCCACCGCCGCGGGCGTCGCGCTCGGCCAGGCCATGTGGACGGTGGCGGCGGCGATCGGCATCGCGGCCCTCATCGCGGCGTCGGAGCCGGCGTTTCTCGCGCTGAAGCTCGCGGGCGCGGCTTACCTCGTCTTCCTCGGGGCGCATACGCTCTGGCACGCGCTCCGCGGGCGCTACACGCGACCTGGTGCCGCGGATCGGACGCTGCTACCCGGTGCGGCTCTGCGCCAGGGCCTCGTCAGCAATCTCGGCAACCCGAAGATGGCCGCGTTCTTCACGAGCCTCCTGCCGCAGTTCGGCGGCGGGTTCGCGGTGCTGCTCGGCCTCGGCCTCGTCTTCAGCGTCATGACGCTCGCGTGGCTCTCCGGGTACGCCTTCGCCGTGGCGAAGACGAGTGCCTTCCTGCTGCGCCCACGCGTGCGGCGCGCGATCGACGCGATCACCGGCGCCGTGCTCGTCGCCTTCGGGCTGCGGCTCGCAGCCGAGCGCTAGCGGGCCGAGCCGTCGAAGTATCGCTGCGCGAGCTCCCACGCGTCCTGCCCGGCGCGCGCGCCGATCTTCCGGCCCGCGAAGTCGTCCGGGGAGACGTGGATGCCCATGAAGAGCCGCGAGATGCCGGCCTGATCGGCAGCGTCGTAGTACGTCGCCCACTGCAGCTCGAGCGGCTTGGACGGGCCGGCCTCCGTCTTCAGGTCTCCCGCACGCACGGGCAACTCGTACACGCCGCCGGGGAAGAACGGATCGCCGGTGAACGCCGTCAGCACCTCGGCCGCCGCGCGGCTGAAGGTGCTGTGGCCGGAGACGTATCCGGCGAACGCCGGCGTGACGAACGTCGGCAGCTGATACGGCAGCCAGTCGACCGCGAGGATCCAGCCCACTCCGCCCGTCTGCGTCTCGGGATCCTCCGGGTTGCCGCGCCAGGCCTTGATGGCGATCTCACCGCGATGGTCCGCGAGGTGCGCGTGCCGCTCTCCTGCTGCGCTCGACTCGGCGGTGATCACCTCGACGAGGCCGGGAGCGAGCGGCAGGCCTCTCGGGTCGTATGCCGGCCCGCTCGGATCGCTCGACTGGCCCTCTCCCGCCCAGGTAGCGAATCATCGAGATCGGCCGCGCCGAGTCGTAGAACCCCTTCACGCCCCACGCGGCGATGGCCGCGTCGTGGACGGCGCCGTTGAGCGCGAGATAGAGCTTCACGTCCCACTCGAGGCGGCTCAACTCCTGGCCACGGCCGCCGATCCGCCGCACGAACCCGGGTGAGTCGGAGACCTCGTTTGCCACGGTGTTCCAGTGACCGGGCGGGGTCTCGGACTTGGGACCGTCGGCCCAGAACTCCGCCAGGGCCCGTGCGTAGTCGCCGCGCAGGACGCGGTTGGACGGATAGGGCTTCCCGGTTGCCGGGTTCTCGTCGTGTCCGTTCCCGTCGTTCGTCCCCAGCGAGTTGGCGCCGAAAGCGCCCGGCCCGATGTCGACCATGGCCGCCGTCGGCGGGGTCGAGCTGGCTCGAGCGCCGGATCACGTCGAGCGCCGTCTGCTTGTACGGCTCGTCGACCCGGTCGCCCAGGTGCGGCGCGGGCCCGGGGTCGATGGGCAGCCCGTCGGCCGACTCGGGCAGCGCGAAGGAAGTCACGTGTCCCCAGTGCGGGCCAATGAAGCTCTGCACCTTGCCGGGGATGGGCAGGCCGTTCTGCGCGACGATCTGCGCGAGCGCGAGCGGCTGCCAGCGGTCGGGGTCGCGCATCTCCGCGCCGGACTCGGAGACGACCAGCGGCGCGTTGACGGGCTTGTAGTCCGTGTCGACGTACCGCGTCTCCTCGAGCGAGCCGTCGTCGCGGCCACGCTCGATCACCGTCGCGGCGATCCGGTTGCCGAGCGCCGCCGGCGAGTCCTCTTCGGTCGAGACGTAGTCGATGTCGTAGCAGAGGTCCTCCATCGTCGAGGCGAGCTCGGAGAACGTCTCCTCGAGGCCCGTGGCGATCGAGTAGCGGTGGAGCAGAACGCGGTACGCGGCGTAGCTGATCGCCGCCTCGCGGGCTGCTTCCACGTCAGTGTCGTCGTGCTTGTCGTCGACGAAGTAGCCGTCCGCGCCGGCCTCGTAGGCGGCCCAGGCGTCCCACATCGCCGCCGACAGGTGAAAGAGGTTGCGCGCGTGCACGGTCGGAGCCGGCGTGTCGCGGCGAATCGCGTCCAGCAGCGCTTCGTTCCAGACGCGCGCGACCGACCGCTTGTCGGCCCGGTCGCGCTCGCAGCCCGGCAGGAGGTAGGTCTCCGCCGCAGTGTCGGCGTCGCGCCCATCCTCCGGTGGTTCCAGGCGGAGGAGCTGGTTCGCTTCGACGTCGTCGAGCCGCGTCTCGGCGCCGCCGGGCCAGCGGACCGCCAGCGAGTCCACGCGTTCCGCCGTCCCGAGGCCGAAGTGCAGGCGCGGGTCCTCCGACGAGGCGTAACTCGAGCCCGCGTGCGCCTCGCGGACGAGCTTCCGGCCGCCGGGCAGCGTCACGGTCACGCGCGTGCCCGGCGCGAAGCCGGTCAGCTCGACCTCGAGCCACCGTCCGCCTTCGCCCTGGTTCTCGAGCAAGAGCAGCGGGCCGCCGACGACGGCGATCGCGACGTCGAGGTCGCCGTCCGAGTCGTAGTCGGCCACGGCGCTGCCGCGGGCGTTGAGCTTGCCGACGTCCGCGATGCCGGTGCTCTTGCTCGCATCGGTGAAGAGCGCGACCTCCCCTTGCGCGGTGCGGTTCTCGAACGCCTCCGGCACCTGCGCGTCCTCCGTGAGATCCGTGAGCGGCACGTGGCCGTTGGCGACGACGACGTCGACGTCCGTGTCGAGATCGAGGTCGGCCCACGAGACGCCCCAGCCCGATCCCGCGAACAGGTCGACCCCGAAGACGAGCCGCTCGTCGGTGAAGGACGGTGGCGGAAGCTCGGCGTCCCCCGTCCTGAACACGCCGTGGCCCTGTCCCCTGAGGTTCGTCACGAAGAGGTCGGGACGGACGTCCCCGTCGTAGTCGCCGCTCGCGACGCCCATGCCCGCACCCGGGTCGGCGACGCCCGCCTGGGCTGCGACCTCCTCGAAGCGGAAGCCGAGCCCCGCCGGATCGGCCTTCGCGCCACCCGGCCAGGCGACGTTCTTGTAGAGGCGATCCGGCTCGGTGTCGTTCGCGAGGTAGATGTCGAGGTCGTCGTCGAGGTCGACGTCCGTGAGCACGACGCCGAGGCCGTGTGCGAACTTCACGACCTCGAGCCCGGCTTCGGCGCCGACCTCGCGGAAGGTTCCGTCTCCTTCGTTCAGGAACAGCAGGTCGCGGACACCGAGCACCGTCGCGGGAAAGCCGCCCTGGGCGTCGGGCACGGGGTTCAACGGGTCCGCGTACCCCGCTACGACGAGGTCGGGCAGGGCGTCGCCGTTCACGTCGCCCACGGCGGCGCCGGCGCGCCAGCCGAACGCCGCCACGCCCGCATCGCGGGCTCCCTCGGTGAAGTGGCCGTCACCGTCGTTCCACAGGAGCAGCTGCTCGGTGGCGGTCGTGACGTAGAGATCGGTGTCGCCGTCCGCGTCGAGATCGGCGGCGACGCAGCCCGTTCCGCGGACGGCAAAGTTCGCGCCCGCGTCCTCCGAGACGTCCTCAAAGCGACCGTCGTCGTTCCTGAAGAGCGCCGTCTCCGGCAGGCCGCCCTCGCGCCGCCAGCGCGCAGCTTCGACCACCGCGTAGGAGTTGACGGCGAAGAGGTCGAGCGCGCCGTCGTCGTCGTAGTCGAGCCAGCAGACGCCCGTGCCCTGCATGGCGACGACATCGGGTGCGACATCCCACCGGAATGCCCCCTGGCGGAAGTCGAGCCCGACCTCGTCAGCGACGTCGGCGAGGCGCGTCTCGCCGGCCTGGCGAGGTTCGGCGAGAGCGCTCGGTTCGTCAGCCTGCTCGCCAGACCCACACGCGGCGAGCGCGAAGGCGGCGAGAACGACTGCGACCCTCACGGCCGCGCAGCCTACGCCATGCCGCGAGCGGCACGCCGCCGCTTCGCGTACGCGTCGATCAGCACCGCGCCGAGGAGGACGAGCCCGGTGATCACGAACTTCGGGCCCGACGAGAGCCCGAGAAGGTTCATCCCGTTCTCGATCGACGTGATGACGAGTGCGCCGTAGAGCGCGCAGACGATCCTCCCGACGCCGCCGAAGAGGCTCGTCCCCCCGATGACGGCCGCCGCAATCACGAGCAGCAGGAGGTTCCCGCCTCCGGTGTTGGTCGCAACCGAGCGCAGTCGTGACGCGAGCATGATCCCGCCCACACCCGCCATCAAGCTGCTGATCATGAACACCGCGATACGAACGCGGTCGACGGCGATGCCGGCCCGGCGCGAGGCTTCAGCGTTACCCCCAACCGAATAGACGTGGCGGCCGAAACGCGTCTTCGATGCGATGAACGACCACAACGCGAGCAAGAGACCGAGGATCAGGATCACCTTCGGCACGCCGCGGTCCTCGTTCGCGTACCAGACCGCCCCGAACGTGACGACCGCGAGCCCGACGCTCTGGAGCACGATCACGACGAGCGGCTTCGTCTGCAGGCCCTCGCGGCGCCGCGTCCGTGCCGTGTAGAGCTGGAGGGCTGCGTACCCGAACACGACGACCGCGCCGACGATCCAGCCCTGGGCCTCGGTGAGGAAGTCGTTCGCGATGCCGATGACGGTCTCGTCCTGGATCCGGATCGTCCCCACGTCCGAGGTCTGCGTCGTGAGGATCAGGACGACGCCCGACCAGATCAGCAGCCCTGCCAGGGTGACGACGAAGGACGGAACGCCCGCCTTCGTGATCACGAGCGCCTGCACGAAGCCGATCGCCGTCGTGATGGCCAGAGCCGCAGGGATGGCCAGCCACCAGGGCCAGCCGGGATCCTCGGGCCGCAGGAGCAGTGTCATGACGACGCCGCCGACTGCGCTCACGAAGGCTACGGAGAGGTCGATCTCACCGATCAGCAGCACGAACACGACACCGATCGCGATCGTCGCGATGGCGGCCGTCTGCAGCAGGAGGTTCGTGAAGTTCCGCTCCGTGAGGAACGTGTCGTCGAGGAGGCCGAACGTCACGACGATGATCCCGAGGCCGACGATCAGGGGCAGCGATCCGAGCTCGCCGTACTTGACGCCCTGCCACCACTCGCGCATGTACGCGGACAGCGACTGCTCCGGAGCCTGCTCGCGCTCCGGCGCACCCACGGGCGGGCGCGCGCTCTCCGTCACTTCGTGGTCGGCGGAGGTGCCGGACATGCCCGGGACGTGCGCGAGGGTGCCCGCGGTGATGGCGTGGACGACCTCCTGCTGGGTCGTCTCGGCCCGCTCGAAGAGCGCAACGCGCTGACCGAGCCGCAGCACGGTGATGCGGTCGGACACCTCGAAGATGTCGTGCAGGTTGTGCGAGACGATGACGACGCCCAGGCCCTTCTCGGCCAGACGGCGGACGAGATCGAGTACCTGGCGTGTCTGGGCGACCCCGAGTGCGGCCGTCGGCTCGTCGAGGATGACGAGCTTTGCGTCCCACATGACCGACTTCGCCACCGCCACTGCCTGCCGCTGCCCTCCGGACAGCCCGGCGACCCGCTGGCGGACGGACTTCAGCGTCGTAACGGAGAGGTCGTCGAGCGCGGCGCGCGAAGCCTGCTCCATGCTCGACTCGTTGAGCACGCAGATGTTGTGAATGCGCTCCCGGCCGAGAAACATGTTCGCGACGACGTCGAGGTTGTCGGCGAGGGCGAGATCCTGGTAGACGACCTCGATGCCGAAGTGGGCCGCATCGCGCGGCCCGTGGATGTTGACGTCCTTCCCCTCGAAGAGCGTGGTGCCTTCGTCGAACGGATAGATGCCGACGATGCCCTTGATGAGCGTCGACTTGCCGGCCCCGTTGTCGCCGACGAGCGCCATGACCTCGCCGCGCCGCACCTCGAAGTCGACGCGATACAGGGCCTGGACGGCGCCGAACGACCTCGACACGCCCCGGCATTCGATGAGGGGCCCGTCACGGGAGCCGTCCTTCCCCCCGACCGCCGGGGCGGGGGCGCTCAGCGCGCCCCCGCCGTTCCCGCTCTGAGTGCTCAGCTGTTCTCCTGACAGAAGTCCGTGCTGGCCGTGTCTCCCGTGCAGATCTCCTCGATCGTGCGGAAGTCGTCGGCGACCACGGTGTCCGCCATGTTGTCGACAGTCACGCCGATGGGTACGAGCGCGACGTACGGGATGGATCCTTCTTCGTCGGGTGATTCGGTGGCCTCGCCCGACTCGATGTCGATCCCGATGATCGAGACGTCGGAGCCGCCGGACGCAAGGTCAGACTCGAAGCTCGTCGCAGCCTCTTCGAAGTCCTCGCCCTTGCACAGCGCGACCGCGACGTCTGCCGCGACCTTGCCCTGGTCGTTGAACGGCTTGTAGACGCTCATGGTCTGCTTGCCGAGGACGATGTTCTGCATACCTGCAGCGCTCGCGTCCTGGCCGCTGATCGGAATGTCCGTAACGCTGGCCGCCTCGAGGGCGTTGATGGCCTGCTGGGCCAGGTTGTCGTTGGCCGCGAACACTCCGTGGATCTCGTTGTTGTTGTCGGTGAGGATCTGCTCCATGATCCCCTGACCCTCGCCGTTCGCTCCCCAGCCGGGGACGTGCTGATCGGCCGCCAGCGTCCAGTCGCCCGCGTCCACCCGTGCTTCGACGGTCTCTGCGTAGCCGGCCCGGAACTGGAAGGAGTTGTTGTCCTCCTCGCCGCCGTTCAGCATCACTACGTTCGGCGTATCGACGTCGAGCGCGTCGATCTCGGGCTCGAGAACCTCGGCCATCTTCGCGCCGACCTGCTCGTTGTCGAAGCTCACGTAGGCGTCACCGCCCGCGCCGCCGGTGTTGAACCGGTCGTACTCGACGACCTTGACTCCGGCTTCCTTGGCAATGTCGATGATCGTCGCGCCCGAGCCCGTATCGTTGCTCGTGAGCACGATCACCTCGGCGCCGTCGGCTATGGCCTGCTCGGCCTGCGACTGCTGGGTGACTGCACTGCCTTCGGAGTTGACGATGTTGTAGTCCACGCCAGCCTCCGTGAACGCGTCCTCGAAGTACTTGCGGTCGTCGGTCTCCCAGCGAGGCGACGTTGCGCTGTCGGGGAGGAGCACCCAGATCGTGCTGTCGCACTCCCCTCCGGTCGCGGTCGTCTCGGTGCCGGTCGTGTCGCCCGATGTCTCGTCGTCGCCGCCACAACCGGCCGCGACGAACGCAAGGGCGCCGACCGCGAGCGCGATGACGAGCCAGAGCCACGTCGTGCTGCGTCGAGCAGCGCGTGGAGATCTCTTCATGCTCTCTACCTCCCTGTCAGGGTTTCCGAAGAGTCCGTACCTGGACTATCCCAAACTCGGCCGTCAAACGGAAGTTGAGACCGCAAAGAGCGCTGAGATAGCCCGCGCCTGCCCGAGCGCGTCGTCGCGTCCGAGCAGCGGCTCCGCATCGCCAGAGACGGCCGCCGCGAGGTTCTCCAGCTCGAGCACGTACGAGCTCGCCTGCGGCACTTCGAGCCGCTCCGTCTGACCGTCGCGAGTGATGAGCGCGTTGCCCGGCCAGTCGACCCGCCACGGCGACTGCACGGTGAGCACCGCGTCCTCGCCCACCACCTCGAGCTGCTGCCGGCGCGGCGCAAGGAACGACGCCTCGAACTGCGTCACGACGTCCTCCTCGTGGCAGAGCGTGCCGTGGAGCGCCATGTCGACGCCGGTGGGGCCGTCCACACGCACCGCGCTCACCGACACGGGCTCCCCCGCGAGCAGGCGAGCACCGCTGACGCAGTAGCAGCCGACGTCCATCAGCGCGCCACCGTCGAGCTCGGTGGATGCCCGCACGTTCGTCAGGTCGGCGAGCGGGAACGTGAAGCACGCGCGAATGGACAGGAGCCTGCCGAGCGTCCCGTCCCGAACGAGCTGCTCGACGATGCGCGTCTGCGGGTGGTGCCGGTACATGAACGCCTCCATCAGCACGAGACCAGCGGTTTCCGCCGCCGCGAACGCCGCTTCGACCTCGTCGGGATGGCGCGAGTACGGCTTCTCGCAGAGCACGTGCTTGCCGGCGGCGAGCGCCTTCATCGTCCACTCGTGATGGAAGCGCGTTCGGCAGCGAGACATAGACGGCGTCGACCTCGGCGTCGGCGAGCAGGGCCTCGTAGGTTCCGTGGGCGCGGGGGATGCCGTGCTGCGCCGCATACGCGTCCGCCTTCGCTCGCTCGCGACTTCCGACCGCGACGATCTCGACCCGCTCGGTCTCCTTCGCAGCCGCGAGGATCTCGTCGTTGATCCGGGCCGTGGACAACAGGCCGAGACGAAGCGCGCTCATGGCTGCAATGCCGGGTAGAGCTCCCGGTAGCGCCGGTAGAGCAGGTCGTATTGCGCAGCGTCGGCCGCATCGGGCTCGATGCGGCGCTCCACGTGGACGCAACGGGCCGCGGCCTCGTGCACGTCGTCGAACATGCCGCCGGCGACGCCACCGAGGAGCGCGGCCCCGTAGGCCGAGCCCTCCTCCGCCGCCGTCGTCTCCAGAGGGATGCCGAGCACTGACGCGACGATGCCCAGCCAGAGGTCGCCGCGGGAGCCGCCGCCCGAGACTCGCGCGTGGGAAGCCTCGACTCCAACCCCGCGCAGGAGCTCCAGCGAGTCACGCAGACCGAAGGCCACACCCTCCAGCACAGCACGGACGAGCGCTCCGCGATCGTGGTGCAGCGCCAGGCCGACGAAGGCACCCCGCGCATCAGGATCGGCGTGCGGCGTTCGCTCTCCGGCCAGGTACGGGAGGAAGAAGAGCCCGTCGGCGCCTGCGTTCCAGCCGCCGGCTTCGGCGACGAGGTCGTCGAACGACGCCTCGGGCGCCAGCCTGTCGCGGAACCACTGCAGTGAGCCGGCAGCTGCGAGCATGACGCCCATGGCGTGCCACGCCCCCGGCACCGCGTGGCAGAACGTGTGGAGCAGGCCTGCCGGCTCCGGCCGGTACTCCGGCAGCACCGCGAACACGACGCCCGACGTGCCGAGCACGATCGAGAGCGGCCCGGGAGCGGTGACGCCTACACCGATCGCGGCTGCCGCACAGTCGCCTGCACCGCCCACCTCAGGAGACTCGTGTACGGGCGGCAGCCACTCGGGTGGAATGTCGAGCGCCCCGAGTACCTCCTCCGACCAGCGCCGAGCGGCGACGTCGAGGAGCAGCGTCCCCGACGCGTCGGCGACGTCGGTCGCCCACTCGCCGGTCAGCCGAAGCCGCACGTAGTCCTTGGGCAGGCAGATGCGTGCGATCCGGTCGAAGCTGGCCGGCTCGTAGCGGCGTAGCCAGAGGAGCTTCGGCGCCGTGAACCCAGGGAGCGCACGGTTGCCGGTCAACTCGATCAGGCGCTCGACGCCGATCAAGTCTTCGATCTCGGCGCATTCCTCGCCGGTGCGCTGGTCGTTCCAGAGAATCGCGGGACGGAGCACCCGGTCCCCCGCGTCGAGCGCCACGAGCCCGTGCATCTGCCCGGAGAGCCCGATCCCGAGGACCTCGACGCCGGCCGAGACCTCGGCGAGCGCGGCCTCGGCGGCCCGCCACCAGTCCTCCGGGTCCTGCTCCGACCAGCCCGGCCGCGGAGTCGAAAGCGGGTACGAGCGCTCAGCGCGCGCGAGCACAGCTCCGTCGGGCGAGACGGCGATCGCCTTCACGCCGGTCGTCCCCACGTCGAGCCCGACGCAGACCGGCATGCCTTACGCACCCAGGGCGGCGTAGACGAGCTCGTAGGCGCGGACGGCGTCCTTGCGCGACTGGGCTTCCGCCAGAGCGTCCTCGTCGATCCGGCCCGAGAGCTCCCAGATGAAGTTCCACTGGTGCACCGACCGTGCCACGGCGGCCACGGCGTCCTCGGTGTACGGGTAGAGGTCGAAGCCGAGCCGCTCGCCGTGCTCGCCGTACCGTGCGCGGCGCAGCTCGAGAGCCAGCTCCAGCGTCTCCATGAAGGCTGTCGCGCCGACCATGTTGTCGTCGTCGAACGTTCCCCAGCCGGAGTTCGCATGCTGGTGGCCGAGCAGGCCCTCGGCGGCGAGCAGCGCCGCGTACTCGGCGAGCGACTCGCCGTTCATCAGCAGGTGCTGCCAGTCCATGTTCACCTTGACGTTCGTGATCCCCTGGGCGCGCAGCGTGTGGATCACATGCAGCGTCATGCCGACGTTGCGCATGAGGATCTTCATCGCCGGCTCCGAGTTCTTGTGCTCGAGGAAGAGGAGCGTGCCCTTCTCGGCGCACCGGCTCGCGACCTGGCCGATGCCGTCGATGAAGCGCGCCCAGGCGTCGCCGTAGCGCGTCTGGAACGGGTAGTTGTAGCCCTCGACGCCCGGCCAGAGCACCATTTGTGCCCCGACGTCGCCTGCGAAGCTCGCCGCCGCCAGCGCCTCGGCAAGCGCGTCCGCACGCACACCGTCGTCGGGCGACGAGAGGCCGCCCTTGCCGAAGCGCGGGTTGAGGTGCGTGCCCGTGCAGACGGCGTAGATGCCGTGGCCGCCGAGCGCCTCGCGGACGTCGTCGAGGTTCTTCTCGGACAGCTCCTGTGGATAGTGGAACTCGTAGTCGTCGATGAGGTCGCCGAGCCCGTCGACGGCGCGCGTCACCCTCTCCACGGTCGACTGGCCGCCGTGCTCCGGTTGGTAGCCGCCGGGAACGAACCTCGTCACCATCGGCCCGAAAGCCCAGATGCCGAGACTCGTCTTCGGCCGCGCGTCAGCCATGCTCGAACCCTATGGCAGAGTCCTCGAAGCCGTGACCGCCGAGCAGGCACGTCGTCTCGCTCTCTCCTTGCCCGAGGCCGTCGAGCAGGACCACCACGGCCGGCCGTCCTTCCGCGTCGGCGGGAAGATCTTCGCGACGCTCTGGGACGAGGAGCACATGAACGTCATGCTCGACGAGGGCGGCATCCGCACCGCGGTCCACGAAAATCCGCAGGCCTACGAGGAGGTCTGGTGGGGCAAGAAGCTCGCGGCGGTGCGCGTGAGCCTGCATCGCGCCGAGTCGAAGGCGCTCGAACAGCTGCTCACCGAGGCCTGGGAGCTGCGAGCACCGAAGCGCCTGTTGTAAGCCCCACCTCGTGCCGATAGTGGCTCCTAGGAATGGGACGCATCGCCGTCGTAGCTCTGGTGGTACTTGGCCTTGGCTGGTTCATGTTCGGCCGGGGCGAGGACGCCGCAGCCGTTACGGACTGCTTGGCAGATGCGGGAGCGAGCGTCGAGGAGTCGCCGCGCTTCGGGCAGGTGTTCCCGTACGCGATCGCCGCGCGCACCCTCGACCGCGTGGAGGAGTACCCGGAGCTGGATGGGGCGAAGTTCTACTCCGTGCGCTACGGCGAAAGCCGCGCGATCCTCTTCATCGGCAAGGGCGACGAGGCGTCGACAGCGTTCGAGAGCACCCTGGCATCGCTCGTGCAACGCGAAGGCGCGACGATGTCGTCGCAGCGGTCGGGCAAGGCGCTGCTCGTCTGGGAGCGAGCCACCTTCGCGCCCGACCTCAACGCCTGCTTCGCGTAACTACACCCGCCGACGCCAGCGCGTGAAGACGTCCTCGAGCTCAGGACGAGTCGTCCGGGGCGCGAGCACGAAGAGCCGGTCGCCCGGCTCGAGGACGGTGCTTCCGCGCGGCGGGATCGTGTGGCCTCGGCGCGCGACCAGCGCAATGAGCGCACTGCGCGGCAGGCCGAGCTCGCGTACGGCGGCTCCGGCAATGGCGTGATCTCCGGCTACGTCGAACTCCACGAGCTCGAGCGAGCCCAGCGCGTCGACTTCGAGCGGCGCAGTCGTCACCGTAGGCCGAGGATCCACCAGCCCGAGCCGTTCCGCTACCCACTCGAGCGTCGTCCCCTGCACGAGCGCCGATACGGCGACCACGAAGAACACCGCGTTGAAGATCGTCTCGTCGTGCTCGACGTCGGAGGACAGGACGAACGTCGCAAGCACGATCGGCACGGCCCCACGCAGCCCCGCCCACCCGAGCAGGATCCGCTCGCGTGCCGAGAACGAGCTCAACGCCGTCGACAGCCAGACCGCGATCGGGCGTATCACGACCATCAGCAGCGCAGCGAGCGCGAGACCGGCCAGCGCGACCTCCGGCAGATCCTTCGGGAACACGAGCAGGCCCAGCACCACGAACATCGTCACCTGGGCAAGGAACGCAAGTCCCTCGTGGAACGCAACCAGCTGCTGGCGGTGGCGCGACGGGGCGCTGCCCACCGCGAGACCCACGAGGTACACCGCAAGGAAGCCGCTACCCCCGGCGACGTCGGTCACACCGAACGACAGCGCTCCGGCAGCCACCGAGGCTACGGGCGCGAACGATCCGACCGAGGGCGGGAGTCGCGCGAAGATCCACAGCGCCACGATGGCCAGGCCGACTCCGATGACAAGACCGATCCCGAGCTGCTCTACGACGGTGACGACGAGGTCCGGAAACTCGAACTCCGGCTCCTCGATCCAGGCGATGAAGCCGAGGTGAGCGCGATCGCCACCGGGTCGTTGAGGCCGGTCTCCGCCTCGAGCGTTCGCGCTAGCCGTCGCCGGATGTGTGTGAACCTGAGCGTTGCGAACACCGCTGCCGCGTCCGTCGAGGCCACGACTGCGCCGAGCAGCACCGACTCGAGCCACGACAGGTCGAAGAGGTAGTACGCCGCAACGCCTGTGAGAACCGTCGATGCGACCACGCCCACCGTGGCCAGCAAGGTGGCCGGCACCGCCACCCTCCGCAACCTGCGCCACGACGTCGAGAGCCCTCCCTCGAACAGGATCGCCGCGAGCCCTGCGACGCCGACCGTCCGCGCGAGCTCGGCGTCGTCGAACTCGATCCCGCCCGGACCGTCCGAGCCGAGCAGCATCCCGAGCACGAGAAAGGCGACGAGCGACGGAACGCCTATCCTCGCAGCGCCGAGCGCGACGAGGATGCTCCCGGCGAGGATCGCGCCGACCACGAGCAGCATCGTTCCGACGTCCACGCCCGTATCTTCGTCGGTCTAGTCGAGCGAGCTGATCGCGAACGCGAGGGCGAAGCCGAGTGTTGTGAGAAAGCCGGCGAGCTTGCCGCCGTAATGGAGAGCCTCCGGCATCATCGTGTTGGCGAGCATCGTGAGGATTGCACCGCCTGCGAACGCGAGCACGATGGCGAGCGTTCGCGGCGAGGCAGCGTCGAGGAGGACGTAACCCGCGAGAGACGCTAGGCCGAAGCCGAGACATACGAGCACCCAGAAGCGCATGATCCTGCTACTGGTGCGACCCGCCCGGGAGAGGGCTGTCGTGGCCGCGATGGCCTCCGGAAGGTTCGCGAGGAAGACGGCGACCAGGAACGCGACGCTGACCGTCCCCGCCTCGAGCACGGTGAGGCCGAGGACGAGCGACTCGGGGATACCGTCGAGGATGATTCCGAGCACGATCGCGCGCCCCGCAGTCACCGCCCGCGTGTCAGCACTTGCGCCCTCTTGCTCGCCACCCGCCAGGCGGTCGATCAGTACCTGCGCGCCGAAAAAGACGGCCGAGCCCGCGAAGAGGCCAATGGCTATTCCTCCATCCCCTGCCGAGGTCTCGAACGCCTCGTGGACGAGTTCGTACGCGACGGCGCTTATCAGGACTCCTGAGCCGAAGGCCATGATCAGCCCGAGCTGTCGCCGAGTGATCGCAACGCGGAGCGCGACGACGCCGCCGATGATCAGCGAGGAGCCGCCGACGACGCCCCAGACGAAGGCCTCACCCATCAGACCGTCGCGCCCATGCGACTCAGATCCAGCGGCGCCGCTTGAAGATGAAGTAGAGGGTGACGGAGAACGCCACCATCAGCGCCAGGGCGAACGGGTAGCCGAGCCTCCAGTCGAGCTCCGGCATGTGGTCGAAGTTCATGCCGTAGATCGTTCCGACGAGCGTCGGGGCGAAGAGGATGGCGGCCCAGGCGGAGATGCGCTTGACCTGCTCTGCCTGCGCGTGCGACGCCTCGGTCATCGCCTTCGTCTCGAGCGTGAGGTTGACGCTGAGGATGTTCTGGAGCAGGGCTCGGAACGCGTCGGCCTGGTCCTTCGCGCGGATGGCGTGGTCCTGGACGTCGCGCAGGTACCGCCCCTCCTCCTCGTCGACTCCCGGGTCGTCGATCAGTCGCGCGAGGATGTCGTCGAGCGGCGCGGTCGCGCGCTGGAACTCGATCACCTCGCGCGTGAGGTCGTAGACGCGCCGGGAGACGTTGGGGCTGCCGCCGAACACCTCGTCCTCGATCTCGTCGATGTCGTTCTCGAGCCCGGCGATCACCGGCACGTAGCCGTCCACGACGTGGTCGACGATCGCGTACATGATCGCCATCGGGCCGCGCCGGAGGAGATCCGGACGTCCTTCGAGCCGCCGCCGCACGGTGCCCGAGCTCCGGCGCGTCGCCGTGGCGCACGGTGATGACGAACTGCGGGCCGACGAAGATCGCGACCTCCCCGAACACCACCGTCTCCGTCTCGTCGATGTAGCGAGCCGGTCGCAGGACGAGGAACAGGCTGTCGCCGTAGCGCTCGAGCTTCGGGCGCTGGTGCGCCTTGACGGCGTCCTCGACAGCGAGCTCGTGGAGGTCGAACTCGCGAGCGACCGTTTCGAACTCCTCCTCGCTCGGCTCGTAGAGGCCCAGCCAGGCGACGGCGTCGGCGGCCTGGCAGGCGGCGTGCAGCGCCGCGAAGTCGTCAGGCTCCGCCACCCGCTTGCCGTCGCGGTAGACGGCGCGGTCGACGATCATGCGCCGCGGGCGACGTCGCCGATGATCCCGGCGATCTCCTGCGGACGCGACCACATGGGCCAGTGGCTCGTCGGCAGGTCGATCCACGTGATGTTCTTCAGCTCGGGGAGGCCGGCGAGGAAGGAGTACCCCTCCTTCGCGGATTCCTTGTACTGCTCGGACGTGAAGCCCGTGCAGATGATCGTGCTCGGGATGTCGCGGCGCGCGTCGTTCGTGAGCTCCACGCTTTCACGCAGGATGCCACCAGGCACCGGCACGGCTCGCTGGCGGAACGTCTCCTTCTGCTCCTCGCTGAGCCCGTCGAGGTTCTCTTCCTGCTCGATCGACTCCCAATTCAAGGGCAGCTCGTCGCCCTTGAAGTCCGGATCCAGTGCTCCCTTCCCCGGGGCTGTGTCGACGTACACCATCGCTGCGATCAGCTCGGGGATACGATCGCTCGCTGCGTAACCCGAGAAGCCCGACGCGCTGTGCACGGCGAGCACGACGGGACGATCCGCCGCCTGCACGACATCGCAAATGGCGTCGACGTGATCGGAAAGAGTGATGGAAGAGCGGTCGCTCTCGACTGACTCGAGGCCGGGCAGCGTCACGGCTGTAACGTCGTGGCCGTCGCCACGCAACGTGGAAGCGACCTCGTCCCACGCCCACGCGCCGAGCCAGAACCCCGGAACGAGCACGATCGGCTTGCCGCTCACGGCCCCATCCTAAGCGCGGTACCGTGTCCCGCGTGACGAGGTTTGTCGTCGACTGCGGCGCCGTCCTCCACCTGGCGAGCGAGGAAATCGAGGTCTCGGCCGAGCACGAGCTGCTCGCGCCGACGCTCCTGCGCTCACAGACGCTGTCAGCATTGCACGAGGCCGTCGCGCGAGGCGATCTCGAGGCCGACGTAGCGCGCAAGCACTTGGCCCGCATCCAGCAACTACCGATCAGGCTCCTCGGAGACGCCGTGCTCCGGCGCCGCGCCTGGGAGGTAGCGGACCAGCTCCGCTGGTCGGAGACGTACGACGCCGAGTACGTTGCGCTCACGCTCTTGCAGGCAGACGCGTTCGTGACGCTCGACGAGGACTTGGCGCGCAGCGTCGAAGGGCTCGTCGCGACCGCCTCGATCGACGCGCTGGTCTAGACATGACCCATGACGCTCAGCGAGGAGGAAGACGATGAGAGAAGGACGTTCTCTACGGATCGGCGGTTACATCTCCGGAGGCGTGCTGATGCTCTTCGGCATCGCCGTCGTGGTTCTCGGGATCTGGGGATTCGCGTTTACCCGTGACCACATCGAGCGCGAGCAGATCACCTTCGGCCCGGCGACCGACCCGGCCGTGCAAGAGCACGCCGAGCAGTGGGCCGGAGAGCCGGTCGACACGGGGAGAAAGGCGCTCGCGATGGCGGAGATCATGCGCGAGCACACGCTGTCGAGCACCGGCGGGCTCACGTACGCGGAGATGGGCCGCTACCAGTCGGCCGAGAATCCGAGCGACCCAGCAGGGACGAACGACGAAGCTGCGGCAGCGAAGGACGAGAACGGCGAGCCGATCTCGAACAGCGCCCGCAACATCTGGGTCACGGAGACAGCTCTGGCGACGGCGCTCGACATGGGATTCATGTCGGAGATGCTCTCGATCTTCAGCATCATCGTCGGCGTCGCGCTGCTGCTGACCGGAATCGGCCTGGTGATCCTCGCGAAGGCAGTGTTTGGACGAAGGAGCCCAGGGGCGCACGCCGCCCCTACGACCCCGGAGCCAGAAACAGCTCCCGGATAGACCGTCCTGCCGCCGCGCCGACATGGCGGCGCGGCTCGTTCACGTCCCGGGTCCACACGCGGCCGCAGGCCGCACCCCCGAGCGGAAAGCGAAGCGGGCGAGGGAGAAATGGGCGGTACTGGGCTCGAACCAGTGACCCCCAGCTTGTCGAGCTGGTGCTCTCCCAACTGAGCTAACCGCCCTGGCGGGAGGCATTGTAGCGCCAGCACCGTCTCCCAACATCCTCCCGCGCGGCGTCGAACTACGACCACAGCCGACGGCGTCGAGGGCGCGCGCCCGCGCGCGTGGCGGGGACTGCGTGCGATCATCCAGTGCCGTGCTCAGACGGTCTGCGCTCCTCGCAACGACTCTTGTCCTCTCGGCTACGGGGACCGCATCGGTCCTTGCAAATGGGGACGCGGCTCGCACGTGGCCCAAACGAGACATCGCCTTCGTGCGCGGGATCGATCGACTCGAGATCTGGGTCGTGGATGTGACAAGCACGCGCCAGCGACGCTTGACGCGCAACTCCCTCGGCGACGACAGCCCGGCGTGGTCACCCGATGGCTCGCGAATCGCTTTCGTGAGGAATGCCTACGGGATGGGCGAGATCTACGTCATGAACGCGAACGGCACCAAGAAGCGCCGACTCACTCGGAACCGGGCGTTCGACGCAGGGCCCGTCTGGTCGCCTGACGGCCGCCGCATCGCCTTCCGCAGTGACCGCGATGGTCAGACCGCGATCTACACCATGAATGCCGACGGCAAAGACCAGACGAAACTCACCCGAAGCACTACTCCCGAGGGCGGGCCGACTTGGTCACCGGACGGATCCCGGATCGCGTTTGTGGCGTTCAAGCAACCGCTGGGGACGGGCGGCCCGACCGAGATTCGCGTCGTGGATGTCGACGGCACCGACGAGCGGCGCTTGACGCACGCCGGCACTCAGGACATAGAGCCGGCCTGGTCGCCCGACGGCCGCCAGATCGTCTTCACGCGCGGGTTCCTCCGTTTCTCCCGGTCGGACCAACGCTATGAGCTCACACGATCGGAGATCTGGCGGGTGAGTGCCGACGGCAGGAACGCGCGCCGACTGACACGAACGCGAAAGGAGATCGAGGACTTCTTTCCAGCATGGTCGCCCGATGGACGGCGCATTGCGTTCGTCAGTGACCGCAGCGGGAGCCGCGACATCTACGTCATGGATCGCAACGGTCGCGCATTGCGGCGGCTCACGCGAGCCCCCGGCGACGATCGTTGGCCCGCCTGGGCGCCGCACGGCCAGAGAATCGCCTTCATCAGCGACCGACTCGGGAACGACGAGATCTTCGTGATGCAGGCAAACGGCTTGAACCAGCGCCGGCTGACTCGGAGTCCCCGCGCTGACGATCAGCCCGTTTGGCGGCCAGTTCGGTAAATGCGAATACAATCGCCACTGACCAGGAGGTCGCCTCGATGCCGCACATCGGTTCTCCCGTTCTCACGGAGCTCGTGAGGTGAGGTCCTGGTACGCCGACGACTACCGCGGCTGGCCTGTCGCCCCGCGGAACCGGCAGCACCCCGTGCGCGGCTCGTGGCTCGACCCGCGCCGCAAGGAGCTGTACCACCCCGGGATCGACATCTCGGTGCGCGACGACCGGCCCGAGCGCGGGGCGCCGCCTGGGCGGACGCACCGCGTCTATGCGCTCGAGGGCGGACCGGTGTGGAAGCTGATCCAGCCGAAGAGCCCCACCAAGGAAGGCATCGTTCGGATCGGCCATTTCACGTACGGGCACGTCGAGCCGGTCGTCGAGCTCGGGCAGGTGGTCGAACCCGGCCAGCTGATCGCCTGGACTACCGACACCGAGTGGCACTTGCACCTGCAGCGAGTGGCGCTTCCCGGGGGGGAAGCCCAACGAGAAGAACCAGATCCAGGTGAACCCGCTCGACCGGGAAGGCAAGATCGCGCCGTTTCGCGACACGCTACCCCCGGTCATCCGGGAGATCCGCTTCCACCGGCCGGCGACTTCGGCTTGGCGGACGAAAGATGGGTCGGCCGTCTTCCCTCCCGGCGGCGCCCCCCTCGACCCGAGCGGGCTCTCGGGCCTGGTCGACGTCCGAGCCCACATTTTGGACCGGCAGTCCTTCCGCGGCTGGTTCCGGGATGTCCCCCTCCTCGAGACCGATCACCATCCGGCTCGCGTCCACCTCCACGTCGACCGGGCCACCGACGGGAAGCGAGTCGTCGACCGCGACGTCTTCCTGTCCGACGTGTGGCCAGGCCCCGAGAGCCTTCGCCGGGATCAGATCTCCATCTCCCACCACTACGCGCCGGGCACGCGACAAAACCTCCGCGCTCACACCGCGCTCCTCAAGGGCCGCCAGGGTCGTGGCGAGCTCTGGTTCCGGCTCTTCGCCGGCCCCCGCCGGAAGAGCTGCTACTGGGACACGACGGCCTTCCGCGACGGCCCCTACCGACTGACCGTGGAGGCGTGCGACCTCGTCGGGAACAGCGCGAGAGCATCGATCGACCTCTTCATCGCGAACAACGTCTGAGTCAGTTCGCGACTCGGAGCCGCAGGGTCTTGCTGGCACTCCGTCCGACGGTGTCCTCGACGGTGAGCTTCAGCGTGTATGAGCCGTTCGGCACCTTTCTCGTGTCCCAGCCACGCTCCCAGAGCCGGATCCAGAAGCGGCCGGTGCAGTCCGTCGGCTTGCGCACGACGCAGACGGCGACAGGCGCGCTGCGGCGGGTGAGCGGGCGAAAGAAGTGCTGCCAGGTGGGTCCGGGCGCCATGTCGAGCTGAAAGAGCGTCCGACCAAGGACGATGGTCTGCCCCCGGCGCAGCTCGATCGAGGCGCGGTAGACGTGCAGGGGGCCGACGGGAGCCTTCGGCCAGTCCCGGAACGGGAAGGAGTCCATCGCGAGCGCGACGGGGACGACGACGCCGCGGACACGGTCGGGCGACAGCGGGCGGGGCGTCGCATTGTTCTCGTCCTCTTTCGCGTAGACGCGCATCTCGCGCACGAACGGGTTCCCCCGGTCCGTCACCGGGGCGAGCTTCCCGCCGGGCCGAAGCGGGTTGAGGGCGACGCGCTTCCCGCCCTCCGATGCCCACTCCTCGAGGTGCACGTGCCACCAACCAGGGCACGTCTGGCCGATCTCCTGCCCCGCCTCGACCTGCTCCCCGAGCTCGACGCCCGGCACGACGTGGTGGTAGCGGAAGTGGCCGATGCCGACCTCTCCGGCGCGAATGCGTTCGTTGAGCGGGGTGATCTGCCAGCCCAGCTTCGCGTCCCGGACCTGTGCCTCCCTCGATGGCGAAGACGGGGTGGCGGCCCGCGGCGTCGTTCACGGGGATGTCGATCGCCTTGTGGAAACCGCGCTGCGGCGGCGGCATCCCCGAAGGCCAGCCTGTGGTCGGGTTGAGGAACGTCCCGTAGACGCCGTGCGTGCGGCGCTTCGGCGCCACGGGCCAGCCCGTGTAGTCGTCGTTGTAGGTAGGTGTGAAGCCCAGCGCGCCGCGGACAGACGGTGGCACTCCTCGAGAGTACAGGGGCGCGACACTGTTTCGCGAACGCGCCGTGCGGTAACGACATGTTGCACGAGTCGACACACAGGAAAGGGGTTTTTATGGCGGATCTCTACGAGTCACTGAAGGGCCTCATCTCGGACGACGAGAACGTCTCCAAGGTGATCGGCACGGTGAAGAATGCGATCGACGAGCACGGCCTCGACGCGGTGCTCGCGAAGTTCAGGGCTTCGGGCCTCGACGAGAAGGTGCAGTCGTGGATCTCGCAGGGCAAGAACGTCGCGCTCGAGCCCGGCGAGGTTGTGGACGCCCTCGGCAGCGAGCTCGACAGCTTTGCCGCCAAGGCGGGTCTCCCGCAGGATCAGGCGGCCGACGGGATCGCGAAGGCGCTTCCCGAGCTCGTCGACAAGCTCACGCCCGACGGGGTCGTTCCGAGCGACGACAAGGTCAAGAGCGAGCTCAGCTCGACGGCCTGGTAGGTCAGTTCAGGCTGAAGGCTGCGCCGGAGGGCTGACGATCGCCCTCTGGCGCTCAGCCTGTCAGAAGATCTCGGGGCACCAGGGCAGGAGATCGGTGCGGAACATCGCATCCGCCCGCGCGGCCGCTCCGCGCTTCAGCTCCTCCACCCTTCCGCCGCGCACGAGTTGCGCGAACGTGAAGCCGCCGAGGTAGACCGAGCCGAGCGCCGTGACGTCGCAGGCGAGGTCGGCTTCGGCGCGCGTCTTCTTCGCGACGCCGTGCTCGAGCTTCCAGCGGCCGGCGTTCCACGCACAGAAGTCGTCCGTCACCTGGAAGACGATCGGGCCGGGCGCGGAGTACGAGCGCGCCGAGAGCGCTGCCCCGACGTCGAGCAGCCGCACCCACACGCCGTCACCCACGCGCATCCGCATGCGCCGGGGCTCGGCGAGGATCCAGAAGAGCCGCGTATCGAGCGGCAGCAGCCGCGCGTTGACCGTGCTCGCCCACTCGATGCTCGCGAGGTAGCGCCATAGGTCGCGCTCCGCCTCGAGCGTCCGGGCGAGCACCTCGATGGCCACGATCCGTCCCGCGTCGAGCCCTTCGGCGAAGTTCGGCGCGTGCCGGTACATGGCGTAGCCGTCGACCGCACCGTCGATCTCGACCGTGACGATCCGCTTCTTGCCCGCGCCGGCCCGCCGCTCGGGCGGGTCGAGGAGAACGCGGGCCTCCCACCAGTCCTTCGACCGCACGAACATGCCAGGTCGCTCACCGCAGACATGCCGCCAGATCGGCTCGATCACCGGCCGCGCCTTCTCCAGGTCGACGATAGGCGACGTGTCCCAGTTGATCCAGCGTTCCCGGCGAACCCGGCGTGATCTCGCGGCAGCTCGATCTCGCCGACGAGCGATGCGAGCCCGTAGCCGTAGCGCCCGTAGATGCGCTCGTCGGAGGCCCAGAGCATCGCGATCTCGTCGCCGCGCTCGTGTGCGTCGTCGAGTTGGGCGCGCATCATCGCGGTGAGGATCGCCGCGACGGACGTACGGCGGGTAGACGCCGACGACCGTGACGCCTGCACAGGCAACGGAGCCGCCCGGGACGGACACCTCGTACTCGAAGGCGCCTGCGCCGCCGACGCCCGCTTGCCGTCGAACGCGGCGTGCATGCGGTCGAGCGGCAGGTAGCGCCGGAAGCGCTTGCGATCGTCGTCGGTCGGGTCCCAGGTGCCGTACTCGCCGATCGCGCCGAGCGCATCGCGGTACTCGGCGGCAGTCCTGCAGGTCCGGACCTTGATCGTCACTAGAACGGCTCGGGACACCACGGCGGCAGTGGCGTCCTGAAGAGCGCCGTGGCGCGCGCGATCGCGCCCTCGGCAAGCTCCTCGACCCGGCCGGCCGCGGCGAGCCTCTCGAACGAGAACGCGCCGAGATAGGCGGACGCGAGATCGGCGGCCGAGAGGCGCAGCTCGGCGGCGTCCTTGCTCGGCCCGGCGTCCTCACCGGCGCGGTACGAGCCCTCGTTCCAGGAGCAGAACTCGTCCGTCACCTCGAGCACCACGGAACCGTCGCCGGCATACGAGCGCCGCTTCAAGGCCTCGCCGACGTCCACGAGCCGCAGCCAGATCCCGTCCGAGACCTTGAGTTGCAGCCGCCGGGCGTCCCTGACCATGAGGAAGAGCGGCGTCGCCGGGTCGTAGTTCCAGAGGCTGACCTTCGCGATGAGGTCGACCCCGAAGAGATAGCGCCAGAGCTCGCGCGTTGCCTCGGTGGACGTGGCGATCGCGTCGACGAGCACGAGCTCCGACTGCGGCATGCCCCGCTCCCACTTCTGCTTGACGCGGTACATCGAAAACGCCTCACCCTGGCCGTCGAGCTCGACGAGGACGTAGTACTTCGGGCTCGCGCCGTCGCGCCAGTGCTCCGGATCTTCGACGCGGCCGTTCCACCGAGCCTCGGAGCGGGACATCATGCCGTGACGCTGCAGGCGCGCCCGTTCGTAGATCGGCGGGAAGAGCTTCCGCGCCTCCTCCTTCGTCAGGAGACGGACCGTGCCCGTCGGGCCGGGGTCGTCACGGAACGCGAAGCCGGCGTGCACGGCCTCCATGGCGGCGGCAGGCGCCGCGATGCCATAGCCGAAGCGGCCGTAGATCACCGGCTCGGACGCCCAGAGCGCCGCCAGCGGCTCTCCGCGCGTGCGGAGGTCGTCGAGCTGTTGCCGCATGAGCCCGGTGAGCACGCCGCGTCGCCGGTGGGTGGGCATGACCCCGACCCAGGTGATGCCGGCGCAAGGCGCGAGCCCGCCGGGAATCGTCATCTCGAACGCGATCGACGCCGTGATACCGACCGGTGTATCGCCGTCGTACGCGCCGAACACGCGGTCGGCCGGGATCTCCGGCCGGAAGAGATCGAAGTCGACGTCGCGAAGCTCCTCCGCGAACGCGACGCTTCCCGCCTCCAGCGTGGCGCGAAGGGTCTCCTCCGTCGGGCTGCGGTACTCGAGGGCCACGGCGGAGGAGGCTACTACGCGATCTTCTCGAGCGGGGCGTACTCCAGCATGAGCCTGCGCTCTGTGTCGTCACCCTGGAAGCGAACGGCGACGATGCCGCCGGGCTCGATGGCGACGATCACGCCCTCGCCGAGCGCCGCGTGACGCACGGAGTCGCCCGTGGCGAGAGACGGTACGTCTGTCCGCGGGGCCACTTCAGGCGCTGGCGACCTCGAGGCCCAGGAGAACGGCCGCAGCCGCTCGCGCACGATCTCGTTCTGCGGCAACTCGTCGAGGAAGCGCGAGGGGAGGTTGTGCGCCCGCGTGCCGAAGAGCGTTCGCGTGGCGGTGTGCGTCAGCGTCAGGCGCTCCTTCGCTCGCGTCATGCCGACGTACGCGAGCCGCCGCTCCTCCTCGATCCCCTGCTCCTCGATCGAGCGCACGTGCGGGAAGATCCCCTCCTCCATGCCGATGAGGAACACGGCGCCGAACTCGAGGCCCTTGGCGTTGTGGATCGTCATCAGCGTGACGAGCGACTCCTGGTCGCGCAGCGCGTCCTGGTCGGAGTGGAGCGAGATCTCCTGGAGGAAGCCGGAGAGCGAAGGCTCGTCTGCCTGCTCCTCGTACTCGCGCGCGACGCCGACGAGCTCCTGGAGGTTCTCCACGCGGCCACGCGACTCGATCGTCCGCTCCGCCTCGAGGATCTCGAGGTAGCCGGAGCGTTCGAGCACCGCCTCGATGAGCTCGTGGACTGCGAGCTCCTGCGATGCCGACTGAAGCGACTGGAGGATCGTCTGCAGCTGCGAGACCGACCGAGCCTGTGCAGGCCCGAGGCCGGCCTCCTCGGGATGGCCGAGCGCGTTGAAGAGCGACTCGCCGTGTGCCTCGGCCCAGGCCCGCAGCCGGGCAACGGAGGCATCGCCGATCCCCCGGCGCGGGCGATTGGCGATGCGCATGAGCGACACGGCATCGTCCGTGTTGTCGATCACCTGGAGGTACGAGATCGCGTCCTTGATCTCGGCGCGCTCGTAGAACTTCGGCCCGCCGATCACCTGGTACGGGATCCCCTGGCGGACGAGCACGTCCTCGAGCACGCGGCTCTGCGCGTTCGTCCGGTAGAAGACCGCGATCTCCGCTCCCGACCAGCCCTCCTCGATCAGCTCCGCGACCTCGGCGGCGACGAAGCGCGCCTCGGCGTGCTCGTCCTCCACCTCGAGCGCCCGCACCGGCGGGCCGTCGCCGAGGTCGGAGAAGAGCGTCTTCTCCTTGCGCTCGCGGTTGTTGGCGATGACCGCGTTCGCGGCGCGGAGGACGGTGTTCGTCGAGCGGTAGTTCTGCTCGAGCGCGATGAGCTTCGTGCCCGGGAAGTCGCGCTCGAACTCGAGGATGTTGCGGATGTCGGCGCCGCGGAAGGCGTAGATCGACTGATCGGGGTCGCCGACGGCGCAGACGTTCCCGTGCTCGCCGCCGAGCAGCTGGAGCAGCCGGTACTGCGCGTGGTTCGTGTCCTGGTACTCGTCGACGAGGACGTAGCGGAACGCCTTCTGCCAGCGCTTGCGGGCCTCGGGGAAGCGCTCGAGCACCTCCACCGTGAGCATGAGCAGGTCGTCGAAGTCCATCGCGTTCGACCCGAGCATCCGCCGCTGGTAGAGCGCGTAGACGTCGGCGACGGTCTGGTCGTAGAACGACTGGACGCGCTTCAGGTACTCCTCGGGCGAGACGAGCTCGTTCTTCGCGTTCGAGATCTGCGCGTGGATGCCGCGGGGGACGAAGCGCTTCGGGTCGCGCTCGAGCTCCTCCAGGCAGTCCTTCGTCAGCCGGACCTGGTCGGCCTGGTCGTAGATCGTGAAGTTCGACTTGTAGCCGAGCCGCGGCGCCTCGCGGCGGAGGATCCGGCCGCACGCGGCGTGGAAGGTGAGGATCCAGATCGCGCGGGCGATGTGGCCGAGCAGATCCTCGAGGCGCGCGCGCATCTCCCCCGCCGCCTTGTTCGTGAACGTGATCGCGAGGATCTCGTTCGGCTTCGCCCCTTGCGTGGCGATCAGGTGCGCGACGCGTCGCGTGAGCGCGCGGGTCTTGCCCGACCCGGCGCCGGCGACGACGAGCACGGGGCCTTCCGTCTGGAGCACGGTCTCCCGCTGGGCGGGATTGAGGTCGGCGAGGTACTCCTCGGGCTTCAGATCGACGGTCGACGCCACGCGGCCGATGCTAGCCGCGCGGTCGCCAACGCCGCGATGCAGACGAGAACTAGTGCAGTTGGGACGACCGCGGCGACCGCCGTGCTCCCTCCCACGGGCCACTCGAAGGCGGCCGCAGAGCCGAGTGCCGCGCTCGCCGCAAGCGCTCCCAGGGCCAGGCAGGCCGGCCACAGCGCAAGGCGCGGCCGAGCCCACGAGACGGCGAACGCCACCGCCGCAAGCACGAGCGCCGCGACGTAGAGAGCGATCATCCAGTCGAGCTTCCACTCAACCGCAGCCGGCAACCCCTGCGGCGGAGCCGGAGGAAGCGTGTTCTCCGGGATGCCGTAGAGCGGCGCCACGAAGGCGACGATCGTGCCCACGAGGACGAGCGACAGCAGGCGAACGCGCCTCGGCTGCTCCATGGCTGCGACCTGCTGCGCGAGGCTTTCCGGGTCGCCGAACGTCGCCGCTGCCTCCGGATCACACGCGATGTGATCTGCGGCCTCCGCGAGAAACCGCCGCCGACGTCGAGCCGGGACGCGATGTCTCCGGAGGGCCTGCTCGAGCTCGTCCAGGTAGCTCATGCGAAGACACCTGTCATCGCACGCGAGAGCGAGTCCCACTCCTCGCGCGCCCGGGCAAGCTGCCGCCGGCCGGTCGCGGTCAGCCGGTACATCCTCCGCCGCCTGCCGTCTGCGACCGTCCACGAGCTCGCGACGGCGCCCGCCGCTTCGAGCTTGTAGAGCGCGGGATAGATCGTGCCCTCCGGGAAGTCGAGGACGCCGTCGCTCCGCGCCCGCAGCTCCTCGATGACGGCGTAGCCGTGGCGAGGCCCGTCGGCGAGCACCGCGAGGATCAACCCGTCGACGTGGCCGCCTTGAAGAGGCTTCGTCATGGGCTGCAGTATACCTAGATCAACTAGGTATTACCAGCGAACTGTGAGCTCGACGTGCGCGGCCTTCTTCGGCGTGCCCACCCACGCGACCTTCCATGTGTACTTCCCTTTCGGGCAGCGGCTCGTATGACGCCTTGCAGAAGAACGAGCCGGCCGCGCCCTGACAGGCGAAGGTCTTCGTGTCGATCAAGAGGCCCGGCTTGGGCGCCGTCTTCCCCAGGAGGAAGAGCTTCGCGCGGCCGGCCGTGGGGACGCGCAACTGCACCTTGAACGACGCCGCCCTGTGCGTCTGGATCGTGACCGAGCTCGACTTCCCGCTCGGCACGTTGTCCTCGAAAGCGAGCTTGCCGCCCGCGGCGAGCGCCACCGAGACGCCGAGCGAGAGGGCGAGCGCTCCGATCAGGCAGAGACGCACACGGCCATGCTAGCGGCCGAACGCCGCGCGCGAGACGATCGCGAACCGCCGGCCGTAGAGCGCGACGCCTGCGAGCGCAGCCGCGGCTGTGACGGCGCTTGCGAACAGCGGAGCGACGAGACCGACGGCCACGGCCTTCGAGCCGGCCTCGCCAACGAGCGCGAGCGCTCCCAGCGCCGCCCCCTGGTAGATCCCGGCATTCCCCGGCAGGATCGGCGCGGTGTTCGCGAGGCCGGTGACGATCATGTAGACGAGCGCGGCGCCGAGCCCGACCTCGACTCCGAGCGCGTGCAGCAGCAGCACGATCCCGAGCCAGCGCACGATCCACGTCGCGAGCAGGATGCCCCCTGCGTGCGCAAGGACACGCGGTGGCGCAGCGGCGTCGGCCAGGAACTCGTCGACCCGGCCTGGGAGCACCCGCCCGAGCTTGCGGTGGAGGACGGCGGCGGCGCCGATCGCTCCTGCGGCGAGCGCGAAGCCGCCGACCATCGTCCAGCGCGCCCAGTCCGGAAACGGCAGGAACGCGGCGGCGGCGGCGCCGACGACGAGGAACGCGAGCGCCTCCAGCAGGTGGGCGCAGACAAGGCTCCCGGTGGCGCGTGGGAATCCCGGCCAACTGCGGCCGGCGGTGACGCGCAGCACGCCGACCTTCGAAGCTTCACCCAGCCGCGCGGGCAACACGGTGTCGAGGAACGACCCGACGGCGCTCGCCGCGTAGATGGCCTTGAAGTCGACCTGGCCCCGGAGCGTCGCCCGCCACGCCATCGCCCGCAATGGCTGCGCGAGCGCGACGACGACGAACGCCGTCGCGAGGAGCGGCCAGTTCGGGTGTGCGGCCTCGTGCAGCGCGCCTCCGCTCAGCTGGAGGGAGACGGCGACGAAGCCGGCGATCGTCGCAGCCGCGATCGCCACGGGGAGCGCCAGACGCCTCATCGAGATGCTGATCGGCGCGCGGCGCGGCCGGCTCAGCCCTCGAACGAGGCTCTAGCCAAGAGGAAAGGGCTTCCTGAGGATGGCCGGCAGCACCTGCGCCGTCACCCAGACAGGCGTCGTGACGTAGCGCCGCGAGTAGCGGTAGCTGCCGTCGTCCCTCCGCAGACTCCCGAGGTAGGCGAATGCGCCCTTGGGCACGGGCACTCCAGCCGCGACGAAGGCCTGGATCGCCCAGGCCGTCGACTGCGCATCCGACTCGCGACCCTTCAGGATGGCGAAGCCGCCGTCCTTGTTGCGCGCCTTGCGCAGGTAATCGAGCGCGCGCCGGATCGGCGCCCCGGTCACGCCTGCCGCCCGCAGCGCCTGGACGGCGGCGGCGGTGTCGTTCGAGTCGGGGGCGACGCCATTCGCCCAGCCCCAGCCGCCCGACTTCGTCTGCCGGGCGACCAACGCGCTCACGAGCGGCTTCGGCGCCGCGAGCCCGGCCTGCCGCCGCGCGAGAATCGTCCAGACGATCGCGTTCGTCTGACCCCCCGCCGCCGTGGACAGCCGGCCGGCGAGCTGTGAGTCTCCGAGCGCGGCCGCCGCGAGCGCGACGAGCGCGCGGGTTGCAGGCGGCAGCGCGTCTCCCTCGTGGGCTCGAAGGTAGTCGAGCGTGGCCGCAGGGGGCTGCCCGGCCGCGGTAAGGCCGAGCGCGGCCCACGCCGTGAGCGCAGGTGATCCCACCCCTCCCGCCTCCGTGAAGCCGCCGCTGGGCTGCTTGTGTGCCTGGAGAAAGTCTGCAGGCGAGGCTAGCGCCAGTGCAGCAGCCGCCGCAGCGAGCAGCTTCAGTCCCATACGACCTGCGGCCGCAGCCGGCGGCCGTAGCGTTCGAGTAACCGCCGTAGCTCCGGTCCCGCGACGAGCGCGATGAGGAGGTTGCCGATTGCGTGCGACAGGTCGAACGGCACGCCGCGCGCGAGCACGGCCGTGAACGCCGGCCAGGTGTGCGGATAGAAGCTGAACCACAGCCAGACGTCCATCAGCGCGCTGAAGGCCAGACCGAGGACGGCGCAGAGGAGCGCGAACGGCAGGCGACCCTGGATCGCCGCGCGTGCAAGAGCTCCCGCGAGGCCGCAGCCCGCCCAGCCGAGCATCTGCCAGGGCGTCCACGGCCCCTGGCCGAGGAAGAGGTTCGATACGAGCGCCGCCGTCGCTCCAACGGCCATCCCGGCACGCGCTCCCAGCGCAGCACCGGCCGCAACGGCGATCACCGTCACGGGCTGAACGCCGGGCACGGCGGCAAACAGCACGCGGCCCGCGGCCGCGATCCCGGCCAGCGCGCCGATCAGGGCCAGCTCGGCAGCCGAGCCGGGCCCGGACTCGAGCCAGGCGTAGGCGGTGGCCGTGAGCGCGAGAGCCACGAGCAGCAGCGAGAACGCCGCGTCATCGGGAGCAAGCGCCGTCCACGCGGCTGCCGCCATGGCCGCGGCTGCAAGGGCGAACATGGCCGATCTAGGCAGCGACACGCTCATGCCTCTCCCCGAGCACGACGGTGCGGTCGGCGACGGCAGCGACGAGATCGTGGTCGTGCGTGACGAGCAGCGTCGCGCGCTTCGGGGCTTGCGTCCGCAGCAGGGCGGCGAGCCGCGCGCGGGCCTCCGGGTCGAGGCCGCGCGTGGGCTCGTCCAGGACGAGAACGTCGGGCTCGGTCGCGAGCACGGCCGCGAGAGCCAGGCGCTCGCGCTCACCGCTCGACAGGTCGCGCGGATGGCGTGCGTCGTATCCCTCGAGGCCGACGGAGGCGATCGCGCGAGCGGCTGCAGCGCTGTCACGCGCGCCGAGCGCAACCTCGTCGTCGCACCGCTCCCGCGCGAGGTAGCGGCCCGGATCCTGCGAGAGGTACGACGCCCTGCCGGCACACGATCGGGTGCCGCTATCGGGCTCGAGCAGGCCGGCGGCGATCTTCGCGAGCGTTGTCTTGCCGCTGCCGTTGGGGCCGACGAGCCCGACGATCTCCCCGTGACGCAGCTCGAGCGCCACGCGCGAGAGCACAGGCTCTCCGGCCGCGTACGCGAAGTCGATGCCGTGGAGTGAGCAAAGGACGTCTCCGCCACGCCGCGCGGCGATGCGTTCCACCATGTCGACGCCGCCGCCATCGTCGAGGCAGATCACCCGATCGCAGTACGGTCTCGTCCGCGCTACCCGGTGCTCGCTGATCACGACGGCCGTGCCCCGCTCGCGCGCGAGGCGGCGGACGAGCTGGAGGAGCGCAACCGCACCGTCAGAGTCGAGCTGCGACGTCGGCTCGTCCAGGAGCAGCAGCGCAGGCTCGAGGGCAAGCGTCGAAGCGAGGCAGACGCGCTGCAGCTCGCCTCCCGACAGCTCCGCGACCTGGCGGTCGGCGAGGTGTTCGGCGCCAACGGCTGCGAGAGCCGCCCGTGCGCGCAGCTCGATCTCGGCGGGAGGCGCTCCGGCGTTCTCGATGCCGAACGAGACCTCGGCCATGACGCCGCCGAACACGACCTGGTCCTCCGGATCCTGAAAGAGCGTCGCCACCGTTCCCGCGAGCTCGGCGGGCCTCGTCCGCCTCGTGTCGCGGCCGCACACCTCGACGGAGCCGCCGAACGTCCCCCCGTGAAAGTGCGGCACGAGCCCGGCCAGCGCGCGGATGAGCGTCGTCTTCCCGCAGCCCGACCGGCCCGTGAGCAGCACCATCTCGCCGGGCTCGATCTCCAGCGAGACTCCCGATAACGCCGGGCGGTCGGCGCCGCCGTACGTGAAAGTGAGCTCGCGTACGGTCGCTAGAGCCACAGCGCCCCCAGCACGACGGCGACAGCGGCCACGAGAGCGAGCCGGTCGAGCGACCGCCAACGCGGCGACGGCGCCTGGGTCGCGCCTGCCCGGCCGTACCCGCGCGCCTCCATTGCCTCCGCGAGGTTGAGGGCGCGCTCGAGCGATCCGGAGACGAGAGGCGACACGAGGCGCGCGCGCCCGCGGACGCCCTCCACTACCACCCCGCGTCCGCGCAGCGCCTCCACGAGCCCGTGGACGTCGCGCTCGAGCGTCGGCACGAGCCTCGTCGCGAGGGCGACGACGAGGGCCGACTTGCGAGCGAACCTCGCCGAGCGGAGCAGCGAGTCGTGATCGAGGAGCAGGGCGTACACGGCGAAGGCGAGCGTCACGGCCGCGAGCCGAACGGCCTGGATCGCCGCGCCGGCGAGCTCCTCGGTCGTGACGTCGAGCTGCCCGAGCACCGGCACGACGGGGCCGCTCCAGAGCACGTCGACGCCGTTCACGACGAGGAACGGTGTGACCACGAAGACCGCGCCCGCCGTCAGCGCGCAGCCGAGCAGGTACGGCCGGCGCCGCGAGGCCGGGGCGCGCAGGCAGAGACCCAACAGGACGCCGCGATCGCGGCGGGCGCCTGCCAGTGATCGGAGAGCAGCGCCGCCGCCGCCAGCGCGACGAGCACTGCGAGCGCAGCCGCCGGTCTCACTCGGCTAGCCCTTCGTAGCGGTGTTGCGCGAGCTCCGGATCCTTGAGCAGCAGCTTCGCGTCCTCGAAGGAAACCCGGAAGACGACCGGCGATCCGGCCGACCCCTCGGGCGATCGGAGCTCCGCCTGAAGCGCCGGCTGGGCTTCCGCGATCACGAGGAGGTTGACCTCAGGCGCGGCCGGAACGTTCATAAGCTCGACCGATCGCGCGCCGACCACGTGGGCTACCCCGAGGGCGGTCCCACGCATGTGCTCCTTCTCAAAGCGCACTGCAGCCGGCCGCACGCGCCCGTCGTAGCCGTGGAGGAACGGCTCGGGGAATGCGCCGACGACGACCGGCTCGCGCATGTCGTCGCCGGTCCACGAGCGGTAGTCCCACCACAGCACGTCGCCGGGCCGCAGCCGGTACTCGGCGGCGCCGCGGTCGGCCTCGATGCCGTTCACGAAGTAGAACCAGTCGCGCTTCGCGCCGGCGTCGCCGGACACGCCCTCGATCGACTGCACGAAGCGCCCGCCGAAGCTCGTGTCGACGTCAGCCTCGCTTCGCAGCGCCTGCATCGCCGTCACGCCCGCGGGCACGGAGGCCGTCACGAGCACCTCCGCGCCGCGGTCGCGCGTCACCCACAGCGTCGCCTCGCCGTCGTCGCCGGACCCTCCGCAGCCGGCCAGCGCGGCGACGAGGCAGAGCAATGAGAGCAGCCGGCGCGTCACCTCAGCGCATTCGACCGTACGGCGCCGGGCGCCGTCGCCCGCACGAGGCTCCGATGCGGCCCTGGACACGCCCGGCCGCCCTGCATGGCCACCCGTCTGCCATCGACGCGCAACGTGGCGGAGACGGAGACCGTCGCGCCTGCGTCGTTCGTCGCCACGACGCGGTAGCAGCCGTTTGCCTGGCGCGCGAGGTCGAGGGTCGGCGGGCCGCCCGCCTCCGTGAAGTCTGCCCAGTACCAGAGGACCACGTCCCCATCCTTGACGGCGACCTGGTCGGCGCCCACCGGCGGCGACGTGCCGTTCACCTTGAACGCCCAGCCACTCGCCCCCGCGGCGAGGTTGCGACCGATCTGGTCGACGTACGGGCCGAAGCCGGTGACCTGGAGGTGGTAGTAGAACTCCCCGCCGATGCTGGCCGACTCGAGCGCGCCCATCGCCGTCGTCGCCGACGCACGCGGTTGGGTTGCGCCGAAGATCGTGCTGCTCTTGCCTTCGACACGAACACGAACGATTGCGGCGGATGCCGCGCCCACGATCGTGAGCACGAGCCCCACGACCACGCTGAGCATGAGAGTGCGTCGAAGCACGAATCCTCCTTCCACGAGGGGTTCGGATCGACGGGCGGCAGGTCTTCTGACTTGGGGCTCCCTGCTCCACCGCCTTCCCAGCGTCAGCCAGTGGCGTGGTGGCGGAGCAGCTTCTCCCCTCACAGCGGCGGGACCGTCCCGGACTTGCACCGGGTTCCCTGACCCGCCCGCCTATGTCTCAGCCGAATCTAGCATTGCATCGTGACGCGCGTCGTCTCCCGCTGGTTGCCGGTCGTCCTCTGGGCCGGTCTGATCTTCGGGCTGTCCTCGATCCCCGATCTCGGCACGGGCCTGGGCGGCTGGGATCTCGCGCTGCGGAAGATCGCCCACGCCGCGGAGTACGCGGTGCTCGGGGCACTCCTCCTGCGAGCGCTCGGCCGCGAGCTGACGGCGGTGGCCATCGGCATCGCCTACGCCGTGACGGACGAGGTGCACCAGGCGTTCGTCCCGGGACGGCATGGCGCCGCGCTCGACGTTGTCATCGACGCCGTCGGCGTGCTCGTCGGCGTGTACGTGCTGGGACGGGCGGCGCGCAGGGTCGTCGCGTGACTGCTGCGATCGCCGTCGATTTCGACGCCGCGCTCGGCGACCCCGAGCCGCTCTGGCGAGCTTGGCTCGAGGACGCGCGACGCCGCTATCGCGTGGAGCTCGACGACGATCCCGACGAGGCTGCGCTGGATGCCGCGATCGGCAACTGGCGTCCCCTGCTCGAACGGTTCGCGGAGGATCACGCCCGCGTCTACCTGCGCCCGAACCCGGCGGCGAACGCGGAGCTGAGGCGGATGGCGGCCGCAGGCACGCGCGTCGGCGCCTTCACGTCTGCCCCGGAGCCGCTCGCCCGGGTCGCCGCCGCTCACCTTGGTGTCGCCCGCCGCATCGATGTCCTCGAGGCAGGCCCAGGCGCGCTCGAGCGGCTGGTTGCGACCCTCGGCGCGGACGCAGTTGTAATTCGGTCTCTCTAGCGCGCGAGGCGGTAGATCGAGCCCTCGTGCGATACGAGATAGAGCTCCCCGCGAGCCCCCTCGCCGAACGAAGTCAGGCTCTCGACGTTGAACTCTCGCCGCACGCCGGTCGCTTCGCCGTCCACGACCCGCAGGCTCCACACCGTGCCCGAGCAGTAGTCGCCGAAGAAGTACCGCCCGACCGCCGCCGGGACGTCCTTCCCGCGGTAGACGTAGCCGCCGGTCACGGAGCAGCCCTCGCCGTGCCCGTACTCGTGGATCGGGAAGACGAGCGGCGTCGCGGGGTCGAGCTCGATGTCACCGTCGTACGTGCGGCTCCCCTCGTACCGGGCCCAGCCGAAGTTCGCCGGCGGTGCGCCCTTGGCCCTGAAGTTGATCTCCTCCCGGGCGCTCTGCCCGACATCGCCGATGTAGAGGTCACCCGTCTTGCGGTCGAACGAGATGCGCCAGGGGTTGCGCAGGCCGAACCCGAACGTCTCCCAGTCGACAGCCAGTGGGTTTGTCCGCAGCAGCTTCGCAAGGCGCGACCGAGGCGTCTGCCCGTGGTTCTGCGGATCTCCTCCGGCGCCGCCGTCCCCCATCGGGACGTAGAGCTTCCCGTCGGGCCCGAACAGGACGTGCCCGCCGTTGTGGTTCGAGAACGGTTGGTTCACGAAGAGCAGCTCGCGGGCCGTGCCGAGCCGCGCCTTCCGCCCGTCGGAGCGAAACTCCACGACGCGCGTGTCACCGCTCGTGTCCGTGTAGTTGACGTAGAAGCGACGGTTCTTTCCGTAGCTAGGGTGAAAAGCCATCGACAGCAGGCCTTGCTCAGAGCCGTCGGAACCGACCCGCTTGCGAATGTCCATGAAGAGCCGCCGCTTCCCCTTCTCGAGGACGAAGACGCGGCCGGGCTGCTCGACGATGTAGATCTTCGCCGGCTCGGAGGGCGTCGCGGTCACGTAGACAGGCTGGTCGAAGCCGCGGGCGACCCGGACGATGCTCAGCTGCTGGCGCTCCGTGCCTGCCCCGGCGACCGCCGGGAGCGCCACCAGCAGTAGTCCCAGCGCTAGTGTCCGAGCAAGGCCTCGCGTAGCTCCTCCTCGCGGCCGGGCTGGAGCAGGCCGAGCACCTGGTCGCCGCTCTCGAGCGTCGAGCTCCCCGTCCCCGAGGTGAGCCTCGCCGTCTCGCACGACGGCGATCAGCTGCGCGCCGTCGGGCAGCGAGACCCGGGACAGCGCCTTGCCGAGACACGGCGAGCGCGCATCGATCTGCACCTCGACGATCTCGAGGTTCTCCTTGCGCAGCTCGAGGAGGTGGACGAGCCCGTGCTCAGGCACTTCGTGCTGCACGAGCGCGAGCAGGCTCGAGGTGGCGCAGACCGTCGGGGAGATGCCGAGCAGGTCGAAGTGCTCCTGGTTTCGAGGGTCGTTGACGCGGGCCACGACCTTCGGCACGCCGTACTTCTCGCGCGCGAGCTGGCAGATGATGATGTTGTCCTCGTCGTCCCCCGTCGCGGCCACGAGGATGTCGGGAGGCCGAGTGATCCCGGCCTGCTCGAGGACGAAGAGCTCGGTCGCGTCGCCGGGCTGCACGCGATGCTCGAACTCCTGCTCGAGACGCTCGAACCGGTCGCGGCGCTGCTCGATGAGCGTCACCTCGTGGCCCATCCCGATGAGGCTGCGCATGAGGTTCGCGCCGACCTTCCCACCGCCGACGACGACGATGTACATCACGCCGGCGCCTCCGCGTACGTCGTGACGGCCTCGATCAGCGCGCGGATGGCCCGCGAGGTCGGGCAGATCGTCCGCATCCCCAGCGTGTCGTAGAACGTCGCCCGGCCCGGATCGAGCACGCGAACGACGACGTTCGCGACACCGAAGCGCTTCTCGGCGATCTGCGCGACGACGAGATTCGTGTTGTCGCCGTTGGTGGCGACGATGACGGCGTCGGCCTCCTCGATCCCTGCCTCGCGCAGCACCTCGGAGTCCATGCCGTGCCCCACGACGAAGCCGCCCGTCCAGTTCTCGCCCAGGCGCTGGAGCGCCTCTTCTTTCTCGTCGACGGCGCACACGTCCCAGCCCTCGGCCTGCAACGCTTTCGCGCTCGCAGAGCCGACCCGACCGCAGCCGATGACGACGGCCTTCACCGCCGCAGGTTAGCCATCCTCGGCGAGCACGTGCTCCGGGAAGGCGACGACGAGCACCTCGCACGGCGCGTTGCGCAGGACGTGCTCGACGGTGGGCGAGAAGAAGCGCGACTGACGGCGCCACCGCGGCGCCGAGCCGAGCACGATGAGGTCGACGTCCTGCTCGGTCGCCTGCTGCACGATCGCCTCCCCGATCGAGCGAGCCCGGACGGTGCTGCCCCGGACGACGACGCCGTGGTCCTCGCCGAGCAGGCGCGCCTCCTCGAGCGAGTCCACCGCGCGCTCCTCCTCGGCCGGGTCGGCGGGGTCGTCGAGGCTCCTTGACAGCGGCATGCGCACGACGTGGAGCGCCTCGACGTCGGAGCCGCGCTCCTGGGCGAGCTTGATGGCGGTCGCGATCATCTCCTCGCCGATCAGCCCGAGCTTCATCGGCACGAGGATCTTCGACAGCGAGGGCTCCGCGAGCTCGGCCTGCTCGTCGGGCGAGATCACCCGCTCCAGCAGCCCTTCGCCGCGGTGCCGCCGGACGAGACCGTAGACGACGAGCCCTGCAACGAGCCAGATCGGCCCCGCGTAGCGGGCTCCGGGGTGCGTGATCATGGCGATCACCCAGACGGCGACGGTCAGCACGAGCCCGACGACCGCGGGAATCGGGACGTCCGCGCCGCCGATGCGGACGTTCCAGGGCACGCGATATGGCCGCTCGAGCTCCGGGGACGTGAAGCGGAGCCGGATGACCGCGAGCTGGGCCGCGCCGAACGCGAGCAGGACACCGAAGCTGAAGAGCGCGGCGAGGAAGGCAACCTCGTCGTCGGTGACCGCGGTGATCGCGATCAGGCCGCCCGCGGCGAGCACGACGACCGACGCGAGCGCCGCGGGCGAGATGAGCGTGCGCCTGCCCAGCCGGCCGAACGTCCTGGGCAGCATCCCGTGCTCGCCGAGCGAGTACGCAAGGCGCCCGAACCCGGACACGGACGTCGTCGCGGCGGCCAGGAGGATGAGCGCGCCGGAGACGCCCACGAAGACGCGCAGCGCGTCCGCCAGGAACGGTGAGAGATCCTCGCCGAGCACCTCCACGATGCCGAGCAGCGGGGCGAAGAGCCACTCGCCGCCGAGGTCGGTCTCGCCGCCCGACACCGGGAACGCCGAGAGGCCGACGACGGCGATCGCGACGTAGAGGATCACGACGACGCCGATCGCGCCGAAGAGGCTGCGCGGGATGTCGACTCCGGGGCTGCGAGCTTCCTCCGCGAGGTTGGCCACCGTCTCCAGGCCCGTGTACGCGAGCATCGCGAGCGGCAGCGCGAACGCGAGATCGGCGAAGCTCGGCGCGGAGCCCAGCTCGATTCCGCGCGTAAGCGCGTCGGAGCGAGAAGAGCAGGGCGAGGCCGAGCAGGACGACGAGCAGTTGCGTCACGAGGTCGAGCACGGCGACCCCGATGCCGGCCGTGTAGAGGCCCGGCCGGCGGAAGAGGCGCACAGCCGCGATGGCGAGGATCGCCATCACCCCGACGACGACGTCCCACGGGTGCCGCTGCAGCGACTCGATCTCGAGCGCCCCGCCCAGGTAATGCGGCAGGAAGAGCACGGAAAGCGCGATGACGATGAGGTAATCGAGGAACAGCACCCAGCCGGTGCAGAAGCCGGCGAAGTCGTTAAAGGCCTTGCGCACGAGCGTTGCCGCGCCGCCCGTCTCGGGGATAGCGGTGATGCCCTCGGCATACGACAGGGCGACGACGACGAAGAGCAGCCCCGTCAGCAGCAGGACCTCCGGCGTCAGCCCGAGCGCGTGGCCGGCGATGATGCCCAGCGCGAAGTAGATCGACGACGCGATCTCGCCGTACGCGACCGAGAACAGCGTGGGCGCGCCGAGGACTCGCTCGAGGACCGGCAGCTTCCTCGCCATCAGGCCTCCCCTCGCCGCGAGCGCAGGAGCACGAGTCGTCCGACGCCGAGCGCGACGAACAGCAGGCCGAGCAGGTAGCCGATGCCTCCTCCGACGCGCACGGTCTGCACAAGGAGCGCAACGCCGATCGCGATGAAGGTCGCCGAGAAGAGGATGATCAGGCGCGCCGGCATTAGGCGGCTCTCCTGGCGGCGGCGATCATCACGCGACACGGCGCGTGGCGCAGCACGTAGTCGACGGTCTTGCCGAAGATCGCGCTCGTGCGCGTACGGTGAGGCAGCCGCGGCGCACCCATGACGACGATCTCCGCGTTCCTCCGCTCAGCCTCCTCGACGATCTCAGCTCCGGCATTTCGCCCACGTACGATGCGCTCGACGACACGGACGCCGTAGAGGTCTCCGATCACGTGTGCTTCGTCGAGCAGCTCGTGGGCGAGCGTCTCCTGCTCAGAGAGGTCGGAGCTCAGGGGCTGGTCGAGCGGCACCACGACAACGCGCACCGCAACAATCGTCGAACGCCGCTCGGCGGCAAGTCGCGCCGCCGTGTGCATCGCCTCGTGCGCCTGCTGTCCGGCGACGATGGGAACGACGATCGTCCGGTACTCGAGCGCGATAGCCGGGCCGAGCAGGGGCGGCGCACGCACCGTCTCTGTGAGCGGGACGTGAAGCACCTTCCGCCGGTAGACGACGTAGATCACCAGCCCGATCGTCAGCCAGGCGAGGCCTGCGTACCGCGTCGGCGGATCCTGGACGACGACCACGAGCCACGCGAGAAACGTCGCCGTGCCGCCGACGAAGGCGAACACCGGCCAGTCGACGCGCCCGATGCGGAGATTCGGCCTCGCGCGAAACTCGAGCTCCGCGTCGCGGTCCTTCCGGCGGAGCTGGATGACGGCCGCGTGAGCGACCGTGAACGACAGCATCGCGCCGAACGAGTACATCGTTCCCAGGAAGCCCACCTGGCCGGGCAGCAGCACGAGGATCGAGACGAAGCCCGCGAACACGACGAGCGCGAGCCACGGCGTCTTGAACTTCGGGTGGAGCTTCCGGAACGCGCCGGGAAGCTGCCGGTAGGAGGCCATCGAGTACGTGATGCGCGACGCCCCGATGATCCCTGCGTTCGTGGCGATGAAGAGGATCGTCGCAGCGAGGATGCCGACGTAGATCTGCAGAGCGTCGAGCAGCACGCCGGTGATGCCGAGGTTGTCGACCACCCCGAGGATGGGATCGTTCTGATAGCCGCCCTCCTCGGGCGTCAAGCGCGAGTAGCGTCGTCAGCTCGCCGCCGATCTCCTCCACCGGGAGCGCCGAGAGGGCGACGAGCGGCAGCGTGAAGTAGATCGCGAAGACCGCGATCGCCACGAGCCCGATCGAGCGCGGGATCGTTCGCACCGGGTCGCGCGCCTCCTCGGCGAGGTTCGAGACCGTCTCGATCCCCGTGTACGCGATCATTGCCACCGGGATCGACAGCAGGAGGTTGCTCCAGGTCGGAGCGACGCCCCAGTGGACATTCGCCGTCAGCGTCGACGCACTGAAGACGAGCACGAAACCGAGCAGCACGAGCAGCAACTGCGTCGCGAAGTCGATCACGGCGAGGAAGATGTTGAGGCGGGCGGACTCCTGGATGCCGACGACGTTCAGAGCAACGAGGAGCGCGATCACGACCGCGCCGCCGACGATGTCCCACGGGTTCTCGCGGAGCGGCTCCCAGAACACCGAGAGGTAGTGCGGCACGAAGAACGCCGAGATGGCGATCGTGATGATGTAGTTGAGCATCTGCGCCCACGCAGCCCCGAACGAGACGAGCTCGTTGAAGGCGTGGCGAGCGAAACTCGACGAGCCGCCCGCCTCGGGAAAGCGGACGGTTCCCTCCGCATATGTGAGCGCGGTGGCGGCGAAGAACAGGCCGGCGATGACGAAGACGAGCGGCGTCAGGCCGAGTGCGAACGCCGCCGTGACGCCGAGCGCGTAGTAGATCGAGGAGCCGACGTTTCCGTAGGCCGTGGAGAACAGCGCCGGTGTGCCGAGTACGCGCTCGAGGCGATGCTCCCGACGCCGGCGTCCAGGCACCGGCGCACTCTACGCACGCACTCGGAGCGATGGCTAGCCTCCCGCCTGCGCGATGCGGATCTTCGTCATCGGTGCCGGCCAGGTCGGCTCGACGATCGTCGAGGCGCTTCACGACGAGCACGCAGTGACGGTGTTCGACATCGACCCTGCGCGGCTTACCGCGCTGTCGCATCGATTCGACGTAGTGACGGTCGAGGGCAACGGCGCCAGCCGTGCGACCCTCCACGACGCGGGCATCGCCAAGGCGGACCTCGTCATCGCGTGTACGTCGCAGGACGAGCCGAACATCATTGTCGCGATGCTTGTCCGAAAACTCGCACCACGCGCGCAGACGATCGTCCGTACGTCCAACGTCGAATACCTCGAGCTCTGGCGAGAGCGCCAGCTGGACGTCGACTTCGTCGTCTCGTCCGAGCTCGAAGCGGCGCACGCGGTGACGACGACGATCGGCGTTCCCGCCGCGCGACAGACGGACGTGTTCGCAGAGGGGCAGGTACAGATCGTCGAGTTCGACGTCGAAGGGGGTGCGAGCCCGGACGTCGCCGGCTCTCCGCTCAAGGACGCGAAGATCCCGCCCGACTCGAAAGTCGCGAGCATAATCCGCGACGGCGGGCTGATCCTGCCCCGCGGCGTCGAGTCGATCCGCATCGGCGACCGCATCGTCGTCATCGGCTCTCCTGCGGCCGCCCGCGCCTGGAGCAGCCTCATGACGCCCGGCGGCGGACGCAGCGTGCAGGACGTCGTCATCTACGGCGCCGGTCGGGCTGGCCTTGCCACCGCGCGAATGCTGCTCGGGCAGGGCATCGGCGTCCGCCTGGTGGAGCCGTCGGCAAGCCGTGCCCGGCTCGTCGCCGAGGAACTACCCCGTGCGCGCGTCTACGAGGCGACGGGGCTCGACCCCGACTTCCTCGAGCGAGAGCGCATTGGAGGGGCCGCTGCTGCGGTATTCGCGATGCGCGACGACGCGAAGAACCTCTACGCGGCCACGCTCGCGAAGATTCACGGCGTCGGCTTCACGATCGCGATCGTCCACGATCCGGCGTCGTCGGACGTCTTCGAACGAGCTGGTATCGACGTCGCGGTCAATCCCCGGCTGCTGACGGCTGAAGAGATCGTTCGCTTCGCGCACGACCCGCGAACGCAGCAGGTGGCGATGCTCGAGGGGGATCGCTACGAGGTCCTCGACGTCATCACCCGCCCCGAGAGCCCGCTCGTCGGGCGGCGCTTCCGCGACCTCCCGATGACCGGGGCATTAATCGGTGCGGTCGTCCGCGACGGCAAGGCGCTCTTCCCGCACGGTGACGACGTGCTGCAGGCCGGCGACCGCGCCATCGTCTTCACCGAGTCGTCACGGGCGGCCGAGGTCGAGCGAGCGCTGTGAGCGCCAGCTCCCTGGGCTTCCGGCCACGTCCACCGAGGCTGGGCGTCGATCTCCCGGCGGCCCTCAACCTCGTCGGAGCGCTCACGAAGTACCTGAGCCTCGCCGCGCTCTTTCCCCTGGCCGTAGCGATCGGCTATTCGGAGCGCTTCTGGCCGTTTCTGGCGGCCGGCGCGATTGCGGCCGCGTTCGGCCTGGCCCTCGAGCGCGTCACCCGCGGCAAGGAGCGGGTGGGCATCCGCGAGGGCTTTCTCGTCGTCTCGCTCACGTGGATCGTCGCGGCCGGTTTTGGCGCGCTGCCGTACGTCCTGTCCGGCGTGGAACCGCTGAGCAGCCCGGTCAACGCGTACTTCGAGGCGATGTCCGGCTTCACGACCACCGGGGCCAGCGTCGTCGCGGCGCCCGAGGAGCTGCCGCGGTCGTTGCTCATGTGGCGCCAGTTCACGCAGTGGCTTGGCGGTATGGGCATCATCGTGCTCGCACTTGCCGTCCTGCCGCGACTTCGCGTCGGCGGGAGGCAGCTCTTCGAGTCGGAGCTGCCGGGGCCCGAACTCGAGCCGCTGGCGACCTCCATCCGCGACACGGCGCAGCGCCTCTGGGTTCTCTACATCGCCCTGACCGGCGTTCTGGTCCTCGTGTTGTCGATCTTCGCCTGGACAGGCGTGGACGATGCGATGAGCGTCTACGACGCGTTCGCCCACGCGTTCACGACGCTTCCCACCGGCGGCTTCGGCACCCACGGCACCTCGGTGTCGGGGTTCAGCCCCGCGTCGCAGTGGGTGATCGCGCTGTTCATGCTCCTCGCCGGCGTGAACTTCGCCCTGCTCTATCGCGCGTTCGTGCGCGGCGATGGCCGAGCGGCGGCACGCGACGACGAGTTCCGGCTCTACCTCGCGTTGCTCGCGCTCGGATCGGCGATCCTGCTGATGGAGCTTATGGTCGCCGGAATCGAGCGCGGCGAGTCGGCGATACGGCACTCCGTCTTCCAGGCGGTGTCGATGATGACAACGACGGGCTACGGTTCGGCCGACTTCACGACGTGGACCACGCTCACCGCCATGACGCTCATCGGGCTCATGTTCGTTGGCGGCTCTGCCGGCTCGACCGGAGGGTCGATCAAGGTCGTGCGCCACCTGTTCGTAGGCCGGATGTTGCGTCGCGAGCTCGTACAGACCGTCCATCCGGAGCTCGTGCAGCCGATTCGCCTCAATCGCGTCGCCGTGGACGAGCGCACACTGCGCGCGATCATGACGTTCGTCCTCCTCTACGTCGGGTTGTTCGTCCTGGGCGCGGCCGGCCTCGCGATCGAGTCGGCTCGGCTGGGACAGGGGCTCACGCCCTTCGAGGCGATCGCCGCCGCCGCGACGACGCTCGGTAACGTCGGCCCGGGTTTCGGCTTCGCGGGGCCGTTCGGCTCGTTCGAGCCGTTCAGCAACCTTTCGAAAGTGATCATGATCGGCCTCATGTGGCTAGGCCGGCTGGAGATCATCCCCGTCGTCGTGTTGCTGAGCCGGAACTACTGGCGCGCCTGACCTCGGCCCGGAGGGCGGCTAGCCGTGAATCGACGCGATCAGCGGGATGATGAGGATGGCGACGATGTTCGCGATCTTGATCATCGGGTTGATCGCCGGGCCGGCGGTGTCCTTGTAGGGATCGCCGACCGTGTCGCCGGTGACGCCCGCCGCATGGGCCTCTGAGCCCTTGCCGCCGTAGGCGCCGTCCTCGATGAGCTTCTTCGCGTTGTCCCAGGCGCCGCCGCCGGACGTCATCGCGATGGCGAGGAAGAGCCCTGTGACGATCGTGCCGATCAGGAGGCCGCCCAGCATCTCCGGCTTGATGATCCCCACGACGACGGGGAAGACAATCGGAATCAGAGCCGGCGCCATCATCAGCCGGATCGCCCGCCCGGTGACGATGCTCACGGCGCGCGAGTAGTCCGGCCGCGACGTCCCCTCCATGATTCCCGGGTCCTCGCGGAACTGGCGACGCACCTCCTGCACGACCTCGCCGCCGGCCTTCCCTACGGCCGTCATCGCGAGCGATGCGAACAGGAACGGCATGAGCCCGCCGATGAACAGGCCGGCGATCACCCAGGGGTCGGTCAGCGAGAAGAAGACGATGAGGCCTTCCTCCCCGAGGCCGCGGACGTACTCGTCGAAGAGGATGAGCGCGGCGAGCCCGGCAGAGCCGATCGCGTAGCCCTTGGTCACGGCCTTCGTCGTGTTGCCGACCGCGTCCAGCGGGTCGGTGATCGCACGCACCGACTCGTCGAGGTCGGCCATCTCGGCGATCCCTCCGGCGTTGTCCGTCACCGGCCCGTACGCGTCGAGGGCGACGATGAGCCCCGTCATCGAGAGTTGCGCCATGACGGCCACGCCGATCCCGAACAGATCGCTCCCGGCGGCGTAGTAGGAGCCGACGATGCCCGCCGCGATGGCGATCACGGGCAGCGCCGTCGCCTGCATGCCCCACGCGAGACCGGAGATGATGTTCGTCGCGTGCCCGGTCTGTGACGCCTCGGCGATCGCCTTCACCGGATGCCAGCGCGTCCCCGTGTAGTACTCGGTGATGGCGACGAGGAGGAACGTCAGCGCCAGGCCGATGAGCGCAGGCCCGTACAGCTGCCAGAAGTCGAACTTCCCGTCGTCGAACGCGAGCATGACCGGGATGAAGCCGATCGCGGACAGCACCGTCGCGACGAGGACCGCCTTGTAGAGGGCGTTCATGATCGAGCCGTCGCGGCCGATGCGCGCGAATGACGTCCCGATGACGGAGGCGAGGATGGACACACCGCCGATCGCGAGCGGCAAGAGCCAGAGCTCGTCCGTGGGGAACGCCGTCGCGAGCAGCATCACCGCGACGGCTGTGACGGCGTACGTCTCGAACAGGTCTGCGGCCATGCCCGCGCAGTCGCCGACGTTGTCGCCGACGTTGTCCGCGATGACGGCGGGGTTCCGCGGATCGTCCTCGGGTATGCCCGCCTCGATCTTGCCCACGAGGTCGGCGCCGACGTCGGCAGCTTTCGTGAAGATGCCGCCTCCCAGCCGGGCGAAGACGGAGATGAGGGAGCCGCCGAACGCGAGGCCGATGAGGTCGTCGATCGCAGAGTCCGAGCTGTTGCCGAGCCAGTCCGTGAGCACCCAGTAGTAGCCGGCGACACCGAGCAGCCCGAGGCCGACGACGAGGAGACCCGTTACAGAGCCTGCCTTGAAGGCGACGTTCAACGCCGGTGACACGCCACTCTTGGCGGCCTCCGCGGTACGGGCGTTCGAGCGCACGGCGACGTTCATGCCGATGAAACCTGCGGCCGCAGAGAACACCGCGCCGACGAGGAAGCCGATCGCGGTGCCCCAACCAAGCTCGGTGTAGAAGCCGAGAAGCAGGAACGGGACGATCGCCACGACGGCGATCGTCGAGTACTGCTTCTTCAGATACGCCGCCGCCCCCTCCTGAACCGCTCGCGAGATCTCCTGCATCCGCTCGCTGCCGGGGGGCTGCTTCAGCAGCCAGAACGTGAGGTAGACGCCGTAGAGAATCGCGATACCGGCGCAGACGAGCGCGAACAGCACCGCGTGGTCGATGAAGAAGCTTGCTACGAGCACCCGCCCTCCCTCACAAAGTCAACGCCGGACGGCTCCGGCGCAGCCGAATGTCTATCACTAACGGCCGGAGCCTAACCGACCCGGCGGGGCTACGTGCGGGCTAGCTCACGCCTTCACTTTGACGCTCTTCGTCTGCGTCGTGGGGCGCCCGTTCGTCTTGAGGACGACGGTGAACGTCGCGGCCGTTGTCTTGCCCTTCGGCGCCTTGACCGGCATCGTGATCGTGGTCGTCTTGCCGGCCGCGACCTTCACGGATGCCTTGCCGGAGACGCCCTTGCCCTTCAGCGTCGCGACGGCAGCCACTTGCGCCGGGCAGGCGACTCCCGGCAGCGCGAACTTCACGTTCGCCCTGCCGCCCTTTACGGCGATCGTTCCCGGCACCCCCGCCGCCTGCGGCTGCTTCCCTTCCTGGAAACGGACGACGCTGCTCGGGTTCGTGTGCACCGCATAGAGGTCGCCCTTCGGCCCGACGGCGACGTCTTGGCCGATGAGGTCGGGCGAAGAGGCCGTGCCGAGCAGCTTGCCGCTCGGCGAGAAGCGGTCGAGGCGCCGCTGCGAGATGTTCGTCACCCAGAGGTTGCAGTCGAGGTCGACGCCGATGCCGGCCGGTGAGCTCGGCCCGGCCTTGATCGTCTTCAGGAGCTTGCCGGCGCCGTCGAAGCGCTTCACGACATGCGTCCTCTCGTCGGTGACGTAGATGCTCCCGTCGGGCGAGGCCTCGACATCGCCCGGGGCCTCGACCGCGCCGGTGAACGTCATCGCGCCCGAGTACCCCGTCGGCGTCTTGTCGAAGCGCACGACCACGTGGATGTTGTCTCCGGCCGTCGAAGCGTAGACGTTGCCGTCGGCGTCGACCGCCACTCCAAGAGCCTGCTTCGGCGTGCCGAGCTCGGTCTCGAAGCCACCGTCCTTCGAGAACTGCTGCACACGGCCGTTCTTGAGATCTGCCGCCCACACGCTCCCGTCCGGGCCGATGGCGACGTCCTGGGGGTTCACGAACTGGCTGGTGCCATCGCCTTGCGATCCCCACTTGCGGACGAAGCCGCCCTTCGCCGTGAAGACCTGAAGGCGATGGTTGTCCCGATCGGCCACGTAGACGAGCCCGGCCGCGTCGGCCGTAATGCCGTACGCGCCGAGGAACTGCCCGTTGGACTTCCCGTTCGCGCCCCATGTGCCGGCGACCTTGAATGACGGGCCGATGGCGGCAGCTGCGATCAGCGCACAGACTGCGACGCCGACAGTCGCCGCAATCCCGATCGTCCCCCTGCGAGCGTTCACAACACCCTCCTTTTAGGTGCCCGTGTTAAGCGGGTCCTTGGCAGCCTTCTTGGCGAAGGTCTTGAGACCGGCGGCAACCTGGCGCCGGATCGACAGATGGAGAGGGTCGACAACCAATGCGAACACATCCCCGTCGTAGAGCGACGGGTGGTTTCTCACGATCAGTTGTGCCTCGACCTCTTTCAGCTCGGCCTTCGTCAGTCCGAGCTTCGAGAGGCTCCTCGCGAGCGGCGCCGGCAGTGGGCCGTCGATGAGTGAGGACTGGAATGCGAATGCTTGCTCCTCGGAGACGTTGGCGGGAGACGTGAACGCGCGCCGTACGCTCGCGCTCAGCTTCACTTCCGCGAGGATGAGCGTCGCGTACTGCTCCGCGTACGTTCCGGCCGCTCGAACCTGCTTCTTCTCCCACTCGACCTGCTTCCTCACGTGCGCGCCCTGGGAGCGATTGAAAGCCGTGACGATAGCGCCCGCAAGGCCGATCTCCTTAGCCTGAAGCGCGAGGAACTTGTTCAGCGCCGTCGCGGCGGTGGGAGAGATCCCTTCGCTCGCCACAACCTTGTGCGCAGGCAGTGTCTTCGGCTTCGCAATGGCCCGAAAGTTCATGTCCACAGGGTCGAGTGCCTGCTGTTGTGCGCGATTGGCGAGCGCGCAGTACTGCGCGGCGAGTCCGGCGAAGGCCGGGATCACGGCCGACCACGCGCCCACGATTGCGCACTTCTGGTACAGCCGTTGAGCGTCTTGCGCGAGATTCTGTTTCGCCTGGGGACTCAGGCGTGGTGCCGGCTCACGCTTCGGGACGTTGAGGATGTGCGCCGGTGACGTCTTCGTGCCAGACACCGTGCCGCTCGGCTTGGGCGTCCACGCATTCCACTTGGCGGTGACGAGCAAGCGCGACTCCTCGACTGCGGCGAAGAAATGCTGGTAGACGGCGGTCGTGTGCACGACGTTGCCCGAGTCGCGGAGAGTGAACGGCGGGTAGGCCGCCCCACCGGGAGCCTGGAGATGCGTGAAGCTCACGCGAGCGTCGTCGTGGAGCACCTCGGGGCTGAACCGCGCCGACACGACGACCGCGTACTGGTAGATGCCGCTCGAATCGGGTGCGCCGATCATCGCCGTGATGGGCTCTCGGGCCGAGATCGTGATCCCGGCTCCCGGGCGCGAGCCGACCGGGGAGACGGCGACGAGTGTGGCCGCGATAACCCCGAGCGCAACGAGCGGCCAGATCCGGCGCTTTGACACAAACCGAACCTAGCGCATACTCGGGACGAGCGTCTCCTCGACCTGCTGGGCGTAGATGTCCTCGAGCGTCGCCCCTTCCTCGTGCCTCGCGATCTGCCGCTCGGCGGCGTTCGCGCCGGGCACCTTGAGGTACGGCGTCACGCCGAGCTCGTCGGCGACCGGCAGCATCCACGCGACGAGCTCCTCCAGCGCGGCTCGCGCGGGGCGGACGCTGAGCGTCCCCAGATCGATCAGGTCGCCCGACAGCCCGGAGCGGATCGCTCGCCAGAGGTTCTCCTCGATCATGCGGTGCGGGTGATCGGGCAGCGGCTCCCCCTCGTCAACCGCACGTGCGATGCGGGCTGTCAGGGCGTACGCGAACGCCGCGAGCGACTGCGCCTCCTCGACGCGAGGCTGGGCATCGCAAATGCGAATCTCGATCGTGGGGAAGCCGAGATGCGGCCTGACGCTCCACCAGAGCTGCGTGTGCTCGTCGACCGAGCCGGTCTCGTACAGCGTCCGCACGTACTCCTCGAAGCCTGCCCAGCCGTCGTACGGGTCGGGGACGCCGCAGCGCGGGAACATCCTCGTGAAGATCTGCGTGCGGGCGGAGTGGAGGCCCGTCGACACCGCCTCCACGAACGGCGAAGAGGCCGAGAGCGCGAGCAGCTCGGGGAGGAACCCGCGCAGCGCATTGTTGACGGCGATCGCGCGATCGGCTCCGCGAATGCCGACGTGGACGTGGAGCCCGAACGAGTTGTTACGCCAGACGACGTAGCGGAGGATCTCGTCGTTACGCCGGTAGTGGGGCGTGTCGATGATGCGCTGTTCCTGCCACGGGCTCCACGGATGCGTTCCGGTCGCGCCGAGCCGGACGTCATGCGCGTCCGCGAGCTCGAACAGCTGCCGCCGGCGCTCGACGACGCGAGTGGCCGCCTCGGCGAACGTCTCGCAGCGCCCGGTGCGCACTTCGACCTCCGACGAGATGAGCTCCCCGACCAGGTGCTCCTCGAGCCCGGTGCCCTTCGCCGCAGCCTTGAGCTCGTCGAAGTGTGCCGCGAGCGCGAGCGTCTCAGGGTCGAGGAGCGCGAACTCCTCCTCGACGGCGAGCGTGAAGTCCTGACCGCCGTCGAAGGCTTCGCGAGCATCCGCCAGGAGCTTCTGCCAAGGCGCTTCACCCATTGAAGCGGGAACGCTACTCAAACGGCTCTAGGAGCCGCTGCGCGACGCTCTCCCACGACCAGCGCTCCACCGCGACGCGCCGTGCTGCCGCCCCGAGCTCTCGTCGCTCGTCGACGGGCAGCGCCAGGAGCTCGTGGAGCTTCTCCTGGAGCTCCACTGAGTCGCCCTGCGCGAACGAGGCAAGCTCGCGGTGCGGCTCGCCGTAGGCAGCCTCGAGCTCCTCGGCGACTTCTGCGAGCCCCGAGTGCCGGGCAACGACGGGCAGGCAGCCCGAGGCCGCCGCCTCCGCCGCGACCATCCCGAACGCCTCGGGGAAGATCGACGGCACGACGACGGCATCGGCGAGCGGGATCAGATGGACGAGGTGGCGGTGCTCGAGCTGCCCCGTGAACAGCGTGCGCTGCGGCGCGAGCTGCTCGAGCCGCTCGCGGTAGTCGCCGAAGCCGACGACGATCGCCTTCGCGTCGAGCCCGTGCATTGCCTCGAGCAGCAGGTGGACGCCCTTGTTGTACAAGAGCTTCCCGAAATAGAGCACCGTGGGCTTGTCCCCGGCGAGAAAGCGCTCGAGCCGCGCGGCGTTGCCCTCGTCCGGCAGCCGTTCGTTCGCGTTGCCCGGATTGGGTGGGTCGCGGCGGCACTCGTCGAGCAGGTCCCGCAGCGCCTCGTCGCGGGGCTGCGGCACGAACTCGTCCACGTCGACCCCGGGCGGCACTTCCCGGACGCCTTCGACGGGCCCGACGACGTCCCCCAGCACCTCCCGGATGTGGGCGGAGCCCACGAACACGGCTTCGGCCGGGGTAAGCGCGGCGCGCGACGCCTCGGCAAGGTAGGAGCGCCCGCGGATCGAGTACTCGAGCTCAGAGCCGTGCGCCTTGACCGCGAACCGCGCGCCGGTGGCCGCGCCGACCGCGCCGCCGGGCAGCACGTGGTTACAGAACACGAGATCGGCCGGGAGGTGCTCGAAGAGCGCAGCGGCATTCGCCGTCACGTAGCGATCGAGCTCGTCGGCGGTCAGATCCTGGAGCAAGCGGGGCTCGAGGCCCTCGTACGCGTCGAGCACGAACACGGGCAGCAGCCGGCCCGGAAGCTCCGGCCGCACGACGGCTGCACCGGCGAGATCGAAGCGCTCGGGCTCGCCCTCCTGGCAGAACACGGTGACGTCGTGTCCCGCGCGGCTCCAGGCCCGGGCGATCGCCTGCGTGTAGACGTTCGAGCCCGTGCCCGAGAGGAGGTACCCATGCCAGAGGAGAATCCGCATCCTGCGAGCTTACGCCCGTCCCGCGAATCGTCTCCTCAAGAAGGGGGCCCACGGGGGAAACATGGTTTCCCCCGTGCTTCTTCACTCGATCGAGGAGCATTCTCACCCGCGCAGGTGAGCGCGCGCGCAGCCCGGCGTGCCGACACTCTCAGCAGAAGGCACAAGACTCCTCGTCCGTGGGTCGCAGGCGAGGAGGGCTCAGGCCGGCCGGGGGCGTTATCGCCTCCGGCCGAGCCCTACTCTGGGCTCAGGCCAGATGAAAGTAGAGCGCGTGGAGCAGCTCGACGGCGGGGTTCGACGTGTGCACCTGCACGTCCCCGGGCACGTCGAGCAGCGCCTCGGAGTAGTTGAAGATGATCTTCACGTCGGCGTGCACGAGGTCGTCGGTCGCCCCCTGCGCCGCGTCGGCGGGAACGGCGATCACGCCGACGACGATGCTCTTCTCGCGCACGACGTCGCCGAGCCGCGATGCGTCGAGCACCGTGGCCGACCCGACGTCGCGGCCGATGAGCTCGGGGTCCTTGTCGAAGATGGCGGCGATGTTGATGCCGTGCTCGGCGAAGATCGACGAGCTCGCGATCGCCTGGCCGAGACGGCCTGCGCCGACGAGCGCGATGTTGTGCTGCCCCTGGGTACGAAGGATCTTGCGGATCTCCGACAGCAGGCCGTCGACCGAGTAGCCGACGCCTCGCTTGCCGAACTTCCCGAACGCGGACAGGTCGCGGCGGATCTGGGTCGCGTTGATGTTCGTGTAGTCGGACATCTCCTGCGAGGAGATCCGCTCCTTGCCCATCTTCTTCGCCTGCGTGAGCACCTGCAGGTACCGGCTGAGGCGGGCAGCGACGCCGACGGCAACGCGCTCTGACACACGCTCTCCTTGTATCGGGGTTTGTGACACCACGCGCGGCATTCTGCCACCCATCACCTAGCGGTGCGGCAGTGGGACGGCTCAGCCGTTCGTGCCGGACTTTGTGCGCGCCAGCCGCGCCGAAGCGCCGCCTCGTCCACGAAGTAGACGAACGCCCGCTCGCCGTCGATCTCGACCACGGGCAGCCACTCGCGGTGGCTCGCCTCGAGCTCGGGCATCGCCCGTGATGTCGACCTCGGTGAGCTCGAAGTCCGTGTCCACGCCCACGGCGACGAGCGTCTCCCGCGCCCGCTCGCAGAGGTGGCAGCCGGGCGCGTGATAGAGGACGACCTGCGCCGCTACGGGTAGAGGCCCCTCGTCGTCGTGGCCTCGGCGACGCGGTTGACGGCCAGCCCGTACGCGGCCATGCGCATGCTCGTCTTCATGCGCGCGCGCATGTCCCAGGTCTCGTGGAAGGCTTTCTTGGACGATGTCGTGGAGGTTCGAGTTCACCTCGTCCTCCTTCCAGAAGTACTCCTGGAGCCCCTGAACCCACTCGAAGTACGAGACGACGACGCCGCCGGCGTTGGCGAGCACGTCCGGGAGGATGAGGACCCCGCGATCTTCGAGGATGTCGTCGGCGGCCGGAGTCGTCGGCCCGTTCGCACCCTCGACGATGATCGACGCCTTGACCTTGTCCGCGTTCTCCGCGGTGATCACCTGCTCGAGGGCGCTCGGAGCCAGGATGTCGCAGTCGAGGACCAGCAGCTCGTCGTTCGTCAGCGCCTCGGTGCCCTTCAGCCCAGCGAGCGAGCCCGTCTCCTCCTTGTACGCGATCGCGGCGGGGACGTCGATGCCCTCCGCGTTGTGGACGCCTCCCGACGAGTCGGACATCGCGATCACCTTCGCGCCGTGCTGGTGGACGAAGAGCGCGAAGTAGCTGCCGACGTTGCCGAATCCCTGCACGGCCACGCTCATCCCGGCGAGCCCTTTGCCCAGCCGGTCGAGCGCCTCGAGCAGCGCGAACAACCCTCCGCGCGCCGTCGCCTCGAGGCGGCCGAGCGAGCCGCCGATGGCGAGCGGCTTCCCGGTGACGACGCCGAGCACCGAATGGCCCTTGTTCATGGAGTACGTGTCGAAGATCCACGCCATCTCCCTCGGCCCGGTGCCCACGTCCGGCGCGGGGATGTCCCTCTCCGGGCCGATCTCCATGATGATCTCGGAGGTGAAGCGGCGGGTCATCCGCTGGAGCTCGCCCTCCGACATCTGCTTCGGATCGCAGATGACGCCTCCCTTCGCGCCCCCGAACGGAATGCCCATGAGGGCGCACTTCCACGTCATCCACATGGCGAGCGACTTCACCTCGTCGAGCGTGACGTCCGGGTGGTAGCGGATCCCGCCCTTCGACGGGCCGCGCGCGATGTTGTGGGTGACGCGATAGCCCTGGAAGGTCGTGATCGTGCCGTCATCCATCCGCGTGGGGATCGAAACGGAGACAGCCTTCTTGCACTGCGACAGGACGCTGATGAGATTCGGGTCGATGTCGAAGGTCTCCCCCACCTGGCGCAGCTGCTGTTGCGCCAGCTCGAAGGGGTTCTCGTGAAGATGGGTTGCTGGGGCGTCTAGCGTGGACACGAGCGCTCCTTGATCGGGTTCGGACGCGGCATAGGCTATTCCACTGCAAAGCGCACGGTGCGCCTTGCGGGCGGGCCGCCCGCCTCAGGCCAGGCCACGAGCCGCAGGCGGTACCTCCCGGAAGCCAGCCTGTTGCCGTCTGGGCCGCGGCCCGTGAGGCCGAACGCATACTGGCCGGGCAGTACGTCGCGAAGGCGAGCGAGCAGCCCCACGACGGCGCCCGCATCGTCCGCGAGGAGCACATCCAGCCTGCGTACCGGCTGGAGCACGTCGCGTCCACGAACGCGCTTGATCGTGCCCAGGCGAACGGAGATGACCGCCGGCGTCAGGTCCGACGGCTCGAACCTGCGCTCGGAGAGCTCGACGTCGCCGATGAGATCGGCCGGCGGTGGTGCGAGGACGACCGACCACGGCACGACGAGCGGCTGGCTCCCGCGGGGGCTGATGCGGATCCGCCCGCTCACGGCGTCGGCCCTCGCGAGCTCGGCGACTCTCGCCGTCACGCGTAGCTGCGCCTCGCGCCCCGCCGGAATGCGCAGTCGCTTCGGCTGGAGCCGCAGCACGACGCCCCGGCCTCTGGCGCTCGCCAGGGCATCCACCGTCAATGCTCTGGTCGAGACGTTACGCAGCGTCAGCGTGCGGCGGCCCTGCCACCCGTCGCCTGATCCCCGGCCGAACGAGATGGATGCGCGGTCGGCGACGAGCTCCGTCACTGAGGCGCGGCCCCCGTCGACGACGCCGGTGCCCTGCGACTCGAGCGATGCGCCGCGGAGCGACCGGGCCGTCGCCACTAGCGCGCTCCGCAGGCCCACCGCGTCGAGCGCGGGCCGCGAGTGGGCGAGCCGTGCCGCAACTCCGGCGACGACCGCCGCCGCGACGCTCGTGCCGCTCACCGTCACGAAGTGCGAAGAGCCGCTGTCGTCGGCTCCCGGTGTCGCCGTCTGCACCGCGACGCCCGAGGCGACGACGTCGGGCTTGACGTGCCCGCCGAAGGCCTGTCCCCAGGACGAGAACGCTGCCGGAACGCCCAGGCGAACTGCTCGCTCGTCCGAGCCCTGGCCGATTGCCAGCGACGTCGCCGCTCCCTCCGCGGCGAACCGGCGGACCAGGGCCGGCAGCGCCACCGGGGCAGACAGCACGGGGATCTTGAGCGCGGGGTCCAGGCCGAGCGACCCTGCGGGCAGGTCGTCCCCGGCTAGCAGGACGATGGCGGCGCCCGCCTCGGCTGCCCGCATGGCTTCCCGCCGCGGCGTCGCACCCGCGGCGAGCAGAGCCGCCCGACCGGCGACGCGGCTCTTGCCCTTGGGGCCAAAGAGCTCTCGCGCGTTGCGTACGACGGCGACATCGAATGTCGCCCCGGCGTCCGGCGCCGAGGATGTGAGCAGCTCGAGCTGTCGGTGAAGCAGTACCCGCAGGCCGGCCCGGAACGACACCGAGACCCGCGAGACGGTCGGCCTCAGGTCGGCGGCCCCGGCCGTGAGTGCGTCGGGCGCCCCGCCCGGCCCGCCGATCGATCCGAACCCCGGGCCGCCCGGTCCGTCGTTTCCCGCCGGGACGACGACGAGCGAGTCGAGCGCGACCGCGCCGGAGACCGCGCGTGACAGCGCGTTGTCGGGGAACGCCGAGAACGGCTCTGACAGCGGGATCAGCGTGACGCGCGCCGCATCGTGGGCGTCGCCGTTCCGGTTCGGGTCGACCGCGCGTTCGAGGCCGGCGATGATCTGGTCGGTCCGGCCGTGGATCGACCATCTCCCGGCCGCATCGCGCTGCCAGCCGGCCACGCGAATCGGCAGCACGGTGACGTCCGGCGCCACGCCGCGTGGGCCGCCGGGACGGCCGAGACCGGCCACGATGCCTGCCGTCGCCGTGCCGTGCGTCTCCAGCCGGTCTCCTCCGGGACGCTGGTCGTAGCGCGCGGCCGCTCCGCCGTCGAGGACGTCGAAGCCCGAGCCCACCCGGCCGTGGAGATACGGCGTCGCGGGATCCACAGCCGTGTCGAGCAGCGCAACGGTGATCCCCGTTCCACCGTACGCGGCAGGCGCGGCGGGCAGCGGCGCGGCGACGTCGGAGGTCTGGGCCATCCCCGCAGGGAATGCCGCACGCACGGGATAGACCCCCGCCACGCGCGGCGAGCGCTCGAGCAGCACCACGGCGCTCGGATCCGCCAGTGCCGAGAACCCGTTGACGACGCGCGTGAACTGAAGGTCGGGCTTTGCGGCGACACCCTGCGCGGCCAGCTCGGCGAGGAACTGCTGCTGACTCGCGAGCGCCGTCGTCGTCCACCGGCGCTCGGCCGCGTTCGTCGCCAGGCCGCCTGCCTGCCGCACCCGGTCGGCAAGTGACGGCGCCTTCAGGAGAACGATGACGCGCTGGCCGAGCGCGACCTGCGGCCGCGGCGTGCCGACGAGCCCTCGCCACGCCGCGGCCCCGGGCCGCGCGAGAGCGGCGGCACGCGGCTCATCCTCCTCGGTGGCGTAGAGAACGAGCGCCAGCGCGGCGGCAACGACGCCGAGGACGACCGCCGCGGCGGAGAGGCTACGCCACGGAGGCATAGGCATCCAGGTCGAGGTAAGCGGGCGGCTGCAGCGGCTCCACCCAGCGGGCGGCGGAAGCGATCATGGCCGCATTGTCGGTGCACAGCTCGAGCGGGGCCGCGACGGCGTCGGGCAGTGCGTTGCGCAGCTCGGCGTTTGCGGCGACGCCGCCGACGATCGCGATCTGCTCCAGGCCGGTCTCCTGGGAGGCTTGCCGGGCTCGCCCGACGAGCGCATCGACGATCGCCCGTTGGTACGACGCTGCAAGGTCGGCGCGCCGCTCTTCGAGCTCGCCGGCCTCCAGCTCCTTCACCGCGTAGAGCAGCGCCGTCTTGACGCCGGAGAACGAGAAGTCGAGACCGTCTACGCGTGCGACCGGGAACGCGAACGCCTGCGGATCGCCGCCACGGGCGAGCCGTTCCAGCTCGGCGCCGCCGGGATAGCCGAGACCGAGCAGCCGCGCTCCCTTGTCGAAGGCCTCACCGGCTGCGTCGTCGAGCGTGCTGCCGAGCAGGGTGTAGCGGTCGTGCGCAGTCACGTCGAGCACCATCGTGTGACCACCCGTAGCGAGGAGACACACAAAGGGCGGCTCGACCGGGTCGGGCCGGAGGAAGAGCGAGGCGACGTGGCCGTGCAGGTGGTCGACGGCGGCGAGCGGCAGCGACAGCCCCCAGGCCAGCGCTTTGGCCGCCGACAGGCCGACAAGCAGCGCCCCCACGAGCCCCGGCCCGCGCGTGGCTGCAACGAGCTCGACGTCGCCGAGGCTCGCGTTCGCCTCGTGAAGCGCCTCTCGGACGACGGGCGTCACGAGCTCGAGATGGCGTCTCGCAGCCACCTCCGGCACAACGCCGCCGAACGGCGCGTGCAGCTCGGCCTGTGACGCGACGACGTTGGCGAGCACGTCGCCATCGCGGGTGACGAGGGCCGCCGCCGTCTCGTCGCAGGAGGTCTCGAGTCCGAGGATCACGCCGCGTCCATGCCGCTGGCGTCGCGCCACATGATCACGGCGTCTTCCCGGTTGTCTGTGTAGTAGCCGCGCCGGATGCCCTGGCGGCGGAAGCCCGTTGCCTCGTAGAGCTTCAGCGCAGGCTCGTTCGATGCACGAACCTCGAGCGTGAAGCCCCGGCGGCCCGCGCCGTCGGTGCGGCCGAACACGTCGTCCAGCAACGCCTTCGCGATGCCGCGCCGCCTGTGGCTCTCGGCGACGACGAGGTTCATCACGTGCCAGGCATCGACGTACCTGGACACGATGACGTAGCCGACGAGATCGCGCTCGCCGGCTTCCCACGCGCCCAGGCACACGGAAGTGGGCTTCGCGATCTCGCCGGCGAACATCGCGGCCGACCAGGGCGCGGGCATGGACAGCCGCTCGATCTCGCCGACCGCGTCGAGGTCGGCGGTGGCGAGAGGGCGGATCTCGATCACGCCGGCACCTTCGCGTCCGGCTCTCTCACGTACACAGGCCAGACGGCGTCGGCGGAACCGAAATCCGCAGCGATGGCCGCGTGCAACCGTGCATGGGGAACGTGAAGCGGGCTGTCGTCAGGCGGAACGGCGGCGCCACGCTCTTCGAGCGCCGAGCGATAGCGGAGCGCACCGTCTCCGACACACATCACGCCGTCGACGTCGAGCTCGGGGGCGGGCAGCGCACGCGCCTCGCCGTCGACCTTCGTGAACACCTCACGCCGTCCGGCGTCGATCACCGGCAGCGCGCCGGGCGAGCCGGCCGCGAGCGCGTCGAGCGTGGAGACGCCCGCCACCGGCACGTCGCGCGCAAGTGCGAAGCCGCGTGCGAGCGCGAGCCCGAGCCTCGTGCCCGTGAAGCTTCCAGGGCCTGTGCCGACGACGAGCGATTCGACGTCCTCGAGGGACGCGCCGATCTCCCGAAGGAGCTCGTCTGCGTCTGCGAGCACCCGAAAGGACCGCGTCGAGCGCTCGGCGAGCGTCTTGTCACCGGACACGAGCGCGACCGTCGCGACACGGGTGGCGGTGTCGAACGCGAGAACGAGGCCCACGCCGCGTCAGGTTAGAGGTCCAGCTCGACCGTGCGGCGGTTCCCACCTGCATGGGTGAGGCGGACAGTCGCGCGGGCCTCCGGCAGCCGCCCGGCGCCAGCCTCCGGCCACTCGACGAACACGACTGCACCCTCGAAGTACGGCTCGAGCCCCGCCCAGTCGGCGTCACCGACCTCCGAGAGCCGGTAGAGGTCGAGATGCGAGACGGGCACCCGACCCTCGTACCGGTTGCCGATCGTGTACGTCGGGCTCGTCACCGGCTGCTCGACGCCGAGCGTCCGGCAGGCGCCGCGCACGAACGCTCGTCTTCCCGGAGCCCAGCTCGCCCACGACGAGGACGACGTCGCCGGCGCGGAGGTCTGCGGCAAACCGGGCGCCGGCTTCCTCCGTCTCGGCGGCGGAGCTCGTGGTGACGATCAGAAGAGACCGAGTTGCTCGGCCGGCGCCGCCACGGCGAGCTCGGGCTCTTGCTCTGCCTCGGCATGCTCGCCGGGCTCTGCGTGCTCCGAGTCGAGCAGCCCTGGCAGCCGCGCGAAGTCCTCCTCGAGCACCGTCAGCATGCTCGGCGTGTAGAGGGCCGCCGCCGGGTGGTAGAGCGGGTACAGCAGCACGTGCTTGCCGCCGAGGGTCACGTCCTGCGCCTGGCCGTGGACGCGGGTGATGCCGACTGCTTGCCGGAGAGGAGCTTCGTCGCGAAGTTGCCGAGCGTCGCGATCACGCGCGGCTCGATCAGCTCGATCTGGCGGAAGAGGTAGGGCTCGCACGACTCGATCTCGTCGGGAACGGGGTCGCGGTTGCCGGGAGGGCGGCACTTGATGACGTTCGCGATGTAGACGTCCGCCCGTTCGAGCCCGATGCCGGCCAGCAGCTTGTCGAGCAGCTTCCCGGCCTGGCCGACGAACGGGAAGCCCTGCTTGTCCTCGTGGAAGCCCGGCGCTTCGCCGACGAACATGAGGTCGGCGTTCGGGTTGCCGACGCCGAAGACGACCTGCGTGCGCCCTTCGGCGAGCCGGCAGCGCGTGCAGCCGGAAGCCTCCTGCTGCAGCGCGTCGAGTGTGGCGAGACGCTCCGCCTGATCCATCGCTTCGAGTCTAGGAGGTCTCGCGGATGGACGGCTAATGCCCGCAGCCACAGGAGCCACCGCAGCAACCGCCTGCGCCGCCGCCGAAGCTCGGCTGCGGCGACGCGCCGATCGACGCGAACACCGACAGCTGGCGGCGGACGTTCGCGGCGCCGCAATCGGGGCAGTCCGGCTCTTCGCCGTTCCGCACGAGCTCCTCGAAGTGCGACTCGCAGGCCATGCACACGTACTCGTAGATCGGCATCGCTTGGTCAGTCTAACGGCACGAGATACAATCGCCGCTGCCCGGTATCCGCTACGGAACTGGAGCGAATCGATGTTCGACACCGTCACCGTCATCGGCGCCGGCAGGGCCGGCTCGGCGATCAGCGCTCGCCTCCGCGAGCGCGGCATCGAGCTGAGCGAAGCCGGCGGGTACCTCGTCCTCCTGTGCGTCCCGGACACGGCAATCGCGGACGTGGCCGCGTCGATCGACTTAGGCCCGTGGGTCGCGCACGTCAGCGGGACGACGCCGCTCGCCGCCCTCGATCCGCACGTCCGGCGCTTCAGCGTCCACCCACTGCAGACGCTCGTCAAGAGCCGAGGCCCGGAGCAGCTGGACGGCGCGTTCGCCGCTGTCACCGGAGAGACCGACGATGCGCGCGAGCGCGCGACGTGGCTCGCGACGACGCTCGGCCTCGAGCCGTTCCCGCTCGACGACGCCGCGCGAACGCTCTACCACGCAGGCGCCGTCATCGCGTCGAACTACCTCGTCACCCTCTACCGGGCCGCCGCGAAGCTGTTCGAGGACGCCGGCGCGCCGCCGGAGGCCCTCGTGCCGCTCATGCGGCGGACGATCGAGAACGGCTTCGAGCTGACGGGGCCGATCGCGCGCGGCGACTGGGACACGGTGGCGGCACACGTCGCAGCGCTCCACGAGCAGCACCCCGAGCTCGAGCCCGTCTACCGCGTGCTCGCGGAGGCGACGGCGACGTGAGAGTCGCGAGGACGATCGCCGAGGCGCGTGCGTTCCGCGCCGTGACACAGGGCTCCCTCGGCCTTGTGCCGACGATGGGTGCGTTCCACGAAGGCCACGCGTCGCTCTTCGCCGCGGCCCGCGACGAGTGTGACGCCGTCGTCGTCAGCCTGTTCGTGAACCCGGCGCAGTTCGGCGATGAGACGGACTTGCTGAGCTATCCGCGCGACGAGGAACGCGACCTCGCCATGGCGGCGGAAGCCGGTGCCGACCTTGCCTTCTGCCCCTCGGCGAGCGAGATCTATCCCGCGGGCTACCAGACGTGGGTCGAGGTGACCGAGCTTGGGTCGATGCTCGAAGGCGTCCATCGCCCGGGTCACTTCCGTGGGGTGGCGACGATCTGCCTCAAGCTCTTCAACATCGTCCAGCCGGACGTCGTGTACTTCGGCCAGAAGGACGCGCAGCAGGTGGAGGTCGTCCGGCGGCTGCTCCGGGACCTCGACCTCGAGATCGAGCTGCACGTCCTCCCCACCGTCCGCGACGCCGACGGCCTTGCCCTGTCCTCTCGCAATGCGCTGCTCACGCCGGAGGCGCGCCGGCAGGCCCTCGCGCTGCCGCGCGCGCTCGCGACGAAGGACGCCGCCCGAGCGCGAAGCGAGCTCGACGGCGTCACGGTCGACTACGTCGAGGTCGCCCCCTTTGACCCCCCCGTGCTCGCCGCGGCCGTACGCGTCGGCGACATCCGTCTCATCGACAACGTCGTCCTCGACGAGGAGGAAGCTCATGAGCACCAGGCCGCGTAAGCCCGCACCCGCCACGCCCGCCCCGGGGAAGCTCCCGCTGACCGAGCTCGTGGAGATGAAGCAGCGCCGTCAGGGGATCGTCATGGTCACGGCGTACGACGCGCCGAGCGGCCGCCTGGCCGACGAGGCCGGCATGGACATCGTCCTCGTGGGCGACTCGGCCGCGATGACGGTGCTCGGCCACTCCTCGACGGTGCCGGCGACGATGGACGAGATGATCGTGCTGGCGCGTGCGGTCACGCGCGGCGCGCGGCGTCCGCTCGTCGTCGCCGACATGCCGTTCGGCTCCTTCCAAGTCTCGGACGAATCCGCCGTCGAGAACGCCGTCCGCTTCGTCAAGGAGGCCGGCGCCGACGCCGTGAAGATCGAAGGTGCGGGGCCGATGCTGTCGCGGGCGAGAGCGCTCGTGGGCTCGGGCATTCCCGTCATGGGCCACGTCGGGCTGACGCCGCAGTCGGCGACGATGCTCGGCGGCTTCAAGGCGCAGGGTCGCTCGGCGGAGCAGGCACGGCAGCTGTTCGAGGATGCTCTGGCGCTCGAGGACGCCGGCTGCTTCGCGCTCGTCCTCGAGTGCGTGCCGCCTCCGGTCGCCGCCCGGATCACCAGCGCGCTGCACATCCCGACGATCGGCATCGGCGCCGGCGTGGAGTGCGACGGCCAGGTGCTCGTCTGGCACGACCTGCTCGGCCTCTACGAGGGTCGGGCGCCACGCTTTGTCAAGAGGTACGCGGATCTCGCCACGGTCGCCCGGGACGCGCTCGAGACGTATGCCGACGACGTGCGCAGCGGCGCGTTCCCCGAGGAGCAGCACACGTACTCCATCCCCGACGAGGAGCTCGCCGTGTTTCTACGCGAACACGGCGGCGGCGAGCAGCAGGCCGAACAGCGTCGCAGCGAAGGCGGCGGCGCCGAGGGAGCGGAGGACGCTCCAGCCTTCCACGGTGCGCACGCCGACGACCGCGAGTAGGAGCGCCCAGAGCACGAAGAACGCGTCGACTCCATTCAGGACGTAGCCCGTCGTGCCCTCGTCGGAGCCATCCGAACGGAAGAGGTCCTCGCCGAAGATCGCGATCCGCAGGGGCCAGACGACGATGAGCGCGAGCACGAACGGCGCCGTCGAGAGGCCGACGATCTGGCGGGCGGTGCGGTAGCGCGCCATCGAGCCGAGGCTCCGCAGGCCGAGCAGCAGCGCCGCGCCGCCGAGCCAGTAGTTCTGGAACGCGACTAGCACCCCCGCGAAGAACGCTTGAACCGCGATCAGCAGCCAGTCGAACTCCGGATTGTCGTAGAGCCGTCCCGCCGTTACCGTCGAGAGGAACATCGCGGTGCCGGCGAGGATCGTGACCGCCACCATGGGCTCGGAGAGCGCCTCGGCCTGCTCGTCGGAGGAGTCACGCAGCTCGGCGAACACTTCACCGGGCCGCACGAGGATCAGCGGCAGCCGCCGCCACCACCCGCGCTCGAGCCGCCTGATCTCCTCCGCGCGCGACGTTGTCACGACGCGCTCAGGAGCCCCCACTCGCCGGGCACGCCCTTGAGCTCGTGCGTGCCTCGCTCCACGAACTCGATCCCCGAGCCGGCCACGAGATCACGCACCGTCGTCGTCACCAGCACCTCTTTCGGCTGTGCCAGGGCGACCACGCGCGCGCCGATATGCACGGCGATCCCGCCGATCCCCGGGTCCAGCAGCTCGACCTCGCCCGAGTGAACACCTGCGCGGATCTCGAGCCCCTCTTCGGCAGCGGACGCGACGATCGCCTGCGCGCAGCGGATCGCGCGCGCAGGACCGTCGAACGTCGTCAGGAAGCCGTCGCCTGCGCGATCGACTTCCCGCCCGCGGTATTCCTCGATGTAGCGGCGCACGAGGGAGTTGTGCCGCGCCAGCAGGTCGCGCCAGCGCTCTGTCTCCGAGCTCTGCGGCGCGCTTCGTCGAGTCGACCATGTCCGTGAAGAGCACGGTGAGGAGGACGCGGTCCGGCTCTCGCACGGGCGCGGCGCCGGTGACGAACTTGCCGACCTCGGCGACGATGCTGTCCACGTCGCCGATCCAGGGCAGGTAGTCGCGGCCGGGAACGGTGACGAGCTTCGCGCCGGGAATCCTCTCGGCGATGTACCGGGCCTCCTCGAGCGGCGGCATGTCGACCGGGCCCTTCGGCAGGTGCGAGTCGGCGCGATCGAGCACGAGCGTCGGCACGCGGATCAGCGGAAGCACTTCGCGGGCATCCATGAGGCTGTTCATGCGCCCGAAGGCAGCGTTCGTCGCCGGGCTCGCTGCGGCCCGCATCATCCTCGCCGCCCACTCGGCAAACTGCGCATCCCCGACTGTGCTCGGCGCCAGCCGAGCCACCCAGGCAGCCGCGAACTCGTCTGTGCCCCACTGGGCCGTCGCCTGCTGCCAGGCTCGTAGTTCCTCTTCGGTAGGACCCCACGGAAAGTCGTCGGTCCGAAGACCCGCTTTGACGGTGGGCGCATAGAGCACGAGATGCGTGACACGCTCGGGGTGCGAGGCCGCGAAGAACAGCGCGATCGGGCAGCCGTACCCTTGGCCGAGCAAAGCGGCACGCTCACTCCCGGCCGCGTCGAGCACAGCGCGGACGTCGTCGGTGCGTTCCTCGAGGTTCGGCATGTTCTCCGGCGGCACCGGGTCGGAGAGGCCGATTCCGCGCTTGTCGAACATCATCAGGCGCGAGAAGGACGCGAGGCGGCGGAGGAAGTGTGCGACCGACGGCTCCTCCCAGTACATGTCGAGATGCGAGATCCAGCCGGGCACGTAGACAAGGTCCACGGGCCCGTCGCCGACGACCTGGTAGGCGATGTGGTAGTCGCCGCTCTTCGCGTACCTCGTCTCCGGACGATCCACTGCGCCTCGATCTTACGAGTGGGCCGTGCGCCTGCGACGCTGACGATCCCGAGCCCGAACGTCGAGCGACGCGAGGGTGCCATCGATTCGGTCGAGGAACTCGGCCTGCTCCGAGTTCGACGAGACGGGCATACTCACGCGTCCCTCCGCCAGGCGTACGTCGGCCACGACCCCGTCCGGCTCGTCGTGGAAGTGCAGGAACTCCCGGCCGTCGCGCTCGAACTCCGTCGGCCGAACCTCGCGAAGCGCAGGATGGGCGCGAAGCTCCTCGAGGAGAGGAGCGATCCGGTCGAGCGCCGCCTGTCTCACTTCAGGCCGCTGCCACCGCAAGCGCCGGCAGCAGCTCGCGGAGGTACGCGCCCGTGTACGACTCCTCGACCTCCGCCACCTGCTCGGGCGTCCCCGTCGCGATCACCTCGCCGCCAGCGTCGCCGCCCTCCGGGCCGAGGTCGACGAGCCAGTCGGCCTGCTTGATGACGTCGAGGTTGTGCTCGATGACTAGCACGGTGTTCCCCGCGTCCACGAGCCGCTGGAGCACCTCGAGCAGCTTCTCGATGTCGGCGAAGTGCAGGCCGGTCGTCGGCTCGTCGAGGATGTAGAGCGTCCGCCCGGTCGCGATCTTCGACAGCTCCTTCGCGAGCTTCACACGCTGGGCCTCGCCGCCCGAGAGCGTTGTCGCCGGCTGGCCGAGCTTGACGTAGTCGAGACCGACGTCGTGGAGCGTCTGGAGCTTACGCCGGAGCTTCGGGATCTTCGCGAAGAACTCGAGCGCCTCCTCGACCGACATCTCGAGCACGTCCGCGATCGCCTTGCCCTTGAAACGCACCTCGAGCGTCTCGCGGTTGTAGCGGCGGCCGTGGCACGTCTCGCAGGGCACGTAGACGTCGGGCAGGAAGTGCATCTCGATCTTGATCTGTCCGTCGCCCTTACACGTGTCGCAGCGCCCGCCGCGCACGTTGAACGAGAAACGGCCGGGCTTGTAGCCGCGTACCTTCGCTTCCGGCGTCAGCGAATAGAGCTCGCGGATGGGCGTGAACAGGTCGGTGTACGTGGCCGGGTTCGAGCGCGGCGTACGGCCGATCGGCGACTGGTCGATGTCGATGACCTTGTCGAAGCAATCGATGCCGTCGACCGAGTCATGGTCGCCGGGCTTGATCCGCATTCGGTGCAGCCGGTTTGCGAGCGCCTTGTAGACGATCTCGTTGACGAGCGTCGACTTGCCGGAGCCGGACACGCCCGTGACGGCCACGAGCTTGCCGACCGGGAACTCGACGTCGATGCCCTTGAGGTTGTGCATGCGCGCGCCGCGCACGACGAACGTGCCGTTGTCGAGCGGGCGCCGCTCCGGCACTGAGATCTCCCGCGCGCCGGAGAGGAACTGGCCGGTGACGGAGCCCGCCACGCGCTCGACCTTCTTCGCCGGTCCTTCCGCGACGACGTGGCCGCCGTGCTCGCCGGCTCCTGGCCCCATGTCGACGAGCCAGTCCGCCGCGCGCATCATCTGCTCGTCGTGCTCGACGACGAGCACGGTGTTGCCGAGGTCGCGCAGCCGCTCGAGCGTGCCGATGAGCCGGCTGTTGTCGCGCTGGTGGAGCCCGATCGACGGCTCGTCGAGGATGTAGAGCACGCCGACGAGCTGTGAGCCGATCTGAGTCGCCAGCCGTAGCCGCTGCGCCTCGCCGCCGGACAGCGTCGACGCCGCGCGGTCGAGGGTCAGGTAGCCGACGCCGACGTCGGCGAGGAACGTGAGCCGCTCGCGGATCTCCTTGACGATGCGCGCGCCGATCAGCTGCTCGACCTCGGTCAGGTCGAGTGTGTCGAGAAACTCGAGCGCCGCGGCCACCGACAGCTTCGTCAGCTCGTGAATATTGCGCCCGCCGATCGTCACCGCCAGCACCTCGGGCTTCAGCCGCGCGCCGTTGCACGCGGGACACGCGCGGAAGCTCATGTACTCCTCGATCCGCTCGCGGATCTGCGCCGAGTCGGTCTCCCGGTAGCGCCGCTCGAGGCTCTTCGTGATGCCCTCGAACGAGAGCATGTACGAGCGCTTGCGGCCCATGCGGTTGCGGTACTGGACGTAGACGCGCTCGCCGCCCGTGCCGCTCAGGAAGAGCTCGCGCTGCTCCTCGGGCAGCTCGGCCCAAGGCTTCTCCAGGTCGACCTCCCAGCGGTCGGCGATGCCCTGGATCACGGACTCGTAGAAGTTCGAGTTCATCACCGACCACGGCACGAGCGCGCCTTCGCCGACGGCGAGCGTCGGATCGGGAACGACGAGGTCGGGGTCGACCTCCAGCTGCGCGCCGAGGCCCGTGCATCGCGGACAGGCGCCGTGAGGCGAATTGAACGAGAAGATGCGCGGCTCGAGCTCCGCCAGCGAGACGCCGTGCTCGGGGCACGCAAAGTTCTCGCTGAAGAGCATCTGCTCTTCAGTGTCGAGGACGTCGATGGCCACGAGCCCGGCGGCGAGACCGGCGGCGGTCTCGATCGACTGCGCGAGCCGCTGGCGGAGGTCGGCCTTCATCACGAGCCGGTCGACCACGACCTCGATCGAGTGCTTGTACTTCTTGTCGAGGACGATCTCCTCCTCGAGCAGCCGCTGCTCGCCGTCCACCTTGACGCGCGTGAAGCCGTCGGCGCGCAGCTCCTCGAGCACGTCCTTGTACTCGCCCTTCCGGTCGCGGACGACCGGCGCGTTGACCGTGAACTTCGTCCCCTCGGGCAGCTGGAGCACCTGGTCGACGATCGACTCCTGCGACTGGCCCGCGATCGGGCGCCCGCAGACCGGGCAGTGCGGCCGGCCGACGCGTGCGTAGAGCAGCCGCAGGTAGTCGTAGATCTCCGTCACCGTGCCGACGGTGGAACGAGGGTTGCGCGACGTCGTCTTCTGGTCGATGGAGATAGCCGGCGAGAGACCGTCGATCGAGTCGACGTCGGGCTTCTCCATCATCTGCAGGAACTGGCGCGCGTACGCGGACAGCGACTCGACGTAGCGGCGCTGCCCTTCGGCATAGATCGTGTCGAAGGCAAGACTCGACTTCCCGGAGCCGGAAAGCCCGGTGATCGTTATCAGCTTGTTCCGCGGCAGGCGGACAGTGATGTCCTTGAGGTTGTGCTCGCGGGCGCCGTGAACGACGAGCTCTTCCTGAGGCATAACCCCTGATATTAGCGAGCCGACCAGACGGGAACGTGTGTTCGTCCAGCCTCAGGTTTGCCGGTTCGCCGAGGGGGAAACGAAGGCCTCGTGCGCATAGTTGCCGCCCTGTTCGTAGCCTTGACGTTCGCCGTGGCGGGGTGTGGTGGAGACGACGGCGAAGAGTCGACTAACGGCACGTCGTCGCAGGAGACGTTCTCGATCTCGGAGAGCGACTTCACCCTCACTCCTCCCACCGTGACGATCGACGCGCCCGGGACATACACGTTCGAGGCGACGAACGACGGCGGCGTCGACCACTCTCTCGAGATCGAGGGCAACGGCGTCGAGGAGGTGACGGAGACGATCACCCCGGGCGAGTCCGCCTCCGTCACCATCGACCTCGAGACCGGGACGTACGAGATGTACTGCCCGATCGGCAACCACCGCGATCTCGGCATGTCCGGCGAAGTAACGGTCGGCTAAGAGGCCAGACGCTCGACGAGATCGCGCGCATGGCGCGCGTGCGGTAGGTGCTCGACCTCGAGCGGCCCCGCGTGCAGCGTCCCGTAGCCCAGTAGGCGGCCGGCCAGGGACTGCTCGAGCGAGATCGAGCGCAGGCCGCTCAGGCGCACGGCCGCGGCCCGCTTCCGGGCCACGCCCTCCACGAGGAAGACCTTCTCGGTCGTGACGACGAAGCGCGTCCGGTCCCAGCGCCAGACCGCCGCGAACGCGCTGACCGCGCCGATGCCGATGACGAGCGGCGCCGCGGCTGGCACCGGCCACGGCATCGAGAGCAGGAAGAAGCCGACGATCGCGAGCGCCGTCGACCACAGGAACGGCCGCAGGAGCACGACGCCGTGTCGACGGACGTCGAAGCAGACCCGCTCGTCGGGCGCGTGCATGCTCGGCCGCTTCGCCGGGCGCGCCCGCACTCCTCTAGTCTCCTCGCGTGCGCGCTCTCGTCCTCGCCACCCTGCTCTGCCTCGTGGCGGCGTGCGGTGGCACGTCGTCGAGCGACGTGAGCACGGTCACGAAGAACGACCTCGCGATCATGGTGCTGCCCGCAACGGTGCTCGGTGAGCTCGCAGACGGCCTCGAGGTCGATCCCGACTCTGGCTTCCAAGATGCTGCGGCCGTCGCCGAAGACACCATCGATCCTAACGACACTGAACAGGACATCGAGAGCTCGGGCCTGCGCGCCGACTACCAGCTCACGTACATGTCTGGAGACATGCAGGTGAACTCGGAGGTCGCGCTCTTCGGCTCCGCGGAGGAAGCCTCGGAGTTCGTCGCTGCGACCGTTGGCGACGCGGAGAAGTACGAAGGAACCGATATCGAGAGCGGTGCCACGCTCACGAGCGTCGACATCGCGGAGGTCGACGAACCAGGCGACTCTGCGTGGGAAGGCACCGCGACGGCAGCTATCGGCGACCTCGAGGGTTCGACGTCCGTCGTCGCGTTCACGATCGACAACGTCGCCGGCTCCGTGTCGGTGACGCGCGTCGGCGACCCGGTATCTACAGCTGACGTGCAAGAGCTGGCGCGGAAGCTCGCGACACGCATCGAAGCGGTGGCCGGCGGGGAGATCTCGGAGACGCCTGTTCCGGTGCCGGCCGAGACGACATCCACGACGGGCGAGGGGGACCCGGCGCTCGAGCGCATGGTGCTCGCTCTCGCCGACCTGCCCGAAGGTGTCACGATCGAGAAGGACGGGTTCGTGAGCGACGGCGGCGACGTGTCCTTCGAGCGCGACTTCGCGCTCGGCAACTCGACGATCGGCCGTTCAGAGTTGATCGGCCTGTCGAGCAACGCCGAGCGCATGGACAGCGCGGCCGCGGCAGCGCTCACGGTGCAGGCGGTCTCCGGGATCATCCAGGGCCAGGCCGGCAAGGAGCTCTTCTCGGACGCATTCTCCCAGGGTGCGGGGTTCGACGCCGAGAGCCTCGAGATCGAGGAGATCTCCGGCGAGGGCATCGGCGACGCGGCGACGGTGCTGCACGCGACCTTCGACTCACGCGTCGGGCCCTTCGAGGCAGTGCTCGTCTTCATCGCCAGCGGCCGCAACGCGGGCCAGATCTATGCCGCCGGCGCGAAGGGGAAGGTCGTTGTCGAGGACGTCCTCGCGCTCGCGCGGACGATGGCCCAGAAGATGGAGGCGGAGCGCTAGGCCTCGAACACCTGCGCGCTTTGCCCGGCGGCTCCGAATGGCTCCACCGGCTGCCACGGCTCATCGATGAGTGCGCCGAGCGCTGGCAGCTCGACCTGGGCACGCCCATGCTCGGCGGATACTGCTCGTTCGTCGCTCCCGCGGGCGACGCCGTCCTGAAGATCGGCTGGCCGCACGAGGAGTCGGAGCACGAGGCGCTTGCGCTTCGCGTATGGAACGGCGATGGCGCCGTGCGGCTGCTGAACGAAGATCCCGTACGTAACGCCCTCCTCCTCGAGCGCTGCGAGCCCGGGACGCCGCTGATCGACCTCGACGACGACGACGCCGGCGACGTCGTAGCCGGCTTCCTGCCGAGGCTCTGGAAGGCGCCGCCCGCCGAGCTCCGCCTGCTGGTTGACGTCGCAGCTCGCTGGGTCGAGGAGCTACCGATGCAGTGGCAGAGCATCGGCCGCCCGTTCGACCGCTCGATCCTCGACGCAGCCGTCGGAGCGCTTCGCGAGCTCGGGCCGACCCAGGGGCCGCTAGTGCTCGCGAACGAAGACCTGCACGCCGGGAACGTCCTGCGCAGCACTCGCGAGCCGTGGCTTGTGATCGACCCGAAGCCGATCGCGGCCGAGCGTGAGTTCACGCCCGTGGCGATGATCCGCGACCGGAAGGAGGACGTGCTCGCAGGTCCTCGGCCCCTGGCGCGGTTTCGCCGCCGTCTCGACAGGCTCAGCTCGGATCTCGAGCTCGATCGCGAGCGCATGCGCGGGTGGGCCGTCGCGCACACGGTGGCCTGGGGCTGCGAGAAGCATGCGGCCCCCGCTCACGCAGAGACCGCACGCTTGCTACTGGAAGCCTGAGCTGCCTACGGATACGGATCCGGCGGCGGCGGGTCGCTGGGTGGTGGTGGCGGTGGGGCCGGCGGCGGCGAGCCCGCGGTCGTCGGTCCCTTCTTCGCCTTCACCTGGCCGCGAATCTCGCCGGCGGCATTCGTCGCCGTGTGAATGTTGATGTAAGCCCTTCCGGCTCTGATGGTCGCGAGCTGAGCCTTCGTCACAGTCGCGGAGCCCTTCTTGCCGTTCTTGCACGGCCCGCAGAGCGCCACCATGACGTTCCCGGCCTTCCCCGCCTTGCCGATGTGGATGTGCGCGGCCGCGGCGGGCCCGCTCAGCTTGGAGAACTTCAGCTGCCACGCGATCCTCGCTCCGCCGCTCGCATTCACGACGGCCGTGCCCGTGAACGTGCCGGTCGCCCCCACTGGGACGCCCGTGGGCGTGGGCACCTCCGCGCTCTTGTTGAGCGTCGAGCTCAGCTTCCACGTCGTTGCCTCCTGGGCGGCAAGAGCCACCCCCGCGAGGACGAACGCCGTGATCCCAACAGCAGTCAGCGTCTTCACGCTCCACCTCCCTGGGCGTTAGCACCCGGAGGATAGCTGCGAGCTACGCGTCCCTCACGTCGTCTTCACCTTCACCGCCTCGAGGTCCCCCCGGATCTCGCTGGGCTGACCCCACACCGTGTACACGCCGACAAACGCCTTCCCGGCGAGAATGAGCTTCAGATACTGGGTCGACGTGGTGCTCCGTCCGCGATGCCCGTTTCTGCACGGCATGCACAGCCTGACCAGAACCTTGCCGGCCGCCCCGTCGGGCTTGAAGCGGTGGAGGTACGCATAGCGCCTGGGGCCGGTGAGCTTCGCGAATGTGAGCTTCCACTTGAGGACAACCCGCGCGTACGGCCCCGGCAGCACGGCCGTCCCGGTGAACGTGCCGGTTCCACTGGACTTCACCCCCGTGGGCTCAGGCTTGGGCTCAGCGCTCGCTGTTAGCGCGGCAGTGAGCTTGTACGTCTCAGGCTCTGCGGCCGCGCCGGCCACGCCCGCAACAGTGAGCGCCGAGACGAAGAGGGTCGCCAACGTCTTCACAAAACCGCCCCTGATAGCTACGCGTTGCGGCGACGGCCGAAGACAATGCCGCCGATCGTGAAGCCGAGCCCGAACGTCCCGACCGCGAAGGCGCCGACGGCGATCACCTTGCGCCAGCTCGACAGCCGCTGCCAGTGGCCGAGCGCCGCCTCCTCTTCGGTCGTCAGCGGCTCGCCGCGCCGTTGCTTGCGAATCGCGCCGCCCGCACGCAGGCCGAGATAGAGGTCGTCGAAGAGCTCTGTCGACTCGGTCGACTCTTCGGGCACGAGGCCAGTGTATAGCCTGCCTCGGCTGTGCCAGCGCGCCTGATCCACATCTCCGACGTCCACGTCGGAGCGCGCGAGCAGCCCCTCGTCGAGGGCGCCCTGCGGGCTCTCGTGGAGCGTGTTCAGCCCGATCTCGTGATCGCCACGGGCGACCTCACGCACCGCGGGCGACGCGACCAATTCGAGCGGGTAGCGGCCCTGCTCAGCAGCCTCCCTGCCCCGGTGCTCGCCGTTCCCGGCAACCACGACATTCCCCTGCTCCCGCCCGCGCGGCTCACGCGCCCGTGGCAGGAGTTCGAGCGGCACTGGCAGACGACGGAGCCGGTGCGCACCGCCGACGGGTTGCACGTGGTCGGCGTCAACTCCGTCCGGGCGTGGCGGCACCAGTCGGGTGGCTTGCGGACAGATGCTCTGGAGCGCGCGTGCGAGCATCTCGCCTTGGCGCCCGCGGGCGCGCTGCGCGTCGTCTGCCTCCACCATCAGCTCACCAACGCGCCGTGGCGGTCGCGCAAGCGGCCGCTCGCCCACCGCGCCCGCGTGCTCGAGCAGCTCGCTGCGGCCGGCGCCGAGCTCATCCTCTCCGGCCACGTCCACCAGGCCGGCGTCGCCGAGCGCCGCGAGTTCGAGGTTCTCGACGGCGAGCGGTCGATCGTCGTCGTCACAGCGCCGGGCCTCACGCGCCCGCGTCCGCACCGGCTCGGCGAGGCCCAGGGAGCGCACGTGATCTCCGCCGAAGAGACCGAGATCACCGTCGAGACGCACATCCTCGATGGCGAGGCCTTCGCACCCGTGGCCGAGCGCCGCTTCTCCCGAGCTACGTAGCGACCGCAGTGCCGAAGCGCTTCTCGGCCCTGGCCCGCGCCTTCTGAGCCTCGACCTCTCGGTCGCGAGGCGGAGCCGCCGTCACGAGATCGTCGAGCAGATGGAACGTCACGTGAGCGATCTCGTCGACGGCACGCTCGAAGACGGCAGCATTGGCGGCGGACGGCTTCTGCATGCCGCTCACCTTGCGGACGTACTGCAGCGCGGACGCGCGAATCTCCTCATCCGTCGCCGAAGGCTCGAAGTTGTGAAGCGTCTTGATGTTCCGGCACATGGTGTCTCCTCCTAACGTGTCGCCCGGGCGGGAGCGATCAGCTCGCGCCGCAGGTCCTTGATCTCGTCGCGGAGCTTCGCCGCGTACTCGAAGCGAAGCTCTTCCGCAGCGAGGAACATCTCCTCCTCCAGTTCGATGACGAGCTTCTCCAGCTCCTCGCGGCCGAGCTCCTCGAGCTTGCGGCCGCCGCGCCTGCGCCGCCCCGGCACGGTCGGCGCCTCGAGCGAGAGGAACTCGGCGATGTCGGAGACGCCCTTGATGATGGTCTCCGGAGTGATGCCGTGCTCCTCGTTGTACGCGACCTGCTTCGCGCGCCGCCGGTCCGTCTCCTCCATGGCGCCGGCGATCGCCTCGGTGATCTTGTCGGCGTAGAGGACGACCTTGCCGTTGACGTTCCGCGCGGCGCGGCCGATTGTCTGCACGAGCGCAGTCTTGCCCCGCAGGAAGCCCTCCTTGTCGGCGTCGAGGATCGCGATGAACGACACCTCGGGTAGGTCGAGGCCCTCTCGGAGAAGGTTGACGCCGACGAGCACGTCGTACTCGCCGAGCCGCAGCTCGCGGATGATGGAGATGCGCTCGAGCGTGTCGATCTCCGAGTGGAGGTAACGCCCTCGGACGCCGGCTTCCAGCAGATAGTCCGTGAGGTCCTCGGCCATCTTCTTCGTCAGCGTCGTGACCAGCACGCGCTCGCCCACCTCCTCGCGCCGCCTGATCTCGCTGAGCAGGTCGTCGATCTGGTTCTTCGTCGGCCGCACCTCGACCTCGGGGTCGACGACGAAGGTCGGGCGGATCAGCTGCTCGGCGACGACGGACGAGTGGCGGAGCTCGTACGACCCCGGCGTCGCCGAGACGAATACGAGCTGCGGCACCTTGTCGAGGAACTCGTCGAAGCGGAGCGGCCGGTTGTCGATCGCCGACGGCAATCGGAAGCCGTAGTCGACTAGCGTCTGCTTCCGCGAGCGGTCGCCCTCGGACATGCCGCCGATCTGCGGGATCGTCTGGTGCGACTCGTCCACGAAGACGACGAAATCGTCGGCGAAGTAGTCGATGAGCGTAAACGGGTGCGAGCCCTCCGGCCGCCCCTCGAGATGGCGTGAGTAGTTCTCGATGCCCGAGCAGAAGCCGAGCTCCTTCAGCATCTCGAGGTCGTACTCCGTGCGCTGCCGCAGCCGGTGCGCCTCGAGCATCTTCCCCTCCGCGTCGAACTTCGCCACCTGCTCCTCGAGCTCGGCGCGGATCTCGTCCACGGCCCGCTCGATCGACGGCGTCGACGTGACGTACTCCGTCGCCGGCCAGATGACGAGGTTCTCGAGCGGCGCCAGCACCTCGCCGGTGAGCGGGTCGAAGTGCGTGATCGACTCCACCTCGTCGCCGAAGAACGAGATGCGGTGCGCCGTCTCCGCATTGGCGGGCTGCACCTCCATCACGTCGCCCTTCACGCGGAACCGACCACGGCCGAGCACCGAGTCGTTGCGCACGTACTGGCTCTCGATGAGCTTGCGGAGCGCGGCGTCGCGGTCGTGCGTCTCCCCCACCTCGAGGATGAGCACGCGTTCCTTCCACTCCTCCGGCGAGCCGAGGCCGTAGATGCAGGAGACGGACGCGACGATGACGACGTCCCGCCGCGTCATCAACGCCGACGTGGCGGCGAGCCGCAGGCGCGCGATGTCGTCGTTCTGGGACGAGTCCTTCTCGATATAGAGGTCGGCCTGGGGCACGTACGCCTCGGGTTGGTAGTAGTCGTAGTACGAGACGAAGTACTCGACGGCGTTCTCGGGGAAGAACTCGCGGAACTCGTTGCAGAGCTGCGCGGCGAGCGTCTTGTTGTGCGCGATGACGAGCGCCGGCTTGCCGACCTGCTCGATCGTCCACGCCATGGTCGCCGTCTTGCCCGTGCCGGTCGCGCCCAGCAGTGTCTGGAAGCGGCCGCCGCCGGAGATGCTCTTTGCCAGAGTCTCGATGGCTTCCGGCTGGTCGCCCATTGGGCGATAGGCGTCGGACGTGCGGAACTCGGCCACGCTCCAAGCGTAGCCGTCTAGGTCTCTGGCGCCCGGTAGTCGCCGTGAAGTACTGCGAGCGGGATCTCGCGAGGCGTCTTCGCCTGGTACTTCGCGTAGCCGTCGTACGTTTCGACGATGCGCGGCCAGAAGCGCGCGCGCTCTTCGGCCGTCGCCCTGCGCGCTCGTAGCTGACGGCTCTCGTTGCCGATCGTCACCTCTCCTTCCCCGGCGGCGATGAGGTTCTCGAACCACGCGGGGTTGTACGGACGGCCGCCGTAGGACGCGACGAGCACGATCGCGCCGTCCTCCTCGAAGTACGTGAGCGGCGACGTGCGGCGCTTGCCGGTCTTCCTCCCCACCGTCGTTAGGAGCAGGACAGGCATGCCGGCGATCCGGTCGCCGAGCCGTCCGCCGGTCGCAGCGTAGATCCCGCGATGAATCGCCGAGAGGCCGCGGACCCTCAGCGACATGCCAGCTCCCGCAGCGCAGCCTGGAGTGCAACCGCTGCGTCGCCCGGCCTCCCGTCGCCTATCGAGCGGCCGTCCAGCGCGACGATCGGCATGACCTCGCGGATGGACGAGGACGCGAACGCCTCATCGGCGATGACGAGCTCGGTGACCGGGAACGCGCCCTCCGCGACCTCATAGCCGGCCGCCTGCGCAAGCTCGAGCAGCACGTCGCGCGTGACGCCCGCGAGGATGCCTCCATCAGCCGCCGGAGTGGCGAGCATCCGGCCGCGCCGCCACCAGACGTTCGACGTCGTCGCCTCGAGCACCGTGCCGTCGCCCGCAACGAACACCGCATCCTCGGCGTCGCGGGCGCGCGCCTCGTCCACGGCCATCATGTTGAGCGCGTAGCTCGTCGACTTCACGCCGCCGATGAGATCGGCCGGGCGGAACTCGACGGTGATCGCGCGGATTCCGGTGGCGCGGAGCTCCTCGAGATCGGGCGGCAGCCCGGCCACCACGGCGAGCGCGACCGGTCCCTCGCCGTGGCCGGGAGTCGCGAACACGCGCAACACAGCCTCCGCTTCGCCCGCCGCATCGAGCGCGAGGTGGGCGAGCTCCTCGACGGTGTCCCGTGGCGGAAGCTCGACCGCGAGCCTCGCGCACGAGACGTCAAGGCGGTCGAGATGCTCGGCCAGGCGAAATGGCTTGCCGCCGTACACGCGGAGTGACTCGAAGGCGCCGCGCCCGCGCATGAATGCCTCGTCGTTCACGTGGATCACAGGCTCGCCCGGCGGCACGAGGCCCCGCCCGGAGACGGCGAGCGCGAGGACCTTCACGCGCGCACCGGCTCGGGCAGCGGAGCGCCGATCGCTTCGAGCAGCGGCCGGGCCTTGACGAGCGACTCCTCGATCTCCTCGTGCGCGGCGGAGTCCCAGACGATGCCGCCGCCGACCCAGAGGTGGATGCGCCCGTCGGCGATCGCGAACGTGCGGATGGTGAGCGCGAAGTCGAGGTCGCCGTTCGGCCAGATCGTGCCGAGCGCTCCCATCGACGCTCCCCGGCCGACCGGCTCGAGAGCCCCGATGTGATCGATGGCCGAGATCTTCGGCGCCCCCGTCACCGAGCCGCCGGGGAACGTCGCATCGAGCAGCTCGGTCAGGGACACGCCCTCGCGCAGCGTGCCTTCGACGAGTGACACGAGGTGCTCGACGCCCGCGAGCGGCCGCTCGGTCATGAGCTCGGGCCAGCGCACCGAGCCGGTTTCGCAGACGCGCGAGAGGTCGTTCCGCTCGAGGTCGACGATCATCACGTGCTCCGCCGCGTCCTTCTCCGACTCCGCGAGCCCCGCGCTCCCGGCCGGCCGCGTGCCCTTGATCGGCATCGTCCAGACGCGTCTTCCTCTTCGCGCGAGGAACACTTCGGGCGAGGCGGAGACGATCGCCCAGCCGTCGCCGACGAACGGCCGCCGATGGAGCGGCCGGAGAGGCGCAAGCTTCTCGGCCAGGCCTGCCGGGTCTCCCCGAAACGGCGCCGAGAGATGCTGCACGAGATTCACCTGGTACACATCGCCACGCGCGATCGCCTCGCGCACGGCCTCTACTGCGGCACCGTGCTCTGCGGGCGACCACGTCTGCTGCCACTCGCCGATCGAGAATGTTCCCGCGGCTGCCGGCGGCTCGTCTTCGGACCGGATCCGAACGGCAGCAGCCGGTAGCGGGCAGGGCTCGGGCGACGACGGCTCGCGACCGCGGCGCAGCGCGCCGGAGAGCCCGTATCCCAGGTAGACGTCCGCGGCAACCCCCTCCGCGTCGCCGCCGAAGAACCCATGCGCCCGCAGCGTGGCCTCGACCTCGGCGAGCGAGTCGACCTCGTGCACAGGCGTCTACGCTACCGCCTGCTCAACCTCCCGCGGCACCGTCGGTCCCGCGCGTCGAACGACGACGAGGAACAACGCCGCCATGAGGATCCGCCCGACGCCGAGCGCGAAGAGGATCGTGCGCACGTCGATGGACTCGAGCATGCGTCCGAGAGCGAGAACGGCGAACGGCCCCGAGATCGTGACCACGGTGATCACCGCCGTCATCACCTTCGCGCGGAGATGCCCGGGAGCGCGCGTCGTGATCATCGCCATCAGCGGCGCGGACGCGACCGCTCCGAGACCAGAGGCGAACAGCACGGCCATCGCCCCGACTGCGGGTAACGCAAGCCCGAGCAGCATGAGCGGCAGCGAGACCCACACGACCCCGATAGTCGCCTGCGTGAGCGGGGCCATGCGCTTGGCGAGTGGGATGGCGGCGAGCGAGCCGATGATCGAGCCTGCGCCCCACGCGCCGAAGAGGAGGCCGGCAGTCTTTGCGCTTGCTCCGTAGTGGTCGTACGCGAGCACCGGTAACGCGACGAAGATCGACTGCGCGAACATGTGCAGGAAGACGATCGTCACCATCATCGGTCGCAGCAGCTCGTCGGAGAACACGAAGCGGAGGCCGGCAAGAACACCACGGGACTCGGCCTGCTGCGGCAACGGCGGCCGGTTCGGCACGAAGAGGAGCAAGAGCAGAAACGACACGGCGAACGTCGCTGCGTCGACGTAGAGGACGTTCTCGGCGCCGATCGTCGCGATGAGGACGCCGGCGACGATCGGACCGAGGAGGATCGTCAACCGCGAGCCGGCCTCGACGACCGCGTTTGCCTGCGTCAACGTCTGGGGGTCCTCCCCGACCAGCTCGGGCAGCACGAGCCGCTGAGCAGAGAAGTACGGCGCGATGAACACGCCGATCGCGAAGACGAGCACCAGCAGCAGGCCGAACGACAGCATTCCGGCGGCGTGCAACAGCGGGATCGCCGCCATCAGCGGCACGCGCGCGGCGTCCGAGACCAGCATCGTCCGGCGTGCGCCGAGCTTCGACACCACGACGCCGCTGGGAATGCCGAGGATCGCGATCGGCAAGCAGCTCGGCCGCGAGGACGATTCCCATCTTCGTGGTCGAGCCCGTCGTGGTCAGCACGAACCACGGCAGCGCGAGGAACGTCATCTGCGAGCCGAGCGACGAGATGATCTCCGACGTCAGGACGGCGAAGATCGAACGCTGGAGCAGCGGCGAACGCGGGCTCATGGAGCGTCGTCGACAGCCGGCATCTGTCCGGGAAGCAGCCTACCGCCCTCGCCCTGGGCCTCCGCCAGAGGATCGGCGACCGGCTCGGGCATCTCCCGGAGCGTGCGCACCGGCGAGAGCAGCACCGGCAGGAACCCGAACGACTGGCCGATCGCGCCTATCCAGATCGCCGTGCGAAGGTCGACGGCCGTCGCGATCGCGCCACCCAGCAACGTGCCGAGGGGTATCACGCCCCACACGATGAACCGCATGACCGAGTTCATCCTGCCCTGGAGCCGCTCGGGCGTGATCGCCTGGCGGAAGCTGAGCTGCGTGACGTTGTAGAGGACGACCCCGAAGCCGACGAGAACCCCCGACGCGATGAGCCACGGGATCGGCGCGCTCGTCGGAGCAAGCGGTACGAGCAACGACGCAGCGCCCCCGGCCGCCCCTAGGACGATCGCGGGTCCCACGCCAATTCGCCTCGAGATACGGTTCGTGACGATCGCACCGACGAGGTACCCGACGTTGGCGATCGCAAAGATGATGCCGATCGTGCCGGCGGTGAGACCGAGCTCCCGCACGGCGTAGACGAGGAAAATCGCTCCCGTCATGCTGCCGAAGAAGTTGAACGTCGCCGTCGAGGCGGCGATCCAGCGCAGGTACCGGTGCCCGAACACGTAGCGCACGCCTTCGGACAGCTCGGCGCGCATGCCGTGCAACGGAGAACGGCCTGGCTCCCGATCCGGCACGGCCTCGCGCTTGCGGATGGCGAGCACGAACAGGCCGGACACGAGGAAGCTGATCGCGTCGAGCAGTATGGCCAGCGGCGCCTTGAGCACCTGGATGAGGATCCCCGCGAGCGCCGGGCCTGCCAGCTGCGCGCCGGACCGGGAGATCTCGAGCTTCGAGTTGCCGTCCACCAACTGCTCTCGCTCGACGAGCGCAGGCAGGTACGACTGGTACGCGACGTCGAAGAACACCGTCAGCACGCCGAAGAGGAAGCCGACGACGTAGAGCTGCCAGATCGTCAGCGCATCGACTGCGTAGGCGATGGGAATCGTCGCCAGCAGCGCCGCGCGCCCGAGGTCGCCGACGATGAGGATCGGCCGTCGGGGCATCCGGTCGACCCACACGCCGGCCGGCAAGCTGATGAGGATGAACGGCGCGAACTCGATGACACCGAGCAGCGCCACCTCGAAGGCGCTGACGTCGAGCGTGATGATCGCGACGAGCGGCAGGGCCAACCCCGTGACCTGTGAGCCGACCTGGCTGATCGTCTCCGCCGACCAGAGTTTCAGGAAGTCGGAGTGACGCCACAGGCCGCCCTTGGGCCAGATCCTCATCGTCCGCCCCTCCCTAGACGCGCGCGCCGGCTGTCGCCGACGGCACCCTGAGTCGATAGCGCTCTCGGAGCCCGGCGGCCGCGAAGAGCAGCGCGGCGACCGTCTGGACGAGCACGATCGCGAGCAGTGTCTCCGTCAGCCCAACGGAGTCGAGAGCCGAACCGGCGGCGAGCAGCACGAGCGGGCCGAGCAGCGACGTGGTCGCGATGATCGCCGCCCACGCCTTGGGCCGCAGTGCGGGAGGCGTGCGGACGGTGAAGATCGTCCAGATGGGCGCGTTGACGAGGCCGTTCGCCAACCCGGAAGCGAACATCGCGACGACGAGCGCCCACGCCGGGAGGTCGGCGAGGAGGAAGATCCAGATCGGCGCGATCATCGCCAGCTCGCCGATGCTTCCCACCAGCAGTCCGTCGATACGGCGCACGATGCGAAACATCACCGCGCTGCCGGCGACGGCACCCAACCCCCAGGCGCCGAAGATCCAGCCGAGAATCTCGGGTTGCTCCCCGAACCGCGTGAGGACGAGGACTGGCACCGTCACAAAGAACGCCAGCCAGGCGACGTCGCCGGCCACGATCGCAACCGACCACGGGCGGAGCAGGCGGTCCCTGAGCAGGAAGCGGATGCCGGCGCCGAGGCCGCGCGACTCCTCGGTCTCCGGAGCAGCGCCGCCCACCTTCACGAAGAAGGCGATCAGCAGGAAGCCGATGAGGAACGTGGCGGCATCGATGTAGAGGACGTTCGTCGCGCCCACGAGCCCGATGAGGACACCCGCGAGCACAGGGCCGAGCACGAGCGCGATCCGCATCGCCGCTTGCAGCAACGCGTTTGCCTCACCCAGCACGCCTTCGTCCTCACCGACGATCTCGGGCAGGATCGCTGCCTTGGAGACGAACGACGGGGTGCCGAACGCGCCGACGGCAAAGACCAGCACGAGCAGCAGCGGAAACGAGAGGAGTCCGGCGGCATGTAGCAGGGGAATCGCCGCGATCAACGGCACCCGGCACGCGTCCGCCACGAGCATCGTGCGCCGAAGCCCGATGCGACCCACGAGGTTGCCGGAGGCGAAGCCGACGATGCCGAGCGCCGCCGCCTCGACCGCGACGACGATGGCCATCTTCGTGGCCGAGCCTGTCGTGGTGATCACGAACCACGGCAGCGCCACCCACGTCATCTGCGACCCAGCGGTCGAGATGACGTCGCGAGCCAGGAGCGCCAGCAGCGCCCTGTCGCGCAGCAGCGCTCCGCGGGTCATGCGCGGACGATGCGGATGTCGCCGGAGACGGACTTCGCCTGCAGCTCCACGAGCGGCCCGCCGTTCGCCGGCCGCTCGTCGCGCACCTCGAGCTCGGAGGTCGTCTTGCCGCTCGTCGAGCGAGCATTGACGAAGAGCTTCGAGCCGCTGCTAAGGCCCATTGTGAGGTCGCCCGAGACGGACTGCATCGCCACGGCGCCCTTGACGACCGCCCCGATGTGAACGTCGCCGGAGATCGTCTTCGCGTGCACTGAGCCTTGCGCCTCCCGCAGGTCGATGTCGCCGGAAACGGAGTGGAAGTTTGCGTTCCCGCCGACCTTGCCGACGGTCGCGTCGCCCGACACGGAGTTGACGTTCGCCTCGCCGCCGATAGAGCCGAGGGTGACGTCCCCTGCAACGCACTTGACCCGGACGTCACCCTCGACCTCGTCGAGCCGCACGTCGCCGGCCGCGGTCTTCACCTCGGCCCGGTCGAAGCGGCCCGTACCTGTCACGTCTGCGGCGTCCGACTCCACATCGACGGAGGAGCCGCTCGGAACGCGAATCTTGGCGCGAACGGACGGTCCGCTGCCGAAGACGATGCTGAGGCTCAGCCCACGCTTGCCGCCGATGCGAAAGCCGTGCTTGACGTCGACCAGCAGCTCGGGACGGTCGCTGCCCGGGCGCAGCTCGACGATCGCCGCCTCGAGGGCGCCATCCTCGCCCCCGCGCTCGGCCTCGAGCTCGACGACCGCCTCGGCAGTGTCCAGAGCCTCGATCTCCACCGTTCCCGCCGGGGCGCGAACGACGACTGCCACTGGTCCGGAGACCGGGAACGTCTCGCGCCTCATCGCCTCCACCCTCGCGTGCCGCGCGGCTTCCGCACCCGGACGGCCGGGTCGTGCTTCGGAGGCTTGCGGTCGCCTACTGGCTGTACGTAATCGGGGTATGTGTGACTGAAGTCCATCATCCCTCCTTCGTCGTCAGTTCTCTGCAAAGCCGGTCAGGCCGCTGCCGAACTTCTTGTGCCCGACGCCTCGGTGCACCGCGCGCTTCAGCTCCCGAATGAGCCACGTGTTCGCGGAGAGCCCCTCGCGCGCGGCCGCTGTATCGATGCCGATCTTCAGCGCCTCCGGCAGCCGCAACGTGATGCGTGCGGTCAAGCCGTCGTCCGCCGGGGCGGGCTCCGTGCTCTCGCGCTCCTCGACGTAGACGAGCGACGGCTCCTGTCCGGCCAGCCGAATCTCGACATGGCCGGACGGGAGCTGATCGGAGATCTCGAGCGTCGCTTCGGAGAGGAGATCGAGCAAGCGCAGCCGCGCCGACCCCTGAAGCGCCTCGCTTAGCCGCTGTGCGGCTTGGGCAACGGCTTCGTCGCCCAGCGAGCCGGCTGCCTGGAGATCCGCCAGGAGCGCTTCGATATGGTTTGCCAGCTGCATGTTGCTGTCATTATGACATCACTTCGTCGTCTGTCAAGTGTCAATTTCAGTGTCAGAATCGAAGTCGCGCCAAAACGGCTTGGACAAAGGCATCGAGGCCTTCCAGCGGGCCCTCGTTGACGTATGTGAAGTCCGCCTTGGCGATCTTGACGTCATCGGGAATGAGCCGTGACGACCGCTCTGCGACCGATTCCCCACGGCGCGCGGCCCGCAGCTCGGCCGGGGCGGTGATCACGACGACGGCGTCGAACAGCGCGTCTGCCCCCGTCTCGTACAGGAGCGGGATCTCGACGACGGCGACGTCCGCGTCGACGCCGTCGAGCCAGGCCGTGTAGCGCTCGCGCACGCGCGGGTGGAGCAACTGCTCGAGCCACGCGAGCTCGTCCGGATCGGCGAACACGACCTCGGCGATGCGCGCGCGGTCGGTCGTGCCGAAGCGCTCTTCGAGCGCGGCCCTGGCCTCGGTGTCACCGGCGTAGAGCTCGTGGACGACCTCGTCCGAGGAGAGTACGGCCGCGCCGTGGCGACGAAACGCCTCGAGCGCCTCGCTCTTCCCGGCGCCGATGCCGCCGGTGACGGCGACCCTAGTCGGCTTCCGGGACGTCGGTCGGCTCGGTATCGGCGACGGGGCCGTCTTCAGGCTCGGGCTCCGCCTCGTCAGCCTCGGGCTCCGCCTCGTCAGCTTCCTCAGCCGGCTCGTCGTTCTCCTCAGCCGGCTCAACCTCGTCAATCGGCTCTGCCTCGGCGGCGGGCTCGTCGGCCTTCTGCCTCGGCGACGGGTGCTTCTTCAGCCTCGACCTCGGCTTCGGCTTCCTCGAGCGGCGGCGCAGGCTCCTCCGAGAAGACCTCCTCGGAAAGCGCGAGCGGCGGCGCGTCCTCGTCGCGCGTCTGGCCGCCCTCCGACTCCTCGACGCGCTTGAGCGACAGCGAGAGGCGCCGGCGCTCGGCGTCCATCTCGATGATCTTCACCTGGACGGCCTGGCCCTGCGCGACGACCTCGCGGGGATTCTCGACGTGGTGCTGCGCGAGCTCCGAGATGTGGACGAGCCCCTCGACGCCGGGCAGGATCTCGATGAACGCCCCGAACGTCACGACCTTCGTCACCTTGCCGTCGACGATGTCGTTCAGCGAGTAGCTGTCGAGCACCTGCTGCCAGGGGTCCGACTGCGTCTGCTTGAGCCCGAGGGAGATCCGCTGGCGCTCGCGGTCGATGTCGAGCACCTTGACGTTGACCTCCTGGCCGATCTCGAGCACCTCCGACGGATGGTTCACGTGACCCCAGGAGAGCTCGGAGATGTGGATGAGACCGTCCATGCCGTCGAGATCGACGAACGCGCCGAAGTCGACGATGTTCGAGATCGTCCCGTCGACGACGTCGCCCGGGCTGAGGCGGTCGAGGATCGCCTGGCGCATCTCCTTGCGCTCGTCCTCGAGCACCGCGCGGCGCGACAGCACGACGTTGTTGCGCGACCTGTTGAGCTCGATCACCTTGCAGCGAAGCTCCTGGCCGAGGAACTCGTCGAGATCCTGAACCCTGCGAATGTCCACGAGCGAAGCCGGCAGGAAGCCGCGCACGCCGAGGTCGAGGATGAGGCCACCCTTGACGACCTCGATGACGCGGCCGGTGATGGGCTCGCCGCTCTCCGACTTCCGCTCGATCTCCTTCCAGGCGAGCTCGAAGCGGGCGCGCTTCTTCGAAAGGATCAGCCGCCCGTCGGAATCCTCCTTCGTGAGCACGAGCGCGTCGATCTCGTCGCCGATGCCGACCTCGTCGCCGGGGTTGATCGAGCGCCGGATCGACAGCTCGGCCGCCGGGATGACGCCCTCGGACTTGTAGCCGATGTCGACGAGCACCTCGTCCTTGTCGACGCGCACGACCGTGCCGTGGACGACCTCGCCCTCATTGATCTCCGGGAACGTGGCGTCGTAGTCGGGAACGAGCTCACCGTCCGGACCGGTGGTCCAGACGCCAGGCTCAGCGAGATCCGCTTGGGTGGTGTCGATCGTGTCGTTGGTCATGCGAAAAGGCCGGTCAGTATAGCCACGGAGCCGAATTCAGCAGCCCGGAGTCGCGTGCGATAGAAGTGGGCTCGTGCGTCTGACGCTCATTCGCAATGCGACGGTGATCGTCGAGCTTGCCGGCAAGCGGCTGCTCGTAGACCCTGCGCTCGACGACGCGGGCGCCCGGCCGCCCATCGAAGGTACGCGCAACCCTGCTCCCAACCCTCTCGTCCCACTGCCGCTTCGAGCCGAAGACGTCGTCCGCGACATCGACGCGGTGCTCGTCACCCACCGCCATCGCGACCACTTCGACGCCCGGGCCGAGGAGCTCCTTCCGCGCGACGTTCCCGTCCTGTGTCAGCCCGAGGACGAGGATGCGCTGCGCGACGTCGGGCTCGATGCGCGGCGAGTAGCCGACGAGCTGGACTGGGGCGGCATCCACGTCACTCGGGTGCCGGCTCGCCACGGGTCCGGTGCTCTCGCAGAGGCGCTCGCCCCAGTCAGCGGCTTCGTTCTCGACGATCTCTATCTTGCAGGCGACACTGTCTGGTACGAGGGCGTCGCCGAGACGATCGCGGCCCACCGCCCGCGTGTCGCCGTCGTCAATGCGGGCGGCGCGGAGTTCGCGGAGGGCGGGTTGATCGTGATGGGCGTGGACGACGTGCGCGAGGTCGCCTTGCGCGTGCAGACGGTCGTGGCAGTCCACATGGAGGCGATCAACCACTGCCACCTCACGCGCGACGCGCTGCGGGAGGCGGTCCCGGGCGTGCTCGTCCCGGAGGACGGCGAGACGCTGGAGATCTAGGACTCCAAGGCTCTAGGCCTTGGCTTCGGCCCAGTTCTCGCCCGTGCCGACGTCGACGGCGAGCGGCGGGTCGAGGTCGTAGGCGCCGACCATCTCCTCCTGCACGATCGCGCGCACATCGCGGACCTCGGCCTCGGGCGCCTCGAGCAGCAGCTCGTCGTGCACCTGGAGCACGAGCCGCGCCGACCGGCCCTCCTCGCGCAGCCGGCGGTCGATGCCGATCATCGCCACCTTGATGATGTCGGCGTTCGAGCCCTGCATGACGAAGTTCACGGCCAGCCGCTCGCCGAGGGCGCGCGTCTGCCAGCTCGACGTGCGGATCTCGGGCACGGGCCGCCGGCGGCCCAGAAGGCTCGTCACGTAGCCGTCGCGCTTCGCCTCCTCGATCGTGCGTGCGATGAAGTCCTGCACGTGCGGGAACCGCGCGAGGTACGTGTCGATGTACGTCTGCGCCTCGTCGCGCGGGATCTGGAGGTTCTGCGAGAGGCCGTGCGCGGAGATGCCGTAGACGATCCCGAAGTTGATCATCTTCGCGATCGCGCGCTCGTCCTTCGTCAGCGCCGACGGCTCCCGGCCGAGCACCTCGGCGGCCGTGGCGGCGTGGATGTCCTCGCCGGCAGCGAACGCGGCCTTGAGCTTCGGCTCGCCGGAGACGTGGGCGAGGATGCGCAGCTCGATCTGCGAGTAGTCGGCCGACACGAGGCGACTCCCCTCCTCGGCGACGAACGCGGAGCGGATCTCGCGGCCCAGCTCGGTGCGGATCGGGATCGCCTGGAGGTTGGGATTCGACGTGGACAGGCGGCCCGTGGCGGCCACCGCCTGGTTGATCGTCGTGTGCAGCCGGCCGTCCTCCCCGATCATCTCGGGCAGCGGCCCGAGGTACGTGTTGACGAGCTTCGTCAGCTCCCGCCACTCCTCGATCACGGGGACGATCTCGTGCTCGTCGCGGATCGTCTGGAGCACCTTCGTGTCGGTGGAGTAGCCCGTCTTGCCCTTGCGCCCGGGCGTGAGCCCGAGCTGCTCGAAGAGGATGCGCGCCACCTGCTGCGTGGAGCCGACCATGAACTCCTCGCCCGCCAGCTCGTGCGCGCGTCCCTCGAGCTCCTCGATCCGGTCCTGGAGGCGCGCCGTGATCTCCCCCATGCGGTACGTGTCGATGCGAACGCCGGCGTCCTCCATGCGCGCGAGCACGCTCGTCAGCGGCAGCTCGATGTCCTCGTAAAGCGAGACGAGATCGCGCTCCACGAGCCGGGCGCGCATGAGCGGGGCGAGGCGAAGGGGCAGCGCCGCGCGGCGGACGAGCGCCGCCGTCTCTTCCTCGGTAGGCGGCACAGGGTCGAGCGCGATCCCGTACTCCGCGGCGAGGTCGGTGAGATCGTAAGCCGTGCGCCCCGGCTCGATCAGGTACGCGGCGAGGAGCGTGTCGTCGACCGCATCTACGCGGAGCGGCTTCGCGTCGTGAGCCGCGATCTCGCCTTCGATGCGCTCGGGGCGTGGCGCGATCACGACCTCGTCCGTCAGCGCAACGGCACAACGACCGTCATCAACGGCGTAGCCGAACGCCCCCGCCGGCTCGGGAAGCTCGGCTTCGCGCCACGGCAGCTCCTCTCCCGCTACGACAGGCCTCTCGGCCGCGGGCAGCGCCTCGTCCAGCTGGTCGACGCGCTGCATGAGCGCGCGGAACTCGAAGCGCCGGAACATCTCCTGGAGCTCGGAGCGGTCGGGCGGCGCGAGCACTAGCTCAGCGGGGTCGCAGTCGATGTCGAGATCTCGTCGCATCGTCGCCAGCACTTTCGACTCGCGGGCCTGGTCGGCGTGCTCGCGGAGCGACTTCGCGCGGCCGGGCGACAGCTCGTCGACGTGCTCGAGCACGCCCTCCACCGAGTCGAACTGCTGGATGAGCTGCGCTGCGGTCTTGTCGCCGATGCCCGGCACGCCGGCGATCGAGTCGGAGGAGTCGCCCTTGAGGCCGATCAGGTCGGGCACCTTCTCGGGCGGCACGCCGAGACGCGCGGTGACGCGCTCCGGCGTATAGACGTGGACGTCGGCGACGCCGCGCGGCGTCATCATCAGGCAGACGTTGTCCGAGACGAGCTGGAATGCGTCGCGGTCGGTGGAGACGACGCACGTGGGCACGCCCGCCTCGTCGGCCCGGGTCGCCAGCGTGGCGATGACGTCGTCCGCCTCCCAGCCCTCGAACTCGAGGTTGCGGTAGCCGAACGCCTCCACGATCGGCCTGAAGTACGGGAACTGCTCGCGCAGCAGGTCGGGCATCGGGCGCCGGTCCGACTTGTACTCGCCGGAGATCGCCGTGCGGTGCACGGGCTTCGTGTCCCAGGCGACTGCGACCCCGCGCGGGCGGTAGTCCGAGAGCAGCTTGACGAGCATGTTCGTGAAGCCGAGCAGCGCGTTCGTGGGGAAGCCGTCGCTCGTCACGAGCTCCTCGGGGAGGGCGAAATACGCCCTGTAGGCGAGGTTGTTGCCGTCGACGAGGAAGAGATCCGCCTCGCGCGCCGGCGCGTCGTCGAGGTCGAGCTCCTCGCCCGTGATCGTCTTCGGGCTCACGCGTCGAGTCTAGTGTGAGAGGGGTGCGAGTCCCGCTCCTCTCCGGAACGCAGCTCGTCGTCGTCGACGCCCCCGACGACGCCGTCGTGCTCATCCCTCCCGAGCCCGCGGGCCAGGCGATCACCGACGTCGGCGCGGCGGTGCGCGACGCCGTTCGCTTCCCGCTTTCGGGCCCGCCCCTCGCGGGCATCGTGCCGCGAGGAGGCCGCGCGACGATCGTGACGGACGTGCCGGCGCTACCGCTCCCGAGCGCTCCCGTGGACGCGCGGCGGGCGGCGATCGGCGCCGCCGTCCAGGAGCTCCGCAACCTCGGCGTCCCCGACGAACGGCAGACGATCCTCGTCACCGCCGGACTCGGCCGGAGGCCGGGCCGCCGCGAGCTCGACCGGCTCTTCGCACCCGCGTTCGCGCGGGCGTTCTACGGCCGCGTGCACGTGCACGATGCCGAAGACCCGGCGCTGGTCGACCTTGCGGGCGGGCACGGCGACACCTGGCGGATCGCGCGCGAGCTCGTCGACACGGATGTCGTCGTATGCGTGAGCGCAGCCGAGACCGTCGTCCACGGCGGGCCCGGCCGTGCTGCTCGCGTGCGGTAGCGCCGACGCGCAGCGAGAGGCAACGGCCTTGTCGCTGCTCGAGCCGAGTGGCTCGGACGGCTGGCGATCGGCACTGAGCGTCGAGGCGGGACTCGCTCGGCGGGCGCCGCTGCTCGGCGTGTCGCTCGCGCTCGACCAGCCGCGGATCGCCGAGACGGCGTTCGGCTATCCCGTACGACCCGCGAGCTGCCGAGCGAATCGCGGCCTCCCGGACGGCCAAGCTCTTCCGCTGGCTTCCCGGCGCCGTCAGGCTTCGCGTCATCCGGGCGCTACCGGTGTCGATCACGGCCGCCGGCGCGTTCGCGGGGCTGCCGTCGGTCGCTCACGCGGAGGCGCTCCTGCGATCGATCGAGCTGCGGTCGATCGAGCTCGACCGGCCGCTCGACGCGATCTGCCTCGGCATCCCGCGCACGACGCCCTACCTGCCGCGCGAGCGGCCGAATCCTCTGCTCGCCGCCTACCTCGGGCTGGGACACGCGCTGCGCCTGTGGCGTTCGCAGTCGCCTGTCGCCGACGGCGGCACGGCGATCCTGCTCCACCGGTTTCACCGCCGCTTCGCCCATCCGACGCAGCTGCCGTACCGCGCGTTCTTCCAGGCGACGCGCGCGGGGCTCGATCCCGAGCTCGTCGACGAGGCGGAGCGAGCTGCCGCGACGGACGAGCGGGCGCTCGACGGCTATCGCTCGGGGCGGACGTGTCATCCGCTGCTCCCGTACGCCGACTGGGCAGGCGATTCGCAGGCAGACCGAGAGGCTCGGCAGCGTGATCGTCGGTGGCTGCCGGGATGCGGCCGGGGCGCGGCATCTCGGCTTTGTCCCGGCGCGGAGCGCCGGCGCGGCGTTGTCGATGGCGATCGGAGATGGAGACGGCACATGGCCGCATCGGCTTCCTGCTGGCACCGCCGTACTCGCCGATCCGCGTCGGCTCGTGATTGTTAAGGGGTCTGACCCCGGACCTAGGCGATGCCGAGGTACGCCTTCTTGACGTCCTCGTTCGCAGCGAGCTCCGTCGCGGAGCCCTCGAGCGCGACCTTGCCGGTCTCGAGGACGTAGCCGCGGTCCGCGACGTCGAGCGCCATGAGCGCGTTCTGCTCGACGAGCAGCACGGGCGTGCCCTCCTTGTTGATCTCGACGATCGTCTCGAAGATGCGGTCGACGAAGATCGGCGCGAGGCCCATCGACGGCTCGTCGAGCATGAGCAGCTTCGGCCGCGCCATCATCGCCCGGCCGATCGCGCACATCTGCTGCTCGCCGCCGGACAGCGTCCCCGCCTTCTGGTGCAGGCGCTCCTTCAGCCGCGGAAAGAGCTCGAAGACGTGCTCCTTGTCAGCCGCGATCTCCGCGTGGCCCGACCGCTGGAACGCGCCCATCTCGAGGTTCTCCTCGACCGACATGCGCGGAAAGAGCTTCCGGCCTTCCGGTGACTGCGAGATCCCACGCTTGACGATCTTGTGCGGCGCGGCATGCGTGATGTCCTCGCCCATGAAGCGGATCGCTCCCGTTGCGCGGATGGTTGAGCCCGTTGATGGAGCGCAGCGTCGTCGACTTGCCGGCGCCGTTGGCGCCGATCAGCGTCACGATCTCGCCCTCGCGAACCTCGAGCGAGATGCCCTTGAGCGCCTCGATGGTGCCGTAGAAGGTGTGGATCCCTTCCACCTGGAGCACGGTCTGCGGCCGCTCGTTCATACCGCCGCCGCTGCTCCCGTCCCGAGGTAGGCCTCGATCACCCGCGGGTCGCTCTGCACCTCTTTCGGCGTCCCCTCCGCGATCTTCTCGCCGTAGTCGAGCACTGTCAGCCGCTCGGAGACGCCCATCACGACCTTCATGTCGTGCTCGATGAGCAGCACGGTCACGCCCTCCTCGTCGCGGAGCTTGCGGATGAACCCGGTGAACTCCGCCGACTCCTGCGGGTTCATACCCGCCGTGGGCTCGTCGAGCAACAGGAGCTTCGGCTGCGTCGCCAGGGCGCGCGCGACCTCGAGCCGCCGCTGGTCGCCGTACGAGAGGTTGCGCGCGTAGTCGTCCTCGACACCCTCGAGCGAGCAGTACGCGAGCAGCTCGTGGGCACGCTCAGTCGCGGCGCGCTCTTCACGCCTCACGCGAGGCAATCCGAAGATGCTGCCGATGATCCCGCCCTTGAGCCGGCAGTGCATGCCCACCAGCACGTTCTCGAGCGCCGTCATCTCCTGAAACAGGCGGATGTTCTGGAACGTGCGCCCGATGCCTCGCTCGGTCACGAAGTGCGGCGGCCGATCCGTGATGTCCTCGCCGGCGAGCTCGACCACGCCCGTCGTCACCTTGTACACGCCGGTGATCATGTTGAAGAACGTCGTCTTTCCGGCACCGTTCGGCCCGATGAGGCTCACGATCGCGCCTTCCGGGATCGTGAAGTCGACGTCGTTCACCGCGACGAGACCGCCGAACTCCTTGCGCAACGCCTTTGTCTCGAGGAGGAGCTCGGCCATCAGCGCTGCACGTCCACGAGCGGTTCGTCATGCACGCCTTCCTCGAACTCCTGCTTGCGACGCGCCTCGGGGAAGAGCCCGTACGGCCGCACTAGCATGACGACGACGAGAATGATCCCGTAGATCCCGAACGAGACGGCGGGGACATCCACGCAGCCGTCGGAGATCACCTTGCCGGCCTCCTGACCGCCGCCACAGCGCAGCATGTTCTCGTTCATCCAGCCGCCGAACTCCGCCAGCCCCTCGGTGTTGAGGTACGCGAGGAAGGCCGCGCCGGCGATCACCCCCCACACGTTGCCCATGCCGCCGAGGATGACCATGCAGAGGATGAAGACGGACACGTTGAAGTTGAACGTGTCCGGGAACACCGCCTGCTGGAACGACGCAAACCAGACGCCGGCAACGCCGCCGAAGAAGGCACCTGACGCGTACGACCACGTCTTCGTCCGCATGAGCGGCACGCCCATCGCCGCCGCGGCCGTCTCGTCCTCGCGGATCGCGATCCACGCGCGACCGAGCCGCGAGTCACGCAGGCGGATGGAGCAGAAGAGCGTGATGAGGACGAGCACGATCGCGCCCCAGTACATGAGGTCCACCACGTCCCCGACCGGGTCGAAGGTCCCGGAAACCCACCAGCCGAGCGAGTCCCGGAAGACGTCCGGCAAGCCGAGATTCTCGTGAGCCCAGGCCCCGAAGCCCGGCGAGTCGACCGGGTTGATGCCCGGCGGGCCGTTCGTGAGGTTGAAGCCCAGCTGCAGCTCGTCGCCGTTGCGCGCAACCTGCGCCACCATCTCGCCGAAGCCGAGCGTGACGATGGCGAGGTAGTCCCCGCGTAACCGCAATGTCGGCAGCCCGATGAGCACGCCGGCGACGGCAGTGATCGCGGCGCCGATGAGCAGCACGAGCCAGATCGAGACGTGGATCCCCCCCACGCCTTCGAAGACGCCGACACCGCCAAGGCTGAAGTCGATGCTCGGGAGGCCGGTGTTGATGTCCGGGCGCGCGAAGTGCGGCGACGCGAACCAGGCAGCGGCGTAGGCGCCGATGGCAAAGAACGCCACGTAGCCGAGGTCGAGCAGGCCTGCGTAGCCGACGACCATGTTCAGGCCGAGCGCCATCATCACGTAGACGGTCACGATCACCATCGCGTCCATGCTCGGCGGGTTCGTGATGATGGGCACGCTCCCGGCCCAGAGCCAGTTCTCGGCGATGAGGATCGGGTAGGCGACGGCGAGGGCGAGCACCGTCACCGGGATCACGTACTGCCGGATGCGAGGCGGCACGACGTAGAGCGCGAGGATGATCCCGATCAGGATCACGAGCGAGAGGCTCGGCTGCGTGCCGCGTCCCCAGAAGATGAGCAACACGAGTAGGACGGCGGCCACGAGGGGCAGCACCTTGATCCAGCGCGATTGTCGCGCCCAGCGCCGTTTCGCGTCGCGGACACCAAGACCCTCAAGCGCACGCCAGAAGAGCCGGTAGAGCGGCTTGCCGAGCAAGAACAGCACGATCAGGGCCACGAGCACATACAGCTCGATGCCCGACTGGAATGCCCGCCCGGACCAGGCGGGAACGAGCAACACGAGGACGAACACCAGCACCAGCGCGGCGTTCTTCGCCCATCCGGGCACTTCGCGCCACACGCTGCCCAGCGTCTCTGTCACGAAGCTAGCCGCCCTCCGGCGTCCGCTCGCCGAGCAGCCCCTGCGGGCGGAACACGAGGATGACGATGAGGATCCCGAAGACGATCGACGTCGTCCACGCCGGTCCCGGCGCATTCCACGAGAGCCCCTCGTTGAACGCCTGCAGCAGCCCGATGCAGCATCGCGCCGAGAACGGCGCCGGGGAGGTTCCCGATGCCTCCGAGGACGGCTGCCGTGAACGCGATCAGGCCAAGCGTGAAGCCCGTGTCGAACCGTACCGTCGTGTAGTAGAAGGCGAAGATCACGCCCGCAGCCCCCGCCAGACCGCCGGCGATGAGGAACGTGAAGGAGATCGTCCGATTGACGTCTATCCCCATCATCGCCGCCGCGTCCTTGTCCTGCGCGGTCGCCCTCATGGCCTTTCCCTGCCGTGTGTACTGGACGAGCCACACCAGTAGCACGAGAACCGGAACCGTGATGAGGACGACGAACAGGCGGTCCCACGTGTAGCGGACGTCGCCGATGGCGAACACCTCGCCCGTCGGCAGCGTCTGGTTGACCGAGACCGTCTCCGTCCCCTTCCAGACGATGGCGACGTTCTGGAGGATGAACGACATGCCGATGGCCGTGATCAGCGGCGCCAGCCGCGGGGCGTTGCGCAAGGGCTTGTAGGCGATGCGCTCCACGGTGGCGTTCAATAAGCCGCACGCGATGATCGAGACCGCGAGGCAGACGAGGATCGCCGGCACGAGCGCGCCGAGTGTCGCGCCGGGAGTGCCCCATTGTGCGAGGTCGAAGCCGGGTATGAAGAGGAAGCCGGCTGTGCCGATCAGAGACGCAGCGACCATCCCGCCGAGCATGAAGACGTCGCCGTGCGCGAAGTTGATCAGCTCGAGGATGCCGTACACGAGCGTGTAGCCGAGCGCAACGAGTGCATAGAGCGAGCCGTTCGTGATCCCGATCAGGAACACGCGGAACCACTGCTCCGGAGCGAGGTAGAGGTTGTAGCCGAGCCAGGCGAGGATCAGGCCGACAAGCGCGATCCCGAGCACAGGGATGACGTACTCCGACGGCCGTCGCCGGTGTACCACACGCTCTGCGTACGCGTCCGTCGCCATCCCCGATCCTCCTCGCAAAGACTGAGGGAGGACTCTATAGCCCTCCCTCAGCCCAAGCCATCGTTACTACCGTGCTAGCAAGTGGCCTTCACGCGGACATAGGAGAAGAACTTGCCCGCGGTGCCGACCAGCCTGTCAAAGCTGATCGTCTTGAAGGGACAGATATTCCCCACCTTGTCGAAGCGGAACGTGCCCATGATGCCGCCCTTGATGTTCGTCTTGTAGACGTTGCGGACGACGGACAGGCGCGAGCCGTTCGAGTTGCGCGATCGCGTTGATCATGATCTGCGCCGTCTGTGCGGCGTAGACCGCGTAAGGGTCGACGGTCGGCCGACCCTGGTACTTCGCGAACGCCTTCAGGAACGCCTTGCCCTTCTTGCCCAGCAGCGAGAGCGGGACACCCGCGTAGGAGATGTACATCCCCTGCGCGGCTGCACCGGCACCAGCGGTCGCCGAGTACGGCGTGAAGCCGTCCGGAGCGGCCAGCGTGACACCCTTGCCGAGCACGGCGCCGATGTCCTTGATCAGCTTGACGCCGTTGTTGCAGACGATGCCGGCGAGGTACACGGACTTGGCGCCGGTGGCCTTGATCCGCTCACCGATCGCCTCGTAGCTCGCTGCCTTCGCGTCCCAGGGCTCGAAGCCCTCGACGTTGAGGTTGATCTTGTTCGCCCTCGAACGGAACGCGTTGGCGACACCCTTCCCGAACGTCTGGTTGTCGTGGAGGATGTAGACGCTCGTCTTCTTCAGCTTCTTGAGCAGATCCGCGGCGAACGGGCCCTGGTAGTCGTCTGACGTAGCCACGCGTGCGTAGTTGCGGATCTTCGTCGGGTAGTAGATGTTCGGCTCGCCCGGGTCGTTCCACGGCGCATCGTGCGTCAGTCCCACCGCGGTGTTCGCGGAGGAGATCATCGCGACGGGACCGCCCGGAGCGCGGTTCAAGATCGGGATCTCGAGCTTTGCGCAACCGGAGTTGAACGTGCCTAGCACGCCGAGCACCGACCTGTCGTTGGCGTACGCTCGCGCGTTCGCCGTGCACTTCTCGGTCGCCCAGCCGCCCTGCTGCGCCGTCGCGTCATCGCACGACTGGTAGCCAAGCGTGAACTGGCCGGCCCGGAAGTTGTACTGCTTCTCCAGCACGTACTGGATGGCCTTGACCATCGACAGCGGCTGGGCACGCCCGGCGCCCTGGAGCGGCAGGTCGGACGCGATGAGATATCTCGGTGCCCCGGAGCCCTTGTAGAAAATCGGGCCACAAGACGCCGACGGCAGCTTCGTTGCCGCAGTCGGGCCGGTCTTACCGGACGCTGCCCCGGCGACCGAAAGCCCAACGGCTGCTACGGCGATCGGAACGATCGCCAAAAGTGGCTTCTTCCTCAACAGACCCTCCTTTGTGCTCGATGCCCTTCCCGATGCAAGCGCGAAGTATCCGCCTTCTGCGCGTGTTCTGCAACTACAGACGTCTTTGCGGGCCGCACGGTTTGTAAACACGGCCCGATGCCGAAGGTGGGACTCGAACCCACACGGCCCGAAGGCCACCGGATTTTGAGTCCGGCGCGTCTACCAGTTCCGCCACTTCGGCCCGAAGTCAGGATAGAGCGTCGGGCCTAGCGAGGGAGCAGCCCGCGGGCCGAGAGCGGACGATAGCTCGCGTGCGAGCGGAGCAGGCTTGCGAGCTCTCCGCCGGACAACCAGCGTGAATCGCTGGATGCGTTGCCGAGCGCCCAGTGCTCGACCTGGTCGGCGAACTGCTCCGAAGGGGGGACGTAAGGCGCGTTCCTCCAGCCCGTGCGGATGAACGCCGACCGGAACGCGCGCCGCCCACGCTCGTCGAGCGCGAGATCGAACACGACGTGGCCGAGCTCGTGGACGATCACCTCGCGGCTCGCACTCACAGCCATGCCCACCGTGGCACGGTCGCCGTGGACGTCCTCACACGCGTCGGCGCTGAGGCACGCCTCCGAGCCCCCAATGACGTCGACCGCGCCGTCGAGGTCGGCGAGCAGCGCGCGCAGCTGCGCCGGCGTCCGGCGCACGGCGTCGAGGAACGCGTCGCGCTCCTCATCGGGGACCGACTGGAACGTCCAGCTGCGGCGCTCGAACGCGGAGGGCATATCCCTCGTCTTGAGCCGCACCCCCAGACGGAGTGGGCCGACGTGGTACGCGCGGCCGTATGCGAGCGACGTGTTGACGCCGAAGGCGACGAGCCGCGAACCGCGGAACCCTCTTGCCGTAGCCAGCGGATACGCGACGTTCACGTCGAGACCGTCGCGAACGTCGTAGAGATTCGGATAGCCGTAGCCGGGTGGCAAGACGACATCGACCCACAGCTGGTGGCGCGGGTCCATCGGCCCGCGGGGCCAGCGAACGGGCCTGTCGAACCGAGCATGGACATCCGCCGTGACGCCCACCACGAGCATGCCGAGCGGCGTCTGAGCGAAGGCGATCGTGCGTGCGCGCGGATCAAGGACGAGCCCGGCCGCCGGGAAGAAGACCGAGAGATTGTCGGCCGCGCTCCACCCGGCCCGCCAGAGGCCGAAGCGGATCGGCCCGCCGCCCGCCGAGAGAGCGGTAGAGAGCACCCGGGTCGACGGCAGCGCCGCGCTCGTAGAACGTGTCGCAGACGGCGCAGTCGGGCTGCGCATCGAGCGTCTCGGGGCTGCGGTCGGCGAGATCGTTCGTCGCCATTCGCAGGACGACTCGGCGGACGACCGGGTCGAACCGCAGCGGCGTAAGACCGAGCTCCGCTCGCACGGCATTCACCTGGTCCAGCAGCGGGGCATTCGCACGTGGCGCGGGAGCGGCCTTCCCCGCGGCGAGGACGGCTACCACGGCAGCCGCCACCAGGACGTGTCCCCCGCGCAGCTTCACCAGCCAGCCCGGAGTATGCGCGCTCTGTAGCGTGCTCGCCACATGCCGGACTACGGCTGCCGCTCGATGGTCGACCCGCTGCGCCGCGTGCTCGTGCGCCGGCCGAGCATCGCAGCCGCTGCCCGCTGGGAGGAATACGGCTGGCGTGCGGAGCCGAACCCCGCGGCGCTCGTGCGGGAGCACGAGGCCTTCTGCGCGATCCTCGAGGGAGCAGGCTGCGACGTCGTCGTCGCCGACCCGATCGACACAGATCCAGACGCGATCTACGCGTTCGATCCCGCTGTCGTCACGGAGCACGGCGCGATCCTCATGCGGCCCGGGAAGGCAGGGAGGCGCGCCGAGCCCGCCGCAGTGGCCGAGGATCTCGAGCTGGCCGGCGTGCCGGTGTCCGCGACGCTTGCCGAGCCCGCCGTCGCGGAGGGCGGAGACCTCATCCGGCTCGACGAGGCAACGCTTCTCGCCGGCCGCGGCTACCGCACGAGCCCTGCCGGAATCGAAGCGGTCGCGCAGGCCCTCCCGGGCGTCGAGACGCTGACCTTCGACCTTCCCCACTGGCACGGCGAGACGGAGGTCATGCACCTGCTGTCGCTGCTCTCACCGCTCGCGGCCGATCTCGTCGTCGCGTACCCCCCGCTGCTGCCGGTCGCGCTCGCGCAGCTGCTCGCCGAGCGCGGGATCGAGATCGTGTCGGTGCCCGACGACGAGTTCGACAGCATGGGAACGAACGTGCTCGCGCTCGCGCCGCGTGTCGCGCTCGCGCTCGACGGCAACCCCGTGACCCGCGACCGGCTCGTCGCCGCCGGCGTGGAGGTGCTCGTCTACGAAGGCCGGGAGCTCTCGCTCAAGGGCGACGGCGGGCCGACCTGCCTGACGATGCCGATCTTGCGCCGCTAGGCGCGAAGCTCGGCGAGCGGGAACGACCGGTGCGCGCGCGGCGGCACGAGGAAGTTCTGGCGGTGCGTCGTCTGCAGCACGGCGTTGAAGCCCTGGCCGCGGGAGCGCGGCTCGAACGCGAGCACCGTCCCATCCGGCATCACGCCGTCCATCGCCAGGCGGTTCCGCTTGAAGTCGTCGCTCGACGGGTTGAAGGTGACGAAGTGCAGGCCGGCGGCCGGCTCCGGCGCGAACCCGTCGCGGTCCTTGTCGGCCGTCCAGAAGAACGGGTTGTCGAGCGTGTTGAAGTCCGCGCGCTGAGGGATCGCCGTGCCCTTCGCGAATACCGTTCCGTCGGGGCCGGTCACGTCCTCCGCCAGCCGCGACGACGGCTGGATCGAGCCGCTGTGCCCGATACGTCGCATGGCCGCGAAGTCCGCGGACACGTCCTGGATGGTCTGGACGTCGTCAGGACCCTGCGGCACAGTCAGCTTCTCGACCGGCACGTCGAGACCGGGACGGAACGTCGTGTCGACCCGCTCGCGGTGATCGAAGTTCAGGTACCAGGCCTCGAGGTTCTCGAAGAGGTGCGAGACGTGCATGTGCGTGCCGTGCGCGAAGTACTTGCCCGGCCCGAGATCGACGTGAGCCGAGCGTCTCGAAGTTCGCGATGCGCGAGGGGCCCATGCCGGCCTTCTGCGTGGAGGTGAAACCGAGAAAGAGCTGCGACGTGTCGGGAATGAGGTCGGCCCCGGGGACGCCGGCGGCCATCGCCATCTTCTTCGGCAGGCTGCGCGACCCGTCGAAGCCGCCGCCGACGAAGCCGCGCCGGATGCTGGTGACGCGGAACATCCCGTCGAGCTCCTCGAACAGCGCACGCGAGCCGTCGGCGATCGTGTCGAGCGAGTCGCTTCGCAGAAGGACGGCCACGTCGTTCTCGTCGAGCACCGTCTCCGGCGGGTCGCTGGGGAAGCGGATCGCGTCCTCGAGCGCCCGCACTCGCTTGCCCTCAGCCTCCGTTGCCCGCAGGTCGACCGGCAGGTGCCTCGCAGCCTGCGCCGCCACGTAGCGGCGGAAGTACGGGACGCCCCAGCCCACCGTGACGCCGAGCCCGGCCGGTGTCGCCTCGTACCGCTCGTCGAGCGTGCGGAGCGCCGCCTCGAGCTCGGCCTGTGCCTCCTGCAGCTCGGCCGCGCTCGTCCCCGTACGGAGCGTCGCGGTGACGACCTCGTGGTGCAGCGGCGGCACGAGCACCTCGACGTCCTCGTCGACGACGACCACGAGCCCGTCGAGCAGGTGCTGCTCCGGACGCGGCCCGCCGGCCGCGGTGCGCTGCGGCGATCCGGCCAGCTGGTCGACGAGCTCGTAGATGCCCGCGGCCGCGAGCGCCCCTGCCGCCGCACCGCCCAGCAGCCTCCTTCGCGTCAGTCGCATGGGGCCTCCTAGGCGGTGGGCTCGAGCGCGACGAGACCTCGGGTCATCCGATCGAGGTTCTTCACGACCCGGCTGTACGAGTACGGCGCGACGACGTGCTCGCTCAACGTGTAAAGCGAGCCGTTCCGCTTCCAGGCGTAGAGCACGTGCCACTCGTCGATCCCCTGGTTCGCCGTGTAGACCGTGGCCGTCACGTCGCCCAGCTGCCGCTTCTTCGGCTGCGGATCCGAGAAGCATGGAATCGGCTTGCGGATCGTCTTCCCCTTCACCGTGTGCGTGCTCTCACACGTCGGGATCGCCGTGCGGCCCGGATAGCCGCGGAAGTTCACGTGCACCTCTCGGGAGACGCCCGCGTCCTGGTCGAGCCAGAGGAAGCTCACGAGGTACGACTTGTCCTTGTCGACCCAGCGGCCGTTCTTGAACCTGCCGTCGATCTTCGCGTCGATCTCGGCCGGCATCCACGTGGGGCAGTAGACGGGGCTGCCGACGTCGTTCGCGAGGCGCTGCCAGCCGGCCTGCCACGCCTTCGGGCAGGACGCGGTCGCCGCCGTCTCACGCGGGGCGCTCGCGGATTGGCTGCCCTCGCCGCCGCAACCGGACGCGACGACAGCGAGGAGCGCAACGAGGACGAGGTAGCGCACGGGAGAAAAGGGTAGCGGCGGAGTGCGCGCCGCCAGCGTGTCAGTCGGCGACGAGGATCTTGCCGACGGGCACGAGGATCGCGTCCACTCCGGCGCGCTCGAGCGCGAGCAGATCGTCGTCCTAGGCGGCCGGGAGCTCGGCGAGCACGAGCTTGCCTGCCGGGACGTCCGGCAGCAGCTCGAGCACGCGGTCGATCGCGTCCTCTTCCTCTGCCTCGCGTGGGGACAGCAGCACGATCTCGGGATCGATTCGCTCGAGCACGGTCTCCAGCTCCTCCTCGTCGGCGACGTCGACGACGCACTCGAGTCCGAGCTCGCGCGCGAGCGAATGGCGCGGTTCGAGCTCGTCCTCTCCTTCTGCGACCAGCAGCCAGGCGTCCGCACCCGACGCGCTCGCCTCCTCGGGACTGGCGCCCGCGACGAGGATCGGCAGCGACGTCGCTTCCCGCACGTCGGTGACGACGCCCGACGTCGCCACACCCTCGGCGCCCGAGGACTCCGCGGCGGCGGCTTCGGCGGCCGTCGTGACGCGGACAAGCGTCGAGATGGCGTCCCCCTCGGAGATCGCCTCGCTCAACCGGCGGCGTCCGTGCACGCGGGAAGCGTAAACGGACAGTGCGCTCAGCGGCCGATCGGGTGCCAGACGGTCTTCAGCTCCACGAACGCCGCGATGTCCCACAGGCTCTGTCCGTCGGCGGCTCCGCGGACGACGCGCTTGACGTTCTCGGCCGCCGAGCGCTCGAGCTCGGCGAGGTCGCCGTCGGCCCCGGTGATGTCGATGGCGTTCACGTCCATGTGCGAGGCGAGCCATGGCGCGAGCTCCGCCTGCCACCCGGTGAGGATGTTGACCACCCCGCCGGGAAGGTCGGACGTGGCGAGCACTTCCGCGAGCTCGATCGCCGCGACCGGGTGACGCTCCGACGCGACCGCGACCACGGTGTTGCCCGCGACGATCGCCGGTGCCACGCGCGTGACGATCCCCCCGAGCGGCGGCTCGTCCGGGCAGAGAATTCCGACGACGCCCGTCGGCTCCGGCACGGTGAAGTTGAAGTACGGGCCGGCACACCGGGTTCGCGGAGCCGAGCGCCTGCGCGAGCTTGTCGGCCCAGCCGGCGTACCAGACGAGGCGATCGACGGCTGCGTCCACCTCGTCGGGCCCCGTGCAGACCTCTGCGAGATCGGCACGGCGGGCCTCCATCATCTCGGCGGCCCGGTAAAGGATCTGGCCACGGTTGAACGCCGTGCGGCCGGCCCAACCACCGAATGCCTGCCGGGCCGCGCGAACGGCGTCGCGAACGTCCTTGCGCGACGCGCGTGCGACATTGTGGCCCTCCGCCTCGTACGAGCGCCCCGACTCGGAGCGCGGAAACTCGCCACCGACGTAGAGCTTGTACGTCTTCTTCACGGGCAGCCTGGCCATGTCCCTTCAGGACACCTCGTAGGTGTCCCGAGCCTCCTCCCCGCTGCGATCGTATCGCTGAGCCCCGAACGCAGGTGTTGCGGCTCTGTACCAGATGTGTGTCACTCGAACTCCAGGTACGGCTCGAGGCCGTGCAGCCCGCCTTCGCGCCCGAAGCCCGACTCCTTGTAGCCGCCGAACGGCGAAGCGGGGTCGAAGCGGTTGTACGTGTTCGCCCAGATCACGCCCGCCCGCAGGCGCTCGGCCATCCAGAGGATTCGCGATCCCTTGTCTGTCCACACGCCTGCCGAGAGCCCGAACGGCGTGTTGTTCGCCTTCTCGACCGCCTCCTCGGGCGTTCGGAACGTCAGCACGGAGAGCACCGGCCCGAAGATCTCCTCCTGCGCGATCCGGTGGCTCTGCGCAACCTCCGTGAAGACCGCCGGCGCGAACCAGTACCCACGCTCGGGAAGGCGGCACGGCGGCTGGTAGATCTCCGCGCCCTCCTCCTCGCCCGAGCGGACGAGCTCCTGAATCTTCTCGAGCTGCTGCCGCGAGTTGATGGCGCCGACGTCGGTGTTCTTGTCCAGCGGGTCGCCGACGCGCAACCTTCCCATGCGCCGCTTCAGCTTCCGGATGACGTCCTCGTACACCGACTCCTGCACGAGCAGCCGGGAGCCGGCGCAGCAGACGTGGCCCTGGTTGAAGTAGATGCCGTTGACGATGCCCTCCACCGCCTGGTCGAGCGGGGCGTCGTCGAAGATGACGTTCGCGGCCTTGCCTCCCAGCTCGAGCGTGAGCTTCTTATCCGTACCGGCGACCTCTCGGCGGATCGCCTTGCCGACGTCGGTCGAGCCCGTGAACGCGATCTTGTCGACGTCGGCGGTCACGAGCTCGGCCCCCGTCCTACCGTCACCCGTGACGATGTTGACGACGCCCGGCGGCAGCTCGGCCTGGCGCAGCACGTCGCAGAAGAGGAGCGCCGTGAGCGGCGTCGTCTCGGCCGGCTTCAGCACGACGGTGTTGCCCGTGGCGAGAGCCGGCGCGATCTTCCAGGCGAGCATGAGCAGCGGGAAGTTCCACGGGATGATCTGGCCGGCGACGCCGATCGGCCGCGGGCGACGGTTGGGGAACGCGTACTCGAGCTTGTCGGCCCAGCCCGCGTAGTAGAAGAAGTGCGCGGCGGCGAGCGGCAGGTCGACGTCACGCGACTCGCGGATCGGCTTCCCGCCGTTCAGCGACTCGAGCACGGCGAACTCCCGGGCGCGCTCCTGGAGCACGCGCGCGATGCGGAACAGGTACTTCGCACGCTCCGCGCCAGGCAGCGCCGACCACCCGTCGTCGAACGCGCCGCGCGCAGCGGCGACGGCCAGGCCCACGTCCTCGGGGCCTGCGTGAGCGACCTCGGCAAGCGGCTCCTCGGTCGCCGGGTTGATGGTCGTGTACCACTCGCCCGACCGCGGCTCGACCCACTCGCCGCCGACGTACAGCCCGTACCGCTCCGCGATGGAGACGATGTCACGCGCCTCGGGCGCCGCCGCGTAGTCCCATCCCGTCGGGACGGGAACGGCGCTCTGCTTCTTCTCGAGCTCAGTCAACGGTGAAGTAGTCAGGGCTTTGGTAGCGGCCCGTCTTTTCCTTCCGGATCTGCATGAGCATGTCGTTGAGCAGCGTGGACGCGCCGAGCCGGTAGAGGTCGGGCGTGAGCCAGTCTGGCCCCAGCGTCTCGTAGAGCTGGACGAGGTACTGGACGGCCTGCTTCGACTGGCGGATGCCGCCCGCAGGCTTCATGCCGATCCTCCGGCCGGTCTCGTCGTACACGTCGCGGATCGCCTCGAGCATCACGAGCGTCACCGGCAGCGTCGCAGCCTGCGGCAGCTTCCCGGTCGACGTCTTGATGAAGTCGGCGCCGGCGGCGATCGCAAGGATCGAAGCGCGACGAACGTTGTCGTACGTGCCCAGCTCGCCGACCTCGAGTATCACCTTGAGGTGGGCGTCTCCGCAGGCCTCCTTCACGCGGACGACCTCGTCGTACACCTTCGCGTACCGGCCCGAGAGGAATGCGCCGCGATCGATGACCATGTCCACCTCGTCGGCGCCCATCGCCACGACTTCCTCGGTCTCCCGGACCTTTACATCGGTCGGAGACTGGCCGGACGGAAACGCGGTGGCCACCGACGCGACCTTCACACCAGTCCCCTCGAGCCGGGCGACGGCGGTGGGGACGAGATTGGGGTACACGCAGACGGCGGCCACCGACGGCACCGTCGCATCGGCGGGATCCGGCCGCACCGCCTTCGAGCAGATCGCAGCCACTTTGCCGGGCGTGTCCTGGCCCTCGAGAGTCGTGAGGTCGGTCATCCGGATGGCGAGCTCGAGCGCGAAGAGCTTCGACTCACGCTTGATCGAGCGGCTCGCGAGCGACGCTGCGCGCTCCTCTACCGCCACCTCGTCGACGGAGCCGATACGAGGCAGCCGTGGCTCGAGCGGCAGCTCGAAGCCCGAGAGCACGGGTGTCGTGGCCATCGTCCCAGTGTAGTCCTCGCAACCCGCGAGGCGACCCGCGCGCATGCGTCGTATGCTCCGCGCCAGCAACCACTTCTGGACGGGAGGGACACGTGAGAAAGTCAGCGATTCTGCTTGCCTGCCTGCTCGGCGTCGTCGTGATGGCGGGCTGCGGGGGCGGCGGAGGCGGTGGCGGTGGCGAGCCGCTGTCGAAGGAGGACTACGAGGAGCAGATGCAGGCGCTCCAGACGGACCTCAGCGCATCGGCCGACGAGCTTCAGAAGGCGTTCACCAATCCGCAGGACGTCGAGGCCATGAGCGAGGGCCTCAATGACGCGGCGGACCTGCTCGACGAGGCGTCAGCGAGCCTCGACGACATCGCGCCGCCGGAGGACGTCGCCGACGCGCACCAGACGATGGTCGACAAATCGGCTGCCGCGGCGGAGAAGCTGAGGGAGTTCGCCGACACGGTGGCGAATGCGTCCCTGGCCGAGCTCCAGGAGAGCCTCGCGGAGTTCCAGGACATCGAGGAGTTCCAGGAGCTTTCGACTGCGGTGTCAGAGATCGAGGCGAAGGGATACGACATCGGCGGCAGCTAGGGGGCTCAGAGCCCGAGCCGTTCGAGCATCGCGTCGTCGCGGCGCCAGTGGGGACGTACCTTGACCTGGAGGTCGAGGAATACGTTCCTGCCCAGCAGCGCTTCGATCTCCGGCCGTGCGCGCGTCCCGATCTCGCGGACGACGCGACCGCCCTGGCCGACGACGATCTGCTTCTGCGACTGCGTCTCCACGTAGACGGACGCGCGCACCACGGTGTCTTCCAAAGCGTCGACTTCGACCGTGATCGCGTGCGGCACCTCCTCGCGCGTCAGCGCGAGCGCCTTCTCGCGCACGAGCTCGGCGACCTGCGCTTCCACCGGAAGATCTGTGCGCGCGTCCACGGGGTAGTAGGCAGGCCCGTCGGGCAATAGGGCCACAAGCTCTTCGCGCAGCTCCGCGATGCCGTCACCGGTCTTCGCGCTCACGGGGTGCAGCGCTAGGAACGCTCCGAGCGCGGCGGCAGTGGCCATCTGGCTCGCGATGTGCCCGGGCTTCAGGCGGTCGACCTTGTTGACGGCGATCACGACAGGCACGTCGAGCGCGAACACCCGCGAGGCGACGAACCGGTCCCCGGCGCCGATCCGATCGCGGCAGTCGACAACGAGCAGCACCGCGTCGACGTCGTCGAACGACCGGTCGACCGTGCGCTGCATGCGCTCGGTGAGGGCGTCGCGCGGGCGCTGAAAGCCTGGCATATCGACGAGCACGAGTTGGTGGTCCTCCCCGTTCGCGATGCCGACGATCCGGCGGCGGGTCGTCTGCGGCTTGTCGGAGACGATCACGACCTTCGAGCCGCAGAGCGCGTTGACGAGGGTGGACTTCCCGACGTTCGGCCGCCCTGCGACCGCGACGAAGCCGCTCTTCACGGCCTCTTTGGGCGTGTCCCTAGAATCTGGCCTCTGGGAGCGCCCCACCTCCCCGTCCCATAGCGCGAGCGTAACGAGACAACACGCACCCGTGTGTAACGCCTCTGTGCCGGCTTCGTCACAGCTCGAACGTGTCGGGCAGGAGCTCACCTGGCGTTGCGACCACGACCTCGCCGCCCGCCCGCGCGTACACGACCCGCTCGACGCCCATCTCCACGAGCCACTGCCGGCACCCGCCACAGGGCGACGCCGTGATCCCCACCGCCTCGAAGTCGCCCGGCCTGCAGCCGGCCGTCACGGCCGCCGTCAGCGCGGACTTCTCCGCACAGACTCCCAGCGGATACGCCGCGTTCTCGACGTTGACGCCCACGAAGACGCGCCCGTCGCGTGCGCGCACGGCGGCGCCGACGAGGAAGCGGGAGTACGGCGCGTATGCGTGTGCCGCGACCTCGACGGCCTGCTCGTACAGCTCGCGGTCTGTGGGGGTGGCGGCTTCCACGCGCGTCAGTCGAAGAAGAGCTGGAACACGGCCAGCGTCACGAGGGCGCCGAGCAATCCGCCGTACGTGACCTCGAGGGTCGAATGAAATCCGGCTTCCACGCGCGTCGCCGCCACGAGCACCGCCATGATGAACATGATCGTCGAGACGATGAAGCGGTGCTCGTCGCCGCCGACGATGTACGTCACCGCCATCCAGCCTGCGAACGCGATCGCCGCGTGGCCAGAGGGCAACCCGCCCCGTAGCGGCGTCCCCCGCCCCGTCCACGCCTTCGTGGCGATGACGATGAGCGTCACGAGCGCGAGTGCGGCCAGCGTCATCGTCACGGGCGCGTTCCGCAGGCGGTCGATGGCGCTCGTCGCGGGCTCGCCAAGCCGCCGCGAGAAGACGAGGTAGCCGATCGCGACGGCGGTGACGGCGGCGATGAGCACGGCGCCCGCGGCAATGTCCTTGGCGAGCTTCGCGAGGGGATCGAACGAGGTCGTGGCGACGTCGATCGTCTGCTCGACAGCCGAGTTGATCATCTCCGCCACGAGCACGAACGCGATCGCGAGCATGAGCGCGATCAACTCGAACCGCGTCACCCCGACCCACACAGCGGCGACGAGGATGACGATCGCGGCGGCGAAGTGCAGCCGCATGTTCCGGTGCGTGCGGAGCACGTGCACGATGCCCTCGATGGCGAAGTTGAAGCTCTCCAGGAGCGAGAGCGCCCTACGACGGCTCACGCGTACGCCTCCTCCCGCTCCTCCATCTCCTCGCCGTGTCCGTAGCCGAGCAGGTGGAGCAACCCGTGCACCAGCGGTTTTCGCCAGGCCTCGCCCGTGACCTCCGGGCAGACGACGGCGTCCCCGAGCTGTCGTGGTAAGCCGGGCGGCAGCTCGTCGCGGCCGTCGATGGGAAACGACAGGACGTCCGTCGTCTCGTCGATGCCGAGATGCTCAGCCTTCAGCTCACGCATCTCCTCCGGCCGGACGAAGGCGATGCCGACCTCTCCCGCGTCGACGCCTTCCCGGGCGAGCACGTCCCACACGAGCTCGCGTACGGCCGCCTCGTCCACGTCGACGCCGCTGCGGTTAGCGATCGCGATCTCGACCATGGCCGGCGCCGGACTCCTCGGCGTGCAGTCGGTACGCCTCGACGATGCGCTGGACGATCTTGTGCCGCACGACATCCTCCTGGCCGAACCGGATGAAGGCGATGCCGTCGATCGTGCCGAGGATGTCCTCCACCGTCAGCAGCCCCGAGCCCTGCTCGCGCGGCAGGTCGATCTGCGTCGCATCGCCTGTGACGACGACCTTCGAGCCGAAGCCGAGCCGCGTGAGGAACATCTGCATCTGCTCGGGGCTCGTGTTCTGCGCCTCGTCGAGGATGATGAACGAGTCATTGAGCGTCCGGCCGCGCATGAATGCGAGCGGCGCCACCTCGATTGCGCCCTTGTCCATGTGCGCCGTGAGCCGGTCAGCGTCGAGCATGTCGTGGAGCGCGTCGTAGAGGGGTCGCAAATACGGATCGACCTTGGCGAGGATGTCTCCCGGCAGGAACCCGAGCCGCTCGCCGGCCTCGACCGCGGGGCGCGTGAGGATGATGCGCCCCACCTCGCGCTCGGAGAGCGCACGCACCGCCAGCGCCATGGCGAGGTACGTCTTGCCGGTTCCCGCCGGCCCGATGGCGAAAGTGATCGTGTGGTCGCGGATCGCGTCCACGTAGCGCTTCTGGTTGACGGTCTTGGGGGCGATCTTCTTGCCGCGATGCCGCCAGACGACGTCGTCGAACACCTCCCGGATGTCCTCCGCCTGCTCGAGGGCGCCGAGCACGGCGTCGACAGTGCTGGGCCCGATCTCGTGACCGCCCTCGACGAGCTCCACGAGCTCGCCGACGACGACCTCGGCCTCCCGCACGCGCGGCTCGTCCCCCTCGAGCGTCAGGCGGTTGCCGCGCAGGTGGATGGAGCAGCCGAGCCGCTCGCGCAGCGAGTCGAGGACGCCGTCCTCCACTCCCGCCAGCTCGGCGGCGACGTCGTTGGAGACTGAGAGGACGGCCTGGGCCACCGAGCTCAGGCGAGCTTCTCGCGGACGAGCTGGCTGACGACCGAGCCGTCGGCACGACCCGCCACCTGCGGCATGACGTCCGCCATCACGCGACCGAGGTCGCGCATGCTCGTCGCGCCCACCTCGGCGATGGCATCGTCCACGATGCGCTCCACGTCGTCCTCGGACAGCGGCTCGGGCATGAACTCCTCCAGCACCTCGAGCTCGTAGTCCTCCTTGTCGGCCTGCTCGTTGCGGCCGGCCGCTTCGTAGGCGTCGAACGCTTCCTGCCGTCGCTTGCGCTCGCGCTGGAGCACCTGCAGCTCCTCGTCGTCGGACAACGGCCGTTGGAGCTCCTTCTCGGCCGCCCGCAGCGCGTTCAGCAGCAGGCGGAGCGCGTCCCGGCGGTCGCCGTCCCGCTCCTTCATCGCCGCGGCGAGATCGTCCTCCATACGCGCGATGAGGCTCATCCCATTCCGCCCAGGGGCCGTCCGCCGAGGATGTGCCAGTGGAGATGGAAGACCGTTTGGCCTGCTCCTGCGCCGACGTTCACGGTGACACGGTAGTCGTCCAGGCCCGATGCTGCCGCCGTTTTCGCGATGAAGCCGAGCATCTCTCTGGCCTCGTCAGGCGGGAACTCATCGATGTCGCGGAACGTCTCGATGTGACGCTCGGGGATGACGAGCAAGTGCGTGGGGGCGCGCGGCGCGATGTCGCGGATGGCGACGACGCCTGGTCCAGAGGCGATGTGATCGCCTTCCCTGTAGAGCTTGCAGAAGAGGCAGTCAGGCTGCGACAACGCCGTCCTCCGAGACCGCGGCGCCTCTCACCGGCACGAGCTCGCCAACCTCCCCGTCGACGAGCCACGGCGTGTAGTCGTCGCCGTAGCCGCGACCCGGCCGGTCGACGAGCGCGACGTCGTCGGCGCCGACTTTCCGCTGCCAGTGCGCGCGCTCCGCCTCCCGCGAGAGCGCCCGCAGCCGCGCGGAACGCTCCTTCTTCTCCTGCGGGCTCACGGTGTCGGCACCGGCGGTTCGCGTGCCGGGCCGCGGCGAGTACGGGAAGACGTGCACCCTCGTTATCCGAGCCTCGGCGACCACCTGCAGCGTGTTGCGGAAGGCCGCCTCGTCCTCGCCGGGAAAGCCGACGATGACGTCGGTCGTGAGGTTGAAGCCGTCGGCAAGCCCGGCCCTTCGCAGGAACGTCGCCTTGTCGTAGCGCCGCCCCATTGCCTCGAGGATCCGATCGTCACCGGACTGGAGCGGGATGTGCAGGTGCCGCCCGACGGTGGGCGTGTCGCGAAGCGCCGCCACAAGCCCCTCGCTCACGTGGTTCACCTCGATCGAGGAGAGCCTGAGGCGCGCCAGACCGGGCGTGGAGCCGGCCTCGCGGACGAGCCGCGGCAGGTCATAGCCCGCGGCGCGATCCCTGTAGCAGCCAAGGTTGATGCCGGTGAGGACGACCTCCGGGTGGCCCTGATCCACGCGGCGCGCGATCTCTCGCAGCACGCCGTCGGCAGGCCGGCTTCGCGATGCCCCCCGGACGTGCGGGATCACGCAGAACGCGCACGAGAAGCTGCAGCCGTCCTGCACCTTGACGAACGCGCGGATGCGGTCGAGGCGGGCTTCCGTCTGGACGCACGCGATCGCGCCGACATCGCCTGCCACGGCTGCGGGAGTGTCCTCGCTCGGCTTCGCGACGACGACGACGTTGTCTGGGAGCCCGGCGAACGCGTTCTCCGGAAGATTCGCCGCGCAGCCGGTGACGTAGACGCGGCCGTGCGTGCGTGCGAGGCGAGAGACGGCCTTGCGCGACTTCGAGACCGCCTCGTGCGTCACGCAACACGTGCTCACGACGGCGACGTCGCCGCCTCCTTCTTGCTCGAGATGTCCGTCGGCGAGCAGACGCTCGCGCACCGCGTGCGCGTCGACGTGCGACACCTTGCAACCGAGAAACCCGACCGAGAACGTCGCCATGGGGCGGAACGTTACTCCTCTGCGAGCTCCCAGACGTCTGCGGCCCAGCCGTCGAGCGTGGCTCGGCGAAGGACGCTTCGGCCGGGCAGCAGCAGCTCATCGGTCGCGAGGTAACCAGACGTGACGAGGCACTGGGAGCGGACGCGCGGCGCGAGCTCTCGAACGGCCTCGAGCGTGATGTTCGCGACGGTCGTGCTCGCGTCAGGCAGCTCGCCGGAGAGCGCATCGGTCATCCGAGCAACGACCTCGACGCCGTTCGCCGCTGCGTTCGCGGTCGTGGTCTCGACGGCGACCGGATCGTGGTCGACTGCCCGCGCCGGCGAGAAGCCGAGCTTCGCACCCGCGACGGCGAGCACTCCCGAGCCGCACCCGACGTCGAGCAGCGAGGTGGGCGGCAGCTCGGCGAGCAGCCCGAGGCAGAGCCGCGTCGTCGGGTGGGCACCCGTCCCGAACGCGCGACCCGGCTCGATGACGACCGCCAGCAGGTCCACTGGAGGCTGCTCCCACGGCGGGCCGACCCAGAGCGGCCCGACCGTCACGCCGTGGTGAAAGTCGCGCCAGCGATCCTCCCAGCCTTCGGCGACATCGACTGCGGTGATGTCGCCGAATGCAGCTCGGGCTCTCGCCTCGCCGGCCGGATCGGTGTACGCCGCAAGTTCGACGCCGCCGCCGTCCTCGCGCTCCTCGAAGCCCTCCGGGAAGAGCTCGAGCATTGCGGCGCGGGCCTCTTCCGCGCGGTCCCGAGGAACGACGACCGCGATCCGTCTCAGCGGAAGTGCGCCTTCAGGCGGCCGAGCAGGCCCGTGTCGTCCTCGTACATCGCGCCGTTATCGCTCGCCGCCAGCGCCTCGAGGAGCTGCCGCTGCTCGGCCGTGAGGCGGCGAGGAATGTGCACGTTCACGAGCACGCGGTGGTCGCCGCGGCCTGCCCCGGAGAGCACCGGCATCCCCCGCCCGCGCAGCACGCGCACCTCGCCGGGCTGTGTCCCGGGCTCGAGCTCAAGCTCATGCTCGCCGTCGAGCGTAGGCACCGTCAGGGTCGCTCCCAGGGCAGCCTGCGTGAGCGTGATGTCAACGGCCGAGAAGATGTCGTTGCCTTCTCGGACGAAACGGGCATCCGGCCGGACCCGAACGAGCACGTAGGCGTCCCCGGCCACGCCGCCGGGCGCGCCGGCATGACCCTCTCCCGAGATCCTGATCCGCTGGCCGTCGTGAATCCCTGCGGGAATCGCCACGTCAACGGCGCGCTCGGCGATCGTGCGCCCCCCTCCGTCGCACGTAGGACACGGCGTTTCGATGACGCTGCCCGTGCCCCCGCACGCGTGGCACGTCTGGGTGCGGACGAACTCCCCGAAGGCGGTGCGCGACACGTGCTGCAGCCGCCCTAGGCCGCCGCATTCGGGACAGCCGACGCGCGCCGTTCCCGGCTCCAGCCCGTCCCCCCGGCACGTCTCGCACGTCGTCGCCACCTGAAACGCGATGCTCCGCGTCACGCCCCGGGCCGCGTCCGCGAGCTCGATCGTCACCTCCGATCCGACATCGGCTCCCCTGCGGCTGCGGCCACCGGCCGCGAACAGGTCGTCGCCGAAGAACGCCGAGAAGAGATCGGAGAGGCTCCCCAGGTCGAACGCGGTCGGCACGAAGCCCCCGCTCTGGAGGCCCTCGAACCCGTAACGGTCGTAGAGCTGACGGCGCTCGCTGCTGGAGAGCACCTCGTAGGCCTCCACGACCTCCTTGAACTGCTCGTCGGCGTCCGCGGCAGCGGAGACGTCCGGATGGAGCTCGCGCGCGAGCCCGCGGAACGCTTTCTTCACCGCCGCCCCGTCCGCGTCGCGGCCGACGCCGAGCACGTCGTAGTAGTCCCGCTTCACGCTGCGATCAGTCCTCGTCGTAGACGCTCTCGGAGAGGCGCGAGAGCTCCGAGGCAGCGGAGCGGACAGACCTGATCGCCCGCTCGTAGTCCATGCGCAGAGGCCCGAGCAGGCTCACCGTGCCGAGCGTGCGGGTAGTCAGCCCGTACGTCGATCCGACGAGCGACAGCTCCTGGAGGGCTGGATTGCCGAGCTCGTCGCCGACGCGAACGAACGGGCGTCGTGAGTCGAGCGCCGCGGCGACAACGTCGAGCACCGTCTTCCGGCGCTCGAGCAGCTCGAGCAGGCCGCGGTAGGCGCGAAGCTCGTCGGCGCTTGCCGTATCCAGGAGGCTCGCGGCGCCTCCCACGAAGACGCGCTGCTCCTCGGGCGCCGGACGCTCGAGCAGCGGACGCAGGACGTCGAGGAACAGCCGCTCCATCGCCGCGAGCGACGGGTCGTCGAGGCGGCGACGGAGAGACTGTGAGCCGAGCCTCAGGCCGACGATCTGCTCGTTGAGGTATGCCCCGGCCCAGTCGACGAGCCCAGAGTCGACGACGTGCTCGAACTGGAACAGCCGCTTCGTGACCGATCCCTCGGACGTGATGACCACGGTCATGACTACTTGGGGCTGAAGCAGGAGTACCTCGACATGACGGATGGTGGCCGTCTCGACAGCCGGCGCGGACACGAGCGCGAGCAGCTGCGTGAGCTCGGAAAGCATGTCCGTCGTCGACTGGAGCGCCGTCTCGAGCTCGCTTCGTTCATCGGCGAGCTGGAGCGGGAACGACGGCGGCCGTGGCTCGAGCCGCTCGAGCAGGCGGTCGGCGAAGAACCTGTACCCATGCTCCGTCGGCACGCGGCCTGCCGACGTGTGCGGGTGTGTCAGGAGGCCCTGCCGCTCGAGCTCGGCCAGCTCGCCGCGCACCGTCGACGGCGAGACGTCCAAGCCCGACCGCTCGACGAGTGCCTTCGACGCGACCGGCTCGCCGGTCGTCACGTACTCCTCTACTACGAGGCGGAGGATCTCACTCTGTCGCTGCGTGAGCTCTTGCACTACGTATCAGTGTAGGCAAGCAACTCGGCGGTGACTCCACCGCCCAGACGTCGCCCGCGCGGCGTCAGCCGCAGCCCGGAACCCGCCGTCTCCACCAGCTCCAGCCGTTTGAGCCTGGCGAGCGCTTCCTCGTCGATCGCCTGCCTGACGTCGACCAGCTCCACCGGCTCATCGAGCCTGAGACCCAGCATGAGCCGCTCACGCGTTGCGGTCTCGTCGCTCAACGGCTCGGCCTCGCGTGCGGGCCGTTCACCCCCGGCAACGGCGTCGATGTACGTCGCAAGCCGCGGGGTGTTCCGCCAGCGCAGCCCGTTCACGGTCGACACGGCGCCGATCCCGATGCCGAGGTAGTCGTGGCCGAGCCAGTAGCCGAGGTTGTGCATCGAACGGAGGTCGCGGCCGCCGTCACGATCGGGCGAGAGCGCGAAGTTCGCCGTCTCGTACCAGCGGTAGCCCGCCTCCGTCAGCCGCTCGACTACGAGCTCGAAGTACCCCTCCATCACCTCCGCCTGCCTCGCCAGCTCCTCGCCGAAGCGGTGGGTGAACCTCGTGCCGGGCTTCGCCTCGAGCTCGTACCAGGACATGTGCTCTGGCCGTAGCAGGAGCGCCTGCTCGATGTCGGTTTCGAGGTCGGAGGCGCACTGGCCGGGAACGCCGTAGATGAAGTCGAGCGAGATGTTGTCAAAGTTGGCATCACGGAGAATGTGCACTGCGCGTCGGACGTCGTCGGGCGCGGCGCGGCGCTCGAGCACCGAGAGCAGCCCCGGCTGGAGGCTCTGGGCGCCGAGCGACACCCGATTCACGCCACCCGCCGTCAGCAGGCGAGCAAGCTCGGGCGTCACGGTCTCGGGGTTCGCCTCGACGGTCAGCTCGGCCGCGCGCGGCAGCGCGCGCAGCAACTGCCCGAGCGCGTCCGGCTCCGTGAACGTCGGAGTCCCGCCGCCCACGAACACCGTCTCCAGCGGCTCCGCCAACACGCCGCGCTCCAGCTCGAGCTCGCCGAGCACCGCGTCCACGTACGTCGCGTGCTCACCGCGTCGCCCCACCGCCGTCACGAAGTCGCAGTAGCCGCAGCGATGGGCGCAGAACGGCATATGCACATAGAGATGTCGGACGTCGCCGCTCACTTCTTCCCCTCGAGGTTGAGCACAGCGAGAAACGCCTCCTGCGGCACCTCGACGGCACCCACCTGCTTCATCCGCTTCTTCCCCTTCTTCTGGTTCTCGAGCAGCTTGCGCTTGCGCGTGATGTCGCCGCCGTAGCACTTCGCGAGCACGTCCTTCCGCCGCGCCTTGATCGTCTCGCGCGCAATCACGCGCGAGCCGATCGCGGCCTGCACGGCGACGTCAAACATCTGCCGTGGGATCTCCTCGCGCAGCCGGTCGACGAGCGCGCGGCCGCGCGAGTACGCGGAGTCGCGGTGGCTGATGAGCGACAGCGCGTCGACCGACTCGCCCGCGATCAGCACGTCGACGCGCACGAGCGCCCCTTCCCTGAAGCCCGCGAAGTCGTAGTCGAAGCCGGCGTAGCCGCGCGTGCGCGACTTCAGCTGGTCGTAGTAGTCGAGCACGATCTCGCCGAGCGGCAGATCGAACACGAGCAGCACGCGTTCCTCGGAGAGGTACTCCATGTGGTCGAACTGCCCACGGCGCTCGTTCGAGAGCTCCATCACTTGCCCGACGTACTCCTTGGGGACGATGATCGACGCGCGGACGTACGGCTCCTCCACGCGCTCGAGCTCGCGCGGCATCTCCGAGGGGTTGTGGACCTCGATCTCCTCGCCTGTTCGCGTCTCCACGCGATAGGCGACGTTCGGCGCCGTTACGAGCAGGTCGAGGTCGAACTCGCGCTCGAGCCGCTCGCGCACGATCTCCATGTGCAGGAGGCCGAGGAAGCCGCAGCGGAAGCCGAAGCCGAGCGCCTGCGACGTCTCCGGCTCGTAGAAAAGCGCAGCGTCGTTGAGCTTGAGCTTCTCGAGCGCGTCGCGGAGCTCCGGGTACTGGTCGCCGTCGGTCGGGAAGAGGCCTGCGAAGACCATCGGCTTCACGTCCTTGTACCCGGGGACAGGCTCGGCGGCCGGGTTGCGCCGCGACGTCAGCGTGTCGCCGACGCGGAGCGTCGAGACGTCCTTCAGGCCCGTGATGAGGTACCCGACCTCGCCCGCGGAGAGCGTCGGCGTCGACACCATGACGGGGGCCAGGAAGCCGAGCTCCTCGGCTTCGAACTCCGTGCCGGCGGCCATCGCGCGCAGTCCCTCTCCCTTTGTGAACGTCCCGTCGACGACGCGCACGAACGCGACGACGCCCCGGTACTGGTCGTACGAGGAGTCGAAGATGAGCGCGCGGGGCGGCGCGTCAGGCTCGCCGGCAGGTGCGGGAACCCGTTCGACGATCGCGTCGAGCGCATCGGCCACACCTTCGCCGGTCTTCGCGGAGATGCGCAACACGCGCTCCGGCGCTTCCCCCACGAGCTCCGCGATCTCCGCGGCCACCTCATCGGGTCGCGACTGCGGCAGGTCGATCTTGTTGACGGCAGGGACGATCTCGAGGTTGTTCTCGATCGCGAGATACGCGTTCGCGAGCGTCTGCGCCTGGCTGCCCTGCGACGCATCGACCACGAGCAGCGCGCCCTCGCAGGCCTGGAGCGAGCGCGACACCTCGTACGTGAAGTCGACGTGCCCCGGCGTGTCGATGAGGTTGAGCTGATGGCCCTTCCACGCGACGCGGACGGCCTGGGCCTTGATCGTGATGCCTCGCTCCCGCTCGAGCTCCATCGAGTCGAGCAGCTGCTCTCTCATCTCGCGGCCGGTGACCGTGTCGGTCAGCTCGAGGATGCGGTCGGCCAGCGTCGACTTCCCATGGTCGATGTGGGCGATGATCGAAAAGTTGCGGATTTTCCCTTGGTCCATGCGTTAAGAGGGTTTGGGGGAACGGTACTCGTCGCCAGGGCGCTCCGGGCGTCGCGCTGCAAGGACGCAGGGAGCCCGCGTACTAGAAGTACGTGGGCGACCGAGGACACCGCAGCGCGGCGATCCGGTGCGTTCTGGCGGCACAGCTGCTGTTTCGCCAAGCCCTCTTGTCAGGCGCTGCGGCCTCGAATCAACGCTAGCACCGCCCTCAACTCGCGCACGCGCAGCACCCAGCAGGCGCCGACGTAGGCGACGGTGCCGGCCGTGAGCGCGAGGCCGACCGCGACGACCTGCGCCCAGAACGTGTCTCCGAGACCCTCGTCGAGCGCCCACCAGACGCCGTAGCTCACTCCGGCCAGCGCGCACGACGCGACGGTGATGAGCGCGATCGCGCGCGTCGTCTCCCTGATCTCCAGATGGCCGAGCCGGCGCCGCAGCAGCACGAGCAACACGAGCGCGGCCGCCACGTTCGAGAGCGAGATCGCGAGCGGGATGCCCCACGTGCCGACGCGATAGAGCGGGATGTAGAGCAGCGTGTTCAGCGTGAGGTTGAACGCGGCCACCCATGTCGGGATCCACGGCGACTGGAGGGCGAAGAACGCGCGGTTCAGCATCAGCATCATCCCGTTGAATGCGAGGCCTGTCGTGAACGCCGCGAGCGCCGCGGCGACAACCGGCGTCTGGTCGGGCGTGAACTCGCCGCGCTCGTACAGCAGCCGCACGATCGGCTCGGCGAGCACGGCGGCGGCAACGCTCGCAGGCACGAGCAGGAACGCGATCTGGCGGATGCCGATGGACACTGTGGAGCGGAAGCCGTCCATGTCGCCGCGGGCCGCCAGCCGCGAGATGGCCGGGAACAGCACCGTCGCCACCGCGACCGAGAACATCCCCTGGGGGAGCATGTAGATGCGGAAAGCGGCGTCGATGGCGCTCGGTGAGATCGTCGGGTCGATGTAGCGGGACGCGAAGAACGTCCCGATCACCGCGTTGAAGTTGATGAGCCCCAGGCCGAGCGTCACCGGGATCATCAGCACGAAGGTCTGCTTGACGGCGGGGTCGCGCCAGTCGATCAGCCGGTGCAGCCGGCCGTCGAGCTTCAGCAGCCACGGCACCGGTAGCAGCACCTGGATGATCGTGCCGACGAGGATCGAGCCGGCGTACACGTAGAGCTTCGCGCTCTCCGAGTCCGCCTGCGGCACCCCGACGACGAGCCCGATGATGATCGCGAGGTTCCAGAAGACCGGCGTGAGCGCCGGGATCGAGAACTGCTCGTAGCTCGCGAGGATGCCGACGATAACGCCCGAGACGCCGAGCAGGACGACGATCGGGAAGAGGATCCGCGAGAGCGTGACGGCGAGGCTGTCGTACTCGGCCGGCAACCCGAACGGCGCGAGGATGACCGGCGCGAGCAGCATGCAGAGCGCGGTGAGCGCCGACAGCCCGAGTAGCAGGAGCCAGAAGACGGTCGATGCCACTCGCCACGCGCGGGCTTTCTCCCCCTTCTCCAGCAGCTCGCTGAAGACCGGGACGAACGCTGCCCCGAGCGCCGCGTCCGCCACGAGCGCGCGAACGAGGTTCGGCACCTGGAACGCGACGGTGAAGGCGTTGATCTCGCCCTGGACGCCGAAGTAGCGGCGCGCGACGATCTCGCGGACGAGGCCGAGGACGCGCGAGAGGCCGGTCGCGACGCCGAAGATCGCCGCCGAGGCCGCGAGGTGGCGCCGGCGGACGATGGGATCGGGGTCGTTCACGCCCGAGACAGGATATGGAGCGGACCGGCGTTCTCCACCCCTCTGGTACCATCGATCCGCCCGCGCAGCGGGTCTTTTTTCCGTCTATGCCGAACATTCGCCAGCAGAAGAAGCGTGTCCGGACCACCGAGCGGCAGCGCGCCGAGAACGTCCGCTACCGCTCGACCGTGCGCACGCTTACGCGCAAGCTTGACGCCGCGGTGGAAGCGGGCGACAAAGACGCCGTCGCGGCCGCGCACCACGATCTCGTGCGCTGGCTCGACCGCGCTGTCACGCGCGGCGCGCTCCACCGGAACACCGCTTCGCGCCGCAAGTCGCAGGCGGCACGGCTCGTCTCCGGCTAGCGGCTGACCTCTACGAGCGCTCGGTCGAGCTCCAACTCATCGGGCAGTCGGCTTCCGCCCTTCAGCGCGACGTCGAGCTCGGCGAGGCGCACGAGCGCGGCCGCGAGCTCATTCTCGCCCCAGCCCTCGGCCGCCTCATAGGCCTTCTTCACGGGAAACTCGCTGCGCCGCTTGAGGCGCTTCGCGGCCTCGGCCGGGGTGATGCCCTCGGCCGAAAATCTCTTACACGCAGCCACGAGCGCGACGTGGTCGCCGAGCTTCCACGCGATGCCGCTCGGCGTGTCCCCCTGGCGCAGGAGCCTTTGCGCGGCCGAGAGCACCGTCGGGACGTCGCGCTTGGACCACGCGTCGGTGAGCGTCCAGGGCTTCACAGGCCCGCGCGGCAGCACCATCTCCTCGACGTGCTCGGCAGTGATCTCCTCGCCTTGCGCCCACAGGACGAGCTTCTCGACCTCGAGCCGCAGCTCGTCCGAGTTCTCGCCGACGAGCTCGACGAGCAGCCGGCACGCATCCGGGTGCGCTTTCGCCTCGAGCTCGGCGAACTGCTTGGTCACCCAGGGGACGAGCGCCGAGGCCCTTGCCTCGAAGAGGAGCAGCTCGGCGACCTTGGCGAGCGAGGTCCCCTTCTTGGCCTCCTCTGCGACGAGCGCGAGCACGGTCTCCGGCGCGGGCGCCTTCGCGTACGCCGTGACGGCCTCGACGTCCTTCGCCTTCCAGCCGCCCGCCAGCCGGCCTTCCTTCGACCGATGGCCGTCGACGTCCGTCACGAGCACGAGCCGTCCGCCGGTCGTGAACAGGCCGAGGGAGTTGCACGCCGCCACAGCGTCGTCGCCAGACGCCGTGTCGGCCGACAGCTGCTCGATGCCGGCCGGGTCGAAGTAGCCCTTGAGGCGCTCGACCGCCCTCTGCACCTTCGGCCGGTCGGAGCCGGCGATGAGGTAAACAGGCTTCAGGTCGGCCACATCGCCACTCTAGTCCTCGGTGGCGACGCTGAGCCGGCGGCCGTCGGACTCGATGGTGACGGCTCCGTCACGGTCGGTGCGGTACACGGCCAGGCCGGGCGAAGCGGCTAACGCGGCGAGCGTCTCCGGCGTCGGATGGCCGTACGTGTTGCTGTCACCTACCGAGATCACAGCGACGTTCGGCCTGAGCTCTCGCAGCAGCGCGGGCAGCAGCGCATCCGCCGAGCCGTGGTGCGAGACCTTGAGAATCTCCACGGGAGGAAGGCGGAGCGGCAGCAGGACCGGCGACTCTGCGTCGGCGCCGAGCAGCACGTCGACCTCGCCATACGAGACGAGGCAGACCGTCGCGCGGAGGTTCGGGTCCTCGCTCGGCACACCCGGACCGTCGGGCCAGAGGACCCGCACGCGCAGGCGCCCGATCGCATATTCGAGCCCCGGCCGCGCGGTCACTACGGGAACGCGATGTTCCTTCGCCTCCGCGATCGCCGCGCGCTCCTCGGGTCCCGATGACGCGAGCCTCGGATCGAGGACCGCACGGACGCGCGTGCTGCCCAGAACGTCGGCTGCGCCACCGACGTGATCCCGCTGCGGATGCGTGAGCACGAGCAGCGACAGCTCGCGGATGCCGAAACGGTGCAGCTGTTGAGCCACGTTCGCCTCGGGTGGGCCCTGGTCGACGAGGAGCGAGCCTCGCGGAACCTGGATGAGCGTCGCGTCGCCCTGGCCGACGTCGAGAAACGTCACACGCAGCCCGGTCGGTGGGCGCAGCACAGGATCGGGCGCCGCCCGCCAGGCGATCGCGACGAGCCCGGCCGCCACAAAGACCACGGCCAGCGTCCTCGATCTCCTGCCGAGGGCGATGGCGGCAGCCAGACCTGCTGTCATGAGCAATATGGGCGCAGCCGAAAGCTGCGCGTACGGGATCGAGGCGACCGCCCTCGCACACAGCACGAGATACGCCGCTAGCCAGCCGTCCAGCCACACGAGCAGCGCGGCGACGTCCGGGACGACTGGGTGGACAGCTGCCGCGAGCAGGCCGAGCCCGAGCAGCGGCGCGACGACAGGCGCCGCCATCGCGTTGGCGACCACGGAGTACGCAGGCACGGAGCCGAACTGGAAGAGGAGGATCGGCACGGTGGCAACGCCGCAGGCGATCGACACGGCGACGACGGCTGCCGCCGCACGCGGCAGCGGGTATCCCTCTAACCAGCGCATCAGGCGGGGCACGAGCGTGAAGATCGCGGCGACGGCCGAGAACGAGAGCTGAAAGCCGGCGTCGAGCAGGTTGTACGGGTTCCACGCGAGCAGCACGAGCGCTCCGAGAAGCAGGAACCACCAGCGATCCCGCTCGCGGGCACACATCCACGCGAGAGATGCAAGGCCGCCCGCCACCCCGGCGCGTATCACCGACGGTTGCGCACCCACGGCAAGCACGTACGCGCCGATCGCCGCGAGCGCCCCGACCTGCCCCGCCATCCGCGGAATGCCGAGCAGCCATGCGACGAGCAGCACGCCGCCGGCGACGAGCGCGACGTTCTGACCCGACACGGCGAGCAGGTGGTAGAGCCCCGAGGCACGGAACGCGTCCCGCAGGTCTTCGTCGAGCCCTTCGTCCTCGCCGAGCACGATCCCGAGCAGCACGGCACGCCGCTCACCAGCGACACCCGACGCGAGCGCGGTGGCGATCGCAGCCCGGAGCCGGTCAGCAACGCCGCCGAGCCCTCCGCGGCGGCCGACGACCTCTGGGTCGCGACCTCGCAGGACCACGTGGACGCCGTGGCGCCGAAGCCACGTGCGCTCGTCGAAGCCATCGTCGCCGGACCGCGGCGCGGCCACGAGGACCGGAAGCTCGAGGATCGCGCCCTGGGGCGGCGACCTGCCCACCGGTAGTTGGAGCAGGACCGGCTCGCGCACGTCGCGGTCACCGAAGCGATCGATGCGTGCGGGTATGCGAAGCGCGAACTGCGTTCGGCGAGTAGGCCCGGTGACCGTCACGCGGGCGACGGCGGCACGCCCGATCTCGGTCGACATCGGGCTCCGGTCGATCGCCTCGAGCCGCAGCGCGCCCCACCAGGCGCCCGCGAGCACCAGGCCCATCGCGAGCAGTGCGAACCGTGCCCGTGGCAGCGTGGCGGCGAGGGCGGCCGCAGCGACGGCGAGCAGGGGCACGGTCGCCGTCTCGACACGAACGGCGTTGGAGGACGCGATGCCGACGCAGAGCCCTGCAAGCAGGAGGTGCGGCACGTGGCCCGACAGCCTCTCGATCACGGCACCACCAGCTCGCGAAGCTCCTCGATAGTCGCCGGCCCGATGCCAGGCACGGCATCGAGCTCCTCGACCGAACGAAAGGCGCCGTGCGCGGTGCGGTGATCGAGGATCTTCTGGGCGGTCACGGGACCGACCCCGGGCAGCGTGTCCAGCTGCTCGAGTGTCGCCGCACTCAGGCTGACCGGGCCGGTGGTGGCGGTTGCGGGCAAAGCCATTCCCATCGCCGTCTTGCGTGGGACGAGCACCTGCTGGCCGTCCGCGAGCGGCGCGGCGAGATTGACCGCTTCCAGGAATGCCTTGCGTGTCGGCCCGCCGGCCCGCTCGAGCGCGTCTGCTACACGCGATCCCTCGGGTAGCCGGTAGAGGCCGGGCCGCCGGACCGCGCCCGTGACGTCGACGATCACCCGAGGCCGGACAGCCGGACCGGCGCGAACGCGCACTGGAGCCGCCGCCGAATGCGGGGCAGCCGCAGGACGATCGAGCCAGCGCGCCCCGAGCAGGAGCAGCACGGCCAGGCCGAGCGTGACGGTGATCGCCTGCCGGCGCGATACCGGGATCGACGACACGTTGCCCATAGTGACAACGAACGTGTTACATGTCTGTGCCGACTCTGTGCCGGTTTATGGCGATCGTCGATTACGCTGGAGACGATGATTCCTCAGGCGCCACTCGAGCGGGTAGAGACCGGCACACGTCCTTCCGGAGAAGGCTGGTTCGTCGTCAACGCTCGCGAGGTGCCGTGGTTCGACACTGACGGTTACGGCTTCTACGCCGTCTTCGAGCCCGAGAACGCGCGCTTCGAGCAGGTCGGCTTCGGCATGGGGATACTGCGTCCCGGCGAGCCGAGCGCGCTGTACCACGGAGAGGATGCCCAGGAGATGCAGCGGGCGATTCGGGGCGCGCGCGTCTACATCTTGCGTTTCAGTCGCCCTCGGCGCTGGGTACAACGGCGTGACCTATGAGGAGGAAGAACTGATGGGAATCATCGCATTCATCGTCCTTGGCCTGCTCGCCGGGATGATCGCGAAGGCAATCATGCCCGGCGACGACCCGGGTGGATGGATCATCACCGCCGTCATCGGCATCGTAGGAGCTGTCATCGGCGGCTTTCTGGCAGGAGCGCTCTTCGACGCGGATCCGATGGATGAGTTCTTCGACATCTCATCGTGGCTCACGGCGATTATTGGAGCGATCATCCTCCTCGTGATCTACCGGCTCGTTGTAGATCGCAGGGGAAGCACTGTCACGCACTAACGGCGCAGCAACAGCAGGCGGCCCCGGCGGCGGGGCCGCCTCGCCTCGCGAGACTTTCTGGCCCGCGGCCTGTCGCCGCGACTCAGATCAAACGACGAAGTTCACGAGCTTGCGCGAGACGACGATCGCCTGGCGGATCTCCTTGCCGTCCAGGTGCGCCTGAACCTTCTCCGAGCCCTTGGCCAGCTCGACGAGCTCGTCGTCGGACAGCGCCGCCGCGGCCTCGACTCGGTCGCGGACGCGGCCGTTGACCTGGACGACGAGCTCGAACGTCTCGCGCTCGAGCATCGCCTCGTCGGCCACGGGCCACGGCGCCTCCCACAGTCGCTCGTGCCCGAGCACGCCCCACAGCTCCTCGGCCACGTGCGGCGCGTACGGCTGGATGAGGCCGACGGCCGTCTCGGCCGCGAACCTTGCAGCCGGGATCCGCCGCGTCGCGCGACAGCTCGTTGACGAGCTCCATGATCGCCGCGATGGCGGTGTTGTACGACTGGCGCCGCCCGATGTCGTCGGTCACCTTCGCGATCGTCTCGTGCGCCTTGCGGGCCAGCGGCGTGACGGCCGCGCCGGCACCGTCGCCGACCGCAGCCACCTCGTGGACGAGCCGCCACAGCCGGCGCAGGAACCGTGCGATTCCCTCGGCGCCCGCGGGCGTCCACTCCATGTCCTGGTCGGCAGGCCCCAGGAAGAGGATGTAGAGGCGGATGGCGTCAGCGCCGTGCAGGCGCACGAGCTCGTCGGGTCCCTCGACGTTGCCCTTCGACTTCGACATCTTCGTGCCGCCCTGCAGCACCCAGCCCTGGTGGAAGACGCTGGCGAACGGCTCCCGGAAGCCGACGAGCCCCATCTCGTTCATGACCTTCACGAAGAACCGCGAGTACAGGAGGTGGCCGGTCGAGTGGTCGATGCCGCCGATGTACTGCGAGATCGGGCACCAGAAGTCGGCGGCGGCACGGTCGAACGGAGCGACGTCCGAGTGCGGGTCGACGTAGCGCAGGAAGTACCAGGAGGAGTCGACGAACGTGTCCATCGTGTCCGCCTCACGCGTGCCCGGCTTCCCGCACTTCGGGCACGGCACGTGCAGCCACTCCGTGTTGGAGGCGAGTGGCGCCACGCCCTTCGGCCGGTAGTCCTCGACCTCGGGCAGCAGCACCGGTAGCTCGTCTTCCGGCACGGGGACGATCCCGCAGTCGTCGCAGTAGACGATCGGGATCGGGGAGCCCCAGTAGCGCTGCCGCGAGAAGCTCCAGTCACGGAGGCGATACGAGACCGTCGGCGAGGCCTTCCCCTGCTTCGCAGGGAGTCGACGATCGCGGCCCTGCCCTCGTCGGCGGGCAGGCCGTCGAACTCGCCCGAAGAGACGAGCCGGCCGTCCTCGGTCACGACCTCCACGATCGGCAGCTCGAACGCCTCCGCGAACTCGCGGTCGCGCTCGTCGTGGGCCGGCACGGCCATGATCGCGCCGGTGCCGTACTCCATGAGCACGTAGTCGGCGACGTAGACCGGCAGCCGTTCGCCGTTGACGGGATTGATCGCGTGGTGCCCGGTGAAAACGCCGGTCTTCACCTCCTGGGCGGCCCGGTCCTCGCCGCGGCGTGCTGCGGTCTGCTTCGCGTACGCCTGAACCTCCTCGTTCGCGATTCGCTCGACGAGCGGATGCTCAGGCGCCAGCACGAAGAACGTCGCGCCGAACAGCGTGTCCGGCCGCGTCGTGAAGACGGGCACGTCCTCGTCCAGCTCGTCGATGCGGAACAGGATCTCCGCGCCCTCCGAGCGACCGATCCAGTTGCGCTGGATCGTCTTCGTCCGCTCCGGCCAGTCTCCGCCCTCGGGCAGGTCGTACTCGAGCAAGCTCGTCTGCGTAGTCCGTGATCTTGAAGAACCACTGCTCGAGGTTCCGCGCCTCCACCTCGGCTCCGCAACGCTCGCAGTGGCCGTCGATGACGTACTCGTTCGCGACGACCGTCTGGTCGTTCGGGCACCAGTTGACCGGCGCGGCCTTCCGATACGCCAGGCCGCGCTCGAAGAACTTCAGGAACAGCCACTGCGTCCAGCGGTAGAACTCGGGCTGGTGGGCCGAGACCTCGCGGTCCCAGTCGATCGCCCAGCCCAGCCGCTTCATCTGCTCGCGCATGAGGACGATGTAGCGCTCGGTGCTCTTGCGCGGATGCTCGCCGTCGCGGAGCGCAGCGTTCTCGGCAGGCAGGCCGAACGAGTCGAAGCCCATCGGGCGCAGCACGCGCCAGCCGCTCCGCCGGCGCAGGTGCGTCTGCACGTCCCCCATCGTGTAGTTGAGGACGTGCCCCATGTGGAGCGACCCCGACGGGTACGGGAGCATCTCCAGCTGGTACCAGTGGCGCTCGTCCGCCTCCTCGCCGGGGGCGGGGTTCGGCTCGTGGAAGGCGCCCTCGGCCTCCCAGACGCGCTGCCACTTCTCCTCGATCTGTTGGGGGTCGTATCGCTCCATGTCCGTCCTTGGGTACAAAAAAGCCTCTCGAGTGAGAGGCCGTGGGAGACTGCCGCGGCTCGGCCGCGTTGCCTCCTGATCTATGCGAGAAGAACCTGCATCTCTGAGCACAGTGTAACGCCTGCTAGCGTCGAAGTCATGTCGGTGCTGCCGCTCTTTCCCGATTCGGCGGCCGTCGACGACGGCGAGTTGCGGCTCGGCGGCGTTGCGGCGTCGGCGCTGGCGGAGGCGCACGGCACGCCGCTCGTCGTCTACTGCAAACAGACGTTGCGCGCACGTGCACGCGCGTACCGGGACGCTGCTCCCGACGCAGCAGTCCTCTACAGCGTCAAGGCGTTCCCCAATCTCGCCGTCCTCCGCGTATTCGCCGAGGAAGGGCTCGGCGCGGAGGCATCGACGCTCGGCGAGCTCGCCTACGCACGCCGCGCCGGCATCGACGGCGGCGACATCGTTCTGGACGGGAACAACAAGTCGGACGAGGAGCTCGAGGCGGCCGCGGAGGCCGACTGTCTCGTCGTGCTCGATGCCGCCGACGACGCCGAGCGTGCGGCGGCCGCGGGCGGGCGCCGTGTGCTCGTGCGCGTTACGCCGGGCATCGACGCCGACACGCACTGGGCGATCGCCACCGGCCACCGCGGCTCGAAGTTCGGGCTGACGCCGGAGCAGGCGTCCGCGACGATCTCGCGCTGCGGCCGAGCTCGGCCTGGACGCCGAGGGCCTGCACGTGCACATCGGCTCGCAGCTGCTCGGAGTCGGCGCAGAGCGGATGGCGATCGACTGGCTCGCCGCCTTCGCCGCGGACTGCCGGACGGAGCTCGACTGGACGCCGTCTGTCGTCGACCTCGGCGGCGGGCTCGGCATCCCCTACACGGACGAGGATCCGCGGCTGCCGGTGGAGACGTTCGTGCGCGCGCTGCTCGACCGGCTCGAGCACGCGTGGTCGCTCCACGACCTTCCGCAGCCGCGCGTCATCCTCGAGCCGGGCCGCTCGCTCGTGGGCCAGGCGGGCGTCACGCTCTACCGCGTCGGCTCGATCAAGCAGGCGAGCGAGAACGTGACGTACGTCGCAGTCGACGGCGGCATGTCCGACAACCCGCGCCCGCAGCTCTACGGCGCGCGTCACACGGCGCTGCTCGCCGACCGCGTGGACGAGCCGGCTGCGGGCGCGTACGCGATCTGCGGCAAGCACTGCGAGTCGGCCGACGTCATGATCGAGCGGGCGCTCCTGCCCGAGCCGCGCCGCGGAGACATCCTCGCCGTCGCGGCGACCGGCGCGTACACGCTCGGGATGAGCTCGAACTACAACGCTGTCCCCCGGCCCGCGGCCGTGCTCGTTGCGGACGGCGAGGCCCGTATCATCCGCCGCCGCGAGACGGTGGACGACCTGCTCGCGCTGGAAGCTCATGAGTGATCTCGCAAAGAGACTTGCGGAGGCATACGCCGTGCGCGGCGAGTCGATCGAGGTCGGGCGCGCGATCATCGACGGCGACGTCGCCCCTGAAGCAGTCATTCGCTTCCCGCTGAAGACCGCGAACCGGCACGGCCTGGTCGCCGGAGCGACCGGCACGGGGAAGACGACGACGCTCCGCACGCTCGCGGAGCAGCTCTCGGCCGCGGGCGTTTCGGTCTTCGCCACCGACGTGAAGGGCGACCTCTCCGGGCTCGCAGCGAAGGGCGACAAGGGCACATGGGTGGAGCAGCGGCTGGAAGCCCTCGGTGAGCCGTTCGAGCCGCAGGCCTTCCCCGTCGAGTACTACTCGCTCGGCGGGCTCGGCCCCGGCGCGCCGATCCGCGTCACCGTCTCCGACTTCGGCCCGCTCCTGCTGGCAAAGATCCTCGACGCGAACAAGACGCAGGAGCAGAGCCTGTCCCTGCTCTTCCATTACGCGGATCAGAAGGGACTGCCGCTCGTCGATCTCTCCGACCTGCGGGCGATGCTCCAGTTCCTAGACTCCGACGAGGGCCGCGCCGAGCTGAAGGGGATCGGCGGCGTCTCGCCCGCGACCATCGGCGTGCTGCTGCGCGCGCTCGTGCAGGTCGAGGACGGCGGCGGCAACGAGCTCTTCGGCGAGCCGCAGCTCGACATCAACGACCTGATCCGCACGGACGCGGACGGGCCGCGGCGTGATCTCGCTGCTCGAGCTCGGCGACGTGCGCGACAAGCCGCTGCTCTGGTCGACGGCGACGATGTGGCTGCTCGGCGAGCTGTTCGAGACGCTGCCCGAGGTCGGCGACCTGCCGAAGCCGAAGCTCGTCTTCTTCTTCGACGAGGCGCACCTGCTGTTCAAGGATGCGTCGAAGGCGTTCGTCGAGGCCGTGGTGGGCACGGCGCGACTCATCCGCTCGAAGGGCATCGGCGTCTTCTTCGTCACCCAGACGCCGAAGGACGTGCACGCGGACGTGCTCGCGCAGCTCGGCAGCCGCGTGCAGCACGCGCTGCGCGCGCACACTCCCGACGACGCGAAGGCGCTGCGCGCCGCCGTGCGCACGTACCCGAAGTCGGAGGACTACGACCTGGAGGAACTGCTGCCGCAGCTCGCCATCGGCGAAGCGGTCGTCACCGTGCTCGACGAGCGCGGCGTGCCGACGCCTGTCGCGCACACGAGCATCCGGCCGCCGCGGTCGAAGCTCGAGCCGATGGGCAACGTCGCAGAGGTCGCGAAGGCCTCGCCGCTGTTACGCGAAGTACGGCACGCGGATCGACAAGGAGAGCGCGCGGGAGATGCTCGCCGAGCGTCTCGAGCAGGCCACGGACTGGGACGTGAAGGTTCCGCCACCGCCGAAGCCGAGCCCACAACCGAAGCCGAAGCCGCGGTCGCGAACCACGAAGGACGACGACGGCGTAGTCGGCGACATCCTCCGCTCACCCGAGGGCCGCACGATCCGCCGCGAGATCGTCCGCGGCCTCATGGGCCTGCTGCGCCGCAGTATGCGTTAGCTCTTTGCGGTGCGGAGCGGGCCGAAGAGCGACCAGTGGCCGGTCGCCTGGCCCTTGCCGCTGACCCAGCGCTGGAGCGCCACCTGCTCGATCGGGAAGCCGTCGGTCGGTGACGTCTTCACACCGATGCCAGGGATCAGCAGCGGGTGCTTCGGCTGGTTCTGCGAGCGCGCGGCCTTCATCAAGGAGGCGCGCGTGAGGTTCTGCCCCGCTCGCTTGAGGACGGTGACGAGCGACATCGCCGACGCCATGCCGGCGTAGTAGTAGCCGTCCTTCAGGTTCGCGCTGGGGATCTGCTTCTTGAGGATCTTGCGCGCTGCGGCGAGCCCCGGGTCCTTCGCCCACTTGGGGTCGGTGGGATCCTTCAGCACGGCGATCGAGATCGCGCCCTTGTTGATGGCCTTCCCGCCGGCGAGGTCGCCGAGGCCCATGAGGTTCGCCGAGGTGGCGACGAGGTTCACGATGACGAGCTTCGGCTTCCAACCCAGGATCGCGGCCTCACGCGACGCCTGCACCGCGAACTTCCCGAAGGCGAAGATGAGGTACGCGTTCGCCTTCGACGCCTTGATCTGGGCGACCTGCGAGGCGACGTTCGCGCCGGTGGGGTCGTAGCCGACGAGCGAGACGATCTGCTTCGCGTTCTTGCCCAGACCCTTCTTCAGGCCGGCGACCATGTCCTTGCCGTACGCGTCGTCCTGGTAGAGGACGCCGAGCTTCAGCGTCGGATGGTTCTTGACGATGTACCGCCCGTACACGACCCCCTCGAGGATGTAGCTGGGGATGAAGCCGATCGTCCACGGGAACTTCTTGTAGTCCGCGCCCCACGTGTTCGCGCCGCTCGCGACGAAGACGTGCGGGACGCCCGACTGGTTGAGGAAGTCCCGGACGGCGAGGTTGTTGTTCGTGCCGAGCGTGTTGAAGACCGCGAAGACCTGGTCCTGCTGGACGAGCTCGCGGATGACCTGGACGGTCTTCGACGGGTCGTACCCGTCGTCGAGGTACTTGTAGACGATCTTTCGCTTGTTCACGCCGCCCGCGGCGTTCACGGACTTGAAGTACGCCTCGGCGCCGCGGGCGACCGCGGCGGCGGAGGATGCCTCGCCGGAGATCGGCGCCGTGCCGCCGATGAGGATCTCGTTGCTCGAGATCCCAGGATCGGCCGTCGAGCCGCCCAGAGCGGAGCCGACCGCGACGAGCGCCAGGGCTAGCAGCGCAGTGAGACCGAACCTTCGCATCAGGCCGCTAGCGAGTGTACAGACGGTCTGCCAGGCCGGTTACGCCCCGCCGTAGCAGCCCGCCGGCGCCTTTCGGCAGCAGGAGCATCACGCCGACGAGCACCGCGCCGAAGACGAAGTCGGCGATGCCGATGGCGCTCGGATCGAGCGTCAGCGGCAGCACCTTGTCGGCCCACTCGACGATGTCCGTCCGCGAGACGGTCGCCACCTCGAACGTCGGCACGACGAGCCACTCGATGAGCAGCGCGCCGAACACGATTCCCCACAGCGTGCCGAGCCCCGCCGCCACCGTGCCGACGACGAGATAGATGGACAGGCGCAGCGAGAACGTCTCCGGGCTCGCGTAGCTGAGGTTGACGACGGCGAACAGGGCGCCCGCGACGCCGGCGTAGAAGGCCGACACCGAGAACGCGAGCATCTTGTACGTCGGCAGGTGGATGCCGAACGACACCGCCGCCACCTCGCTGTCGCGGACGGCGCGGAACGAGCGTCCCGTGCGACCGCGCAGGAGCAACCACGCGGCGCCGAGCAGCACGAGCGCGATCGTCCAGCAGAGGTAGTAGTACCAATCGTTCGTGGAGAGGCCAGTCCACGACGGCGCGGAGACGAGATCGAAGGAGAGGCCGGTCGAGCCGCCCGTGAGGTCGGGGTACTTCTTGATGAGCGCCGGCGCGGCGAGGGCGATCCCGAACGTCGCCAGCGCGAGATAGAGGCCCGAGAGCCGCAGGGCCGGGACAGCGAGCAGCAGGCCGGCGACGCCGGCCGCGATGCCCGCGAGCGGGATCGTCGTCCAGTACGGAAAGCCGGCCTTCGCGGCGAGGATGGCGGTCGTGTAGCCGCCGACGGCCATGAACGCGCCGTGCCCGAGCGAGATCTGGCCCGTGTACCCGGTGAGGATGTTGAGGCCGCAGATGGCGATGAAGTAGATGCCGACGTACGCGTACTGGGACGCCTGGAAGTCGTCCACGAAGAACGGCAGCAGGGCGACGGCGGCGACGAAGAGGACTACGGCGGCAGCCGTCGCGAACGAGGAGCCGCGCAGCCCCTTCATCACACGCGCCTCACGACGGCACGGCCGAAGAGGCCCTGCGGCCGGAAGTAGAGGACGCCGAGGATGACGACGAGCCCGCCCACGAGCCGCATCTCGCCGCCGAAGAAGTCGACGTACGTGCCCAGGAGATTGAGGACGACGCCGAGCACGAGCCCGCCGACGACGGCTCCGAGGGGGCTGTCGAGCCCGCCCAGCACGGCCGCCGCGAACGCGTAGAGCAGGATGCCGCGCATCATGTTCGGGTCGAGGAAGACGGTCGGCGCCGCCATCATCCCCGCGAGCGCGCCGAACGCCGCGGCGAGCCCCCAGCCGAGCGCGATCATCCAGCTCGCTCGCACGCCGAGCAGGCGGCTTGCCTGCCGGTCGCCGGCGGCCGCGCGCATGCCGAGGCCCGGCTTCGTGTGCTGGAAGAAGAGCCAGAGCAGCCCGACCGCGCCGAACGTGACGGCGACGAATCCCGCGTCCTGGATGGAGAAGACGACGCCGCCGGCGTCGATCGTGCGCGTCGAGAACGCGCTGGGGAAGCTCTTCGTATCGGCGCCCCAGATCCACGCCGCAAGTCCGAAGAGCGCGATGCCGAGGCCGAGCGTGACCATGACGATCGTCAGCACCGGCGCACCCTCCACCGGCCGGATGACGAGCCGCTCGAGCGCAACGCCGCCCAGGAACGAGATGGCGAGCGTCAGCGTGAAGCCGATCCAGAGGTGATATTCGGGACCGCTCGGGTCGGCGACGAGCCACCAGGCGATGAACGTCGAGAACATCGCCATCTCGCCCTGCGCGAAGTTGATGACGGCCGTCGCGCGGTAGATGATCACGATCGCGAGCGCGAGGCTCGCGTAGATCGATCCCGTCGCGAGCCCGCTCACGACCTGCTGCGCGAAGTCGGTCCAGGTGAAGGCGAGGACATCCATCAGTAGCCGAGGTACGCCTTCCGCACGGACTCGTTCTCGGCGAGCTCCTCACTCGGCCCCGAGAGGACGACGTGACCGACCTCGAGCACACAGGCCTCGCGGCACGTCTCGAGCGCGACGGCGGCGTCCTGCTCGACGACGAGCACTGCGAGCCCTTCCTCGCGGTTCAGCCGCTCGAGCACGGCGAAGATCTCGCGCACGATCAATGGAGCCAGGCCGAGCGACGGCTCGTCCAGCATCAGCAGGCGCGGCCGCTGGACGAGGGCTCGGCCGAGCGCGAGCATCTGCTGCTCGCCACCCGAGAGCGTGCCCGCGGCCTGCGATAGCCGCTCGCCGAGGCGCGGGAACTGCTCGAGGACGCGCGCTATGTCGGCCTTCACCTCCGCCCGGTCGCGCCTGGTGTACGCGCCGAGGCGCAGGTTCTCGGAGACCGTGAGGTCGCCGATGATGCCGCGGCCCTGCGGCACGTGCGCGACGCCGAGCCGGGCGACGGCCTCGGGCGTCTTGCGCGCGATGGAGCGCCCCGCGAACGAGACGTGCCCGGTCTTGCGTACGAGCCCGGAGACGGCCCGCAGCGTCGTCGTCTTCCCGGCGCCGTTGGCACCGAGCAGCGCGAGGCTCGACGCCCTCGTCGACGTGGAGGGACACGCCGTGCAGCGCCCTCGTCTCCCCGTAGCGGGCGTGGACGTCCTCGAGCTCGAGCAGCGGCGTCACGCGGTGCCGTCTCCGTTCTCGCGCTTGCCGAGGTAGGCCTCGATCACTGCGGGGTCCGCCTGCACCTCGGCGGGCGTGCCGCTCGCGATCAGCCGGCCGAAGTCGAGCACATGTACGCGGTCGCAGATCCCCATCACGAACCTCATGTGGTGCTCGACCACTAGCACGGTCAGGGCGAAGTCCGCCTGCATGCGGCGGACGAAGTCGCCCAGGGACTCGACCTCCTCGCGGGAGAGCCCTCCCGCCGGCTCGTCCAGCAGCAGCAGCTTGGGATCGGACGTGAGCGCGCGGGCCGCCTCGACCCGCTTCTGGACGCCGTACGGCAGCGACCCGGCCTCGCGATACGCGACGTCGGCGAGGCCCACGTACTCGAGGAGGGACAGCGCTCGGCGACCGTCCTCCGCCGCCTGCCGCCTGTGGACGTGCGAGCCGACGAGGACGTTCTCGAGCACCGTCATCGAGGGAAAGAGCGCGAGGTTCTGGAACGTGCGCGCGATGCCGCGGCCGATCACCTTGTGCGCTGGCGAGGCGAGCAGGCTCTCGCCTTCAAAGTGGATGTCGCCGCCGTCCGGCGAGTAGAGGCGGGTGACGAGGTTGAAGACCGTCGTCTTGCCGGCGCCGTTGGGGCCGATGAGGCCGACGATCTCCCCTCTTGGCACGTCGAACGTCACGTCGTCGACGGCGACGATGCCGCCGAAGCGACGGGTGAGATTTCGCGCCTCGAGCAGCGCCACGGCGCGACTCTAGAGGCACGTAGCATCCCGCGCGTGCTCGACGACGTGAAGCTGCTCGCCCGCTACACGCGAGGGCTGCGGCGCTACCTCTCACAGCCGCTGGCTCGCACCGACTGCCATGCCCTGATTCGTGAGGGCCGCCGGGCGCGCGACGACAACTTCGCCGCGCTCCTCGAGCAAGCCGTCTATCCCTTCCCGACAAGTCCGTACGCTCGCTTGCTCGGCCAGGCCGGCATCGAGCTCGGCGACGTGAAGGCGCTCGTTCGAGAGCGCGGGCTCGAGGGTGCGCTCGACGCGCTGTACGACGCCGGCGTCCACGTGACACGGGACGAGTACCGCGCGCGCGTCCCGGTTCGGCGCGGCAGTCTCTCCTTCGACTTCGATCCGGATGACACGCGAACGGCCGCCGTACCGCCCGTTTTCGCGGGTCGAAGCGGCGGCGCGCGAGGACCGGGGCGGCGCACGCTGCAGAGCTTCGACGCGTGGGCGCAAGACGCCGCCTACGTAGGAGCGTTCCTGTCCGCGTTCCGGGTTTACGGCCGGCCGACGCTCGTCCTCTATCCCGCGCCGCCGATCCAGAGCGGGCTCAGCAACGTTCTCTCACTCACAAAAGCCGGAAACCGAGTGGACCGGTGGTACTGCCCCTCGCCCTTCGGCGCCCAGCCGGAGGCCGGGAAGGCGCGTGCGCTGGCCGCGGTAACGACTGCCGCGTCGTTCATAGCCGGCGCGCGCGTCCCCTATCCGCGACACGTTCCGCCCGCGCGAGCAGACGAGGGCGCTACGTGGGTCGCCGAGCGGGTTGCCGCCGGCACGCCGCCGCTCGTCGTCGCCAACCCGAGCGCCACCGCTCGTCTATGCGCCGCGGCGCGCGAGCACGGGCTCGACATCGCCGGCACGTTCTTCCGGATGGGCGGCGAGCCGTTCACACCCGCGAAGAACGCCCTGCTCGAGTCAGTGGGCGCGAGCGGCGCCTGCTTCTACTACAACGGCGAGGTCGGGGGCCTCTCCGGTGTTCCGTGTGCGGATCCGGCTGCCCCGGGGGACGTTCACCTCTGCGCCAGCAGGCACGCCGTGAGCACGCGCGAGGTGACCGTACAGGACGGCAGAGCGGTGCCCGCGCTCTGCTTCACCACCGTCCATCCCGCGATGGGCGCGATCGCGATCAACCTCGTCACCGACGACTTCGCCGCCGTCGAGGAGCGGGACTGCGGCTGCGAGCTCGGCTCGCTCGACCTGAGCACCCACCTCCACTCGATCCGCAGCTTCGAGAAGCTCACCGGTGAAGGCGTGAGCTTCCTCGGGGACACGCTGCTCGAGCTCGTCGAACGTGTGCTGCCGACCCGCTTCGGCGGCTCGCTTGCGGACTACCAGTTCGCGGAACGCGAGACCGAAGGCGTCACGCGGCTCGAGCTGCGAGCACACCCGCGGCTCGGCGAGCTGGACGAGGCTGCCGTCGTCGAAGCCATTCTCGCGCATCTCGATGTCTCTCCCGGCGGCGGGCGCGTGATGACAGCTCTGTGGCGGGCGACCGACACGGTCGAGGTCGTACGGGAGGAGCCCGAGCTCACACGAGGCGGGAAGGTCCTGCCGCTCGCCCTCGCCGCGCGGGATCAGCCGTCAGTTGCGTCGCGCCAGTAGTCGGGCAGCCAGGCGTCGCCGTAGGCGACCTTCTCCTGGATGAGCTTCGCGGCCAGCATCACGTCCACCTCGGCGTCGTGGACGGTCTCGGTCAAGATCGACGAGCCTGTGGGCCAAAGCCCGATTTCCTTGTAGTAGTCGTACAGGCCTGGAGCGACACTCGCGTCCTCGTCCTTCAGGAACAGGCGCCGAGCCTCGGCGATCCACCGCGCGCGTGACGGTTGGTCATACATGCGCTCGTAGCTCTCGGTCAGGCTGCCGACGATCGTCTGGAGCTCGTCGGAGTGCTCTGCTGCCCACTCCTCGTCGACCGCCCAGACGATGATCGGCACCTTCGGCAGAAAGTCGTGACCCCGGGCGATCACGGTATAGCGTCCCGGCTCGCGCCCGTTCAGCCGCTCGAAGTCCCCGTAGTCGAGGCTCGCCGCATCGATCCGTCCGGCCGCGAGAGCCGGCGCGCGCGTGGTCGAGTCGTCCATGTAGACGACCTTCACCTCGTCGCGCGACAGGCCGGCCCGGTCGAGCGCGCCGTTCAGCGCGATGGCCGACAACGCCTCGGGGGAGCTGACCGCCACGGTCCTTCCGCGGAGGTCCTCGACGCTCCGCACTCCATCGCCCCCGACGAGGGTGACCTCGGCCGCCACGTTCTGGGGCAAGACGGCCTTGATCGGCGCGCCGGAGGCAACGGCGTCGAGAAGCTGCGTGTACAGGAGCTGGGCGAATTGCACGTCCCCCCTGGTCAGGCCCACGACGGCCTCGGGGCCGCCGCCCATGTCGCGGGTCTTCACAGCGATGCCTGTCTCGTCACGAAGCCGCTCGAACGCGAAGGTGTCACCAACGTCGCCGACGTCCATGCCGAACGAGTAGCCCACGTCGAGGGTCTCGACGGACGCCGTCTTGTCTCCACCGCATGCGGCGGAAGCAAGCGAGAGGGCAGCCACGACGATGAGCAGCGAACGGGACACGGCGCGACTCTATGCGATCAGTTGGCGCGCCACCGAAGGGCGTATCGCTCGACGGCGCCCACCGCCGCCGTGAGCAGCACGCCGATGAGCGCGATGACGATGATCGCGACGAACACTTCGTCCATGCGGAAGCTGCGCGCGCCGCGGATGATGATCCCACCCAGCCCGCTGACCGCGACGAACATCTCCGCCAACACCATGCCCTTGACGGCCCGGCTGGCGGCCATGCGGGATGCCGGAAGAACGAACGGCAGCGTCGCAGGGAGCACCACCTTGAGCGCGGTCTGCGTCCCGGCGGCGCCGAACGTCCTCGCCACGTCGACGTACCCGCGGTCGACGGTGCGGACGGCAGCCTCCGCGGCGATGAGGGGCTCGAAGATCGCGAAGAGGAAGACCACGACGACGGTCGTCGAAAGGCCGAAGCCGAACCAGACGATGAGCACCGGCACGAGCGAGGCGATCGGCACGACATAGAGGGCGGCGATGTACGGATCGAGGGTGCGGCCGAGCATGTTCCACCAACCGAGGGCGTAGCCGATCGCCGTGCCGATGACTACGGCGAGGCCGAAGCCGACCAGGAGCGCGACGAGGCTGTCGCTGATGGCGGTCTGGAGCTCTCCGCTCCTCGCCATGTCCGCCGCGGCGGCCACGATCTCGGTCGGCGCCGCGAACGTGTAGGAGGGGCTGCGCCTCCCGAGCCATTCCCACAGGACAAGAACGCCCGCGAGCACGCCGAGCTGGTAGAGGCGCAGCCGGGGGGCGGCGGCACGAAGAGCGCGCTCTCGGCGCGTGCGACGAATCGTTCTCGTTCGCGCTTGGCCTTCGCCTTCGAGCCGCTGGTCTGCGACGTGATCGGAGACCTTCACAGCGCTCCCCTCAGGAACTGCCGCAGCTCGAGAAACGCGGACGCGTCGGGATCGCGAGGGCGATCGATGTCGACGGGCGCGTCCGCCACGACGCGCCCGCCGCGCATGACGACGACGCGGTCGGAGAGGTGGAGAGCTTCGTCGAGGGAGTGAGTGACGAAAATGACCGTCCGCCGGTCTGCGTCCCATACCCGAAGCAATTCGTCGCCCATCCGCGTGCGGTTGATCGCGTCCAGCGCGCCGAACGGCTCGTCCATCAGGAGCGTCGGGGGCGCGACGGCGAGCGCCCTCGCGAGGCCGACACGCTGCCGCATGCCGCCGGACAGCTGCGCCGGGTATTGGTTCGCGAACTGGTCGAGCCCGACGAGGGCGAGCTGTCGGTCGACGATGCGCTCTGCCTCTTCTCCGCGAGCCAGCCCCGAGAGCTCGAGGCCGAGCCGGACGTTCGCCCGCACCGTCCGCCAGGGATATAGCGCCGCGTCCTGAAAGACGACGGCGCGGTCGGGGCCTGGGCCGGTGACCGGCCGCCCGTCCACACGCACCTCCCCCGACGTCAGGCGGTCGAGCCCGGCGACGATGCGCAGCAAGGTCGTCTTCCCGGATCCCGACGAGCCGACGATGGAGACGAACTGGCGCGGCGGGACGGTCAGGTCCACGTCGACGAGCGCGTCCGTCTCGGTCACGACTGCGCGATGGTCGGTCACGTAAGTCCGCGACGCACCGCGTAGCTCGATCATGGCGAGATCCTAGTGCGCGAGGTCGATCGGTCACCCTGTGGGGCCGTGCATAGGATCCTGCGCGTGGTCGACGACCTGAAGCTGCTCGGCCGCTACGCACGAAACCTGCGACGGCATGTCGCGCGCCCCTTCTCGACAGCCGACTGCCACGAGCTCCTCCGCCAGGGGATGGCGACCAGGGAGCAGAGCTTCCTGCGCCTGCTCGAGACCGTCATCCTTGCCCAGCCCGAGAACCCGTACCGCGCACTGCTCGAGCACGCGGGCGTCGAGCTCGCCGACGTCGCTGCCCTCGTGGAGACTCATGGGCTCGAAGGCGCGCTCGACGTGCTGTACGACGCCGGCGTCTACGTCACCCACGACGAGTACCGCGGGCGCGTGCCCGTCCGGCGCGGCAGCCTCGAGCTCGCCTTCGACGTCGACGCGACGATCAACGTCAGCGGGCGGCCGGAGCTCGCTGGGCGCAGCGGCGGGTCGCGCGGGCCGGGTCGGAGAAACCTCCAGAGCCTGGAGGGGCGGAAGCACGACGCCGCGTACATCGGCTCGTTCCTCTCCGCCTTCGGCCTTGGGGGCAGGCCCGCGCTCGTGTGGTATCCGGCGCCGCCGACGCTGAGCGGGATCGGAAACGTCCTCGCGCTCACGAAGGCCGGTACCACGCCCGAGCGATGGTGCTACCCGGCGAAGATCGGTGGGCAGCCCGAGTCCGCGAAGGCTCGTGTGCTGATCGCGGTGACGGTCGCGTCAGGCCGCCTCGGAGGCGCTCGCATCCCGTTCCCCAGGCACCTGCCTCCGGAGAGGGCACACGAGATCGCCGAGTGGGCCGGGCGCAAGGTTGCCGCCGGAACGCCGCCCCTCATCGCTGCCAACCCGAATGCGTCGGCGAGGATCTGCGCCGCCGCCGCAGAGCACGGAATCGACCTCAGCGGGACGTTCTTCCGGATGGGGGGCGAGCCGTTCACACCGGCGAAGGAGGCCCTGCTCGCCTCGGTGGGCGCCGCGGGCGCCTGCCTCTTCTACAACGGTGAGGTCGGCGGTCTCTCCGGGGTGCCGTGCGCCGATCCCGTGGCCCGCGACGACGTTCATCTGTGCTCTCACCGGCTCGCTTTGAGCACGCGCGAAGTCGAGCTTCCCGACGGGACGACAGTGCCGGCGTTGTGCCTCACGACGATCCATCACACCGTGCGCTCGACGGTGATCAATCTCGTCACCGACGACTTCGCCGTGGTCGAGGAGCGCGAATGCGCGTGCGAGCTCGGCCCGCTCGGCCTGAGCACTCACCTCCACTCGATCCGCAGCTTCGAGAAGCTCACGGGTGAGGGCGTCGGCTTTCTCGGAGAGCCGCTCATCGAGCTCGTCGAGCGGGTGCTCCCGGCGCGCTACGGCGGCGCGCTGACCGACTATCAGTTCGTGGAGCGCGAGACCGGCGGCGTCACCCGGCTCGAGCTGCGGGCGAGCCCACGTGTCGGCTCGCTCGACGACCCCGGCGTCGTCGAGACGGTTCTCGAGCACCTCGAGGCGCGGGACGGCAGCGGGCGCGCGATGGCGAGCCTCTGGCGGGCCGCCGGCACGGTCTCGGTCGTGCGCGAGGAGCCGGAGCTGACTGTGAACGGAAAAGTGCTGCCGCTCGCGCTGGCGCCTAGATCGCTGCCGGGTCCGTGACCGGCGCCTGACAGGCGAAGCGCTCGCAGACGTAGACGGCCGGCTTGCCGTCCACGAGTCCCTTGCCCTGGAGGAGCGGCACGTCTTCGGAGGGGCCGAAGGCGACGACCGCGTTCGGGTCGTAGCCGGCGAGCGCCGCCTTCGCGACGGCCTCGTCGGGCGAGCCGACGATCGCGATCTCTCGCGACGCGGAGAAGTGGAGGTCGAGAGCGCACAGCGCCCACCCGAACGCGGCGGGCGCGCGAGGGACGAGATCGCGGACGAGCCGCAGCACGGAGACCGCGTGCCGCTCGAGCTCGTCGTCGCCGTAGATCCGCGCGAGGCGCAGCAGCACGTACGCGAGCATCGAGTTGCCCGAGGGAATCGGGTTGTCGTCAGCGTCCTTCGTGCGCACGACGAGCGCCTCCCCGTCGGACGGCGTGAGGAAGAAGCCGCCGCGCTCGTCGTCTCGGAACAGCTCGACCGCGAGCAGCGCGAGGCGGCGCGACTCCTCGAGCCAGCGCAGCTCGCCGGTGGCGACGTGCAGCTCGTAGAGGCCGTGCGCGACGTTTGCGTAGTCGTCGAGGTAGCCCGTGCCCGTCGCCCTGCCCTCGCGGTAACTGCGCCGCAGTCGGCCCTCCGCTGACAGCGGCCCGAGTAGGAACTCGGCGAGGCCGCGGGCGGTGTCGAGCCAGTCGTCGCGCTCCAGGCGCCTCGCCGCCTCGGCGAGTGCGGCGAGCGCGAGGCCGTTCCACGAGGCGATCGCCTTGTCGTCGAGCCCGGGCTGCGGCCGCTCGCTGCGAATCTCGAGCAGCTGCGCGCGAAGCGCGGGATCGAGCTCGCCGCGGACGATCGAGCGTCCGTGCTCGAACGGCTGGAGCAGCTCCGCGGGCACGCCTTCTTCCTCCGTCCACGTGTGCGTGAGTCCCTCGACGCCGTCGGTGTCCGCGTCCTGTGACGACGCGAACGCGCCGTCCGGCAGCAGCAGGTCGCGGAGCATGTAATCCACCGTCTCCTCGACCACGTCTCGGTAGCGCTCGCGGCCGGTGACGAGCCACGCGTGGAGATACGCCGGGACGAGGAGCGCGTTGTCGTAGAGCATCTTCTCGAAGTGCGGCACGAGCCAGCGGTCGTCGACCGAGTAGCGGTGGAAGCCGCCCCCGACGACGTCGTACATACCGCCTGCTGCCATGCCGTCGAGCGTCCGCTCGGCCAGCTCCGTCTCGCCGCGCCGCAGCAGCAGCTCCAGCACCGAGTGCGGCGGGAACTTCGGCGCTCGCCCGAAGCCGCCCCACTCCGGATCGAACGTCGCGCGTAGCCCGCGCACCGCCTCGCCGACCAGCGACTCTGTGAGCGGCTCCGACGACGGCGCGCGGCGTCCGGCGCGGCCGATCGCCTCGACGAGCTGCGACGCCGAGCGGGCGACGTCCCCGCGACGCTCGCGGTACGCGCTCGACACCGCCTCCAGCACCTGGCGAAAGCTCGGCAGGCCGTGACGCGGCTCGGGCGGGAAGTACGTGCCGCCGTAGAACGGCTCGCCGTCGGGCGTCAGGAACGCGGTCAGCGGCCAGCCGCCGTGCCCGGTCAGCGTGACGACCGCGTCCATGTAGACCGCGTCGAGGTCCGGCCGCTCCTCCCGGTCGACCTTGACGTTGACGAAATGCTCGTTCTGGAGCTGCGCCGTCTCCTCGTCCTCGAAGGACTCGTGCTCCATCACGTGGCACCAGTGGCACGCCGCGTAGCCGATGGAGAGGAGGATCGGCCGGTCCTCCTCCCGCGCGCGGGCGAGCGCCTCCTCGCCCCACGGATACCAGTCGACGGGGTTGCCGGCGTGCTGGAGGAGGTACGGGCTCGTCTCGCTAGCCAGCCTGTTCACTCGACTCCTTACGGCGCCGCATGAGCCAGCGCACGAACTCGACGCCGCCGGCGATCGAGAAGGCGATCAGCAGCGCGAGCGCGAGGCCCTTCCACGGGGCTTCCTCGAACTGCTTGCCGCCGACGTAGCCGAGCATGGCCGCGTAGGTCGCCCACACGATGGCGGCGATCGCGTCGAACGTCGCGAATCGGCGCCACGGCATCTCCAGGCCGCCGGCCGAGAGGCACACCGCCGTCCGCCCGCCCGGGATGAACCGCGCGACGACGATCAGCTCCCCGCCGCGCTCGTCGAGCTGGCGCTCCGCCCAGGCCATCCGCTCCTTGGCCTTCTCCGAGCTGAAAAACCGTCGCTTGACGGAGTCGCCCCAGCGGCGGCCGATGAAGTAGACGGTGTTGTCGCCGAGGAACGCGCCGAGCGCGCCGCAGAGGATGACGAGCGGCAGATAGAGGTCGCCCGAGGATGCGATGACCCCGGCCGTGACCACGAGCGTCTCGCTCGGTACGAGCGGAATGATGACGTCGAGGTACGCGACGGCGAAGATGACGAGGTAGGACCACCACGCCCCCGAGACGAGATCTGTCAGCCGGTCGAACACTGGCAAGAGACTACGTTCGCAGTGAGTTGCTAATGCGCGATATCGGGCTGTAGCATCCCGCGTCCATGGGTCCGGGGGGTCGCCGTGAGCTGGTGTGGGTTGCGATGATCGCGCTTGCAGGCGCGCTCGCGACGGGCGGCTCCGGTGGGGTTCATACGAGTTCGGCGGGTCCGAGCCTGAAGATGCTCGGCTGCGCAGGTTTGCCGAGCGACGATGGGACGGGTCCCAAACCATACGGCGGCTGTGCCAAGCTCACGGTCGCCGGCGAGTGGGTCGGAGAGCCCGCAACAGCAAACAACGTCCTGTACTTCATCGCCGGTCGGCCGAACGGCGTGGGCACCCTCATCGGCCATGCGATAGAGGCGTTTCGCGTAGACCCAAGCGGCCGCTTCTCGCGAATTGGCTGCTTCGGTCGAACACACATCCAGGCAGGCTTCGCCCTTCGGCCGACTGGATGCGCAGAAGTACCGTCTCCTGACTTTGAGTACACGCCCGCCAATCTTGCCGTCGGCCCCGGCTCCCTGTACGCCACCTCGAGGTCACAGAGCGTTCGCGGAATAGACGCTTTTCGCCGCCGTTCGGATGGCAGTCTCGCCTTCGTTGGATGCGTGACCGACGATCGGCCCGGGACTGAACTGCCATGTTCCGTCGTAGCGGACGGCCTCGGGAGGGCAGGCAGGCTGGCAGCGTCGCCCGACGGCCAGCGTTTGTACACAGTCGCGACGTACGGGATCTGGTCCTTCGATGCACGCATAGATGGAGGCCTCTCAGTCGTTGGTTGTACGCGCCACATGAAGACGCGGTGCAAGCCGCGCCCGGTCGGGGAGGATGTCGGGGAGGAGCAGCTAGACGGGGACTACTGGTCGTTGGTGGTGAGCCCCGACTCGAAGTTCCTCTACGTACTGGGGACGGTCACGCGCGGCCAAGGTTTGCCGCGCGCGCTATTGACGGTGTACGCACGTGGCGTGGGTGCTCCCGGGCTGCGCCTCGTCCAGGAGAAGCTGCTTCCACGGGCATTCGCCCAGGCGCGGGACGTCATCCTCTCAGCGGACGGGACGACGGTCTTCGCAGCGGCCGATCCCGGTGTGATCGGGCTTGCCCGTGATAGGACGACCGGACGCGTGTCGACCATCCGCGCCTGCTTCGTAGATGCCTTCAGTCGTCGCGGCGACGGGTTCTACGTGCCAGGGTGCCAGGGCCTGCCGATCAGCGGAGACTGGGCGGGGAAAGCGTCCGCGCTCGCGCGCCTGGGAGATGGCTCGCTGATCGTTGTCGGCCTGAGCGGCGTCTGGCTCATCGAGCCCGAGGCCAAGCGCCGCGGCTTCTGGATCAAGGCGTGCGCGATCACCTCCATAGCACGTCTCTGCCCGAGTCGTGTCAAGCGATTTGAGTTTCCACCGAACGACGCGGCCGTGATGGAGAACGGCAGGATCGTCCTCTCGAACGACATCGCCCTCTTCGCTGTAGCCGCGAGGAACGTCGACAAGCCAGGCGGCATTCATGCGCCGAGCAACGCGGTCCCGAAGAACTGCACGCTCATAACGCCCGCGGAAGCCGCGCGGGCGCTCTCCCTCCCTACCATCGAGATGGTGTCGTGGCCCCGCTGGTGCACCTACGCGACACCCAATGGAAGGACCAAGAATCTCATGGTGACCTGGTCTCCGAACCAGCGCATGAGCCAAGCCGCCTATCGCAAAGAGATGGAGCTCTACAGCGTTGGCACGCCCAAGGTTCCCGGCATCGGCGATCTGGCGATCTGGGGCTCGAGTGACGCCACGCGCGAAGTGAACATGATGGTCTGGGCCAAGCGCCGATCGCTCGAGACGACCCTCTGCTGCTTCGGCAAAGCCGGCCTCGAACGCTTGAAGGCCGTCACTGCAACCGCCGTGAGAAGGCTTCCGAATTGACCAGAACGCACTGGTCCCAGGGTCGTCGCTCCACGCGGCGCCGGCTCTTTATGCTCGCAGCATGCACCGGGGGAGTGGTCGCGGCTTCATTCGTGTGCGCAGCCACGATCACCGCACAACCCGGCAGTAGCCGCGCGCCTGAACGTGCCGCCGCCCCGCGACCGCAGATCACCTGGGAGGGGACGATCACCGTCCGCGACCGATACACGCACGACTACTCGCAGAGTTCGGGCGGCAACTCGTGCTTCGGGGCGGTGGTCACGACGATCACCACCCGCTACACCGTGACCAAGTCGTCCGGAGTCGTGACGAACGTGAAGCAGATGACGACCGACGCGAAGTACGCCTTGGACCAAGAGGTGTCGACCATGAGCGGCTCCGTCCAGTGCTTCATCGAGTCGTGTGACGTGACGCGAACGAGCACGATCGACAGCTCCGGCGATTTCCAGACCATCTATGGCCCGTTCGGCGGCGAGATGAGGTACTGGGCCGACGACAAGAAGCTCGAGTTCGCCTCGATTCCCGGTGAAAGGAATGGCGAGAGGGACATCGTCTTCGGTGGTGCACGATTTGTCGCGGCTAGCCCCTGTCCGGGAGACACGGGTGGCGCGTTGCCGGACGTCCACGTCGGTGGAAGCGGCGGCCCGAGGCTCGAGGTGGGCGGACAGGGCGACTTCCGCCTGCCTGTCACGAAGACGCGCGACCCGAAGAACCCCAACAAGGAGCTTCTGCGGGTCAACGGCACGTTCGGATTTCAGCTGAGCGGGGGAAACCCTGGGCGCCCCGCGAACGGGTTACCGATCGGCAACTTCTCGAACTTCTCGGCATTCAACGAGGGGACACTCGGGACGAAGGAGGTCTCGCTCACAGAGACCGTCACCGCCGACCTGCGCGGCACCGTCGACGAGGTCAGCGTGCGGTGCAAGCAGGCGAAGTGGCGGTTCAAGGCGGGCTGGAATGTCCTATCGGCAGCAACCGCTAAGGCCCGCCTCTTCACGTTCGAGCCGAGAGCGGTGCACTGCTGGGACGGCAACAAGGCGTGGTTCCGAAGCTCCGACCTCATGATGGATACGCCAAAGTCACTGATGCAGCTGGTACTTCAGGAGGCCCCACACATCACGTTCTACACCGATGGAGTCAAGGTTCGACGCGGGTCACCGGGCGATCCGGCGGTTGTCGAGTTTCGTCCCCAGGTTCACGGTTGCCTCGACGCAAAGGCGCTAATTCTCGACTGGACCACCGCAAAGCTCTGGAGGTTGCTCCCCCAGCCTGCGAAGTCGGCGCTCCTGAAGAAGCTGCCGAAGCTTGCCGCGGAGATCGTGCTCCGCAGACTTCAAGCCGGCAAGCTGGGAGCTGCCTCGGATGTCGCGGCGGACACGGTGAAGGTGGTCATTGCTAACAAGATCGCCAAAGCAACGCCCATGATCCTCGGCTCCGCCGTGCCTTTCTTCAAGATACCCGATTGCCTACGAATCCCCATCGTGGACCCGGCATTCACGGTGACGGCGCGGAAGTCGGGCGATTCAACGGCGGACGCGAAGGGGGCCTTCGGAGGCCTGTGGGTCGTCAGGGGCACATAGGGCCGAGCGCTTTCGACGCCTGGTCCGTGTTCAATTAGGCTCCACTTCGCATGAGCGTCACGCTGCTCGTCGGTACGCGGAAGGGCCTCTTCCAGATCCACTCGGACGACCGGCGCTGCCTGGACGCTCGACGGGCCGACGCTCGAAGGCTGGGACGTCCTCCACGCGATCGTGGACAGCCGCGACGGCTCGCTCTACACGGCGGCGAACACGTACCCCTACGGCGGCACCGTGCAGCGCTCGCCCGACATGGGCAAGACGTGGGAGCGGGCTGAGGAGATCGGGCTGCCCGAGGAATCAGGCCTGAAGCTCGAGAAGACGTGGCACGTGCAGCCGGGGCGCGAGCCGGGCGACCTCTGGCTCGGGGCGGCGCCCGGGGCGCTCTTGCGCTCCACGGACGGCGGCAAGACCTTCGCCTCCGTGGCGAGCCTCACCCAGCACGAGACGCGCGACCGCTGGGAGCCCGGTGCGGGCGGCATGTGCTGCCACTCGATCCAGCTCGACGCCGACGATCCCGATCGGATGTACGTGGCGATCTCGGCCGCGGGGTCGTTCCGCACGGAAGACGGCGCCGAAACGTGGACGCCGATCAACAAGGATGTCGCCGCGGACTTCCACCCCGAGAAGTACCCGGAGGTCGGCCAGTGCGTCCACAAGCTGCTGGCCCACCCAGCGGACTCGAAGCGACTCTGGCAGCAGAACCACTGCGGCGTCTATCGGTCGGACGACCGGGGCGACAACTGGGAGCGGCTGGACGGCAACGGCCTGCCCAGCGGCTTCGGCTTCCCGATCATGATCCACCCGCGTGAGCCGGACACGGCCTGGGTGATTCCCGAGAACGCCGACCTCAATCGCGTCACCGCCGAGGGGCGCCTCGGCGTGTACCGGACGCGCGACGCCGGCGAGTCGTGGGAGCTGACCGCGAACGGGCTTGCCCGACAAGGCGTGGACCGGCGTGCTGCGCGAGGCATCGTCCTTCGACTCGGCCGATCCGGTCGGCCTCTACTTCGGCACGCAGGGCGGCTCGGTGTGGGTGTCGCCGAACGAGGGCGACGAGTGGATCGAGGCAGCGGCGAACCTCCCGCCCATCCTCTCGGTGGAGGCAGTTTGGGAGGAGTGACCGTCCTCCTGCCGTCGATCCTCGCGGCCGAGGCGGGCGGGCAGGGGCGGTTCGAGCTGGAGGCGGAGAAGGTGGGCGACGCGTTGCGCGCGCTGCCCGTCGCCAACATGCTCTTCGACGAGCGCGGCGAGCTGCGCCGCCTCGTCAACGTCTACGTGGACGGAGTGGACATCCGCGGCGGGGACGGCATCGAGTCGCCGCTCGCAGGCGGAGAGGAGCTCCGCGTGGTTCAGGCCGTCGCCGGCGGCTAGCTAGCCGATCTCGACCATGCGCTGGATCGCGAGGCGCGCCTTGGCCGCGATCTCCGGCTCGACCTCGACCTCGAACTTCCAGTCGCGGAGCGAGTCGCGCAGCTTCTCGAGCGTGATCATCTTCATGTACTTGCAGATCGCGTCCTCGGAGACGGCCTCGAACGTCTTGCCGGGCACGTCCTTCTTCAGGCGGTGGATGATGCCGGTCTCGGTGGCGATGAGGAAGCGCTCCTTCGGCGACTGCTTCGCGAAGCGGATCATGCTCTCGGTGCCGAGGATGTGCGTGTTCTTGTTGCCGAACGCCATGCACTGGCTCGCGCAGCCGCACTCGGGGTGGACGAGGAACTCGGCGTCGGGCGCCTCCGCCTGCCAGCGCTCGATGTCGGCCGGCCGGATGCCCGCGTGGACGTGGCACTCGCCCATCCAGATGTTGAGCTTGCGGCCCGTCACCTTCTCCAGCCACACGCCGAGGTAGAGGTCGGGCAGGAAGAGGATCTCCTCGTCCTCGGGGACGGCGTCGATGATCGCCTTCGCGTTCCCCGACGTGCAGCAGTAGTCGGACTCGGACTTCACCTCGGCGGTCGTGTTGACGTAGGAGACGACGGTCGCGCCGGGGTGCTCCGCCTTCCACTCGCGCAGCTGGTCGGCGGTGATCGACGCGGCGAGCGAGCAGCCGGCGTCGAGGTCGGGGATGAGCACGGTCTTGTCCGGCGAGAGGATCTTCGCCGTCTCGGCCATGAAGTGGACGCCGCAGAAGACGATCGCGGAGGCGTCGGTGTCGGCAGCCTCGCGCGAGAGGCCGAGCGAGTCGCCGACGTAGTCGGCCACGTCCTGCACCTCGGGCACCTGGTAGTTGTGGGCGAGGATCACGGCGTCGCGCTCGCGCGCCAGCGCCTTCACCTCGTCCTGCATGCGGCTGATGGTTGCCGTGGTCACGGGAGCACCTCCAGGGAGACGTCGAGCGAGCGGGCGGAATGGGTGAGCGCGCCGACGGAGATGAAGTCGACTCCGGTCTCCGCGATCGCGCGAACGGTGTCGAGCGTCACGCCGCCCGAGGCTTCGAGCTTCGCGCGGCCGGCGACGAGGGCGACCGCCTCGCGCAGCTCGCTCGGTCGTCATGTTGTCGAGCAGGATCGCGTCGGCGCCGGCTTCGACCGCCTCGCGCACCTGCTCGAGCGTCTCGGCCTCCACCTCGACGGGCAGGTCCGTCGCGGCGCGCAGGACGGCGATCGCGGCTGCGATGCCGCCGGTCAGCCGCAGGTGGTTGTCCTTCACGAGCACGCCGTCGTCGAGGCCGAAGCGGTGGTTCGTGCCGCCGCCGGTCGCGACCGCGTGCTTCTCGAGCGCGCGCAGGCCCGGCGTCGTCTTGCGCGTGTCGAGGATGGTGGCGCCGGTGCCCTCGACCGCGTCCACGTAGCGGCGCGTCAGCGTGGCGATGCCCGAGAGCCGGCCGATGAGGTTGAGCGCCAGCCGCTCGCCGGTGAGCACGCCGCGGGCGGGTCCCTCGACCTCGGCGATCGGCTGGGCCTCGACCTCGGTTCCTTCGGCAACCAAGGGCTCGAAGCCGACGCCGAGCTCGGCGAAGACGGCGGTCGCGACCTCGAGGCCGCAGACGACTCCCGGCTCCTTCGCGAGCACGACCGCCTTGCAGGTCGCGTCCTCGTCGATGAGCGCGAGCGTCGTCACGTCGCCGGCGCCGACGTCCTCGGCCAGCCAGGCGCTCGTGTCGGGGAGCGTCAGTGCCATCGCTCGAACGTCACCTCCTCGCCCGGCCCGACGACGCTGTGCGCCGCGAAGCGCTCGTCCTCGAACGGGAAATCGGCGCGGAAGTGACCGCCGCGGCTCTCCTCGCGGGCGAGCGCGCTCTTTGCGATCAGCCGCGCCAGGAGGTGCGGCGACTCGGTGAGGCGCTGGAGCCCGGCAGCGTCGCGCACGAGCCCGGCGTCCTCCCACATCGCCGCGCGCAGCGCCGGCGTCACGTGGTCCGACACAGTTTCGTGCGGGGTCTGACCCCGGACACGTCCTGTTGGGACGTCGGAAAGGGCGGCGAGCGCGGCGCGGCGGCCGAAGACGAGGCACTCGAGCAGGGAGTTCGACGCGAGGCGGTTTGCGCCGTGGACGCCGGTGCACGCGCACTCGCCGGCCGCGTACAGGCCCGGCACGTCCGTGCGGCCGTCGAGATCCGTGACGATGCCGCCCATCGTGTAGTGGGCTGCCGGCGAGACAGGGATCGGCTCCTCCGCGGGGTCGAAACCCTCGCGAGCGAGCGCGTCCATGAGCGCAGGGAAACGACCGCGGTCGATCCGGCGCAGGTCGAGCAAGGCAGTCCCCCGCTCGCCGACGGCGCGAGCCACGACATCGCGCGGCGCAAGCTCGTCGGTGAAGCGTCGGCCGTCGGCGTCGACGAGCACCGCCCCTTCGCCGCGCAGAGCCTCGCTCAGCAGCAGCCCGTTCTCGGCCAGCACGGTCGGGTGGAACTGCATGAACTCGAGGTCGGCGAGCCGCGCGCCGGCGTGGAAAGCCATGGCCATGCCGTCACCCGTTGCGCCCGGCGGGTTCGTCGTTCGCTGCCCAGAGCGACGCGGCGCCGCCGGTGGCGACGAGCGTCGCCCGTGCCTCGACGGTGCGCCGATCCGTGGCGGTGCCGGCCGGCGTGATCGCCCGCACCGTCTCGCCCTCGGACGACGCGAATGCGTGGGTGCTCGAGCACCCGGTCGACTAGCACGCGGAGGATCTCCTTGCCGGTCGCCGCACCCGCGACGTGGAGCACGCGGCGACGCGAATGCCCGCCTTCGAGCCCCGGCTCGGGATCGAACTGCACGCCGAGGTCGCGGAGGTCGGCCACGCGCGCGGGAGCCTCCCCGACGAGCGCCCGGACGGCGCTCTCGCGGGACAGGCCGCGCCCGGCGCGCATCGTGTCCTCCGCGTGCAGCTCCGGGCTGTCGTCGGACGCGATCGCCGCGGCCACACCGCCCTGCGCGAGGTAGCTGGCGGACGAGCGCAGCGGGCCCTTCGAGAGGAGCAGCACGTCCGCTTCGTCACCGACGCACAGCGCGGCGTACAGGCCGGCGATGCCTCCGCCGATGACGGCTAGATCGCAGTGGGTGGTCGTGTCTCGTAGTCACTCTGGTAGTTTTAGCCTCAGAGTCGATAACTCATGAACGAGTCTACCAGACCCGCACCGGCGCACATCGCGATCGCCTCCGTCCTCCAGGTACGCGGCGACATTCTCCAGGCACTCGTCTGGCAGCGCGCGCTCGACCCCTTCGCCGGCGCGTGGTCGCTGCCCAGCGGCTATCTCGAGGCCGGAGAGACGCTCGAGCAGTCGATCCGCCGCCATCTCGCCGTGAAGGTCGACGTGCGGGAGGTCTCGCACCTGGAGCAGCTCGAGACGCTGAGTGACCCGGCCCGCAACCCGGCCGAGTGGCAGCTCGCGACGGCGTACCTCGGCCTCGTTCCGTCCGACCTCGACCCCGCCGTCCCCTCCGACACGGCCTGGCATCCGGTCGACAACCTGCCGCCCATGGCGTTCGACCACGAGGGGATCGCGCTCGCCGGCCGCGACCGCCTGCGCGCGAAGCTCTCGTACACGAACCTCGGCTTCGCGCTTGCTCCGGCGACGTTCACGATCTCCGAGCTCCGCGACCTCTACCGGGCCGCGCTGGGCCACGACGTCTCGCCCACGAACCTCAAGCGCGTGCTCCTGCGGCGTGGCGTGCTCGAGCAGACGGGCACGCAGCGCAGCCCCGGCCCCGCCGGCGGCAGGCCGGCCGAGCTCTACCGTTTCCGGTCGCGGAAGCTCGAGATCACGGATCAGTTCGCGGTGCTCAGGCCGCCGCCGGTAACGTGACGCGCCGAACCTTCTGAAAGGAGTCCCGTGAAACGCATCGCCCTGATATTCGCTGGTCGTAGCGACCGCGCTCGCCGTCGCGGCCGCCGCGTTCGGCGCGACGATCCTCAGCAACCCGACGCACAAGTTCAACCTCGCCTACGCGAAGAAGACGTCTGACCGCGACCGCCGGCTCGGTGACGCTGACGTCGAAGAACACCGTCGCCAGTGCTCAAGCACAACATCGCGCTCCGCAAGGGAACCAAGGCGACGAGCAAGCTGCTCGTGAAGGGCAAGGTCGTCGGCAAGAACGGCGTGTCGAAGGTGACCGCCACGCTCGCGAAGGGGAAGTACCGCTTCGTCTGCACCGTCCTCGGTCACGAGAAGGGCGGCATGTGGGGGATCCTCACGGTCAAGTGATCGGCGCTGCCGGGCCCGTGGCGGCGCTTGCCGCGCTCGTACTCGTCGCCACGGCCCCGACGCCGACCGTCGATCGCGTGGACGAGGACGCGGCCTGGTCGCGGCTCGTCCGCCAGGTGCGCCTCGGGCCGCGGCCCGCCGGCTCGCCGGCCTCGAGGAAGCTCGCGACGCAGCTCAAGGCCGAGCTGCCCAATGGATCGGTTCCAGGCCGTGCCCGGCGGGCTTGCGCAACGTCGTCGGCTTCGTGCCCGGCCGCGATCCCTCGCGGACGGTCGTCGTCGGTGCGCACTACGACACGAAGGACCTGCCCGGCTTCGTCGGCGCGAACGACGGCGCGGGCGGCACGGCGCTCGTCGTCGAGCTCGCGCAGAGCATCGAGCCGAAGCAGCTTCGCCCGTCGGTCGTCTTCATCCTCTTCGACGGCGAGGAGTCGCCGGACGACCAGCGGCGACTTCCTAGAAACCGGCCTTCGGGGCAGCAAGGTGGCTGCGGCGCGGTACAGGAACGCCGAGGCGATGATCCTGCTCGACTTCGTCGCCGATCGCGATCTCTCGCTGCCGCGGGAGGGCTTCTCGGATCGCGGCTCTCTGGCGGCGGCTACGGGCGGCTGCCAAGCGCGTGGGCACGGCGGCCGTGTTCCCCGCTCGGATCCAGGCGGGAGTCGCGGACGACCATCTACCCGTTCCGTCGAGCGCGGCGTGCCCTCGATCGATCTCATCGACTTCGACTACGCGTGCTGGCACCGGAACGTGCGACAACCTCTCGCGCGTGTCGAAGCGCAGTCTCGACGCGGTCGGCGAGACCGTGTACGAGCTCCTACGAAGCTTCTAGCAGCTCTTCGACCCGGCGCCGGATGTCGTCGCGGATCACGCGCACGTCCTCGAGCGGCAACCCGATCGGGTCGCGGATCTCCCAGTCGACGTAGCGCTTGCCGGGAAGCACCGGGCACGCGTCCTCGCCGCAGCCCATCGTCACGACGACGTCGGCCCACTCGACGTCCTCCTGCGTGATCCCGCGCGGAACGCGGCCGGAGAGATCGATGCCGAGCTCTCGCATCGCCTCCACGACCTCGGGGTGCAGCTCCGCCTCCGGTCGCGATCCCGCCGAGCGCGCGTCGTGTCCCGCCTGCTTCGCGAACGCCTCGGCCATCTGCGACCGACCGGCATTGCCCACGCACACGAAGTAGAGATTCACGATCGCACCGCACGGTACGCGAGAGCACCCAGCGCGGCGCCGAGCGGCGGCGCGACCAGGTAGACCCAGAGAGCGTCGAACGTCCCCGACACGAGCGCGGGGCCGAGCGAGCGCGCGGGATTCATCGACGCGCCCGAGACGGGTCCGCCGACGAGGGCGCCGAGCGCGACGGTCCCTCCGATCGCGATCGCTGCAGCCTCGCCCACCGCCCGCGTGTCGGTGGCGACGGCCATGATCACGAACATCAGGAAGAACGTCAGCACGACCTCCCACAGGAACGACTGCGCGTCCGAGCCCGAGGGAGTCGTGGCACCGACATTGGCGACGTCCCCCAGCGAGCCTCGCAAGCACGGCTGCGGCGGCGATGGCGCCGGTGCACTGCGCGACCCAGTAGAAGCCGACCCGCCGCAGCGGGAGGTGGCGCGACAGGCCAAACGCGAGAGTCACCGCCGGGTTGAGATGAGCGCCGGACACGTGGCCGACCGCGTAGATCATCGCCATGATCGCGAGGCCGAAAGCGAGCGCGATGCCTGCGTTCCCGAGTCCACCCGACTTCGCGTCGACCATGATCGCGCCGCAGCCGAAGAAGACGAGACAGAAGACGCCGATCGCCTCGGCGAGCAGCGCACCCGCGAGCGAGCGCATCCTCTAAGTCATCGGTATTTCGGCGAGCACGCGCGGCTCGATGCGGTCGAGGATCTCCTCGAGGCTCGGGCCGGTGACGGTGATGCCGTGGTTCCGCAGGCCGACGACGGCGTTGTCCGGATCGTCCTCCTCGCGCACGAGGTCCGCGACGGCGCGGGCGAGCTCCTCCGTGCCGCACGGGTAGTTGACGTCCGTCGCCTCGATCCCGTCCACCCACGCGTGGACGTGGACGATGGCGCCGACGCCGGGGTGCTCCTGGTAGATCATCCAGTGCTCGATCGCGTCGACGGACACCCGGCGAGGCTCCACGCCCGGCGGCACGCTCAGCACCATGCGGCCGTTCGCGGCGTCGTAGCCGGAGACGAGGAGGATGTCGCGCCCGGGGACGTCGAGCTTCGTCTTGTCGACGCCGCTCGCGCTCATCCAGAAGCGGTCGTCGTCCTTGCGCGCGGAGAGGTTGCCGTACGACAGCCCGCCGATCCCGTAGAGCCGCTTCACGTGGCGCAGCTCGCGCTCGGTGAGGAGATCCTCGATCGGGAACGGGTTCGGCAGGAGGTTGAGCGCGCCCAGCCTGCACGCCCGCGTCGCGGATCGACTCGGTGATCTCGTCCCCCTCCCACAGCTCGGGCTCGAGGTCGGTCTTGAACTCGTTGTCGATGATCAGGCGCGAGCTCGCGAGCGGCACGAGCCGCTCGATGACGAGCTTCGCGAGCTCCTCGTCAGAGTCCGCGAAGACGCCGTAGTGGCCGCGCTCCATCGTCGTGAACCACGCGCCCTCGCCCGGGACGTAGTCGAGCACGAGATTCGCGAGCGCGCGGAGGAGCATCGGGTAGTCGGCGCGGAGCGATTCCTCGATCGGCTCCGGATGCTCGGGCCGCTCGAAGACCGCCAACACGTACGTGCCGCGCGCGCCGCGCCGGAACGGCTTCGCCTCGTCGGGCTGGACGAGGCTGAGCACGAGGTTCGCCTCGCGCGGATCGCCGTCGCCGAACGTGAAGCCAGCGCGCTCGAGCTCGCTTCCCAGCAAGCGGGCGAAGCGATCGAGCGACTCGCTCTTGGCTTCGCCGAAGAACGCGTACACCATCGGGCTCGGGTCCTGTTGCACCCCCCTACGATAAATGGCCCAGCACCACACCGAGTACCGGGACCGTCAGCGTGAGCGCGAGGTTCGTCCAGCCGACGACGACGAGCGGCCGGCGAATCGTCTGCGGGCGCTGCTCGCGGATCTGGCGGGCGAGCCGTGGCCCGAGGACGAAGTCGTGGAGGATCGCGCCGCCGATGAGGAGGGCGACCGCGACGATCTTCACGACGAGCACGGCGTCGAAGTCGCTCTCGGCATCGTCGAACGCGCCGTCCGCGATCGCGAGCTGCACGCCGGTGAACACCGCGATTGCCATCGCGCCCCAGCCGAACAGCCTCCAGCCGCGGCCGAGGGCACGCAGAGCCTGTCCGCGCGACTCGCCCGGCAGCGTGCGCGCGTAGGGCACGGCCACGAAGACGAGGATGATCGTGCCGCCGACCCAGACCGAGGCGGCGAGCACGTGCAGGGCGAGGAAGACGACGTCCACGGCCCGCGAGGCTATCGTGATGCGCCGTGCGCCGGCTCGGCCTTCTTGTCGCCCTGACTCTCGCTTCGCTCACTCCTGCCGCCTCGGGCGCGGGGGATGCCGTCGTGACGCTCTCCGGCGCCGGCGACATCGCCATGGCGCCCTCGGGAAGCGGGCCGGCAGCCTTCTTCGACGCGGGGATCCGCAGAGCCCTCCGCGCGGACATCTCGCTCGGCAACCTCGAGGGGACGCTCGCCACGGGCGGCTCGTCGAAGTGCGGGGCGAAGAGCACGGACTGCTACGCCTTTCGTGCGCCGCCGTCGTACTCGTCTGCGCTCAAGCAGGCCGGCTTCACGATCATGAACCTCGCAAACAACCACGCCTTCGACTTCGGCGCCTCGGCGCAAGCGGAGACGATCGCCGCGCTCAAGCGCGCCGGCCTGCGCTTCACGGGACGGCCGGGCGAGATCGCAGTCGTGCGCAAGGGCGCGACGAAGGTCGCGTTCGTCGGCTTCGCACCGTATCCCTGGGCGCAGGACCTGCTCGACGTCGAGGGCGCCACTGACCTCGTGCGGAAGGCCGACCGGAAAGCAGACGTCGTCGTCGTGACGATGCACGCGGGCGCCGAGGGGAAAGACCACCAACGCGTGCGGCCCGGGCCGGAGACGTTCCTTGGCGAGCCGCGCGGCAACGTCGTCGCGTTCTCGCACGCAGTCGTCCAGGCCGGCGCCGATCTCGTCGTCGGCCACGGGCCGCATGTCCTCCGCGGCATCGAGTGGTACCGCGGACGCATGATCGCCTACAGCCTCGGCAACTTCCTCGGCAACGGTACGCTCAACGTCTCCGGCGTCTCCGGCCAGACGGCGGTGCTGCGAGCGACGCTGCGCCGCGACGGTTCCTGGGTCGAGGGCAAGCTCGTTCCCGTGCAGCTGACTCCAGGTGGCCTGCCGCGAGTGGACGCGAACAAGGCTGCGCTCGCGACCGTGCGCAAGCTCTCGCGCTCCGACTTCCGGCGGAACGCCGTCCGCGTGTCGCCCTCCGGGACGCTCCTCCCGCCCGCCTGGCGCACCGGCTGATGCGAGCCGACCTTCCGACGGGGACGGTCACCTTCCTCTTCACGGATGTCGAGGGATCGACCAAGCTGCTCCACGAGCTCGGGGCAGATGCGTACGCCGAGGCGCTGGCCGAGCACCGCCGGGCGATCCGCGAGGCCTGCGCCGCCGAGGGCGGCGTCGAAGTCGACACGCAGGGCGACGCGTTCTTCTTCGCGTTCCCGACGGCCCCCGGCGCCCTCGCGGCCGCTGCGGCCATGACCGAGGCGCTCGCGGCGAGACCGATCCGGGTGCGATCAGGGCTGCACACGGGCACGCCGCTGCTCGCCGAGGAGGGTTACATCGGCGACGACGTCCACCGAGCGGCGCGCATCGCTGCGGCTGGGCACGGTGGCCAGGTCCTCGTCTCCGCAACAACCGCAAGCCTCGTCGAGATCGAGCTCACCGACCTCGGCGAGCACCGCTTCAAGGACCTGTCGGCTCCCGAGCGCGTCTACCAGCTCGGAGACGGTGCGTTTCCGCCGCTCAGGTCTCTGTACCGGACGAACCTGCCGGTACCGGCCACGACGTTCCTGGGCCGCGAGCAGGAGCTGGCCGAGGTCGTAGAGCTGTTGCAGGACGGCGCGCGGCTGCTGACGCTCACCGGCCCGGGCGGAACGGGGAAGACGCGGCTCGCGATTCACGCTGCCGCCGAGGCCGCAGAGTCCTTTCCCGACGGAATCTGGTGGGTGCCGATGGCCTCGCTACGGGATGCGAATCTTCTCACGTCGTCCGTTGCACAGGCGCTCGGGATCGAAGAGCAGCCGGGCCGGGAGCTCGCCGAGAGCGTCGCAGCTTCACTCACCGGGAAGCAGACGCTCCTGATGTTGGACAACGCCGAGCACCTCATGCCCGAGGTCGCGGCGAAGGTTGCCGAGCTGCGGGACATTGCCGGGCCGACGGTTGTCGTCACGAGCCGCGAGCGGCTCCAGCTCCAGGGCGAGCACGTGTATTCGGTGCCGAGCCTCGAGCCTGAGGACGGAGTCGAGCTGTTCCTCGCCCGCGCACGGTCGCTCGACTCGCCGGCGAAGGAGTCGGAGGCCGTCACCGAGCTCTGCCGGCGACTCGACAACCTCCCGCTCGCGCTCGAGCTCGCCGCTGCCCGTACCGTCGTCTTCTCGCCGGAACAGCTCGTCGAGCGGCTGTCGGGGCGGCTGGACCTGCTGAAGGCGGGCCGCGACGCCGACCCGCGCCAGCAGACGCTGCGAGCAACGATCGAATGGTCGTACGACCTGCTCGAGCCAGAGGAGCAGCGGCTCTTTCGTGCGCTCTCGGTCTTCGCGGGAAGCTGCGACTACGAGGCGGCGGAGAGCGTGTGCGACGCCGACCCGGACACGCTGCAGTCGCTGCTCGACAAGAGCCTCATCCGCCGGCGCGAGGAGCGCGGCCAGACGCGCTACTGGATGCTGGAGTCGATCCGCGAGCTCGCTGTCGAGCGGCTCGGTCGACGCGGGCGAGGATGTCGAGCTTCGACGACGGCACGCACGAGCACTACCTGGCGCTCGCCCGCTCGTCGAACCTCGCGGCGGATGTCGAGGGGGCCGCAGACGCCACGACCTCGTCATCCCCGAGCGCGACAACCTGCGCGCGACTCTCGGCGTGGGCCCTCGAGTCCGGCGAGACTGCGAGCTCGGGCTCGAGCTCGTCGTCGCGCTCGAGAACTACTGGGCGACGAGCCTGCCCGCCGAAGGGTACGAGTGGGCGACGGCGTTCCTGGAGCGGGCCGACGACGTGGCTCGCACGCTGGCTCGCGTGCGCTCAGGGTTCGGGGCGGCATGGCAAACGGTATCGGGCGGCTCGACGTGTCGGAGCAGAGCTGGGAGCAAGCGCTCGCCATCGCGCGTGACCTCGGCGACGATCGCGCCGTTGCGATCCTGCTGCACCGCTTCTCGAACACGGCCATGCGACGAGACGACCCTGGGCGTGTCCGTGAGCTGGCCGAGGAGAGCCTCGCGGGCCATCGGCTGAGCGGCGGGTGGCCCAAGGGCGAGTCGCAGGCTCTGGGGTCACTCGCATGGGTAGCGCGCGCCGAAGGGCACCCGGAGCGGGCGCTCGAGCTGCTCCGCGAGAGCTGCGCACTTGCCAGACGAGGCCGGCTTCCGCTGGTGGCTTTCGGGCATGCTCGCCAACGCCGGCGTGGTGTCGATGGAGGTCGGAAGGATCGCCGACGCTCGCGCAAGCGTCGATCAGGCACTAGACGATGTCGCACGCGATGAACGACCGGCGCGGCACGGTGTACGAGCTCCGTCTGCTCGCTGAGATCGCCGCAGGTGCGGGCGACGACCGCCGTGCCGGGACGCTGGTCGGCGCCGCGGAGGCAGAGAACGAGCGGCTACCTGTCGGTCGCTGGATCCACGAGTGGCGGCCGCTCCCGACCGAGCATGAGCACGCCAGCGTCGAGTTCGAGGCGGGCCGTGCCGAGGGCCGCGAGCTCTCGCTCGACGACGCGGTCGCCCTGGCGCTCGCTCGCGTGACGGGGCACGAGCAAGAACCTCAAACGCAAGAGACATAGCGGCTCTGCCGTCTTGTGCATACCGTGCGCACGTCACAGGACGTCGATTCGCCGACGACGCAACCGTCAGCGGCGCCCGCCGCAAGCGACCCGACCACCGTTGCGACCCCGACTGCACCCATACAGCACCGCCCGCTCTCGATCGCCGTCCGACGCCGGTTGACGATGATCGCCGGGAGCGTCGAGAGCGCAATCGCCCGCTTCGATACGACGGTCCGTGGTTGCGACGGCTGGGCGTCATGCGTGCGACGGAGCCTGGGCGGTCATCGTCGCAGACATGGACTGGCCGCCGTACTATTTTCAGCGCCTCGGCACTCGGGGCCGCGAGTGCGAGCCGCTCGCCTATGCCGCCAAGGGCGTCTACAGCTTCAACCTGGCAGCAAAGCAACTCGACTACGGCGACCCGGCTGAGGTGGGAACGCCAACCACGCGCCGCGACCGTCTCGCGCTCGTTGATTCACTTCGACCCGTTCCGTCGGAGCTCCGCACGGCAGCAGCTTCGGCCTGCCGCTAGGCGCGCCCGACGCTACTTGACGAGGTCTATTGCCTTGAATCCGGCCGGGATGACGCCGAACTCGGCGAAGACATCGAGCCAAGGCTGAGCCAGCACAGGGCGGAGGCGCGTGCCGAACGACGTCCGCTTCATCTTCGCCGCAACCTTCGCGTCGATCGGGACGTACTTCCTGAGGATCTTCGCGCTCGCCGCGTCGTTTCGGTCCTGATTCGCCCAGACGGCGGCGTTCTGCAGCGCATTGCGAAAGCGGGCGACGAGGTTCGCGTCGACGTCCGCCCGTGCGATCCAGAACGTCAGCAAGCACGGCTTCGAGCACACAGCGTCGAACGGATAGGCGGCGATCTTCAAACCTTGTTGAGCAGCCTGCGTCAGGAACGGCTCCGGCATGAACGCCGCGTCGACCGATCCCTTTGACAGCGAGGCGAGCATCTCCTGAAACGGGACGTAGCTGATCTTCACCTCATCCTGTGACACGCCGCCCCGCTTCAGCCATTTGAGGACGCCGAGGTGCGCGATCGTGTTGGGACCGTCGATCAAGATCGTCCCGCCGACGAGGTCGCGTGGGCGCCTGACGGTCTTGCCCTTCCCTGCGACGAGCGCCGATGCCCGGTTCTTCGGCTCGTAGAGCGCTCCGGCGGCGACCACCTTGATCGGAGCGCCCCTCGACTTGAGCAGAGCAACAGCGCCCGCATGCGCGCCGCTGAACTGGACGTCGCCGGACAGGATCGCCGCCAGGAGCACCTGGGGATCCGTGCGCGGCACCATCTCCGCGTCGATTCCCTGCTTCGTCAGCATGCCGCGATGCTTCGCATACGTAACGAGCGCGGCAGGCTCAGCCGCAAGGAACGCGACCTTGATCTTCGTGAGCTGCGTGTCACCTGCTCCCGCGACAGGAGCGAGGAGCGCGAGGGAGCAGCCCCCGACGAGAAGCGCGCGAGACATCATGCCGTGCTCGATGGTACCGACACTCCAGAAGCGATCAGGCCGTGCAGCTCGTTTCGCAGCGCGAGGAACTGCGGCGAGCTGCGCGTCTCCGTCTGCTCGCGAGGTCGCGGCAGCGCCACTGCGAGCGACGCGACGATGCTCCCGGGAGTGCCGCTGAGCACGAGCACACGATCGGCGAGGTAGACGGCCTCGTCGATGTCGTGCGTGACATGGACGATCGTGATGCCCCGTTCAACTTGCTCGTGAAGCCGTAGCACGAGGTCCTGAAGGTCGGCCCTTGTCAGCGCATCGACGGACGCGAACGGCTCGTCCAGCAGCAGGATCTCCGGACGGGAGACGAGCGCGCGCGCAATCGCCACACGCTGTTGCATGCCACCGGAGAGCTGCCACGGGTACTTCTTGCCGACGCCTTCCAGTCCCACTTCCTGGAGGACGCGTTCCACCCGCGCGACCTTCTCCGAACGCGGCTTTCCCTCTCTGCGCAGAGGGAACATGACGTTGCGGGTGATGTTCAGCCACGGAAAGAGCGAGCGGCTGTAGTCCTGGAAGACGATGGCCGCCTCTCGCGGCGGCGACGAGACGAGGCTGCCGTCGAGATGGACGCTGCCCGCCGTCGGGCGCATGAGCCCGCAGAGCAGTCGCAGGAGCGTCGTCTTGCCGCCGCCTGAGGGGCCCACGATCGCGAGGAGCTCGCCGCCGAGGACGTCGAATGTCACGCCTGCGAGTGCGGCCGGCCCAGCCTCCGAGTAGCGCTTCTCGAGGCCGGCCACTCGGAGAACGGGCTCATTCACCGGCCGCTCCGTAATGCCAGGCGAGCAGGCGGCGCTCCGCGACGAGGAAGAGGCGGTTGAGCGCGTACCCGAGCACGCCGAGGAAGATGATCCCTGCGTAGAGCGCCGGGTAGTCGATCTCCGACTGCTGGATGATCAGGTAGTAGCCCATGCCGTTCTGCTCTCCGACGAACTCCGAGACGATGACGAGGACGAGACCCAGCGACACTGCGATGCGCAGTCCCGCCATGATCGACGGGAGCGCCGCGGGCAGGTAGATCCGCAGCACGCGCTCCACTGGACCGACGTGAAGCATCGACGCCGTGTCCCGCACCTCAGGTGGAATGCCGCGCACACCTTCGGCGGTGTTGACGAGGATCGGGAAGGTGAGGCCGAAGGCGATCACCGCGATGCGAGACGCGTCTCCGAGCTCGAAGATGAGGATGGTTGCGGGCACGATCGCGATCGCAGGGACCGCTCGCAGACACTCGAGCAGCGGGTCGAGCGTGCGCCTGGCGACGTGGGACGCCCCGACGAGCAACCCGAGGCCGATCCCGATCGCCGCCGCGATCGCAAAGCCAGCGGCGTACCGCTTCATGCTCTGCCCCACCTCTCCCAGGAAGTCCGACGTCGGCCAGACATCCCACGCCGCCTGCGCCACCTCGTACGCCGTCGGCACTACGAACGAGTCCGCCGTGCCTGCCCAGAGCTGCCAGAGACCCAGTGCGGCGAGGAAGCCGAGGATGCCGAGTGCCGGCGCGACGAGGCGGCGAACGACGGATGGCGTCACTGCGTTGCCCGCTCCTCTCCGGCCCAGAAGAGGGTACGCCGCTGCACTGCTCGGAGCCCGGCGTTGACGGCGAAGCCGAACAGGCTCACGAGCACCACGGCGGCGTACAGCTCCGGATACCGTCCGGCGAACTGCTGGTCCTCCATGTACGCGCCTATGCCCCCCGCCCCGGTCCGGAACTCCGCTGTCACGCACACGAGGAGGCCGATGGCTGCGCTGACCTGGATACCGGTCGCAATGCTCGGAAGCGCGGCGGGCAGGGTCACGCGGAAGAGCCGGCCGGCGCGGCCGACTCCGGACATTCTCGCCACATCGTCGAACATGCGGTCGGCGCCGCGGGCGCCATAGATGGTGTTGATGAGGATCGGCCAGGCGGCGGCGTAGGCGACCACGAACCGGTGCGCGCCGATTCCGAACGTCCCGAAGAACACGATCGCGAGAGGAATGAGCGCGACGGCAGGAATCGGGCGCAGGAACTCGATCACGACCGATGAGGCATCGAGCATCGTCCGCGAGCTGCCGATGAGCACGCCTGCGCCAACGCCGATCACGATCGCGATCGCGAGCCCCTGGAAGTACGCCGAGAGGGTGGCACCGATCTCGCCGGTGAGCGTCCCCGCCGCCAGCTCGTCGTAAAGCGCGCGGAGCGTCGACGACGGCGTGGCGATGCTCTGCTCGTAGTCGAACGCGCGCACGCCGGCCTCCACGACCAGTGCCACGAGCACCACGAAGAGCCAGCCGGCGACATTGATGCCTCGCATGTGACGAGGACTATTGCTCGCGCTCTTCGTAGGCACAAGACCGCCTGCGCAAGAATGACTACGTGCGGGGTCCGATTCGTTATGCGCAAAGCCGCGATGTCTCGATCGCCTACCAGGTAACAGGCGACGGGCCCTTCGACCTCGTTCTCGTTCCCGGGTTCACCAGCCACCTCGAGTACGACTGGGAGGAGCCTCGCCACGCGGCATTCCTTGAGCGGCTCGCCTCGTTTTCACGCCTCATCCGTCTGGACAAGCGCGGCACTGGCCTTTCGGACCGGCACGGGGGCATTGCCGACCTGGAAACGAGGATGGACGACGTGCGCGCGGTGATGGACGCCGTGGGTACCGAGCGAGCGGCGTTGTTCGGGTACTGGGAGGGAGGGCCGATGTCGATCCTCTTCGCGGCGACATACCCGGAGCGAACCCGCGCCATTGCCCTCTACAGCACGTTCGCAACGGCGCCTGTCCACGACCTCGACGAGAGGCAGCGGGCGGCACTAATCGACGATGTCGTTACGCACTGGGGAGGCGGCGACGGGATCCTCCGCTTTGCGCCCGATGCCGACGACGTCATGAAGGCATGGTGGGGCGCCCGGGAGCGCGTCGGCGGCAGTCCCGGCGCTGCCCGGAACCTCATTGCCTCAATGGCGATCACCGACGTCCGCGAGGCCCTCCCGCTCGTGCAGGCGCCTACGCTCGTCGTTCATAGGACGGGCGAGCGGTTCCTCGGGGTGGAGAAGGGGCGCGAGCTCGCACACACGATTCCCGGCGCGCGGTTGGTCGAGCTGCGCGGATCGAGCACGCTGCCGTGGATCGACGCCGACCCGCTTCTCGATGAGATCGAAGAGTTCCTCACGGGCGCCCGGCCCGCGCCTGTCGCCGATCGGGTTCTCGCCACGATTCTCTTCACTGACATCGTCGGCTCGACGGAGACGGCTCGGCAGCTCGGCGACTCGGCGTGGTCGCGTCTCGTGGAGCAGCACCACAAGGTGGTGCGCCGGGAGCTCGACCGGTTCGCAGGCGAGGAGATCGACACTGCAGGGGACGGCTTCTTCGCAGTCTTCGACGGGCCGGCACGGGCGATTCGCTGTGCGCTGGGCATCCAGCATGCGCTCTCGCCGCTGGGAGTCCAGATCCGGGCCGGCCTGCATACGGGCGAAGTGGAGCGGATTCGAGGCGAGAAGCCGCGGGGCATCGCGGTGAACGTCGCGGCGCGGGTATCGGCCATCGCCGAAAGCGGCGAGACCCTCGTCACTGCGACGGTACGCGACCTCGTCGCCGGGTCCGGGCTCGAGTTCATGGATCGCGGCGAGCACGAGCTCAAGGGGCTCGGCGAGTCACGTCGCGTCTATCTCGCTAGCGCCGGGCAGTAGCCAGCAGCTCGTGCCGCGGTGGCTCCGCGGATCGACGCATCCACGAGCTCGATCGGGTGCAGTGCCGGGAGCGGTCGGCCCGCCCGGCGCAAGGCCGCGGAAACCTGCACGAGGCAGCCCGGGTTCGCGCTCGCGTAGGCGTCCGGCTCTGTGGCGAGGACGTGCTCCGCCTTGCGGTCGCCGAGCGCGCGCGCCGCGCCCGGCTGAGTGAGGTTGTAGATCCCCGCTGAGCCGCAGCAGATCGCCTGCTCGGCGGGCTCGAGCCTCGTGAGCCCCGGGATCGAGTCGAGGAGGTCGCGCGGCTCGACCCGGATCCCCTGTGCGTGGGACAGGTGACACGAGTCCTGGAAGGCGACGCGTAGCTCGAGCGGGTGCCGTTCGGCTCTTGGCTCCTCCGTGAGCAACTCGGCGACGTCAGCGACGCGGACGTCGAGCCCCGCGTCCTTCAGATGCGAGCCACAGCCCGCGGCGTTGACGGCGATCGCGTCCACGCCGGCGAACCGCTCGGCCAGGGCCTGTGCCATCCGCTTGCCCTCTTCACGCCGGCCGGCGTGAAGATGGAGTGCGCCGCAACACGTCTGGTCTCGGGGCGCGACGACCTCGTAACCCTCCGCCGCGAGCACGCGCGCAGTCGCCGCGTTCACGTCGCCGAAGACGACGCTCTGCACGCATCCGGTGAGCAGGCCGACTCGACCTCGCGAGACGCCAGCGGCGGGCATCACCTCTTGAGGCTGCTCGCCCGAACGCCAGGGTGGCACGAGCTCGGCCATCGCGCGCAGGCGGCCCGGCAGCATCCCGGCCGGGGGCGTCAGCGCAAGGGCTACACGTAGCCGCCGCGGATGCGGGAAGACGGAGAAGACGAGCGTCCTCAACAGCCAGTCCCCTGCCGGCCGCTCGTACTCCTCCTCGATCACCTCGCGCGTCTGCTCGATGAGCAGGTCGTAGCGAACGCCCGACGGGCACGCGGTGACGCACGCCATGCAGCCGAGGCAGCGGTCGATGTGCTCCACGACGGAGGCGTTGACCGTCATCGTCCCGTCTGCGAGCCCCTTCATCAGCCAGATGCGGCCGCGCGGCGAGTCGGCCTCCATCTGGCCCAGCGGCCCGTACGTCGGGCACGTCGGCAGGCAGAACCCACAGTGCGTGCAGGCGTCGATGAGCTCGCGGTCGATCACGCGGCGGCCAGGGCGGCGCGGATGCGCTCGTGCAGCGCACGGAGGACAGGGTCGTCGTTCGTGACCTGGGGCCGCGGGCGTGCGCGCACCTCGTCCCAGACCTCGTGGCCCGCTCGCTTTCCGCCGACGAGCTCGCGCGCTGCGCCGAGCTGGAACTCGACCGCCGCTGCACCACCTTCGAACAACACCGCCAGCCGCTCGTCGGTCACGTCGAGCGCGCTCGGAACGAGGGTCGAGCGGAGGATCGCCTGCCGCTTCACCTCGCCGTCGCCTGAAACGGGAGCGACGAGGGTTGCAGCCGCGTCGGGCAGCGGGTGCAGGCGCAGGCTGGCCCGGCTGACTGCGCCCAGCGTGCCGCGCGAGCCGCAGAAGAGCTTGCCGAGGTCGTAGCCGGCGACGTTCTTCACGACTTTTCCGCCCGAGTTCGCGACGAGCCCGTCGCCGAGCACGACCGTCACGCCGAGCAGGAGATCGCGCATGCGCCCGTAGCGGTGACTGCGCGGCCCGTGCAGGTCGTCCAAGACGCATTCGCCGATCGTGGGATCGCCCGCGGGGTCGAGGGCGAGCATCTGCCCGTGCTCCGCAAGCCGAGCCTGTAGCGTCGAGAGCCGGATCCCGGCTTCGACGGTGCACGTGAGATCCCCCGCCTCGTGCTCGAGGATGCGGTCAGAGACGCTCCGCAAGACCGAGCCTCTCCAGGGGATGCTGACGGTACGGGCCGGGCACCTCGCCGCAGAGGCGAGGCGTCGGGAAGAGCTTGCCCGGGTTTGCGATGCCCTCCGGATCGAACGCGCGGCGCAGCCGCTGCATCGCCTCGAGGTCGTCCTCGGAGAACAGGAGCGGCATCGAGCACGCCTTGTCCGTCCCCACGCCGTGCTCGCCGGTGATCGACCCACCGGCGTCCACGCACGCGACGAGGATCGCGTCGGCCAGCTCACGCGCCCGCTCCGCCTCGCCCTCCACCCTGTCGTCGTAGAGCACGAGCGGGTGGAGGTTGCCGTCGCCGGCGTGGAAGACGTTGCCCACGCGCAGGCCGTGCTCGACCTCCAGCCTCGCGATCTCGCGGAGCACCTCGGGCAGCTTCGTCCGCGGCACGACTCCGTCCTGGACGTAGTAGCTCTCTGAGATCCGGCCCATGGCGGCAAACGCCGACTTGCGACCGAGCCAGAGCAGCGCGCGCTCGGCATCGTCGGCGGCGACGCGGATCTCGAACGAGCCGGCATCGCGACAGATCGTCTCCACCTGCGCGAGATCCTCCTCCACCTGCACGGCGACGCCGTCGAGCTCGACGATGAGCACTGCCCCCGCGTTCTCTGGGTAGCCGGCGCCGACGCCTGCCTCAGCCGCCTCGATCGTCAGGCGGTCCATCATCTCGATTGCGGACGGGAGGATGCGCGCGCCGATGATGTTCGACACGGCGCGACCGGCCGCGTCGGTCGAGTCGAATGCTGCCAGCAGTGTCACCACACGCTCGGGCCGGCGCAACACGCGGAGCGTCACCTCGGTCGCGATGCCGAGCGTCCCCTCAGAGCCGACAAATACGCCCAGGACGTCCGGACCTGGGTCATCCGCCGACAGGGTCACGACCTCGCCGTCGGGGAGCACGACGACGGCGCCGAGCACGTGGTTGACCGTGAAGCCGTACTTCAGGCAGTGCGCGCCGCCGGAGTTCTCGGCGAGGTTGCCGCCGATCGTGCACACCTGCTGGCTCGACGGGTCGGGCGCGTAGTAGAAACCGTCCGCGGCGACCGCTTCCGTCACCGCGAGATTCGTGACGCCGGGCTGGACGACGACGCGCTGGGTGTCCAGATCGATGTCGAGCACGCGGTTCATGCGCGCGAGCGAGATGACGATGCCCTCCGCGACGGGCAGCGCGCCGCCCGAGAGGCCGGTCCCCGCGCCGCGCGCCACGAACGGGATCCCGTGCGCCGCACAGGCGCGAACGACCGCCTGCACCTGCTCGGTCGTCCCGGGCAGGCAGACGAGCGCGGGGATCACCCGCCGGCCCGTCAGCCCGTCGCACTCGTAGGTGCGCAGCTCCTCGTGCTCAGTGAGCACGGCAATCGACGGCAGTGCCGCCTGGATCCCCTCGATGAACGCGCGCGGCAAGGCCACGCGACCAGTCTATGACTCGCCCAACTCGGTGCAGGCCGTCGCGCCCAGCTCCCCGGCGAGTCGCTTCGTCAACCGCTACCGCCAGTCGATTGCCTCGTCGGCTTCACCTCGAGGCAGGCGGTCGCGCCCATCTCCTGTGCAAGCGCGTCGCTCTCGTCGTCGAGCTCGGAGCCCTGCTCGACCAGCGCCGTGACGCCCTCCGCGTCGCCTTCCCCCGCGAGATCGACGATCTCGGCGAGGACATCGCGCTGCTCCTTCCAGCTGGCGATGAAATCGCCGGCGGGGTCGGCCAGCTCGTCCGGCGGCTCGAGCGCCTCCGCTTCGGCGATCGCGTCGTCGAACGCGTCCAACGTTTGCTGGCCGATGTCCTCTACGTCCTCGAACTCGACGGACTGGGGCCCGATCTCCTCCCGCTTCGCGTTGTAGTCCTCGCAGATCGCGTTGAGCTCCGCCACGAACTCCTCTGCCGTCAGCTGCTCGCCGCCGCCGCCACACCCCGCGGCCCCAACCGAAAGCGCAGCCGCAGCCATCAGGGCGCCCACCCACGTCAGTCTCCCCATCTCGTCCTCCTCATCTTGCTGTTCGTGACCGGGCGACCCTAATCTACGCCCGTGGCCAACGTGCTCCCAGCCGGTGTGGAGGTGCTCGCGGACGCGGGCGACGCCGGCGAGCGCATCCTCACCCTCGAGGCGCTCGAGTTCGTCGCGACGCTGCAGCGCGAGCTGGGCCCGCGCCGGGCGGAGCTGCTCGGGCGACGCGACGAGCGACAACAGCGGATCGACGCCGGCGAGCTGCCGGACTTCCTCACGGAGACGCAGGACGTGCGCGACGACCCCGACTGGCGCGTCGCCTCCGTGCCGGCCGACCTCCAGGACCGCCGCGTCGAGATCACCGGGCCTGTCGACCGCAAGATGGTGATCAACGCGCTCAACTCGGGCGCGAAGGTCTTCATGGCCGACTTCGAGGACGCGAACTCGCCCACGTGGACGAACTGCGTCGAGGGCCAGTCGAACCTCATCGACGCCGTCGAGCGGACGATCTCGCTCGACACCGGCGAAAAGCAGTACTCACTGAACGACGAGATCGCGACGCTGCTCGTTCGCCCGCGCGGCTGGCACTTGCGCGAGAAGCACGTCACGGTCGACGGCGAGCCGGTGTCCGCCGGCCTCTTCGACTTCGGCCTCTACATGTTTCACTCGGCCGAGCGGCAGCTGAACGCCGGGTCCGGGCCGTACTTCTACCTCCCGAAGCTCGAGAGCCATCACGAGGCGCGGCTCTGGAACGACGCGTTCGTCCTCGCCCAGGAAACGCTCGGCCTGCCGCAGGGGACGATCCGCGCCACCGTCCTCATCGAGACGATCCTCGCGGCGTTCGAGATGGAGGAGATCCTCTACGAGCTGCGCGACCATTCGGCGGGGCTCAACGCCGGCCGCTGGGACTACATGTTCAGCGTCATCAAGAAGTTCCGCGACCGGCCCGAGTTTGTCCTACCCGACCGGCCGCTCGTAACAATGACGGTGCCCTTCATGCGCGCGTACACGGAGCTGCTCGTGAAGACGTGCCACCGGCGCGAGGCGCACGCGATCGGCGGCATGGCCGCCTTCATCCCCAGCCGGCGCGACCCGGAGGTGAACGCCGTCGCTCTCGAGAGGGTCACCGAGGACAAACAGCGCGAGGCGGGCGACGGCTTCGACGGCACGTGGGTCGCGCATCCGGACCTCGTGCCGACGGCGAAGGCGGAGTTCGATGCCGTGCTCGGCGCACGCGCGAACCAGGTCGAGCGGAAGCGCGACGACGTCGACGTGACCGCCGCCGAGCTTCTCGACGTGGCAGCGACGCCCGGTGATGTCACCGAGGACGGCGTGCGGATGAACGTCTCCGTCGGCATCCAGTACATCGCGGCCTGGCTGCAAGGTGCCGGGGCAGCCGCCATCAACAACCTCATGGAGGACGTCGCCACCGCCGAGATCTCGCGCTCACAGGTGTGGCAGTGGATCAACCACGGCCGGATGACCCGCGAGCGCGTGGTCGAGATCGAGGCAGAAGAGATGGCGACCCTCGGGCCGGACTACGAGACCGCCCGCGAGGTGTTCGACGAGGTGGCCCTCGCCGACGAGTTCGTCGAGTTCCTCACGCTGTCCGCGTACGAACGCCTGCCCTAGTGCTAACCAGGCGCGAGTTCCTCGGCGCCGCCGCGGCTGTGCCCTTCTCGCTGAAGGCGAAGCGGCGCCACGTGATCGTGGTCGGTGCCGGGTTGGCGGGGCTCGCCTGCGCGCAGCGGCTCGAGCAGTTCGGCCTGCACGTCACGGTCTTCGAGGCGCGTGACCGCGTGGGCGGACGCGTGCTCACGTTCCGCGAGACGTTCGACGACGGCCGGTACGCGGAGGCTGGTGCCGAGTTCGTCGCGCCGAACCACGCACAGACACGTGCTGCGCTCCGCCTTCTCGGCATAGGGCTCGACGGCGTACCCTCGTCCTCGCCCGACGTCTACCGCCGTCAACGGAGGCACTCCTGGAACCGGTTCGTCACCGACCGCGTGACCGCGGACGTCAGACGGTTCCGGGCACGGGTCGCGTCCCTGCGCCCGTCTCGTGCTCTCGACGGACGCTCCGCCGCATGGTTGATCCGCGAGCTCGCGTTGTCGGACCGCGCGCGGTTCATCGTCGCGCACGATCTCCGCGAAACGTACGGCGTGGAGCCCGAGTACCTCTCGCTGCTCTTCCTCGTCCAGCAGGCACGTCTCCGGCGCGCCGGCCGGTCCCGCATTCGTGGCGGCGCCGACCGGCTGCCACTCGCTCTCGCGCGTCAGCTCGACGTGCGGCTCGAGGAGCCCGTCTCGCACATCGAGTGGAGACCCACCGGCGTGAGCGTGGACGGAGAGGACGCCGAAGCATGCGTCGTCACGGTCCCCGTACCGGTGCTGGCGTCGATCGAGTTCGAGCCCCGCTTGCCCCCCACCCTCGAAGCGGCCGTCGAGCGGCTCGCGTACGGCAACGGCGTCAAGGCGGCGTTGCAGTACGAACGCCGCCCGCATGGTGGCGTCAAATCCGACCTCACCTTCCAGACCGCCTGGAGCGCCGGCGGCCGCCTAGTGACCGCTCTCTCGACAGGACGCCACGGCCTGCTGCTCGGCTCGGTCAGCCGCCGCACCCGGCCGCTGCTCGTCGCGGACGAGCTCGACGACGTCTATCCGGGCTCGCGCGGGCTCTACGAGCGCGGCGACTCAATCGCCTGGCACACAGACGGCTGGAGCCAGGGGACGACGGTTGCGTACGCGCCGGGGCAGGTCAACCGTTTCCAGGCGGCGCTGCGGCGCCGGGTCGGGCGAGTCCACTTCGCCGGAGAGCACACGGACGCGTTCGCCGGGACCATGGAGGGGGCGGTCCGCTCCGGGCGGCGAGCGGCCGTCGACGTTACTCGCGGATAATCCCCGGGTGGACACGTATCTCGCCATCGTCAGCAAGCGGGACACGCGGCGCTTCTCAGAGAAGGCGATCCCCGACGCCGTTGTCGACCGGATTCTGAACGCCGGACGCGTCACCGGCAGCGCGTCGAACCGCCAGCCGTGGCGGTTCCTGATCGTCGAGGACGCAGGGCGACGCGAGAAGCTCGCCGGAGCCGTCTACGAGCCGGCGAACATTCGCGGCGCGCAGCTCCTCATCGCCATCCTCGGCACGCGCCCGCTCGACCTCGGGCGCTGTGTCCAGAACATGATGCTGGCGGCCTGGAACGAGGGCGTCGGGTCGACTCCCAACGGCATCGCTGACAAGGACGCCGCGCAAGCAGCGCTCGGCCTCGAGGAGCCGCCGATCACCGTGCTGAGCTTCGGCTACCCGGCGAAGCAACCGCCGGCTGAGTCGCGCTCCGCCGAGGAGTGGAGCGAGCGGGCGAACCGCCGCCCGCTCTCGGAGACGGTCGACCGGATCTAGCGAACGAGGTCGTTCGTGACCTTGCCGTTGCGCACCACGCGGAGCTTTCCCTGCCACGGCAGCTTTCGCTTCACGCACGGCGGGAATGCGCGGCCCGGGGCGAGCTTCGTCGGGCCGAACACGCCGCCGAAGGCCTGGTCGACCCCGGGGACGTTCGCGACGAGCCTGCCGCCGTTCGCCGTCACCTGGAGCAGCCACTGGTCGTGGACCGCCTGGCGCCTGCTGTCGAGCCGGATTCGCCCGTACGGATCTGGGACAGACCGCGGCATGGCGGCGTGCAAGGCGGCTCCGGCGCGGCCCTTCGATTTCTTCAAGCCTTCCACGACGGCACGCGCGGCGCGGTAGTAATCGACCGCCGCTTCGTTCTCTACGGCGATCCTGCGGTACGCGGCCGCCGCCGGCGTCTTCAGGCCAGACCCGACGCCGAGACCGCTTACGAACGACCCGACAACGCGGCGGTTGCCGGCGTGGTCTCGCGCCCTCAGGGTGCCGTGCGCCAGCTGGAACGCGAGCGACGCCGGCTCGAGACCGCCGCCCATCGCCCAGAAGTAGCCATCCACGGCGGCGGGCGGCGGCAACTGCCGCACCCAGGCTGCGTAGTCCGTGGTTCCGAGCGGAGGGAAGACGCGCTCCGCCACCGTCCCGCCGGAGGCGCAGAAGTCGGCGATGAACCCGGCGGCGGCCGTCCAGCCAGGGCCGTAGTCGTCGGCGATCACGGCGACCGTCCGCCAGCGGTGCTTCCGGTAGACGTACTCGCCGAGGCCGGCGTGCCATTGCGCGGCGTCGCCGTGGTAGCGGAAGACGTTGCGCCGCGCGATCTGCATCGTCGGCTCCTGAGACGCCGCCGTGCCGAGGACGATCGTCTTACCCGGGTGCGACCGGGCCCACTTCGTGGCGGCGATGGCCTCGTCACCCGAGGCCGGCCCGACGAGCACGTCCGCATCCTGTTCGACCATGAGCCGGTCGAGCTCGCGCAGGATCGCCTGCGGGCTGCCGTCGCCGCACCCCGGCTCCGTGAACGTGAGCGTGGCTCCGCCGACGACGCCGCTCCGCACCTGTGCGAACGCCGCCTTCGCGCCGGCGATCGCAGACTCGTAGCCACCCGCGAGCGCGCCCCGGCAGTCTGCCACGACGGCGATCCGAATCTCCTTGCTCGCCGAGGACGCGTGGCCGATCGCCACCCCGACGGCTACGAGGACGGTGATCGCCCGGACTACGCTCAGGGTGCGTCGGGACGCCACGCCGGGCTGCCATCGTTTGGCCCGTCCGTGAGGGCGGTCTCCCCGCCCCCGACAAGCGTGTACACGACGCCGTCGCGCTCGAAGATCAGCGTCTTGCCGTCGGCCGACCACGAGGGGTCGAAGTACTCACCGAGCTGGAACGTGAGCCGGCGCAGGCCCTTCCCGTCCATGCCGATCTCGTAGAGCTGGTAGCGGTCGTCGTTCGCGTTGCTGGAGAAGACGATGCGCTTGCCGTCTGGCGACCACGCGGGGCCGTAACTCGCCGCGTTGAGCTTCGTCACCTGGCGCTGGCCCGTCCCGTCGGCGCGAACGACCCAGATCTCGCGCGACGTGAACCCGGGCAGCCTGCGCCGGAACGCCAGCCATTTGCCGTCGGGGGACCACGCGGGCTCCGCCTCCTCGCCTCCGACGTTCGTCGTCACGGGACGGATGTCGCCACCGGTCGAGCTCATCGAGGTGAGCTTGGCGTCGCGGGCGAAAGCGATGCGCTTGCCGTCCGGCGACCAGGCCGGGCCCGTGTCGTCGTGATCACCCGACGTCAACTGCTCGGTTCCCGCGCCGTCCGCGGCCATCGCGTACACGTGCGCTCTCCGGTCTCTCCTACTCGTGAACGCGATCTGCTTGCCGTCCGGCGACCAGTCGGGCTCGTACTGGAAGAACACGTCCACCGGCGAGTCGAGCTCAACGTCCTGCTTGGGGCTCAGCCTCCCTTGCCCCGAGCCGTCCGCGCGCATGCCGTAGATCGCGTAATCGTCGTCGGCGGTCGAGACGAACGCCACCTCGGATTCGGCGCCCGCCGCGCCGCCGCCGCAGCCGGCGACGAGCAGCGCGCACACGGCAAGACAGGAAGAGAGCATGAGGCGGCGCATCGGAGATGCGTCAGTGTGCCAGCGGCTCGACGCCGAGGTAGCGGCGCTGTAGCTCGACGTCTCCCTCGAGCGCCTCGGCAGTCGTCTCCGTAGCGATCTCGCCGCCGACCATCACCAGCTGGCGCTTCGCGAGCGAGACGGCCACGCCGAGGTTCTGCTCGACGAGCAGGATGGCGAGCCCGTCCTGCTCGAGCTTCTGGAACGTGTCGACGAGGCTGTCGACGATCGCGGGAGCGAGCCCTTCGGAAGGCTCGTCCATGATGAGGAGCTTCGGGTTACCGAGCAGCGCGCGGCCGATGGCGAGCATCTGCTGCTCGCCGCCCGATAGCTGGGCTCCGCCGTTCTTCCGGCGCTCGTCGAGGCGCGGGAAGAGCTCATAGATGCGCGAGGTCGTCCAGCCGCCCTCCACGCCGTTCCGCAGGGAGATCTTCAGGTGCTCGTCGACGGTCAGCGAGGGGAAGAGGCGCCTGCCCTGGGGGACGTAGCCGATGCCCTCGCGAGCCACCTTGTACGACGGCCGGCCGAGCAGCTCTTTGCCCCCGAAGCGGACCGAGCCCGACGTCCGCGGCGGAGACAGGCCCATGACCGCCGCGCAGAGCGTCGTCTTCCCCATCCCGTTGCGGCCGATGACGGCGACGGCCTCCTGCCCCATCTCGAAGCTGACGTCATGCAGCGCCTGCGCGCTGCCGTAGAACGCGCTCAGGCCCTCCACCTCGAGCAGAGCGCTCATTCGTCCTCCGCGTAGTGATGCCGGCCGAGGTAGAGGTCGTGGACGACCTCGTTGGCCCGGATCTCGTCGGGCGTGCCCTCGACGATGACACGGCCGTCGTGCATCATCGTCACCCGCTCGGCGACGCTCAGCGCGACGTCCATGTCGTGCTCGATGAGGATGAGCGTGATGGCGCGGTCGAGGCCGCTCAGCAACTCGCTCAGGAGCTCACGCTCGCCGCGGGAGAGGCCCGAGGCCGGCTCGTCGAGCATCAGGAGCTTCGGCTGGGCGGCGAGCGCCATGGCGATCGCCACCTGGCGGTGCTCGCCGTGCGACAGCGAGCCGACGAGCTCGGAAAGCTTGTGGTCGATCGCGACGCGCCCAGCGGCAACGCGGGCGCGCTCGCGCAGCTCGCGATCCCGCCGCGGCAGGACAACGGGGCGGAGATGGCCACCCGTGACGCCGAGGATCGAGAGGTAGATCGAGTCCTCGACGGAGATGCCGAGGAGCATGCGGGACTGCTGGTACGTCCGCGCGAGCCCCATCTTCGCCCGCGCCCGGGCGGGCAGCCGCGTGACGTCCATACCGAACAGCTCGACCGTCCCGGACGAGGGCGGCAGGTCGCCCGAGACGACGTTGAAGAGCGTCGTCTTCCCGGCGCCGTTCGGCCCCAGGATCGCCCGGCGCTCGCCGTCGGCGACGTCGAGCGTCACTTCTTGCACTGCGTGAAGGCCACCGAATCGCCGGCCGACCCCCCGCAAGCGGAGGGCCGGCTCGGCGTTCTTCGTCAGCGGTGCTGCTTCCAACCGCCTACTTGACCGTTGCCTTCGTGATGACGCCGTTCCTGATCTCCTTGATCTTGCCCTTCCACGGCAAGTTCTTCTTCACGCACGCCGGCTGCGAGCGGCCGGGCGGTGGGCTGGAGGGCTTGAAGAGACCACCGAACGACTGGTCGACGTTCGGCACGTACGCGACCACGGTCGGAGCCACTGACCCGTCCTTGTTCTTGACGAGCCGGAGCTGGTACTGGTCCTGGATTGCCTGGCGGCGTGAGTCGAGCCTGAGGACGCCGCCGTCCGAGACCTCGTACCCAGCCTTCTGGGTCCTCGGCATCGCCTTCTGGAGCCTCGCTCCCACGGCGCCGTTCGACTTCGTGAGGCCCTGAACGAGCGCCCAGGCAGCGTGGTAGTAGTTGTAGACGAAGCCGTCAGCCACCGGAAGCTTCGGGTAGTGGCTCGACATTGCGGCCTCGTACCGCTTCGCCTGCCTCGTCTTCAGGCCCGGGCCCGTGCCGAAGCCGCCGAGATACGAGCCGACGAACTTCGGAGCGACGACCTTGTCGTTGCCCAGGAACGCGAAGAAGAGGTTGCCGATGAACTGCTTCGGGTTCGGCTTGCCGTACGCCTGCTCGAAGGCAGTCAGGCTTCCCGGCGTGTTGCCGCCGATGGCCCAGAAGTAGCCGTCCACCTTGTCGGGCGCCGGCAGCTGCCTGATGAACGACGCGTAGTCGGCGTTGTTCAGCGGCGGGAAGACCCGCTTCGTGATCTTGCCGCCGATCCCGCAGAAGTCGGCAATCATGCCGGCCGCCGACGTCCAGCCGAAGCTGTAGTCGTCCATGATGATGGCGGCGTTGCGCCAGCCGAGCTTCTTGTACGCGATCTCCCCGATGCCGGCGTTCCACTGCGCGCCGTCACCGAAGTAGCGGAACATGTTCTTCGGCGCGATCTGCATCGTGGGGTCCTGCGAACCGGCCGTCCCGATGATGTACGTCTGGGCCGGATGCGCCTTCGCGTAGTTCGCGACCGCCACTGCCTCGTCACCCGAGAGCGGTCCGACCATCACCGTGGCCTTGCGCTGCTCCATGAGGCGGCGGGTTTCCTTGATCGCCGTCGCGGCGGTGTCGTCACCGCAGCCGTAGCCGACGATGTTGATCGGCGTGCTGCCGACCTTGATGCCGGTCATACCGGCAGACGGCTTGTTCTTGTTTCTCACCTTGCCGCCGGCGTACTCGGCGAACGCGGCCTGCGCCCCGCCGATGTCGAGCTCGTAGGCGAATCCGAAGCCGCCCTTGCAGTCGGTCATGATGGCGACTCGTACCGGCGCCGCGCTCGAAGCTGCAAGCGATGCGGAAGCCGTGAAGACGAGCCCGCCGGCGATGAGCAAGCCGAGCGGAACGATCGCCTTCCAGCCTCGCAGTCTGTTCACTCTCATCTCGTTTAGTCCCTCCTTGGTTGTCGAGATCGGACGATTCTCCCCCATGCTCGGGGGAGGATCAAGTTGGGTCGGCCCGTGGTTGCCGGAAGACGCGCCCGACTCCGGCGACCAGACGCTCCCAGATACCCATCAGACCGCCGGGCGAGAGCAGCACGATCAGGAGGAACACGATCCCGATCACCGTGTTGAAGCTTCCTCCGACCCACGGCAGCACGCCCTCCTCGTCGGCGAACGGAAACTGGATGTCGCGAACGTAGTTGTTGATGACGATGAAGGCGAACGCACCGAGCCAGGCTCCCTCGACCCGGCCGAGCCCGCCGATGACCGCGATGATCAGGAGGTCGATCGTCGCGCCGAGGCCGAGGTTCTGAGGCGAGATCTGGCCGTCCCACCAGACGAAGAGCACACCGGCCAGCGATGCCAGAAACGCCGCGAAGCCGAACGCGAGCGTTCTGTGAAGGGGGACGTTGTAGCCGAGCGAGGCGAGGCGCACAGGCTCGTCGCGCAGGCCTTGTAACGACACGCCGAAGGGCGTTCGAATGAGATACCGGATGACGAGGTAGACGACGAGCGAGACGCCGAGGGCGATGTAGTAGAGCTTGTCCGGGTGACCGGCGATGTCGCCGATCCAGCCCGGCGTGTAGACGTTGATGCTCGCGATCGGGGAGAAGCCGCCCAGCTTCGTCACCTGGCCGAAGAAGAGGTTGGCGATGACGCCGAACGTCAACGTAAGCATGAGGAAGTAGATCCCGGCACTGCGCGATGCGACCGCGCCGAGGATGATGCCGACCATCGTCGTGATCATGAGCGCGAGCACGAGCGCGACCGTCGGGTCCCACCCGAGGATGAGGCCTTTCGTCTCCCCGCCGGCGCCACCCTTCGTGACGAGGTTCCCGATGACGTAGCCGGCGATGCCCATCAGCGCCGTCTGAGCGAGCGAGATCATGCCGCCGTAGGCGGAGAGGAAGATGAGGCTCGCGGCGGCGATCCCGAAGATGAACGTTTGCGTGAGGATCGTCGTCGTGAAGTAGCTGCTGAAGATCGCTGGGCCGATGGCGACGAGCACGAGGGCGGCCACGCCAATCGCGCGCTCGACGACCATCTGCGGCGTCCAGGACGTGAGCCTCATCCGGCTTTCCCGAAGAGGCCCTGGGGCCTGAAGGCGAGCACGATCGCGATGAGCACGAACGTGAAGATGATCGAGTACTGCGTGCAGCACTCGATGCCGGCCGGATCGCCGGTCGACGGCAGGTACGACGACGAGAGCGTGAACACGAGCGCGAACATGAGCGAGCCCGCAGCGGCGCCGAGGAGCGAGCCCATGCCGCCGACGATCACGACGACGAGCGAGTAGAGCAGCCAGACGCCGTCCTGTCCCGAAGCGACGCCGCCTTGCGACGCGCCCACCACTCCTCCCGCCGCGGCCAGGGCGGAGCCGACGAAGAAACCGATGGCGAAGGTGCGCTGAATGTTGATCCCGAGTGCGGCCGTCATCTGACGGTCGTCCACGCCGGCCCTGATGACCATCCCGGTTCGAGTGCGATAGAGCCAGGCCCACAGGGCCACGCCGACGGCGATGCCGAGGGCGAGAATCATGAGGCGCGTCAGGGAGTACTGGACGCCTGCGACCTGCAGGTCGAGCCTCCGCTCGGTCCAGCCGGGCCACGTGATCGTGGCGAGGTTGCCGCCACCCGTCTGGAACGCGCCCGATCGTGGAAAGTGCGCGATGACCTGGTCGGCGATGATCACCGAGACCGCGATCGTGATCAGCGCCTGACGTAGGTCCTGCCCCTGATTCCAGCGGAGGAGCCCCTGCTGGATCACGAGTCCCAGCGTGCCGATGCAGACCATCGCCACCGCCAGGGGAATCAACCACTCCCAGGTGGTCACGAGCTCGCCTGGAACGAAACCGGGCGTGTCCGCCGTCAGCTCCTGCTGGATCTCGTACGCGATGTAGCCCCCGAGGAGGTACATCACCCCGTGGGCCATGTTCACGACCCGCATGAGCCCGAAGATGAGCGAGAAGCCGCTCGCGACGATGAAGAGCCAGCCGGCGAGCGTCGCAGCGTCCAGGAGGTTCGCGAGGAACGCGCCCGGGTCGTCGATCGCCGACCCGTAGTTCGTCGTGCGCCAGTTGCCCCGCCCGAGCTCGTCGGGTGTCGTCGCGATGAAGAGCACGAAGGCGACGGCGAACGCGCCGCCGGCTGCGGCAAGCAGGAGCCCCAGCCGCCGGAGGATCGTCTCGAGCCGGTACCCCTCGATCACGACCGGCCACCGGTGTAGAGCGTCGCCTCGCGGGCCTCTCCAACCTGCGGGACGTCGTCGTCGAGCCGAAGGAGCTCGCTCACGATGTCAGCGGGCAGCGTGGACACGTCCGGCCAGTCGATCTCGACGAGGTTGCCCGCCGGGTCCCTGATGTACATCTGCACCCAGCCCGCCGGGTGGTAGCGCGCGGACCGGCTCCAGGTGTCGCCGTCGAGGAGCCCGCGCGCTTTCGCCTCCCGGTAGAAGCCCTCGAAGTCGTCGACGTCGATGGCGAGATGGTGCGCGCGGGGCGCCTCGACGTCGTCACGCTGGAAGAGGTGGAGCTGCTGGTCACCGATCGCGAGCCAGAGGACGGGCTGCTCGAAGCTCGGCGTGGGCAGCCGTGTCAGCCCGAAGAGCTCTTCGTAGAACCGCGCCGACTCCTCCATGTCCTCCGCGTGGATGGACACGTGGTTGACCCGCAGCGCTCCCATCGGTCCGATCCTAACCGCGTTCCCAGGCCAGTCCGGCTGCCAGCGCTCCTTCATCGTGAGGCGCGATCAGCTGGAGATTGCCGATGGCGAGCGCCGCCCAGCCCACGAGGTTGACCCAGCGGACGAACGCGGAGAGCGGGAAACGCACGTCGATCTCGTCCGCATCCTCGGGCGGCAGCTCACCCGTCACGCACGGTGCGACGTAGAGGTCGACGGGCGGCTCGTAGCGCCGCCACGCGTGGACGGCGGCGTAAGCCGCCTCGACGTCGTCGGCTTTGACGTCCTGCGCGTGCTCGAGCTTGGGCCGAATCGTGTAGCCGTACTCATCGGCCCGCGACGGGAATGTCTCGCGGTGAGACACGGCGGCCTCGTGCTCGAACAGCGGCCAGGTGTTCGCCTCCGGCGGTGGGATCTCGGCCTCGACGACGCGTGCTCCAAGCCGCTCGAGATCGGCCACCCACTGCTCGGCGAGGTCGGACGGCTCGGGCACGTAGCTCCCCCCGACGAACGGCGCCTTGCGCAGCAGGCCCACCGTGAGGCCGTCGAGGCGCGGCTCCGGCACCGGCCGCTCGGCCAGCACGGACCACATGAGGGCGGTGTCGGACACCGTTCGCGCCATCGGCCCGACCGTGTCGAGCGTAGGTACGAGCGGAAAGACGCCGTCGAGCGGGATCAGCCCCCACTCGGACTTCAGCCCCACCGTGCCGCAACATGCGGACGGGATGCGGATCGAGCCGCCCGTATCCGAGCCGAGGGCGAGATCACAAGCGCCGGCGGCTAGCGCGGCGCCGGAGCCCGACGACGAGCCGCCCGTCGTCTTGCCCGGCTGGCGCCGGGTTGTGGCACGTGCCGTACCACTCGTTCTGGCCGATCACGCTCCAGGCGAACTCGGGAAGATGCGTCTTGCCGACGACCACAGCGCCGGCGTCGACGAGCCGTTGCACGGCGACTGCCGTCCGCTCGGGAACGTGGTCCGCGTACACCTTCGAGCCGTACGTCGTCCGGACGCCCGCCGTGTCGAAGAGATCCTTGACGGCGAGGGTGCGGCCCGACAGCGGCCCGGGTTGGGCCTCCGCTGGCTCGATGCGCGTGATGAAGGCGTTCCAGCGGTCGTCGCTCACGCGCGCACCATCGCCACGGCCTCGACCTCGATCTTCGCACCGGGAACCGCCAGCCGGCTGATCTCGACGAGCGTCGATGCGGTAATGCGCCTCGTCCCGCGCGAGGCTGTAAACAACGCGGTTTCCTGCGGTCGTCGCGACGCCGTCCGGTGATCGGAGAGGGTGAGCAGCAAGCCGCCACGAGCCTAATCGACGCAGAGGAGGCGCTTAGAGCAGCGCTTCGGACGCCTGTAGCCACGGAGGCATGCCGAGCTCCCGGTACGTCGTCATTGCGTCGCCCAGAAGTCGGTCGGCCTGCTCGGCGTCGCCCGGCTCGCCGCGACCGCGGAGCAGGCGGCAGTAGTCGACCTGGGTGTGGGCAACCCAGGGTCGGGCGCCGATCCGCGCATTCAGGTCGAGCGCGGCGCGAAAGTGGACGTGCGCCTCACCGATGCGGCCGGCTGTCAGAGCGAGGAGCCCAAGATATCGAGCAGCCGCGCCGACGCAGAACTCGTGCGGGTCGATGACGACGAGCTCGGCTGCGGGAAGCAGCTGCGAGTAGAGCGTGGCGGCCGCTTCGCTGTCGCCGAGCTCGAAGGCCAGGCCGGCGAGGATCGAGAGCGTGAGCATCCACCCCATGTCGCGCGGCACGGCGCGACAGTCGTCGGCGACGAGCTCGGAGAGGACTCTACGAGCCGGGCCCGGCCGGCCCGCGACCAGGTCGAGCTCTGCGAGCAGGCAGCGCGCCAGGGGACGGGCGGGGCGCTCCGTGGACATTCGCGCCAGCTCCGACGCGAGCTCCTCCGCCCCTCCGATCTGCCTCCCGAGCGCGAAGGACTGCGACGCGTACGCGTCCAGGGCCTCCTTGCGCTCCGCACGTTCCCCCAGCTCGAGCGAGCTGGCAAGCAACGACTCGGTATCGGCGAAGCGCCCTTCGAGCAGCGCCAGCTCGATCTGGTGGATCGTGATATGCCACAGGACCGACGGCACGTGCCTGTCGGACGCAAGACGGGTCGCTTCGTCCAGGTCGGCTCGCGCAGCATCCGCGTTTCCACTGATGAGATACGCATGCGAGCGGCTGAGTCGTGCCTCCGTGCTGTGCTCCCAGTCGCCAGCGGAGTCCGCGAGCTGCACCATCTGGTGACACGTCGCGATGTCGTCGTCGACGCCCTCTGGTCTCCAGACCGATTGACGCCGGCACTGAAGCGCGTGCGCGAGCGTCGTAGGATCACCAACTCTCTCGGCGATGTCGACCGCCTCCTGGGTCAACGCGTCCTGCGCGTCCCGGCTGAGTCGCCCGCGAAGCACCATGGAATGGCGGACGAGCAGGCGGGCTCGTTCGGCAGAGTCCGCGGGGCCGACTGCCTCTAGCGCGTCCCGGATCAGTGCGACGACCCTCGGGTCGCCTCCCGCCCTCGACCAAACGAAGCGTCCGCCACAGCGAAGCGCCGATCGGGCGAGGAGCTCCGGCGACCCGAGCCGCCTGGCGACATCGGCCGCCGCCAGCAAGGACTCGACGCCCGCGGCCTCGTCCCCAGCCGCGGTCCGGGCATTGCCGAGCGCGACCAGCAGCTCGCCGCGCTCGAGCTCGTCCGAGGCAATCGGCAGGACTGTCTCGTAGAGACGGACCGCCTCCTCGTACGCGAACTGCGCCGCGGCCCGGTCGCCCGCGCGCCGGCTGTAGGCAATCGCCTTCCCCTCCTCGCCCGTGGGAGCCGCCGCGACGAAGTGACGTGCCAGATCGGCTAGGTGGGCATCGAGATCCGCTGGATATACCGCCTCGAGCGCCTCCCCTGCCTCTCGGTGCAGCTGCGCTCTCTGGATGGGCGACAATCCCTCGTAGAGGACGTCGCGGATCAACACGTGATCGAAGCGGAGCCTTCCGAAGTGCCCAGGTGTCTCACCGACCACACGCTCGATGACGGCTTCATCGACAACGTCCAAGAGCTCGTCCCGACGGAGCCCCGAGAGCTGCGCGAGCGCATCGAGCTCGAACTCCCGTCCAAGCACGGAGGCGCGAACCAGCACGTCTCTGCACGGTTCGGACAGCCGACCGATGCGCTGCGCGATCGTGGCCCGTGCGCCCTGAGGGATGTTGAGGCGAGCATCGGCGTCGTCGAGCCGACCTTCCGCGTCGAGCAGGCGGATGACTTCCGCAACGAACAACGGATTGCCCTCTGTCGACGAATGGATCGCGTGAGCCAGGACCGGCGGCGGATGGCCACCACCGGCGCGCTCGACGTAGTCACGCACTTCTGTCTCGGTCAGCCGCGCCAGCGTCAGCTGACACACGTGAGCGACGCGGACGAGCTCGGCCAGCGTCGCCTGAAGCACGTCGCTCGGCATGGGGTCGACATCGCGGTAGAGGCAGACGACGACCAGCCCGCGGCGGCCGATGTCGCGCACGACGTAACGGAGCAGCAGCAGTGACGGCTCATCTGCGGCGTGGAGATCGTCGAGGACGACGACGAGCGGCTCGTCGCTGGTAGCAGAGGCAAGGAACTCAGCAACCGCCTCGAAGAGCCGGAACCGTGCCTCCTCGGACTCCAGAGCGGGACGATCGGTGACGACGTCCGGGAGCAGCTCGCGCAACTCGGGGAGAAGCTGCGCCAGCTCTGCTGCGTTCGCACCGACACGTCTGCGAAGCAGATCAGGGTCGCACTCCTGAACATATCCGCGCAGCACCTCGATCCACGGCCAGTAGGCGGGGGCTCCTCCGGCCTCCCAGCACCGTCCGACGACCGTGAATGCGCCCTGCGCCCGGGCGTTCGCGATCAGCTCGTCGGCGATGCTGCTCTTCCCGATGCCAGGCTCCCCCGCGACGAGGAAGAGTCGACCCTGACCGGCAAACGCATCTTCGAGCCCAGCGAGCAGCTCGGCCAGCTCGCCTTCTCGTCCGACAAAGATCCCTCGCTTCACCTCGCGGGCGCGTAGAGGCGGAAAGTCCCTGTCACCGAGCTGGTAGATGCGCTCGGGAGCGGCGAGGTCCTTGAAGCGGTGCTCGCCGAGGTCGCGAAGCAGTTCGGCCTCGACGAAGGCAGAAGTCGATTCGGATACGAGCACCTGCCCGCCGTGACCGGCGGCGGCGATCCGGGCGCCCTTGTGCACGTCGACGCCAACGTATCCCTCCTCGGTCACGTGAGCCGTGCCCGTGTGGATGCCGACTCGCACACGCACAGGACCCGACATCAGTTCCATCTGCGCTTCGTCCGCCGCCTCGAGCGCTCCGCGCGCCGTCGGAAACGCCACGAAGAACGCGTCCCCCTGCGTGTCGACTTCGACGCCGTCGTGACGGAGGAACGCCTCGCGCAACACGCGACGATGCTCGCGAAGCGCCTCGGCGTAGCTCGAGGAGCCGAGCTCGTGGAGCAGCTTCGTGGAACCTTCGATGTCGGTGAACAGGAACGTGATCGAGCCGGACGGGAGATCACGCGTCATCTAGCCCCCTAGTGCTGCTCGCTCACGCTCGGTCAGCGGGGTCGGCCGGCCATCGTCGCCAACGTGGACTACCACCAACCGTCCCTCGACGCAAAGCTCGCCGTCTCGCGTGATCTCGAAGCGCCACGTGATCGACGTGCGGCCGAGCCGCTCCGGGCTGATGCGCACGTCGATCTCGTCCTCGAAGCGAAGCACGCGGTGGAAGTCGGCCTCCGCGTGCTTGCGCGGGTAGTCGCCCCAGCCGTCGAGGATGCCGAGCTTGCGGCGGAGCGCGGTCTCGGCCTGCTCTGCCCAGCGAAACGCGTTCGAGAAGTGGATGCGGCCGCCCGCGTCGGTGTCCACCCACGCCACCCGCATCCGCTCGACATGCTCGACCGGCATGTCAGGGCACGACGATGACGCGGCCCGGGGCGCCGGCCAGCGCCGCTTCGACCGCGGTGTTCGCGTCGTCGAGAGAGAAGCTCGGACCCAGCTGCGAGCGGAGGTCGAGCTCGCCCGATCGAACGTGGCCGAGCAGGACTGGCAGTGCGACAGCCGGGTCCTCCGAGCCGTAGATCGTCCCGGTCAGCCGCTTCTCGCGGCGGATGAACTCCGTGGGATCGAGCTCGAGCCTCGCGCCGGCCGCCGGCAGGCCGACGATGACCGTGAGCCCGCCGTTCCGCGTCCACCGGAACGCCGTCTTCGTCGTCTCCGGATCGCCGACCGCGTCGAATGCGTAGTCGACACCGTCGGGGATGCGCTCCTTCATGAGCGCCGCCAGGCCGTCCGGCTGGGCGACCGCTGTCGCGCCGAGTCGCTGCACGAGCTCTAGCCGTTCCTCGAGCGGATCGACGCAGACGATCTCCGTAGCGCCCGCGATCCGCGCTCCCTGGACGACGAACTGACCCACGCCGCCGCCGCCGACGACGAGCACGGTGGAGCCCGGCTCCACGCCCGCGGCGAAGAGCACGGCGCCCACGCCGGTAAGCGCAGCGCAGCCGAGCAGCGCGGCCTCCTCGAGGGGCACGCCGCCCTCCAGCAGCAGCGCGACCTGCTCCGAGACGACGAGCCGCTCGGAAAGCGCACCCGTCGCCGTGCCGCGATACAGCGTCTCGCCGTCGAGCCTCATGCCTGTCTCGCCGTCGAGGAGCGTGCCGCCCGCGATCGCGTACTGGAGCGACATGCACGCGGCCGGCCGACCGCGCCGGCAGTCGGGGCAGTCGCGGCAGGAAGGCGCCCACGAGAGCACGACCTCGTCACCGGGGGCGAGCGCCTCCACACCATCGCCCACGGCCTCCACGACGCCGGCGCCCTCGTGGCCGAGCACCATCGGCGTAGGCCGCTGCCATTCCCCCTTCACGACGTGGAGGTCCGTTCCGCAGATGCCGACCGCGGCCATGCGGACGAGCACCTCGCCGGCGCGCGGCTCGTCGAGCTCGATCTCGCGGACCTCGAGCGGCCGTCCCTGCTCGTGGAAGACGGCCGCGCGGGAGATCATCCGAGCGCTGCCGTCACCTCGGCGCAGGTGGTGACCGTGGAGACGTTCTGGAGGGCGAAGTTGATCGACGCGTTGTGCCAGTCGGCGTTCATCGTCGAGCAGCCGTCCTCGGGCACGACCATGTAGTAGCCCTTGTCGGCGCCCGTCCGCGATGTGTGCTCGATCGACATGTTCGTCCAGGCCCCGGTGACGATCACCGTGTCGCGCCCGTGCTCCTCGAGGAGGCTCTCGAGGTCTGTGTCCTGCCACGCGCTCATCCGCATCTTCTCGACGACGTGGTCGCCCTCCTGCGGTTCGAGGCCTTCTGCCGCCGCGGCTCCCCACGTGCCCCGGACGAGCGCTCCCGAGTCCTTCACGCCCTCGAAGAGCGGCGCGTTGAGCTTCAGACCCGGCGCCCCCTCCTCGACGATGTAGTGCACGTGGATGACGGGGACGCCGTGCTCCCGGCACTTCGCGGCCAGCGCTTTCACGTTCTCGACGACGTCCTGCTCCTTCGCGTGCCCCGGCGAGCCGGACTCGGCGAAGGCGCCGCCCTCGATGATCACGTCGTTCTGCAAGTCCTGGACGATGAGCGCGCAGCGGCTCGCGTCGAGCTTCAGCGGTTCGTCAGCCATCGCATCCTCCTTAGCGCATGTAGGGCTCGTGGCGGGGCCCGACGAGCGTCTGCAACGTGTAGACCGACGTCGACGCCGGCACGAACAGCGTGTGCCAGTCGGGGCCGCCCCAGGTGAGGTTCCCGATGCTCTCTGGGATCTCGATGACGCCGAGGTGCTCGCCCTCCGGGCTGAACACCCAGAGGCCGGGACCGGTGACCCAGATGTTGCCGAGCTCGTCGCACTTCATGCCGTCGACGAGATCCCCGACCTCGAGGCTGCCGGTGCCGATGCCCTCCGCGAACATCCGCCCGTTCGACAGCGAGCCGTCATCGGCGACGTCGAACACCTTGATGCACGCACCGGGCGTGTCGTTGACGTAGAGCAAGGACTCGTCCGGTGAGAAGCAGAGGCCGTTCGGCATCTCGAACTCGTCCTGCGCAACGACCAGGCGCAGCTCGTCCTGTCCGCCGTCGGGCGGGATCATGAACACTCCCTGCCAGCCGAGCTCGCGCTCGCGCTCGATGCCGAAGCCGGGGAAGCGCCCGTACCAGGGGTCCGAGAAGTAGATCGTGCCGTCCGAGCGGACGCACACGTCGTTGGGGCTGTTCAGGTACTTGCCTTCGTAGTGGTAGGCGAGGACCTCCCGCTCGGCGTCCGAGCCGGGTCGCTCACGCACGAGACTGCTCGTCACGTGCTCGCAGACGAGCAGGTTGAGGTCGGCATCGAGCGTCATGCCGTTGCACTTGAACGCCGGCTTCCGCACCTCGGTCACGGCTCCGTCCATCGTCACCTTGCGCCGGACGTCGCCGGGCATGTCCGAGAAGTACAGGACCTGCTCGGTGGGATGCCAGATAGGGCCTTCCGTGAACGTGAAGCCGGTCGCCAGCTGCTCGATCTCGACGCCTGGATCGACGAGCTCGTTGAGTTTCTCGGACTTCACGTCGACAGCCACGTGCGCTCCTTTCCGCGTCTCGCCAGGAACGGCGCGAACCTAACAGAGAACGAGTCTTTAGAGTGGCGAGCCGATGGCCGAACGGAAGCCGGTGCTGCTCGCAGTCGACGACGACCGTGAGGTCGTCCGCGCTGTCGAGCGCGATCTCCGCAACCACTATGCGCGGGACTTCACCGTGCTCGCCGCAGAGTCCGGCGAGGAGGCCCTGGATCTCATCCGCCGCCTCGTGCCGCGTGGTGACCCGCTGGCGCTCGTCGTCACCGATCAGCGCATGCCGCGGATGACGGGCGTCGAGCTGCTCGCGCATGTCGCCGCCGAAGCCCCTGACGCGAAGCGCGTCCTCCTCACCGCGTACGCCGACACCGAGGTGGCGATGCGCGCCATCAACGAGATCCGGCTCGACCACTACCTAATGAAGCCCTGGCATCCCCCCGAGGAGCGGCTGTACCCCGTCCTCGACGACTTGCTCGAGGACTGGCGTGCCGCCGCATCGGGCGCGCCCGGCCTCGCTGACGCAGACGGCGACGCCGTGTGCGTGATCGGCGATCGGCTGTCGGCCGACTCGCAGCGCATCCGCGACCTGCTGGCGAACAACCAGATCGCCCACCGCTGGCTCGACGTCGAGGACTCCCGCGCCGGGCAGATGCTGTCGCAGGCGTCGCTCACGGCGGACCGGCTGCCGGTCGTCCTCACCCCCGACGCCGAGCCTCTCGTGGCCCCGGAGCCGGGCGAGCTCGCCGAGCGCATCGGCCTGCAGACCCACGAGGAGCTGGCGTACTACGACCTCGTCGTGGTCGGCGCAGGCCCAGCCGGGCTGGCCGCCGCTGTGTACGGCGCCTCCGAAGGGCTCCGCACCGTCGTCGTCGAGCGGCAGTCGTTCGGCGGCCAGGCGGGAATGAGCTCGCGCATCGAGAACTACCTCGGCTTCCCCGCCGGTCTCTCGGGCGCCGACCTCGCCCGCCGCGCGACAGCGCAAGCGCGCCGCTTCGGCTCCGAGCTCCTGACCGCGCAGGAGGCAGTCGGCATCGAGGTGGTCGGCTCGACGCGCGTCGTCCGGCTGGCCGACGGCTCGTCGATCGCGGCCCACACGGTGCTGCTCGCGCCGGGTGTCTCGTACCGGCGCCTGGGAGCCAAGGGAGCCGACCGCCTCACCGGACGCGGCATCTGGTACGGCACCGCCTCCACCGGCGACGCCGCCCTGCTCGACGGCCAGGAAGCGTTCGTCGTCGGCGGCGCCAACTCGGCCGGGCAGGCCGCGCTCCATCTCGCCCGCGCAACGCAAGTGACGATCCTCTATCGCGGCGACAGCCTCCAGAAGTCGATGTCGCAGTACCTCGTCGACCGCATCGAGTCGATGCCGGACGGGATCACGGTGCGGCTGCGGGCGGAGGTGCGCGAGGCGCATGGGAATGACCACCTGGAGGAGATCACCATCGACGAGGGCGGGAAGCTCTCGCGCGTCCCCGCCACGGCGATGTTCGTCTTCGTCGGCGCCGAGCCGCACACCGACTGGCTCGGCAACGCCCCGGCGCGCTCCGAGCGCGGGTTCATCCTCACTGGCGAGCAGGTGCTGGACGTGCCCAGGGGCTGCCCGCCGTGGCCCGTGAAGCACCGGGAGCCGTACGCGCTCGAGACGAGCATCCCGGGCGTCTTCGCCGCCGGCGACGTTCGCGACCAGTCGATCAAGCGCGTCGCCTCCGCGGTCGGCGAAGGGTCGATGGCCGTGCTGCTCGTGCACAAGTACCTGAAGGACGCGTGACGCCTTTGGACCCCGGCGAGCTGCGCCGGATCACGGTCCTTGCCGACCTGTCGGACGAGCGGCTCGAGCAGCTCGCGCGGCACGGCGCCGAGCGGACGTTCGAAGTCGGCGAGTACGTCTTCCGCGGGGACGAGGAAGCAACGTCGTGGTGGCTGCTGCTCGAGGGCGAGCTCGAGACGACCGTCGACGTTGGCGGCGACGAGTTGCCGTTCCTCCACCACGAACCGGGCGGCTACCTCGGCGCGATCTCGCTCCTCACCGGCGAGCGGCTGCGCGGATCGACCCGCGCGGCGACCCGCGCTCGGATGTTCCTCGTCGAGCCCGAGGCGTTCCGGCAGCTGCTCGTCGACGAGCCTGCGGTGTTCCAAGCTGTGATGAGCGTCTTTGTCCCGGTGCTCACCGGCGTCACGGCGATCGAGCGAGACCGCGACCGGCTGCTCTCCCTGGGCACGCTCGCAGCCGGGCTCGCCCACGAGCTGAACAATCCTGCCGCCGCCGCTCAGCGCGCCGCGTCGGGGCTTCGGTCGGCCGAGCAGGAGGCCCAGGCGGCACTCTCGCAACTCGCCCGGAGCGGCCTCGATTCGGAGGGAATGGGACGCCTGTGCACCCTCACGGGGGAGGCGCTCGACGCTGGGGAGAACGCGGTATTGCTGGACGGCCTCGAGCGAGCTGACCGCGAGGCGGAGCTGGCAGCATCGCTGGAGGCCCGTGGGGTCACGGACGGCGGCACTTCCGCCGCGGCGCTGATCGATGCGGGGCTCGACGAGGCGTGGGTGGACGGCCTACTCGCAGTTGCGCCGGGCGAGCCGGACTCGGTCGTCGGTTGGGTTGCGTCCCGGCTCAACGCCGCGCGAATCGCCCGCGAGCTCGAGGACTCGACCGAGCGCATCTCCCAGCTCGTTCAGTCGGTCCGGCAGTACTCCTATCTCGACCAGGCGCAGCGCCAGGAGGTCGACATCCACGGAGGGCTCGAGAGCACGCTCGCGATCCTCGCGCACAAGGTCGCCGAGAGCGGGATCGAGGTCGTCCGCGACTTCGACCGCTCGTTACCGCGGATCGAGGCGAACGCGCCGGAGCTGAACCAGGTCTGGACGAACCTCATCGACAACGCGCTCGCTGCCGCAGAGGAGCGCGTCGTCGATCCGAACGGCGCGCTCGGGCGACTTCATCAGCGTCGAAGTCGAGGACGACGGCGCCGGTGTCCCTCCGGAGATCGCGGATCGCGTCTTCGACGCCTTCTTCACGACGAAGGAGCCCGGCGAGGGCACGGGCCTCGGCCTCGACATCGCCCGGAGGATCGTCGTGCGTCACCACGGCGACCTCCGCCTCAAGCCGGTCGACCGCGGCGCGTGCTTCCAGGTGCTGCTGCCGCTTGCGGGCTACCCGTCTTCTGGCTCGAAGTCAAGCGCGAGCGAGTTGATGCAGTAGCGCAGGCCGGTCGGCTGCGGGCCGTCGGGGAACACGTGGCCGAGGTGGGAGTCGCAGGCTGGCGCACCGCACCTCCGTCCGCCGCATCCCGTGGGTCAGGTCCTCCTCGGTCTCGACGGCGTCCTCGGCGAGGGGCGCGAAGAAGCTTGGCCAGCCGGAGCCCGAGTCGAACTTCGTGTCCGACCGGAAGAGCTCGGCGCCACAAGCGCCGCACTTGAACATCCCGTCGTCGTGCACGAGGTTCAGCTCACCGGACCACGGCGCCTCGGTCGCGCCACAGCGCAGCACCTGGTAGCGGTCGGGGTCGAGCTCCGCCTGCCACTCCGCGTCGGTCTTCTCGACACGCTCGGTCATCCGACTACCTCCTCGGCGTGTATCCGCTTCTTCGACTCTTTGAGCTTGCCGCCGTCGCGGCCCATGCGAACGGCGAGGGCCTCGGCGAGGATCGATAGCGCGGTCTCCGGCTGCGACTCCGCGCCGATGTCGAGCCCGCAAGGGCCGGCGATGCGCTCGATCGCCTCTTCGTCGACACCGGCCTCGAGGAGCCGCTCGCGGCGGCGCTCCTGGTTCCGGCGCGATCCTAGGGCACCGACGTAGAACGCCTCCGACTCGAGCGCCGCCTTCAATGCAGGCACGTCGAACTTGTCGTCGTGCGTGAGGACGACGACGGCTGTCGCGTGATCGGGAGCAACGCGCGCGAGCGCCTCCTCCGGCCACTCGACGACGATCTCGTCCGCGCTCGGCAGCCTCTCGGGCGTGGCGAACTTCGCCCGTGCGTCGGCGACGATCGTCCGCCAGCCGAGCAGCTTCGCGGCCTTGCACATCGCCTCGGCCGTGTCGACGGCGCCATAGATCAGCAGGCGAGGCGGCGGCCCGTACACCTCGGCGAACACCTTCGCGTCACCGAGCTCGAGAATCCGGTTGCGATGCTCGCGGATGAGCTGGTCCGCCTGCGCGAGCGCTTCCTCCGGCACGCCGTCCCCGTGGCGTTCCCCGCCTTCCAGCACGAGAGCGTGCGCGCCGAGCGGCTCTCCCTCGATGAGGGTGAAGAGCACCGCGCGCTCGTCGCGCTCGATCGCTTGCAGGAGGCGGGCGGTCGGCATCAGTCCTCGTCCAGCCGCTCCACGAAGACTTCGATCTCGCCGCCGCACGGGAGACCGACCTCCCAGGCCTCCTCGTCGGCGATGCCGTACGAGAGCAGCTTCGGCGTGCCGGTCTCGAGCACCTCGCGCGCGTTCTCGTATACGTCGGACTCGACACAGCCGCCGGAGACCGAGCCGCACAGCTCGCCGGTCTCGGAGATCGCGAGCTTCGCACCCACCGGCCGCGGCGCCGAGCGGCGCGTGGCGACGACCGTGGCGATCGCGACCTTCTTCCCGTCTGCGCGCCAGCGCTCGACGTCTTCCAGAATCTCCTTCATGCCGCATGCCTCCTCTCGATTCCCTTGAGGACCTCGGCCAGCTCTTCGAGGCTGGCGAGATTGTGCCCGGAGAGGAAGCGGTCGACGTACGGGAGCGCGGCGCGCATCCCTCCTGCCAGGGGCTGATAGTCGGGATGGCCCTTGAGCGGGTTCACCCAGACGACCGCGTATGCCTGCCGCGCGAGCCGCGCCATCTCCTGCCCGACGACATCCGCGTCCTCTCGCTCCCAGCCGTCGGAGACGATGACGACGACGGCGCCGCGCGTCAGCGCCCGCCTCCCCCACTCGTCGTTGAACGCCTTCAGCGAGTAACCGATCCGCGTGCCGCCCGACCAGTCGACGACGCGCTCGGAGGCCGCCTGCAACGCTCCTTCGGGGTCGCGGATGATGAGCTCGCGGGTCAGCCGCGTCAGCCGCGTCCCGAAGGCGAACGCCTCGACTCCTCGCCCCGACCGAGCGAGCGCGTGGAGGAACAGCACGAGCGCTCGCGAGTACGCCTCCATCGAGCCCGAGACGTCGCAGAGCACGACGAGCTTTCGCGGGACGTGGACGCGGCTGCGAAAGGTGCGCTCGATCGCGTCTCCGCCAGTCCCGAGCGACTGCCGGACGAGCCGCCGCATGTCGAGGTCGCGGCCACGATGATGCGGCCGCAGACGCCGGGACCTGCGCCGCGGCCGGCCGGACGCGATCTCGAGGATGAGCTTCCAGACGGCCTCGTGCTCCTCCGCCGTCATGTCCGCGAAGTCACGCTGACGCAGCAGCTCGTCAGGGCTGAAGCCGAGCGATGTCTGGTCCTCGCCCGCCTCGCCGGCATCGTCCGCCCGTTTCGCCGACGACGAGCGCCTGAGCAGCCTCAGAGACGTGACCTCGGCGCCTTGACGGAACACCGGCGCGGTCGGCGCGCGGAGAAACCATGCGCGGAACGCGGCGTCGAACGCCTCGAGGTCCTCCCAGCGCGAAACGAGCGTCTGGCGCAACGTCCAGTACACGTCGTCACGGCGCGAGAGGTCGACGAGGTCGAGCCCGGTCAGCGCGTCCGCGAGCCGGCCTGGCCCGACCTCGAGCCCGGCCTCGCGAAGCACCCGGCCGAAGGTCACGACATGCCTCGCGACGGCGTCGGCCATCAGGAAGGAGTCGCTGCGCGAGCCTCTTCGAGCAGGCCCTGGAGGGTCTCGTCTCGCACGGCGAGCAGGTCCTCGTGGTACTTCAGCACCGAGCCGAGCGTCTGCTCGACGACCTCCGCGTCGAGCTCCTGACGGCCGAGGGCGGTCAGCGCGCTCGCCCAGTCGATCGTCTCGGCCACTCCCGGCGGCTTCGCGAGGTCGAGGTCGCGCAGCCCGTGGACGAAGGCGGCCGCCTGTGACGCGAGGCGCTCGGGGACGCCCGGAACGCGGAGCTTCACGATCGCGACCTCGCGTTCGAGCGCGGGGTGCCCGATCCAGTGGTACAGGCACCGCCGCTTGAGGGCGTCGTGGAGCTCGCGGGTGCGATTCGAGGTGAGCACGACTGCCGGCTTGTGGTCGGCCGCCGAGATCGTCCCGATCTCCGGGATCGTGATCTGGAAGTCGGAGAGCACCTCGAGCAGGAACGCCTCGAACTCCTCGTCGGCGCGGTCGATCTCGTCGATCAGCAGCACGACGCGCTCCGGGCTCTCGATCGCCTCGAGCAGCGGCCGCCGGATCAGGAACTCGGGCCCGAACAGCTCCTGCTCCGAGACCGTCCCCTCCTGCGCGGCGCGGATGTGCAGGAGCTGCCGCGAGTAGTTCCACTCGTAGACGGCGTGTGCGACATCGAGCCCCTCGTAGCACTGCAGGCGAATCAGCCGGGCGCCGAGGATGCGGGACAGCGCCTTGGCTGCCTCGGTCTTGCCGACGCCGGCCTCGCCCTCGAGCAGCAGCGGCTTCTCGAGCGTGAGCGAGAGAAAGAGCGCCGTCGCGAGCCCGCGGTCGGGGAGGTACTCGACGTCCCGGAGGCCGCTTTCGAAGTCGTCGATCGACGCGATCGCCATCCGCTAACTGTACGTGGCGACCTGTGCGAAACTCGGCCGATGGCGGCTCGGCTCTCCGACGAGGTCAAGGCGCTGCTCGACGCGCCGAACTTCTGGCACCTGGCGACGCTCAACCCGGACGGGTCGCCGCAGTGCACGGTCATGTGGGCACACCGGCGCGACGACCACGTGATGTTCAACACCGCGCTCGGCCGCGTGAAGCCGCGCAACCTCGCGCACGATCCGCGAGTCGCCCTCTCCCTCGCCGACCCCGAGCATCCGTACTCGAACGTCTCGATCCAGGGCACGGTCGTCGAGACGATCGAGGGCGACGAGGCGCTCCGCGACATCGACTCCCTGGCGACGAAGTACATGGGCGTCGAGACCTACCCATTCCTTCAGCCCGGCGAGCGCCGGGTCACGTATCTCGTCGAGCCCCGCCATGTCTGGTACCGGCCACCGGCGACACGATGAGCCGCACGACGTTTGACACCCGCCGCCGGCCTCCGAGAGAATCGAGCGCATGACCGGCGGAGTCGTGGACGTCGTCATCCCGACGTCGCCTGAGGAGGCGGTGAGCGCCTTCGGCGACGGCGACGGGATCACGGTGCTCGGCGGCGGGACGATCGTCATGCCGGAGCTGACCCACGGCCGCTTGAAGCCGGGCAAGGTGCTCATGCTCGGGCGCAGTGGCCTCGACAAGATCACCCGCGAAGGCGGGACGGTGACGATCGGCGCCACAGTCGCGGTCAGCGCCGTCGAGGCGTTGGACGAGCCTCTGGCGAGCGCTGCCAGGCACGTCGCGGATGGTGAGATCCGGGCGCAGGCGACCGTCGGCGGCAACCTCTGCGCGCGAGCCAGTGCCGATGCTCCTCGCGGCGACCTCCAGGCGCCGTTGATCGCGCTCGGCGCTCGCGTCCGCACCGCCGGCCCCGGCGGCGAGCGCACCGAGGCCGTCGAGGACTTCCTCGCCGGCGGCGCCCACGGGAGGCTTGTGCTCGACGTCTCCTACGACGAGAGCGACCGCAAGGCCGCGTACGCCGCCGCCTGGCGGCCCCACACCCACCACTACTCGATTCTCGCCGTGGCCGCGACGAAGACCGATGGCGAGCTCCGCCTCGCCGCCACGGGCGCCGGACCGCACGCCGTTCGGCTCACGTCTGCCGAACAGAGCGGCGAGCCGGTCGACGCCCTGAACGACGTCGATCCGCCAGACGATGCGCTCGCCTCGGCGTGGTATCGCCAGACCGTCCTGCCCACGCTCGTGTCACGAGCGCTAGCCGATCTCGCCTGAGGAGGCTCCAGATGAAGCTCAACGTCAACGGAGTCGAGCACGAGGTTTCCGTCCCCGCTGCTCACTTCGCTGCTGCACGTGCTGCGCGAGGAGCTCGGGATCACCAGCCCGAAGGCCGGCTGCAACCAGGGCGGGTGCGGCGCCTGCACCGTGCTCATCGACGGCGAGCCGCGGCGCTCGTGCCTGACGCCGGTCGCCGCCGTCAACGGCGCGGGCATCACCACGCTCGAGGGCATCGGCTCGGCCGAGCGGCTCGCACCCGTGCAGCAGGCGTTCGTCCACCACTATGGGATGCAGTGCGGGTTCTGCACGCCGGGGATGCTGCTCGCCGCGCACGCGCACATCGAGCGCGGGGACGGCGACGACGAGGCGGCGATCCAGAAGTCGCTGGCCGGGCACGTCTGCCGCTGCACCGGCTACGTGAAGATCGTGAACGCCGTCAGCGCCGCTGTGCGCGGCGAGAGCTTCGATCTGACGGTGACCACAGGCACCCCGACGACGACGCTCGTGACGGAGGGATCGGAATGAAGGCGGTCGGCGCACGGCTGCCGCGCTACGACGGCATCGCGCACGTCACCGGACGGACGACGTTCGTCGACGACGTGCGCGTCCCGGGGACGCTCTGGGCGAAGGCTCTGCGCTCGCCCGTCCACCACGCCGACATCGCGCGGCTCGACACGACGAAGGCCGCGGCGCTGCCGGGCGTCCATGCGGTCATCACGTGGGAGGACGTGCCGCTCCTGTCGTACGGCCATCTCTCCGCCCTCGGCATCCCCGAGGACGAGCCGCTCCTGGCGAAGGAGGACGTGCGCTACAAGGGCCAGCCGATCGCGCTCGTCGCGGCCGACGACGAACAGACGGCGATGGCCGCGGTCGACGCCATCGAGATCGACTTCTCGGAGAAGCCCGCCCTGTTCGACATCCGTATGGGCGCCGATCCCGAGGCGCCCGTCGTCCACCAGTGGGGCAACTGGTACCCGCACTTCGAGGGCGAGATGGACGTCCGCCAGATCCGGAAGGGCGACATCGACTGGGCCTTCGACCAGGCCGACGTCGTCGTCACGGGCGTCTACCGGCCTGCGGCGATCGAGCACTGCCCGCTAGAGACTCAGGTGTGCCAGGTCGTACCGGAGCCCGACGGGCGGCTCACCATCTACACCTGCTCGCAGGCGCTCTACTTCTCGATGGGCGTCGTCGCTGCCCACCTCGAAGTGCCGCTCTCCAAGCTCAAGCTCGTCGGCGGCACCGTCGGCGGCGGCTTCGGCGGCAAGGTGGACACGGCGACGGAGACCTTGACCGCGCTGCTCGCGATGAAGGCGGCCCGCCCGGTGAAGTGGCGCTGGACGCGGGAAGAGGAGTTTCTCTGCTCGTCCACGCGCGCGCCGTGGCACATGGAGATCGCCGACGCGGTCACCTCCGACGGCTGGATCCTCGGGCGGAAGATGCTGACGCTCCACGACTCGGGCGCGTACGCACGTTTCTCGCCGTACGGGCTGACGAAGCATTCGTTCCACCACACCGGCGCGTACACGATCCCGAATCTCTCGTTCGACGGCTACGTCGTCTTCACCAACCGGGTGCCGACGACGGCCATGCGCGGCTTCGGCGTCACGTCCGTCTCGTTCGCGGTCGAGACGCACATGAACCGCATCGCCGACGTGCTCGAGCTGGATCCGTTCGAGATCCGCCTGAAGAACGCAAACCGGATCGGCGACACGTCCCCGAACGGCGTCGTCTACACCGATCCGTCCACCGTCCCGACGATCCAGGCGATCGCCGACGCCGTCGGCCACGAGCTGCCGGCCGACTACCGAACCATGACCCGCGACCCGCGCGAAGGCGAGTGGCTTCCCGACCACCTCGCTGCGCAGGTCGGAGACCTGGAGGCGCACTGATGGCTAAGCACATTGGCAGGGGCTATTCCGCGATCGAGTACCCGACGGGCATGAACCAGAACGGCGACCCGTCCCAGGCGTGGATCAAGATGAAGCCCGACGGGCGCGTCGACGTCTTCTCGGGCACCTCCGACATCGGCAACGGGTCGAAGACGATCCAGACGCAGATCGTCGCGGAGGCGCTCGGCGTGCCGTACGACTGGATCACGTACGACAACTCGAACACCGACTCGTCACCGCTCTGTACCGGCACGTTCGCGTCGCGTGCGACGTTCGTGGCCGGCAACGCCGTCCGGAAGGCCGCGCTCAGCGCGCGCGAGAAGCTGCTCGAGATCGCCGGCAAGGAGCTCGAGATCGACCCGGCCGACCTCGAGGTCGTGGACGGCGAGGTCATCGCCAAAGGCGCCCCGCAGAAGAAGATCTCCGTCCCCGACGTCGCTGCCGCCGCAACGTGGGGGCACGGCGAGCTGATCACGGGCACCGGCGCGCAGCTGAAGCCGTACGTGGCCATCACCGACCCCGAGACGGGCCAGGTCGACGATCCTCCCCACTCCGCGATCTCCTACGCCGCGTGCGCGGCGGAGGTCGAGGTCGACGACGAGACCGGCGAGGTGCTCGTGAAGCAGCTCTGGCAGTGCTTCGACGTCGGCCGCGCCATCAACCCGACGCTTGTCGAAGGGCAGATCGAGGGCGGCGCGATGCAGGGCCTCGGGCTCGCAGTGCTCGAGACCTCCTACCCGTACTACCCGAGCGTCGAGCACCGCGGCGGCGAGTTCGGCACGTATCCCGCCCCTGGCATCGAGAACCTGCCCGCCGTCACCACGATCCTCATCGAGAACCCGTCCGCGGACGGCCCGTACGGCGCGAAGGGGATCTCGGAGATGGCGAACAACCCCCAGCCGCCCGCGATCGCCGCGGCGGTGTACGACGCGATCGGCGTCTGGGTGACGGAGCTGCCGATCACCCCGGAGCGCGTCCTCAAGGCACTTCAGCGGAAGACCGCCGGCGAGGCCGGGCCGAAGCGTGAGGGGAAGGTCGTCGCGTTCGACGAGGAGCTCTCCGTGAACGCCGTCGCCCACGCGGGCTCGAGATTCCGCTTCGAAGTTCCCGCGTGACGTCGCCGTTCAGGACCTGGAACGAGGTCGAGCCATTCCAGATCTTCCCAACAGTGCAGATCCACGCGATCGGCGGTGACCAGGTGCTCATGTGCCGCGTCGTCTACGAGCCCGGCACGACGGTGCCACGCCACGCGCACGCCGCCACGGAGCAGGTGATGGCCATCGTCGAAGGCGACGTGACGATGACGATCGGCGACGAGACCCGAACCCTCGGCCCCGGCGACGTGGCAGTCGTCAACTGCGGGGTCGAGCACGAGCTGCACTCGGAGAGCGGTCTGGTCTTCTTCGAGGCGCTCGCCCCCGTCCCACTCGACCACGTTCCCGACAGCGAGCGCGACCTCGTGCTCGGCGCCGAAGCGGGTGCCGGCCACGTCGAGCGGTAGGGCGATGGAAGTCACCCTCCTCCTCTGCGACTTCGCCGAGGCCGTGAACGGGAAGCTCTACGTCATGGGCGGAGGCTGGAACATCCTCTTCGCGCCAGGGCAGCCGGTGACGATGTCGGTCGCGGCTGTCATCGCCGTACCGTGGGATCGGACGAACCAGCAGCATGACCTCTCCCTCGCCTTGCTCACGGACGACGGCGCCGCCGTCGAGATCGAGGGGCAGGCGGTCGAGGTGACCGGTGAGTTCGAGCTGGGACGCCCGCCAGGGATCAAGCCCGGCAGCTCGCTCAACGCGCCGTTCGTGTGGACGTTCGCCGGCCTCGTGCTCGACGAGGGCGGCTACGAATGGAAGCTCGAGATCGGCGGAGACCCCGTCGCGTCCCGGCCGTTCACGGTCGCCCATCCGCCCGGCTTCGCCGCCGGGAGTGATCGTCGCTATGCACGTCGCGGCCGGTGCGGCGGCAGGTGCACTCATCGGGTCTCGCGGCGGCGCCGTCGGCGCCGGCCTGGTGCTACATGCGCTCCAGGACGCCGTCCCACACGAGGACATTCGGTCCCGGAAGTTCGAGACGGCATCTGGCTTGTTCCTGCTCACGGTGCTCGCGCTGCGGCGAGGCCTGCTCGATCCAGCGGTGCTCGGAGGCGCCGTCTGCGCGGCCCCCGACCTCGAGCACGTGCTGCCCTTGCCGAAACCGGGAGGACGCGATCTGTATCCGTCCCATCGCATCGAGGGTTGGCATCAAGAGGGCGGCGTGCCGGCGTGGGCCCAACTCGTGGCGGCGGGGGTTATCGTCGCCGCTCTGACACGCTGACGGACGCCCGTTAGATGGACGCATCCGACTTCGGGGAGCTCGCCCGGCAGGCCGTCGCAACGCAGCCGATCATGGCGCTGCTGGGCGTTGGCGTCGTCCATGCCGCACCGGGGGAGCTCGACTTGCGTTCTCCTTCGACGACCGTCTCACACAGCAGCACGGCTTTGTCCACGCGGGCGTGCTCGCGACCGTCGTGGACACCGCATGCGGCTTCGCCGCGTCCTCGGCGGCCGAGACCGACGTCGAGGTGCTCACGGTCGAGTTCAAGATCAACTTGCTCGAGCCCGCGCGGGGCACCCGGTTCGTCGCCCGGGGGCGCGTCGTCCGGGCAGGTCGAAGGTTGACGACGTGCCGCGGTGAGGTCGTCGCCGTCGATGACGACAGCGCTGAGCGCCTGGTGGCGGTTACCACGACGACCATCGCGCTCAGGCCACGCAGCTAGAGCAGCCGGAGCTCGACCGGCGGGGCGCCCGGTACGACCGCGGCCGTCTCCCGCGCGTGCAGCAGCGTCGTCTTCACGATCAGCTTCGCCCGCGCGAAGTTGTCCATCATCGTCGGCACCGGACCGACTTCCCGCCCCAGCGCGTAGCCGGCGGCGTTGCGGCCGATCGCGCGGTACGACTCGAGCGTGTAGAGCGGCGACATGCCGAACAGCTCGAGATTGTCGAGCGGCTCGAGATCCGCGCGATGGATCACCGCCGTTCCCTTCGACTGGAGGCCCACCGCGATGCGCGACCCGGAGAGCGCCGCGCCGTCGTGGCCGATGAAGGCGACGTCGGCCGCCCGTCTGACGCGGACGAGCCTCGGCTGTCCTCCAGCCTCGCGAACGCCTTCCTCGAGCGCGGCGAGGACGTCGGCATGCGCCAGCCCGTTGATCGTCCGCCGGATCACGTCGCCGAATGCCGGCCCGACGGCGATCACCACTTCGTCCGGTTCGTTCTCTATCTTGGCAACATGCAATTCATCCACGGCCTGCTCCGCGTCTTCCTCCTCGTCGAAGTCGCGTGGATCGAGCGTCTGCGGCAGCGCCTGCAGCAGCTCCCAGCGTGCTGGGTCCAGCACATAGCCCGTGCCCGGCCCGGAGTACCGGTTGGGATCGTTCACGGCCGACCTCACGCCCCAGTCCTCGCCGATCACGGCCGAGGTCTGGAGATAGTCGGCGCAGACCCGCTGGCGTTGCATGCCGATGATCGCAGCGGCGATGTCCTCGAACCCGGCGTCGTCGAGCGCGCGGGCGACATCGAGGCCGGAAACACGATCGGTGAGCACCCGGTCGGCGGCGGCCACGTCCGCTGCCCGGTCGCGATCGGGAAGATCGTCGCTCGAATAGCCGCACGTCGCCGCCGCGACCTCGGTATCCGAGATCTCGGGGAAACCGAGAGCCGCGAACACTGCCTGCACGGCACGTGCTCCCCGCTCGCGGACGGCGAGCGCCGACTCCTCGGCGAGCGGCTCGATGCCTGCGTCCACCTGCCAGTCGCGCTGCACCGTCAGCCACTCGTCGAGGTCGTCCGCGTCGTAGTTGCCGCCGCCGAACATGTTGTCCTTGCGGGGCATGATCGAGTACCCGGACGTGACGAAGTCGGTGCCGGGCAGCAGCTGCCCCATGAGCTTCGCCGTCTTGCGGACCTCCGAGTGCGACGCGATGGCGTCGTTGCCCGACGCCACCTCGAGATCGAGCCAGGCGGCCAGCAGGTTCTCCGCGAGAATCTCCCGCGTTCCCCCGGGCACCGCCAGCACGAGCGCGACGCACGAGATCGACCCGTTCTGCACCCCTTGCGAGCCGGCGGCGCGAACCGCGGCGAGGCATCGCGCCTCGAGATAGAGCATCGACTTTCCCTGCGCGTGACCCATGAGCGCCTCGGAACCGCCGCCGGACGTGAAGCGGACCTTCACGCCTCGCGACGCATACGCGGACGCGAGAAACGCTTTCGACCACGGCGTGTCGTCGCCGTCCACGAACACGGGCTCCGTGCCGTACACGGACAACGTCTCCGCGTACGTCACGAGGCCCTGGATAGCCAGCTCGAGGTTGCGGCGCTCCTCGACCGCGCACTGGGTCATCACTCCAGGACGCCCTGTCTGGGAACCGACAAGCAGCGCGATCGCGTTGAGCGGGGCGTAGCGGGAGACGCCCACGGTCGTCTCGAGCTCGGCGAACCCACGCGCGGCGGCCTCCGCGGCATCGGCCGCGAGCAGCGCAGGGCTCTCCTTGAGATTCGTCACGTGGGCTTGGTTCGCCGGAGCCCGCCGCGCGCGCAGCTTCTTGAGCGCGAACATCATCTCGACGGGGTCGAGGCTGCCGACCACGCGGGCAAGCCGAGCGGGCGTCAGGCCGCGGCTCAGCCGGACGAGCTCGTCCCGCGAGTGGTCGACGTCAACGAGGCGCCGCGCGAGCTCGCCGTCGGCGAGCAGCGCGGCCTCGGCAGCCGCTTCGAGGTCGATGCCTCTGCGCGCGATGAACGCGTCGAGGACATCGAACTCGTCCTCGCGCCGGCCGTCGATTTCGACTACGCGGCCGCTCTCGACGACGAGACTCGGCTCCGGGTCATCCGGACCGTCCATGGCCACGAGGCCGAGCTCCGGGTACGGCGCGATCAACATCTCGCGCCGAAGCTCGCGCTGTTCGCGAGACCGAAAGCGCTCAGACCCTGCCGTGAGATCCTGCAAGAAGCCCTCTCTTTGCGTACACGTCGATCGCCTCCCGCACGAACGACGCCGACTTCGGCGCCTCAGCCTCGTCGAGCCGCGCTGCCCACGCCTCGAGCTCGTCCGCGGTCGAGCGATGCGGCCGCAGGGCTGTGTAGACCTCGAGGATTGTGTCCGAGGGAATCGCCGCCAGCTCTGCCGCCCGCTCGAGGTTCTCCGCGAGGGCCCTGCGCCCGACGGCCTCAGCCACCGCCGCCTGCCGGCGCAAAGTCTCGGGCGTCGCGCGCAGATCCTCCCAATTCAGCCGTCCGGCACGCATCGACTCCACCGTGACCTCGTCGAGGGGAAGACCGGAAGGGGTGGTCACAACCTCCGGCCGTTTCTGGCCGAGCGGGTAGTCGGACGCGGGTTCAGCCCCCACGGGATGAGCTTAGAGTAGGCCTGTCGTGAACACGTACGACTTCGCAGGCCGGATCGCACTCGTGACCGGCGGCGCGAGCGGGATCGGCGCGGCCGTAGCGGCCCGCCTCCGTGACTGCGGCGCCGAGGTCGTGACGTTCGACGCCAACGATACGGCGGACGTCCAGGGTGACGTCACGCGCTCAGCCGATCTCGACGCAGCCGTGGCGAGCATCGAGGAACGACACGGGCGGCTGGACGTCCTCGTCAACTCGGCCGGGATTCCCGGGGAGTCTCTGCGCACGGTCGACGTCACCGACGAGGAGTGGGAGCGGGTGTTGTCGGTGAACGCCACCGGGTCGTTCTACGCCTGCCGCGCCGCGCTCCCGGGAATGATCGACCGTGGCTACGGCCGCATCGTGCTCGTGGCTTCCATCGCCGGCAAGGACGGAAACCCGATGGCCGGGGCCTACTCAGCGTCCAAGGCGGCCGTGATCGCGATGACGAAGGCCATCGGCAAGGACGTCGCCGGAACGGGCGTGCTCGTGAACTGCATCGCCCCAGCCGTCATCGAGACTCCCATCCTCGAGGGCCTCTCCCAGCACCACATCGACTACATGGTGGAGCGGATCCCCCTCGGCCGTATGGGAACGGCAGACGAAGTGGCCGCGCTCGTCGCGTGGCTCGCGAGCGAGGACTGCTCGTTCTCGACAGGGGCGACGTACGACATCTCGGGCGGCCGCGCCGTCTACTGAGACGGCGATCCGACGCCGGAAGTCAGCGGTAGCGGTAGACGATCCGGCCGCGTTCGAGGTCGTACGCGGAGAGCTCTACCTTGATGCGGTCGCCCGGGAGGATGCGGATCCGGTGGCGGCGCATCTTGCCGGCGGTGTAGCCGAGGGTCTCGTGGCCGTTGTCGAGCTTGATCCGGTACATGCCGTTCCGGAGCGCCTCGACGACCTCGCCCTCCATGTCGATCTTCTCTTCTTTCTCGGCTATTGCCGTGCTCCTTTCATCTCGTAGACAGCATAGAGGCGGCGGCAGGCCCGTAAGCACCGCCGCCGCCTCGTATGCACTTCTGCGGGTTCTAGCCGCGGACTTCGACGACGTTCGTCGCCTGCGGGCCCTTGGGGCCTTCGGCGGCCTCGTACTCCACCGTCGCACCTTCGGTCAGCGTCTTGAAGCCGCTGCCGGCGATGCCGGTGTGGTGCACGAACAGGTCGTCGCCGCCTTCCGACGGCGTGATGAAGCCGTAACCCTTGGCGTCGTTGAACCACTTCACGGTTCCGGTTGCCATATGAAAAACACCTCCCTTGCGTACTCATGAACGTGTAAGGGAGCGATGACGCAACCGATACTCGTTCTGTTCTCCGCGCAGCGTAGCGCAAGGCACGCGGCTGGGCGCGCAAATTACGATGCGTCTGGATGAATGCCGCCACGCGCCTCGTACGCTTCGCCGGGCCAGACGGGCAGGCGCACACCGCCCGGGTTCAGGACCTGCCTGTCGAGCCCCTCGACAGCGAGTCCCTCGAGCTGCCGTCGCCGTACACGCTGCTGGCGCCCGTCGACCCGCCCGAAGTCTGGTGCGCCGGCGTCACGTACCTCCGCAGCCGCGACGCGCGTGTCGAGGAGTCGGAGGTCGAAGACGTCTACAGCCTCGTCTATGAGGCAGACCGTCCGGAGCTGTTCCTGAAGGACGCGGGCGGCCGGAGGACGGTCGGGCCCGGCGCGCCGATCGGCGTCCGCTCCGACTCGACGTGGGACGTGCCGGAGCCCGAGATCGGCATCGTGCTCGGCGAGGCGGGCGCGATCACGGGCGTGACGATCGGCAACGACGTGTCTTCGCGGTCGATCGAAGGCGCGAACCCGCTCTACATCCCACAGGCGAAGGTGTTCGCCGGAGCGTGCGCGCTCGGTCCGGCCGTCGTGGAGCCCGACGACCTTTCGCGGCCGTTCGAGATCGAGATGCGAATCGTCTCCACCGACGGCAGCGAGCTGTTCGCAGGCGAGACCTCGACGGAGCAGATGCGCCGCTCGTTCGAGGAGCTGGCCGGATGGCTCGTCCGCGAGAACCCGGTCCCACCGGGGAGCGTCCTGCTCACCGGCACCGGCCTCGTGCCGCCCAGCGACTTCACCCTCGAGCCCGGCCACGTCGTCGAGATCCGCGTTCCCGGCATCGGACTGCTCAGGAACCCCGTGGTCTCGGCAGCATCTCTCATCAACGACGTCTCAAGGAGTGAGGCACATGTCTGAGGTCCTGGAAGCGCCGGCGCGGCCGGCATTCGCGAACTTCGTCGGCGGCGAGTGGGCCGAGACCTCCTCGGGCGAGACGTACGAGAAGCGGGGCCCCTGGCGGCCGTCGGAGCCGATCGGGGCGTTTCCGGCGTCAGGAGAGGCCGACGTCGACCGCGCCGTCGCGGCGGCGAGGGATGCCTTCCCCGCCTGGGCCGCTCTGCCCGCGGCGCAGCGCGGCGCCGTGCTCGCGCGCACGGCAGACGCCGTCGACCGCCGCGTGGAGCAGATCGCGCAGGACATGACCCTGGAGATGGGCAAGCCGATACGCGAGGCCCGCCTCGAGGCGGCGCGAATGGCGCAGATCCTCCGCTTCTTCGCCGGCGAGGGGCTTCGGTCGACCGGCGAGCGCTTCGAGCAGGCGGCGACCGGAAGTGTCGTCTACACGACCCGCCGCCCGCTCGGCGTGGTCGCGCAGATCACGCCGTGGAACTTCCCGGCCGCGATCCCCGCGTGGAAAGCGGCGCCGGCGCTCGCGTACGGAAACACCGTCGTCATGAAGCTGGCTCAGGAGGCGCCGCTCACCGGGCTCCACCTCGCGGCGTGCTTCGACGAGGCCGACACGCCACCCGGCGTGTTCAACGTCGTCATCGGGCGGGGCTCGGCCGTGGGCACGCCGCTAGTGGCACACCCGGACGTGCGCGCCATCTCCTTCACCGGCTCGGTGCCGGTCGGCGAGCAGGTGCGCGGCGAGGCTACCGCGCTCGGCAAGCGCGTGCAGCTCGAACTCGGCGGCCACAACCCCGCGATCGTCATGGCGGACGCCGACCTCGACCGTGCGGCGGAGCTCGTCTATGCCGGCGCCTTCTGGTCGGCGGGCCAGAAGTGCACCGCCACGCGCCGCGTCTACGTCGAGGGCTCGGTGTACGACGACTTCAGGTCACGCTTGCTGGCGAGGATGGAGCGTGGCGTGGTGGGCGACCCGACCGATCCGGAGACCGAGGTCGGCCCGATCGTCAACGAGAGCCAGCTCACGGAGGTGCTCGAAGGGATCGACCGTGGCCGGGCCGACGGCGGGACGCTCCTGGCGGGCGGGCAACGGCTGGACGAAGAGGCCTATCTGCTCGCGCCGGCGCTCTTCGAGGGTCTCGGGGACGACGCATTCCTCTCCTGCGAGGAGGTGTTCGGCCCCGTGACGTCGCTCTTCCGCTTCACCGAGCTCGATGAGGCGCTCACGCGTGCGAACGCCGTGCGCTTTGGCCTGTCGGCGGCGATCTTCACGTCGAGCCTCTCCTCCGCCCGGGCCTTCGCGCAGACGATTCAGGCCGGCATCGTGCGGATCAACGGCCAGACCGCCGGCGCGGACGTCCACGTCCCCTTCGGCGGCATCAAGGGCTCCGGCTTCGGCCCGCACGAGCAGGGCCGCGCGGCGCTCGAGTTCTACACCGACACGATCACCGTGTATGAAGACATCTAGGGCGTGAACGACGTGTTTCTCGTCACAGGCGCTCTGGGTTGCCTCGGAGCGTGGACGTGCAAGGTGCTCGCCGACGAGGGCGCGCCGGTCGTCGCGTTCGACATCGGTGTCGATCCGGCCCGGCTCCAGCTCGTCATGGGGCCCGACGCCCTCGAGCGACTGACGCTCGTCCGCGGTGACATCGCGGATCTCGAGTCGCTCGAGGAGACGATCGCGGCGCATGGCGTCACCCACGTCATCCACCTCGCGGCGCTCCAGGTGCCGTTCTGCCGGGCCGATCCGGTGCGCGGAGCACGGGTCAACGTCACCGGCACGGTCTGCCTGTTCGAAGCGGCGAAACGGCGCGAGCTTGCAACGCCCATCGCCTATGCGAGCTCGGCGGCGGTCTACGACCGGTCAGGCGCGATCTCCCCGACCACGATCTACGGCGTGTACAAGGTCGCGAACGAGGGCACGGCGCGCATCTACTGGGAAGAGTCCGGCGTCGCCAGCGTCGGCCTGCGGCCGTTCTGCGTTTACGGCCCCGGCCGCGACCAGGGCCTGACGGCCGAGCCGACTCACGCGATGCACGCGGCCGCTCACGGTGAGCCGTATGCGATCTCTTTCGGCGGCACCACAGAGCTGCACTACGCGCCGGACGTGGCGCGCGCGCTCGTCTCGGCTGCGCGGAGCCCCGCGGACTCGGCCGTCGTCTACGACATGCCCGGCGACCCGGTGCACATGAGCGACGTCGTGAGCGCGATCAAGGCCGCCGCGCCGGGTGCGGATGTGACGCACGGCGACCAGGCGCTGCCGTTCCCCGACGAGCTGCCCGGCCCGCGTTTCGACGCGTCGGTCACGCCGCTCGCCGACGGCGTGGCCGAGACGATCGCGCATTTTCGGCGCTTGACGCAGCCGGCCATCCCTGCTTGAGTCGCACGATCGAAGCGGCGCAGCCTGTTGAGACCTCGAAGCCCCTGGGCCGGCCCCGCGGTATCGGCTTCGGCATCTTCTTGTTCATCATCACCTTCGGCATCTACAGCTTCTACTGGGTCTACAAGACGCAGGAGGAGACGAAGCAGCACACGGGCGACGGCCTCGGCGGCGTCGTCGGCCTCGTCGTGTGGATCCTGCTCGGGGCCGTCAGCGCGTTCGTCATCCCGTCGGAGATCGGAACCATGTACGCGAAGGACGGCCGAGAGAAGCCGATGACCGGCTGGACCGGGCTCTGGCTCTTTCCCGGCGCGATCCTCATCGTTCCGGCGATCGTCTGGTTCGTGAAGATTCAGAGAGCACTGAACCGCTACTGGGAATCCAAGGGCGCGACCGCGTAGCCGCGCCGGAACGGAGGTTCTTTTCGATGGTAGGACGTCAACGGAAGCCACTCACCGTGCTGCTGCTGATGCTCGTGACGCTCGGCATCTACGGCCTGTACTGGATTTACATCTCGTTCGCGGAAGTGCGGGCGTATCGCGGGAAGGGCACGAGCGGCATCGTCGGCATGTTGCTGGCGTTGATCCCCGTGTCGATCTTCCTCCTTCCCTCGCACGTCGGCGACATGTACGCCGAGGCGGGAAAGCCGAAGCCGGTGACGGGCATGACGGGACTCTGGGCGCTCATCCCGCTCCTCGGCAGCATCGTCTGGCTGTTCAAGGTGCAGGGCCGGCTGAACGAGTTCTGGGCGGGCGCAAGCCAGGACACAGCGCCTGCTGTTTCGGCTGAGCCTGTGCCGGCGGCGACCGTCACCGAGGACGCTAGCTAGAGCGTCTCGAAGAACGACCGCTCGCGATTCTCCAGCAACGGGAAGGCCTCGCCTGCCCCGATCTGCTGGAAGTGCTCCGACGCGCCGTGCGCCTCGTACGCCGCCTGGTCGTCGTAGATCTCGAAGATGAGGAACGTGCCAGGGCTCTCCGGGTCCTGGCACGGCTGGTAGAAGCGGCACCCGGGCTCCTCCCGGGAGGGTCCCGCCAGCCGCTCGAGGCAGCTGCGGACGCGGTCTTCCTCGCCTGCCTTCGCCGTCCACCGCGCGGCGAGCACAAACGCCATCTCAGCCTCCTGTCACGGGGTTGGTAAGCGAGCCGACGCCGTCGATCTCGATGGTGATCTCGTCGCCGGGTTGCAGCAGCACGGGCGGGTCGCGGAAGACTCCGACACCTGCCGGCGTGCCCGTCAGGATGAGATCGCCTGGTTCGAGGGTGATCGCCTGGCTCACGAAGGCGACGATCTCGGCCACGCCGAAGACCATGTTGGCCGTCGTCGACTCCTGCATCACCTGGCCGTTGAGGATCGCGCGGATGCCGAGCGTCTGCGGGTCGGCGACATCCGAGGCCGGCACGAGCGCCGGCCCCACGGGACAGAACGTGTCGAGCGACTTGCCGCGGATCCACTGCCCGTCGGAGAACTGGAGGTCGCGCGCCGAGACGTCGTTCGCGCAGACGTAGCCTGCCACCGCTTCGAGCGCGTTCTCGAGGGAGACCCGGCTCGCGCGGCTGCCGATGACGACCCCGAGCTCCGCCTCGTAGTCGACCCGCTCGGTGATCGACGGGATGACGATCGGCTCGCCGGGGCCGATGAGCGTGTTCGGCCACTTCGCGAACAGCAGTGGCCGCTCCGGGAGATCGACGCCTTGCTCCTCGGCATGATCCGAGTAGTTGAGGCCGACGCACACGATCTTCTGGGGACGCTCGATGGGCAGCACGCCAGACGAGCCTAATGGGAACCGGGCGACCCTTTCCGGTGTACTGATGATCGTGCGCCCAGCCGTTGCCCTGCTCTGCCTCGCTCTGCTGCCGGCCGCGGCCGGCGCCGGCAGCGCGCCGGTGCTTCCGCCCGGCGCCCAGATGGGGGTGGAGCGGGCGGCGCACACTTCGACGCTGCTCCCTGACGGCCGCGTGCTCGTAGCCGGTGGCATTCGCGCCGGAGAGGCGGCGCTCGCGAGCGCGGAGCTCTACGACCCGGAGCGGCGCAACTTCATTCCGGCCGGCGACATGACGAGCCCTCGCGTCGGGCACACGGCGACGTTGCTGCGCGACGGCCGCGTGCTCTTCGTCGGGGGCTGGGACGACGTGAGGCAACTGCGCACGGCCGAGCTGTACGACCCGGCCACAGGCCGCTTTTCGCGGACCGGCTCAGCGACGGCTCCTCGTGCCGGCGCCACAGCGACGCTCCTGCGCGACGGCCGGGTGCTTCTTGCCGGCGGTGGTGGCATCAACACCGGCAGCAGCCTCGGCAGCGCCGACGTCTACGACCCAAAAACCGGCAGGTTCTCTCGCGCGGAGACCCTGCGCGTGCCGCGGGCCGCCCATACGGCAACTAGATTGCCGGACGGCCGAGTGCTCCTGGCAGGTGGCACCTCGAACGGGCGCGTCCTACGGGCGGCTGAGATCTTCGACCCACGGAAGGGACGCTTCACGGCTACAGGCCAGCTCACGATCCGTCGCCACAAGCATGCCTCCGTGCTCCTCCGCAACGGCCGGGTGCTCGTCCTCGGCGGCTCGGACGAGCGGGATTGGAACAACCAATATCGCAGTGCAGAGCTCTTCGATCCGCGGACTCAACGATTCACGCGAGCGTCTCTGCTCTCGCAGCGGCGGTTCAAGATGCCGGACGCCGTCGTCGCCACGCCGTCGGGCGCCGTGCTTGTCGCAGGTGGCGCCACCGCGGTCGAGCGGTTCGCTCAGGGCCGGTTCGCGCCGGTCGCGCGGCTCGATGCCGCGCGGTACTACTCGACGGCGACGCTGCTCCGGGACGGTGGGCTACTCGTCATCGGTGGCTACGACCAATCGATCACGCCCACGGCGCGCAGCTTCCTCTACCGCCCCTAACCCCCGCTCTCAGACACGTCCGAGGGACAGTCCCTGTAACAAGACTGTGCCAGCTGACGAGATCGCGCTTCGGCACCGCTACGTTGGGCTGGACATGCCTCGCCGACCGCGTAGCGATCTTCCGGACGGCGTCTACCACGTCACGTGCCGCGGCACCGGCGGGATCTTCATCTTCGTCGACGACCTGGACCGAGGAGCCTTCACGCACCTCCTCCGTCAAGCAGCCGAGCGGTTTGGCATCCGAGTCATCGCTTGGTGCCTTCTTGGGACGCACTTTCACCTAATCGTCGAGTGTCGCCGCGAGGAGCTCTCCAGCGCCATGCATCGTCTCAACAGCGTCTATGCGCAGCGGTTCAACAGACGCCATGCGCGTCGCGGCCACGTCTTTGAGGAGCGCTTCTCAGCTTGGGTGATCACGACAGAGGATCACTTGCACTCCGCGATCCAATACGTGGTGGAGAACCCTGTAGCGGCCGGCCTGTGCCGCGAACCACAAGAGTGGGCCTGGAGCTGGCCGCGGCTCGAAACCTCGTGGCGTTACAGGGACTGTCCCTGAGACATGGCCGCACGAGACGGGCGTTCGAGAACGACGTGCACCTCGCCCGGGCCGTGGACGCCGACGGTGAGCAGTTGCTCGATGTCGGCGCTCCGGCTAGGCCCGGTCACGATCGCGAGCGAGCTGGGGAGATCGTCGCCGACGGCGGCGAAGAGCTCATCGAGGCCGGCGAGGATGACGTCCTCTGACACGAGCGTCACATGGACATCGGGTAGCAGCGAAGCCGCGCGAGGCTCGTCAGGCGACGCCGCGAGCACGACGCTGCCGGTGTCTGCCAGCGCCCACGAAGCCCGCGACACGCCCGCGCCCTCGATCTCCGGCGCGTCGCCGCGGTGGACGACGAAGCCCGCGATCTCCGCGTTCCGGGCGAAGTCGTCCGCGAGCGTCATCGTCTGTCCCGAAACCGCCGTCCGAGCCTCGGCAGCGTCCGCCCTTTCGCCCACGCCCGACCAGGGCCGGCGAGGCCGGCGAACGGCCCGCCGAGCCTCGCCAGCCGCGTCGTGAGCCGGTAGCCGGCCGGCGACGACCACGCATACGACCACAGGCGAAACGCGAGGCGCTCACGCCACGGCGCCACGCCCTCCTCCACCAGGTCGCGGCGTAGCTCGAGGAGGAGCTCGTGGAGCGGGATCTTCACCGGGCAGGCGTCAGTGCACGCGCCGCAGAGCGACGACGCGTGCGGCAGGTCACCCGCACGCTCGAGCCCGGCCAGCAGCGGCACGAGCACCGCGCCCATCGGCCCCGAGTAGACCGGGCCGTACGCCGCCCCGCCGGTCTTCCGATACACGGGGCAGACGTTGAGGCATGCGCCGCAGCGGATGCACGCGAGCATCTCGCGATAGCGCCCGCCCGCGAGCTTCGACCGGCCGTTGTCGAGGATCACGACGTGCAGCTCGTCGGGACCGTCGTGCTCTCCCTCGCGCCGAGGCCCGCTGATCAGCGTCGTGTAGGTCGACAGCCGCTGGCCGGTGCCACTCCGCGCGAGCAGGCGCAGCAAGACGGCGAGGTCGGAGAGCGAGGCGACCAGGCGCTCCATGCCGATGAGGACGACGTGGACGCGGGGTAGCGTCGAGACGAGCCGGCCGTTGCCCTCGTTCGTGACAAGGACGATCGAGCCCGTGTCGCACACGCCGAAGTTCGCGCCCGTGATGCCGACGTCGGCGGCATGGAACGTCTCGCGTAGCTGGCGCCGCGCGGCCCTCGTCAACTCCGCGAGCTCCGGTGCGACGGGCCGGCCGTCCACCTCGGACAACAGCTCGGCCACGTCCTCCTTGGTCTTCTCGATCGCCGGGGCAATGATGTGGACGGGGTGCTCGCCCGCGAGCTGGAGGATGTACTCGCCGAGGTCGGTTTCCACGGGGCGAACGCCGGCCGCTTCCAGCGCCTCGTTGAGACCGATTTCCTCCGTGGCCATGGACTTCGACTTCGCAGCGAGCTTCGCGCCCGCGCTCCTGCAGACGTCGACGATGTAGGCGTTCGCGTCGGCCGCGGTGCCGGCGACGGTCGTTCGTCCGCCACGCGCTTCGACCGCTTCGCGAAACCGCGCGACGTGTGCGTCGAGGTCGTCGACCACTCGCATGCGCGCCTCGTGCGCGCGATCACGCATCTCATCCGTGTCCGCGAGCGCATCCCAGGCGACGAGCCGTCCCTCCATGAGCCTGCTCGTGGAGAGGTCGAGCGCGGCGCCGACCTGTGCGTTCCCGAGCTTTAGCCGCGCGATCTCGCGGAACGTCCCCTCCGTCCTCGTGACCCCGCTCATCCGTCGATGCCTCTCGCGAGAGCGGTGGCGAGATGGACGACGCGAACACCGCGCCGCTCGTGCTCGGCTCGTCCGCGCAGGTGCATGAGGCAGCCTGGATCGGCCGTGACGAGAGCTTCAGCCTCCTGAGCACCGGCGAGCTTGTCGTCTGCCATCGCGAGCGAAACCTCAGGTTGACGCACGGAGAACGTGCCGCCGAATCCGCAGCAGAGATCGGGCCTCGGCAGAGGGATGACCTCGGCGCCCGAGCGCTCGAGCAGCCGCCGGGGTGCTTCGGCGATGCGCAGCTCGCGGAGCATGTGGCAGGAGTCGTGGTACGCGAGCCGTCTGCCCTCGTTCGTCCGGGCGACCGATGCTTCGCGGTTGTCGAGGAACGCCGAGAGCTCCCAGACGTCGAAGGGCTCCACGCCGAGCAGCTCCGGAAGGTAGTGCGCCGCCATCGTCGCGCACGAGCCAGAGGGGCAGACGATCGGCGCGTCGCGGGAGAACGCCTTCGCGAACGTACGCGCAACGCGCCTCGCCGCTCCCCGGTGGCCGGAGTTGAACGCCGGCTGTCCGCAGCACACCTGAGCCGCCGGGAACGCGACCTCGAACCCCGCCTCGCGAAGAAGTAGCTCAGCGTCGGCGGCCGCGTCCGGGAAGACGAGGTCGCCGAGACACGTGGCAAACAGCTGCACGCGCTCCATGCGCGAGACTCTAAGGCTCGTGACTGTCACTCCCCTCGAGGTCGCGCCATCGACCCTCACAGGCCGTGACGACGTCTACCTCAAGCGAGAGGACATCCACGAGCTCGGCGCCTTCAAGTGGCGCGGCGCGCTGCCGGCCCTCGAGCGGTACCGGCGCGATGGCACGTCCGGCGTCGTGACCGCCTCCACCGGCAATCACGGCGCCGCGACCGCCTGGGCGGCAGCGCGTCTCGGGCTGACCGCGACGGTGTTCGTTCCCCGGGAGGCGAGCCGCACGAAGCTCGCTCACCTGACGCGGCTCGGGGCTGAGGTCGTCGAGGCCGGAGCCGACGTCGACGAGGCCAAGGAACAGGCGGCCGAGCATGCGGCGGGCATCGGTCAACCGTTCTTCGAGGACGGCGCCGAGGAGACGCAGCTCGACGGCTACGCGGCGATCGGCGAGGAGATCGTCGACCAGCTTGGCGTGGCGCCCGGGGCCGTCGTCGTGCCGGTGGGTAACGGCGCGCTGCTCGCCGGCGTGGGCCGCGCGCTCGGAACTCATTCGGCGGGCACGAGGCGGGTCGGCGTCGTCTCGGCCGGCGCACCCGTCATGGCCTGGTCGTGGCGAGCGGGGCGTCCGGTCGACTGCGAGCTCTGCGACTCGATCGCGGACGGGCTCGCCGTGCGGATCGCCATCCCTGTAGCCGTCGAGTGGTTGCTAGCGGCCGCGGACGCGATGCTCGAAGTGCCCGAGGCCGACATCGCAGCGGCCGTCGTCGCCTTCGACGACGCGGGCATCCGCGTGGAGGCAGCGGCGGCCGCGGCGCTCGCGGCCCTTCCCCGCCTCGACGCCGACGGCCCGGTCGTTCTCGTCGTGACCGGGCGCAACATCGACGACGAGCTTCTCGCCCGCTGCCGCGCCGTCGCCTAGACCAGCAGCGGTCGCAGGACGTTGCGGGAGAGCTGGAAGCCGCGCTTGACGAGCTCCTCCGTTGCCTCGAAGCCGCGGTCCTCGTGCTCGATCGAGACGACGAAGTCGTAGCCGACCGCGTACAACGCCGCGATGAAGCGATCCCAGCGCACCTCGCCGAGCCCAGGCAGCCGAGGCACCTGCCAGCCCATGCCGAGCGACGCCGTGCCGTGCCGGTACAGGCCCTCGCGGCGAATCTCGAGATCCTTGGCGTGGACGTGGATGATGCGCGACGCGTAGTCGTAGACGACCCGCTCGTAGTCGATCTGGAGCCAGACGAGATGCGAGGGGTCGAGGTTGAGGCCGAAGCTCTCCGACGGGATGGCGTCGAACATCTCGTCCCAGACGGCGGGCGAGTAGGCGATGTTCTGGCCGCTCGGCCACTCGTCCCAGCTGAAGATCATCGGGCAGTTCTCGATCGCGATCTTCACGCCGCGCTCCTCCGCGTACTCGACGATCGGCGGCCAGACGGTTCGGAAGCGCTGGAGATTCTCGGGCAGCGGCAGCGTCTGGTCGGCGCCGGCGAACGTGCCCACGATGCCGACCTCGAGCGCGGCGGCGGCGTCGATCACCTTCTTGAGGTGGGCGTTCGCCTCCTCGCGCGCCGCATCGTCACCCGCGAGATTGTTCGGGTAGTAGGCCAGCGAAGAGATCTCCAGTCCGTGCGTCGCCATCGTCTGCCTGACGCCGTCGGGATCGAGGTTCTCGACGTCGATGTGGCAGACGCCCGCGTAGCGCCGCGCCGGCCCGGTGGCCGCGGGCCAGCAGGCGATCTCGAGCATCTCGAAGCCCGTCGCTCGCTGCCCAACCCGGCACCTCGTGCGAGCGACAGCTGCGGCAGCGCCGCCGTCATCAGGCCGAGCCTCATTGTCGCCACCTCCACCCATCGCTGTTCGTCATTCGAGTCGACGATCGCGTCGCCGAGCACGTTCGCGCGGTGCCCGTCGGCGAACGAAGGGAAGTCCGGCTCGTCGGGCATCCCGCCGTCCGCGACTGCCGAGTAGACGGCGCGGTAGAGCTCGCGAAACGTCTCGGCGAAGCCTTCGGCATGGCCGCCGGGAAGCGTCGTGCGCGCCTGCGCCGCCGGATCGAGCAGCCCCGGGTTGCGCAGCAGCGTCTCGTTCGCGCGGTCGCGATGCCCGAGCCAGAGCTCCTCGTGCCGCTCGGCGTCCCACGCGAGCGAGCCCTCCGAGCCGTCCACCTCCAGCCGCAGGCTGTTCTTCCGCCCGGCGCTCACCTGCGAGATGACGGCCGCGCCCACGCAGCCTCCGGCCAGCCGAAACAGGAGCTGCGCGATGTCCTCCGTCGTCATCGGCGCGTCCACGCGCTCGACCTCGCCCGCAGCGGCGAATGTCTCCACCTCGCCGGTGGGCCGCTGCCGCACCGGCAGCGCCGTCTTCAGGTCGGCGAAGACGGCCTCGATCCTCTGCCCGGTCACCCACTGCGCGAGATCCATCCAGTGCGAGCCGATGTCGGCGACCGCCCGCAGGGCTCCGCCCTTCTCCGGCTCGAGGCGCCAGTTCCAGTCGGTCGGATAGAGCAGCCAGTCCTGGAGGTAGCCGCCGTGGACGTTCCAGACGTCGCCCAGCGCGCCCGACGCCACGAGCGCCCGCGCCTGGTGCGCGATCGGATAGAAGCGGAGGTTGAAGTTCGTGCAGTGCACGAGCCCGCTCTGCCGCGCGAGCTCCAGCAGCTCGGCCGACTCCGCCGAGGTCGTCGCCAGCGGCTTCTCGCAGACGACGTGCTTGCCGGCCGCCAGGGCGTCTCGCACCTGGCCGTGGTGAAGATGGTTCGGCGTCGTGACATGGACGACGTCAACGCGCTCGTCGGCCAGCAGCGCCTCGTAGCTCTCGTACGCGGGAGCGAGCCCCTTCGCCTCCGCCCGCTCGGGCGTCGACGCGCAGACGCCCACGACCTCCACGTCCAGCCGCCTCAGCGCTTCGACATGGATCGCGCCGACGAAGCCCGTCCCCGCGACCGCAGCCTTCGACTCACGCATGCTGTGCCCCACGCCGATACCTTCTCACGCTGAAAGCATCCGGGGAGAACGCGACGATGTGCCACCCATGAGCTATCCGAAGATCGAGCTGCACGTGCACCTGGAGGGCACGCTGCGCCCGGAGACGCTGCTGGCGATCGCGGAGTGCAACGACGTCGAGCTCCCCGCCGAGACACACGACGGCCTCTCCGAGCTCTTTCACTACACGGACCTCCCCCACTTCATCGACGTGTGGCTGTTGGTGACGTCGTGCCTGCGCACCGCCGACGACTTCCGGCGGATCACCGTCGACTACGCCGGCGAGGCAGTGCGGCACGGCGCCGTCTACGTCGAAGGGATCTTCGCGCCGCTGCAGCTCGTGCGGCGCGGCGTGGCGTGGGAGACGATCTACGAGGGCTTCTGCGACGGCATCGAGGAGGCGCGCGAGACGCACGGCCTCGAGATGCGGCTCACTCCGGACCTGACGCGGAACGCCACGCCCGAAGAGATGGACGACAGCCTGCGCCACGCCATCGCGTACCGCGACCGCGGCATCGTCGGCGTCGGTCTCGGCGCGTTCGAGCTCGAGTACCCGCCGCATCTGTACGAGGACGTCTTCCGGCGCGCCCGCGAGGGCGGCCTTGGCTCCGTGCCCCACGCCGGCGAGCTGGGCCCGCCCGACGCGATCCGCGACGCGATTCATCTCCTCCAGGCCGACCGGTTGCGGCACGGCATCCGCGCCATCGAGGACCCGGACCTCGTCCAGGAGCTCAAGGAGCGCGGAACGGTGCTCGACGTCTGCCCGGTGTCGAACGTCCGCGTGGGCGTCGTCCCCTCGCTGGCCGAGCACCCGCTGCCGCAGCTCGTCGCCGCCGGCGTCCTCTGTTCCCTCTCCACCGACGACCCGCCGATGTTCGACACCGACCTCACGACGGAGTACGCGACCGCCTGCTCGCTCGGCCTCCATCCGCGCGACTTCTACGAGGCGGGTGTCGCCGGAGCGCTGTGCGACGAGGCCACGAAGGCGCGGCTCGCGGCCATCGGCGAGGCGTACGACTGGGCCGGTCTAGGCGGGCAGGCGGCGCTCGGCTAGAGCCGTCTGCGCCTCTTCGTCCAGCGTCGCGACCGCGCGCTCGTAGAGCGCATAGGCGCCTTCGCTTGTCTCCTCCACGGCTGTCAACCCGGTGCGTCCCCACTCGCCGAGCGCGCTCATCATGTGGAAGACGACGCCGGTCTGGCGCGACTGGTCGAAGTGCAGGCCGGTCCGCACCGCGAGGTCGAAGAGGTCGTCGGCCGTCAACGCGCGGTACAGGTCGCTCTCGACATGGTCGGAGGCGACGAAGAACTTCTCCTTGCCGCTCGGGGCCGTGAACACCGCCGTCTCCGGGTCGTACGCGCCGTCCGTGAGGAACTGCAGCGTGAGGAACGGGTGGGTCGTGCCCCCCTTGCGGAGGTTGAGCTCGATCGCGTACGGCTCCCAGCCGCCGTCCGCGTCCCTGACGGCGACGAAGTCCATCGCGAAACGGCCGATCACGCCCTCCGACGCGAGCCGCTCGCCGACCTTCACCGCCTCCCGCGTGATCGCGGTCGCGTAGCCGGGGTCGGCCGGGGAAGATGCAGCCGAGATAGCTCTGCCCGGACGGCCCGCCGAGCAGCTGGTCGTGCGTCGAGAGCACCTCGAGCCTCGCCGAGCGGCGTCACCCGCATCTGGACGCTCGGGCTGCGGAACTCCTCGCCGACGATGCGCTCCTCCACCACCCCGCCACGCTTCTCCAGCATGTCGGTGTAGCCGTCGTACGTGATCTCCGGCAGCTCGTACTGCATCGCGGCGAGCCGCTCCTCGATCTCGTCGGTGCCCGCGCCGTCACTGACAGCCCCTCGAGGCTGAGCAGCGCGTTGCCCTCGCCCGACACGCCCTCGTTGAGCTTCACGATCACCTGGGACATGCCCGGCCGCTCGGCGCGCAGCTCGGCGATCGCCGCCGCCAGCTCGGCGGTCGTGGACAGGTCCTCGCGCCCGAGCGGATGCCGAACGCCCTGCTCGGCGAACAGGCGCCGGCAGCCCGTCTTCGTGCCATAGGGGAAGAAGCGAGGGTCGGCGCCGTACATCGGGATCCCGAGCGCGAGCGCGAGGTCGCGCTCGAGCTCCGTCGTGTTGAAGGGGACGAGGTGCGCGCGGTCGGGGTCGGGCACGAGGCTGCGGATCTGGTCGAGCAGCCGCGGCCGCTCGAGGAGCTTCGCGGACAGCGGCCGCGACGAGCCGTCCAGCGGGGACACGAGGTGCAGTCGCTGTCGCGCGTGCGAGGGGATGATGCCCGGGAGCAGGCCCAGGTAGTAGTCGACGATGCTCGGGTGAATCGCCTGCGAGGTCACGTAGACGAGCCGCGCGCGCGGCTGCCGCAGCAGCAGGAGCAGGAAGAGGAAGCGCTCCTCGTACGCCTGGAGCACCGCCGCGGGCATGTTCGGCTCGTCGAGCGTCATCGAGCACACGACGACGATCGTCTGCTCGTCCTGCGTCATCCCCTCCATCGAATGCCAGAGCGGGACAAGCTTCTGCTGGAGCTCGTCGAAGCGGGCCTGCGCCTCCTCGGGGTCGAGCCCGAGCCCTACCGGCAGCGTGTCGACGTGCATCGCGCGATCCTACAATCGCAACGTCGCCGAAAGGACTTGCGCCGCCGCGACCGACATGGCGGGCGCGGCTCACGACGGCTCTCGGAGCACACCCGCGGCCGAAAGTCGCCAGATTTTCGGCCGGAAACTATCTCTGAACGCCCATGGTGATCGAGCCCGTGTACGCGCTCTTCACCTTCTTCAGCTTCAGCGTCGAGCGGCTGCCGCCGTTGCGGTAGATCGCGTCGTCGGGATTCCGCGTGTTGCGGGCGCCTCGCGAGCTGTACGGCTTCCGCTTGTAGACGGCGTCCGTGGTGGCGTCCGGGAAGTACAGCTGGCCCGTGTGGACGACGTTCCCGCCGAGCGAGACTCTGACGTGGATATGCACGGTGCGACCCGGGTACCAGCCGGGGTAGACCGTCGTGAACGTCGCGACGCCCTTCGCGTCTGTCCTCTGGATGCCGCGCAGGAATGTCTTGTTCGTCGCCGCGGCGTAGGTGCCAACGGCATCGCAGTGCCAGATGTCGACGGCGGCGCCCTTGATCGGCTTGCACGTCGAGACATCGAGCACGGTCAGCCTCAGCGTCAGGGGGACGCCGGGCTTGCCCTCTGTGACGTTGCGGCGCACCTTGTCGCCCGGGAGGAAGAACGGGCCCTTCGGTCGATTCAGGGGCGAGCACGCAGGAGACGGCGCCCGACGCGACGGCGGCCGGGCCTGCGCCGCTGGCTTCGTCGACTGCCTTCCAGCCGAGTGCCGCCGCGAGGCCTGCGCCGCCGAGCTTCGTGATCGACGCGCGGCGCGTGAGCCGACCTTCAGACATGCCCCGAGGGTACCTCCGGAAAGACGATCCACGCGTCGGCGCCTTCGACGTGGGCCGAGCCGCCGTGGGCGCGGGCGATGACGTCGACGAGAGCGAGGCCGAGGCCGGCACCCGGTCCCGTGCGCGCGGCATCGCCTCGGCTGAACGGCTCGAACGCGCGCGCGGCGAGCTCCGGCGTGAAGCCCGGCCCCTCGTCGCGGACGTGAAGTTCCGCCGTGCCGTCTCCTCCGCGCCGCGCCTCGACGAGGATCCGCCCCTGGCCGTGCCGCAGCGCGTTGTCGACGAGGTTGCCGAGCGCCTGCTCCGCCCGCAGCCGGTCGACGTGGAGCACCAAGCCGTCGTCGACGCGGGTCTCGATCGCGCGTCCTGCATCGTGGGCCCGAGCCCGGAAGCGATCGGCGATGCCCCAGAGGAGATCGACTGCCGCCACTGGCTCGCGGCGTACCGGCAGCTCGCCGCCGTCGGCGCGTGCGAGCACGAGCAGATCCTCCGCGAGCCGCGATAGCCGCTCCGTCTCCTCGGCGGCCGACCGCACGGCCTTGTCCAGCTCCTCCGGAGTGCGCTCCCGGCGGAGCGCGAGCTCGAGCTCGGCGCGGAGCATCGCGAGGGGCGTTCTCAGCTCATGGCTCGCGTCGGCGACGAAGCGGCGCTCTCGCTCGAGCGCCGTCTCCAGCCGGGCGAGCATCGTGTTGAGCGTCTCTCCCAGCCGGCGCAGCTCGTCGCTCGCCGGCGACAGGGTCAGCCGCCTCCCCGGCTCGGCTGCGGACACCACCTCGGCCTCGCGCCGCATCGCCTCCACCGGCCGCAGGGCTGCAGCCGCGAGGAAGTAGCCGCCGACCGACGCGAGGAGCAGGCCGAGCGGCCCGACGATGAGGAGCTGGGCGAGCAGGCTGTTCAGCGCGTCCTCCGTGTCCTCGAGCGTGACGCCGACCGCGAGCACTCGAAAGCTGTCGATCGAGGTCACGAGCAGACGGAAGCCGCCGCGTTCCACGGTGAACGGACGGCCGAGGCCACGGTCGACCTCGGCGAGGACGAGGATCGGCTCCTCGCCGCGGGGCGACGAGTCGAGCAACCGCCCTCGAGGGTCGTACAGCTGCGCGATGCCCTCGTCCCCGGCGGAGCCGAGCTCGTTCGACGACCGGATCTGCGCCGCGCGGAGCTCGAGCGTCTCGTCGAGCCCAGCCACGAGCGATCGATCGAGCCGTACGTAGAGGAACGCGCCGAGCGCGCTCAGCACGACGGCCATCGCAACCGCGAAGGCGAGCGAGAGCCGCCAGCGGATCGGCAGGCGGCTCACGATCCGCCGTCCACGCGCAGGCGATACCCGGCCCCGCGCACGGTCTCGATCGAGCGCACGCCGAACGGCCGGTCGATCTTCTCCCGCAGGTAGCGGACGTAGACGTCGATGACGTTCGAGCGGTTCTCGTAGCCGTAGTCCCACGCGTGCTCGAGCAGGTCGAGGCGCGAGAGCACGTGCCCCGGCCGGCGCATGAACGTCTCGAGCAGCGCGAACTCCTTGGCCGAGAGCTCGATCTCGGCGTCGCCGCGCCACACCTGGCGTGTGGCCGGGTCGAGACGAAGGGACCCGACCTGGAGCACAGGAGGGCGCTCCGCGGCCCCGCGACGCGCGAGCGCGCGCAGCCGCGCGAGCAGCTCGGCGAACGAGAACGGCTTCGTGAGGTAGTCGTCGGCGCCCGAGTCGAGCCCTTCGACGCGATCCTCGACCGCGTCCTTCGCCGTGAGCATGAGGATCGGCGCCCACACGCCGGCCTCGCGGAGCTCCCGGCAGACGGCGAAGCCGTCGCGCCCGGGCAGCATCACGTCGAGCACGATCACGTCGTACGGCGCCGCGCGCGCCATCCAGAGCGCCTCGTCGCCCGTGCGCGCGATGTCGGCCGCGTAGCCCTCCTCCGTCAGGCCGCGACGGAGCAGGGCCGCCATCTTCAGCTCGTCTTCGACGACCAGCGCGCGCATGGCTCCATAGTCATAGCCGTTCGTGAGCTGAAGATGAGAGTTCGATGAGGGACACTCATGGCCTTCTCATCCGCCCTTCCTACGCTGACGGCCATGAGATACCTCGCACTGATCGCAATCGTCATGGTCGCTGCCGGCTGCGGCGCTGACTCGAGCGAACACGCTTCCGACCGGCTCCGAGCAGGTCACGCTCGACCCGGCCGACTTCACGACCGAGATCACGAACCCGTACTGGCCGATGGCGCCCGGCGACCGTTGGGTCTACCGGGAGACCGACGGCGAGGGCGGCGAGCTGAAGGTCGACGTGACGGTCACCGGCCGCACGAAGACGATCGGCGGCATCGAGGCGCGCGTCGTCCACGACGTCGTCTCGGAGGACGGCCAGGTGATCGAGGACACATTCGACTGGTACGCGCAGGACGCCGACGGGAACATCTGGTACCTCGGCGAGGACACGAAGGAGTTCGCGAACGGCAAGGTGACGACGACCGCCGGCTCATGGGAGCACGGCGTCGACGGCGCGCAGGCTGGGGTCATCGTCCCGGCGAGTCCCGTGCCCGGGCTCGAGTACCGGCAGGAGTACTACGCCGGGGAGGCTGAGGACGCGGCCACCGTGCTGTCACTCCACGAGTGGGTGGAGGTGCCCGCGGGCGCCTACCGCGACGTGCTCATGACGAAGGATTACACGCCGCTCCAGCCCGAGATCCTCGAGCACAAGTTCTACGCGAAGGGCGTCGGGCCGGTGCTCGCGATGGCCATCTCCGGCGGCTCCGACCGCGAGGAGCTGGTCAGCCGCGGTTAGCCGTAATTGAGGCCGTCGACCAGGCGCTGCAGAACGTCCTCGTCCCAGCCGTTCATGAAGTCGGCATGGAGCCCGAACTTCCCCGAGGCGAGCCTCGCCCGTCTCGGCACGGAGTCGTAGACCAGGATCATCGCGATCGTGGGTAGCGCCTCCGGATGGCTCTGCGGGCAGGCGCCGTTGACCGAGTACGCCATGTGCCGCTTGTGGTCGGGGCTGTCGAGCGTCCTGCCGTTCCAGCAGTTCGGGAAGTGGATCCGCAGCTCGAGCGCCTGGTCGACCGTGCACTGCGGCAGCACGGAGTAGCGGAGCTTGCCGCCGATGCCACCGCAGCTCCAGGCGCCGACGATCTTCGCCTGCGCCTTCTTCGCCTCCGCGTTGCCGGTCACCATCTTCAGGCCGTCCGGCAGCGTCTGGACGCGCTCGTACGTGTGCTTGATGTAGTAGACGATCCCGGCCAGCGGGATGATCGGCTCGGTGCCGACGTAGAGCGTCGGGATCCAGTACGTCGACGCGTCGCCAGGCAGCTCGCACGTCGTCTTGCCGCCCTGTAGGGAGGCGGGCGTCGAGAACGCGTGCACGGACGTGTTGCCGATGTACGTGTGGTTGTGCGAGCGGCCGGGCGATCCCGGGTGGACGATCGGGTCGTCGTTGTTGCGGTGGCTGAAGCTGCAGAGGATGGCGAAGTACGAGCCGCCCGGGAAGGACGTGTCCCGCGGCGCGCTGATGCCAGTGGTGGCGAGGACTGCGGCGGCGGCGAGTGCCACGAACAACGGAGCGAGCTTCAGAGGACCCCTCCTTCGCCGGGGAGACTAGCCGCTCCCGCTCTCGGATTCCAGCCGCTCCATCGGCGACGGCTCCCCTCGCTCCTGCCGGCGAGCTTCGTTGATTCGCTCGGCGAGGATCACGCCGACGAGCACGGCGACGAGCAGGCCGGAGAGCGCGAGGCCCGGCAGCACCGAGCCCAGACCGCCCACGGCGACGCAGCCGGCCGCGCCGGCCAGCCGCTTCCAGGAGAGCGTCCCGGCCATCCGCAGGCGGAAGAGCACGTGCCCGAGCAGGTAGATCGCTGGCCCGGCGACGAGCACGACGACCTCGACCGCGGGCAGCACGTCGGTCGGATGGGCGATCACGAGCTCGTCGCCGACCGCCCACACGATGATGCCCGCGATCAGCACGACATGGAGGTACGTGTAACCGTCGCGGGCGAGCAACGTCGTCCTGTCGGCGAGCTCCAGGCGTCGTTGCGCAATCGACGCCACGTAGTCGAAGTACAGCCACCAGAGAGCAGCGGTGCCCGCGAACGCGAGCCCGAGCGCGGTCAGCCGGGCGGCGTCGATCTCGAGCTCCGCCGCCGTCACGCCGATGAGCACAATCGACTCGCCAAGCGCGATGATCACGAAGAGCTGGAAGCGCTCGGCGAAGTGCGAGGTCTCCACGTCCCAGGCCTCCGGATCGAGCTGCGGCCAGCCCGGCACGCGGTACAGCGCGACCGGGCCGAGGTAGTCGATGGCGAGCGCGACGAGCCAGACCGCCGCACGCGCCTCGTCCTCGACGAAGGCGCCCGCGATCCAGAACACGCCTGCCGTGGAGAGCCACACCAGAACGTGAGCGGCTCGCTTCCGCTCGATCGTGCCCGGACGCGCCGAGGCGAAGGTGAGGAACACGTGCCGACCCACCTGGATGGCCACGTACGAGCAGGCGAAGAGGAGCCCCTGCGACCCGAACGCGTCGGGGATGGCCACGGCCATCAGCAGCGTCGCGAGCATGATCCCGATCAGCAGCAGGCGAACGACGGGCGAGTCGGGATCGAGCTCGTTCGTGACCCACGTCGTGTAGTTCCACGCCCACCAGACGACGAGCAGCACGAGCGCCGCCTCGCCCGCGCCCTTCCAGCTCAGGTCGTTCGAGCAGGAGATGTGACACCTGGGTGACCGCGAAGACGAAGACGAGGTCGTAGAAGAGCTCGAGCGTCGTCGCGCGCTGCTCCTCGCCCGCGTCGCTGTCGCGCTGGAACCGGGGCGTTTTCGCGGTTGAGCTCAGGGCGCGCGGGTCTGGCCAGGGATAGAAGACGAGGTGCACGGCCAGCACTGCCATCCCGGCGAGAATGATCGTTGCCGCCCACGGCCACCGGGCCTGGAGGTCAGCGGCGGTGGCCGCGATGCTCGGCAGCCGCAACCACGGCGTGCCGATCTTCGCCATGACCTCCGTCGCGATCACGATCGCCCCGAGGCAGCCCCACACGATGTAGCCGATCTCTTGCTCGCTCACTTGTCGGCTCCTTGTACGGCCACGGATAGAAGAGGACGCGCATGGCGATCACGACGAGGCCCGCCGACCACGAAGATCCCGACCCATGTGTGATTGCGCTGGAGCTCGCCGACCGTTGAGGACAGCGTCGGCCACGGCGTCCAGTCGGCGTTGATCGCCGCCAGCAGCTCGATCGCTGCGATCACGGCGCCGAGCGCGCCCCAGACGATGTAGCCGAGCAGCATCCGGCCGGCCGGCCGACCCTTCGGAGTCGGAATCGCATCCATCTCCGAGAGCGGCGTGGAGATCGGCGCCTGCTGCACTTGCGGCTGCTCGGCAGCCATGACCTGAGAGTAGGCGCGCAGGCGGACGGCGTCTTCACGCCGGGCTTGCACGCGCCTTACGCGCGTCCGACGTGCCCTTGACGTCGGAGCGGTACACCTCGGGCGAAAGGGGGTGGAGCGAGTGAGACGCATTCACCGACCAAGTCCGGCGATGGGCGTGGCGCTCGTCGCCCTGTTCGTCGCTCTGACCGGCACGAGCATCGCAGCGGTCTCGGCGTTTCCCGCGAACAGCGTCGGCGCACGCGAGCTGAAGGCAGGCTCCGTGGGTACGAAGGAGCTCAAAGGCCGCTCCGTGACGTTCGGCAAGATCGCCGCCGGCGCCATCACGAGCGGGCTCGTCCAAAACGGGTCGCTGACGATGGCCGACTTCAACCAGCGTCAGCTGCCGACCGGCCCGATAGGCGCTGTCGGCCCCGCCGGCCCAATCGGTCCAGCGGGACCGCCCGGTCCGCCGGGCGCGACAGGCGTGCCCGGCCCGAAGGGCCCGAAGGGCGACTCGGGTGCCTTGCTCGGCGCGATTCGCGTCCCGACCGAGAACATCGTCATCCCGGACGCCCCGGGCTCGGGCACGACAAGCGCCGACGTCGGCCAGATGTGCGCGCGCGGCGAGCGTGCGATCAGCGCCGGCACGAGCTGGTCTGCCGCCGGCGCGGCCGACGTGCTCTACACCGTAGAGCTGCGGCCGATCCTCGACCGGCGCGGAATCGTCATGGGCTACCAGGCGAGCGGCGCCAACGGCACGGGCACCCAGAGGACGTTCACGCTTTACGTCCTCTGCTACCGCAGGTAACCAGCAACCGCGGGAAGGGAGCCTGACGGCAACCGGCGTTAGGCTCCCTTCCCATGCGCGACGACCGCTGGCGGCTGCGTCACGAAGACGACGTCAATCCCCTCGAGCGACTCCAGCTGCTCTCCGGCGACGACGCCGCCATCGAGGCGTTCCTCGACGACATCGAGGTGACGAGCCCGCGAGCGCGCGAGATGCTCACCGAGCTGGCGCGGACAACGACCATCGCGCGGCCCGGGCGCTTCTTCGCCGACCATCAGCGCGCGGTTGCGGCACTCGAGAGCCTCCGCCGCCACGGCCACCACGGCTCGCGGGCGGCCTCCGGCCTCGGCCCGCTGACTGCCTTCGTCCGCTGGGGCATCGAGCTCGTCGCCCGCTACATCGTCGTCTCGTACGTCAAGACGGTGACGACGGACATGCGCAACCTCTACCACTTTCGGGAGGTCGAGGCGCCGGACGGCTCCGAGGATATGAAGCTGCTGCGGAGCGCTCGCTTCGACGCTGCGGCGCTCATGGAGATCGCCAAGAGCCGCGCGATCGGCGTGCCGACGTTCGTGATCGGCGGCCTCCTGATCCCGCTCGTCGCCAGCATCTACCGGCTGGCGACCGGCTACACCTGGGACGACTGGGTCACGGCGACCATCGTCGGAGTGATCGGCGCCCTCATCGGCGTGACGATCTCGTGGTTCCTCCTCCGCGGCACGGCCATGGCCAGCTCCCGGATTCGGCTCTCGGTGCGCGAGCCGCTGAAGGAGCTGTGGCGGTCGGTCGGCAACTGTGGCAACCCGCCGCGCGACCACTCGCGGCGGTTCGCGATCGTCGGCATTTCGCTCACCGTCGGGGTGTGGATCGTCGTGCCGACCCTCGTCGGGCTCTCGTTCCTGCGTTAAGGCGCGGGCTAGACCTGGCCCTTGAAGGTGTCGCAGCTGTTCGGGCCCGAGCCTTCGATGCCGCGGACGAACCACGTGCGGCGCTGGTCGGCTGAGCCGTGCGTCCACGACTCCGGGGTCACGCGTCCCTGGGATCGTTCCTGAATGCGGTCGTCGCCGACGGCCTGCGCCGCGTCGAGCGCCTGGTTGACGTCCTGGCGCGTGAGGTCCTCGATGAACCCCGTGTCGAGCGCGCGACCGACCCAGAGCCCGGCGTAACAGTCGGCCTGGAGCTCGACGCGCACCTGGCCGCCCTGCGGGCCCGTGTCGCGGTTCGCGCTGCCGAGGACGCCTGTGAGGTCTTGCACGTGGTGCCCGTACTCGTGCGCGAGGATGTACGCCTCGGCCAGCGGGCCGCCCTCGGCCCCGAGCTGCGACTTCAGCTGGTCGAAGAAGCCGAGGTCGATGTAGATATGGCTGTCGGCCGGGCAGTAGAACGGGCCGACGGCGCTCGAGGCGACGCCACAGCCGGTCGAGATCTGCCCGTCGAAGAACCGTGTCCGCGCGGGCTCGTAGTTGCGCAGCGTCTTCGTCCAGTACGCCTGCACGCTGTTGACGACGGCGACGATGCGGCAATCCTCGCGCTCGTTCGCGTCCTGGCCGGTGCGGCACTCGGTCGCGAGCTCGGTGTTCGGCGTTCCCGGGCCGACCGTCTGGCCGGCGAGCGAGCCGAGCTGGCCGAGGCCGCCGCCCTGACTCGCGATGACGAGGTAGAGGACGACCACGATGATCCCGACGACTCCGCCTCCGCCGCCGAGCATCTTCCCGCCGCCGAGGCCGCCGAGGCCGCCGCCCTGGCCACGGTAGTCCTCGACCTGCGACGGATCGAGCTTCGCCCGCTTGCGAAATCTCATGCGGACTCTCTTACCCCGCGGATGCCGCCTCCATGCGCTTCGCCAGCTCCTCTTCCGGCACGTCCTCCACGTGCGTGGCGATCCACCAGAGGTTGCCGGCCGAGTCGCGGACGCCCGCCGAGCGGTCGCCGTAGAACTGGTCCGTCGGCTCACGCTCCGACGTGCCGCCCGCGCCGAGCGCGCGCTCGTACGTCGCGTCGCAGTCGTCCACGTAGAGATGGATCATGGCCGGCATGGCCGGGTTCTGATCGCCCGCGTCGCCCAGCATCACCATCGAGTCGCCGATCTTGCGCCTCCGCGTGGCCGATCGTCCCGTCTGGCGTCTCCATACGGACCTTCTCCTCGGCGCCGAACGCCCTCTTCACGAAGTCCAAGACGTTCGCGGCATTGTCGACGACGAGGTAAGGCGTGACGGTGCGGTAGCCCTCCGGAATCGGGTTGACACCCATCTGAACCTCCTCAGGAATGAGAGGATCGAGTCTAATGAGCATCGCCGCGTCAATCGCCGACCTCAGCCCGATCCAGTTCCTGATCGCGGTGGCGCTCGGCGCGCTTCTGGCGACGGCGGTCTTCGCGCACGCGAGCAAGCACGGCTCTCGGCACGCGACGGCGTGGGGCGTCGCGACGTTCCTCTTCGCCGGGATCGTCGTGCCGGTCTACTTCATCCGCTACTGGCTACGGCGCGGCCGCAGCTAGCGCGTCGACGAACGCATCGACTTCGGCGCTCGTCATCGGCGTCGAGAGGCAGCCCATACCTCGCTGCGTCATGAGGATGCCGCTCGCGAGCAGGTCCACGTGGAGGTCGGGGAGGCGTGACGGGTCCGGGAGTTCGATCCGGAAGAGCGAGGCGACCGCCGTCGCCGAGGCTCCGGTCCGGGCGTTCACGCCGGCCTCCAGCTCCGCCGCGAGAGCCTCGAGCTCGTCGTAGCGTCCGGGCGTAAGCTCGTCGAGCGTTGCGAGGCCTGCCGCCATCGTCAGCGGGTTCGCGTTGAACGTGCCGCCGTGACCGATGCGGTCGCCTCGCCGCGGGTCGAAGAGCGCCATCACGTCGGCCCGGCCGCCGAGCGCGCCCACGGGCAGGCCGCCGCCGATGATCTTGCCCAGCGTCGTCAGGTCCGGAGTGACTCCGAGCCGTCCCTGCGCGCCGTGGTAGCCGATGCGGAACGAGATGACCTCGTCGAAGACGAGCAGCGCGCCGGAGTCGCGCGTCAACTCGCGGAGGAAGGCGAGGAAGCCGGCGGTCGCGGGCACGACGCCGCCTGCACCCAGCACCGGCTCGACGATGACGGCCGCCAGCTCGCCGAGGTGCGGCTCGAACGCAGCCAGCGTCCCCTCGCGGTCGTCGAACGGCGCGACGACGACGGTGTCGGCGACCGCGGCCGGGATGCCCCGCCCGCCGGGCGCGCCGGAGACATCGCCCGGGATGCTCGCCGCGTAGTCGTGCGACCCGTGGTAGCCGCCGGCGAAGACGCCGATCTTCTCCCGGCCGGTGAACGCTCGCGCCGCACGCAAGGCGAGCATCGTCGCCTCCGTGCCGGAGTTCGTGAAGCGAACGAGATCGACGCTCGGCAGCCGCTCCCGTAGCCGCTCGGCGAGCTCGATCTCGAGCTCGTTCGGCGCCGCGACGCTCATCAGCCGCGCGGCCTGCGACTGCACCGCCTCGACCACACGCGGATGGCAGTGGCCGAGGATCAGCGACGTGTAGTTCGAGATGAAGTCGATGCGCTCGACGCCGTCGGCGTCCCAGACCCTGCACCCCTCTCCTCTCGTGATGTAGACGGGATGCGGGTCGTGGAAGATCGTCGTTCGCGTGTTACCGCCCGGTAGCGAGCCGAGCGCGCGCTCCCAGAGCGCGCGCGACACCGGCGTAAGCCGCTCGAGGGCCTCCGACACGCTGGAGCCGATTGCGGCAGACATCGCTCCATTGTGACGCGTTCGTGGCAAGACTCGCGGCTAGATGCAGTGGTGGAGGCACTGCCCCGGGTGCAAGCCGCAGCTTCAACGTTTCGCGCCCGAGGGCTCGGGGAACTCGACGGGCATCGGATGACGACGTTGCTCTTCTCAGCGCGAATTGCGCTTGCAGCCGTCTTTGCGGCCGCCGGTCTTGCGAAGCTCGTCGATCTCGGGGGTTCACGGCAGGCCGCGGTGGGCTTCGGCGTTCCCCACCGCCTGGCGGGCTTCGTCGGGATCGCGTTGCCGCTCATCGAGCTGGCGATTGCGGGCGCGCTGCTGCCAGCGTCCTCCGCAGGATGGGCGGCAGCAGCGGGGCTCTCGCTGCTGCTCGCGTTCTCGGCAGCGATCGCGGTGAACGTCGCCCGCGGTCGCGCACCGGACTGCCACTGCTTCGGTCAACTGCACTCGTCACCGGCCGGGTGGCTAACGCTGGGCCGGAACGCGGGCCTGGCCGCAGTCGCTGGGGTCGTAGCCGTTGCGGCGTGGCGGGACGGAGCAGGCCCTAGCGCCGTGGCGTGGGTTGGCCGTCTGAACGCCACTCAGGCCGCGGCTGCCGTCGGCGTCGCCTTCACCCTGGTCGTCGCGTCTGGCGCAACGGCCTTTGCAGTCCGCCTGGTCCGTCACAACCGCGAGTTGCGCGGCCGCGGGTGAGACGCAGGCGAAGTCCGCCTGCCGGCTGTGCAGGGTGGCGAGGTGTCGCTTGCGGAGCTGCGCGACGTAGTGCTGATGTTCTGGAACCCGAGCTGCGGCTTCTGCCGCTCACTCCGCGACGAGCTGCGCGACTTCGAGATCGATCCCCCAATCGGCGCGCGAGAGCTCGTCCTGCTCGCCGACGGAGAGCCCGCCGATGTCCGAGGCCAGGCGTTCTCTTCGGTCGTCCTCCACGATGAAGCCGGCGCCGCCTCTCGCCGGCTGCGGTCGGCCGGCACGCCGAGCGCACTGCTAATCGACGCTGATGGCCAAGTCGCAAGCGCCAGAGGCGTCGGTGCGGAGGAGGTGCTGCGTTTGCTGCGGAACGGCGCAGACGTCGGCGGCGAAGCAACCGACGGTGACGCGATTGCCCTCGCCGAGCCCCGACGTGAGACGTCGCGTCGCGGCGTGCTCCAGCTCCTCGCTGCGTTGGCCTTCAGCGGAACCTTCGCTCGGGCTGCTGGCGCCGCGACACAGCAAGCGGAATGCCTCCCCGGCCACTATCCGTGCCTTCCGAATCTGTGCTGCTTGGCAGCGACGCAGGTGTGCTGTCCACAGGATCCGTTGTCGCCGTGCTGTGACCGGCGAACGTCGGTGTGTGAGGACAAGTGCCGCGACCGCTGTCCAAAGGGCTGGAGCGCCTGCGGCAAAGGCGAGGCGGCCGGCAAGACCGGCTGCTGTCGTGACGACTCCGAGGAGTGCGTGGGTGGCAGGTGCCTTCCGAAGTGCCCACCCGGCGCGACGCGCTGCGGCACGAACTGCTGTGCCCGAGGGTACGACTGTGTCGGGCGGAAGTGCGTGCGCGCATGCCCCGACGGATCGCCACGCTGCGGGAAGAAGTGCTGTGCGGGCAATCGCCGGTGCGCCGATCCCCGCACGGGCCGCTGCACGCGCTGTGGCCGCGGGCAGGAAGCTTGCGGGCGCAAGTGCTGCCCGAAAGGCAGCTACTGCTGCGACGAGCGCAAGGGTCTCTGCTGTCCGAAGGGGAAGCCGTGCTGCCCACTGGGGCCGTACGGGGGCCCCAACGACTGGGTTTGCTGTCCCGAGGAGTGTGGCGATGAGACCTTCGCCAAGGATGGAGGCTTCGCTCGCTCCGGCGCACGCACCGTCTGCTGCGAAAGAGACCGCTATGTCAAGGCATTCGGCGCCTGCTGTCCGCCGGGCTGGAAGGTGCTGACGAAGCCGACGTTTGGCATCGAGTGGTGCTGCCCGGCGCAGTACGAGTGCAACGGCGTCTGCTGCACGAATCCGATCACCACGAAGGGCCTCCCGCCGGAGCTCGCACAGGTGTGCCGCAACGGACGGTGCGTCTCTCCCTGAGCGGGGCCACCGCCGCCGCCGAGCAGGTCCTACCCGACGAGCTGGCCGTCCATCGCTAGCGCCGGACGGCCAGGCACCATTGACAGCGTGAGACGACGGGTTGTCGCCGCAGCCGCGCTCGCGCTGTTCTTCGGCAACGCGGCGGCCATCGTGTGGCTCTGGTACGCACGGTCCGCCCGACGGCAACCTCACGGGCATCGACGACTTCGCCGAGCTCGTCACGAGCCTCGCCCGGCTGACGGGGTTGCTCGGCGCGTATCTCGCGCTCGTCCAGGTGCTGCTGCTGGCGCGAATCCCCTGGCTGGACCGGCTGGTGGGCTTCGACCACCTCACGGTCGTCCATCGCTGGAACGGCCACGCCACCGTCGCCCTCGTCGTGGCTCACACCCTGCTCAGCGTCTGGGGCTACGCGCTGCTCGACGACGTGAGCCTGTGGGCCGAGGTGGAGACGCTGCTCGGCGCGGCGTGTATCCCGGGATGATCACGGCGACCGTCGGCACGGCGCTCATCGTCGGCCGTCGGCCTCACCTCCATCGTCGTGGCCCGGCGACGGCTTCCGTACGAGTGGTGGTACGCGATTCACCTCTTGGCCTACGCAGGCATCGCGCTCGCGTGGTTCCACCAGATCCCGACAGGCAACGAGCTCGCGCTCGACGAGACGGCTGCGAACTACTGGCGAGCGCTGTACCTCGTGACGCTCGGCGTCCTCGTCGTCTTCCGGCTCGGGGTGCCGATCGTGAACGCGCTTCGCTTCAGGCTCCGCGTGGCCGAGGTGGTGCCGGAAAGCGAGGACGTGGTCTCGGTGCGCGTCGCCGGCGACCGGCTCGACCGGCTCGGCGCACGGCCGGGACAGTTCTTCCTCTGGCGCTTTCTCACGCGCGGCCGCTGGTGGGAAGCGCACCCGTTCTCGCTTTCGGAGGCGCCCGGCAAGCGACTCGCTGCGGCTGACGGCGAAGGCGGTCGGCGACTACTCGCGTGACCTTCGCGAGCTGCCCGTCGGCGCCCGCGTGGTCGCCGAGGGGCCGTTCGGCGTGTTCACGAGCGAGGCCAAGCGGCTCGAGAAGACGCTGCTCATCGCCGGCGGGATCGGCATCACGCCCATCCGCGCGCTGCTCGACGAGCTCGACGGAGACGTGGTCGTCCTCTACCGCGTCCTGAAGCGCGAGGACGCGATCTTCGGCGACGAGCTCGAGCAGGCGGCGGCCCGCGTCGAGGTCGTGGCGGGGCATCACGACCGCGAGGGCAAAGACCTGCTCTCCCCCGACCACCTGCGCGAGATGGTGCCCGACATCGCCGAGCGCGATGTGTTCATCAGTGGGCCTCCGGGTATGGTGAACGTCATCGAAAAGAACGTTCGTCGCGCGGGCGTGCCGCGCCGGCACGTCCACAGCGAACGTTTTGCGCTATGAGACCGGGGGTCCTCCCATGAAGAAGCACATCACGCCGATCGTCATCGCGGGCGCGCTCGTGCTCCCGAGTGTCGGAGCCGCGGCGGTGCCGAAGAAGAAGATCGTCACGCAGTGGAAGCGTGTACAGGGCCCGGCGGTGCAAGTCGAACGCTGGGGGGAGATCCAGGTCGTCCTCATCGTTCGCAAGCGGACGACGATCATCGGGACGAAGAAGACCGTCGCCCGGAAGATCACCGCTGTCCGCCTTCCCGTCTGGCCGAATCAGGGCGGCTCGCACACGATCCATCTCAATCGCCAGACGATTCCGGTGCTCTCGCAGGAGGTGCTTCGCGAGCAGTTCGCGACGAACGTCGACTACATCTCCGAGGCGACGGACACGAGCGTCGGCTTCGAGAAGTCGCTGCAGGTCGCACTGGCCAACGGCCGCCGCGTGTGACCACCGTCGAGCATGTGATGGGGATGGGCATCATCGTCGACGTCCGCGACGAGGATGTCGAGGAGGCCGGCGTCGGACGCGCCTTCGACTGGCTGCGCTTCGTGGACGAGACGTTCTCGACGTACAAGCCGGAGAGCGAGATCAGCCGCATCGACCGCGGCGAGCTCTCGGCCGCCGACGCCCATCCTCAGGTGCAGGCGGTGCTCGAGCGCTGCGAGGAGCTTCGCGACGAGACGGGCGGCTTCTTCGACGCGAATGCGGAAGGCAGGCTCGATCCGTCAGGCCTCGTCAAGGGCTGGGCGGTCGACGAGGCCGCCGCGATCCTCGAGCGAGGAGGCGCGCGGAGCTTTGCGATCTACGCGGGCGGCGACGTCATCGTGCGCGGGCGCCCCGAGCCCGGCGACCGCTGGCACGTGGGCATCAGGCACCCCGAGCATGCCGACCGGATGGCGGCCGTCGTCGAGGCCACCGACCTCGCCGTCGCGACGTCAGGTGCGTATGCCCGCGGCGACCACGTGCTCGACCCGCACACGGGCCTGCCTCCCTCCGGCCTCCTCTCGGTGACGATCACCGGCCCGGAGCTCGCGACAGCCGACGCGTACGCGACCGCGGCCTTCGCCATGGGCGAGCGCGGCCCGGCCTGGACCGCGCAGCTCGACGGCTACGAGGCGTTCTCGATCCTCGAGAGCGGAACGGTGCTCTCGACGCCCGGCTTTCCTGCGCTCGGCTAGCCCGCGAGCTTCTCGCGGACGAGCGGGATGACGTCGTCGGGATCGGGATAGCGGCCGATCATCTTCTTCTCGAAGACGAGGTCGCCGTCGACGTGCACGTCGAAGATCCCGTCCGCCCCGGTCACGACCTCGATCGCGCCGAGCTCGTCCTCTTCCCACTCCTCGAGCAGTCGCGCCACCAGACCGGCGGCGTTCGGCCGCGCCCCTCAGGGGACGCAGTACTCGATGCGGATGTGGTGCCGCTCGGGCATGGCGTTATTGTCTCAGACCACTGACGACTGCCGAGCACACACTGCATCTCGAGCGCGTCGTGCCTGCGCCGCCGGAGCGCGTGTTCAGCGCGCTCATCACGCCAGAAGAGCTCGCGGAGTGGTGGGGCCCGAAGGGCTTCACCTCGCCCTCGATCGAGCTCGACCCTCGCGTCGGCGGCAGCTACCGGATCACGATGCAGCCACCGGAAGGCGACGTCTTCCATCTCGCCGGACAGTTCCTCGCAGTCGATCCTCCCAACGGGCTGAGCTACACGTTTCGCTGGGAGGAGCCGACGCCCGACGACGGCGAGACGGTGGTGACGCTCACGCTTCAGGAGGTCGACGGGTCGACGAACGTCATCCTCGATCAGGGCGTCTTCGCCACCGAGGAGCGGCTCGCGCTGCACACGCAGGGCTGGACGGATGGCTTCGAGCGTCTCTACGAGCTGGTGGCCCAGTCTTAGACGACTGCTGGTGGAGGCCCAATGGCCTCCGCCAGCCAGCGCTCGGCTTCTCGGACGAGCACGGCGTTCGTCTCGAGCGTGTAGTAGGAGAGAGCGTTCAGCGCCTGGGAGAGCACCCAGCCACGGCTGCGCGCCCACGTCGCGTCGTCGACCGAGAGTGCCGCCCGAAAGACGTCGCGCGCGTCGGCGTCGAGCAGCTTCCATGCGACCGCCACGTCGCAGGCGGGGTCCCCGACGCCGAGGCAGCCCCAGTCGATGACTGCCGCGAGCCTGCCGTCTCGCGCCAGCAGGTTGCGAGCGTCGAGATCTCCGTGGATCCAGGTGGGCGGCCGGTCCCACTCCGGTGCGCCAACGGCGGCTTCCCACGCATCCGTGGCCGCGGCGGTGTCGATGGTCGAGCCCAAGGCGGCGATCGACGCGCGCGTGCTCTCATCCCGGGTGGCCAGCGGCACGCCGCGAAAGGCGTTGTGCCTGCTCGGCGGCGGCCCGCCTGTGGCGTCGATCTGCTGCAATGCGCCGACGAACCTGGCGAGGTCGATCGCGGCTTCGCCGAGGTCCGCGATCCGCTCTCTCGTCGCGGTCTCGCCTTCCAGCCACTCGTAGATCGACCAGGTCCAGGGGTAGCCCTCGGCCGGCACGCCTTCGGCCACGGGAACCGGTAGGGCGAGCGGCAGCGAGGGCGCCAGCCTCGGCAGCCATCGTCGCTCGATCTCGAGCGTGCCGACGGTTCGCTCGTGCCGCGGCAGGCGCACGACGAGGCCGTCGCCGAGCCGGTAGAGCGCGTTGTCCGTGCCTCCGAACAGAACAGGCTCGATCGGGAGATCCCCCCACTCGGGAAACTGCGCTCCAACGAGCCCACGCACGAGCACGGGGTCGGTAGGAAACTCGTCGTCGTGCATCCTCGGCACGCCCATGGCCGTAGTTTCGACTAGACGGTCACCCCTAGTGCGATGGCGGTCAGCGCGCGATCGGGTGCTTCCGGGCGCGCGCTGCGTACTTCGACAGCTCGGAGCTGAGCGACTTCAGATCCTTTGCGCGCGCCGGGTCCAGCAGCGGCGCGATCAGGGCAGGCCCGACGGCCGGGTTCGCAGCCTGCCCGAGGACGCCCTCGCGGAGCCGCTTGAGGTCGGCGCTGCCGACCCCGAGCTTGCCCATCGGGGCGCGGAGCGACGCCGGGATGCCGCCCGACCTCACAGATGCGATGAACGCGTTGACATCCGGGTCGAACGCCCACGCCTCGGGGACCTTGCCGGCCTTCAGAGCCTTGGCGGCTGCCGTGCGCAGCCCCTGGATGCGCTTGAGCGCCGTGGCCGCCTGAGCGGCGAACGCCGCGGACGCCCGCAGCTGGCTACTGGCAGCCGAATTGTTCTTCTTGGCGTGGGCTGCACGGGCGCGCCATAGCGCCGTCGCCATGGCGGCGATCAGCGCGTGGGCCTCGGCCTCGGCGACCAGCAGCTTGTTGAGCGCGGCGGCGGAGCCCGCTTTGAGGACGGAGTCGGCCGAGATCGTTGGCGGCTTGGCCCGCGTAACCCTGACCTTCTGCCTGAAGGCCGGGTCGCGCTTGCCCTCCCGGATCGCGAGCATCGCGACTGCGCCCTGGCCGTTGACTGCCGCGAGAGCCACCAGTGCCGCGTCGACAGAGGCCGAACTCGACCGAGCGGAACGGGCGAACATCGCACGGCGGCTGCCACCGCGGCCGGCCCCCGACTGGCCCATCATGTTGATCATGTTGCGGAACGGGGCGAACAACGAGTCCGGGTCGCCGACATCCTCCCTGGGCTGACAGCAGTCCCCACCGCACTTCACGAGTCCAGACGGGCAGCCGCAACCGAAGAATCCGCACGTTTCGGAGCGGGTGCAACAGATGCCGTTGCAATGCTCTTTGCCGCCCGGGCAGAGCTTCGCGCAAGCCTGGTCGAACCCGAAGTACGTAGCGCAGTACTCGCCCGGCTTGCAGCACGTGCCGTCGCACACGACCTTGCTGCGGCAGATGCAGTTCTCCGGGGGGTCCTTGCTCTTGTTACCGCAGATGTGACCCGTCGGGCAGCAGAGCGACCCGATCACGCCGGGTATCCCCGGGCAGCACACGGTGCGGGTTTCGCCAGGCGCGCCGAGGCAGCAGCCGATGTTGTAGCCGATCTGGCCCAGCGGGTTGACGTTCCCGCAGAACGTTCCGCCCGAGGAGCAAGGCTTCGGCTGGTCGGCGGCGCGTGCGCGGCGAGCGGTCAGGCCCGGCACGGCTGCGACGGCCAGCCCTGCGGCGAGCATCCTCAGCGCCCGTCCCCGCGGCATCGGGGCCGCGAGGCCGCGCGCCAGATCGTCGAAAGCGGAAGGGCTCACGCCATCGACTCTACTCGTCGTCGTCGCCCTCCGCCGTCGCGCGCGGGTCGTTGCTCCAACCAGGATGGGTGCTCGTCGGGCTCCACTCCCCGATGCCGACGACCTGCAGGTGGCCCGCAGTGTGAGCAGCCGAAGACTGCGCCTGCCCCAGCCTCGCCCCCGCGCGGACTGCGAGCACGAGACCCTCATCTGCCATCTCGAGCAGCTCGTGGCCGGTTCGCGCATAGCGGAGCAAGCGCCGCTCGAGCTCGAGAAGGACGAGATCGAGCGCCGTGAGCAGCTCGGCGTTCGGAAGCGCGCCGAGTGCCTCCTCGAAGTCGGGCAGCGGCTGCTCCTGCCCGCTCATCTCCCCCGGTCTCTCAGCCACTCGTCCACGATACAAGCGACGGAACCTCCGGCGGCACTGCGGTGTATATCCAGCACACGGCTAAAGGAGGTTCGCATGCGGAGGAAACTGATCACTGTCGGCGCAGCCCTGGCACTCGTATCCGCGAGCACGGCGCTGGCCGGAGGCTGGGCGACCGTCAAGCTGAGCTCGTCGCCGAAGGGCCTGTCCGCCGGCGAGCCGTGGGTCGTCGACATCAGGGTGCTCCAGCACGGGCTGGCGAGTCAGCCGCTGTGCTGCCTGAGCCCGACCGTCACGATCCGGAAGGTCGCGGCTCCCCGCTCGAAGAGCTCGAGCTCCGCGGTGTCGAAGACGGTCCGGACGAGGACGACCGGCCGAATCGGTGTCTACCGGGCCCGCGTCGTGTTCCCGAGCGCAGGCACGTGGCGCTACGAGGTCTTCGACGGCTTCACCGAGTACGGCGGCGCCCGTACCCACAAGTTCGCACCGGTGAAGGTCGCGCCGTCAGATCCGTAGGCACTGGGTCAGTCGCCGACATGCGGGCTGCTGTGTCTGGCGCGCGGTCTTCTTGACATCCCGGGCTGGACGGTCGACGGTTGCCGTGTGCCCGATTCACTTCCTAGCGGGAACGTCACGCTGCTGTTCACGGACATCGAGGGCTCGACGCGGCTGATCGAGGAGCTGGGCGAGTCCGGCTACGTCGACGCGCTCGCGGAGCACCGCCGGCTTCTGCGCGCCGCCTTCTCCGCTTACGGCGGCGTCGAGGTCGACACACAGGGGGACGCGTTTTTGTATGCCTTTGCCGATCCGGTCGAGGCGCTGGCTGCTGCTGCTCAGGGTCAGGAGGCGCTCGCGCCAGGCCCCGTCCAAGTGCGGATGGGCCTGCACACCGGTGAGCTGCAGCTGACCGGCGAAGGCTACGCCGGGCGCGAGCTACACAAGGCCGCTCGGATCGCCGCGTCCGGCCACGGCGGCCAGGTCGTCGTGTCGCCGGCGACGCGGGCGTTCGTCGACGGCGACCTGACCGAGCTGGGAGAGCATCGTTTGAAGGACTTCGACGAGCCGGTTCCGCTCTTCCAGCTCGGGAGCGTGCGCTTTCCGCCGCTGAAGACGATCTCGAACACGAACCTGCCGCGGCCCGCGTCCTCCTTCGTCGGCAGAGCGCGCGAGCGGGACGAGCTGCTCGCTCTGCTTCGGAACGGCTCGCGGCTCGTCACTCTCTCCGGTCCGGGCGGTTCGGGCAAGACGCGGCTCGCGGTCGAGGTCGCCTCCGAGCTCGTGCCCGCGTTCACGGCGGGCGTCTTCTGGGTCGGCCTGGCCGCGCTCCGCGAACCCGCGCTCGTGACGCAAACGATCGCGCAGACGCTGGGAGCAAAGGACGGCCTCGCCGAGCACGTCTCCGAACGCGAGCTCTTGCTCCTGCTCGACAACTTCGAGCAGGTGGTCGAGGCCGCGCCCGAGCTCTCGCAGCTGCTCGCGGCCTGCCCCAACCTGAGGCTCCTGGTCACGAGCCGGGAGCTGCTGCGGATCAAGGGCGAGATCGAGTACCCGGTGCCACCGCTGGCGGAGCCAGAGGCCGTCGAGCTCTTCTGCGAGCGCGCGCGCCTCGAGCCGGACGAGACGATCGCCACGCTCTGCCGGCGGCTGGACGACATGCCGCTCGCGGTCGAGCTCGCCGCCGCCCGCACCCGCGTCCTCACCCCCGCACAGATCCTCGACCGGCTCGGCCAGCGACTCGACCTCTTCAGGGGCGGCCGCGACGCCGACCCACGCCAGCAAACCCTGCGCACGACGATCGAATGGTCATACGACCTGCTCACCGACGACGAGAAGCAGCTCTTCGCCCGCCTGGCCGTCTTCGCCGGCGGCTGCACCCTCGACGCCGCCGAAGACGTGTGCGACGCCGACCTCGACCTCCTCCAGTCGCTCGTCCGACAAGAGCCTTCTCCGTCACTCCGGCGACCGCTTCTGGATGCTGGAGACCATCCGCGAATTCGCCGCCGAGCGACTCCAGCACCGCTAGCCGAGTCCGGCGAGATCCACGAGCGACACGCGCGGCTGGTACCTGCGGCTTGCGAAGCGAGCTCCACGGCGCGTTGCGAGGAGCAGCCGCAGAGGAGTGGCTGAGACGCCTCGACGCCGAGCTCGAGAACCTCCGCCGGGCGATCGGCTGGGCCCAGCGAGCACGACGGGCGATCTGGAGGTCGAGCTGGCCGGAGCGACCTGGTACTTCCTCTTCGTGCGCGGGCTCTATCGCGCGAGGCGCTGAACTACCTCGTGCACGCGCTCGAGACAGCCCGATCGAGCTCCCTCGATCAGGCGGAGTTGCTGTACGGCGCGGGTTCCGTGGCCTTCGAAATGGGCGACTACGCGACCTCGCGAGAGTGGTACGAGCGATTGCTCGAGCTCGGACGCGCCCGCGGAGACGATCGCACAATCGCGAAGTCGCTGGCCGTTCTCGCGGATGTGGCCCTCCAGGCAGGCGACCCGGAACGGTCTCGCACGCTTAGCCTCGACGCCGCCGAGGCCGCCCGAGCATGCGACGACATGTTCACGTTGCTGTTGGTCACCCACGGCCTCGGGGCGATCGCCCTCGAAGCAGGCGACGCGGAGCCCGCGCGTAAGCACTTCCAACAGTCGCTCGGACTGGCACGCGAGCTGCAAAACGCGCGGAGCGAGGGCATCGCGTTGGGCAGGTTGTCCCGGGTGGCACTTCTTGAGGGCGACACGGACGAGGCTGCAGCTTGCCTCGGCGGCTCCCTGCGGCTCATGAGCGCTCTCGGAGACAAAACGGGGATCGTGCGTCTGTCTGGTGGGATCGGCCGAGGTCGGCGTGCTACGCGGTGAGATGGCTCGCGCCGCCCGGCTGCTCGGGGCAGCCGATGCACTTCTCGAGGAGATCGGGTACACGCCCGAGCTAGGGGAGCACGAACAGCTCGAGCGGGTCGCGACCGCCGTCGGGGACGACGCCACGCTGATCGCCGCCCGATCGGAAGGACGCGCACTGACGCTCGACGACGCCGTCGCCTACGCGCTCGAAGAATACGACCCGGTTTGAGAGCTGTAGTCGGTCGTGTCGGGTCTTGCAAATTGCCGCCACCGCTCCCGACCTGCGCGGGAGCGGCTCACGACGGCTCTCGGAGACAGCTCTCCCGCTCGGAAATCGTGAGATTTCCGAGCGCCTATGGAGCTAAGCGGATTCGAACCGCTGACCTCCTGGGTGCGATCCAGGCGCTCTCCCAGCTGAGCTATAGCCCCGCGACGAGAGCAGTTTAGCGGGCGTCGAAGCGGCACAATCCAGTCTGTGGCTTCCTACACAGTCAACAAGCGTGCCGTCGATCGAGCCCGGGGGCTGATTCGCGGCCCGGCAGTACGTGCTCGACAGCGACTGGGGAGCAGGCGCAGCCCGACGCCGAGGCGGAGAACGCATTCCTCGAGTCGCACTCGTGGACGGAGTACTCGGAGTGGCACCTCGGCCTTACCGAGGGCGCCACGGACGAGACCAAGGCGCGCTACGCCTTCGTCTACGGCGACTTTCGCCGGATTCACCGCACAGGCCTGATCGCCTGCGTGTACCGCGCGGCGGAGTGGCGGCACAAGGAGGTCGAGCTGGCGGCGCACGAGCTGCTGCAGCTACTGGATCGCTCCAGCTCCTGACGCGCCGCGCTTCTCGTCGAGCTTGCCGGCGCGGATCGCCGCCGCCATGTCCTTCGACTCCTCCCGGTAGATGGAGCCGTCCTCGAACTCGATCACGGGGTAGTACTTCTGGCCGGAGAGCTCGATCATGGCCTGCCGCTTGTGGCGCCAGATCGGGTGCGTCACGACCTCGTACTCGACGCCCGCGTCGTCGAGGGCGTGCTGGACGCGCGAGCAGATGTCGAAGTGGAGCCACCCCCACGAGCAGCGGTGGAGCTTGACGGCCATGCGAGGACGATAACGTCCACGCGGTGGCCGAACGCGTCCTCACGCTGCGCGAGCTGAACCGGGCGCTGCTCGCCCGACAGCTCCTGCTAGCAGCGCGCTCGGCTCTCGGTCCCCCGCGCCATCGAGCGCGTCGGCGCGCTCCAGGGGCAGTGGTCACCGGCGCCCTACGTCGCCCTCTGGACGAGGCTCGAAGGGTTCCAGATCGCGCAGCTCGAGCGGGCGTTGAGCACCAAGCGAGTCGTCAAGGCGACGCTGATGCGCGCCACGCTCCATCTCGTGTCGAGCGCCGACTACCCGGTATACGCCGCAGCCCTCGTCGACGCCCGCCCTGCGTACAGCTTCATGCACGCACGGCTCGTCCACCTGCCGCCTTCGGGGACGTACGGCTTCTACCGTGGAGCGCAGTCCGTCCCGTACGAGGAGTGGGTCGGCCCCGTTCCCGCCACGCGGCGCGAGCCGATGCGTCACCTCGTTCGCCGCTACCTCGCCGCGTTCGGCCCGGCGACGATCGACGACATGGCCTCGTGGATGGGCGTTCCCACGCCCGCGCTCCGCGCCGTGCTCGACGAGGCGCCGCGTACCTTCCGCGACGAGGCCGGCCGCGTGCTCTACGACGTGCCGCGCGCACCGCTGCCTCCAGAAGACACGCCGGCGCCGGTCCGCCTGCTCCCCAAGTGGGACTCCTCCCTGCTCGCCTACTCGCCGCCCGAGCGGGCGCGCATCCTGCCCGAGCGCTATCGCAGGCGGGTCATCGCTCCCAACGGAGATGTCGCGCAGACAGTCCTCGTCGACGGCTTCGTTGCGGGAACGTGGAACGTCGAAAAGAAACGTCTGCGAGTCGATTCGTTTGCACGACTGCCCAAGAGCGTCCGCGACGAGCTCGCCGCCGAGGAGGAACGGCTGCTCGCATTCCTCCCTTGAGCGAACGCGTCCTCTCCCAGCGGGAGCTGAACCGGGCGCTGCTCGCCAGGCAACTGCTCCTCGAGCGTTCCACTCTGTCGATTCCGCGAGCGCTCGAGCGCATCGGCGGCATCCAGAACCAGTACGCGCCGAACGCATACGTCCGGCTCTGGTCGTGCCTCGAGGGCTTCCGCCGCGAGGACCTGACCCGCGCGCTCGAGCGCGGGACGGTTGTCCAGGGGACGCTCATGCGCAGCACCATCCACGCCGTCTCGGCACGGGAGTACTGGCTCTTCTCGGTCGGAGGGCGACAAGGGTTCCGCGAGTGGCTGGCGCGAGTCGACAAGACGAACGATCGCGAGATCCGCCGGAAGGACGCGGCGCTCCGCACGGCGCTCGCACGGCGGCCCGCGGAGCACCAAGGAACTCGGCGACGTGGCCAAGAACCGCGCAGCCCTCTGGATGGAGGTCGTACGCGTGCCGCCGTCGGGGACGTGGGAGCGGCGCCGCGCCGATCGTTACGCGCTCGCCGAGCAGTGGGTCGGGCCGTGCACCGTGTCGGAGGACGACGGCATCGATCATCTCGTCCGCTCGTATCTCCGCGGGTTCGGCCCCGCCGCCCTCGACGACGTCTCGTCGTGGTCCGGCGTGCCGACGCGCATGCTCGCACCCGCTCTCGACCGGCTACGCCTACGCCGCTTCCGCGACGAGCAGGGCCGTGAGCTGATCGATCTCCCCCGCGCCCCACTGCCGCCGCCCGACACGCCGGCGCCGGTCCGCTTCCTGCCCTGGTGGGACGCGGTGCTCCTCGTGCACGCGCGCCGGACCGGCGTCATGCCCGAGGAGTACCGGCCGATCGTCTTCGCGACGAAGAACCCGCCGTCGGTGCCGACGTTCCTCGTCGACGGACGGGTCGCGGGGGCGTGGCGCTACGAAGACGGGCGCGTCGAGCTCGAGCCGTACGAGCGTCTGTCGCGACCTACTCTGCGGGAGCTGCGTGAAGAGGGCGAGCGCCTCGCTGCGTTAATGGGCGAGGACGAATGAGCGTGACGCCGTCGCGCACCGTCAAGAGCACCGACTCGACACGGGGATCGTTCAGCACGTGCTCGTTGAAGTCGTTCATGAGGTCTCCTTCGAGCACGCGTCCGTTGCGCAGCGTGTTGTCGGCGGCGATCAGCGCGTGGTCGGACAGCTTGGGGACGACGGCTTCGTAGTAGCCGATATAGCCCTCCTTGTCGGCGTCGATGAAGACGAAGTCCCACGGGCCGTCGAGCCGCTCGAGCGTCTCGCCCGCCGGCCCGACGTGGACGGTGATTCGATCTGCGAACGCGGCGCGCTCGATGTAGCGACGCGCCACCTCCGCATGCTGCTCGCTGAGCTCGAGCGTATCGATGCGGCCGTCCTCGGCAAGGCCCGCCGCCATCGAGATTGCCGAATAGCCGCTGTACGTTCCGATCTCGAGCACGTTCTGCGCACGAAGTGACCAGACGAGGAAGCCGAGCAGGCGCCCCTCGATGGGGCCGGTGAGCATCTGCGGGCACTCGAGCGTCGCGCGCGTCTCCTCCGCCAGCTCGGCGAGCAGCGCGTCGTGCGGCGTCGTGTGCTCGGCCGCGTATCGCTCGATGTCGTCGGGGACGATCACGTCAGCACTTCCTTCGCCTCCCGCAGCCGCTCGACATGGCCGCTCGGTCCCTTCAGGTCGGCGCCGGTCGTCACGAGCGAGAAGTGCGTCGCGCCGAGCTCGCGCCACTCGTCCATCGCCTGCCGCCAGTCGTCGGGAGTCCCCGTGGCGACGTTGATGCGCTGCTCGACGCCGAACGACTCCCAGTCGCGACCGGCCTCATCGATCCACGCCCGCATCTGTTCCATCGTCGCAGGCCAGCCACCCTCCAGCGGCCGCTGCGGGAAGAAGCCGTCGGCGAGCAGCGCGGTGCGCCGCAGCGCGCGCTCGGCGGAGCCGCCGATCCAGATCGGGATCGGCCGCTGCACCGGCAGAGGGTTGATGCCGGCCGCCGTGACCTTGTGCCAGCGGCCGTCATAGTCGACCACGGGCTCGGTCCACAGCCGCCGCATGAGGTCGATCTGCTCCTCCAGGCGCCGCCCGCGATCGTGGAAGTTCATGCCTAGCGCCTCGTACTCGACCGGGTTCCAGCCGATGCCGAGGCCGAGGCGGAAGCGGCCGCCGGTCAGCACATCGATCTCCGCGGCCTGTTTCGCCAGCAGCGCCGTCTGCCGCTGCCCGGTGATGACGACGCCCGTCACGAGCTCGAGCCGCGGCGCCACGCCGGCGAGGTAGCCGAAGAGAACGAGGATCTCGTGGAACATGTGCTCGGCGCGATACGGGCCGACGAGGTCGGGGTGCCGCGCGTCGTCCGCCCCGAGCACGTGGTCGTACGCGAGCAGATGGTCGAAGCCGAGCTCCTGTGCGGCCTGCGCGTACTCGCGGACGCCGCCCGGGTCGGCGCCGATCTCTGTCTGTGGGAAAACGACGCCGAGCTTCAACGCTCTACGCGCGAACCGCCAACGATGGCGTCGCGACCGTCCGCGAACCGCACCCAGGCCTTCCCCTTGCCGTCGTAGTCGGGCGACCAGACGACGAGCGTCGCTTCCTCTCCGGCGACCGTGCACGGATCGGTGCCCTCCGGCTCGGCGCCGCGCCAGACCGTCACGAACGGGTTCGACTCCCACTCGTCGCCGATCGTCGTCTCGTCCGTGTGGCCGGGGTAGACGCGCAGGTCGTGCGGCAAGGTCATCAGCACGTCCATCACCGATCGTTTGACCGTCTCGAAGTCGCCTCCGCCCACCGAATCCTTGAACAGCGTGTCGCCCGTGAAGACACCCTCGCCGTTGACGACGAACGCGAGGCCGTCGTCGGAGTGGCCCGGCGTCGGCAGCGCCTCGAACTTCAGGCCGCCCGTCTCCACGCCCTCGGTGACCACCGGGCAGGAGAAGCGGCGCACGAGCTCGAGGTTCCCGGAGACATGGTCGTCGTGGCCGTGGGTGATGAGCACGTGCGTGACGGTGAGGTCGTGCTCCTCCACTGCGTCGAGAAGCGGCTCGAGCGGCGCCCCGGAGTCGACGAAGACCGCAGTGCCGCCCGGCTCGTCGTAGGCGAGGTACGCCTTCGAGAGCCAGCCCGTGTGCATGCTGCCGACGACTTCCACGCCGCAAGCCTAACCATGGATGGGGCGCCGAGCGGTGCCAGAGATCACAGCGATCGCTGAGTGAGCACGACGCCCCATCCGCCCGGCCGCAAGGCCGCTCCCCAGAGACGGCCCCCGCCAGAAGGACTGTCTAGTTGCCCCAGTCGCCACCGCCCAGGAACGCGAGGAGCGCGACTAGCGACACGAGCGCTGCAATGACTCCTACTCCGACGAGCAGTGCGTAGAGGCTCACACTTCGGCCTCGAGCACGCTCAACCCAGCGTTTCATCGCATTTCACCCCTTTCTCGGTTCCAGAACGGACGGCCCGTCAGCGCCGCGGTCCACGCCGCGACGCCGTGTCTAGGGCAGCTGCCGGCCTAGCCGGGGCGTTCTGGGAGAGAAAGGCAGGGTTCGGCCCGTACGAGGTTCGGTCCAGGCCGAGCCAATCGGCCTGTCCTCGGGGCCAGGAAGAAGAGCGCGCTGAACAGCGCAGCGAGGAGTGCGGCTCCGGCTGCGCCGGCGACGGAGGCGGCCGCGGCGGGCTGATCGCCGGGCGGAGGCGGAGCGAATGGTGCGGCCGGAGCCGCGGAGGAAACCTTGTGGGGCTTCGCCGACGCAGGAACCTTCACCAGCGACCTCCAGCCGGCCTGAGCCGACGGCGCGCCGGTCTGGACGGTCAGCGCCGAAGCAGGCGACGCGATCGAGCCCGGCCGGCCGAGCTTGAGAGTGGCTCCCGGTGCCGCTGGAGAGAAGCCCGCAGAACTCGTGGGAGCTTCGATAGAGAGGGCCGGGGCAGAGCGCTTCGACTCGGATCGCGCCGCTCGGAAGCGCCGGGAGCGCCGGCCTGTCCCGTGGGCGAGGCGACGCCCGAAACGACCGGATCGACGTTCTTTGTGTCGCTGTTGACGACCTTGCCGGCGGGCGTCTTCTCGGCGATGTCCTTGACGGTTCCCATCGGGTTCCCGACCTTGGTCTTCGCCTGCTCCACCGCATTCTGGGCCGTTCCCGTGGGATCGGCGACTGCCGCGTCGACGGCGCCCTTTGTCTCCGACACGGCGACATCGGCGTCGACCGATCCGGTGAGCTCGTCGACAGCGTCGGTGGCCTCTTCGACGACCGCGTCGAGGTCGGTCTCTGGCGGGTTGGGCAGCGCGTTTTCGACGGCCCCGATGGGATCACCGACGCCGTCTGCGATGCCCGCCTGCGCGACCTGCACACCGCCGAGGAGCGCGAGAAATGCGGCCCCGGTGGCCACGCCGGTCCTGAAGCACGCCGTCACACCGCGTGGCTTACCCGATTGTGCGGATATTCACGCTCCCTCGAGAGAGGCATCCCCCGTGTCGGCCCTCCGAGATTGCCGGGCTGCGACGAGGGATGCCGGCGGCCGCGAGAGCACGACCGCCAGCGCCACGAAGAGCGTCCAGATCGCGGCTGCCAGCACGACGTGCGCGAGCACGAGACCCCACGGCAGCGCGTTGCGGTACTGCACCTCCCCGACGATCGCCTGCGCCCCGAGCGCCGCGAGCAAACCCGCCCAGACGAGAAAGACGCCCGGTGCGTCGCGGCGGGTGCGGGCGAGAACGACGCCCAGGACGAGCACGCAGATGCCGAACACGGCCGCCACGCGCACGTGCCAGTACACCGTTTCCTCGATGCCGAGACCTAGCCGCTCGACATCCTCGCTGGCACCAGGATGGGGCCCGGACGCCGTCGCGACCGCGCCGGTGACCACGAGGGCTGCACAGAGCGGCAACCCGAGCCAGACCACTGCCCTGCGGATGCCGGCGGAGCTCACCGGTGCGCCGAGGCCAGCCTCGTGGCTCCAGGCTTCCACCGCCACGACGACTGCGAGCGCGACGACCACGAGCGCGAGGAGAAAGTGGGCCATCACCGCAAGCGGATGAAGGTCGAGGAGAACGGTCACGCCGCCGAGAGGAATCTGTACGAAGCCGCCCAGAAACGCGCCGAGAGCGGCGGCGCGTGCGTGCCGCGGCAGACCCGCCGTCTTCCGCGAGGCAAGCCATGTCGCGAGCGCGAAGAGGATGCCGATCGCGGCGACGACGCGGTTGCCGAACTCCACGAAGGCGTGGAACCCCTCCTCGGGGTACGGCGTGTCGCCGCAGCGCGGCCAGTTCTCGCAGCCGAGGCCGGAGCCGGTCAGCCGCACGAACGCACCCGACGTGACGACGACGAGCATCGCGCCGAGCGAGATCGTGGCGAGCCTCAGAAAGCGCTTCGGCGACATCGTGCGCAGCCTAGACTCACCCACCAATGGCCGCCCGGCGCCTCCCGCTGTGGGTCTGGGTCCTGCCGCTCGCCTCGGCGGTCGCCGCCGTCCTCGCGTGGACGGTCTGGTGCCACACCGAGCGCGGGACGTGGCTGGGAGGCGTCCTGATTCTCGCCACCGGCGTGCTCGTGCTCGCGTTCACGCACGAGTCACTTCCGGACGGGCGTGGCTTCGGCGGTTGGCTCGGTCGATGGGTCCTCGCGCTGCTGGCGGGAGCGGCGGCGACAGCGCGTCGTGTTCTCTCGCCGCTGGGCTCGGCTACTACCTCCGGTGCCCGCCCTTCTAGCCGTCGCCGGAGCGCTCGCGTTCGCGGGCGGTGCCAGACGTCGTCGCCGTCATCGTCGTGCCGCCGTTCGCGCCCGAGCAGTACGCGGCGCGCGGCGCGGTTGGGCTCATGGCGCCCGGCGACGGGACGACCGTCAGCCGCGAGGGCGCGCTGGCCGCCCTCGTTCGCGGCAAGACGAGGAAGTCGCTGCTCGGAGGCGTCCCCGAAGGCGAGCCGCTGATCGAGCTGGCCCACGGCCGGCGGCGGTGACGATCTACGTCTCGCTGCCGCCGCCGGGGACGCATCGGAACGACACGCGCTATCCCGTGGCCATCGTGGGCGGCGGCTACCGCGGCATCCTCGAGTCGCCGTCGACGCGCATCCCGGGTCTCATCTCGATCGCGGACATCGCGCCGACCGCAGTTGCGCTCGCCGGTGACGAGGATCCCCGCATCGGCTCGACCGCCGGCACTCCCGCCGACCTCCGCGAGCTCGACCGGACGCTTCGCCGCCAGGCGCGCGCCCGCAACCCGGCCATCGCCGATCCTCGCGTTCTCGGCTATCGCGCTCGCGGTGCTCGCGCTCCTCGTCCGATCGCCGGCCGTCGCGCGGGCAGGCGTACTCGCATCGCCGCTCGCCCTTGCGGCGTCGATCGCTCTCGCCGGAGCGGGCTGACGTGGCCCGCCCTGCTCCTCATAGGCTCTCGCGCTGCTCACGGTTTCACTCTCTGTCGCCGGCGGAGCGCTCCTGCATCGGCGCACGCTCGCCGTCGCATTCACGGCGCTCGTCGCCGCCTATCTCGTCGTGCTCGTGGCGAAGCCGACCTGGCCGGCGCTGGCCGCGATCGGGCCGACCCCCGGAGAGGGCGGGCGCTTCTACGGATCGACGAACCTCACGACGTCGATCGTCGTTGCCGCCACCTTGTTCGCGGGGGCGACCTTCGGCCTGCGCGGCCTGGTTCCCGTCGCCGTGCTCTCTCTCGTGACCGTCGGCTGGAGCAAGGCAGGCGCGGACGGTGGCGGCCTCGTCGTGGTCGCGGCCGGCTGTGCCGTGCTCGGGATGCGTCTCGCGACAGGACGGCTGACGGTGCGTGCGGTCGCGGTCGCGGCGGCACTCGCCGTCGTGCTCGGGCTCGCGCTCGTCGGCCTCGACGCCGCCACCGGCGGCTCGAGCCACGTCACGCGGCGCGTCGGTGACGGGCCCGGCGCGCTGCTCGGCGAGCTCGGCAACCGACTGCACATCTCGGCGGAGCGAGTCGCGACCTCGTGGCACCCCGCGCTCGTCTTCGCGATCGCGATCGCCGCCCTCGTCATTCTCGCCACCCGCCGCCCGAGATTCGCAGCCGGTGAGGCGCTGCTCGTGGCTATCGGCGTGTCGCTCGTCGTGAACGACACGCCGCATCACGTGGCCGCCGCGGGGGCGATCTCCTACGGTGTTTTGTGGACCCTCGAGCGGTTAGACTCGGACCGATGCGTCGCCTCCCAGTGATCGCCGTCGTCGCCGCGCTCGCCGTCGGCCTTGCCGGGTGCGGCTACGAGGGAGAGACGACCGCCTCCCCGGAAACCGTCGAGGGCACGGTGACCCAGCCGACGGAGACGACGCCGACGGAGACGACCACGACCGAGACAACCGAGACCGAGACGACCGAGACCGAGACCGACGGAGACGACCGACCACCGAGACGACTCCGGCTGCCGAAGGGGATCCGGTGGCAGGCAAGGCCGTCTTCACGACGAACTGCGGCGGCTGCCACGTCATGGACGACGCCGGCACGTCCGGCACGGTCGGGCCCAACCTCGACGAGTCGCAGCCCGACGAGGCGCTCGTCGTCGACCGCGTGACGAACGGCTCGGGCGTCATGCCGCCCTTCGCGGGCGTGCTGACGGAGCAGCAGATCGCGGACGTCGCGGCCTACGTCTCCACCACAGCGGGCAGCTGAGCCTCCTACCGCCGGATTTCCCGTCGCGCGTCGAGACGCTCGCGTGCGACCTCGACCGGACGCTCATCGCCGCCGACGTCGAGCTGCGCCCTCGTACACGCGCCGCGATCGCGACCGCGCGCGCGGCGGATGTTTGGTTCGTGATCGCGACGGGAAGGATGTTTCGTTCGGCTCGTCCGTATGCGCTCGCAGCGGAGATCACGGAGCCGGTCGTCTGCTATCAGGGTGCCGTCGTCGCCGATCCGGTGTCCGGCGAGTTCCTCCGGCACGTGCCGATGCCGCTGGACGAGGCGCACGAAGTCATCGAAGCGACGGCCGACCTCGGGCACACGGTGCTCTGCTACGTGGGCGACGAGCTCTACGTCGCGCGCGAGACGCCGGCTTCGGACGCATACGCGCGCTTTCAGGATCTCACCGTCAACGTCGTCGGCGACCTCGCCGTCTGGCTGACGCAGCCTCCGACGAAGCTCGTCACCGTCGGCGAGCCGTCGGAGATGGACGCGCTCGAGGTCGTCATGAAAGCGAGATTCGACGGGCGGCTCTACATCGCGAAGTCCCTCCCCCACTTCCTCGAGTTCGCAGCCCCGGAGGTGACGAAGGCAGCCGGCCTCGCGTTCGTGGCGGAGCGGCTGGGGTTCTCCCGCGAGGCGACGGTCGCGTTCGGAGACGGCGAGAACGACGTCGAGCTGCTCGAGTGGGCCGGCTACGGCGTAGCCGTCGCCAACGCGCACCGCCGGGTGCTCGACGTCGCCGATTTCGTCTGCCCTTCGGTGGACGAGGAGGGCGTGGCACAGGTGATCGAAGCCTTTCTAGACTCACGGGCATGATCGACCTCCGTGCCGCTCGCCCCGATCCCGACGCGTACCGCACCGCGCTCGCGCGCCGGGGAGCTGAGCGAGCTGTTCGACTCGCTGCTGGCGGCCGACGCCGCGTGGCGCGACGCGAGCACCCGAACGCGACGACGTGCGCGCCGAGCAGAAGACGGCTCGGCAAGCCCTCCACGCCCGAGGAGATCGAGGAGGCGCGGCGGCTGAAGAGCGAGCTGCAAGCCTTCGACGCGGAGCTGGCTGCCGCCGAGCGAGAGCGGCAGGACATCTGGGACCAGCATCCCCAACCTGCCCGACGAGTCCGCCCCCGAAGGCGAGGAGGAGGACGACTCGGTCGAGGTGCGCCGCTTCGGCGAGCCGTCGGCCGACGCCTCCGCGCGAGCACACCGAGATCGGCCGCTTCGACATGGAGCGCGCCGCGCGCGTGTCCGGCTCGCGCTTCGGCTACTGGATCGGCGACACGGCGCTCCTCGCGCTCGCGCTCTATCGCTTCGCGCTCGATCGGCTCGTCGCGCAGGGCTTCGTGCCCGTGCTGCCTCCCGTGCTCGTGCGCGAGCAGGCTCTCTATGGCACGGGGTGGCTGCCGTCGGCGGATCCGAACTCGTACAAGCTCGAGGGCGAGGATCTCTACCTCGCCGGGACCGCCGAGATCCCGATCGGCGGCCTCCATGCCGACGAGATGATCGATGCCGACGCGCTGCCGCTCCGCTACGTCGGGTTCTCCGCGTGCTTCCGGTCCGAAGCAGGCGCGGCCGGCAAGGACACGAGCGGGATGTTCCGCGTGCACCAGTTCAACAAGGTCGAGCAGTTCGTCTTCACGCGGCCGGAGGACTCGTGGGACGAGCACGAGCTGCTCCTCGCGAACACCGAAGGGCTCGTCAAGGAGCTCGGCGTTCCCTACCGGGTGGTCGTTCTACCCACGGGTGACATGTCGAAGGCCTCGGCGAAGACGTACGACGTCGAGCTGTGGTTCCCGTCGCACGGCCGCTATCGCGAGACGGCGTCGATCACAAACGCGACCGACTACCAGGCCCGCCGCTTCGGCACGCGCTACCGCGCCGACGGCGACCTCGAGCACGTCCACATGCTCAACGGCACCGCCGTCGTCGACCGGATGGCGCTCGCGATCCTCGAGAACCTCCAGGGCGACGTGCCCGAGGTGCTGCGAGAGCTTCGGTGCACCACCGAGCATCAGCCGGTAACAATCACAGCGGCGGGGTGCCGGAGCGGTCTAACGGGACGGTCTTGAAAACCGTTGACGGCGCAAGTCGTCCGTGAGTTCGAATCTCACCCCCGCCGCTTTTGCGCCCGAAAGTCTTTCGACTTTCGGGCGGTAAGTGTGTTCTCCGAGAGCGGGGGCTGGCCGCGCCCGCCATGTCGGTCGCGGCGGCGACCTGAGATTGCAGGACTGGCACTCCTTCTGCGAACTCCTGGGCTCTCGCCGCGTAGCCTCGGCGTTAGCGAACCTTGATGCGCACGGCGTAGCTCGCGTCGCCGCCCGCCTTCCGGACGGCGAAGATCGAAGCGACCCCGGCGGCCGGGCGCCACGTCACCGTCTTGCGTGGCGCGAGGCTTCGCGTCTTCTTTCCCTGGGTCACGCTCAGCTGCGACGGGACGAATCCGAGATGGAGCGTCACGGGCTGGCCGCGCCTGATCGTCAGCACGGGGAGGTCCTTGCGCATCTCCGGGGAGACGTAGTCCACGCAGGCGATCTTCCAGCAGTAGCTCGAGTACGCGAGCCACTTCTCGGCCGCGCCGGCGTCGATCCATGCCGGCGGCGGAGCGCCGGGCACGCCGGCGGGCTTCGGCGGCTTGCCAGGCGGCGCGGCGACGGCGGAGCCCGCCAGCGCCAGCACTGCGAGTGTCACGAGCGCGCCACGTTTCACAACGCGTCTACGTCGCAGGTCCATCGCCGAGTCACAGTAACCTGTGGCGCTGCCCATACGGGGGAAGCGGAGCCGGCCCGGCGCCGCCGAACAGTGGTGTACATGCGCGTTACGAGAGTCGCGATGACAGCGATGGCCGCGGTGGCATGCTCGGCGAGCCCAGCCTGGGGCTCTGAGCTCATCGCGCGCAACGCGACCGACGTCCGGCTCGAGGTCAACCCAGCCGGCACCGCGATGGTGTCGTATCGCGCCAAAGGCAAGCAGCACCACGTGCTCGCCTGGGGAGCGATGAACGCGGCGCCGTCGGAGTCGGGGCGGCGGCAGGTGACCTTTCGTCTCGACTACTCGGGCGGCTGGGGCGCGTTCCGCCGGCCGGTGTGGAAGACGTTCGCGAACGCCTGCAAGCCTGTCCAGCCCGACCTGCACTGGCTCGTCGCGGCCTGTCGGGCACCCGACGGCTCGTACTGGGCGGTCCAGAGCTGGCAGAGGACGGTGCCCGTGTACGGCATGCCCTCCGCTCCCGGCCGCGACGCGTGGGAGCTGCGGCTGTCGCACTGGTCGGGGCCGCTGCCGAAGCTCGAGGTGCAGTTCGGCTGGACGTACCGCCGCTTCCATCAGATCTTCGGCCGGCTGACGTATCGCGGCCTCGGGGTCTACGGCTTCGACCACACGCTGCGGGGTGTGCCGCTCGACGACTACGGCCGGAACATCTACGTCGACACCTTCAATTCCGCGTACGGCTCCGGCTGGCGTCGCGAGAACGGCTTCCTGACCCACCCGCCGACGGGAGGGTTCTGTTACGGCTTCTACCCGCACGGCGACCGGCCGTCGGGCCGCGGCGTCCGCTATCGCGCAACGGTGATGGGCCCGGGCGTCACGCCGGACGCCTACTGGGAGGGGACACCGCCGCGCGAGTACGACCGCGCCTTCGATCTACAGCAGGACACGCACCAGCTCGCGCTGCTCGGGCGCGATCGCCGCTGCGAGCTGCACTGACACCGCGCCTATGATCGCCCCGTGCCGGACGGGGACGATCTTCGCGAGGTCATGCGCCGCTTCCCGAGCGGCGTCGCCGTCGTGACGGTCGACGCCGGCGGCACTCGCCTGGGCCAGACCGTGAGCGCGCTCGTGTCACTGTCCCTCGATCCGCCGCTCGTCGGGATCTCGATCGCCCGTCAGGCGCAGCTCCACGAGCTGGTGCGCGAGGCCGGCGGGTTCGCGGTGAGCATGCTCGCCGGCGGCCAGGAGTGGCTGTCGCAGCACTTCGCCCGCAGCGTTCCACCGATCGCCATGTGGCACGGCATCGCCCATCACGAGGGATCGGAGGGCGCCCCGCTCCTCGCCGGCGCCATCGGCTGGCTCGAATGCCGCCTCTGGGCCGAGCACGAGGTCGGCGACCACACGCTGTTCGTGGGCGAGGTGCTCGCGGCCGAGCTCGGCGAGGACGCACCCCCGCTCGTTCACGTCGGCTCCGGCTACCGCGCGCTCGCATGAAGATCGAAGCCGTCGTCTTCGACCTCGACGGCGTCATCGTCGAGAGCGAAGAGATCTGGGACGACGTGCGCGAGCGGTACGTACGCGAGCGAGGCGGGCGCTACGACGCCGAGGCTCAGCGCGCGATGATGGGCATGAGCTCGACTGAGTGGTCGCGCTTCATCCACGAGGAGCTCGGGGTCGAGGCGACTCCGGCGGAGATCAATGCCGACGTGGTCGAGCTGATGGCCGCGCGCTACCGCGCCGAGCTGCCGCTCGTCCCCGGGGCGCGAGAGGCGGTGGAGCGCATAGCCGCGGTCTTCCCGCTCGGGCTCGCCTCGTCCTCGAATCGCCCGTTGATCGACGAGGTGCTCGCGCTGGCGCAGCTCGCCGAGCTCTTCCGGGCGACGGTGTCGTCCGAGGAGGTGGCGCGAGGGAAGCCGGCGCCGGACGTGTATCTCGAGGCGGCGAGGCTACTCGGCGCCGAGCCCGCGCAGTGCGCCGCGGTCGAGGACTCGCACGCGGGCATCGCCTCGGCGAAAGCGGCCGGGATGCGCGTGGTCGCGATCCCCAATCGCCGCTACCCGCCGGACGAGGCTGCCCTCGCGGATGCCGACGCCGTCCTCACATCGATCGACGAGCTGACGGTCGATACGATCGGCGTCCATGCCTGACCCCGTCTCGAAGAGCCTCGACCGGCCCGAGGAGACGATCGAGTTTCCAGGCGCCAAGGTGACCATCGTGCAGCTCGGCGACGTCGCTGTGGGCCAGATCGTCACCGAGCCCGGTTGGCGCTGGTCGTCGCACATCAGGCCGAAGGTCGGCGGTGACTGGTGCCAGGCCCGTCACGTCGGAATCGTCCTCTCCGGCCGCCTCGGCATCGTCATGCCGGACGGAACGGAATTCTCGTTTGGCCCCAACGACGTCTTCGACATCCCGCCTGGCCACGACGGCTACACGATCGGCGACGAGCCGTGTGTGCAGATCGAGTGGATGGGCCTGCGCGCGCTGACGGGCTTCCCGACCGGCATCCATAGTCGCGTGCTGCGCACGCTGCTCTTCACCGATCTCGTCGACTCGACGCAGATGGCGAGCCGGCTTGGCGACGCGCGCTGGCGCGAGCTGCTGTCCGAGCACTTCGTCGCAGCACGCGACGAGCTCGACCGCTTTCAGGGGCGCGAGGTGACGACCACCGGCGACGGCATCGTCGCCACGTTCGAGGGGCCGGCGCGGGCGCTTCACTGCGCAGCGTCGATACGGCGCCGCGCCAACGCGGTCGATCTCCACATTCGGGCGGGCGTCCACGTCGGGGAAGTCGAGCTGGTCGGCGACGACGTGCGCGGCGTCGCCATGCACGAGGCGGCGCGCATCATGGCCGCGGCCGGGACGGACGAGATCCTCGTCTCCGACCTCACGCGTGCGCTCGCAGGGGCGACCGAGCTCCAGTTCGAGGACCGCGGCACCCGTGAGCTGAAGGGCCTCGACGGCGAGTGGCATCTCGCCGCCTTCGTCGGCTGAGCAGCGCTGCGGCAAGCTGCCGCGCCTGTGGATGAATTGGCACAGAATCGTTACACCTCAGTGCCAGGCACTGAATCGGTTGTCGGCTCTACAGAGCGCTTCGCCGAGTGAGGACGCGGCCGTTCGAGACGGCGCTGCTGTGAAGAGATCGCGAGAACGCGGCGAACTAGACGCGGCCGACGAGGACGCAGGCGTTGTGGCCACCTAGGCCCATCGCGTTCGACAGCGCGACGTCGACCTGCGCGCGGCGCGCCTCGTTCGGGACGTAGTCGAGGTCGCACTCTGGGTCGGGGTGCTCGTAGTTGATCGTCGGCGGCAGCACGCCCTCGTGGATCGCGAGCACGCACATCATCGCCTCGATCGCGCCCGGCCGCCCCGAAGCAGTGCCCCATCACCGACTTCGTCGACGACACGGCGAGCTCGTACGCGTGCTCGCCGAAGACGTCCTTGATCGCCTTCGTCTCGGCCGCGTCGCCCAGCGGCGTCGAGGTGCCGTGCGCGTTGACGTACCCGACGCGCTCCGGCGCCACGTCTGCCCGGCGTAGCGCCTGGCGCATCATCTCGGCCACGCCCTCCGCCTCCGGCTCCGGCTGCGCGAGGTGGTACGCGTCGTTCGACGCGCCGTAGCCGAGGATCTCCGCGTAAACGGTGGCGCCCCGGGCACGTGCCGCCTCGAGCTCCTCCAAGACGAGCACGCAGGCGCCCTCGCCCATGACGAAGCCGGAGCGCAGCGCGTCGAACGGCCGCGAGGCCCGCGGCGGGTGCTCCTCCTCCGCCGCGAGACCGCGCATCGCGCAGAAGCCGGCGAGGATGATCGGGTAGATGGCGGCTTCGGCCCCGCCGGCGAGCACGGCGTCCGCGTCTCCCCGCTTGATCAGCTCGGCAGCCTCGCCCACCGCCGTCGAGCCCGTCGCGCACGCGGAGACCGGCGCGTAGTTCGGCCCGCGGAAGCCGAGGGAGATCGCGATCTGGCCGGACGCTGCGTCGACGAGGACGCTCGGAATGAAGTACGGCGAGACGCGGTCGCCGCCGCGGTCTCGCAGGACGTCCCCCTGCTCCATGATGCCGCCGATGCCGCCGATCGCCGAACCGAACAGGATGCCCACGCGCATCGAGTCGTACACGCCGTCGAGGCGAGCGTCGGCCACAGCCTCCCGAGCGGCGGCGAGCCCGAGCAGGACGTACCTGTCGAGCCGCCGAGCCTCCTTCGCCGGCGCGACGGCCGTCGGGTCGAAGTCCTTCACCTCAGCGGCGATGCGCACCGGGTATTCACTCGCGTCGAACGAGCGGATGAAGTCGATACCGCTCCGTCCCGCGACGGCAGCGTCCCACGTCTCGCGGGCCGTCGAGCCGACCGGCGAGATCGCTCCCAACCCCGTGACGACGACGCGTCGCACGAGCGCAGACTAAAGGTAGGTTCAGGCCATGTCTCGTCCACGGCGCCGCCCGAGCAGTGAGCCCGTCGAGCGGCCGTCCGGCCTCGACCGGGCGATCCCCTTTCCACCGATGGAGGCCGAGCTCGTACGCGAGCTTCCCGAGGGGAACGAGTGGCAGTACGAGCCGAAATGGGACGGCTTCCGCGGCCTACTCGAGAACGGCAGCGGCGACCTGCGGCTCTGGTCGCGAAACGCACGCCCGCTGCTTCGCTACTTTCCGGAGCTCGGGTCGCTCGCGAAGCTGCTCCCGCCCCAGTCCGCGCTCGACGGCGAGATCGTGATCGAGCGCAAGGGCGTGCTCGACTTCGATGCGATGCAGATGCGCCTCCATCCCGCCGAGAGCCGGGTGCGCAAGCTCGCGGCCGAGATCCCCGCGCGCTTTATCGCCTTCGACGTCCTCGTCTGGAAGGGCGAGCAGGTATGGAAGGAGCCACTCGCGAAGCGCCGGACGAAGCTCGGGCGAGTCGCTCGGCGCTTCGAGCTCTCCCCGGCGACGCGCGATCGCGCCGAGGCGCTCGATTGGCTCGAGCGGTTCGAGGCCATCGGGCTCGACGGCGTCGTCGCCAAGCGCCGCGAGGCGCCGTATCTCCCCGGCTCACGCGACGGCGTCGTGAAGGTGAAGCCCGAGCGGACGGCGGACTGCGTGGTGGTCGGCGTCCGCTGGAAGGAGAAGCCGAAACGGCTCGCCACGCTGCTGCTCGGTCTCTACGACAAGGGCGAGCTGCACTACGTCGGGTCCTGCGCCGTCGCGGCCTCACGGCACGACATGACGCTCGAGCTCGTCAAGCCGCTCTTGAAGGGAGCTCCCGAGCGCGGCTTCTCGGAGCCGAACCGCTGGGGAAGCGGCGAGCTCGCGGAGTCGGCGCTCAGGCCAGAGCTCGTGGTCGAGGTCCGCTACGACAAGGTCGAGAAGCACCGCATCCGCCACGGCACGCGCTTTCTCCGCTTCCGCGACGACAAGGAGCCGGAGCAGTGCACCTGGCGCGAGCTTCGCCCGGTGCGGCGGCGCTCCGACTCCGTCGACTCCCTCCTCAGCTCCTGATCCGCAGCGCCGCCAGAGCGGCGATGTATGCGACGCCGGAGATCGCGCCAAGCTGAACGTACGGCGTCCCGCTACGTCCGTTGGCCCACTCCCAGAGGCACATGCCGATGATCAGGCCGATCGTGGCCATGCCCGCGAGGTAGCTCGCGTGCACGTCCATCCGCTCCCAGTACTCGTCGCGTCCGTCACCCCGCAGCCCGCGCACCATCTCGAAGCGGCCACCAACGAGCAGCAGCAGCCCGACGACGGCCATCAAGCCGAGTGCGAACAGGCCCATGCCCACGTCGTCGCCGATCCAGAACGCAGCCAGACACAACAAGCCCAGGAACAGCGAGAACAGCGGAAGCCACCAGCGAGTCCTAGTCAGCGCCATTGTCGAAGACCTCCTCCACGGTACGGTCGAAGAACCGGGCGAGGGCGATTGCCAGCGGCAGCGACGGCGTGTAGCGCTCCGTCTCGATCGCGTTGATCGTCTGCCGGGAGACGCCCATTGCGGAAGCCAGCTCTGCCTGTGACAGCTCCCGTTCGCTGCGGAGTGCCCGGATCTCGTTTTCCATGGATGTAAAGCTAGCTTGACATCCACTCGATGTCAAGTCTGCTTTACATGAGGCCGCTAGCCGGAGGCTAGCCGACGCGTGCGGCGCTTGGCGTAGAGCTTGGCGAGCTTGAACAACAGCCAGCCGAGGATTGCATACCGAGACTTGAGCATGCCGCAGGCTTACCCACCGTGGCCGGCTTCTAGTCGCGGGCAAACGTCAGTCGTTGCGGCGCTTCGAGGGCTGCACGCGGCGCGGTTCTCCGGGCATCTTCGGGAAGTGCGGCGGGTACGGCGCCTCGCCGACTCCCGCGGCCTCGTCGCGCTCCGCCCACTCGACCAGCACGCGGAGGTCGCACAGCGAGTCGTCGATCCCGGCCTGGACGTCGCCGAGCTTCCCGAAGCGCTTGGGCATCGTCGCGAGGTTGAGATCCTCGGTCTCGACGCCGGGCAGCTCGTCCCAGGTCACCGGAGCGGACACCGTCGCGTCGCGTCTCGCCCGCACGGAGTAGGCAGACGCGATCGTGCGGTCGCGCGCGTTCTGGTTGTAGTCGATGAAGACGCGCCGGCCGCGCTCCTCCTTCCACCAGGCGGTGGTGACGAGCTTCGGCGCCCTCCGTTCCACCTCGCGCGCGAACGCGAGTGCCGCGCGCCGCACGACGGGGAAGTCCCAGTTCGGCTCGATGCGGCAGGCGACGTGGATGCCGCGGTTGCCGGACGTCTTCGGCCAGCCGACGTAGCCGATCTCGCTCAACACGTCCTGCACGATCGCCGCCACTTGCTTCGCGCGCTTGAAGCCCGTCCCCGGCTGCGGGTCGATGTCGATCCGCAGCTCGTCGGGGTGATCGACGTCTGGCCGGCGCGCCGGCCAGGGATGGAAGTCGAGCGTGCCAAGGTTCGCCGCCCACATCACCTGCGCAACCTCGGTCACGCAGAGCGCGTCGGCGTGACGCCCGGAGGGGAACGTCACGCGCACGGTCTCGACCCACTCTGGGCGATGCTCCGGAACACGCTTCTGGTAGATCGGCTCGGAGTCGGCGCCGTCCGGGTGGCGCTTGAGATACGTCGGCCGGTCGCGCAGCGCCCGGACGATGCCTTCCCCGACCGAGCGGTAGTACTCGACGAGATCGCGCTTCGTCTCCTTGCGCTTGCGGAAGTAGACCTTGTCGGGATTGGACACGCGCACGACGCGCCCCTCGACCTCGAGCTCCACCGCGGCCGTCGCCACGCCCCGGACCCTAGCTGCGTACGATGCGCGCTCACGCGATGGCGAAGTCCAAGACGGCATCCACGATCGCGCGAGGCGGCTGGCGGCACCTGCCGGCCGGGCTCATGGCGCTCGTCTTCCTGCTGCCGCTCTACTTCATGATCTCCGGCTCGCTGCGCAAGGCCGGCCTGCCCCCGCCGACGACGCCCGAGATCGTGCCGTCACCGCTCGCCTTCGACAACTACCCGCGGGCGTTCGAGAAGGTCGACATCCCGTGGTACACGCTCAACTCCCTCTACGTCGTCGCGGTGGCTGTCCCGCTGACGGTGCTCGTCGCGTCCTGGGCGGGCTTCGCGATGACGAGGGTGTCGCGGCGCGCAACCGGCGTCCTGATCGCGGCGTCGCTCATCGCACTCATGGTCCCGGTCACGGCGCTCCTCGTCCCGCGCTTCGTGATGTTCAAGTACCTGGGGATGATCAACACGTACTGGCCCCTGATCGCGCCGGCGCTGATCGGCACGTCGCCGTTCTACGTCCTGCTCTTCTACTGGGGCTTCCGCCGGTTGCCGCCCGAGCTCTTCGAGGCGGCCCGCCTCGAAGGCATGAGCCCGTACGCGACGTGGCGGCACGTGGCGATGCCGCTCGTCCGTCCCGTGACGATCGCCGTAGCCGTGCTCGCGTTCGCCGTCACGTGGGGGAATTTCCTCGACCCGCTGATCTTCATCTTCGACGAGCGGATGTTCACGGTGCCGCTCGGGTTACGCTCGCTCGCGGTCGTCGACCGCCAGGACTTCCCGCTGCTGCTCGCGGGCGCGGTCGTCGCGACGGCGCCGATTCTCATCGCGTTTCTCTTCATGCAGAGGTACTTCCTGCAGCAGTACCATGGCGCCGGCTGGCTCGGCCGCTGACGTCACGACAAAGGGGCTCGTTCTATGAAGCGCACCGTGATCGCAGTTGCACTCGTCCTCTCCCTCGCAGCCGTAGTAGCTAGTGTCGGCTCACCATTTTCGTCAACGACGACCGTGTCGTTCATGGCGTTCGGCGAGCCCGAGGAGCTCAAGGCCTACCGGACGCTCGTATCGGCCTTCGAGAAGCAGAACAAGAACATCGACGTCAAGCTCATCGAGGCGTCGGACCGGAGCGATCTCCTCGCCCGCCTCTCGACGTCGTTCGCGGGTGGCACGCCGCCCGACCTCTTCCTGCTCAACTACCGCTTCTACGCGCAGTTCGCAGCCAGGGGCGTGCTCGAGCCCGTCCAGTCGCGGATGAACGCGTCGAAGCTCTTCGACAGGAGCGACTTCTACAAGCAGCCTCTGGACGCGTTCACGTACCGCGGCCAGGTCACGTGCCAGCCGCAGAACATCTCGAGCCTCGTCGTCTACTACAACAAGAAGCTGTTCAACCAGGCGAAGGTCCCGTTCCCGAAGAAGGGCTGGACGTGGAACCAGATGGTCGCCAAGGCGAAGAAGCTCACGCTCGACAAGGACGGCGACGGCAAGACCGACCAGTACGGTCTGGGCGTCGAGGCATCGATCATCCGCCTCGCACCGCTCGTCTGGTCGAACGGCGGCGAGATAGTCGACAGCCAGAAGAACCCGACGAGCCTGACGCTGAGCGGCCCGGCTGCCCAGGGTGCGCTGAGAGAGTTCCTCAAGCTCCACACGGTCTACGGCGTGATCCCGGGTGACGCCGAGCTCGAGTCGGAGGACGACGAGACGCGCTTCCAGAACGGGCGCCAGGCGATGATCCTCTCGTCCCGCCGCTCTACGCCGGCGTTCCGCACGATCACGAGCTTCGACTGGGACATCGCGGCCCTGCCGAAGTTCAAGAAGCAGGCCGGCATCCTTCACTCCGACGCCTACTGCATGGCGAAGGCGTCGAAGGTGAAGAGCGAGGCCTACAAGTTCATCGAGTACGCCGTCGGGCCGAAGGGGGCGCCGGTGATCGCGCGGACGGGCCGCACGGTACCGTCGCTGAAGTCGGTCGCGAACTCGCGCGCGTTCCTCAACCCGAACGCCAAGCCGAAGAACTCGAAGGTCTTCCTGGAGACGATCCCCGTAATCCGTGCCCTCCCGAACGTCTCGACGTGGCCGGAGATCGAGGACGCAACGGGCTCGATCCTCGAGCAGTACATGTACCTGCCGGGTGTCACCGCGGCCAAGGTGGCAAAGGAGATGGAGAGCAAGACGAAGGCGATCTTCGCCCGCGCGAAGAGGTAGCGACACGCGACGTGGCGAGCCTTTCCTTCGCCGACGTCTGGAAGCAGTACGGTGAGGTCCAGGCCCTTCGGGGCCTGGACCTCGAGGTTCCAGACGGCGAGCTGATCACCATCGTCGGGCCGTCCGGCTGCGGGAAGAGCACGGCGCTGCGGTCGGCCGCGGGGCTCGAGGAGGTCACACGCGGGTCGATCTCGATCGGCGGGCGCGACGTCACGAAGGTGCCCGCCGGCAAGCGCAACGTCTCGATGGTCTTCCAGAGCTACGCGCTCTTCCCCCACCTCACCGTCAGGGAGAACATCGGCTTCGGCATGGCCGCCCGCCGGATCCCGAAGCAGACGCAGGCGCGGCGAGTCCAGTGGGCGGCGCAGCTCGTCGGGTGCAGCGACCTCTTCGACCGGCACCCGTACCAGCTGTCCGGCGGCGAGCGCCAGCGCGTTGCACTGGCGCGGGCGCTCGTGCGTCGGCCAGACGTCTACCTCCTCGACGAGCCGCTCTCCAACCTCGACGCACAGCTGCGAGTGCGCATGCGGGCGGAGCTCAAGCAGCTCCACCAGCGCCTGGGCTCGACGATGGTGTACGTCACGCACGACCAGGTGGAGGCGCTGACGCTCGGCGATCGCGTGGCCGTCCTCAACGAGGGCGTGCTCCAGCAGGTGGCGACGCCCAACGAGATCTACCGCCGCCCGGTGAACCGCTTCGTGGGCACGTTCATCGGCAGCCCGGCCATGAACGTCCTGCCACTCGAGAACGTCGACGGCGTGTTCCACGCGGGGCCGTTCGTCCTCGGCAGCGCGAATCTCGACGCGCGCCAGCTCGAGCTCGGCATCCGTCCTGAGCAAGTGCTCGTGAGCATGGACGGGTCGGCCGAGGGAGCTCCCGCCGAGGTGCAGGTCGTGGAGGAGGCGGGTAACGAGACCTTCCTCCACCTCGACGCCGCCGGGCACACGATCGTCGTCCGGGCCGGCCCAGACATCCGTCCGTCTGTGGGCACCACGGTCCGCATCCGCCAGGCGCCGGGCCGCCTCTACCTCTTCGACGCCGAGACAGGCGTGGCCGTCTACCGCTGATGCAGGACTTCCTCAAGTCCGAGCGGTTCGGCTCCTGGGCGATGCTCGCGCCATACCTCCTGGGACTGGCCGCGCTGATCCTCGTACCGGGTGTCATCACCTTCGCATTCGCCCTTTCGGACTGGGACCTCATCACGTCTCCGCGCTGGATCGGGCTCGACAACTTCACGGAGCTGATCGACGACGAGATCTTCCGGAAGGCGCTTCGCAACTCGCTCGTCTACATCGCGTTCGCGGTGCCGCTCAGGATCTTGGGCGCCATGTTCCTCGCCCTGCTCCTGCACAAGCGCTACCGCGGCGTCGGGACGTACCGGACGTCCGCGTACCTGCCGACGATCATCCCCGACATGGCCTACGCCCTGCTGTTTCTCTGGCTCTTCAACCCGCTGTACGGGCCGGTCAACGTCTTCCTCAACTGGATCGGGCTCACCCCGCAGCAGTGGCTCACCGACCCGAACGCGGCTCAGGCGGCGGTGGTCATCATGAGCCTGTTCATCATCGGCGAGGGCTTCATCGTGCTGCTCGCCACGCGCATGAGCATCCCGCCCGAGCTCTACGAGCTGTCCGAGGTGGAGAACGCGAAGCCGCTGTACGTCTTCTGGCGGCTGACGCTGCCGGTGATGGCGCCGACCCTGCTCCTGCTCGCGTTCCGCGACACGATCTTCAGCCTCCAGGCGAACTTCGTGCCGGCGCTGATCGTCACCGAGGGCGGCCCGCCTCCGTACTCGACGACGTACCTGCCGCTCTTCGTCTATCGGGAGGCGTTCGAGTACTTCCGCTACGGCTATGCCGCAGCCGCCACGGTGACGATGTTCGTCGTCACGCTCCTCATCGTGCTCATCCAGTGGCTCATCATCCGCCGCTGGCGACACGCGTTCGTCGTCTGATGGAGACGGTCGATCGCGAGCAGCTCTGCGCGGCGCTCGAGCGCGGTGACGCGCTCGTGCTCGTCGACGCGCTATCGCCGATCTCGTACGCCGCCTCACACCTGCCCGGCGCGGTCAACATCACTCCCGGAACGGTGGACGATCGCGCGCCGCGCCGCATCCCCGACCAGGAGAGCGAGATCGTCGTCTACTGCCAGAACCCGAACTGTGAGGCGTCGTTGGAGGTCGGACAGCGGCTGATGGAGCTCGGCTACCGCAACGTCCGCCACTACCCCGGCGGCAAGAACGAGTGGAAGGACGCAGGACTGCCGCTCGAGGGCGGCCGCGTCTAGCCGTCCCAGAGAGGACGCTCGTAGCGCAGGATCTCCCGCAGCCGCTCAACGTCAATCTCGGGGAGATGCTGTTCGATCAGGTCGTGCGTCTCTTCGACGAGGGCCGTCAGCGTTCTGCGGCTAGTACCCGCCGCGAGCGGGTATGAGGCACGAATTCGTTCGAGGAGATCGGCCGGTGCATTCGCAAGCTCCGCGACGACGGGCTCGAGCGACTTGAAGCCCGAGTAGTACACGCGGTTCAGACCGAGCAGCGTGTGCAGGAGGTCCTCGTGCGCCGCCACGAGCACCTGGTGGCCGACCACCGGATTGCCGCGAGCCGCATACGCATCGAGCCGCCAGAGGCCTTCGATCTGAGCATGGGCACGCACGACGGCCAGGCGCAGGCCGTCCGGGTACCGCGCCGCGCGCTCCTGCCAGCGCTCCACGAGCTCGCGTCCGTGTAAAGGGATCGCATGGAGGATCCCGCCGACGCCGAGCTGCTTGAGAGGGTCGGGATCGCATCCGTCCACGACGTCAACGAGGATCGCCTCGACGGCCTCGACGAGGTAGTGGCTCATGTCGACCTCGATGCCGGTGAAGGGCACGTCGTCCCGACGGCCGATCTTCCAGGCGTCAGACCAGACGCCACCTTCGACGGGATAGAGCATGACGAGATCGCCTCCCGCAGCGGAGATGGCCGCGGCGCGATCGGCTTCCGTGGGCGGCTCCGTCCACACGACGAACAGCTCGAGGTCCGAGTAACGATCCGCGTGACCACGCGCCGCCGAGCCTCCGAGCATCACGGCAGCTACGCGTGGATCACCGGAGTACGCGCCGGCGGCCTCCTCCGCGAACGCCCGTCTCTGGGCGGCTGCGGCAGTCGTCGGATCGGGCACGGCTCAGAGTATCCCCGTGGTACGCTCGAATCCCTGCCGGAGAGGAGCATTCAATGCGCTGGTTCGTCGTTGTCGGATCCGTCGCAGCACTCGCCTTCGCGGTTGCTGGGCTCGCCTCGAGCGCGCCGTCTCACCCAGAGTTGATTGGCAAGTGCGCGAAGGCGAACCTCGATCTCTACGCCGACGGGAAGCTCTCGCTCGCGACCGACAACCTCTCCTTCCCGCCTTGGTGGGGCGGCAAGGCGGGCCATGGCTTCGACCCCTCCGACCCGTACTCCGGCAAGGGGTACGAGGGCGCCGTCTCGTACGAGATCGCGCGCCGGCTCGGCTTCGCGAAGAGCGAGGTGACGTGGAAGCCGGTGGGGTTCAACAAGGCGATCGCACCCGGCAAGAAGGCCTACGACGCGTACATCTCGCAGGTGTCGTTCAACCCTGCTCGCGCCAAGGCGTTCGACTTCTCGATCTCGTACTACTTCGTGAACCAGGCGGTCGTCGGGCTCAAGGGAACGGCGATCGCGAAAGTCAAGACGATGAAGGGCCTGAAGGCGTTCACGCTCGGCGCGCCTGTCGGCACGACGAGCTACAACTACATCACGAGGTACATCAAGCCTGCGCCCAAGCCGAAGGTCTACGACTCGGTCAACGACACGATCGCCGCGCTCAAGGCGAAGCAGATCGACGGCTTCGTCGTCGACTACCCCAGCACCGGCTACATCACGGGCGTCCAGCTGCCTTCGGCCACCGTCGTCGGCCGGCTGCCCACGCAGGGAACGCGGGAGCGGTTCGGGCTCATCTTCAGCAAAGGCGCCTCGCTCGACGCCTGCGTGAACAAGGCGCTGGCCGCGATGCGCGCGGACGGGACGCTCAAGCGCTACGAGTCGAAGTGGCTCGCTGGCACCGCGCCGATCCTGAAGTAACGGCACCACCCTGAGCGACGACCGCAGCTCGAAGATCGTCGGCAGCCTGACGGGCGGCCGCTCTGGCGGCCGTGCCGTCGCGATCGCGCTCGTCTCGACGACGGTCTTCTTCGGCGCGCTCGTCGTCCTCGTCGTCACGTCGCCCGGCTGGGACGACGTCAAGGAGGCGTTCTTCAACCGTGAGATCTTCAGCGAGTCGCTGCCCGACATCGCCTCGGCGTTCCTCACGAACGTGAAGATCTTCCTCATCGCCGAGGTGGTGATCCTGTTCACCGCCCTCGGCCTCGCGGTCATCCGCGGCCTCCCTGGTCCAGTCTTCTTCCCGCTGCGGCTACTGGCGATCGTCTACTCGGACGTCTTCCGGGGCATCCCGACGATCCTGCTCGTCTACCTGCTCGGGTTCGGGATCCCGGCACTCGGTCTGGCCTACGTGTCCGAGCCGGAGCTGCTCTGGGGCGTGCCCGCGGAGATGGTGTGGGGGACGTTCGCGCTGATCCTCGTCTACACGGCGTACGTGTCCGAGGTGTACCGAGCCGGCATCGAGTCCGTGCACCCGAGCCAGAACGCGGCCGCCCGCTCGCTCGGTCTATCGCACGGCCAGTCCTTGCGCTACGTGGTCGTGCCTCAGGCGGTACGGCGGGTGATCCCCCCGCTGCTCAACGACTTCATCGGCCTGCAGAAGGACACGGCGCTCGTCGCCCTGATCGGCGTGGTGGAGGCATTCCGGCAGTCGCAGATCGACTCCGCGGCGACGTTCAACTTCACGCCCTACCTCGCAACGGCAGCGATGTTCCTGCTGATCACGATCCCCCTGACCCGGCTCACCGACTACCTGATCGAGCGAGACCGCAGGCGTCGCCAGACTGGAGCGATCGCGCTATGAGCGCGCTCCGGCTCGAGGACGTTCACAAGTCGTTCGGGAAGATCGAGGTGCTGCGCGGCATCGACCTCGAGGTGGCGGAGCACGACGTCGTCTGCCTGATCGGCGCCTCCGGCTCGGGCAAGTCGACACTGCTGCGCTGCGTGAACCTCCTCGAGCCGATCGACTCCGGGCGCATCTTCGTGGACGGCTCGGAGATCACCGCGCGCGGCATTGACGTCAACAGCGTTCGGCGCGGCATCGGCATCGTCTTCCAGGCCTTCAACCTCTTCCCGCACATGAGCGTGCTCGACAACGTGACGCTCGGGCCGCGAAAGGCGCTGGGCGAGTCGACGGCCGAGGCGGAGGAGCGTGCGAAGCAGCTCCTCGACCGCTTCGGTCTCGCCGACAAGGCGGCCGAGTACCCGGACCGGCTCTCGGGCGGCCAGCAGCAGCGCGCCGCGATCGTGCGTGCGCTGGCGATGCGGCCGCAGCTGCTCTTGCTGGACGAGGTGACAAGCGCGCTCGACCCGGAGCTCGTGGGCGAGGTGCTCGACGTCATCCGCGAGCTGGCAACGGGCGGCATGACGATGGTCGATCGCCACGCACGAGATGGCCTTCGCGCGCGAGATCGCCGGGCAAGTCTGCTTCCTCGACGAGGGCGTAATCCTCGAGCAGGGCCCGCCGGAGCAGATCTTCTCCTCGCCGGTGCAGCCGCGGACGCAGCAGTTCCTCGACCGCATCATCCGCGCCGGGCGGCTCTAGACCGTCCGCGCCAGAATTGGCACACAGTTGGAACAGACACGAGATTGGTGCCTGGCACCGTTTACATTCGCGGCGGCCGCGAGAGCGCGTACCCTTTGCGCGTGGCAGTAGAGCACCAGCACATCGACGTGTCGATCGAGCCGCTCGACGAGTATCTCGTCATCCAACCGTCGAACGACGAAACGGAGACGCGGTCCGGGCTGATCCTCCCCGCCTCGGCGGCGTCATCTGTCGCGGTGCGCACGGGGATCGTGACCGCAGTCGGCACGGACGCCGGCGGCATCGAGCCCGGCGACAAGGTGCTGTACCCGCGGGACGAAGGCTTCGACGTCCGCCTCAGCGGCATCGAGGTCAAGGTGATCAAGCGCGAGAGCCTGATCGCCCGCATCCACGACTAGCTGCGAACGAGCGTGACGAGACGCGTGCCGCCGGCGTCAGAGAGCTCCATCGTCGCTCCATTGAAGCCGTACTGTTCCGCGGAATCGAGAGCGCTCGAGGTAAGCACTCTCCTGCTCCATGATCCCTTCGGGCTCGGGGCAGAACTTCTCGGTTGCTGCCGCAGGCTCGATCTCGATGTCTCCCGTATCCGCGGTGTACGACGTCGTATAGGTGTTGCATCCCGCGGAGCCCGTCAGCGATCCGTCGTCTGCAAACACGACCGTCAGCTCCGTACCCACGATCGGGCTGACGATCGCATCGCCGGTGTTGATCCCGGTCACCGTCCATGCGCCGGAGATCGACGCGACTTCGTAGCGCAGCAGCTCGTTCCCGTCGGCATCGGACAGCACGAGCTCCTCGCCGTCGAGCTCCCAGGTAGCGACCTCGCCGAGCGCAGCGAGGTACGCCCGCTCGAACTCGTCGACGGACGGGGGACACGCGATGCGCGTTCCCGACGGATCGCTGATCTCGAGCGCGTCAGCGTCAAGCGTGTACGACGCCCGGTACGTGTTGCAGCCGGCCGTTCCGAAGACACTGCCGCTCGCGAACGCCGCGCTCGGGACGACGCCGTCCGGAATCGTCAGCTCGGCCGCAGAAGTGAGCTGCCAGGGCTTGTTCTCGATGTCGGCCGGATCACTGCCGCCGCCGTTGCCGCCGCACCCGACTGCAAGGCCGATGACGACCATGGACGAGAACGTGACGGCGAGCCTCATGCCCCGGAGCGTACTTACGGGGCCGGCAGAGCATCCCGCTATGCTGGCCCAGCCGCGGAGAAGTGGCCGAGTGGCTGAAGGCGGCGCCCTGCTAAGGCGTTACGTGGGTGAACTCCTGCGTCGAGGGTTCGAATCCCTCCTTCTCCGCCTCTTGTCCCTTGTTGGGTCGCGCCGGAGCGGCCCAGGCGATAGCCGTCGCGAACAGCGCAGTCGCGACGAGCATCCAGCCGGAAAGCTCGAGCCCTTCCTCGACGGCGACCTCGACGTTGTGGACGAACGAGTCCGACTCGTAACCCGCTTCCACGAGCCCAGCCGCGGCAATCTCGATCGCGATGGCGGCGACGAGGAGCCCGAGGCCGATACGAAGCAGGCGACCTACTCGCTGGGGAACGACCTGCGCGAGCGTCCACGCGAGCACGAAAGCGGCGGCGAGCACCGGCAGGTAGAGGAGCGGCCAGACGACGCGGGCGCCGTCGTCGATCGGCCCCAGCGACTCCACCCGCGAGTGGACGATTCGCTCGTGCAGCGTGATCGCGTCGTCCATCGAGAAGAAGAAGAACGTCGCCGCGAGGACGGCGAGCGGCACGGTTGCGGACGGACGCACCGCCAGCAGCACGAGCGCCGCCACAGCGGCCGCGAAGGTCGTGCCCGAGCTCGCCCACGACCACACGGTCCCCTCGTCGTCCGCGTTGAGCAGGTCGACAGCGCGGTTGTACGTCGCCAGATGCACGACGCCCTGGACGACGCCTCCGAGCACCGCCAGCCAGATCCCGAGCGCGAGAAGCCGCGCGGAGGCCGGCGGTAGGGAGGCCCCAGTGAGGTCGCCGGGCCACAGGCGACTCGCCGTGCGCGCCGCGAGGGACGGCATCGTGCTCGCGGGCGTGCCCATGTGCGCAGCAAACACCGAGGGACGGCGCCCGTCAACCCAGGGGCCCCGTACTGCTGGCGCTAGGCTGTCTTCCGCCGCGGAGGGGTGGCAGAGCGGTCGAATGCGGCGGTCTCGAAAACCGTTCGGGGTGCAAGCCCCGCGGGAGTTCGAATCTCCCCCCCTCCGCCTTATGCGCCCGAAAGTCTGACGACTTTCGGGCGGAGGTGTTCTCCGAGAGCCTGAGCGAGCCGCGGCCGCCATGTCGGCCGCGGCGGCGTTTGACGACTAAGACTGCCCGGGTCATCACGCCCGCTACCACCCACGCGCTCGCCCCGCCCCAAGTTCATCGTCGTGGGGGTGGCTGGTCACTCGATCGTGGCCCTTCGGGGCCGGAGGGCCGTACGGCGCCTTGTCGGCGAAGGTGACGAACGGCGTCGTGGCCTTCCAGGTCTACTACCAGGCGGGCGGCGACTAGCCGGTTAGGCGAGTGCGCGCTCGAGGGCGGCGCGGTCGGTCGGCCCACCGTGCGTCGCGAGCACGTGCTCGACCGGTTTGTCGAGCAGCGGGCGCAAGCCCTCGGCGATCTCCTCCCGTGTCACGCCGGGGCGGAGCCACCGCTCGTTGATCTCGAGGCCCTGGCCGAAGTCGACGAGCGTGTCGCCTGAGATCACCGCGCGGTGGCTCTCGACCCAGAGCACCGTGTCATTTGGCTTGTGCCCGGGGAACACGTCGGCGCCGAAGGGCAACCGGTCGCCGGGCGAGTACGTGCGTGCCTCGCCCTTCTGCTCGCGGAGCAGCCAAACGAGGTCGGGACTGCCGTCGCCGGCCTGCTCGGCGGTGATCCCGTACGTGTCCATGAGGTACTGCGCGGTGTCGGGCAGCGGCGTGAGCACCGGCACGTCGAGGCGTTCCACGAGGCTTTGTGAGTCCCGCTCGTGCCACGGGCAGGTCAGCACGATCGCCGTCTCGCGGTCGCCGGCGAGTGTCTCGATCTCGGTCGGCACGCCCAGCGGGTCGAACAGCAGCAGCCTGTCGCCGTCCGCGATCGCATAGGAGGAGACGTACTTGTCCCATGGCTCGCCCGACTCCCAGCCGGGATGGGGCGCCTGCCAGTGCCAGAGTCCAGCCTGTAGCTCGCGCACAGCCGCCATGCTAACCAGTCCTTACCTGGCCTTTGCAGGTGGTTGGGTACAACTGGGAACCGATGGGTCGCCGCAGTCATTGGTGGGCGCTAAGCGCTGCCGCGCTCGTGCTGGCGGGGCTGGCGAGCGCCGGCACGGGAGCGCGGCCGAGCGCCGTCCCCGTCGTCCCCTCGCTCGAGCCGGCGAAGACGGAGGCGCTGTGGCGGAGCCTCGTCAGACGGCCGCGGCACCTGCGGGCGCAAGAAGGCTGCCGGCCGCTGCGCGGCGTCTTCTACGCGGCGACCGACTGGCTGCGGCTGGCCACGAAGCTGGCGGCGACGCCGTCGCCGTGCGCGCAGTACTACGTCACGATCCCGCCGATCGTCGGCAACAAGACGAACCTCAGGCCGGGCGAGGCTGCTCGCATCCGCGCACTCGGGCCGAACTTCCACGCGCTGGCCGAATTCCACTGGACGACCTGGAGCAGGTGGATCGCCGAAAGCGGCTCGACGTGGTACGCCGCCGGGGTCGAGATGCGGCGGCGGATGGCGGAGGCCGGCTTCGACATCGCGGCCGGCGACACGTGGGCCGTGAACGAGTTCCCCTCCACGGTGCGCAGCGGCGCCGGCGATGCCCGGGCGAACGCGCGCGAGCTCGTGCGCGGGCTGTACGAGGGCGACGGCACGCGCACCGCGCGCGGGGCTGTCTTCATCGTCGGCCTGGGACAGCCGACGACGAACGTCTCCGTCTACCAGACGAACCTCCAGAACTGGCTCGCCGACACGGCGTTCTGGACGGACATGAGCACGTTCGTCAGCGACTGGTCGCAGGAGGTGTACGGCGACTTCCGCAGGTACGCCGTTCCTGGCGCCCCGATCGCGCAGCGGCGCGACTACCTCAACGACTACCTCCAGCACACGCTCTTCCTGACGCGTGCCGGGCCACCGACGATCGAGCTCGCCCGCGGGTTTCTGCAGACGGCGTTCAGCCCGGTCGCCAACGCCGCGTGGCAGTACGAGTCCGCGTACGGCTGGACGTTCGTCCCCGTTGACGAGATGCGGGCGTTCGTCTCAGCGCAGGTGTACGCGCTTCGCTCGTTCAGCGTCACGGCCGGCCTCGCTCAGGATCACTGGGGGTTCGCCTGGCAGCCGCGGAACGGGAGCGGCCTCTCCGCCGGCGACTTCGCGGCGCAGACGGGTTCGATCCTCGACCGGCTCGGCGCCGCGATCCGAGACTCCGGCCCGACCAACGCGACCGACCCGGGCGGCGGAGCCTGCGGCCCGCCGGGGCAGAACGTCTTCTGCGGGGGCGACCTCACCGGCTCGCTGTTCACCGAGTCGTGGAAGGCGCTGCGCGCGTGGCTCGGCTCGGTGCTTGCTTTCGCGCCGCCTCCACAGGTACTCGTCGCCGGCGTGCCCTCGGCGCCGCTCAGCCTGAACCTCCAGACGAGCACCGGCGCGCCGCAGGCAACGACGGCCCCGATCGTGGTCACGCTCACCTCGGGCTCGCCGGACGGCCGGTTCTCGCTTTCGACGAGCGGGCCGTGGGCGACGCAGATCTCCGTCACGATTCCGACAGGCGGAACGGCCACGCCGCCCTTCCACTACCTCGACACGCGGGCCGGGCGGCCGCAGATCCGCGCCACAGCCCTGGGCGTGACGACGGCGACGCAGGTGGAGACGGTCGGGCCCGGAGCTCTTTCGCGGTTGACCGTCGATCCCGGCTCGGCGGTCATCGGCCCGCGCGGATCGCGGCGCTTCGCGGTGGCAGCCGAAGACGCGTTCGGGAACTCGCTCACAGCTCGCCCGGCGTGGACAGTGAGGCCGCCGGCCCTCGCGGTCGTGAGCCCGCAGACCGGCACGTCGACGACCGTCAGGGCGGAGGGACGCGGATTCAACGGCCTCGTGCTCGCCCAGGCAGGCGCGGTGTCTGCCAGCGCGAGCCTGAGGGTGAACCCAGGCCCCATCCGCGTCTCGTCGATCCGCTACTCCAAGCGCCCGACCGTCATCCGCGTGACGGCGAACGTCGTCGAGGTGGGCGGAGGCCCGGCGCCTGCGGTTCGCACCGCGGTCGTCGTCCGCCGAAACGGGCGGGAGGTGTTCTCGGCTCAGAAGCGGACAGATGCGGCGGGCCGCACGACGTACCTCGTCCCCCGCGCCACCGGCTGCTTCACGACGAAGGTGACGGGCGCCTCGGCACGCGGCTACACCTGGAACGGGAAGACGCCCGCGAACCGGTTCTGTAATTAGGCCGCGTGTGTCTCGTCGAGCGCGTCGCGGTACACGGCGCGGTCGAGGAACTTCACGAAGCCGGGGTGGCGCTTGGCCACCTTGCCGGCAAAGCGGCCGAGAAGGCTGTCGTCCTCGTACGCCTTCGCGAGCTCTCGCTCGTAGGCAGTCGTGATCCGGTCGATCTCCGCAACCTCGGCCGCTGACGGCTTCGGCTCGGGGAGATCCTCGGGCAGCTCGTCGAGCTCGCCCGGATCGAACCAGATGAACTGGTCGTCACGGCAGACCTCGAGCGTCACGCGACCGTCCTCCGACCTGTCGGCCACGCGCCTCTCGACGAGCTCGTCCGCGTCGACGCCGATCGTCACCGTGACCATCGCCCGGTCGCACATCGGGCAGGCGTGCTTGCCGCCGGCGGCGGTCGTGGCGGCCGCCCAGAGCCTCGCGAGCTCGTCCTCCTGAGCCCGCTCGTGCAGCTCCGAGAGCGTGAACCCGGCGCCGTGCCCGGCAGGGCAGGCCCACGCGTCGAGCCGGCCGCTCGCACCGAGCTTCAGCTCGGCACGGCACTGTGGGCACTGCGGGGTCACGAACATCACGAGCTTCATCGGCAGCCCGCACGGATCCTTGAACACCCCGGAAATGCCTCGGCCGAGGGATGACGCCGCTTCCCCCCACGACCATCCTGCGTTCACAGACAGTCGAGGCAGGGAGGTGGGACTCAATGCTGAGGCGAATGCGTGCGTACATCGCGCACGAACACGGTCAGACGATGGCCGAGTACGCCATCGTGTTGTCGGTGATCAGCCTGGGCACGCTGGCGGTCTTCGGAGCGCTTTCCGGCGGTATCGCGGGAGCGATCGGGAAGGTCACCGGCGTCCTCTAGGCGAGGCGTCCGTCAAGCCGGCGCCCGGTCTCATCGGGCGCCGGCCGGACAGCCCTCGCCTCAGTCCCCCCGTTCGAGGGTCGTCCGCCGGTCATGCGCGGGCGATGGAAGCGCAGAGAACCTGCGCACCCGGAAGGGGGTGAGTGAGATGTTTGCAGCAATCAAGGCGCGCTTTGCGCGCGAGGAAGGACAGACGATGGCGGAGTACGCCGTCGTGCTGGCCGTGATCACGGTCGCCACAGTGGCGGTCTTCACCGCCCTCTCCGGTGGAATTTCCGGAGCGATCACCTCCGTAACCGGCATCCTCTAGAAGCACCCGAACCGCTCCGCGACGCCCCGGCTCCGGCCGGGGCGTCGCTTTGGTCCGAGCCAAACGGCGGCTCCGAAACGGGTGAGATCGGCGGCGCTCACCCGTCCGAGGGATCGGCAGCGGGGCACCCGGGGGCGATGAATGCGGCGAATGTTCCTGTGCAGCCGGAAGGGGGTGACTTACAAGTGCTGACGAAGATTCGGGCGCGCTTTGCGCGCGAGGAAGGACAGACGATGGCGGAGTACGCTGTCGTGCTGGCCGTGATCACGGTCGCCACCGTGGCAGTTTTCACCGCCCTCTCCGGTGGAATCTCGGGCGCGATCGGCAAGGTAACTGGCATCCTCTAGAAGCACTCGTGTCGGGGCGGCGCCCGGTTGACCGGGCGCCGCGAACCCGGCTCTTTTTCTGACTCAAGGGCCTCGCACTTCCTGTCGATGAGACGACTGTGGAAGCTGGCGCCCGCGACCTCACGGCTCCGCAGGGCCCGGCGATCGCATCTCGATCGGGAAGCTGGACGCTCGCGCTCTACGGCACTGCGATCTTCCTTGCCGCCGCGCTCGTCTTTGCCGTCCAGCCGATGGTCGCGAAGATGCTCCTGCCGCACTTCGGTGGCACGCCCGCCGTCTGGATCGTGTCGCTCGTCTTCTTCCAGACCGTGCTGCTGTGCGGGTATGCGTTCGCCCACTTCTCGCTCCACCTCTTGGGAGTGCGCCGGCAGGCACTGCTCCAGCTCGCCCTGCTGCTCGTGCCGCTCGTCATGCTCCCGATTGCGGTGGCGGCGGACGCAGGGCCGGGTGAGAATCCTCACCTCGGCCTGCTGTGGGCGCTCGCCGCGGCAGCCGGGCTGCCGTTCCTTGTCGTCACGACTGCGAGCCCCGTTCTCCAGCGCTGGTTCTCGGCTTGCGGGGACGCGGCGTCGCGGGACCCGTACTTCCTGTACGCGGCCGGGAACGCCGGCAGCCTGCTGGGACTGCTCGCGTACCCCGTCCTGATCGAGCCCCTGCTGACGCTGCCGGAGCAGGCCACGCTCTGGGGGGCCGGCTACGCCCTCTTCGTGCTGCTCGCGGCCCTCTGCACCCTTCGGTTGCTCACCACCGCGGCGGCGCCGGCCTCCGTGGAGGAGGCCCGGGAGGCAGCTGCCCCGATCGGCTGGCTCACGACCCTCCGCTGGATCGGCATGGCGGCTCTGCCGTCGGCCCTGATGATCGCCACGACGAGCCACCTCTCGACGGACATCGCGGCCGTCCCGCTGCTCTGGGTGATCCCGCTGGCGCTCTACCTGTTGAGCTTCATCGTCGCCTTCGCGCGGAGCTCCCCGTTCTCGCTCCGAGCGATCAGCTGGGGCACCGTGGTCACCTCGCTCCTCGTCGTTGCCTCGCTCATGCCCATGGTGCGGCTGCCCATCTGGGCCGTCGTCGTCATCCACGGGGCGAACCTCTTCTTCGTGGCATTGCTCGTGCACCGGCGCCTGGCACTCGAGCGACCGCCGGCGGAGCGCCTCACGCACTTCTACCTCCTCATGTCGCTGGGAGGCGTGTGCGGCGGCGTGTTTGCCGCCCTCCTCGCCCCGGCGATCTTCTCGACGATCGCCGAGTACCCGATCACGATCGTCCTCGCGCTGCTCCTTCGGCCAGGCTCGCGTCGTCCGCGCCCCGGGACCGGATTCCTGCGCCGGAACGCCGACGTATTGCTGCCCTTCGCGCTCCTCGCAGGCGTCCTCGTCGCCGCGAAGGCGACCCCTGCAGACGGGGCCGGCCCGGCGCTGCTTGCCGTGCTCCTGTTTTCCGCGGTCGCGGCGCTCGCACTCTTCGCAGCGCGCCCGGTTCGCTTCGCCCTCGGGGTGGGAGCGCTGCTCCTGATCGCGACCTTGCCTCCGACGTCGCTGCACTCCGAGCGCACGTTCTTCGGGGTCTTGCGGGTCGAGGAGGACGGCCAGCGGCACGTTCTCGTGAGCGGGACGACCGTGCACGGCGCACAGAGCTTCGCCCCGGGGCAACGCCGCGAGCCCGCCAGCTACTACGTTCGGGAAGGCCCGCTCGGTCAGCTCTTCACCGCCCTGGACGGGCGCGCCAAGAGCGTCGCGGTCATCGGGCTCGGCGCCGGCGGAGCATCCGTCTACGGGCGGACAGGCGAGCGGTGGACGTTCTACGAGATCGACGAGGCCGTCGCCCGCATCGCCGAGAACCCGCGCTACTTCACGTACCTGCGCGACGCGAAGGCCGACATCCGCGTCGTCCTCGGCGACGGGCGGTTGAAGCTCGCCGAGGAGCCCGACGGCTCGTTCGACCTCTTCGTGCTCGACGCGTTCAGCTCCGACTCGGTGCCGATGCACCTGCTCACGCGCGAGGCGATCGAGCTGTACCTCCGCAAGCTGAGCCCTGACGGGCTGATGGCGTTCCACATCTCGAACCGGTACCTCGACCTCCAGCCCGTGGTCTCTGGCAGCGCACGGTCGCTTGGCCTCCCCGGCCTCTCGCAGGCCTACGCCGTGACGCCGGCGGCGGCCAGCGAGGGAGCCAAGAGCTCGATCTGGGTCCTCGTCGCGCGGAACGCGGCTGCGCTTGGGACGCTCGTGGACGATCCGCGCTGGAAGCGGCTCGACGTGGGGCCCGGGCAGCCGGTGTGGACGGACGAGTTCTCGAACATCCTCAGCGTCATCAGATGGTTCAGCTGAGCGGACGCCCGAGCGTCCCCAAGGCTCGATACCATGGCGCTGGGCCGGCCGCCTCCCGGCCCTAAGGGGCGGGGTTCCGCTCTCCCCAGAGCCCTGTCTCGGAGGCCCTGTCGATCATCGATCGGCGGGGCCTCTTCTTTGGGTCATGGGGGAACCCATGGTTCCCCCATGTGCCCCCCTCCTTGGGTTTCTGTCGGGCGCTACTCTGGATCCGCGCGGAGAGGTGTCCGAGTTGGCCGAAGGAGCGCGACTGGAAATCGCGTGCGTGCCGAAAGGTGCGTCGAGGGTTCGAATCCCTCCCTCTCCGCCTTTCGCCCGAAAGTCGTTCGACTTTCGGGCGGTACGTGGGTTCTCCGAGAGCCGTAGTGAGCCGCGCCCGCCAGGTCGGTCGCGGCCGCGACCTAGGTTCCGGCAGCCGCCGAGACGTACTTCGCAACCTCGGTGATCTCTTCCTCCGTGAGCACGCCTTCGAAGGGCGGCATGACCCCCATGCCGTTCGTCACGCGCTCGACGACGAGCGCCTCGTCGGGCTGTGACTGATCGAGGTTCGGCCCGACGGTGCCGTTCGTTCCGGCGTCCGCCAGCGTGTGACAGCTCCCGCAGTTCTCCGTGAAGATCACCTTGCCGACGGGGTCGCTCCCGCCGGCTGCACTGGTCTCCGTGGGCGGCGGGGCCGGCTCAGCGGGCTCGGTCTCGGTGGCGTGGGTCTCGCCGCCCGCCTCGTGCTCCGACTCCTTCGCGACGAAGTAGATCGTCAGCATCATCCCGACGGTGAAGGCCGCGCACGCCGCGATGAACCACCCCATGTGGCCGGCCGGGAAGTTCGGCCGGTAGCGCGGGATCAGCATCGCGCAGACGAGCGCGAACACGACGAAGGCTGCGGCTGCAAGCGCGAGCCCGAGCTTCTGGTTCGACGAGAGCGCCAGCAGCACGGCTGCGGACGCTACCAGGACGATCTGCCTGCCGCTCCCGGCTCGGAGAGGCGTCGTAGCCCCTCCTCGAACGTCGCCGTCCGCGGCTCGGACGGCGGTGAAACGCGCGCATTCCTCTCCCATTCCGCGAGGCGTTCCGACTCACGCTCGAGCTTTGCACGCCAGGCCGACAGGCGGCCACGCTCCTCCTCCAGGCGGGCTTCGGCGTCCCGGATGCGCTGGGCGGCGGCGGCGAGCTCGGCCTCACGAGCGGCGAGGCGTTCTTCGCGCGTGTCCGCGTCGTCTGCTCTTCGGTCGAGGTCCTCGTCGAGCGCGCCTGCGTTGACGACCGCCTCGCGCAGGGCAGCCTGGAGCCGTCCCAGTTCCGCGGCGCTCTCGGCAAGCACGCGCTCACGCTCGCGCCGCAGGCCTCGCTCGAGATCTCGCAGGCGCTCGACCTCGGCGGTCAGCCGCGCGATCTCGCGCTGCTCGGCGGAATCCGCTGCCATGGCTCGATCTTAGAAGCTAGGCGGCTCTGCGCAGGTCTTGTGGGACGGCGCGGTCGGCCTCGGGCTCGCCCGGGTCCGTCCGGCGCTCGATCGCCCCCAGCCCGCGGCCGATGAGCCACCCGCCGACGACGGCGAGCACCATCCAGGCCACGACGACGATCGCGAGCAACGCGATCCACTGAGGCATAACGCCAGCACGGTAACCCGCGGCCCGGACGGAACTACGTGGGCTTTCGCGCCTTGACGATCGCGGCGTGCATGCCGTCCACGGCCTCGTGCGTGAACTCGACGGACACTTCCTCCAGGCCTGCCGCCGCGAGGCCTGCCTCGTACTCGCCCTTCGAGAGAGCTCCCGCGATGCAACCGCACCAGCTGCCCCGCTCGGCGCGCTCGCCGGCTGAGAGCCGGTCCTCGGCGACGACATCCGAGACGCCGACGCGGCCTCCCGGCTTCAGCACCCGCCCGATCTCGGCCAGCACCGCCTGCTTGTCCACGGAGAGGTTGATGACGCAGTTCGAGATCACGACGTCGACGGAGCCCGCCGGCAGCGGGATCTCCTCCATGTGGCCCTTGAGGAACACGGCGTTGCGCGACACCCGCCTCTTCGGCGTTGCGCTGGGCGAGCTCGAGCATCTCGTCGGTCATGTCGAGGCCGTACGCCCTCCCCGTCTCCCCCACGCGCCGCGCGGAGAGGATGACGTCGATGCCGCCCCCGGAGCCGAGGTCGAGGACCGTCTCGCCCTCTCGGAGCTCGGCCACCGCGGTGGGGTTGCCGCACCCGAGCGAGGCGAGCACGGCCGCCTCGGGCAGGTCGCCGCGCTGCTCGGCCTCGTAGAGACCGCTGCCGAAGCTCGCGCCGGTGTCCTTGTCGGGACAGCAGCTTCTCGGGTCGCCGGAGATGACCGATAGAGCGGACTCCGCGTACCTGCGCCGCACCTCTTCACGTAGCTCGTTCATCAGCAGCACGCTCCTTTCAGGTCGGCGACGGCCGCGAGCCTCTCGACGGCATCGCGGTTGAGGGTGAAGTACGCCCAGCGGCCACGCTGCTCGCGCTCGAGCAGACCGACGTCCGTGAGCTTCTTGAGGTGATGGCTGACGGTCGGCTGCGAGAGGCCGACCTCGGGTTCGAACTCGCACGCGCAACAGGCGCCGCCGCAGCGAACGATCTGCTGGACGATCTTCACGCGCGCCGGATCGGCGAGCGCTCCGAACAGCGCCGCCGTTCGTCTCCGCATCGTCGAGCAACGTATCGATGATCGTCAATATATCAGCGTAGTAGTCTCCTCTGACATGAAGCGCGTCGCAGTGATCACGGCAGCGCTCGCTCTGACAGCCACACCGTCGGCGCTCGCCTTCGATACCGCGCCGCACTACGACATCACGGGCGACGCCCTCACGGCGGAGGGCTTCGGTCGCGACGCCGTCCGGCTCGCGCAGCTCAACAACTGGTTCGTCGACCTGTACGTCAACGCGAAGGCAACTCCCGCGAGCGGCCACGCCCCGTGGTGGAAGACGCTGATCGGAGCCCGCTGGTACCTCGGCGAGATCGAGAACTGGAACAGCAGCACGATCCAGGCGGCGACGAGGATGCACTTCGACTCCCACCAGGGCGGCTGGGGGTACCGCCAGAAGCAGGACCTCGAGCACGAGTGGAAACGCCTGCTGCAGATGACGATCACCATGTGCAAGGAAGGCCTCCGGACGGCGAAGCCGGCTCTCTGCCTGACGTCGCTCGGCGCCGGCTTCCACCAGCTCCAGGACTTCTACGCACACTCGAACTGGGTGGAGCCGCGGTTCGGCACGCTCCCCGGCTACGACGGTCCCGGCTGGGCCGGGCAGGGCCGCGGCATCGCGCCGACGTGGTTCGACCTGCCCGTCGCCGTTCGGGACCCCGGCACGTCGCGTGCGTACACCAACGGCAACGGCAAGCCGATCGACTACAAGGATCGTCTCTGGAACCGCGGGCACGGCCACTGGAAGTCGGACAGCAACAAGCACCTCGGTACGCGGATGAACAAGGACTGGCCCGGTCGGTCCGCGCTACCTCGAGGCGTACATGGCCTCGTACTTCGCCACGCGGCAGTGGGTCGAGGCCGTCAGGCGCGCCGTGGACAACGGGCCGTACTGGAACCAGGTCCGGTCGTGGCAGCCGCAGTCGGCAAAGGAGCGCAACGAGCTCTCGCGCGACATACGGAAGGGCGCCCGCGCAGTCTCGTACTGGGCCGGCCACTGGCAAGGGCCAGGGTGAGCCGACGGGCGGCGAGGCGCCCGGGCCCGGCGGCAGCCTCGACGACATCTTCTTCGCGTCGCGCGACTATTTCTCCAGCGGTCGCTCGAGCTTCAGGAGCGAGTTCGAGCGCGTCGTCCGTCTGCTAGCCGTCAAGAGCGACAACCCCCCGACGTACGAAGTGCCGTCCACATCGCAGATGCAAGAGCTGACGCGCTTCGTCGTCGTCAAGGTGCTGCGGATGAAGGGGCGTGGGGCCGGCGACATCGCCTTCGACGAAGCGGACTTCTACGCCCAGGGCCTCATCGCCGGTCAGCACTACCTGTCGGCGTTCATCCACGGCTACGACTCGTACTCGTTCAAGCCGCCCAACTACCCGTTCACGTTCGTCAAGGCCGTCACGCTCGCGCCGAGGGTGCAGTCGCTGACCGATCTCGTCATCGAGGTGAAGACGTCGAGCACGAGCGGCGCGGGCACGGACGACGACGTGTACCTCCGCATCAACGACAGGCTCCGCTTCAAGCTCGACCGGTTCTGGGTGGACGACTTCGAGCGCGATCAGAAGGCGGTCTACAGCCTCGCCGTCGACACGAGCACGCCGTTCGACAAGAGCCCTTCCGGCTACACCCTGCGAGACATCCAGTATCTCCAGCTCGAGAAGTCGAAGGACGGCTCCTCCGGCGCGTGGCAGCTCGGCGGGGTCAGGCTCTTCGTGAACGGCCGGCTGGCCTACGGCAACGCAGTCCATCGAGCAGTGGCTTCGCGGCGACGCTCGGACGTGGCGCGCAGCGGACTTTCGGCGGCCGCCGGAAACCACGGAGACGGTTCCCGTCTGGCTCTCGCTCTACGACGCGGACAGCTTCCTCTACGGGGGCGACGACCACGCCGACCTTCATCCCGACTTCCGCCGTCGCAACGTCGGCATCACCTACGACTGGGATCGTTCGTCGACCGGGTGACCGTCGGCGGCCCGGCCTGTCTCGGGAAGCGGGAACCCCTTCGACGGCGACCGCGCCGAGATCCGGTACCGGATCGAGACGATCGGTCAGACCTCGGACCGCGCCTCTCTGCCGCCCCTGCCGCCGCCGCCGCCGCCGCCACCGCCCCCACCACCCCCGCCACGCCGCTCCGCCCGATCTCGTGATCACGGATCTCGGCATCACGACCTTCACGGTGCGAAACCAGGGGCCGGGCGCTGCCCAGCCGTTCAGCGTGCTCGTGACAGGCTTCCCGCCCGTGTCGTTCCTCGGCCTCGCCGCCGGCGCGGCGGAAACGCGTTCGTACACGTCAGGATGCACGCAGGGGTTCCGAGAGGCGCGGGCCGACTACCTCAACCAGGTCGTCGAGACGGACGAGACGAACAACACGCGCTCGATCGACCCGATCTGCTAGCCGCGCTTCCGGAGAGCAGCTTCGACGCGCGCCGCGATCACGTCGCCGAGGCCGGCCGTGCGCCCCGCGAGCTCGTCGACGCTCTCGTCGTCGGACGCACTCCGCTCGCTCGACGTTCTCGAAGGCGGCTCGTAGCTCGCGATCGACGCGTTCGTTGGATCGACGCTTTCAGCTGGTCGCGGAACTCGGCATCGGTCATCTGCGGCGGGCACGAGCTCGGGCGGCGCTGCCGTCTCCACACCGTCGATCGCGAGCTCGTAGACCTGCTCCGGCTGGTCGATGTCCTTCAGCTGCCGCTCCCCGAGCGGGAAGACGGAGACGCCCTCCGGCAGCGACGAGCCGACCAGCGACCGCGTCGTCTCCGAGAGGAGGACGTTGCCGCCCTTGGCCGCGGTGCAGATGCGAGCGGCGCGCACGACGTCGAGACCGAGGTAGCCCTCGCTGCCGAGCGCCGGCTCGCCGGTGTGGAGGCCCATGCGCACGCGCACGGCCGTCGTCGCCTGGCCACGCGGCCGATGCGTGGGCGCGCTGCGCCTCGACCGCCGCCTCGACCGCGTCCCGAGCCCGTGCGAACGCGAAGAAGAACGCGTCGCCCTGCGTGTCGATCTCGACACCGTTCAGCCGTGTGAACGACTCGCGGACGATGCGCCTGTGCTCGGACAGGACGTCCGCGTAGGCGTCGCCTAGCTCCTTGAGAAGCGCCGTCGAGCCCTCGATGTCCGTGAAGACGAAGGTGACAGTGCCGCTCGGCAAGCCCTCCATGCCCTGCATCGTAGATCCCAGTACCGTTTCGTGCATGGCGGACGCGTTCGGAGAGATGCTGCGCGCAGGGTCGGACGCAGAGATCGTCGAGCGCGACGACGGGTTCATCCAGTGCGCGACGCTGAGCTACTTCGCGCCCGTGCGCCGCTGGGCAGCTGTGGAGCGGCGGGCGCTGCGCTTTGTCCGAGGCCGCGTGCTCGACGTCGGGGTCGGCGCCGGACGCGTGGCTCTCGAGCTTCAGGCGCGCGGGCGTGAGGTCGTCGCGATCGACGTCTCTCCCGGAGCCGTCGAGGTGGCGCGGAAGCGCGGCGTGTCCGATGTGCGCCTGCTCGCCCTCGAGGACGTCGACGCATCGCTCGGCCACTTCGACACGGTCGTCATGTACGGCAACAACTTCGGCCTCTTCGCCTCGCGGGCGAAGGCGCGGCGGCTGCTCCGGCGGCTGCGCCCCATCGCGGATCGGATCGTCGCCTGCTCGAACGACCCCTACGCAACCGAGGATCCCGCCCACCTCGCGTATCAGGAACGGAACCGCGCGCGCGGCCGGATGTCGGGACAGCTCCGGGTACGCATCCGCTATCGCACGCTCATCGACCCGTGGTTCGAGTACCTCATCGTCTCACCCGACGAGATGGCCGAGATCGTCGACGGCACGGGCTGGCAGATCAGCCGCCTCGTCCAGGACGAGGGCTCGCCTTACGTCGCGGTACTCGATTAGGATCGCGACATGACGGCCGCCATGACGTGGTACCAGTGGTTCAAGGCGGGGCACGTGATCGTGGCGGTGCTCTGGGTCGGCGGCGGCGCGACGCTCGCGCTCATGGCTCTCATGACCTTGCGCATGAACGACCCCGTCCGCGTGGCCCAGTTCGCGCACCAGGCCGGAAAGATCGGCGAGCGGCTCTACACGCCCGCGTCGCTGCTCGTGCTCCTGTTCGGGATCGGGTTGATGACGAACGACCAGAGTCCCTGGGAGTGGGACCTGCTGTGGGTGCAGATCGCGCTCGCCGGCTGGGCGCTGACGTTCCTCGTCGGCTTCTTCTGGATCCGTCCCACGGCGGCGAAGCTCGCGAAGACGATCGAGGCGAAGGGCCCCACCGACCCGGAGACGCAGCAGATCATCAGCCGCATCCTCCTCGTGACGAGGATCGACGTGCTGATCCTGCTCTTCATCGTCTTCGACATGACCGCGAAGCCCTGGTCGTAGGGCCGCGCGCCGGGCCGAGTCAGTTCCGCCGCAACCGGTAGAAACGCTCGTCGAAGCCGAAGAGCCGCGAGATGAAGTCCGGCGCAGTGTCCGCCGCCTCGACATCGGTGATTCGCCATCCGGGAAAGGACCGCTCCACGTCATCGCGGCTCGCACCACGGGGCAGAGGGCCTCTGCGCCGGGGCACGAAGCAGTCGAGGATCAAGGTGGCGTCGGGAGCCGCGACGGCGGTCACGCCTTCGCCCATTGCCATGCGCTGAGCGTCGGTGAGACCATGAAACGTCCCCGTGTCGAGCAGCAGGCGGTACCCGGAGGCCAAGCCGGCGCTCTCCATCGCCGTGACGTCGCCTGACACGAGACGCATCTCGACCCCCGCGGCCTCGATTCGCTCGCGGGCGCGGCTCAGGGCTTTGTCGACGATGTCAATGCCCGTGACGTCCCAGCCTCGCTTCGCGAGCTCGACCCCCCACACCGCGCTGCCGGTGCCGATGTCGAGCGCCGATCCGTAGGGCGGCCCGTTCGCGCCCTCGTCGCGGGCGATGAGCTCCAGGAGCTTGTCGGCGTACGGCCCGTGGTCGGCCAGCTCCTCCCAGGGATGAAAGCCGATCGCGTAGGCAAACCTGTAGTTCACAACGTGACCGTCCCGCTCGGCAGCCGTTCCATGCCCGCATCGTAAGTCTCAGTACGCCACTGGCGGACGCGTGCGGCGCTAGAGCAGGATTCGCAGCGCAAGCGGAAGAGAGCACCCCACCTCGACGAGCGTGCGGGCGGCGTGAAGGTCGACACGCGACACCGTCAGGTCAAACGCATCCTCAGTGTCGAACCCGAGCGCCCGAAATTGATCGAAGCGCCAGCGCGCGACGCGCGTTTCCTCGACTTCAGCCTCGTCGACGAGAAGAGGAGATTCGGCGAACGTGGACATCGGGCCTGCCTTTCCGAGCTGATCGACTACGACTTGAAACGTCGAGACCGGCGATCTGTTGTTGGCAGGACGTAAGGGTTCATTTCCACCGCGTTAAGCAAGGCGATCCACAGATCGCCGTCCTTGAGTAACGGCCGATGATTGCCCGGTGGCTACGGTACGCTCCGATGCCGGGCGCGTAGCTCAGCGGGAGAGCGCTCGCCTCACACGCGAGAGGTCGCTGGTTCGATCCCAGCCGCGCCCACTCTTCCCTCGCCCGCTTCGCTTTCCGCTCGGGGTGCCTTCGGCCGGTGTCAGGGCGACCGTGAGCGAACCGCGGCCGCACAGGTCAGCCGCGGCGGCAAACTAAATCGTGACGGCCCGCTGCGCGGACAGGCGCTACTCGTCGCTACGATCTTCTCGCCCGGTCGCGCTAGGCGGGGAGCTAGCGGTTCCCTCCGCCCGCAATCCGCTATAGCGGGGCCGAGAACCGCCCGAGGGGCGGAGTCGTCCGGGGTCTGGGCCGGCGCGCGCAGCGTTGACAGCCAGGTCCCGCGCATTGGGAGTCTGCGAACCGCGTCAGGTCCGGAAGGAAGCAGCGCTAAGCAGTGCCTCCCAGGTGCCGCGGAACAGCCTGGCTCGAGCAAGCGGCGCAGGCGCCGTCTGGACGGCCCACCACAACGGCGGCCGCGCGACCGGGCTAATACGTATGCGTTTCCACCGTCCAGAGCTCGCGGATTGCGAGCCGAAATGCGTCCGCATCGGCCGACGTGTCGAAGTCGAGAACGACCCCGTAGTCGCGGACTGCGTGTTCGATCTGCAGTGTGGGCATCGCCGGCTCCTTTCGGTTTCAGGACGAGCTGACGATACTCCGTGCGCAAGAAGCGATGAGGGCCGGCCTCCCCGCCAGCCCTCATCCGATCTCCCCAGAGGGTGTAGCTGTGCTTCGCCCCCATCCCGCGCCTTCACTTGCTCGGGACTCCAATCAGGGTACGGGCCGACACGGTCCGGGCACAACGGGTATTCACCCGATCTTTGACCTAGGGCGTTTGACCTATCCTGGGAGGCCTCACTGCGGCAACCCGGGGAGGGAGGAGCCATCGCTCACGTAGGCACAGTCTTGATCGCCGACGACCACGCGGCATTTCGCGGCCTGCTGACCGCGCAGCTCGAGAGCGCGGGCATCAGGACGATCGAGGCGAAGGACGGTCGGGAGGCGCTCGAGCGCGCGCGCGAGGCAGACGTCGTGCTGCTCGACGTCAACCTCCCGGACATGAGCGGGTACTCGGTGTGCCGAGAGCTGCGCGCCGAGCACGGCGAGCGGCTGCCGATCGTCTTCGTCTCCGGTTACCGGACGGAGAGCATGGACCGTGCCGCCGGCCTGCTCATCGGCGGCGACGACTACGTCGTCAAGCCGCCGGACCTCGACGAGTTGCTCGCGCGCGTGCGCCGGCTGCTCGAGCGAGCGCAGGAAACCGACGAAAGCGCGTCGGCGGGTTTCGGGCTTACGCGCCGAGAGCTGGAAGTGCTTCAGCTACTGGGCAGCGGCTCGCGCGCTCCGGAGATCGCCGCCGATCTGGGGATCAGCCCGAAGACGGTCTCCAGCCACCTCCAGAGCATCTTTCGCAAGCTCGACGTCCACAGCCGCGCGCAGGCGGTCGCACGAGCGTACGAGCACGGCCTCGTCGTCTAACGGGCTGACCATACAATCGCTGGGTGACCGCGCTCTACCGCCAGTACCGTCCGCAGGACTTCGACGCGGTCGTCGGGCAGGAAGCGGTCGTGCGGACGCTCCGCAACGCGATCGAGTCGGACAAGGTGCGGCAGGCGTATCTCTTCGCCGGTCCGCGCGGCACGGGCAAGACCTCGCTCGCGCGCATCCTCGCGAAGGCGCTCAACTGCGCGGAGGGCCCGACGCCCAAGCCCGACGGCACGTGCCATGCGTGCGTGGCGATCTCGAACGGCTCGTCGATGGACGTCGTGGAGATGGACGCAGCGTCACAGCGCGGCATCGACGACGTGCGCGAGATTCGCGATCGCGCCGTGCTGCAGCCGGCCGAGGGGCGCTACAAGGTCTACATCCTCGACGAGGCGCACCAGCTGACCGACGCCGCGTGGAACGCTCTCCTGAAGATCGTCGAGGAGCCGCCGCCGCACCTCGTCTTCGTCTTCTGCACGACGTCGCTCGACAAGGTGCTCGCGACCGTTCGCTCGCGGTGCCAGACGTTCCTGTTCGCACGGCCGCGGCTGCCGGAGATCGTGACGCTGCTGCGGCGGGTCGCCGACGGCGAGGGCTTCGACGTGCCCGACGCGGCGCTCGCGCTCGTCGCGCGGGCGGCGAAGGGCAGCTTCCGCGACGCGGTGTCGACGCTCGACCAGCTGGCGGCGGCGACGGGGGGCCAGATCTCGGTGCAGTCCGTGCTCCAGCTGCTCGGGGCGGTGGACGAGGAGGCGCTCTTCCGGCTCTGCGATCTCGTCATCGACCGCGACTCCGCCGGCGCGCTCACGCACGTCGAGGAGCTGTCCGAGCAAGGCCAGGACACCGGGCGCCTAGTCGTCGAGCTGCTCGAGCATCTCCGGCACTTGCTGCTCGTTCAGAACCTCGGCGACGTGCCCGAGAACCTGCCTGTCACCGACGAGTCACGGGAGCGGCTGCGCGCGCAGGCGAACCAGATCGGTGAGGCCACCGTACTGCGTCTCTGCGACCTCCTGGCCGTGGCCGTGGACGACATGCGGCAGGGCGGCGATCCGCGTCTCCCGCTCGAGCTCGCTCTCGTCAAGGTGACGCGCCCGGGCGCGGACCTCTCCCAGGAGTCGCTCGCCTACCGGCTCGAGCTCCTGGAGCGCCGTGCCCCTTCTGGACGTGTCCGGGTGCCAGACCCAGTGTCAGGCACTGAGAGTGACACCGAGCCCGAAGAGGCCGCGGCCGAAACGGACGACGATGCGCCGGAGCCGCCGCCGCTCGAGCTCCAGCAGCTCCAGGAGGCCTGGCCGCGAGCCGTGATCGACGCGGTCGAAGAGCGCTCGATCCCTGTCGCGTCGATGCTCCGCGAGGCCCACCCCGTTGCGCTCGACGCCGACCGGCTGACCGTGGAGTTCGCCGGCGAGGCCGACTTCCACCGCAAGCTCGCGGAGGACCCGAAGAACAGCGCCATCATCCGCGACGCCCTGTACGACGTGACCGGCCGCAAGCTCGCGCTCGAGTTCACCCTCGGCGAGCGGAGCGGCGCGGACGACGAGCCCGAGACACACGACGAGAAGGACTTCGTCGCGCTCTTCAAGGAGACATTCGACGCGAGGGAGGTGGAGGAATAGCTGTGGGACAGAACATCGACATGAACAAGCTCATGCAACAGGCGCAGCAGATGCAGCAGCAGATGGCGCAGGCCCAGGAGCAGCTCGCGACGGAGACGGTCGAGGCATCGGCGGGCGGAGGCCTCGTGACGGTGCGCGCGACCGGCAACGGCGACATCACGGAGATCAAGATCGACCCGAAAGCCATCGACCCGGACGATCCGGAGCTGCTCGAGGACATGGTGCTCGCCGCAGTGAACGAAGCTCTGCGTTCCGCGCAGTCGCTTGCCCAGTCGAAGCTCGGCGCGATGACAGGCGGGCTCGGCCTGCCTGGCTTCTGAACCAAACCGGCACAATGGGGCCGTGTTCAGCCCGGCCGTGGACAATCTCGTCGCGCAGCTGACGCGCCTCCCCGGCGTCGGCACGCGCACGGCCCAGCGCCTCGCGTTCCACCTCCTCCGGACGCACAAGGACGAGGCGCTTGGGCTCGCGCAGGCGATCGCAGACGTGAAGGAGAAGGTGCGGTTCTGCCGCGAGTGCGGCAACCTGACGGAGGACGAGGTCTGCGGCATCTGTCTCGACGCCCGGCGCGACCGCACGATCGTCTGCGTCGTGGAGCAGCCGGCTGACCTGATCTCGATCGAGCGGACGGCGGAGTACCGCGGCCTGTACCACGTGCTCGGCGGGGCGCTGTCACCGATCGACGGCGTCGACCCCAGCTCTCTGCGCATCGACGAGCTCATCGACCGTGTGGAGCGGAACGGCATCGAAGAAGTCGTGCTCGCGACGAACCCGACGATGACGGGCGAGGCGACGGCGTCGTACCTCGCCGACCGCCTCCGCTCGAAGGCCCGTGTGACGAGACTCGCGAGCGGCCTGCCGGTCGGGTCAGACCTCGAGTACGCGGACGAGGTGACGCTCGGGCGCGCACTCGCGGGCCGTCGCGACATGCCTTAAGATCCCGCCAAGGCCTCTCCAAGCCGCGAAACACGATCTGGGAGGTCGCATGGCCGGTTTGTCGATCACGAATTCGTTCCTCAGGGCCTCGGTCAGCCTGATCGCGGCCAGCTTCCTCGTGGCAGGCTGCGGAAACGGCGGTGGTGGCAGCTCGGTCACGCCGCTGACCGGCTACCAGATCGTGACCGGTGGCGCGTCATCGGTGAGCGGTACGTCGACCAGTTCGTCGACAGCCGCCTGTCCATCCGGCAAAGTCGTGATCGGAGGGGGCTTCACCACCGGAAATCAGGCGGCGAACGTCTACGACTCGTTTCCAGCCGCCGGGGGCACCGGCTGGACGGTGGGTGTGAAGAACGAGAACATCGATCTCACGAGCTCGCTCACCGTGACCCCGATGGCCGTCTGCGTCGACAGCCCTGCGGGCTACGAGATTCGCAACAGCAGGATCACGCTTTCGAGCAATCAGCGCGGATCGGTTGCCGCATCGTGCACGGATCTCACACTCACGCTCGTCGGCGGCGGCTACAGCTCTCGCGACCCGATCGTCGCGAACTTCGCGTCATCCTTCGATCCCTCGGGCGTCAGCGGCTCAACCGTGAACACAGCTCCGACCACGTGGGTGAGCGCCTTCCGCAGCCACCACCCGATCGCCGCCAGCTCCAGCGTGACCTCATACGCCATCTGCATCGCGAACGGCGCCGTCTCGGAGGGGTATCTCGCGACCCCGACCTCCACGATCGGACCGCAAGGGAGGACGACACTCACACAGCCGTGTGACTCGACGAGCCCACAGACCATGCCTGCATCGGGTGGGGTCAGCTCGGACGTGAGCCCCGCGGTGACGTTCGACTCGACTCCACCGGACGGCACATCGTGGACGGGGCGCGTCCACAACACGCAGACGATCTTCGGCGGCCTGTCGGCGACCAGCCAGCTTCTCCTGGTCTGCGTAGCCGCGACTCCGTAGGTTGCTACCTACAATCGTGGGCGTGACCACGACCGACTACGAGGCCGTCCCGGCGATCGCGGGCGACGCCGAGACGAGCTTGCAGAGCACGCTCGTCATGAAGTTCGGCGGCACGTCGGTGGCAGACGCCGAGCGTCTGAAAGCCGTCGCCAAGCGCATCGTGGCCGCGCGCGAGCAGGGCGAGCGCGTCGTCGCCGTCCTCTCGGCGATGGGCGACTCGACGGACGACCTCGTCGCGCTCGCGCACGAGATGTCGCCGCGGCCGGAGCCGCGCGAGCTCGACATGCTGATCTCGGTCGGCGAGCGGATCTCGTGCGCGCTCGCGGCGATGGCCATACACGACCTCGGGCACGAGGCGATCTCGCTCACGGGCTCGCAGGCGGGCATCGTCACCGATACTTCGCACGGCAAGGCGAAGATCGTCGACGTGCGCGCGAAGCGCATCCACGAGGCGCTCGACGAGGGCCGCATCGTGCTCGTGGCCGGCTTCCAGGGCGTCTCGACCGACCTCGACATCACGACGCTCGGCCGCGGCGGCTCGGACACGACGGCCGTGGCGCTGGCCGCCGCGCTCGGCGCCGAGGTCTGCGAGGTCTACACGGACGTCGACGGCGTGTTCACGGCCGACCCGCGCGTCGTCTCGGAGGCGCGGAAGCTCCACGCGGTCAGCTACGAGGAGATGCTCGAGATGGCGGCGTCAGGCGCTAAGGTCCTGCAGCTGCGGTCGGTCGAGTTCGCGCGCAACCACGGCGTCAAGCTGCACGTGCGATCGAGCTTCAGCCCGGCGGCCGGCACCTGGGTGATCGAGGAGGACGAGCGCATGCTGGAGAAGGCGATGATCTCGGGCGTCACGCACACGCTCGAGGAGACGCTGTACTGGGTGGAGAACATCACGGCATCGCGGCTCTTCGCTGCGCTCGCGAAAGGAGGCGTGAACGTCGACACGATCGTTCAGACCGGAGAGGCCGAGATCGTCTTCTCGGCCCCCACGGACGACGCGAGCGCGGTGGAGGAGGCGCTCGGCCCGCTTGGCGTCACGTGGCGCTCGCGCGACGACCTCGGCAAGGTCAGCCTCATCGGCGCCGGCATGAAGAGCCATCCCGGTGTCGCGGCGAAGATGTTCTCGGTGCTCGACGACGAGAGCATCGAGCCGCAGATCGTCACGACGTCGCCGATCAAGGTCGCGTGCCACATTCCGCGCGACGACGTAGAGCGCGCCGTGCGGGCGCTGCATCACGCATTCGAGCTGCACCGATCCGACGCGGAGCGGCCGCATGTCGCCTAAGCCGAGGATCGGCGTCGTCGGCGCCACGGGCGCAGTGGGCGGTGTGTTGCTCGACATCCTCCGGGAGCGTGGGCACGACGGCGTCAAGCTCTTCGCCTCCGCGCGCTCAGCCGGCCGCGAGCTCGACGGCCGCATGGTCGACGAGGCGACGCCGGAAACGCTGTCGGCCGGCGGCATTGACGTCTTCTTCTTCGCCATCGGCGCTGCGGCGAGCCGAGAGCTGGCGCCGCACGCCGTCCGCGGCGGCGCGCTCGTCCTCGACAAGTCGTCTGCCTGGCGCCTGGAGCCGGGCGTGCCGCTGGTCGTGCCCGAGGTGAACGGCGCGCGCGCGCTCGAGCACGACGGAATCGTCGCCGTTCCCAACTGCTCGACGATTCCACTCACGGTCGTCCTCCACCCGTTACACGAGGAGGCGGGGCTCTCCGGCGTTCGGGTGGCGACGTACCAGTCGGTGTCCGGTGCCGGCCGCACGCGCATGGACGAGCTGCGAGCAACAGCCGCGGGCGATCAGGACCTCGGCATGGACTGGGACTTCGACGGCGAGGAGTTCGACGAGGAGACGAAGATCCGCGAGGAGACACGGAAGATCATGGAGCTGCCCGAGCTGCCGGTCAGTGCGACGTGCGTGCGCGTGCCGGTGCTCGTCGGCCACTCGGAAGCCGTCTGGATCGAGACTGAGCAGCCGCTATCGGCCGAGCGTGCCAGCGAGTTGCTCGGTGGCGCTCCAGGCGTGCGCCTCGACGAGTTCCCGACACCAGGGCAGGCGGCGGGCACGGACGACGTGCTGGTCGGCCGCATCCGTCCCGACCGCGCAGGTAGCGGTCTCTCGCTCTTCCTCTCCTGCGACAACCTTCGCAAGGGCGCGGCGCTCAACGCGATCCAGATCGCGGAGCTCGTGCTCGCCGAAGCGTCCCTAGCCGCTTAGGACACGTCTCAGGGACAGTCCCTGGGGCCGGAACGCTTGCAGGCGTCCCGATCGTGGACCGCCAAGGGCGTGTCCTCGTGCCTGGCACCGGGCCGTGTCTGTTAGGGCCGAGGCACAGGGACCGGCTTCGCGGGCGCGAAGACCTCGCGTAGGCGAGCGAGCACCGTCGCGCGGCTGCCGGCCAGCACCGGCTGGAGCCCCCCGAAGTCCAGCCGACAGAGCTCTACCCGCCCGGCCGTGCGCAGTGTCCGGAAGCCGAGATCGGCAAGGAAGTCGCGCGGAAAGACCGTGCGGTGAACGAGGAAGCGCTCGGTCATCGACTCGCCGTCGCGATACGCGTACGAGAACGTCTCCAGCGCGGCGGCGCCACGATCGCGCGCGTCACCGATCGCCGTGAGGAACAGCGACTGCATCACCCACGGCGTCGAGGGATCGGCGAGATACGCGCACGTGACGAGCACGGCGTCACTCGACGGCGGCCCCGCCGGCAGCTCCGCGGCCCGCGGGAAGAGCGTCGCCGGCCCGTACTGCATCGACCCGAGGAGATGGCCGTCGCCGTCGATGTACAGCGTCCCCCACGCCCCCCACTCCGACTCGGCGTGCTCGCGCCAGCGGTCTTTCTCTACGACCTGCCCGGCGCGCGACTGCCACCACACGCAGTCATGGCAGACCGACGGCGCCTTCTGCAGCGTCGCGCCCGTCAGGCCCGCGACCTGCGGCGGCACCTAGCCGCCGATCTCGTGGACGACCACGTCCACGGTGGACGGGGCCGTTCCCGTCATCCGCTCGAGGTACTCGGCGATGCGTTGCTGGAGCTGGTGTCCGAGCGCCGGGATGGACACGCCGGTCTCGACGCCAATGTGGACCTCGATCGCCACGTCGTCCTCATTGGTGATGCGGACGCCGCCGTGGCGCCGCAGCCGGTCCGGCACGAGCCTGCGAACGCCTTCCACGTCCTGTGCCGCATCGGCCGCGTAGCGGGCAAGGACGTCGCGCGAGATCCTGTCCGGAGCCGTCATGCCTCGATTGTACGAGGGGTCTGACCCCTAGACATGTCCGGAATGGACAGGGGCGGCACGGAGGACGAGCTCCGTCGCCTCCGGCCGGGCGAAGAAGCGGAACGGCACGAACGTCGTCCCGAGGCCCGGCGAGACGTGCATCACCGTTCCGCCGCGCCGGTAGAAGCCGTGCGTGTAGCGCGCCGACGGATGCGCGAGCCGCAGCTTCCCGCCCGGGTACGGCACGCAGATCTGGCCGTCGTGCATGTGTCCTGCAAGGACGAGGTGGAAGCCCTCGGCGGCGGGGCGGTCGAGCACGTTCGGGAAGTGCGAGAGAAGAATCGTGAGCGCCGCGTCCTGCCGGAGGCGAGGCTCACGGCCCCGCGAGCGCGGGTCGAGCCCCGCAATCCACACCGGCTTTCCGCGCACCTCGACGTAGACCCCTTCGTCGAACAGGAGCCTTGCCGGCTCGAGCGCCTCCAGCTCGACCGCCTTGGAGAAGGGATCGCGGCTGATCGCGAGGTCGTGGTTGCCGAGGATCGCGTAACAGCGCGGCAGGTCCCGCACCAGCGCCCGCAACTTCGCCTCGCCCCGCGGCCGCGACACGAGGTCGCCCGTGATGCAGACGAGATCGGGATCGCGCTCCCGTGCCCACCGGGCGCCCCGCTCCACCGCCCGCGCCCCCCGCGACGGCAGTCCGAGGTGGAAGTCGGAGAGGTGGACGATCCGCACGCCATCGAGCTCGGCGGGTAGCCCGGCAACGTCCACTTCGAGCGACCGAAATCGCACCCAGCCTGCCTCGAACCAGCCCCAGGCGAGCGCTGCGCCGGCCAGCACGGAAGCCGCGACCGCGATCCAGAGCAGGTTCAGACTTCGAGCTTCTCGATGACGCTCGTGACCGGCACGACGTGGCGCTTGAACTTCAGCTTCGAGGCCTCGAAGCCCGCAGCGACGCCGATCAGCTGCGAGAGGTGGAGGATCGGCATGCCGAGCTCACGCCCTGTCGCCGCCTCGAGCTTCCCCTGCCACGCGTCGAGCGAGAGGTGGCACAACGGACACGGCGTCACCATCGCGTCGGCTCCTGCCTCGATCGCCTGCTCGATCGGCTGGATCAGCTCGTTGAGCGCGACCTCCTCCCGGGCCTGGATGATCGGGAAGCCGCAGCACTTGATCTTCGCCGGGTAGTCGATCGGCTCGCCGCCGCACGCCTCGATGATCCGCTCGAGCGACGACGGCTTGTCGGGATCCTCGAAGCCCAGGAGCTTCGACGGGCGCAGGATCTGGCAGCCGTAGAACGGCGCCACCTTCAGGCCCTTCAAGCCCTTATGCGCGACGCCCTTGAGCAGCTCGTAGCCCTCGCCCTCGGCGATCAGCCACAGGAGGTGCTTGACCTCGACCCCGCCCGAGTACTCCGGCGAGCCGACGGCCTTGAGGTTCTCGTTGACTCGCGCGCGCAATGCCTCGTCGTTCTTCAGCTGCCAGTTCGCCTGCCGGAGATTGAGCGTGCAGACGTTGCAGATCGTCATCAGCGTGTCGGTGCCCGTCGCCTCCGCGTTGCCGAGGATGCGCGCGTTCAGGTGGAGGTAGAAGTCGGGCTCGGCCTCGTGGATGTCGCCGGCGCCGCAGCAGGTCACCGACTCCAGCTCGACGAGCTCGATGCCGAGCTTCGGCGCGAGCGCCTGCGTCGAGATGTCGAGCTCCTTCGCCGACAGCGACGCGAGGCAGCCCTTGTAGTACGCAACACGGTTCACAGGCCTTCCTTCTCCCTTCGTTCCTGCTCCTCGATGAACTCGATCCGCTCGAGCGCCTTCTCGCCCTGGACGATGCCGGCGGCGCCGTCGCGCCCCTGCTGCTTGACGAGGTCGAAGAGCGCGCGCGCCTGGTCGACGTCCTTCGCGACGTGCGGCGGCACCGGCGGCGGCACCTTGCCGCGCTTGAGGAGCCGCATGGCGAACGGGATCTCCTTGATCGAGCGCCCTACGCCCTGCGTCTTCGGCACGAGCTCGGTCTCGCGGAGCCAGCCGGTCGTCTTCGCCGACGTCACGAACCAGGCGGCGTGCTTCGCGCCCATGTCGCGGTCGATCCCTTCCTTCATCGCCTCGGCGCCGAGCTTCGCGATCGCGTCGCGCGGGTCGACGCCCTTGGGGCAGCGCTCCTGGCAGAAGTAGCAGCGCGTGCAGTCCCAGATGCCGTTCTCCTCGGAGTACGTCTCGAGCCGCTCGATCTTCTGGCCGTCGCGCGAGTCGCCGACGAAGCGCATGCCCTTGGCGAGGGCGGCCGGCCCGAGGAACTCGGGGTCGGCCTCCATCGAGTTGCACTCGGATACGCAGCAGCCGCAGTTGATGCAGAGCATCTCCTTGTGGATCGGCTCCACCTGCGCGGGCAGGACGTCGTACTCGCCCTCGCCGGGATCCTGGAAGCCGGGCTGGAGGTAGGGCTGGATCGCGCGCATCTTGGCCCAGAACGGCCCCATGTCGACGACGAGATCCTTGACGACCGGCAGGTTGCCCATGGCCGAGATGACGGGGATGTGGCCGGCCTCCGCGATCTCGTACATGCGCATCTTGCATGCGAGTACCGCGGCGCCGTCCATGCGCATCCCGCAGGAGCCGCAGATCATCATCCGGCAGCTCTTGCGGTAAGAGAGCGACCCGTCGACCTGGTCCTTGATGATGTCGAGGACGTCGAGCAGCGTCGCCCAGTCGGGCGCGTCGACCTCGTAGTCGCGCAGCGCCTTCTGGCCCGTCGCGGGATCGAAGCGCCAGATCTTGAGCGCGACCTTCATCAGTAGACCCGCTCCTGGGGTTGCCACTTCGTCATGGTCACGTCCTTCCAGTCGAGCTCCGGCCGCCCATCCTCCCAGCGCACGAGCGTGTGCTTGAGAAAGTTGTCGTCGTCTCGCTCGGGAAAGTCGTGCGGCCGCGCGTGGGCGCCGCGGCTCTCCTTGCGCCCGAGACCCGACACCACCATGCAGTCCGCGAGCTCGAGCAGGAAGCCGAGCTCGAGCGCCTGCGTGAGATCGGAGTTGAAGACGTCGCCCTTGTCCTCGACGACGACGTGCTCGTAGCGCTCGCGCAGCGCGGCGACGATCTCGGCCTGCCGCTGCATCTGGCCTTCCTCCCGGAAGACGCCGAAGTTCTCGTGCATCGTCGTCGCCAGCTCGTCACGGATCTTCCACGGCCGCTCGCCGTCCGAGCGCCCGAGCAGCTCCTTCAGCTCGCGCTCGGCGTCTGACACCGCCGACTGCGGCACCGTCACCGTCGTGTTCGCGAGCGCCCAGTCGGCCGCGTGCCGCCCCGCCCGCTTGCCGAACGTGATCGTCTCCATGAGCGCGTTGCCGCCGAGCCGGTTCGCGCCGTGCACGGAGACGCACGCGCACTCGCCCGCCGCGTAGAGCCCTTCCAGCTCGGTCAGCCCGTCCACGTCGGTCTCGACGCCGCCCATGTGGTAGTGGGCGCCCGGCCGGACGGGAATCGGGTCGTAGATCGGGTCGACGCCCGCGAACGTCATCGACAGCTCGCGCGTCCCGTGCAGCCGCTCGAGGATCTTCTCGGCGCCGAGATGGCGCAGGTCGAGCAGGACGTTGCCGTCGATGCCGCGCCCCTCGTCGATCTCGGTCTGCTCGGCGCGCGAGATGACGTCACGCGAGGCAAGCTCCATCGCGTTCGGCGCATAGTCCTTGAGGAAGCGCTCGTTCTCGGAGTTGAGGAGGTAGGCGCCCTCGCCGCGGCAGCCCTCGGTGATGAGCACGCCCGTCGGCGCGAGCGTCGTCGGGTGGAACTGCATCATCTCCATGTCCTTCAGCGGGACGCCGACGCGCAGCGCCTGCGCCATCCCGTCGCCCGTGCACGCGTACGCGTTCGTCGTGCCGACGTACAGCCGGCCGGCGCCGCCCGTGCAGAGGATCACGGTCTTCGCCTTCAGCGTGACGAGGCCGCCGTTGACGAGGTCCCAGCAGATGACGCCCTGGCAGCGCCCGTCGTCGACGACGAGCTTCCACGCGAACCACTCGTCGTACACGAGCAGGTCACGCTTCATGATCTGCTCGTAGAGCACCTGGAGCAGGACGTGGCCCGTGATGTCGGCCGCGTACGCGGTGCGCGGCTCGCCGGCGGCGCCGAAGGGCCGCTGCGCGATCTTCCCGTCCGGGGTACGCGAGAAGACCGCGCCCCACTGCTCGAGCTGGTACACGTCGCCCGGCGCCTCGTCGCAGAGGATCTGGATCGCGTCCTGGTCGCCGAGGTAGTCGGCGCCCTTGACCGTGTCGTAAGCGTGCTTCTCCGGGTCGTCGTCAGACGCATTGCCGAGGGCCGCGTTGATCCCGCCTTCGGCGCGCCCGAGTGGCTGCGAACGGGGTGGATCTTCGAGACGATGGCCACGTCGGCGCCCATGTCGAACGCCTCGATGGCCGCGCGCATGCCCGCGCAGCCGCCGCCCACGACCAGCACGTCGTGCGTCGCGTCCACGACATCGGACGCTACATGACGGGCAGTGGCCTCGGCTCGCTACGTGCAGCGGCTGGTATTGAGCACGAGCGCGAAAAAGAAGACCGAGAAGCCGATCATGACGACGAGCACGAGGAACTTCGCGATCCGCGCGGGGATGCCACGCTCGGGGGTGTCGTTCCAGATCGCCCCCAGCACGCCCACCGCTCCCGCGGCGACCAGCACTTCGTCGCCGGCGGTGCAGCTAGTGCCGCGTAGGACCGTCAGGATGCCGCCGACGAGTGCTGCGATCCCGGCGATCGACCTCACGCTCATCGCGCGATTGCAACACGGCGGGGGCCGGGGGACCCCCGCCACGGGTTCATGCGCTACGAGACCTTGAGGCAGACGGCGTAGAACGTGCCGACCGCCGGCAGGTCGTTGCCGCTCTCGCCGAACATCGCGACGCGCCAGCCGCTGCCGTCCGTAAGAGGCGTGTCCCTGAGCGGATAGGCGATCCCTGACGCCTGGTCCCAGCCGCCGCCGATGACCTTCTCGCCAGGCAGGCAGAGGGCTGTGTCCCTCACCAGCTCATCCTCGTTGTTGACGCTCCATGACTGCGTGCGGTACGTGATGGCACTGGCCGGGATCGAGCCCCCGCCAGTCGAGGGGCCAGGCGTGGCGGCGATCTGAGCAGCCGTCTGGCCGTTCAGAGTCGCAGCGTCGGTCGCCGGGCCGGGCGTGGCGGCGATCGCGGCCGCCGTCCGTCCCTGCAGCCTTTGAGCGTTGGCCGCCACCTTCGCCTTGTCGGCCGTCAACGCCCGCTTGGCGAGCGGGACGGCGTTCTGCGCCCACCCGGTGCTCGTGAGCGCTACAAAGAGCGACACCAGGGCGATGAACATCGCGGGGCTTGGAAGACGAAGCTTCCGAAGCATGCGCATTCTCCTCTCGTAGGTAACTGGGCGACCCGGAAGCTACACGAAGGGAGTAGGATCGATCGCAGGGCGAGGGCGGGAGCCGTGGCCCCCGCCCCCACAGCACGTGTGGCTAGCCCGTCCTCAAGCAGATTGCCCAGACCGAGCCGTTCGCGGGAACGTCGTTGCCGCTCTCGGCGAACATCAGCACCGTCCAGCCGGAGAGATCCGGCAGCGGCTGGTCCTTGAGCACGTAGGCGACGCCGTCCGCCTGGTCCCAACCGCCCCCGACGACCCTCTCGTTCGAGTTGCAAAGAACTCGCTCGGTGGTCTTGTCGTCCTCGTTCTGGACGCTCCAGCCCCTGGAGACAACCCGCAGGGACCCTGCGGGGAACGACGACGCCGGGCCCGGCGTGGCCGCGATCTGCGCCGCGGTCTGGCCGCCGAGCGTCTGGGAGTCCACGGCGACGTTCGCCGTCTGGGCCGTCGTGGCCGTGTCGGCGGTGTTCGCCGTCTTCGCGGTGTTCGCCGTCTTCGCGACGTTGGCGAGCTTCGCGGTGTTCGCCGTGAGTGCCTTCGTCGCGACCTTCGCCCTGTCCGCGACCTTGGCCGTGTCCGCCTTGTTCGCCGACAGTGCGCGGACTGCGAGCGGTACGACCTCGGCGGCGTACGCAACGCTCGAAAGCGCAACGAAGAGCGAGATCATCGAGATCACAAGGGACGGAGTCAGCCGCCCCTTGAGCAGACGAAATCTGTGCATTTGCTGCTCCTTTCGTACCTTTGGGACGGCTGAGCCTAGCGATATTCGTCAGCCGCGAGGCGCTGCAGCCGCGATTTCGGGCGCCACCGCGTCACCGAACTTCGTGAAGTTCTCCACAAACATGCGCGCGAGCTTCGCAGCCTGCTCGTCGTACGCCTCGGGATCCCGCCACGTGGAGCGAGGGTCGAGGAGCCGCGTGTCGACACCGTGCACCTTCTCGGGCACCTCGAAGCCGAAGACCTCATCCGTTCGGAACGCGGCATTCTCGAGCCGGCCGGAGAGCGCCGCGTGGAGCATCGACCGCGTGGCTGCGATCGGCATCCGCTCGCCCTGGCCGTAGGGGCCGCCCGTCCAGCCGGTGTTCACGAGCCAGACGGTCGAGCCATGGCTTTCGAGCCGCTCCCCGAGCAGATCCGCGTACACAGACGGCGATTGGGGCAGGAACGGGGCGCCGAAGCACGCGGAGAACGTCGCCTGCGGCTCGGTGACGCCGATCTCCGTGCCCGCCACCTTCGCCGTGTAGCCGGAGAGGAAGTAGAAGAGCGCCTGCTCGCGGGTCAGCCGCGCGATGGGCGGCAGCACGCCGAACGCGTCCGCCGTGAGCATCACCACCGAGGCGGGATGCCCGGCCCGTTTCGTGGGCAGGTGATTTGCGATCTGCTCGAGCTTGTACGCGGCGCGCGTGTTCTCGGTCTTCGTATCGTCATCGAGGTCGAGCACACCGCGCTCGTCCATGACAACGTTCTCCAGCACGGTGCCGAACCGCCGCGTCGTCCGGTAGATCTCGGGCTCGGCCTCCGCGGACAGCCGGATGACCTTCGCGTAACAGCCGCCCTCGAAGTTGAAGATGCCGTTGTCCGACCAGCCGTGCTCGTCGTCGCCGATCAGAGTGCCGCTCGGGATCGGCGGAGAGCGTCGTCTTGCCGGTTCCCGAGAGTCCGAAGAACACCGCCACGCGGCCATCTTCGCCGACGTTCGCAGAGCAGTGCATCGGCATGACGCTCCGCAGAGGCAGGCGGTCGTTCATGACCGTGAAGATCGATTTCTTGATCTCGCCCGCGTAGTACGTGCCGCCGATCAGTACCTCGGAGCGAGACGGGTGGAGGACGACGAACGTCCCCGAGCGCGTGCCGTCAGCTTCCGGATCGGCCTCGACGGCCGGCGCGTGGAGCACGAGCGCCTCCGGCTCGTGTCGCCGCAGCTCGCCGTCGGTCGGGTCGATGAACAGCGTCTTCGCGAAGAGCGCGTGCCACGGGCTGTACGTCACGACCCGCAACGCGAGACGATGCGCCGGATCTGCCCCTGCGAATGCATCCACGACGTAGACGTCCTGCTCGTCGAGGAACGCGACGAGCTTCGCGCGCAGCCCCTCGAACCGATCCTCCTCGAACGGCTGGTTGACGCTGCCCCAGGCGATGCGCTCCTCGGAGCCGGGTTCTTGCACCACGAACTTGTCGAGCGGCGAGCGGCCGGTGTGCTCGCCCGTGTCGACGACGAGCGGCCCGCCCTCGGCGAGCCACGCCTCGCCGCGCAGGAGCGCGTGGCTGTAGAGGAGCGACGTCGTGGGGTTCCAGTGGACGACGCCGGACGGCGCCAGGCCGTGCGCGTCGAGGCCTACGGGGCCGCGCAGCTCGATGCCTGCCGTCGCCACCATCACCGGAATCCTACGTCGATCCCTAACCTTGTCGCGTGTGAGACACCGCGCGCCGGATCCTCCGCTCACCGACGGCGCTGTCTCGCTGCGGCCGTGGACGGACGACGATGTTGCTGCGGTGGCGGAGGCGTGCCGCGATCCGGAGATCGCGCGCTGGATCGACGACATTCCGACTCCGTACACGCGAGCCGACGCACGCGCGTATGTCGCAGCGTGCCGGCGGGGCTGGAAGGACGGCAGCCTGTGGGCGTTTGCGGTGGTCGACGCAGCCTCCGGCGAGGTCGTGGGCTCATGCGGCGTCGGGTGGCAGGACCATCCGCACGGCGTCGCCGAGATCGGCTACTGGGTGTGCGCTGGCGACCGCGGGCGCGGCGTCGCCACCCGCGCCGTGCGTCTCGTGTCCGACTGGGCGTTCGAGGCAGGCGGCGTGCAGCGGCTCCAGCTCCGCGCCGACGAGCTCAACATCCCCTCGCAGCGCGTCGCTGAGAACGCCGGCTTCCGGCGTGAGGGAGTCCTGCGTTCGGTGCGCTACAGCCGGCGCCAGGGGCGCCGAGTCGACTTCGTGATGTTCTCACGGCTGGCGGGAGAGGACGGCTCCGCGGCGAAAACGGCCCCGTGAGCACCGATGCCGCCATCGAGCGGTTTCTCTCCTCCACCGCGCTCTCGGACGCGACGCGGCGCGCGTACGATCCGATCTGCGCGCGTTCGGCGGCTGGCTCGGCGAGCGCCGGCTCGGCCTCGACGACGTCGACGCACGCGTGCTCACCGACTACGCGGCCGAGCTCGGACGCGGGCGGCCGCGGAGGCTCGCTCCGGCTTCGATCGCACGGAAGCTCGCCGCCGTTCGCGCGCTGCTCCGTCACGCGCTCGGCGCAGGGCGCGTGCCCGACATCTCACTCTCGCCGCGCCGGCCGAAGCGCCTTCCGCATGTCGCCAAGGCCGACGACGTCGACCGCGAGCTGAAGTCGCTCGAGGGCGAGGGCCCGATCCCGCTTCGTAACCGGGCGCTGGGGGAGCTCGTCTACTCGGCCGGTCTGCGCTCGAAGGAAGCCGTGGAGCTCGACCTCGAGGACGTCGACTTCGAGCAGGAGACGGTTCGCGTGCTCGGCAAGGGCGCAAAGGAGCGCGTCGTGCCGCTCGGCGAGGAAGCCGCGCTTTGGGTCGCCCGGTGGCTACGGGACGGCCGTCCACAGCTCGTGCGCGGAGCCGAGAACGCCCTCTTCGTCTCGGCACGGGGCCGCCGGCTCGACACGAGCACGCTTCGCCGCGTCATCCCCCACCCACATCACCTCCGTCACGCGTTCGCGACCCATCTGCTCGAGGGCGGCGCCGACCTCCGGGTGATCCAGGAGCTGCTCGGGCACAGCTCATTGAGCACGACGCAGGTGTACAGCCACGTGGACGGACGCCGCCTGCGCCGCGTCTACGATCGCGCGCACCCCAGGTCGTGATCGCCCGGTTCGCCACCCTCGTGTTGAGCGTCGCCGTGACGCTCGCCGTCCCGGCCATCCTCGCGGTCAACGGCATCAGGCTCGTCACGAACGAGCGCTACGTCGAGAGCCGTCTACGAGCACGGCGGCGTCCCGGACGACCGCTACGGCCTCGGCTCGGCGACGCGGGAGCGGCTCGCGCTGGTCGGTCTCGAGTCGATCCAGCCTTCGTCGGAGGGCATCGTGCTGCTGCGCGAGGCGAGGCTGCCGGGCGGCGAGGCGGCGTTCAACGCTCGCGAGCTGTCGCACATGGAAGACGTCCGCACGGCCGTCGAGCGCGCGTACGACTTTCAGCTGTTCGCCTTGGCGGCGATCGCAGTCCTCGCCGTCCTCTTCGGCCTGCTCGGCTCGACGCGTGCGCTCGTGCCCGTCGCGCTCGCGAGAGGCGCCGTCCTCACGGTCGCCGTGGCGGTCGTCGTCGGCGTCCTCGCGGCCACGAGCTACAGCTCGTTCGAGGAGCCGTTCCACTGGCTGTTCTTCGAGGGCGAGACGTGGCGCTTCGAGGAGACGGACACGCTCCGCCGGCTGTACCCCGACCGCTTCTGGCTCGACACGGCTGTCGCCGTCGGCGTCGCTGTGCGTGCTGCAGGCGGCCGTCCTCTTCCTCGCCGCCCGCTTCTGGGCCCGCCGTGCGGGCGTGCGACGGCCGCTGCGGATGCAGGCGCGAACCGAGGGAACATGACGAGCCGAGCCGTCGAACGCTTTCTCGCCGTGTCGCGCGCGCGGCTCGCGCCGAGGACGGTCGAGAGCTACCGGCGCGACCTCGACGACTTCGAGACGTGGTTCCGTCAGGACGCGGCCGGCGCGTCGCGGGAACAGATCGAGCAGTACCTCGCCGAGCTCCAGGCGGCCGGGCGCGCGGGATCGACGCTTGCACGCCGGCTGGCTGCCCTGCGCTCCTTCTACCGGCACGAGCTGCTGATCGGCGAGCGCTCCGACAACCCCGCCGCGGAGGTCCCTTCTCCGCGCCGGACGCGCAAGCTGCCGCGCACGCTCTCGCCCGGAGAGGCGGAGCGGCTGATGGAGGCAGCGGCGGGCACGGCGCCCCGCGCGCTTCGCGACGCGGCGCTCGTCGAGCTGCTCTACGGCGCGGGACTGCGCGTCTCGGAGGCCGTCTCGCTCGAGCGCGGGTCGGTCGACCTCGACGAGCGGCTCGTGCGCTGCATCGGCAAGGGGCAGAAGGAGCGCATCGTCCCCATCGGCCGGCAGGCGACCGACGCGCTTCGCCGCTACATCTCGCGAGGCCGGCCGTATCTCGACCGGCGGCGGACGGCTGCGCTGTTCCTCAACGCGAAAGGCGGGCCGCTGACGCGGGCCGGCGTGTTTCTCATTCTCCGGCGGCTCGCCGAGCGTGCAGGGCTCGAGCCCGGGCGCGTGCACCCGCACCTCCTACGCCACTCGTTCGCGACCCATCTGCTCGAGGGCGGCGCCGACCTCCGCTCGGTGCAGGAGATGCTCGGGCACGCCGATCTCGCCACGACCGAGCTCTACACCCACGTGACGGACAAGCGACGCCGCGAGACATACTTCGCCGCGCACCCGCACGCGAAGCGCCGCGGCTAATCGGACAGGTCCGAGGGACAGTCCCTCGTCACGGCCCAAGGGCCTTGCGGCCCGGGAAGACCGCGAGGAGTGGCCGCTCGCCGGCGCGGAAACCGGCCAATTTGGCCAAGCCATGGGCCTGTCCCTCGGACATGGCTGAGGCGACCAGGTGGCCGGACTAGCGCGTGTCGCTCTTCTTCTTCAGCTGGGCGGCGACCTTCTTCGCCACCTCGCGAAGCTCGCGGTCGGCCTCGTCGTCGTCGGCGAGCCCGTTCAGCAGCACAAGCGTGTCGCGGCTCGGCGAGCCGTTGCGGAGGCAGACGATCGCGAGTCGCCGCACCGCCTGGTTGTCGTCGGCGGACACGAGCCGATGCAGCAGAGGGCGCGCCGCGTTGATGCCACCAGGCGCATCGCGCGACAGAAGCTCGAGCGAGATAAGCGCCGAGCCGCGGCACGCGGGGCTCTCGTCCTGGAGGCCCCGGCCCAGCAACTCCATCTTCTGCCGAAAGCGAAACTGCCCCACCGCGCGATACGCGACGGCCCTCTGCCGGTAGTCGGCGCTGCGCGCCTCACCCTCCAGCTCGTCGTCCCACTGCCGGCGAAGATCGGCCAGCTCCCTTTCTGACCCCTCCGCCGCGAGCGCGTCGGCCTGCGCGGCTGCCTCGGCAAGGGTCAAGCGGTGGTCAGGGATCGCGGCGCCGGGCCGACGTAGCGCGCAGACGGGCGGAAGAGCTTCCCGGTGCGCTTCTGCTCGAGGATGTGCGCCGACCAGCCGGCCACCCGAGAGCAAGCGAACATCGCGGGCGCCAGCGGCGGCGGGATCTCGGCGACGTCGAGGACGAGGGCGGAGTAGTACTCGACGTTCGTCTTCAGCGGCCGCTCGGGGTGCCGCCGCTCGAGCTCGGCGAGAGCGGCCTCCTCGAGCCGCTCGGCGATCTCGATCTGCGGCGAGCCGAGCTCGCCGGCCGTCCGCTTGAGGATGCGCGAGCGGGGATCCTCGGCGCGGTAGACGCGGTGGCCGAAGCCCATGATCCGCTTGCCGGCGTCGAGGGCGTCCCGCACCCACTGCTCCGGGTCGCCCATGGCGGTGACCTCCTCCAGCATCGGCTTCACGTATGCGGGCGCGCCGCCGTGCAGCGGGCCCGAAAGCGCACCGACCGCCGAGGAGAGCGCAGCACCGCAGTCCGCGCCGGTCGAAGCCGTCACGCGAGCCGCGAAGGTGGAGGCGTTGAGGCCGTGCTCGGCCGTGCAGATCCAGTAGGTGTCGATCGCCTTCACGTGACGCGGGTCGGCCTCGCCGCGCCAGCGCAGGAGGAACTTCTCGGCGGCGGTCTGCCCCTGCGCGACGATGTCGTCGGGAACCTGATCGGCGTGGCCGTCGGCGAGACGGGCCGAGCGCGCGACGATCCCCATCATCTGCGAGGAGAGCCGCGCGAGGTCGTCGCGCGCCTGCTCGTCGGAGATCTCGTTCAGCTTGCCGAGCTTCCACTCCCCGGCCAACCGTGCCGTCTCGGCCTGGAGGTCTGCCGGCGCGTTGCCCGTCAGGCGAGCCGGCTCGTACGGCTCTGGCTCGGGCATGACGGAGTCGAGGTTGTCGTCGACGAGCAGCCCCCACACGTTCTCGTACGGGTAGTGGCCGACGAGCTCCTCGATGTCCACCCCGCGGTAGCGGAGGACGCCCCCTTCGCGGTCGGGCTCGGCGATCTCGGTCTCGACGGCGACGACGCCCTCGAGGCCTGGTGCGAAGTCCCCCATGCCGATGGTGAATCTACCTCAGCTAGCTAGAGTCACCCGCGGCATGGCGCACCGAGTGACCCTCATCCCGGGCGATGGCACAGGCCCCGAGCTGACGGAGGCGACGCGGCGCGTGCTCGAGGCGACCGGCGTCGCTCTGGAGTGGGAAGTCGCCGAAGCCGGAGCGGACGTGATGGACAAGCACGGGGGCACACCGCTGCCCGAGGAGACGCTCGCGTCGATCCGCGACACCGGCGTGGCGCTCAAAGGGCCGATCACGACTCCGATCGGCACAGGCTTCCGCTCCGTCAACGTGGCCCTCCGTCACGAGCTGAATCTCTACGCCTGCCTGCGGCCGTGCAAGACCTACCCGGGCGTGCGCACGCGCTACGAGGCGGTAGACGTAGTCATCGTCCGCGAGAACACGGAAGACCTGTACGCGGGCATCGAGTTCGAGTCGGGGAGCGAGGCCGCGCAGGAGCTGATCGAGACTCTGGGCAGGCTGCAACCGAAGCAGCCGAACGCGAAGTCCGGCATCTCGATCAAGACGCTGAGCCCGGAGGCGTCGGAGCGCATCATCCGCTTCGCCTTCGAATACGCGCGCGCCCAGGGCCGCCGCGCCGTCCACTGTGTGACGAAGGCGAACATCATGAAGCACACGGATGGGCTCTTTCTCGAGGTCTTCCGGCACGTCGCTTCCGAGTACGCCGACATCGAGCCCCGCGAGAACCTCGTCGACGCCATCTGCATGGGCCTCGTGCAGCGGCCGGAGGAGTACGACGTGCTCGTGCTGCCGAACCTCTACGGCGACATCGTGTCCGATCTCGCTGCCGGTCTCGTCGGCGGCCTGGGCGTCGCACCCGGTGCGAACATCGGCGCCGAGACCGCGGTCTTCGAGGCCACACACGGCTCCGCGCCGAAGTACCGCGGCCAGAACAAGGTCAACCCGATCGCGATGATCCTCTCCGGGAAGCTCATGCTCGAGCATCTGGGCGAGCCCGGGGCCGCCGCGCGGCTGGAGACGGCCGTCGCCGCGGTGATCGCCGAGGGCAAGAACCTCACGTACGACATGAAGCCGACCCGCGACGACCCGACCGCCGTCGGGACGAGCGAGGTCGCGGACGCGATCATCGACAAGCTCGGGGCTCTCGTCGCGTGAGAAGGAAGGTCACAGTTGTCGGAGCGGGCAACGTCGGCGCCACCTGCGCCCAGGAGATCGCTCGCCGCGACTACGCCGACGTCGTCCTCGTCGACATCATCCCGAACTTCCCGCAGGGGAAGGCCCTCGACATGAACCAGGCCGCGGCCGTGCTCTCGTACGAGCCGAACATCCACGGCACGAACGGCTACGAGGACACCGCCGGCTCTGACGTCATCGTCGTCACCGCGGGGAAGCCGCGCGCGCCCGGCATGAGCCGCGACGACCTTGTGACGACCAACGAGGCGATCGTCGGCGCGGTGACGAAGGAGGCCGTCAAGCGCTCGCCAAAGGCGATCGTCGTTGTCGTCTCGAACCCGCTCGACGCTATGTGCCACGTGGCGAAAGCAGTCTCGAAGCTGCCGCGCGAGCGCGTGTTCGGGATGGCCGGCATCCTCGACACGGCCCGCTTCAGAGCGTTCATCGCCTGGGAGACCGGCGCGTCGATCAAGGACGTGCAGACGATGGTGCTCGGCGGCCATGGCGACCAGATGGTGCCGGTCGTCTCGGCGACGACCGTGGGCGGCGTTCCGCTCATGGAGCTCGCCTCGAAGGCGCGGATCGCGAAGATGGTGCAGCGGACGCGCGTGGGCGGCGGCGAGCTCGTCAACCTCCTCGGCACGTCCGCGTGGTACGCACCTGGCGCGGCCGCCGCGCAGATGGTGGACGCAATCCTCCTCGACGAGAAGCGGGTCCTCCCGTGCACCGCGCTGCTCGAGGGCGAGTACGGCGTCGACGGCCTCTACATGGGCGTGCCCGTGAAGCTCGGCGCCGCCGGCATCGAGGAGATCGTGAAGCTGCGGCTGTCAGCCGAGGAGAAGAAGGCCGTCAAGGCATCGGCCGCAGCTGTCCGCGACGTCGTCTCCGTCCTAACGCACAAGTAACAGGCGCACAACGCGCGCCAGCTACCCTCCGCAGCCGTGGATCTCGGGCTCCAGGGGCGGACGGCGATCGTCTGCGGCGCGTCCTCGGGCATTGGCCTCGGCATCGCCGAAGCGCTGGCCGACGAGGGTGCGAACGTGGCGATGTTCGCCCGCCGTCGGGACGTCGTCGAGCGCGAGGCTGACCGGCTGGGCGCGCTCGCGGTCCGCGGCGACGTGACGGTGCCCGGCGACCTCGAGCGGCTCGTCGAGCGGACGCTCGAGGCGTTCGGAGGCATCGACGCGGTCGTCCACAACTCCGGTGGCCCGCCGCGAACGCCTGCCCTCGAGATGACCGAGGAGAGCATCGAGGCCGCTGTCCAGCTGCTCCTGATCTCGGCGGTCCGGCTGACCGCGCTCTGCGTCCCTCACCTCGAGCGCTCCGGGCACGGCCGGATCGTGACCGTCACCTCGAGCTCCGTGAAGGAGCCGATCGACAACCTCGCCCTCTCGAACGCCGTCCGGCCCGGCGTCGTCGGCTGGTCGAAGACCCTCGCGCGCGAGCTCGGGCCGAAGGGCATCACCGTCAACTGCATCGCGCCCGGCCGGTTCGACACCGAGCGCATTCGCGAGGTCTATCCCGACGGCCCCACCGAGGCCGACCTCGCGACGATCCCGCTGCGGCGCCTCGGCACGCCGCGCGAGATCGGCGATCTCGTCGCCTTCCTCTGCTCGGACCGCGGCGCCTACGTGTCCGGCGCGACGATCGCCGTCGACGGCGGGCTCGTCCGCTCGCTCCTCTAGTGCGCAGGCTCTTCAGCCCGGGAAAGCTGCTCTTCACGGGCGGCCTGCTCGCGGTGATCACGCTCGGCGTGCTCTGGCTCGCGCCCTCCGGCGACTATTTGCTGCTTCCGGACGAGGCGCATCCGGTCGCGCCGCTCGTCACGGTGGAGAAGCCGAAGCGCGGCGGCGGCAAGGACGGCATCTACTTCGTCGACCTGCTCCAGCGGCGGGCGACGCTCCTCGAGAGCATCTTTCCGAGCATCCGCAACGGCTCGACGCTCGTGCCCGAGGAGCGCGTGAACCCGCACGGGATCGCGGAGTCCGTCCGGCGGCAGGCCGACCTCGGACAGATGGCGCGCTCGCAGGAGATCGCAGCGGCCGTCGCACTCGAGGAGCTTGGCTATGAGGTCGTGATCCGCGAGAACGGCGCGTTCGTGACGAGCGTGTACAGCGACCTTCCCGCGCTGGGCAAGGTCGTGCCCGGCGAGGTGATCGTCGCCGTCGACGGCAAGCCCGTCCGCTCGACGCTCGATCTCCAGCAGCTCATCGGCGTGAGGCCGCCAGGTACGACGCTGACGCTCACCCTGCGCGGCTCGGACCGCCGCCGGAACGTGCGTCTGACGACCGCCGCCAACCCTGCGGACGCGACGCGCTCCGTCATCGGCGTGCTCGTCGAGCCGGCCGCCGACATCCGCCTGCCGCTCGACGTGTCGATCGACGCGGGCAACATCGGTGGCCCGTCGGCGGGGCTCGCGTTCGCGCTCGACGTCATGGAGAAGCTCGGGCGCGACATCGACGGCGGCCGCAGGGTCGCCGCGACCGGCGAGCTCTCGCTCGACGGCTCGGTGCACAGGGTCGGCGGCATCAAGCAGAAGACGATCGGCGCACGGGCCGCAGACGTGGACGTCTTCCTCGTGCCCGCCGAGAACGCCGCCGAGGCGAGAGCGCATGCCGACGGGCTCAGGATCGTGCCGGTGCGCTCCGTCGAGCAGGCGGTCCGGGCCCTGGCGCAGCTGTCGTAGCCTCGAATGAATACGCCGGAAATAGCGGGAAGTCCGTCGCGCGCCCCTCTTGCATCCTGAGCCGGGTTCCCTAGTATCCGACGTTGTCCCGGAGCGATGAGGCAGCAGAGCAGGGGAGATGAAAGACTACTCAACTAGAGCATGTTGTGAGGATTGCTATTTCCGTCGCGCCAATCTCTGCTCACTCAGGCTCGACGAGCCGTGCCCGACGTTTCGCCCGTACACGAGCGGCGCACTCGCGCAGCCACAGCCTGTTCGGCTGGCGCCACGCCCTCTCGCCGACGTCGTTCGGGCCCAGCTAAAGGTCGCAGCCGCCTAGGCGGCTGCGGTTGCGGCGAGAGCACCGGCGAGGCGCGCAACGCCTTCGCCGATCTCCTCCGGCGACGCGAAGCTGAACGCGAGCCGCGCCGCGCCGGATCCCTCCTCCGGGTCGAGGAAGAAGTCGCTGCCGGCCACGAACGTCACGCCCGTCTCCTCGCCGGCGGCAAGCGTCTCGCTCGCGTTGACGCCTGCCGGAAGCTCGAGCCACAGGAAGTAGCCGCCGGCGGGCGTGCTCCACAACGCCTCGGGCAGATCGCGTTCCAGCGCCGAGAGCAGGGCGTCGCGCCGGCGCCGCAGCAGGTCACTCACGCGCTCGACGTTGGGCTCGAGCAGGCCCCTCTGCAAGAACTCGAAGACGATCGCCTGCGTCGAGAAGGCCGGGGCTAGATACGTGCTCGCGGCGACCGCCTCCAGTTGGGCGGCGAGCTCGGACGGGACGACGAGATAGCCGACGCGGAGCCCGGGCGCGACGATCTTCGAGAACGACGAGGAGTGCAGGACACGATCGCCGCCGTCGAGCTCGCGCAGAGACGGGACGTCCTCGCCGTCGAAGCGCACGAGCCGGTACGGATCGTCCTCGAGGATGAGGAGGTCGTGAGCCCCCGCCAGCTCGAGAACACGCTGCCGCCGCTCGAGTGAGATCGTCCGCCCACTCGGGTTCTGGAAGGTCGGCAACAGATAGAGCAGCGCCGCCCGCGGGTCGCCGGCGAGCTCGCGCGCGAGCGCATCCGGGTCGATGCCCTCGTTGTCGTGGGGGATGCCCGCGACGTCGATCCCGTGCCTGGTTGCCGTCCGCAGCGCGCGGTCGTACGTCGGCGCCTCGACGAGGAGCCGGCGTTCGGCCGCGAGGTGCCCGACCACGAGATCGAGGCCCTGTAGCGAGCCGTTAGTCACCACTACCTGGCCCGCCGCGACGCCGTGGCGTTCTGCGAGCCACTCCCGCAAGGGGCCGTACCCCCCGGCCGGCCCGTAGTTGAGCGCCGTCTCGCCGTCCCGCTCGAGGACGGCCCGCGCGCAGTCCGCTAGCTCGCCGATCGGCAAGCACTCCGGCGCCGGCACGCCGCGTGCGAAGGAGATCACTTGGCGATCTCGGCGACGAGCTGGGCCGTCTCCGTGGGAGTCGTGCCGACGCGGATGCCGCAGGACTCGAGGACGTCCTTCTTCGCCTGGGCTGTCCCGGACGAGCCCGAGATGATCGCGCCCGCATGGCCCATCGTCTTGCCCGGCGGCGCCGTGAAGCCCGCGATGTACGACACGACCGGCTTCGACATGTGCTCCTCGATGAAACGGGCCGCCTTCTCCTCCTCGTCGCCGCCGATCTCGCCGACCATGACGACGATCTCGGTCTCCTCGTCCGCATTGAACTTCTCGAGCACGTCGACGAAGGACGAGCCGACGACGGGATCGCCGCCGATGCCGACGATGGTCGAGTTGCCGAGCCCGAGCTGCGTCAGCTCGTGCCCGATCTGGTACGTCAGCGTGCCGGAGCGCGAGACGAGCCCGACGGTGCCCTCGGAGAAGATCTCGGCGGGGATGATGCCCGCGTTCGCCTTGCCCGGCGAGAGCACGCCAGGGCAGTTCGGGCCGACCATCGTCACGCCGCGTGGCCGCACCGTCCAGTAGACATGGAGCATGTCGTGCGCCGGAACGCCCTCGGTGATGCACACGACCGTGCCGATGCCCGCTCCCGCCGCCTCGAGGATCGCGTCGGCGGCGAACCGCGCGGGGACGAAGACGAGCGACGTGTTGGCACCCGCCTCTTCCACCGCCTCGAGAACGGTGTCGAACACCGGGATCCCTTCGACGTCCTCCCCACCCTTGCCGGGTGTGACGCCGGCGACGATGTTCGTCCCGTACGCGCGGTTGCGAAGTGTGTGGAACGACCCTTCGCGGCCGGTGATCCCCTGGACGACGAGGCGCGTGTCGCTGTCGACGATGATCGCCACTACTTCCGCCCTTTCAGCGCGATGCGCGGCAACCGGAGCCGGCCGTCGCGTATCCGATCCGCCAGCAAGTCGCGAACCTGCGTTGCCTCTTCGCCCTCGCAACCCGCGCGCGCGAGCCAGGGATCGAGCTCGATCTCGACGTCGAACAGCTCGACCGCTTCGACGGTAAGCCGGGCCTGCTCGAACAACGCGCGCCACTCGTCCTCCGAGTAGCTGCGGACATGCGTGGGGTCACGGAGCCGCTCGGCCTGCTCGCCGGTCTCGTCCAGGTAGCGCAGGTCCGCGACGAGAACGACAAGCCGCGCCACCCGCGCGAGCTCGCGCACAGCCGCTCCCACGTCCTCGAAATGGTGTGGCGCGATCCGGGAGCCAACCGTGTCGAAGCTCTCGTCGGCGAATGGGAGATCCTCGGCGCGGGCGAGCACGTCGGCCTGCATGCCCGGAGACGGATCCACCGTCACGACGTTGAAGCCCGCCTCTCGCAGTCGCAGTGCGAGGTTTCCTCCACCGGCCGCGACATCCAGCGCCGTCTCACCCTCGGCCCACTCGGCGAGCAGGTCGAGGTCGGGCCCCTGGCGATGGGCGTCGCTTTCGCGATACGCCTCCGCGTGGGCGCTCCAGCGATCGGTCATGCCGCCAGCTCCACGGCCCGCCGCGCAGCGTCGAGCATCGTCGGCTCGACGTGGAGATTCGCCGGCGCCGCCTCCGCGAGCAACCGTCTCCCCTCCTCCGCGTTCGTGCCGTCCAGCCGCACGACGATCGGCAGCTCGATCGTCATCTGCGAGAGCGCCTGGAGGATCCCGCGCGCGACCTCGTCGCAGCGCGTGATGCCTCCGAAGACGTTGAAGAGGATCGACTTCACCTGCGGGTCGGCGACGATCACCTCGAGCGCGTCCACGACGCCCTGCGCGTCGCCGCCACCCCCGAGGTCGCAGAAGTTCGCCGCGCGGCCGCCGGCCAGCCCGACCACGTCGAGCGTCGACATGACGAGGCCGGCGCCGTTGCCGAGGATGCCCACCTCGCCATCGAGCTTCACGTACGTGACGTCCTTGGCGCGCGCGGCGCGCTCCTCCGGCGGATACGCGTCGAGGTCACGCATCTCGGCGATGTCGGGATGGCGGAAGAGCGCGTTGTCGTCGACCGTGAACTTCGAGTCGAGCGCATGGACGGAGCCGTCCGGTTTGACGATGAGCGGATTGATCTCGCAGAGCATCGCGTCGCACGCGACGAAGCACTCGTAGAGCTTCTGCGCGATGGCGGCGATCTGCTTCTGCTCCTCGGCATCCTCAACGCCTGCCCCGAACGTGATCCGCCGCGCGTGCCACGGCTGGAAGCCCTCGGTCGGATCGACGTGAAGCCGCACAAGCTTCTCGGGTGAGGTGGCGGCGACCTCCTCGATGTCGATCCCGCCCTCGGTGGTGAACATGAAGAGCGGCTGCTTGACGCCTCGGTCGAAGGTCAGCGACAGGTAGTACTCGCGCTCGATGTCGGATGCCTGCTCGATCCAGAGCCGGCCGACGACGTGGCCGCCGATGTCCATGCCGAGGATCGCCTCCGCGTGGTCCTCGGCCTCCTCCGGATTCGCGGCGAGCTTGATGCCGCCCGCCTTCCCTCGCCCACCTGTCAGCACCTGCGCCTTGACGACAACCTGGCCGCCGAGCTCCTCGGCTGCCTGCCGCGCCTCGGCCGGAGTCTTCGCGACGCGCCCCTCCGAGACGGGGATGCCGAAGCGGCGGAAGAGCTCTTTCCCCTGGTGCTCGTAGAGGTCCATCGCGGGCGCGAGTCTACGCGTTCGCGGGCGGCCCGCTGCGGGGGTGGAGGCTTGCTACTAGACTCGGCTTCCCACGACGAGGAGGAAAGATGGACGACGCACATACGCCTATGACCGACGACGAGATCGAGACCGGGCAGGTCGCAGAGACCGACGACGCCGACACCGACGACGCCGACACCGACGACACGGACGTCGACACGGACGACACCGACTCCGACGCCGACGACACGGACTCCGACGCCGATACCGACGACCCGTCGTAGCACCGGCGCGCTCGCGCGCTGCATCGAGCCCACCGGGGAAGGCGAGTTCCTCGACGAGGTCTTCGAGCGAGAGCCGCTGGTCGTTCACCGGGCGGAGCCCGGGCGCTTCGACGACCTCCTCTCGCTCGCCGACGTCGAGCGGATGCTCTGCTCCGGCGGGCTGCGCCATCCCGCATTCCGGCTCGTGAAGGCAGGCGAGCGGCTCGACCTCGGCGACTACACGGTGGACATCCCGTGGCGGCCCGTGCCGTTCACGGGCACGATCGACGTCGCGGGCGCACTCGCGGCGTTTGCCGACGGCGCGACCGTAGTCCTCCAGGCGCTCCACCACACGCACCCGCCGCTGGCCGGGTTCTGCCGGTTCCTCGAAGCAGACTTCGGGCAACCCGTTCAGGCGAATGCGTACTTCACGCCGCGCGGCTCACAGGGATTGCCCGTCCACCACGACACGCACGACGTGTTCTGCCTGCAGGTTGCGGGCCGGAAGCGCTGGCTCGTCTACGAGCCGGCGCTCGAGCTGCCGCTACGCAACCAGCGCTATCGCCCGGAGCTCGGCGAGCCCGGAGAGCCGGTGCTCGATCTCGTCCTCGAGCCGGGAGACACGCTGTACATGCCCCGCGGGTGGCTGCACGAGGCACTGACGTCCGACGAGGACTCGCTCCACCTCACGATCGGCGTCAGCGTCTACACCTGGCTCGACGCGCTCCGCGCCGCGCTCGAGGCGTGCGCGGACGAGCTCGAGCTCAGGCGGTCGGTGCCGGACGACGGCGTGGCGGCTGCCGATCTGCTCAGCGTGCTCGAGGCGAGGCTCGAGCCCGACGCCGTCGTTCGGCGCCGGCGCAGGAAGCTCGTGCGGACGCGTCGGCCGGTGCTCGAAGACGCGCTGTCCGAGCTCCGCGCCATCGACGCGCTGACCGCCGAGACGCCGCTGGAGCGGCGGCCGACCGTGCTGTTCGAGCTCGAAGACGGCGCTCTCGTCTTCGAGGGAAAACGCGTTCGCGTGCCCGAACGGGCGGTCGCGGAGCTGAGGGCGGTCGCGGAGTCGGATGGCCCGTTCCGGGCTGACGAGTTGCCCGGCGACCTCGACGCCGAGAGCCGGCTCGTCCTGCTCAGACGGCTGATTCGCGAAGGATTCGTGCGACGTAGCGCCGCGGACGGCTGAGCCCGGCAGCGTTGCACGTCAGCTGGGCGAGGTCGCCGTGCTCAACCGCCACGTCGACCTCGTACTCCGTCCCGCCTGCTCTGAAGACGATAGGCGACGTCGAGCGGAGCTCGAGCTCGTGCAGACCGAGCGCGCCAGCCGCCGTACGGACGGCCCTCTCCGCCGCCTGCACGCGAAACGAATAACAGGAGCGTCCGCGATAGAAGTCGGGCTGAACCCGGCCCGCGAGATGCTCCTCGACCAGCGCCAGGGCGTCGCCGGGGGAGACGCGTCCGTAGTAGACGCCTTCGGGCAGACAGACGACATTGCCCGCGAACCGGTCGCCGCCCACGTGCGAGCACTGCCAGAGCCACCCTTCGTCGACGAGGTCTCGCATCGCCTCGTACACCGGTAGCCCGTGCTTCGCGCAACAGGCGTCGTGCTTTCCGTGCGTGCACACGAGCAGCAGCGGATGGGTCGGCGGGGCACCGGGGTCGGCGAAGTCCAGGCCGAGCAGGTCCTCGTAGCCCTCGATCACGGTGGACGCCAGCCACGGCCCGCGCGGCGCCGAGCTCGCCCAATAGACATGGACGCCGTCCGCAGCCTTTCGCTCGCGGCGGCGGATGAAGAGCACCTTCGAAGGGCGAAGCGCGGTCGCGCGCTCCGCGAGATGCGCCTTGACCTCGACCGGGAGCCCGCTCGAGTCGATCGCGTCCTTTCCCCACGCGCCGTGGTGCTCGATGAGGATCCAGCGGTCGACGCGGCTGGCCGTCGCCTCCATCGGCTCGCCGTGCTCCCGCGAGATGTCCGAGCAGAAACGCCTAGGCGGAGCCACTCTCGCCGCCCTCCACGACGCAGATGACCTGACCGAGCGTCACGGGCTCTCCGGCCGCCACCGACAGCGCCGTCACGATCCCGGACCGATGGGCTGCGATCTCGTTCTCCATCTTCATCGCCTCGACGATGCAGACGACGTCGCCCGCTGCCACCTCGTCCCCCTCGGCGACGCGGACGTGAAGGACGGTGCCTTGCATCGGGCTGACGATGCCATCGGGCCCGCCGCCGCCGAGGCCGTGACCCGAGCCGCGATCGCGCTTTGCGCGTGCGAGTGCGGCGTGTGGAGGCTCGGGGCGCACCACGCGAACCTCGAACCGTCGCCCGTCCAGCTCGACCGGCACTACGGTCGCTCGAACCGCGCCGTCCGGCGACCCGGTTACGATCGTTGTCCGATCAGACAACTCACGCGCCTTCTCCGCCAACTCGTCGGACTCGACGATCCCCGCGCAAGTGCCTGCGTCGACGAAGCACGGCTCGCTGAGGAGCGCGCGGTGGAAGCCGAGCAGCGTCTCGACTCCGCCGATCTCGTACTCGTCCAGCGCGCGGAGCATGCGTGTTCGCGCGTGCTCGCGGTCGACCCCGTGAACGACGAGCTTCGCGAGCAACGGGTCGTAGAACGGCGCCACCTCGGTCCCCGCCTCGACGCCGGAGTCCACGCGCACGCCCGGCCCCGCCGGCTCGCGGTAGCTCGTGATCCGCCCGGGAGCAGGCAGGAAGCCAGTAGAGGGATCCTCGGCATTGATGCGGCACTCGATCGCATGGCCGCGTAGCGAGACGTCCTCCTGCCGGAGTGGCAGCGGCTCTCCGGCTGCAATGAGCACCTGCTCGCGGACGAGGTCGAGCCCGGTGACCAGCTCGGTCACGGTGTGCTCGACCTGGATGCGGGTGTTCATCTCGAGGAAGTAGTACTCGCCGTCCTGCGAGAGAAGGCCCTCGATGGTCCCGGCCGATCGATAGCCGGCGGCTCGCGCCGCGTCGACGGCGATCGCGCCGATGCGTGCGCGAAGCGCGTCGTCGACCGCCGGCGATGGCGTCTCCTCGATGAGCTTCTGGTGGCGTCGCTGAATCGTGCACTCCCGCTCGCCGAGGTGGATGACGTTCCCGTGCGCGTCGGCGAGCACCTGGACCTCGACGTGTCGCGGATCGTCGAGGTACCGCTCAACGTACACCGTCGGGTCGGCGAAGTACGCCTGCCCCTCGCGCTGCGCGGACTCGAAAGCGGCCTTCGCCTCGTCTGGCCCGTCGACGAGCTTGAGGCCCTTGCCGCCGCCGCCGGCCGCAGCCTTGAGCGCGATCGGCCAGCCGATGTCGTCGCCGATGCGGATCGCCTCCTCCGCGCTCTCGACAGGATCGACCGTCCCCGGGACGACCGGGACGCCTGCCGCTTGCATGGCGGCCCGCGCCGTCGTCTTCGTCCCCATCAGCTCGATCGCCTCCGGGGGAGGCCCGATCCAGACGATGCCCGCGTCCTCGACTGCCCGCGCAAACGACGCGTTCTCCGCGAGGAACCCGTAGCCGGGATGGATCGCCTCCGCGCCCGCGCGCCTTGCCGTGTCGAGGAGCCGCTCGATCACGAGATAGCTCTCGGCAGGGGGCGGAGGGCCGATGAGGAACGCCTCGTCGGCGACGCGGACGTGGAGTGCGCCGCCGTCCGCCTCGGAGTACACGGCCACGGTCTCGATGCCGAGCTCACGAAGCGTGCGGAAGATGCGGACGGCAATCTCGCCCCGATTTGCCACGAGCACGCGAGAGAACGGGGCCACGCGCTTATTCTCTCCGAGAGATGCCTCTTGCGGACCAGCTGACGATCGCGCGCGCCGCTTCGGTCGTCGTCGTCATCGCGCTCTTCCAGTGGGACTTCGAGAATCACCTCTACTGGGCGACCGCGGTATTCGCCGCAGCGATGACCACTGACCAGATCGACGGCTGGCTCGCGCGGCGCCAGGGTCAGACCTCGGCGCTCGGCTCGGTGCTCGACCCGGTGGCCGACAAGGTGCTGGTGCTCGCGATGCTGATCATGGTCGTCGGCGCGGGCGCCTTCCCAGCCTGGATGGTCGCGCTGATTGTCGCTCGCGAGTTCCTGGTCTCGGGCCTGCGCCTCGCTGCGATCGAGAGAGGCGTCGTCATCCCGGCCCGCGACCTCAGCAAGCTGAAGACGTGGGCACAGGCAGTCGCCGCAACGATCGGGGGCCTTGCCGCGGCCGGAGCGTGGAGTCACAACGTTGCCTGGTGGGCGCTGCTCGTCGCAGTCGTGTTGACGCTCGTGTCCGGTCTCGAGTACGCCCGCGCTGCGCCGCGCCTCCTCAGAGGCCCGGCGACGTCCTAGCGCTCTTCGTCGTCTTCCGAGGCGTCGCGCAGCCCGGCGCGCCACCACGCACTTGCGGTCTCACGGCTCCCGGCCTGCACTTCCGCCATCGCTGCTTCGATCGCGGCGCGCTCCTCGGACGACGGCTCCGGATTGATCTCGACGTCCACGCGGTTCAGGCTAGACGAGAATCCCGCAGGTGACGGCTGCCCGCAACCTCGCCCGGCTGACGAGGCATTCGGCGATCTACGGGCTCGGCGATCTCGTCGCCCGGTTTCTCGGCGTCCTTCTCTTGCCGCTGTACACGGCGTATCTCTCGCCGGCCGACTACGGGAAGATCGAGCTCCTCGTGGCGGCGTCGGCCGTGCTGCTGATCGTGCTTCGGCGAGGCGTCTCGGAGGGCTTCTTCCGCTTCTACTTCGACTCGACCGACGCCACCCACCGCCGAACCGTCGTCCGGACGACGTTCTGGTTCACGATGGTGACGGCGACCGTCGCGCTCGTGCTCGCCATTGCGTTCGCGGAACCCCTCTCGCACGTGCTGCAACTCGGAGACGAGCCCGATCTCGTCCGCGCGGCGGCGGTCGGCCTCTGGGCGCAGCTCAACTACACGCAGCTGACGGTCATCCTGCGCGCCGAGGAGCGCTCGGTCCAGTTTTCGATCGCGACCCTCGCGAACGTGCTCGTGACGATCGCCGCCACGGTGCTGCTCGTCGTCGTGCTGGACAAGGGGCCGCTCGGCGCGCTCATCGGCGTCTTCACCGGCACGCTGATGGTGTACGCCGTCCTTCTCGTCCTGCGGCGCGCCGACCTCGGCTTCGAGTTCGACCGGCCTCTGCTCCGTGCCATGAACAAGTTCGGCGCCCCGTTGATTCCGGCCGCCCTGGGCCTGTGGGCGATCAGCTTCGCCGACCGCTGGTTCATCGCCGTCCTCGAGGATCAGTCCGAGGTCGGCGTGTACTCCGTCGCCGTCCGCGTCGCCTCTGCGGTGCTGTTCTTGCAACTCGCATTTCGGCGCGCCTGGCCGGCGTTCGCGTACTCGATCGAAGACGACCGCGAAGCGCGAACGACGTACGCGCACGTCCTCACGTACGTCGTCCTCTTGACGAGCTGGGTGGCTCTCGGCCTCACGCTGCTCGCTCCGTGGCTCGTCCGGCTGCTCACGAGCGAGCCCGAGTTCTATCGGAGCGCCGACGCCGTGGGCCTGCTCGCCTTCAGCGCTGTCGCCTACGCCGGCTTCAGCGTCATCTCGATCGGCTCAGGACGTTCGCGAAGGACACAGGGGAACTGGCTGATCGCCGGGTTCGCAGCGGTCGTCAACGTCGCCCTCTGCCTCGTGCTGATCCCGCCGTACGGGACCGTCGGCGCCGCCGTCGCCACGCTCGTCGCCTACGTCGTGCTCTTTCTCGGGATGGTGGTCTACGCCGGCCGGGTGTTCCCGGTCGCCTACGAGTGGCGGCGTGTCGTCACCGCCGCTGGCGCTCGCCGGAGGTCTCGCCGTGGTGGGCGCGTCGGCGAGCCTGCCGCTCGTCGTCGCCGTTCTCGTGGCGTCGGTCTTCCCGATCGTCCTCGCTCCGCTCGGCTTCTACCGGCCGGGAGAGCTCGCCCGCCTGCGCGGCCTGATCAGCCGCGGCGGATGAGCACGCAGGCGCCGGCAGGCACCGTGACTGTGACCTCGTCCCCGGGCGCTGCGGCAAGCGCGGGCTCGGTGCGCACGCGAAGGCGCAGGTCTCCGACGGCGACCTCGTGGTCGACGCTGTCGCCGCGGAAGACAGGCATGCGCACGATGCCCGACCAGCTGTTAGGGCCGGTCGGCGAATGTGCTGCCGGTGCGAGACGCAACTGCTCAGCCCGAACGACCATGACGACGGGAGTCCCCGCCGGCATGTCGGCCCCGTCTGCGGCAGCGAGCAGCCCGTCCGCCGTACGGACGACGCAGGCGCCGTTCCGCCGTTCCTCGACGACGCCGTCGATGAGATTCGCGTCGCCGATGAACTCCGCCACGAAGCGCGAGGACGGCTGCTCGTAGACGTCCCGCGGGTCGCCCGTCTGCACGATCGACCCCTCGCTCATGACCGCGACGACACCCGCCATGGCGAGCGCCTCCTGCTGGTCGTGCGTCACGTAGACGGTCGTGACGGCAAGCGTCTCCTGGAGGCGCTTGAGCTCGAAGCACATCTCGGCCCTCAGCTTCGCGTCGATGCTCGAGAGGGGCTCGTCGAGGAGCAGTAGCGGCGGCTCGGTGATGAGCGCCCGGCCCAGGGCGAGGCGCTGCTGCTGCCCTCCCGAGAGATCGGTCGCGGGGCGGCTCCCGAGGCCCCCCAGTCGGACGAGCTCGAGCATGCGCTCGACGCGCTTCCGAATCTCCGACCGCCCGGGCCGCTGGCTCCGAGGAGCGACCGTGAGCGGAAAGGCGACGTTGTCGTGCACGGACATGTGCGGCCAGATCGCGTACGACTGGAAGACCATGCCGAGCCCGCGCGCGTTCGCCGCGACGCGAACTCCCGACCGGGCGGAGTCGAGTGTCCTGTCTCCGACGACGATCTCGCCGCTGTCCGGCGTCTCGAGCCCTGCGATGCAGCGCAGGATCGTTGTCTTCCCGCACCCGGACGGGCCGAGCAGCGCGAAGAACTCGCCCTTGCGCACCGAAAACGTCACGCCGTCGACTGCTACGACATGCCGGGCATCCTCGCCCCTGCCGGCGACAAACGTCTTCGTCAGGCCGTCGACACGGAGGAGAGAGTCGCTCACAGCTGCCGGATGCCGAGCGTCCCGCCGACGCGGTAGGCCACGCCGATGAGTGCGCCGAGGACGACGACCATCATCACACCGAGAGCCGCAAGCTCGGTGAGATGACCCCCCTGGTACAGCTGCCAGATCCTGATCGACACCACCTCATTGCCCGGAGAGTAGAGGAGGATTGCGCTCGACAGCTCGCGGGCCGAGGCGACGAAGACGTAGATCCACCCTGCCACGAGGCCGGGTAGCAGCAAGGGCACGAGAACCCTCCGAAAGGTCTGCCACCAGCTCGCTCCGCTCGCGTACGCGGACTCCTCGAGATCGTCTCCAATCGCGTGCATCGGCGCGGACGCGAAGCGGATTCCGAAGGCCAGCTCGGCCGTGACGAACGCGATCAGGAGGATCCACATCGTGCCGTAGATGTCGAGCGGGACCCGGAGGTAGACGACGAGCAGCGCGACACCGAACACGAGGCCGGGAATCGCGATCGGGACGAAGGCGAGCCCGTCGATCAACCAGCGCCCGCGCACGGCCGTACGCACGATGAGCCAGGCGGCGACCGCCGCGATGATCAGCACGATGGTCGCGGTTCCCGCCGCGAGCACCACGGTGTTGAGCACGGCGCGAAGGGTGTCCTCCTGGCGCAGCGCGTCCGCATAGTTGTCCAGGCTCATGTTCGCCAGGGTCGTAGACGTCGGCGGCGAGTAGAAGGGCTGCGTCGACGCGTAGACGAGCATGAGCAGCGGCAGGACGACGGCCACGGCGAGGTATGCGAACACGAGCCCCGCCACGGGCCAGCGCCAGCGACCTAGGTGGGCGCGACGCGGGCGCACCCCGCCCCGCCCCGTCACCGTCTCGAAGCGCCGGCGTCTCGTCGACAGCCGGGAGAGCAGGAAGACACCCACTGCAGTCAGGGCGACGAGGGAGAGCGCGTAGGCGCCCGCCTGCCCGAGGTCGGCCGGAAACGCGTTCAGCTCGCGCCAGATTCGCGAGGTGAAGACCCACACGCCGCCCGGTATGCCGAGCAGAGCCGGCACTTCGAACGCCTCGAGGGCCCTGATGACGACGATGAGCACGCACGCGGCGAGCGCAGGCCAGACGAGTGGAAGGCTCACGCGTCGCACGACCGATGGCAGGCGTGCTCCGCTCGTCAACGCGGACTCCTCCAGGGCCGGGTCGATCGTCGCGAACGCCGCTGCCATCAGCAGAAAGACGATCGGCACGAGGTGTAGGCCTTCGACGAGCACCATCCCGCCGAGCCCGAAGATGTCGATCGCGCCGGGACCGGCCACCGGCTCGAGCGCCCGGTTCAGAAGCCCGGTGCGCGGGCTCGCGAGGAAGATCCACGAGATCGTGTAGAGGACACCCGGGACGAGCAGCCCCACGAGAGTCAACGCACCTGCGATGCGCCGGCCGGGCAAGTCGGTCCGGACAACGAGATACGCGAGCGCGGTGCCGATCCCGACGGCGATGGGCGTCGTGCCGAGCGTGAAGAGCAACGAGTTGAGCGCCATCTCCCCCAGTCCGATCGCCGAATACGCCTCGCGGAAGCTGTCGAGAGTCAGGTCGCCGCCAACGACGAACGTCCTCCAGACGAGGAAGCCGATGGGCACGAGCGCGAGGTACGCGAGGACTGCTACGACGATCGCCACGAGCGCGTGCTCGCCCCGCACATGTGGCAGACGCCTGCGTATCGCAAATGTAGGGTTGCCCATCGTGATCAGGAGCCTGTCAGCAATTCTCTGCGTCGGGGCGGCTCTCGCGCTCATGGGATGCGGCGGCTCGGACGGCGCGTCGGAATCGGTGCACTCGCTGGAGGACGTTCTCACCGCCGTCGACGGCCTGACCGGCACTGAGCGGACGGCCGAGCTCGAGAGGCTCGCCGCCGAGGAGGGCGGTGAGCTGAGCTTCTACACGTCGAGCTCGGTCGACTACATCAACGAGGTGGCGGATGGGTTCGAGGATGAGCACGACATCGATGTCTCCACCTACGAGACGGGCAGCGATGCGCTCACCCAGCGGATGATCGAGGAGCACCGGGCCGGCTATCGGGGCTCGGACGTCGTGGAGTCCAATACGCCGAGCCTCGTGCCCCTGATGAACGAAGGGATCATCACCAGGTACGAATCGCCGAAGCTCGCGGGGCTCGTCCCGGGCTCGCTGGGAGAGGCATGGGTGGCAGACAAGTTCAACACGTTCGTCGTGGCCTGGAACTCGGACCGGGTTCCAGAAGGGCAGGAGCCCCGTTCATACGAGGACCTCGCCGATCCGAAGTGGAAGGGGCGGCTCGCGCTCGAGGTGGACGACACCGACTGGTACAAGGAGCTCTGGAATCACCTCGTGGCAACGGGAAAGACGCCTGCCGAGGTCGACCGCATCTTTTCGGGGATCGCCCGGAACGCGACCTTTGTCAACGGTCACACGCTGATGGCGGAGCTCGTCGCGGCCGGTGAGTACGACGTCACTGCGAATGCGTATCTGCACGCCGTCGAAGGGTTGCGGAAGGAGAAGGCGCCGCTCTCGTGGCAGCCGGCGGTAGCGCCGTTGATCTCGCGACCCGACGGGATTGCCGTTGCCGCGCAGGCGAGGCATCCCGCGGCCGCAATGCTCTTCGTCGATTTTGTGCTCGACCAGGGCCAGGGGGTATTCGCGGACGCGGGCCTGACACCGGCGCGCAAGGACCTCGGCGTTCCGGCCTCCGTCGAGCAGATCGCGATGGACGTGCCGGACTACGTCGCGAACGCCGAGGAGTGGGTCGAGCGGTACGAACAGCTCGTGCGGCTCGGCAAGGTCGCGCCGGACTCCGGCTAGTCGCCGCCAACCTTCACGTGGATGGGCAGCACCTTGGCGGCCGTCGTGCCGTACGGCTCGCGGCGGACGACACGCAGGCTCCCCGCGTTCGCCCAGACCTTCGCCACACCCGCGGCCCTCGGACTGCCCCGCTCGAGAGCCGAGAGGATCGTGCTCACGACCTCCTGCTCGTCGATTGCCCCGACGCGCGGGCTCACGACGACGGAGAGCGTCGGAACGGTCTCGGCCACGTCCTCGACGAGCTGATAGTCCGTGGGCGAGCCGCCGAAGCGATCAGGAAGCGTCCGCTCCAGCAACGTGAGGACGTCCGAGCCGCGCAACGTCACGCCCTCGCTCGTCAGCTTCTCGTAGCTGCGGATGCCGTGCAGGTGTCGCGAGTAGCCGAGCGCGCCGATCGGGCACGTGCACTCTCGGTCCTCGACGGTCGCGTAGTCGTCGCTCTCGACGTTGATCATCAGCTTTGGCGCACTCGGGAGCAGTGATGTGAAGAAGAGAGCGCCGACGGTCTCGCCGGTCGTCGGCACCTCGCGCGGGCGCTGGATCATGGCAAGCTTGTCGAGCAGCACGTGGACGTCGCCGACCGCGGCGGGGTCGTGGCACGAGACGCCGACGCGTCCGATCTCAGAGAAGCTGTAGTCGGCGAAGACGGTCGCGCCCGTGGCGGTGATGGTCTCGGCGCGTGCCGGCGTCAGCGCCTCTCCACCCGACCGAAACAGCGTGCCCGTGATGTCGCAGCCCCGCTCGCGCGCTGCGATGGCGATGCGCGTCGCGGAGCCCACGGTGGTGCTGAAGGTCGGCGGGCGTCCCGCGCGCACCATCTCTTCCAGCCAGCGGACGATCCTGTCTGCCCGGCCGAAGGGAACGTACTCCGGTAGCGGGAGCGGCACCGCCCACAGGCGGCAGGCGAGGAGCGCGTAGCCCATGAGCGCCGTGTCGCCGACCCGGATCGGTTGCTGGAACACGCGCGTCTGGGAGAACCACTTCTCGATCGGCTTCCGTCGTCGTGCCGTGCGCAGGGCGTTGTTGACGGCCGTCCGGGACGCGAGCGGGCGCCAGAGCGCCTCGGGGCGCTCCAACGCCTCGTGGGCGATGAGAAAGAGCATGTGGTAGAGGGCATTCCGCTCCATGTGCTCGAGGTTGAGGAGCACCTGGCGCCCGAGGCTGCGCGACCCGCCGGTCGTCGCCCGCCACCCGGTTCTTGCCAAGGGGTTGTCGAAGTCCGACTCGGCGACGGGTAGCGAGAGCCCCGACCGCTCGATCGGCTTGCCTCTGAACTCGGCGATCGTGATCCGAACGCCTTCCTCGTAGAGCCTGTCGAGAGCGGCTTCGACCCCATTTGCTCGAACGAGCGCCTGCAAGTCGCCGGCCTCGATACCGGCGTGCTGGAAGAGACGCCGATACGGGCTCGCGGGCCGCGCGAACACACCCGCCTCGACGGTCGAGAGAAAGCGTTCGCCCCGCTCCTCGATTCCCTCCTTGAGACGCGCGAGCGTCGCCGCCTCCGTCAGCGGTACGCGCAGGAAGTGGCGTACGCCGGCGGCGTGCCGCGCGAAGTCACTCAGTTCCGAAAACACTTAGAGAGGGATGTTGCCGTGCTTCCGCTTGGGGCGGGGCTCGCGCTTGGACAGCGCGGTCTCGAGCGCGTCGATGAGCACGGGGCGTGTCCTCCGCGGCTCGATCACGTCGTCCACGTAGCCGCGCTCCGCTGCGACGTAGGGATTCGCGAAGCGCTCGCGATAATCGGCGATGAGCTCACTGCGCCTCGCGTCCGAGCCCTCGCCGGTGAGCTCGTTGCGGAAGACGATGTTCACCGCGCCCTCGGGCCCCATCACGGCCACCTCCGCGGTCGGCCACGCGAAGTTGAAGTCGCCGCGGATGTGCTTCGAGCTCATGACGTCGTAGGCGCCACCGTAGGCCTTACGTGTGATCACTGCGAGCTTGGGGACGGTCGCCTCGGCGTACGCGTAGAGCAGCTTCGCGCCGTGGCGGATGATCCCGCCCCACTCCTGGCCGGTGCCCGGTAGAAAGCCCGGGACGTCGACGAACGTCACGAGCGGGATGTTGAACGCGTCGCACGTGCGTACGAAGCGCGCCGCCTTTACGGACGAGTCGATGTCGAGCACGCCGGCCAGCGACCGCGGCTGGTTGCCGACGACGCCGACGACGTGACCACCGAGCCGGGCGAGGCAGCAGACGATGTTCTCGGCGTACCGCTCGTGCACCTCGAGCATGTGGCCGTCGTCGACGACGAGCTCGATGGCGTGCTTGATGTCGTACGGCTTGGCCGGGTCGTCCGGGACGAGCGTGTCGAGCTCCGCCGCCTCACGGTCGCGCGGGTCGGCCGGCTCGGCGAAGGGCGGCGGCTCGAGGTTGTTCTGCGGCAGGAACGACAGGAGGTAGCGCGCGTCCTCGAGGCACGCCTCCTCGTCGGACGCTGATGAAGTGTGCGACGCCCGACTTCGCCGCGTGCGTCGCGGCGCCGCCGAGCTCCTCGAACGTCACCTCCTCGCCCGTCACCGTCTTCACGACGTCGGGGCCGGTGATGAACATGTACGACGAGCCCTCGACCATGAGCACGAAGTCCGTGATGGCGGGCGAGTAGACGGCGCCGCCGGCGCACGGGCCCATGACGAGGCTGATCTGCGGCACGACCCCGGACGACTGGACGTTCCGCCAGAAGATCTCCGCGTAACCGGCGAGCGAGACGACTCCTTCCTGGATGCGGGCGCCTCCGGAGTCGTTGATGCCGATCACCGGACAGCCGAACTTCACCGCGAGATCCATGACCTTGCAGATCTTCTCCGCGAAGACCTCGGAAAGGCTGCCGCCGAAGATCGTGAAGTCCTGGGAGAAGACGAAGACCTTGCGCCCGAGGATCGTCCCGTACCCGGTGACGACGGCGTCGCCCCACGGTCGCCGTTCGCGCATGTCGAACTCGACCTCGCGGTGGCGGACGTAGCGGTCGAGCTCCACGAACGAGCCGGGGTCGAGCAGCTTCTCCAGCCGCTCCCGCGCGAGCAACTTGCCCTGCGAGCGCTGGCGCTCGACGGCCTTGCCGGCGCCCTGGTGGAGCGCGGCGTCGCGCAGCTCCCCGAGCCGCGCGAGCTTCGCCTCGGTCGAGTCGGGCTGGGCCGCCATCGGCCTATAGTCTCAAAACGTGGATCCCTGGACGGCGATCGACCGCTCGACCATCTGGTCGTACGTCGAGGGGCAGCCGGGCGAGTTCTCCTATGCCCGTGACGGGCACCCGACGGGTGTCGCGGCCGAGGCGGCGCTGGGAGAGCTGGACGGCGGCCACGCGCTGCTCTTCGCCTCAGGCCTGGCCGCCTCGGCGTGTGTGCTGCTCGGCCTGCTCCGCAACGGGCAGACGGTCGCGCTCGCCCGCGATGCGTACTACGGCGTCGGCGTGCTCGTCGACGATCTCGCCCGCTGGGGCCTTGGCCGCGTCGACTTCGACCAGACGGGCGCGCCGCCCGCCGGCGCCGACCTCGTGTGGGTCGAGGCACCCTCGAACCCGCTGCTTTCGTTTCCCGATCTCGAGGCGGCCGCGTCGCAGGACGCGCCGGTGATCGTGGACGCGACGGCGGCGACGCCCATCCACCTGAGACCGCTCGAGCACGGCGCCGACTTCGTGCTCCACAGCGCGACGAAGTTCCTCGGCGGCCACCACGACCTCCTGCTCGGCGTCGTCGTCTGCCGCCGCGAGGAGGATCACGACCGGCTGCTCGAGTTCCGGACGCGCACGGGCGCGATCGCGACGCCTGACGCCGCGGCGCTGCTACTCCGGAGCCTCGAGACGCTCGAGCTCAGGGTCGGCGCCAGTCGTGCATCGGCGCTCGAGCTCGCGCGCAGGCTCGCAGAGCATCCTGCGGTCGAGATCGTGCGCTATCCCGGCCTCGAGCCCGACCCGCTGGCCGCGCGCTACATGGACGGCGGGTTCGGCGGCCTGCTCTCGTTCGACGTGCGCGGCGATGCGCTCGCCGTCGAGCGCAGCGTCTCGCTCATCGCGAACGCGACGAGCCTCGGTGGTGTCCGCTCGACGATCGAGTCGCGCCGGCGCTGGGAGGGCGATCGCGTGCCCGAGGGGCTGCTACGGCTGAGCGTCGGCCTGGAGGACGTCGACGCGCTGTGGGCCGACCTCGAGCAGGCGCTCGCCAGCGGATAGAGCCGGAGGAGGGACTCGAACCCACGGCCCACGGCTTACAAAGGCGTTGCTCTACCAGCTGAGCTACTCCGGCGCACCTTCAGCGTACAAGACTTAGACCTATGTTGTCTGGTACGACAACTACACTTGGATGCATGGAACATCCGAAGGAGACCTACTTCGCCGTGTACTGCCGTGAGACAGCCGGCGTGTATCTGATCCCAATCAAGGACGTCCCAACGCGTGCGATTGCAAGGTTCCGCGTGGAACCCGTACGCAACGGACAGGTGCGACGCATTCGCGACGCAGCTAGATATGAGATCGCCAAGGTTCCGGTTACGAGCAGCTAGCGGGCGCCCGATGGGAAGGTGACGCCGCCCCAGGTGAAGCCGAGCGCGCTCGCGAGCACGTCCCCGCCCTTGCGCGCGACGAAGCCGTTGGGCGCGAGCCGCTGCCCCTCGACCTCGACAGTCTGCTTCTTCCAGTTGGCCAGCACGCTGAAGCCTCCCTCGAACACCGACTCCGTCACCCCCGGCGCGACAGCCCGGAAACCGATGAGCCGCTTGCCCGCGTAGTGCGGGCCGAGCGTGCGTTGCACCTGGCCGACGAGCTTTGCCCACGGGCTCGTGAGCGACGCCTCCTCGCGCTCACCGTCCCACGCGTACGACAGGACCAGGCCGAACGCGACGTTGAACAGCAGCGTCTCGGGGTCGGTCGTCATCGTCGGCTCGTAGAGGTCGTGCTGGTACATGAGCACCTTGTCCCCGAAGAGAAAGCCGGCGATCGGGTACGGCTCCCAGTTCCCCTGCCCCCAGCGGTCGTTCGGCCACTCGAACTGACGCGACATCTGGAGCGTGCCGCCGTGGAAGCCGGAGAATGTGCGAGCGAGCCGGTCCCAACCGTCCTCGGCCATCACGCACCGCTGGGCATACGGCGCGAACAGCGAGAGCCAGCCGTCGTAGTACGCGAGCGGGTTCGGCGCGGCGGGGTTGAAGTCGCGACGCCAGGGCCGCGCGCCGATCTGGTCGAAGAACAGGCAGTCGGCCGGCACCTGCGTCTTCCATTCCTCGAGGACGCCCTCGATCCGCTTCCGCACCGGCGCGACGTGAGGCGAGACGACGTAGCCGTCGTGCGGGCCGAACTGCTCGGTGCACAGGGGTTGCCGCGAAGGTTCTGGACGGCGATGTCCTTCGGCTCGAGCGGCGAAGGGAGTGCCTCGACGCTCGGCGCCGTCGTATCCCACCAGCTGACGTTGAGGTACGGCATGACGAGTTGCCCTAGCGAGCGGGCGCTCGTGGCCATGTCGTTGAGATCGGCGTTCGAGCCCCAGCGCGGATCGGGCGGCAGGAAGTCCGGATGAGCCTCGTCGAAACCGCCCGACTGGAACGCGACGGGGTGCACGAGCGCGGGTGACGGCAGCTGCTGCAGATACTGCGGCCAGGCCTTGAACTCGGGCAGCCCCTTCCACAGATCGGCCTTGATGAGCGGTGCGCGGACGAGCGTGTCGAGCCTGCGCGCCGACCTTCTCCGCGAGCGACGGATAGTCGTCGATGCCGTTGTCGTTGCGATAGGCGATCGAGCGACTGCTCGGCCGTGCCGCCGACGCGCACCCTGACGCACGGGCTCGTCCACTTCTGTCCACGCTCCGTCCACGTCTGGAAGACGTGCGTCGCGCAGGCGAGCTCGCCTCCGCAAGGAGCGCCTCGGGATGGCGCACGAAGCCGATGTCGACCGGTGCGATTGCCTTCGGCGCCGGGTTCACCGAGTAGACGGCAACGTGCCCCTTCCCGACGTCGGCGGAGAGATAGTCCGCGAACGCCCAGCGTGACGGGTACGTCTCGACGTTCCGGTGCGGGCCCTTGAAGAAGCCGGGGAGCAGGCGAGTGCCCGGCAGGAACGTCGGCATGTACGCACCGCTGATCTCTTCCGCCGGCAACATGAGGTCGGCCGGGAAGAGCGTGCCGGAGAGCGGGTACTCGACGTCCGATTCGAGCTCGAGCCGCAGGTCGAACGCACCGCTCCGGGCCACGAGCGTGACCGTGGCGTCAATCCCCGGCCCACCAGCGCTCGAGTCGTAGCCCAGGGTGAGCGTCCTCGTCAGCGGCGACCAGCGGAACGTGAAGCGGTTGTCGCCCGTGCGATTGAACCCGCAGCCGCTCGCGGCCTCACCGGTCGTTTGCTTCGCGGCCCACATGCACCCCAGCTGCCCGCGCAACACGCGCTCGCCGCTGCGCCGGTCGAGGAGCTCGAGGATCTCGCCGTTCTCCTTCGCGAGGATCAGACGGTAGCCCGGCGCGGTCAGCACGAGCACGCTCGGATCCTTCGTGGCGAGCCTGATCGGGGGTTGCGCCAGCGTCGTCTTCGGCTTCGGCTTGGGCTTCGGCTTGCCGTCAAGCCCGCCGGCAGCCGCACCCACGCCGAGCAGGCAGGCCGCTACGAGCGCTATTCCCGCGAGCCCCCGCTTCACGGGATGGAGGCTACCCGCTACGAGAGGACGGCTCGCGACTGCCGGTGGACGAGGATCTTCCGCTTCACGCGCTGGAGCGCGTTGTCGATCGTCTTCGTGTCACACCCGAGCATTTCCGCCATCTGCTCGTACGAGTTGCCCTCGAGGTAGAGGCGCAAGGCGTCTGCCTCGAGCCCCGAGAGCCCGCTGCCTAGGGAGAAGACGAGGCTCTGGAGCTCCTCCGAGGAGATCACCTGCACGGAGGGCTCGTCGACGGGCGAGCCGGGCAGCGCGTCGCCGAGCGTGCAGTCGGAGTCGGGATCCTGGCCGGCGGGCGTATGGCTGAAGGAGACGTAGCTGTTGAGCGCCCGGTGCTTGATGCGCGTCGCCGTCTTGATCGCCGTGATGATCTGGCGTGTCACACAGAGCTCGGCGAAGCTCCTGAACGACGTCTCCTTGTCGGGCCGGAAGTCCCGGACCGCCTTGCAGAGGCCGATCAGCCCCTCCTGGACGAGATCCTCCGAGTCGCCGCCGGCGAGGAAGTACGAGCTCGCCTTCATGCGTACGAATCCCGTGTAGCGGCGGACGAGCAGCTCGCGGGCTCCGTCGTCGCCGTTGCGAACGCGCATGACCAGCTGGAGGTCTTCGAGCTCGCGCTTCTGTCGCTGTGCCGTGCGAACCTGCGCCGTGCGAACCGCGGTCTGCATCCGGGCTGCCATGCGCTCTCCCTCGTCTCTGGGCTGCTCCTTTGCCGGCCTGCGGTGCCGGCGAAAGTCTCACCCTCAAGTTGAGGCAGAAAGATAGCAGGGTCCGCCCGGCGTTACAAGTCTATTTGCAAATGTGCAGGGACCTAAGGATTCTCGCCACGGCGAAGACGCTCCAGCGCAGCCTTCGTCTCGTCGTCGACGCGATCGCCCACGCGGGATGCCGTCGACTGGCCGTGCCGCGGCTGCTCGAGCTCGGAGAGAAAGCGCGCCGACGAACGCTGCTCCACAGCGCGGCCGGCCGTGCCGCGCAGCGTCGAGTCGGAGGAGACGAGGCAGACGTCTTCGGCCGCCCGGTGCTCGGCGGCGATCCGTTCGAGCAGGGCGTCCGCGTCGCCCGCATAGCGGACTTCGAGCCGGCCGAACGCGCGGTCTTCCCCGCTTCCGTCGAAGACGACGATGCCGCGGGCTCCCTTGACGGCGACAAAATCGGCGAGCCGGTCGACGAGGTCGGCCTGGTTGCGGAAGCCACCTGCGTGGAGGATGTTGTAGCCGTCGAAGAGATACAGCGTCGGGTCAGACACGGGCGGAGACTCTTCGTCGGGCGACCTCGAACAGGACGAGCGCCGCCGCGACGCTCACGTTCAGCGACTCCACCTTGCCCGCCAGCGGGATCGCGATCTCGACGTCGCACTGACGGCGAACGAGCGGCCTGATGCCCGTGCCCTCGGCGCCGAGGACGAGCAGCACGCCGCCCTCGAAGTCCGTGTCCCAGAGCAGCGTCGGCGCCTCGGCCACCGCGGCGTACGCCCAGAGGTCAGGCCCCTTCACCTCCGTTACGAACCGGGCGAGGTTGGGGACGACGGCGACCGGCAGATGCTCCACGGCGCCCGCCGACGCCCGGCAGACCGCCGGCGTGACACGCGCGGAGCGATGTGCAGGCAGGACGAGGCCGGTGGCGCCCGCCCCCTCCGCGCTTCTGCACACCGCGCCGAGGTTTTGGGGATCCGTCACGCCGTCGAGGCAGACGATGAGCGGCTGGGGCCGGCGCGCGAGCTCGTAGCCGTCGGCGTACCGGTAGGGCTCGCATAGCGCGACGATGCCCTGATGGTCACGCGTGCCGGCGAGCTCCGTGAGCTCGCGCTCGGCCGCGACCTGCACGCGCGGCGCGGCCTCGCCGCGAAGCCACGCCTCCGAGCGCTCTGCCCGCTCGCTCGCGTGGAGCTCGAGCACTGCCCGTGGGCCACGGAGCGCCTCGTACACCGGCCGGCGGCCGTAGACGAGCTCGCGGCTCACCGCGGAGCCGGCACGAGCTGGAAGCCGCCCGCCTCGTCGCGCACTTCCCAGCCGAGCGCGGCGAGCTCGCCGCGCAGCCGATCGGCCGTCTCGAAGTCGCCGTTCGCGCGAGCCGCCTCGCGTTCCTCGGCCAGCGTAACGGCTTCGGCGGGCGCCTCCGCCGTCTCCGCGAGCGACGCGAGGCCGAAGACTTCGAGGGCCTGCAAGAGCAGCTCGTGGTCACGCCACTCGTGCATGACCGCGAGCGCCTCCGGCGTCGAGAAGTCGTCGTCGAGCGCAGACGCGAAGCGCTCCCATGCTCCTCCGGCCGCCTGCACGGACTCGAGAGCGGAAGACGTTCCGAAAGGCCTCCGCCTGCGCTGCCGCCTGCTCGAGCACGTCGTCCGAGAAGTCGACCGGCTTGCGCCAATGTGCCGTCAGGAGGTAGACGAGCAGCGTCTCCCGGCCCCACGTGTCGAGCACGTTCTGGAGCGTGACGACGTTGCCGAGCGACTTCGACATCTTCTCGGTGTCCAGCTCGAGCATGCCGTTGTGCATCCAGATCCGGGCGAACGGATGGCCGAGGCTGACCGACTGGGCCCGCTCGTTCTCGTGATGCGGGAACCGCAGGTCGTTGCCGCCGCCGTGGATCTCGAAGGCGGGCCCGAGGTGCTTCTCGGCCATCGCCGAGCACTCGATGTGCCAGCCCGGCCGGCCCTTGCCCCACGGCGAGTCCCAGGCGGCGTCCTCCTCAGGCTTCTGCGCCTTCCAGAGCGCGAAGTCGCGCGGATCCTCCTTGAGCGCGTTCGGCTCCTGGGCGACCATCTCGTCCGGCTTCGCACCCGACAGTCGGCCGTACTCCGCAAAGCGCGAGACACGGAAGTACACGTCGCCCTGCACCTCGTAGGCGAGGTCGCGCGCAAGCAGCTCCTCGATGAACGCCACGATCTCCGGCATCGTCTCCGACGGCTCGCGGCTCGACGTCCGGTCGTCCCAGCCCCAGCCGGTCCGTGTCCTCGACGAACCAACCAGTGGCCCACTCGGCGAGGTCGCGGCTCGCCACCTCCCGGTTGGCGGCCTCGACGTAGACCTTGTCGTCGACGTCGGTGATGTTGTGGACGAGCGTGACGTCGTAGCCTGCCTGCCGCAGCCAGCTGCGGAGCCACATCGCGATCACGAACGGCCGTGAGTTGCCGACGTGCACACGGTCGTAGACCGTCGAGCCGCAGACGTACATGCGGATCGGCCCGGGCCGCGGCGGCAGCTCGATCTTGCCTCGCGTCAGCGTGTCAGAGAGCAGCATCGACCCTCCGTAGCGCCTCCTCACGCGGCAGCGCGTGGAGCACCGTCCAGAGCTCCGGCCCGCGCTCGCGCCCGGTGAGTGCCAGCCGTAGTGCCCGGAGATCGCCGCCCGCCGCCTTCAACTCGCGTACGGTCGCGCGGGCGTCGCCGTCAGCCAGCTCCCTGAAGCGCTCGAGGGTCGGCCTCACCTCCGCCGGCAGCTGTACCGGCTCCGGCTCGAGGATCTGCCGGGCGTACTCGCGCGCTTCTTCGAGATCCCGCGCGCCGCGCACCGCGGGCACGAGCGCGGGCGATACGCCGACGCGCGCGGCCAGGTCGTCGTCGGACATCGAGCCGATGGCCTCGACAGCCAGGCGGCGGATGCGCGTGAGGTCGAGCTGAACATCGTGCTTCGGCAGGCCGAGCTCGTCGAGGTACGCCCGCACGGCCTCGGCCGGGATGCCTGAGTCGCGCAGATCGGCGACGGACGACATCGCGTCACGCTTGGAGAGCTTGCCGCCGTCAGGCCCGAGCACGAGGCCGTGGTGCACGTACTCCGGCGGCCTCGCGCCAAGCGCCTCCGTCAGCTCCCGGTGGAGCTGCTCGTTGGGGCGATGGTCGTTGCCGCGCACGACGTGCGTGATCTCGTAATCGATGTCGTCGACCACGGAGGCGAGATGGTAGGTCGCAGTACCGTCCGGCCGCAGGAGCGTGATCCTGCCGAAGCGGTCGCTGCCGAGCCGCTCCACCGCCGCGCGATAGCGGTCCTGGCGCTCGCTCTGCCGCGCCGGCCCTTCGTCCCAGGCGATTCCCAGCCACTCGAGGTCGCGGAGGATCTCGCGCTCGCCGTTCTCTACCGTGCGTGACGGATCGGTGTCGTCTATCCGCAGCAGGAACCAGTCGCCGAAGGCGCGGTTGGCCGCGGCAGTCAGCGCGTTGCCGACGTGGAGCGAGCCCGTGGGGCTCGGCGCGAAGCGGACGCGTCGCATGACGCCAGTATCGCTACTGCGGAAGCAGCTCCTCGGCCGCCAGCGCCTGTAGCGCACGCTCCCGAAGCTCGGCAGCGACACGGTCCACGGCCGTGGACCTGGGCGCATACCCGGTGACCGAAAGCCACGTCGTGCGCTCCGCGACGTCGACCACAGCCACGCTGGCGTCCTCGAGATCGCCGGTGACCCCTAGCAGCACCTCACGTGCTCTCTCGACCGGTGTCGTGATCGCCACCGGCAGGCGTACGGACACGAGCCTGCGGGGGTCGTCCAGAGACCGGTTGACGACGGTCGACGTGACCATTTGCGAGTTGGGCACGAACGCCGTGAGGCCTTGATCCGTCTTCACGATCGTGTGGACGAGCGTGATCTCCTCGGCCGTCCCGGTCACGTCGCCGACGGTGATGCGGTCGCCGATGCGGACAGGCTGGCTAAGGCTGAGGAGGATGCCGGCGCCGATGTTGCCGAGGGGGACGCTGAAGGCAACGCCGAGTACGAGCGCGACGAACGCGCTCGATGCGAGCAGCGTTCGGGCGATCTGCTCCGTCGCGGGGAAGATCTCGAGCACGCTCCAGAGCACGACGACGAGGACGAAAGCGAGGATCACGCGGCGCAGCACCGTTAGCCGCGTGCGAAGCCGGGCCGCATGGTCGGGCGACTTCCTCTTCGCCGCCCGGTTCACGACGCGGTCAAAGACGACGCCGAGCACGATGCGTAGGACGGCGAGCAATGCCAGCCCGGCACCGGCGGTGACGATGACCTGCCAGGCCCGGTCCGACATCAGCGAGCCCGCTCGGACGAGAGGTGCCACGTCCGAGGCGAGATGAGCTTCTCCACCGACTCCGGGCCCCACGACCCCGGCTCGTACAGCTCGAGCTTCGGCGGCTCCTCCAGTAGCTGCTCGGAGACCTGCCAGAGCCGCTCGATGCCGTCTCCGCGCGTGAACAGCGTCTGGTCGCCGAGCATCGCGTCGTGCACGAGGCGCTCGTAGCCCTCGAGCTCGCGCCGCTCGAACGCGCTGTCGTAGTCGAACTTCATCGCCACCTCGCGCAGCTCGATGTCCGGGCCCGGCTTCTTCACGAGGAACATCGCCGAGATCGAGCCCGGATCCTTGAAGTCGATCACGAGCTCGTTCGGCCGGGAAGTGGGCGCCGTCTCGCTCGCGAGCGTGAACATGCGGAGCGGCGGCTCGTGGAAGGCGAGCGTGATCACCTGGCAGCTCTGCTTGAGCGACTTCCCCGTGCGCAGGAAGAACGGCACGCCCGCCCAGCGCCAGTTGTCGATCCCGACCTCGAGCGCGACGAACGTCTCGGTCTCGGACTTCGGGTCGACGCCCTCCTCCTTGCGGTAGCCCCTGTACTGGCCTCGAACCACGCGCTCGGGATCGATCGGCGTCATCGAGTCGAACACCTTCGCCGTCTCGTTGCGCACAGCCTTCTCGGTGAGCGCCGTGGGCGGCTCCATGGCGATGAACCCGAGCACCTGGAAGAGATGGGTGACGACCATGTCGCGGAAGGCGCCGGTCGGCTCGTAGAAGCCGGAGCGGCCCGCCGCAGTGAGTGTCTCGGGGACGTCGATCTGGACGTGGTCGACGTGATCTCTGTTCCAGATCGGCTCGAAGAGGCCGTTCGCGAAGCGCAGGGCGAGGATGTTCTCGACCGACTCCTTGCCGAGGAAGTGGTCGATCCGAAAGACGTCCGCCTCGCCGAACACGGCATGCACCGCCGCGTTGAGCTCTTTCGCGCTCGCGAGATCGGTGCCGAACGGCTTCTCGACGATGATGCGCGCGCGCTCGGCGAGGCCGGTCTCGCCGAGCATCGCCACCGTCCCGGGGAACGCCGACGGCGGGATGGCGAGGTGGTACACGCGCCGCGGCTCGCCGCCGATCGCCCGCTCCGCTTCCTCGACGGCCCGGACGAGCTCCGCTGGATCGTCGGCGTCGGCGGGGGCGAAGGACAGGCGGGCGACGAACTCGTCCCAACCTTCTCCGGAGGCCTTGCGCATGCCGCGCTCCTCGACGGCGTCGTGCGCACGCTGGCGAAACTGCTCGTCGGTGAGCGCGCTCGCCGGCCGGGAGACGCCGATCACGCGGTAGTCCTCGGGCATGAGGCCGGTGCAATGGAGGTTGAAGAGGCCCGGCAGGAGCTTGCGCTTGGAGAGATCACCGGTCGCCCCGAAGAGCACGATCACGTGGTTGTCCGGACGCGGCCGCGAGTCGACCGTCATGCCACAGCCTCCGCGACCTTCGCCGCGAGGTCGGCGTATGCCGCCGCGGGATCGTCCTGCCAGAAGACGGCGCTGCCCGCGACGAGCAGGTCCGCCCCGGCCTCGCGGATCTCGGCCGCGTTCCCGGCCGAAACGCCCCCGTCCACTTGCACCAGGGCGGTGTCTGACACCAGGGAGCGCAGTTTTGCGATGCGGCCTAGCGATTCGGGCATGAACGCCTGTCCGGAGAGGCCCGGATGGATGCTCATGCAAAGGGCCAGGTCCATGTCTGATGCGGCAGTCGCTGCCCGCTCGACCTCCGTCTCGGGGTTGAAGGCGATGCCGACGCCGAGGCCCAGCTCGCGTGCGTGCGCGGCGGCTCTCGCCGGGTCGTCGACCGCCTCGACGTGGAACGTCACGCTGTCGCCGCCCGCGGCACGAACGCTCTCGAAGTGCCGTTCGGGCTCGGAGACCATGAGATGGCAGTCGAGCACTCCTCCCCGCCCGTGGACGAGCTCCGCGATCGAGCGCAACACGATCGGCCCGATGGTGATCTCGCCGATGAAGTGGCCGTCGCCGATGTCGAAGTGGAAGACGCGGGCGCCCGCATCGAGCAGGCTCTCCAGCTGCTCGCCGAGGCGAGCGAAGTCCGCGGCGTAGATCGACGGCTCGACGACGCCCGGCCTTGCCCACTCCGTCCAAGTCACCCGCTTACAGTATCCCGGTGAGCGCGAGCGACGAGAAGCGCCTCGCGGCCGAGGCCGCGGCCGAGCTGGTCGAGGACGGGATGGCCGTTGGCCTCGGCACGGGCACGACAGTCGAGCTCTTCCTTCCCGCGCTCGCGGCGCGCGACCTCGCCATCCGGTGCGTGGCGACGTCGCCCGCCACCGAGCATGCCGCACGGGAGCTTGGCCTACAGGTGGAGCCGTTCGACACGCTCGAGCGCCTCGATCTCGCCGTCGACGGCGCCGATCAGGTGACGCCTGACGGCTGGCTCGTAAAGGGTGGCGGGGCTGCGCTGACCCGCGAGAAGATCGTGGCCACGGCGGCCGAGCGGTTCGTCGTCATCGTCTCGTCCGACAAGGTCGTCGAGCGCCTCGTGCCGCCGGTACCGCTCGAGCTACACGAGTTCGGCCTCCAGGCGACGCTCCGCGCGCTCGGCGACACGACGCTGCGCGACGTCCCGCTCACACCCGACGGCGGGCTCATCGCCGACTACGGCGGGGAGGTCGGCGATCCGGCTGCCCTCGCGGCCCGCCTCGACGCAGAGCCGGGCGTCGTCTCCCACGGGCTCTTTCCCCCGGCGCTCGTGGCAGAGGTTCTCGTCGGTCGAGGCGATAGAGTCGAGCGCAGAGTCGTCTGATGGTACGCCGCCTGCTCTACTCGTGGATCGTCAACGTCGCCGCCATCTGGGTGGCGTCGGCCTTCGTGGACGGGATCGACTACTCGGAGGACTACTGGGTCCTCTTCGTCACCGGTCTCGTGTTCGGCCTCGTGAACTTCCTGATCAAGCCGATCGTGAAGCTGCTCGCGCTGCCCCTGATCGTGATCACCCTCGGGATCATCCTCTTCTTCATCAACCTCTTCATGCTCTACATCACGAGCTGGATCGTGCCGGGCTTCGAGATCAGCTCGTTCATGTCGGGGATCTGGGCGACCGTCATCATCACCGTCGTCAACTGGGTTCTGACGAGCGTCTTCGACCTCGACGAGCGGCGCCGCTGAGCAAGTCGCCGAAGCAGCGCTTGCTTGCGTGGTACGCCGCGAACAAGCGCGACCTGCCGTGGGCAGACACGCGCGATCCGTACGCGGTCCTCGTCAGCGAGGTGATGCTCCAGCAGACGCAGTACGCGAGAGTGCTAGCGCGATGGCAGCCCTGGCTCGACCGTTGGCCGACCGTCGAGTCGCTGGCTGCGGCGCCGCGCTCCGACGTCATTCGCGCGTGGGAGGGACTCGGCTACAACCGGCGCGCCGTCAACCTTCACCGGGCCGCGATCGACATCGCCGAGCACGGCTGGCCGGAGGACCTGACGAAGCTGCCTGGAGTCGGTCGCTACACAGCCGACGCGGTAGCGAGCCGCTGCTTCGGGGCCAAGGTGCTGCCCGTGGACGTGAACGTGCGGCGAGTGCTGGAGCGGAGCGGCATCGAGCTCGACCACGAGTGCGGCCCCGCGCTCATGGGCCTCGGCGCGCAGATCTGTATCGCGCGCGTGCCGCGCTGCGCCGCCTGCCCGCTGGCGGAGAATTGCCCGTCACGCGGAATGCGCTTCGAGCCCGCCCGCCGGCAGTCTCGGTACGAAGGCTCGTTCCGCCAGCGCCGTGCAAGGACGCTGCGGCTCGTCTCGAGCAAGCCGTGCCGGTGCGCCGAGCTCGACGGAGAGGCCGTCAACGCGCTCGAGAGAGACGGTCTCGTGGAGGTTCGCGCCGGACTAGTCCAGCTGGCGGAGTAGCGCAACGGCCTGCGCGGCGAGGCCTTCGCCGCGGCCTGTGAAGCCGAGGCCGTCCGTCGTCGTCGCCCGGACCGACACGCGATCCATTTCGACTCCGAGCGCGCCCGCCAGGCGCGCGCGCATCTCATCGCGGACGGCCGCGATCCGCGGCTCCTCGCCGATGAGGATGCAGTCGGCGTTCACGAGTTCGAGCCCGGCGGCTCGCACGCGGGCGTACGCATCCGCCAGCAGCACCAGCGAGTCCACGCCGCGGTAGGACTCGTCGGAGGGGAAGAGCGAGCCGATGTCGCCGAGGCCGGCGGCGCCGAGCAACGCGTCTGTGAGCGCGTGGGCGATGACGTCGCCGTCGGAGTGGCCCACGAGGCCGCGCGGATGATCGATCGTGACGCCGCCGAGCACGAGCGGGATGCCGTCGCCGAACGCATGCGCATCTACGCCCATTCCGATCCGGAGATCGCTCATCCGAGCGGCTCCAGACTCATCTGTCCGCGCTCGAAGATGGCGATCGTATTGCAAGCGGCGGCGCGTGCGTGTACCAACGCCTGCTCGAAGTCCGCGCCGACAAGCGACGGGTCGTGTGCATCGGATGCAAGCGTGACCGGCACGCCCTTTCCCGCGCACGCGCGGAGCAGGTCGGCATCGGGATACAGCTCACCGACCGGCTTCCTGAGGCCGGCCGTCGAGACCTCCACGGCCAGGCCCGACGCGCCGACGACCAGCGCGATGCGCTCGTGGAGCTCGGCCAGGAGCTCCGGCTGCGGACGCCGGCCGAAGATCTTCGCGAGATCGGGATGGGCAAGCACGTCGACGGTCCCGGAGACGGCAAGCTCGCACAGGGCGTCCGTATAGCGTTGCCACACCTCGTCGACGGTCATCGTCTCCCAGACTCCGGGCGACATGTCGACGGCCAACCGGTCGAGCCAGTGCACCGATCCCAGACGAAAGTCGAACGGATACGGCTCGAGCAGCTCGGCGAGCCGAGGCTGCAGCTCGCCCACGTAGTCCACCTCGAGCCCGAGCTTCACCGGCAGGCCCGCGCGCTTCGCCTCGAGGACGGCGTCGCAGTACACGTCGAGGTCGTGGACACACCGCTCCGACAGGTACGGCACGTCCCAGATCTCGGCGGTCTGACGGAAGTAGTAGACGTGCTCCGTGAAGCCGATCTCCGCGACGCCACGCGCGATTGCCGTCTCGACGAACGGCCCAACGGCCTGCGGAGCGAAGTCGATCTCCCCGGCTTCGTCGCGGAGATGCATGTGGTAGTCGACGATCACGGCGCTGTCTCGGCGAGCAGCGTTTCGACGACCAGGAGGTCCTGCGGGGTCGTCACCTTCAGCAGCCGAGGGTCACCATCGACGACCTTCACCCGCCCGCCGGCTGCCTCGACGAGCGAGGCGCAGTCCGACGCGCCGTCGACGTCTCCCGCGAGCGCGGCGCGCAGCACATCGGCGACAAAGGCCTGCGGTGTCTGCGCCGCCATGAGACCGTCGCGCGCGAGCGTCTCCACCACCTGCTCGCCGTCGACCTGCTTGATCGTGTCCGCGACGGGCAGCGCCGGGCACGGCGCCGTCCCAGCCCTCGCCCAGCGGCTCGAGCACGCGCGAGATCACGTCCTCGGCGAGCAGCGGGCGCGCCGCGTCGTGCACGAGGAGCGCGACCGCGTCGGGCGGCACCTCGCTGACGGCGAGGCGTACGGACTCGGCGCGGCTGGCGCCGCCGGTCACGGCCTGCGCGACCTTGCTTGCCCCAAGCTCCTCGGCGAGGAGGATCGCCGGCTCTTCCCACCCTTCCGGGCAGGCGACAACGATCCCGTCGATCCACTCCGATCGGTCGAGCCGCTCGAGGCTCTCCGCGAGCAGCGGCCGGTCGCCGAGGCGCGCGAACGCCTTGGGCCTGTCCGCTGCGAGGCGATCACCGCTGCCTGCGGCGACGATGACCGCCCAGGTGCTCATCGGCCTTCCCTAGGCGCTGGCGCCGACCTTGGCCTTCGCCTTGCGCTTGCCGTTCGTGCCATTGCCCGAGAGCACGTCGTCGAGCCAGAGATGCGTCTGCTCCTCGTCCATGTGCTTCGCATACATCAGCTCGGAAGCGAGGATCTTCTTCGCCTTCACGAACATCTGCTTCTCACCCGTCGAGAGCCCTTTCTCGTGGTCGCGAAGTGCGAGGTTGCGTACGACCTCCGCGAGCTCGAGCACGTCTCCGGTCTTCATCTTGTCGCGGTTGTGCTTGAAGCGACGGTTCCAGTTCTTCGGCATCTGGGTCCCCGAGCCGGTGAGCGCCTTCACGACCTCGGTGACCTGCTTCTCGTTGATGACCTGCCGCAGCCCGACCCGCTCAGCGTTCTCGGTGGGCACGTTCACAACCATGTCGTTGTGGAGAATCTTGATCGTGAGGTACTCGCGCTTGGAGCCGAGGATCTCACGCTGTTCCTTCTTCACGATGGTGCCTGCTCCGTGGTGCGGATACACGACCTTGTCGCCCAGCTTGTACAACAACCGCTCCCCCTTCCTCGACCAGAGCTACTCGCCAAGACGCCGGCGGATCGAAGAACCGCCGGCGAACTCGCTCAGTATAGCCGATGGCGTCGGAAAACGCCATGTTTACAGGGGTTTTGAGGGGTCCGATCCGGAAAAGCCCTGCTCAGAGCGGACTACGCCTGCGCGGCCGCGCGTGCATCGAGGCCGACGGCGACGGCCTGTCGGACCGTTTCGGCGGTGAGAACCTCGACCTTGCGGGCCGATGACACGCCGACCGGCGCGAGCACGAAGGGCGTGCCGAGCTTCGCGCACTCCTCGAGCCGGCGGTCGGCCTGCGTGACGGGCCGCAGACGGCCTGTTAGACCGACTTCGCCGAACGCGGCCAGTCCGGTGCGCACCGGTGCTCCGCGAGCCGCGGAGGCCACGCTGAGGCAGACGGCGATGTCGGCGCCCGGCTCCTCGATGCGCAACCCTCCGGCGACGTTGACGAACACATCCGCCTGGCCGAGCGCGAGCCCGGCGTGGCGGGACAGCACGGCCACGATCATCGCCAGCCGCCGGGGATCGATGCCGGTCGCGACGCGGCGCGGCATCGCCAGATCCGTCGGCGCCACGAGTGCCTGGATCTCGAGCAGGATCGGCCGCGTGCCCTCGAGCGTGCAGGCGACGGCCGAGCCGATCTCGCCCGCCTCTGCGCGGCCGAAGAGCTCCGACGGGTCGGGCACACCGACGAGCCCGGCCGCGGTCATCTCGAAGACTCCGATCTCGTTCGTCGAGCCGAAGCGGTTCTTCGTCGCCCGCAGCACCCGGTGCTCGCGGTAGCGGTCGCCCTCGAACTGGAGAACGCAGTCGACGAGATGCTCGAGGACGCGCGGGCCGGCGACCGCGCCGTCCTTCGTCACGTGGCCGACGAGAAAGAGCGCGACGCCGGACTCCTTCGCGACGCGCAGCAGCCGTGTGGCGGCCTCTCGCACCTGGGCGACCGAGCCGGGCGCTGAAGCGACATCGGACGAATACAGCGTCTGCACGGAGTCGATGACGCAGACGTCCGGCCGTTCGCTCTCGAGCGTGGCACAGACGGCTTCGAGCTCCGTCTCGGCGACGATCTCGATATTCCCGCTCCCGCCCAGCCGCTCGGCGCGGAGGCGCACCTGGGCCGGCGACTCCTCGCCCGTGACGAGGAGGACGCGCCGCTCCTCGCCCATCGCGCGCAGCGCAGACAGCAGCAGCGTCGACTTGCCGACGCCCGGCTCGCCGCCGACGAGCACGAGCGAGGCTGGCACGAGGCCGCCCCCGAGCACCCGGTCGAGCTCGGGGACGCCGGTCGTGATCCGCTCTGCGTCGCTCGCCTGGACGTCCACGAGCCTCAGCAGCGGCCGCGCCGCCGCTCCCGCCTTCGCGTCAGGAGGACGCTCTTCGGCAAGCGTCCCGAACGAGCCGCAGCCGGGGCACTTTCCGAACCAGCGCGGCGAGGAGTAGCCGCACTCGGTGCACGCGTAGAGGACGGCCGGCTTCGCCATGCCTTGCGAGTCTAGGAGCGGGACCTGATGCCGCTCTGTGCCGGCTTCGTGCCGAAACAGTGCTGAGCTAGGGCTTGCGGCCGAACACGAAGACAAGATCGCCCTGGCGTGAGCGCCACGGGAACGAGACCGCCCGGGCGACGGCGAGATACAGCCTGTCGGGAAGCAGGCGGCGCGCCGGAGGAAGGTGCGTGAGGAACCGCGCTTCGAACTCGAGCCCCAGGGTCTCGAGAGTCGCCCGCAGCCTGTCGACGTCGATCGGCTCCTCCACGGTCTCCGGCCCCTCGGGCTCCTCGTCACGCGTCTTTCGCCGAGCGAGTCGCCAGACGCGGACGAGGGCGCGCTTGACGGGTGTCTCGCCGGACGTCGGGTCGGAGAGGAAGAACGCGCCGCCAGGCCGGAGGACGCGCTTCAACTCACGCAGGCACGGCTCCGGATCCTCCAGGTGGTGCAGCAGCCCCTGGCACGTGACGACGTCGAACGCTCCATCGCCAAACGGGACGTCGCGAACGTCGCCGGTCATGAACCGGCAGCTCTCCGCCAGCCCTTCGCCGGCCGCCTTGCGCTCGGCGATCTCCAGCATGTCCTGCGAGTGGTCGACGCCGACGACGCTGAAGTCGCGGCGCGCGAGCGCGAGGCTGACTACTCCGGTGCCGCAGCCGAGGTCGAGCGCTCGGCGCGGAGGCGGAAGCTCAACCCGCAACCGGTCGATGAAGGGTTCCAGCAGAAACCGGTGGTAGACGTCGTAAACGCTCGTGATGTCGCGGTCGTATGACGCAGCCTTCTGCTCGTGAAACTCGATGTCGCGCTGGGAAAACTCGTCCACCGGCGGGCGAACGCTAGCCGGTGACGTCGAACGTCCCGTCGCCGACGAACGCGTTGCCGCAGGTGACCGTGACGCTGTAGGTCCCCGGCGCGAGGTTGGGTACGAACGTGAGGCCGTTTGCCGAGTCCTCGGCGGTCGAGGCGCTGAAGACCGACCCGCCGGCTTGGTCCGTCCACTCGGTTGTCAACGGCGGGTTGTCGCAGCCCTGGCCGATCGAGACCCCGGTGTCCGGAGCGCCGGACGTCGGAGAGAGCGCGAACTCGCCGCTCCCGTTACCACCGCCGTTGTCTCCTCCGCCGCCACAAGCCGCGAGAACCAGCAGAAGCACGGGCAAGCAGAGAGCGAGCCGCATGCCGGAAGTTTACGACGCGCGAAGGCGCCGCTCCTGGACGAGCCGTTTCCCGGCCCGGCCCGCTCGCCGAAGCCACGAGGCGGCCGTGCCCGGAAGCTCGTAGACGACCTTGTCCGTCCGGGTGTACATGCTGCCGACAGTCTCGCGGCGCTCGAGATTCCGGCTCTGGAGCCAGAGGTTGAGATACGTCGGGCGGTCACCGCGCAGCGTGTCGTACTGCTCGGGAAATTCCTGGTGGTGATAGACGACCACATCCGACCGGACGGTCGAGAGCAGGCCTCGTTCCTTCATCGAGAGCGCGAACTCGGTGTGCTCCTGGACCTTCAGGCGCTCGTCCCACGGGTCGGGGCCCAAGCGGTCGACCGCGGCCATGAAGAAGCTGTGGACGGCGTCGTAGACCGGCAGCCCCTGCACCTCCCCCCGCGTCGCTCCGTAGCGGTGCACGAGCACGCCGGCGTCGATTTCGAGCGTTCCCTCCCAGTGCCGGAACCCACGGCGCGCCCCGGTCCACGGGTCGTGATCCATCCAGCGACAGGAGACGATGTCGAAGGGCGTCGTCCGGACCGTCTCCAGGAGCTTGCCGAGGTCGGTCTTCCGCCCGAAGACCATGTCGTCGTCCGAGATGAGGACGTAGTCGGTCTCCATCTGGCGAAGTCCGAAGTTCCGCCCTCCGGCCAGCCCCGCCGAGTTGAAGGGCAGGGGGAGGTAGCGAGTGACGCCTTCTGGCTCGGGGACGAGCGGCTCGCGCGAGTCGTCGACGACGACGATCGCGATGTCCGGGTAGTAGCGGCGGATCGAGGCTACGAGCCGCCGCAGGCAATCCGGCCGCTCAAAGGTCTTGACGAGGACGGTGACGTCGCGCTCGACCTCCACGCCCGCAGCCTACGCGGGCGACTACTCGACTGGCTCGTCTGCGGGCTCGTCGTCCGGCGCGTCGTCGGGCGCCGCCGGAACCGTGACCTTCTCGCGCTTGCGGCCGCCGCCGGCCAGCGTGATCGAGACTTCCTCGTCGTCGTCGGTCTTGCGGTCGACGATGATCGTCACGCCGGGCTTGAGGTCGGAGCCGAGCACGAAGTCGGCGAGCGGGTCCTCGATGTAGCGCTGGATCGCACGCCGCAGCGGGCGGGCGCCCATCGTCGGGTCGAAGCCCTTCTCGACGAGCAGCTCCTTCGCGGCGTCCGAGAGCTCGATGACGACCTCGTGCGTGGAGATCTGCTCGCGGACACGGCGCATCATCAGCTCGACGATCTCGAGGATCTCGTCCTTCGTGAGCTTGTGGAAGACGATGACCTCCTCGATGCGGTTGAGCAGCTCCGGGCGGAAGACCTTCTTCAGCTCGCCCATGATCCGCTCCTTCATGTCGTCGTACGAGAGGCCCGACTCGTCGCCGACGCCGAAGCCGAGCGCGACGTTCTTCGAGATCGTCGCCGCGCCGATGTTCGAGGTCATGATCACGATCGTGTTGCGGAAGTCGACCTTTCGGCCCTGCGCGTCGGTCAGCCGCCCGTCCTCGAGGATCTGGAGGAGGATGTTGAAGACGTCCGGGTGCGCCTTCTCGATCTCGTCCAGCAGGAGGACCGAGTACGGCTTGCGGCGCACGGCTTCGGTCAGCTGGCCGCCCTCGTCGTAGCCGACGTAGCCGGGCGGGGAGCCGACAAGCCTGGACACGGAGTGCTTCTCCATGTACTCCGACATGTCGACCTGAATCAACGCGTCCTCGTCGCCGAAGAGGAACTCGGCGAGCGTGCGGGCGAGCTCGGTCTTGCCGACGCCCGAGGGGCCGAGGAAGATAAACGAGCCGGTAGGCCGCTTCGGGTCCTTGATACCCGCGCGGGCACGGCGGATCGCCTTGGATACGGCGACGATGGCCTCGTTCTGGCCGATGACGCGCTTGTGCAGCTCCTCCTCCATCTTCACGAGCCGCTCGGTCTCGGCCTCCGTGAGCTTGAAGACCGGGATGCCGGTCCACATGGAGACGACGTCGGCGATCTCCTCCTCGCCGATCTCCGGCTGCTCCTCGCCCTCGTCCGAGCGCCATTGCTCCTCGAGCTCGCGCTTCTTCTGCGAGAGCTTGCGCTCCTTGTCGCGCAGGCTCGCCGCCTTCTCGAACTCCTGGGCCTCGATCGCGTCTTCCTTCTCCTTGCGGACCTTCTCGATCTCCTCCTCGAGCTCGCGGTAGCGCGGTGGTGCGGTCATCGTGCGGATGCGCATGCGTGACGCGGCCTCGTCGATGAGGTCGATCGCCTTGTCGGGAAGGTGGCGGTCCTGGATGTAGCGCTCGGCGAGCGTGGCCGCGGCGAGGAGCGCCTCGTCGTTGATCTTGCAGCGGTGGTGCGCCTCGTAGCGGTCGCGCAGGCCACGGAGGATCTGCACGGTCTCGTCGACGGAGGGCTCCTCCACGCGAATCTGCTGGAAGCGGCGCTCGAGGGCGGCGTCGCGCTCGAGGTACTTGCGGTACTCGTCGAGCGTCGTCGCGCCGATCGTCTGCAGCTCGCCGCGCGCCAGCGCGGGCTTGAGGATCGAGGCGGCGTCGATCGCGCCTTCGGCGGCGCCCGCGCCGACAAGATTGTGGAGCTCGTCGATGAAGAGGACGATGTCACCGCGCTGGGAGATCTCCTTCATGACCTTCTTCAGGCGCTCCTCGAACTCGCCGCGGTACTTCGAGCCCGCGACGAGCGCGGCCAGGTCGAGTGAGTAGATCTGCTTGCCCTTCAAGAGCTCGGGCACGTTGCCGGCGGCGATCCGCTGCGCGAGCCCCTCGACGACGGCGGTCTTGCCGACGCCCGGCTCGCCCACGAGCACGGGGTTGTTCTTCGTGCGGCGCGAGAGGATCTGCATGATGCGCTCGATCTCGGTCTGGCGGCCGACGACGGGGTCGAGCTTTCCCTCGGCGGCCTGCTTGGTGAAGTTGCGGCCGAACTGGTCGAGCAGCTTCGAGCTCTTCGACTTCTCGCTCGGCGCCTGCCCCTGCTGGCGGCGGCCGGGCCCGGAGAGCATGCGGATGATCTCGTTGCGGATCTTCTCGGCGTCGGCGTCGAAGTCGAGCAGAATGCGCGCCGCGACGCCTTCGTTCTCGCGCACGAGGCCGAGGAGGATGTGCTCGGTGCCGATGTAGTTGTGTCCCAGCGAGAGCGCCTCACGAAGCGCGAGCTCGAGCACCTTCTTCGCACGCGGCGTGAAGGGGATTTGGCCGCTCGTCACCTCGTCGCCCTGGCCGACGATGCGCGCCACCTGGGCCCGCACTTCCTCGACGGTGATGTCGAGGGACTCGAGCACCCGCGCGGCCAGGCCCTCTTCCTCGCGGAGCAGGCCGAGCAGGATGTGCTCGGTGCCGATGTAGTTGTGCTTCAGGGCGCGGGCTTCGTCCTGCGCGAGAACGACGACCTGCCGGGCACGCTCTGTGAATCGTTCGAACACTCTGGGCCCATCGTACCCCACAGGCATCGGATCACCTGCCTGCGAAATCGTGCGCTTAACAGCGCCGCAACCAAGCCTTACGGACTCGACGTAATTCGGTCGAGCTCGTCGAAGAGCTCGGGACAGGCGTCGAGATCGAGCTTGCGGGCGAAGTGCGCCGGGCTCTCCCGGAGGGCGTCGAGATCGTCGAGGCAGAGCGTGCTCGGGTGAGCAACCTCTTCGTTCGGCCAGTGAACGTAGTGGAGGTTTCGGTCGCGGATGCGAAGCCCACTGTTGCCGAGCACGGTCTGGAAATAGCACTCCTCCGGTATCAGCGCGTGTCGCAGGTGGCGAGCCAGACGGCGGTCTTTCTCACGGGACGCGAGAAGCTCCTCGACCGCGACATCGCTCACGTGGAACCAGTTGCTGCCCGCGTAGCACCGGTACGTGCCCGAGAAGGGCGAGAGAGCCCGCCTCGCGAGCGGGTTGCGCGACCTGATGCGGCGCCGGCCGAGCCCGAGAGAAACCGTGTGGTAACGGTGCGCGCAGTCCTCCTCCCACTCGGTGTCCCAGCCGGTCGGCTTGATCTCGCGGACCTCTATGTGGGCCTCGACGTCGTGCGCAGCCAGATCCGCGAGGACGTGCGCCGCCGGCTTGATGGGATAGTCGGCCCCGCTGATCACGCCGCACCAGCGGGGCCGGACCGAACCGGAGTAGAGGAGCTTCATCGCGCGCACGACCCCCTCGACAAGCGAGAACGTCCCCCACCGCGTCGGGACGTGAGGCGAGACGAAGGCGACGTTCGACCACTCGCGCGGCACATCGAGCGGCGTCTGGCCGAAGTCGTGATGCCACGCGACCGGCGGCGAGTCGAACATCGCGTTCAGGCGCGCGACGAGGCGGAGCGCCTGCGCGGGCCGGTCGTGAGTCAGCAGACAGAAGCCGAGACGGGGCTGTTCGGCCATGCTGGTCACGCTACCGGGTGCGAGCGAACGTCCTTACGGATTGCTTCGATCTTGAGGGTAGGCTCCGCCCGGTGACGGAGGTGAGCCGTAAGGCACTGGTGACGGGCGGCGCCGGGTTCATCGGCTCGCATCTCTGCGAGCTGCTGCTCGACGAGGGCTGGGAGGTATGGGCGCTCGACGACCTTTCCACCGGGTCGCTCGCGAACGTCGAACATCTGTCGAGCCGGCACGAGTTCCACCTCGTCGTCGACTCCGTGCTCAACCGCGCCGTCGTGAACGAGCTCGTGCACAAGTGCGACGTCGTCTACCACCTGGCCGCGGCTGTCGGCGTGAGGCTGATCGTCGAGCGACCGGTACACACGCTCGTGACGAACCTCGAGGGCACGGAGGTCGTCCTCGAGCATTGCAACCGCTTCGACAAACGCGTGCTCATCGCCTCCACCTCCGAGGTGTACGGCGACCATCGCGACGAGACGCCGCTCGACGAGACGTCCCGCCGCGTGTACGGCCCGACGACGCAGCGGCGCTGGGCCTACGCCGACTCGAAGGCCATGGACGAGTTCCTCGCGCTCGCCCACCACCACGAGCGAAACCTCGACTGCATCATCGCCAGGCTCTTCAACACCGTCGGCCCCCGCCAGTCTGGCCAGTACGGAATGGTCGTGCCGCGCTTCGTCGAGCGCGCCCTCCGCGGCGATCCGCTGGAGATCTTCGGCGACGGGCAGCAGACGCGCTGCTTCTGCCATGTGTCGGACACGATCCGTGGCCTTCACGGGCTCATGGAATACGACATTTCGGGGGAGATCTACAACATCGGGTCGACCGAGCAGATCAGCATCGTCGACCTCGCGCAGCGGGTGATCGACGCAACAGGCTCGTCGTCGACGACGACGTTCGTCTCCTTCGACGATGCCTACGGGCACGGGATCGAGGACATGCTGCACCGCATCCCGTCCACCGAGAAGATCCACGCCGCGATCGGCTGGGAACCGACCTTCGGCCTCGACCGGATCCTCGACGACGTGATCGGGTTCGTGCGGGCGGCTAGCCCGTCAGTCGCGATCTGATCCGCGCGCGCCACCCGCGCTTCTCGCCGCCGAGCCCCGCCCGCTCCGACTCGACGTAGCCGACGAGCTCCGCCGAGCCTGACGACTTCGCGCGCGCCAGCATGTCGCCGAGCAGACCGGCCGCCGTCTCGCGGTCACCGGCCCGGTGGAGCGCCTTCGCGTGCCACGTCCCCTGAATGACGATGCTCCGCGCGATCTCCTCGTCCGTCCCCCCGAGCGCGAGCAGCGTCTCCCGGTCGATGCGTTCCAGGCTGGCGCACGGATCGGGCAACCCCTCGGCTCGGGCCCTGGCGGACAGGCGTGCGGCCAGCGCGGTCATGCTCTGCTGTTCGAGCCTGAGCGCCGACGCCTGCCCGCGGTGGATGCGATAGCGGACGACGGTCTCCGGCAGGTTGACGATCTCGTGGCGCTCGGCCACACGGAGCCACAGGTCGAGATCCTCGCTGTCGGCGAAGAGACGCCGGTATCCGCCGAGCTCGTCGAACACCGACCGCCGGATCGTCGCCGCCGAGTTCAGCACGGGAGTCGTGTGGCTGAACGCCTCCCGGACTTCCGCGTCCGTTACGGGGTAGCGAACGTCCTCCGCAAACGCGCGGCCCGTCTCGTCGATGAACGTGAGCGCCCCGCCCACGAGCGCGACCGTCTCGTGACCCGAGAAGTACGCCCGGTGCCGCTCCAGGCGGTCCGGGTAGGCGACGTCGTCGGCGTCTAGGAACGCGATCAGCTCGGCGCGCGCCATCCCGACGGCCGCGTTTCGGGCATCCGCCTGGCCGACGTGATCCGTGCGGCCGGCGACGAGACGCTCGTCTGCGCGGGCGTAGTCGGCGAGGATAGCCGCGCTCGCGTCGGTGGAGCCGTCGTCGACGACGACGAGCTCGAAGTCGGAGAGCGTCTGGGCGAGCACGCTCTCGATCGCCTCGCCGAGGAAGCGCTCCCCGTTGTGAACGGGCATGACGACGGAGACCGCAGGGCTCACGGGACCCGGATTCCCGCGGTCGTCTCGCGCGGATCCCGCGCCAGCCGTCTCCGGGCCGACGCGGGCGCGACGGCGGCGGCGAGCGCCTTGATCCGCGTCCTGACCCCATGGCCGCCACCGAGCGAGACTGCGAGCGCACGCCGTCGTGCGTCAGGACGGCTCTCGAGCAACGCCGCTCGCGCTCGCGCTTCGCGGTGTGCCACCTGGTTGGCCGAGATCGAGGAGCGCACCACGGTTCGCTCGGCGTCGCTGAGATCCGTTCGGCGCTGGGCCTTCTCGAGCGTCTGCAGGCGGCCCGCGATGTGCGACTCGCGCTGCGAGCTCAGGCTTCCCGACTGCACCCGGTACCGCGAGAGCGGCTCGGTCACGAGCCCTGCGCGGCTTCCGCCGAGGATCATGCGCAGCCAGCAGTCCCAGTCGGTAGTCCAGCGGATGGCCTCGTCGTAGCCCCCCGCGGCAAGGAGGGGCTCTCGCCGCACCGCGACGTGTCCGAAGATGAAGTTCTCGCGGAGAATCGCGCGACGCTGGTCGTCGGCCTCGAAGCGAAACGAGCCCGTGTAGCACCGGCGGATAACCGCGCCGTCCACCTCGATGAGCGCATCCGTCGTCAGGATGTCGAGGTCGGGCCGCGCGCGGGCCAGCTCGGCGAGCGCCTCGAGCCGCCCGGGCAGGTAGAGATCGTCCGCGTCGAGGATGACGACGTACTCCCCCGACGCCGCGCGGGCCGCTGCATTCTTCGCCGACGCCTCACCGCCGTTCTCCTGCCGCAGGAAGACGATGTCACGCTCGTACGGGGCCACGGCGCCCGCGATGTCGTCCGTGGAGCCGTCATCGCACACGACCACCTCGAGTGGCGGCAGCGTCTGCGAGAGCGCCGACTCGATCGCCTCGCCCACGGTCTCCGCAGCCTCGTAGGCGGCGATGATGACCGAGAACGATGGCGTGGCGGCGGGCTCGACGTGCCCCGCGGGCCGCGGAGCGATCCACTCGGTCACGAGACGGGGCTCCTGGTCAGGAGTGACCTTCCTTCTTGTTCCGCGCGCCGGTCGAGGCGGCGGCCGGCCCAGCGGGGGAGCGCGGCGGCCACCAGCGCCTTCGCGCGCGTGCGCACGCCGAAGCCGCGCCCGAGCGGCGACCGCGAGCGCGCGCCTGCGTGCGTCGACCTCGCCGCCGCGCAACGCGGCTTCGGCCTCGCTCAGCAGCGCCCTCCTCGTGTTCAGCGTGATCGCGCGCTCGAGAGCTTCGCGCTCGTCCGGCCTCAGGTCCGGGTTCCTCGTCGCCTTGGTCAGCATCGTGACGCGCGCGCGCAGCGCCGCCGGACGGTCGCCCGTGAGGCTCTCCGGGGCGAACCGGTAGCGGTAGAGCGGGACGTCTACGACGCCCGCCTTCGACCCGCCGAGGATGAGGCGGAGGTAGCAGTCCCAGTCGTAGCCGATGCGCAGTGCCTCATCCTGGCCTCCGATCGCCAGGAGGCGTTCGCGCCGGATCGCTGGAGCCAGAACGAAGCAGCGATCGAAGATCCCGGCCCGCTGGTCGTCGACCACGAAGGGCGTCGTGGTGGAGAACCGCCCTTCGATGCGACCGTCGATCTCGAGGTAGAGGTCGGTCGCCAGGAGATCGAGATCAGGCCGCGCGGCGCCCAGCTCGGCCAGAGCTTCGATCCGTTCACGTTCGTAGGCGTCGTCGGCGTCGAGCATCGCAACGAAGTCGCCGGACGCGGCGCGGACGCCGGCATTGAAGGCAGATGCGCCTCCCCCGTTGGGCTTGCGAAGAAGCGTGATCTTGCCCTCATAGGGGTCAAGGGCAGTGTCGAGATCGTCCGTCGAGCCGTCGTCCACGACGACGACCTCGAGCGCCCGCACTGTCTGGTCGAGAGCCGACGCGATGGCACGGCCGATCGTCGCCGCGCCGTTGTAGACGGGGATGATGATCGAGAACGAGGGGGCGGGCACTGGAGCGACATCGCCGGCTGGAGGAGCGAGGAACGGCCGCCCGGTCACGACGCAACCGCCTCCGAGTCGTCCTGCCGCAGCCGCTCGCGCAGCCCGCGCACCTCCTGGCGCGCCTCCGGGACGAGCCAGAACGCGAGCGGCAGGTAGACGGCAGCCCCGGCGGCGACGAGGATCGCCAGCCGCAGCGCGGGTGGCAACGACTCGAGAGCAAGCGTGCGGAGCGCGAAGAGCGTCCCGGCCATGACTGTGGAGGCAGCGACGACACCTGTGAGCGACCCGAGGAAGCGCAGCGGGCGCACTCCCGTCGCCCGCAGGGGCAGGCTGAGGTAGTACGGCGCGAGCAACGTAGCGGCGATCGCGCTCGCGACCGCGACGCCGACGATCCCCCACTGCACTCCGATCGCGAACGCCGTGATCGTGACGACGGTGGCGACGATCGTGAACCGGAAGCCCCACGCCGTCTTGTCGAGCGCCTGGATCACGGAGCCGACCTGCGACACGACGGCGCCCACGATCCCCACCCAGCAGAGGATCTGGATGACCCGCACCGACTCGTCCCATTGCTCGCCGAGAACGACCGGCACGAAGTCGGGCGCCACAACGGCCATGCCGGCGAACGCTGGGAGCACGAAGAGCGCCACGAGCTTCGTCGCGCCCACCCAGGCCTCCCCCACCCTGACTGCGTCCCGGATCTTCGAGAAGGCGGGGTAGAAGACCTCCTGGACCGGTGATGCCAGTCGCGTGAGCGGGACGAGCATTACGTTGTAGGCGATCGAGTACGCGCCGAGGCCCGCCGACCCCACGTACCGGCCGACGAGGTAGTTGTCGGCGTTGCCGTTGACGTAGGAGAGCAGTCGGGCGCCGACGATCCAGCGGCTGAAGTTCATCAGATGGCGCAGGCTTCCGACCGAGACGAGGAAGCGCGGGCGCCAGGGCAACGCGCGCCAGACGAGGACGGTCGAGGCGGCATTGACCATCAGCCGCTGCCCGACGATGGCCCAGGGCCCGGCGCCCATCAGGGCAAGCGTGATCGCCGTGCCACCGCCCAGGGCCGTCGCGACGACCGTGCGGGACTCGAGGCTGCGAAAGCTGCATGTCGCGGATGAGCAGCGCGTTCTGGGTCGCGCCGAGCGCCGAGAGCAGGAACGTCAGCGAGATCACCTGGAACAGCGGCTCGACGTCCGGCTCGCCGTAGAGACGCGCGATCGGGCCGGCCAGGGCGAGCCCCGGCGAGCGTGAGCGTCGCCCCGAAGCCGATGTTGAGCCAGAAGGCGCTCGACCGATCTTCCTCCGTGAGCGTCTCACGCTGCACGAGCGCGGCGCCGAGCGCGAGGTCGGAGAGTATGAGCGCGAGCGCGGAGAACACGGTGGCCATCGCCACGATGCCGACCTCGGACGGCGTCAGCAGGTGCGCGATGAAGATCGTCGTGACCAGTGCCATCACCTGCACGGAGGTCTGGGACATCGCCTTCCAGCCCAGGCCATGCCTGACCTGCGAGCGGAGCCCCGTCGGCCACAAGGGCTCAGACACGCCAGGCCTTCCACTCCGGCCCGAGGGCCGAGTCGGCGAGCCAGATCGTCCGCGAGCCTGCCGACCGGGGCCGTCGCGATCGACTCGTCCGCGCCGACCCTCTCGATCGTCTCCGCGCGCGAATGGCGCGAGAGGCGCGTGGTGCAGCCAGCCGAGCGTGACGATCGGGCCGACGGCGACGGCCCGGAATCTCGAGCTCACGCGCTGCTCGCCGAACCCATTCGAAGAGGAGCGCCGACCGTGACGACTCGCCGCGAAGGAGGCGCCTCGCGCTCTCGTCCTGGGCAGCGGGTGAGCCCGGCTCGTCGAGCGTCACGAGAGCGTCGGTGAGGAAATACAGGAGATCCCAGAGCGGCAGGCCGTCGCGGCGTGCCGACTCCCAGTCCACTGCCGTGAAGCCGGAGTCGCCGACGACGATGTTCCAGCAGCCCATGTCGTTGTGCTGCAGCACCGCGGGCAGCGGCGGCAGCGCTGAGCACGAGCTCCGCCTGCGCGCGACCGGACCAGGCGGGCAGCACGTCACTCGCGATCCGGTCGAGCTCCGGCCGGAGGGCCTCGGAGGGCGCTGCGGTCTCACGGGCGACGGCGAGCAACCAGCCGGCGACGCGGTCGACGAGCTCGCGCTTCGGCCGCTCGGGGCCAGGAGCGAGCAGCGCGGCGCGCAGCCGCTTGCCTCGGGCGGCGGTCTCGAGTGACGCCTCGACACCGTCGACCGCGAAGCGGCCGACGAGCCGAGGCGCATGCGACGCGACGAGCCGGCCCGACTCGGCGGCGAGCGCAAGGCCCTGCTCGTCCCGCCGAAACGGATCGTCGTATCCGCGCACCCGGGCGAACTTCAGCACCCACGCCGGCCCGTCGGCATCGGGCCGGAAGAGCTGGAACACGTTTCGGCTCAGCGCGTCGCCGTGGCCGCACGTCATGAACCACCCGGCGTCCGCGGGAACGCCGAGCGGGACGGCGGCCTGCGCGAGGTACGGCAGCGCGTCGCCGTCACGCGTCGTGCCGAGCGCGACGACAGGCTCCACCTCCGGCAGCAACCCTCGCGAGGCCATTGCCGCGCGCCAGCCGGTTGCGAAGACGCTTGCCGCGCGTCGTTCCAGAGCTCCAGTTCGAGATCGCGTAGGCGACCGGCTTTCGCTCGCCGAGCGGCAGCAGCGTCTCGGCCCGGTCGATTCGGGGCCGGAGGAGAATCGCCTGCGCGCGAAAGCCGGCGCCGGCGAGCTGCCGCCGGCCGCCGCGGCCCTCGAGGATCACGGCCTTCGCGCCGCTCCCGAGCGCCTCGCGCCACGACGAGCTGTCCGCGACGGCGAGGTCGGCCGGCCCCGACGGCCGCACGTCCACGCCTGCCTCCGCAAGCCCCTGCGACCAGCCCGGAAGCTCGCCGAGCACGACGGCTGTCCGCACCGGCTCCGGCAAGCAGAAGCGGGGATCGACTCGCCGCAGGCTCATGCGAGCACCTCGTCGTACAGGGCTTCGTAACGGGCGGCCATCGCGGCGACGCTGAACAGCTCGAGCGCCCGCTCGCGCCCCCGCGCGCCCATCTCTCGCCGCAGCCCCGGATCGCCGAGCAGGGAAGCGATGGCCTCGACTAGCGCGTCCGTGTCGCCCGGCGGCACGAGCAGCCCGGTCGAGCCGTCGACGACGGCCTCGGCGACGCTGCCCACGTCGGTCGCCACCACCGGCACCCCGGCGAGCATGGCCTCGACGAGCACGAGGGGGAGCCCCTCGACGCGCGAGGGAAGCACGAAGACGTCGAACGTCCTCAGCTGCTGGCGTGGCTCGTCGCTCCAGCCCGGAAGGAGCAGGCGGTCGGCGACTCCCAAGCTATCGGCGAGCTCTTCGAGCCGCCCGCGCTCCTCGCCTTCGCCGATGACGACGGCCGTTACGTCCGGGAGCTGCGGGAGTGCCCGCACGAGCACGTCGTAGGCCTTCTGGCCGTCCAGCCGGCCGATCGAGCCGATGACCGAGCTCTCCGACGGCCGCGGAGGGGCCTCGAGCTCGACGTCCGGCACGCCGTTGTGAATCGTCCGCACAGAGCGCTCCGGACGGCCGAGATAGCGGGCGACATCTCGCGCCGCGCGCTGGCCAACGGCAACGTGGGCGGCGAGCCGCCCGCTCAGCAGCCTTGCCAGCATGCGCCGGCGGGCGCGGCGGATCGGGTGTGCGAGATGCTCGACCGCGATCACGCGAACGCCCGGGACTGCGATGCCCATGGCGAGGGCCCAGGGGCTCGCGCCGGTCGCATTGAGGTTCACGTGAAGCACGTCGGGACGTACGCGGCGGAAGGCCCGGAAGTGCTCGAGCATCGCGGTCAGATGGGTGAAGCCGGGGATCGGCGCGAGCACGAGCGTCGACGCTCGAGGACAGTGCGCCGCCACCTTCGCGACGACGGCCTCGCTCGTCCCGACAACCGTTGCCTCGATCCGAGGGGAGAGCGCCGACAGGAGGTTGCCGAGGCTGAGTTCCGCACCACCGACCTCGCTGGCATCGGTGTAGAAGACCACCGAGATGTGGCGCGGACTGGCAGCAGGCACGCTCACTCGTGGTGCCGCCGTCGCCTGCCGACGTCCCCCAGCCACACGGTCACCGCAAAGCGCATGAGGCTATCCGTGCCGAAGATCTCCACTCTTCGCAGCAGGAAGTCGTCGGCCGAGGGGCGATTCCGCCCGGGTACGACGCCGCAGGCGCACGTGAAGCCGGCGCGTGCCACGATCGCCCGGACCTCGTCGTCGACCCGCCCGTAGGGGTACGCGAAGGTCGTGACGGGGACGCCGAGGGCTCGTTCGAGCTCGTCCTTGGAGCCCACGATCTCACCCTCGGCCTCCTGCGCTGAGATGTCGGGCAACGCCGGGTGCGTGCGCGTGTGCGCGCCGAACGTCAGGAGCCCGCCGGCAGCCTTCCGTGCGTCGTCTAGCTCCATCAGCGGCCGCTTCGCGAGACCGCCGCTCGTGCTCCAGCCGTTGCGACCACCCCCCGAGCTGACGAGGAAGATCGTTGCCGGCAGGCCGAGCCGCTCGAGGATCGGCCGCGCCAGCGTGAGGTTGTCCAGATGCCCGTCGTCGAACGTGACGACGATCGTCTTGGGCGGCGGCAGGCGGTGCTCCGAGCGGTAGCGCGCGTATTCCTCGAGGCGCATCACGCGGTATCCGCGCCGCTTCAGCCATTTCATGTGGCGCGCGAAGCGCTTCACCGGCACGATATACCGCGACGGCCGCTCTCCAGGCTCCCCAACAGCGTGGTACATGAGGATCGGCACGCCGCGGCGCAGCCTGCGCCATGTATCCGTGTCGGCTGCCTTACGAACGCCCGCCCAGTACGCGTAGGAAGCCGTGCTGCGCATCCATGCAGACGACAGACGGCGTCCCGGAAGCGCCGCGCCCAGGCCAGAGAGCGCGCGGGGCGGCACGTGGAGGGCGAGCGCGACGGCCCGGAAGGCGAGCGAGCCGCGTCCGTACGCATCGGCGCCGCCAAGCGTGAGGCGAGGCAGGACCGAAGGCTCCTCCCGATACTGCTCGACGTCCTCCCGACCCTGCCGCTCACGATCCTGCACGACCTTTCGCCAATCGGCGCGGCTGCGTTCGCTCACGGAAGCCCCGCCTCGCGTCCGGGGCGCAACTGTCCGTAGAGCCGCTCGTAGGCGGCGGCGACCAAGGAGTGGTCGAGGTTGCGCTCCGCCCAACTGCGCGCGCTGCGAGCCAGCTCCGCTCTTCGTGCCGGATCGGCGAGCAGCAGCACGGTCGACGCGCAGATCTCCTCGTCCGTGTCCGCCACGAGCACTTCGCGCCCGTGGGTCACGTTCACGCCCTCGATCGCCCGCGGCGACGCGACAACGGCCTTGCCCGCAGCGAGCGCTTCGAGCACCTTCACGCGGATCCCGCCACCGATGCGAATGGGGCAGACGACGACGGCTGCGGCGTCGAGGTGGGGTTCGAGGGACGGCACGGCGCCGGTAACGCGAACGCCGCCCCGCGCCAGCCGCACCATCTCCTCCGTCGGGCCCTCGCCGACGAGCTCGAGCTGGGTCTCGGGACTCACCGTACGTACGCACGGCATGATCTTCTGAAGCAGCCGGAGCGCCGCGTCGGCGTTCGGCGCATGGAGATAGTTGCCGAAGAAGAGGACGACCGGCGGCTGAGCGCCGAGAGGATCTAGCGCTACCGGCGGCACATCGACGGCGATCGGGATCGTCTGGACGGGCACGCGGGGCACGAGGCTCTGGACGTCGAGCCGGTCGCGATCGGTGAACACCACCACCCGGTCGGCCCGGGCAAGCGCGTGCCGCGCGAAGCGATCCCAGGCGAGCACGTCGAGCCGCCGCGACAGCCGCCTTAGGCCCTTCGTGGCGAGACTGAGGTCGGTCGCCGCACCCGCACCGGGGTCATGGTCGACCACGACGCGCGCCGCGGGCAAGCCATCCAGCGCAGGAAGGTGCTGGGCCATCTCGACGTACTCCACCTGGATCACGTCCGGGCGCCACGTCTCGGCCACGGCGCGCGCGCGGTCGCCGAACCCCGAATTGCGCACGCGGGCGACGCGGTCGGGCGGAGCTCCCCAGAGCTTCGCGAGACGTGTGAGCCGCCGTCGCCATGCCGAGCGCGGCGGGCCGATCATCACTTCCTCGACGAGCTCGCAGGCCGATCGCGTCGCCTCGTCGAGGCCGGGTTCCCCTTCGGCCCGGAGATGCACGAGTGCGATCTGATGCTCCTTTCCCAACTCGCACAGGAGCCGGGCGATGACACGACCGCCGCCGTGCAACGCGTCGAGACGCGGCGGAAACGGCGCCAGGAAGAGAATGCGGTAGCTCATCGGCGAGCATCGTTCCCCGAAACGCGCGCGCCGTAGCCGCGCAAAAGGCCGCGCTGCCAGGTCGCGGCGACGCGATCCCGCGTCAGCGTCCAGTAGCCCAGGCGCGCCGCAAGTCCCGCGCGCGTGAACGCGATCGTCAGGCGCGCGCCGAGCGGAGAGAGATGCTCGCGGATCAGGGCTGCGTTCGCAGAGCCGACTCGCTCCGCCCTCGCCTCGTCGTCCCAGCGTGTTCGAGTAGACCCGCCGCCGACGTGCTCGAACTCGGCCTCGGCGCAAAACCAGACGGCATAGCCGCGGGCACTAGCCGACATGCAGAGATCGAGGTCCTCCGCGTACATGAAGGCGGTTTCGGAGAACCCGCCCAGCGCATCCCACACCGACCCCCGCACGAGCATCACGGGGCCGATCGCGCATTCGATCTCGCGCGACGAGCGGTGGTCCCAGTGCGTGCCCCAGCGAGGCTGGAGCTCGTTGGGCACGAGGCGGGACAGCCCGCTCGAACGGAGCAGCGCGACGCTCGGACGCCGCGCGGGCAGAACGCTCGGCTGAAGCGTGAGGTCTTCGTTCAGTAGCCGTGGGACGACGACGCCGACGTCAGGCCGCCCGAGCGCGCGGACGAGCGCGTCCACGCTGCCACGGCGGTGGACGAAGGCATCGCTGTTGACGAAGAGATAGGCGTCGCCCGGAAGAGCGCGCGCACCGGCGTTGTTTCCCCGCGCGAAACCGACGTTCACTTCGAGCCGGAGGTGGCTGCAGGCGCTGAGCTCTGATGCGAGGCGATCGGCGCTGCCGTCATCCGACCCGTTGTCGACGACGACGATGCGCGAGCCGGGAACGCCGTCTGCCACGAGGCGCTCGACGGAGCGGATCGTGAGCTCAGGCTGGTTCCAGTTGAGGACGACCGCAGTCAGGCTCATCGGCGCATCCGTGTCTCGGGATGAACGCCCGCAAGGACGAGCCCCGGGCGGTGCTCCGTCAGCTCCTGGCGCACGCCGTTTCCGAGGCGGTCCCCGACGAGCTCTGCCGCCCGTAGCAGCGCCGAACCATGGCCCCGGTGGTGCGCGTCCGAGGCAAGCAGGTCCGCGCGCCCGGTGTCGACGAGTCGCCAGGCGACCGTCTGGATGTCGGATCCCCAGCGTCCGAGCAGGCTGCGCGCTACGACCTGCACGAGCGCACCTTCCCGGCGGGCGTCATCGAGCGGCTCGAGGCCCCGGGCGAGGGCGCGGCAACGCTCGGGGTGGGCGAAGACCGGCAGCAGGTCGAGCTTCCCCAGCCGCTCGCAGATCGTCGTCATTGTCACCGGCGGTGTGTCGGGGAGCAGCTCGACGAGCAGGAACCTCTCGCCGATGCTCCTCACGAGGAGCTCCTCGGAGTCCGCTGCGACCGCCCGTTCGGGGCTGACCTCTGCGGCGAGGGCGAGCTCCAGCCGGACACCATCGGTTTCCAGCAGCCGCACGAGCTCGGACTCCCTGCTGAGCGCCTCGAGCCTGTCGGTCGGAAACGTCGTCGAGTAGTGCGGTGTGCACAGAACCTGCGACACGCCGCTCTGCTCGAGCCGCTTCGCCAGCGCCAGAGCAGCCTCTTCGGTCGCCGGGCCGTCATCGAGCTGCGGCAGGAGGTGGCAGTGAGTGTCGATCATCGCGCAGGGACGGCCGCGCGGTGCAGGCGATCCTGCTCACGCACGACGGCGAGCGAGATGCCCACGAGCAGGAACCCGAGATACGCGGTGGGAAAGCCGGTGAACGAGTCCCGGGTCAGGGCGTCGAGCGCCAGCACGGTCAGATAGCCGAGGCAGAGCCAGCCTGCAACGTCACCCGGAAGCCTCGCCGCGCGGCCGGCAAGCGTCACCAGCCTTCCCAGCAGCAGCAACAGGATGGCCAGGCCGGCGAGACCCACGTCCGCGACCGCTGCCAGATAGCCGGAATCGACGGCAATCTGGTCTTTGGCGTATTCGCCGGGATTGCTGCTGACAGTCGTCAGACCTATCTGCGCCCGCATCGATGCCCTGCCAACCGCTCCGACGCCCTGACCGAGCGGGATCTGCGACCCGTCCTCGAAGATCGTCGCCCAGGCGTCCGTCCGGCCGTTGAGCGTGAGGTACGTGCTCGGGCCCGCTTGCACCGTCTTCGTCTCTGTTGCCGGAGCTGCGCCAATCGCCAGCGCGAGCCCGACGGCGAGTGCGGCTGAGAAGAGCATCACGCCTGCAGCAGTTCGGCCGGAGCGGACGAGCAACAGGGCAAGCAGCGCGCACCCGATGACAGCGGCCGTCCGCACCAACGAGGCGGTGATGCCGGCCACGATCAGCAAGCCGCAGGCCCATGCCATGAACCCGGGACGCATCCACACGACGCACGTGACAAGTGCGAGGAGCAGGAATACGGCGTACGCGAACGAGTCATCGAGCGTGCCGAAGGACCGCAACGACGAGCCGAACGTCTCGATGTGCTGCCCGTAGACGTAGCCGAGCTCCCGGAGCCGGCCGATGCCGAGGACCTGCTGGAAGAGGCCGTAGGCGGCCACGACGCAGCCCGTCGCCACGAGCGACGTCGCCGCCCACCGCAGCGTACGGTGGGAGTACGGCAGGAGCAGCCCGGCCAGAAGGAGGAGCAGCGGCTCGGTCGTGAGCCTGACGCCGTGCAGCCACGCCTCGCCGTGCCACGACCCGCCGGCCAGACCGCCGACGTTCAGCACATAGAAGAAGACGAGGCCGAAGATCGCCAGGAGGACGAGCTTGTCCGTGCGCTCGACCGTCTTGCGCCCCTCCCGCTGGAGGCAGTAGAGCGCGGTCGCGACCGCTGCGGAGATCGTGACGGCGTCCTTCACCGGCCCGACCCAGGACACGGCGAGCACCTTTAGCGCCGGGATCGCGGCGAACAGCGGGATCGTGGCCGCGGCGGCCACATGTGGCGCCACGAGGAAGCACACGGTCGAGCCGACGAAGAGCGCGAGCACGACGACGGTGCCGAAGGCGACGGGCGTGCCGAGACGCGTCGTCGCCGCGATGACTGAAGCCGTCAGGCCCGCCCCGAGCAGAAGGGCAGTCAGGTCGCCGCGGGCGTCGAGGCGGCCCAGGACGTTCACGGGTTACTCGCTCCCGTAGTAGCTCGAGTACCGCTCGTCGCCTGACGCGCCGTTCAGCACGGCGCCGATCATCTTGGAGCGCCAGGAGTGGCTCCTGCTACCGAGCGCGCGCAGCCGGCGTCGGGTGGCCGTTCCCTGCCGCACTACGACGACGACGGCGCTGACGGTCTGCGCCAGCTCGGCGACGCCCGCGGTCAGCAGCGCCGGCGGCGTGTCGATGATGACGAACTCGGCCACCGGCTCGAGCGAGTCGAGGAGCTTTGGCAGGCGGGAGAACATCCCGCCCGAGCCGCCGGTTGCGGAGTGCCCGGCCGGAAGGAGCAGCAGCGACCCTTCGCCCTCCACGCGCGGCGGCGCGACTCGTACGCTACCGCGGCCACCACTCGAGCGAACGGCGCCGGGAACCCGTCCACGGGTCGTCCCCACCGCCCCCAGCGTGATGGGCCAAAGCGTCGACGAAACGACGGCGTCGCCGCGCAGGACGTCCGAGACGCCCGGCGCGTCAGCCGGCACCGAAAACATCGCCGCGAGCTGGGGCTTGCGCAGGTCGAAGTCGGCGAGCACGACGTCCTGGCCTCTCCGGGCCAGGGCCACCGCGAGGTTGGCGGAGGTCGTTGTCTTCCCCTCGCCGGGATCGGCGCTCGTCACCGCCACATACGTCGGCCGCTCCTGGTCCTCGAGGATCTGCGCGAGGTTTGCAGCTAACAGCTCGTATGAGTCGGCAAAGCGCGGATCTGCCATCACCGCCTTCGAGCGCGCGCGCTTGGGAATCGTCTGGATCGTCGAGAGCACCGGGACGCCGATCGCCTCCTCGACGTCGGCTTCGGTGCGGACGCGCGTGTCGAGCAGCTCGCGCAGCCCCGCGACGAGCAGCGCAATCACGAAGCCGATGACTCCGCCGAGCACCGCGTCGCGGATCAGGCGCGGCGACGTCTGGGCGGCGCCATCCGTAGGCTCGACGATGGCCGTGTCACCCGAATTGAGCGTCTTCAGCACGTTCAGGCGCTGAAGCTGCTCCTCGAGCGCCGGGCTGTCCGAGCCGCCGGCGAGCTCGGCCTGGATCTGCCTGATGGCCGCGTCGATCGTGCGCCCGTACGCGTCGGCACGCCACGCCGGGTAGACCCGGGCCACGGCGTTGGCGGTCGCAATCGCCTGGAGACGATCCGTGCCGCTCGTCGAGAACTCGACGACGTTGTTGGATACGTCGACCTCCGTCGCACCGCGCATCTCGCTGGCCGTTCCGATCCGTCCGTTCGTGGCCGCAGCCGCTCGGACGAAGAGCGCGCGCGAGCCTGCGAGGTTCTGCTCGGCCTCGTCGTGCCGGTCAGGGTCGACATAGACCGGCTGGATGCCGGCAAGCGTCGCCGCCAGCTCGGACTGCGGCAACACGACTTTCGCGGTCGCCTGGTATTGCGGATCCTGAAGCTGGCGCACCGCCGTCATGACGACTGCCCCGACGATCGGCAGCACGATGAGCAGCCACATCGATCGGCGCAGGGCCGCTTTGAGATCGTCTACACCGGTTGTTTTCACAGCATTCGGGAGCGTTCGAGGCGGCAACTCACGGCCGCAGGACGTCTAGAAAGTGTAGCCAGGCACCTGGCACGGTCGGATGGACTTCGCGGCCGAAGCCTCTGCCCCTGCCGGGGGACGTGTCCGGCTAGCCCTTGGCCGCAGCCGCCTGGTACGCGGCGTAGGCGGGCTTGAGCGAGAAGTTGAAGCGGCTGAGGCCGTAGAAGTTGTAGCGCGACGAGGGATCGTTGCTCTTGTCCCGCGACACGTACGTGAACAGCGGGCCGGCCCAGCTGTAGGAGCCGAAGAGCTCGTAGGCCTTCGTGATGTACTGGGCCTGCTGCGCCTCCGACACGTACGTGCCCGAGGGACCGTTCGTCGGGTAGCCGAACTCCGTCGCCCAGATCTTCTTGCCTCCATCGCCGTTGGCCGTCATCGTGGCGCGCAGGCTGTTCGAGGGGCCGTACATCTGGTACCAGGAGCTCCAGTTCTGAGCGTCTCCGGGCGCCGCCGGGAAGCAGTACGGATGGTGGCCGAGCGCGTCGAAGTACCCCTTGGCCCCGTTGGCGTACATCTGCTGCACGAACGTCCTGGCGTCGATGTTCACGCCGTCGTTGGTCGCCGGAGAGAGCCCGCCGGAGATGACCGTCGCCGTCGGGTTGGCGCTCTTGACCGCCACGTAACCGGCCTTGAGCACTTCGACGAACTTCGCCGCGTTCGGCGCGGGCTTGAAGAACGGGACGATGTTGGGCTCGTTCCAGATCTCGTAGGCGTGAACACCCATCGCCGAGTACCGGAGGGTCGCGATGCGGACGAAGGCCGCAAAGTCGGACATGTTCTTGGGCGGCGTCGCATAGTGGTCGGACGGGGACGGCCGCGCCCACGGCGGGGTGTAGTTGAAGACGCCGAGCACGTTCATGCCTCTCGCGCGCGCGTTCTGGATGACCTTGTCGAAGCGGGCCCACTCGTAGATGGTGGGGCCCTTGTACTGGATGACGCCCCAGTTGATCTCGACCCGCAGCCAGCCGGCTCCGGACGCGTCGATCATCGCCATGTCCTTCGCGAAGTCGGCGTCCGGCTCCTCGCTGAGCACCGAGGTCTGAGCCGAGATGCCGAAGCGGCTCGCGTCTCCCGGCGGCGGGGGCGGAGGCGGCGGCGGGGGCGGGGGCGGCGGTCCGGCTGTTCTCGAGCGCGCCGGTCGTGTTCAAGGGGCAGCAGATGGTCAACCTGCTGATGTTCCTGGCGATGATCGGCTTCGGCATCGCGTTCTTCGTCGCGGCGCCGGAGGCGCAAGTGGCCGCCGTTCCTCATCATGACGGCAATCGCCTTCGTGCTCGGCGTGCTCATCATCATCCCGATCGGCGGCGCCGACATGCCGGTCGTGATCTCGATGCTGAACAGCTATTCCGGCTGGGCCGCCTCGGGCATCGGCTTCTCGCTGAACAACCCGCTGCTCATCGTCGCGGGATCGCTGGTCGGCTCGTCGGGCGCCATCCTCTCCTACATCATGTGCAAGGCGATGAACCGCTCGTTCTTCAGCGTCATCCTCGGCGGCTTCGGCGCGGCCGAGGGCGCCATGGCGGCCGGCGGCGCGCAGAAGAGCGTGCGGTCGGGCTCGCCCGACGACGTCGCCTTCCTGCTCGGCAACGCCGAGAGCGTCATCATCGTGCCCGGCTACGGCCTGGCCGTCGCCCGCGCGCAGCACGCGGTGAAAGAGATGGCGCACAAGCTGTCGGCCAAGGGGGTCAACGTCCGCTACGCCATCCACCCGGTGGCGGGCCGCATGCCCGGCCACATGAACGTGCTGCTGGCCGAAGCCGAGGTGCCCTACGACCAGGTGGCCGAGATGGAAGACATCAACAGCGACTTCGGCACCACCGACGTCGCCTTCGTGCTGGGCGCCAACGACGTGGTCAACCCGCTGGCCGAGACGCCGGGCAGCCCCATCTACGGCATGCCCATCCTCGAGGCGCACAAGGCGCGCACGGTGATCGTGAACAAGCGGTCGATGGCGTCGGGCTACGCCGGCATCGACAACCCGCTCTTCTACATGGACCGCACGATGATGGTGTTCGGCGACGCCAAGAAGGTGGTCGAGGACATCGTCAAGGCCATCGAATAGATTTCGCCCTCGTTCCTCGTCGCCACAACCTACTTCCCGGCAATCCGCGCCCGGGCCACGTAGCGGTGACACTGGACGCAGCGCATCGTCAGCGCGACGTAGGCGAGCGGTGCGCCCTCCTGATCGCGGCGCGCGGCCGCGTCGACCAGATCGTTGGCCGCCCGGACGAATGCCTCGCTCTGCCGCGTGTGCACTCAGGCGTCTTCAACACCATCCAGGCCGCGTCGTCGGTAGCCGCGGCAAGCGCCTTGCTCCGCCGCTCGAGCTCGGCCCAGTTACTGGTGACGACAGCGGCGAGCACCGCTTGGGCGTCGGCCAGCTTCTGCCGCATCACCCGGTTCAGTGCCGTGGTCTGTGCCTGCGCCGGCGCAATCGCGCCCAGCGTCAGCACCACCGCCACGAATCCCGACACTACCCGCCGCACCAGACGTCCGCGCTGCACCATCGAAGCCTCCTTGGGCCATCAGAACCCGAGCCTGTAACCCCTTTTACGCCAGCGCAGCGCGCAGCGCGGCGTCGACGTGAATCCGCGTCGTGTCGAGGAGCGGCACGCGAAGGGCACGTCGCGCAGGATGAGCGGCAGCTCGGTGCCGCCCAGAATGACGCCGTCGATGCCGGCGCGGTCGCGCATGCGCTGCATGACGCCGATGAGCCCCGTCGCGCGTCGAATCGAGGAATCGGCCCTCGACGAGCTCACCGACGTACTTCTCGTGCACGTACTCGAGGTCGGGCTTTTCCGGCACCACGATCTCGAGGCCGCGCGCCGCGAACGCGTCCGGATAGAACCGCGCCTGGGTGGTGAACCGCGTCCCCAGCAGCCCAAGCCGCCGCAGCCCCTGCGCCTCCGCCGCCTCGCGCGTCGCCTCGACGATGCTGACCAGCGGAATCGCGGCGCGCGGCTGCACGCGGTCGAACACCATGTGCGGCGTATTGGCGGCGATGATGGCCAGCCCGGCACCGGCGCGCTCCAGCACGTCGATCTCGCGCACCAGCATGTCGGCCAGCCCCGCGTCGTCGCCCGCTTCGAGCACCCGGCGCATCGCCCAGAAGTCCACGCTGTTGATCACGATCTGCGGCGACCGCGTTCCAGCGAGCTCGGGCGCCCGCGCGAGCAGCAGCCGGTAGTAGTCGATGGTGGACTCCGGCCCGATCCCGCCGACGATCCCGATCGTCTTCACTTCACTCTCGAAAAGTGCGGACCGTCCACGGTGCGGTGCGACAGATACTGCCAGCGGCCGTCGCGCTTCGCGTAGACGCGCTCGAACCACAGGTCGAACTGCTGCCGCTCGGGGTCGCCGGCCTTCATGCGCGCCACGTAGCGGCCGTAGGTGATCGCCACGTCACCGTGCATCTCCACCCGCACGTGATCCAGCTCGCGCGACGCGTAGGGCGCCGCCTTCACCACGGCCAGCCACTGCGCACGGTCGTCGACGCGGAACGGGTCGCCGCCGGTGGTCCAGCCGTCGCCGTGTGAGAACACGAACGTCGGCGCGCACGCGCGCTCCATGAACGCCACGTCGCCGCGCACGATTGCCGCCTCGACCTCGCGCTCGAAGGCGAGCACCTCGGCCGCCGCCGGATCGGAGTGCTCACCGCCTTCTGAGCCGTCCCGACTGCGGGCAAGAGCGCGAGCATCGCGACGAGCCACCATGCGTGCCTTCGTGCCATCTGCGGTCCTCCGCCCGGGTCTGAAGACCCGGGCCCACTGCAAGTGCCTTCCCGATGGTCTGCCCACGGCCACAAGTCCTACCCGCCCCACCCGTCCTACCCGTCCCACCCGCCCTACTTCATTCCCATGTTCGCGGCGGCAAAGGCCCACTGGTCGGCCCGCTCGGCGATCAGCTTGTCGGTGGGCCGGTAGCCGTGCGAGCCCTGCGACTTCGACGCGGATCAGCGCCGGCCTGGCGCACTCCTGGGCGGCCTGCAGCGCCGCGGCGAACTTGAACGAGTGGCTCGGCACCACGCGATCGTCGTGATCGGCGGTCGTGATCAGCGTGGCGGGATAGCACGTGCCCTTCTTCAGGTTGTGGAGCGGCGAGTACTTGAACAGGAACGGGAACTGCGCCGGGTTTGCATTCGATGCGACCAGCAAGTTCGCGACGTTCGCACAACAAATCAGCAGCAGGAGCACCACACTCGTGAAGAGCAGCGCGGCAATGCCGACGACGGCGCCGCGCAAATCGGGCGGTACGCGCGACTCGTCCTCCGGCAGCACTGTGATCGTGCGGCCGCGGGCATTCACATCGCGCCAGCTTTCCGGGTACTGCGCCAGCAGTTGATTCGCCACGACAGCGAATCGGGCTCGTGCTTGCTCGAGCGACACGTCCGGACGGAGCCTGCCGAGCAGCAGCAGGCCGCGCGCACCGCGTTCAGCCAGGAAATTGGTGTTCGAGCCGAGCAGCGCAGAGGCCTCGAGCGGCACCCACGCATCGACGCGCACGCCGCGCCAGCTGCCGTGGAAACCTTCGGGTGCGACGCCGACGACGGTGAACGTGCTAGCGTTCAGCTGAATCGAGGCGCCGACCACGGCTGGGTCGGCACCAATCGGCCGCGCCACAAGGCATGGCTGATGACTACGACCGCACCTGCATCGACATCCGCATCGTCACTGCGCAGCAGTCGGCCTTCAGCCCTCGCGATACCGAGCACGTCGAAATAGTTGGCGCTGACTCGCTCCAGAGCTAGACGCACGGTCTCCTCGGGCAAGACTAGGTTTCCCGGCGTAAGCGAGTAGGCGGCCACGCCGGCCATGATGTCGCCCTGCTCGCTGAACACCTCGAAGTCCGGATGCGACGAGCTGCCGTACGGCGGACCGCTGAAGTCGCTCGTCCAAATCGAGACGACGCGTTCCGGCTCCGCGACGTGCGCCGGCGGCCGCAACAACAATGCGCTGACGATGCTGAAAATCGCGGTGGTCGCGCCGATGCCGAGCGCCAACGTCAGCACGGCCACCAGCGTGAAAGCCGGGCTGCGCAGGAGCGTGCGCGCGGCTACTACGAAATCACGGCGCATGGTCTCCCTCCATGGGTGTCACACGCGAGCTAAGCTTCCGCCCGCAACGTCACGGCCGGGTCGATGCTCGCCGCGCGGCGCGCAGGCGTGAACGCAGCGAGCGCCGTGACGACGAGCAACACTGCCGCAACGGCGACGGCCGTCGCGGGGTCCGTATCGGGCTCACGTCGTAAAGGAACGACGCGAGCGTGCGCGTCAGCGCAAACGCCGCCACTAGCCCCAAGGCGATGCCGAGCGCTGCTGTGCCGAGTGCCGAGCGAACGACGGAACTGACGACGGTGCGCTGCTCGGCACCGAGCGCCATGCGTAACCCGATCTCCGCCGTGCTCTGCGACACCGTATAGCTCAACGTGCCGTAGAGCCCCACCCCCGCGAGCACGAGCGCAATCACCGGCGCCGAACAGCAAGACCGTCACGAGCGCGACTCCGACCGTAAATGCGACGACCGAGAGATTCAGACCGGCCGACGTGCTTGCGGGAAACGTGTTTGGAATCAAACGCGCGATGTAGCCGACGCAAACGGCCGCAATGAGGATGCCGACGACGACACCCAACGCCGCGAGCACGCAGCTCTCGGCCAAGAGCTGCCGCAACACTCGGCCGCGCGCCGCACCGAGAGCTTTGCGGATCGCGAGCTCTTTCTGCCGCGTCGTCGCGCGCGCGAGCATCAAGTTGGCGACGTTGGCGCACGCAATCAGCAGCACGAACGCGACGGCGCCGATCAGCGCGAGCATCATCGGCCGTACCTCGCCGACAAGGTGCTCGTGGAGCGGTACGAGATTAGCTGCAGCACCTCGGCCGGTCTGCGGGTAGTCTGCTTCGAGCGTCGCGGCAATGGCGTTCATCTCGGTTTGCGCGGTTTCGAGCGGCACGCCCGCGCGCAGCTTCCCGACGAGCCACCAGACGTACGACCTGTGGTTCGCGAGGATCTCCGGCGCGAACACCGTGGGGATGAAAACGTCGCTCTCCCCTTGCGGAAAACGAAAATCCCGCGGCACGACACCGACGATCACATGGGGGGTTCCATCGAGCGTGATCGTGCGACCGATGGCCGCGGGGTCGCCACCAAGGCGACGTAACCAAAAACCTTCGCTGACGACAATTGCATTAACGGCCGCATCGCCCGGTGCGAACGTGCGACCGAGAAGCGGCGGCAACCCGATCGTCTCGAACAAGCTCTCCGAGCTGCGGATGCCGGTCAGACGTTCCGGCTCGCCGCCGTCGCCCGTCAAATTCAATGTGACCGGATCGATCGGGCTCATCGACTCGAACGATCGTGCGCGCTCCTGCCAATCGGCGTAGTGGCCGGGGGCGATGTTCACTTCGTCTGGTCCGTCAATCACCGTGAGGTCGACCCATATCGAGACGACGCGCTCGGCATCGGCGAACGGCAGCGGCTTCAGCCATACCGCGCTGACGAGGCTGAAGATCGCTGACGTCGCGCCGATGCCGAGCGCTAGGACGATGACCGCAACCACTGTGAAACCGGGGGTGCGCGCTAGCGAGCGCGCGGAATAGCGGAAATCGCGGGTGAGGTCGGCGAGCCACGTCATGCCGCCGTTTTGCAAGCGGTGTGCCAGAGCGCAAAGCCGCGCCGTTGCTAGGTTCCAGCGCCTGCTGCCGTTCGCGGCCGTCCCGCAATCGCGCCCCGACGTCTCGAACGCGGGACGCCGTCGCGGTCGCGGACGACGCGGCGAACGGGTGGTCGCACCGGCGGCGAGACTCGTCGGCGGCCGATTTCCGATTTCGACCCTTCGTACATCCCTTCCCTGGCGATCGTCAGGGTAGTGGACGACCTCACCTCGACTGTCAGCTTTGCTGACGATCGTCACGAGATCGTCCGCTACCCTGACGATCGCGGAGAACCACCCTCCACACACGCGCCGCCGGGCAGTCGAATCGGCCGCTGATCCCGCGTGCGGGACGCGCTGTGCGGTTCCGGGACACACCTCGAGGCCATGATCTTCGGCACAGAACGGCGCAGCCGCTCTAAATCAACGAGTTATGTGCGTCCCGCTACTTGGCAGGCTTGTTGCACCGTGAGGTCATCTCAACGAGGTGTCCGCGGGAGGCCGTCGCATGAGCGTCATCGGTTTCGTCGATTCCGTCGGGCGGGACCTGCGCCATGCGCTGCGCACGCTGCCGCGGCGCCCGACGTTCACGTTTGCCGCGATGCTCACGCTCGCGCTCGGCATCGGCGCGACGACGGCGATCTTCAGCGTCGTCTATTCGGTGCTGATCAAGCCGCTGCCGTATCCGAATTCGGACGAGCTCGTGCGGATCAGGCACAACGCTGCGGCGCTCAACACCGACGATCTCGGGTCCTCGCCGACGATGTACTTCACCTACCGCGACGAGAACCGGACGTTGGCCGAGATCGGCTTCTGGGCGAACGGCGGAGAGACGCTGACGCGCACCGACGGAACGGAGCGCGTGCGCTCGCTGCGCGTCACGCATGGCGTGCTTCAGGCGCTCGGCGTGCAGCCGCAGCGCGGACGCTGGTTCACCGAAGCCGAGCATGCGCCCGAGGCCGAAGGCCCGGACCCGATCATCCTCTCGTACGCGTTCGCGCAGAGCCGCTTCGGCGGCGATGAGGCGGCGCTCGGGCGCGACCTGCTGATCAATGGGCGGCCGGCGCAAGTCGTCGGCATCATGCCGCGCGATTTCCGGTTCCTCGATATGTCGCCGCCGTTCGAGATCATCGTCGCCATGCGGATCGACCCTGCCCGGGTAGCCATCGGCGGCTTCGGCTTTGACGCGCTCGCGCGGCTCAAGCCCGGCGTCACTCCGGCCGAGGCCAGCGCCGACCTTCAGCGCATGGTGCCGATTTGGCTCGACGCGTGGCCGATGGTGCAGGGATACAGCGTGACGCGCGAAGCGATCGCAGAACTGGCGGATCACGCCCGTCGTGCGGCCGCTCAAGGACGACATGGTCGGCGGCATCGCGAGCGCGCTCTGGGTGCTCATGGGCGCGATCGGCGCGGTGCTGCTCGTCGCGTGCGCCAACATCGCGAACCTCATGCTCGTGCGCGCCGATGCGCGGCGGCCGGAGCTCGCCGTGCGCGCCGCGCTCGGCGCCGTGCCGGCACGCATCGCCCGAGAGCTGCTCGTCGAGAGCCCTCGTGATCGGCGCGGTCGGCGGCGCGCTCGGCTTGGTGCTCGCCTACGGCGGGCTCGAGCTGCTCGTGGCCATCGGCCCGAGCAACCTGCCGCGGCTCGAGGAGATCGCCGTTCACCTGCCCGTCCTCGCGTTCACGGTCGCCGTTTCGCTCGCGTCGACGCTCGCGTTCGGCTCGATCACGGCGCTCAAGCACGCGCGGCACGTGGACATGTCCGCGTTCGCGCGGCGCACGCGGCTCGAGCGCGAGCCGCGAGCGCAGCACGACGCGCAACGCGTTGGTCGTCGTCCAGGTGGCGCTCGCGCTCGTGCTGGTCGTGAGCGCGGTGCTCATGATCCGAACGTTTCAGGCGTTGCGCGACGTCGATCCGGGGTTCGCGGAACCGGCCACGATCCAAACCGTGCGGACGTGGGCTGCCGAACCAGCTCATCCGCGACCCGGCGGAGTTCGTGCGCGTGCAGCACGAGATCCTCGACGCGATTGCCGCGCTTCCGGGCGTCGCATCCGCCGGCTTTACGAGCGTGCTGCCGATGGAAGGGCCGCCGTTCGTCAACACTGCGACCGTCGTGCATCGAAGGACGACCGCTGGCGGCCGGAGAGGCGCCGCCGCAACGCAGAATGAAGTTCGTCTCGCCGGGCTACCTCGAAACCATGGGCACGCCGGATCATCGCGGGACGCGACCTGACGTGGGCCGACATCGAAGCGGGCGGCCGCGTTGCGCTGATCTCGGAGGATTTCGCTCGCGAGCTCGGGCCCGAGCCCGCGGACGCGCTCGGGAAACGCATTCGCACACCCGTCGACAGCGACGATTGGCGCGAGGTCATCGGTGTGGTGCAGAACGTCAAGGAGGACGCGCTGTACCGGATGCGCCGAGCCTCGTGTACTGGCCGGCGTTCATGGAGAACGCGTTCGGCGACGTCGGCGTTCGGCGACCCCGGCCATGGCGTTCGTGGTCCGCAGCGACCGCACGGGCACGGCGACCCTCAACAACGAGATCCGCGAAGCGGTGTGGTCCGTGAACAGAGACGTGCCGATCGCGCTCGAGCGCACGATGCAGAGTCTCTACGCGGAATCGCTCGCGCGAACGTCGTTCGCGCTCGTGATGCTCGGCGATCGCGGGCTCGATGGCGCTCGCGCTCGGGGTCATCGGGATCTACGGCGTCATCGCCTACGTCGTCGCGCAACGGTCGCGAGAGATCGGGATCCGGATGGCGCTCGGCGCGCAGCGCCGCGAGGTTCGAACGATGTTCCTGCGGCAGGGTCTTGCGCTCAGCGCGCGTGGGCCTCGCGATCGGCCTCGTGGCCGCGCTCGCGCTGACGCGCCTCATGTCGTCGCTGCTGTTCGGAATCGAACCGACGGATGTCGTGACGCTACGTCGCGGCGATCGGCGTCATTCTCGCGGCCGCGGCGCTCGCGAGCTACCTGCCGGCGCGGCGCGCGTCGGCGATCGATCCCGTGGAGACGCTGAAGGCGGAGTAGCCGAAGACTTACGGATCGAGAGGATCCTGGCCGCGACGCCGCTCAGCCGAGCGGCAACCGCACCCGCGCCACACACCCTTTCGCGCCGACGCGATTCTCGAGCGCGATGCTGCCGCCGTGGTTCTCGACGATCTCGCGCGACAACACGAGCCCGATGCCCGTGCCATGCGGCTTGGTCGTGAAGAACGGCACCCAGAGATTGTCCGTGCGAGCGAGACCGGGGCCGTCGTCCTCGACCTCGATCAAGACCGAGCTGCCCTCGCCGCGCCAGCGGACGCGCACCCCGCCCGCCTCGCCGGCGGCTTCGACGGCGTTACGCATCAGATTGATGAACACCTGCTCGATCTGATCGGGGTCGATCTTGAGCCACACCTCGCTGCCTCGCTCCATGGCGATGCGACTGTCGTGTAGCGACGCCACACGCCGCACGAGCGCGGCGAGCTCGGCGTTGCGGCGCGTCGGCGGCGGCAGCCGTGCGAGGCGCGCGTACGCGCCCATGAATCGCTCGAGCGACTCCGCGCGGTCGTGAATGATCGAGAGGCCGGCCTGCGCGTCGTCGCGCCAATCGTCGGGCAACGGCTTGCGGCCGACGAGCTTGCGCACCGTGCCTGCCATCGACTTGATCGGCGCAAGCGAGCTGTTCAGCTCGTGGCCGATGACGCGGACGATGCGCTGCCACGCTTGGCGCTCTTCCTCGCGCAACGCGCGCGACAGCTCGGAGATCACGAGCAGCTCGTGCGGCTTGCCGCCCTCGCGGAAGCTGCGGCGGCGAATCTCCCACCGGCCGCCGCCGCCCGGAAACACGTGCGCCATGATGCGGCCCGACGGCTCGGCGAGCATCGCGTGGAGGCCGAGGTCGGCCGCGCTGCGGCCCTGCAATCGCTCGATCGTTCCGCCGAGCAACACCTCGCCGGCTTTGTTGACGATGCGCAAGCGCAGTGCGGCATCGAACGCGAACACCGCGATGTCGACGTCGGCAATGATCTTCTGCAACAACGCGCCGGCTTCGAGCGCTTCCAGCCGTTGGTCGTACAGCGTGCGGCTCAGCGTATTGACCTCGACCATGACCTCGCCGAACGCGTCTTCCGGATCGACGTTGCGGCCGCGCATCGAGTAGTCGCCTTCGCGCAGGGCCTCGAGCATGTTCGCGAGCGTTTGCAGCGGCCGCACGACATGCCGCCGCACGGCCACGAGACCGATCAGCACGAAGAACGTCAGAAAGCCGATGATCGTCCAGCGCAGCGCCGGCGTGGCGCTCGACAGATACAGCAGGACGACCGTCCCCGCCCAGCCCGGCACAACGGCCAGCAACACGAGGACCAGGACTCGATTTTGGAAACGCAGGCGCTTCCGCCGCGTCACAATCCGAATTTCTCCATGCGCCGATACAGCGCCGAGCGGCTCATGCCGAGCTCGTCGGCCGCAGCGATGACGTTGCCTTCGTGGCGCGCGAGCGCCGCACGAATCGCGTCGAGCTCGACTTCGTCGAGCGTCATCGCCCTACGATCGCCGGCTGAGGACGTCGCCGGCATGAGTCGCAGGTCCGCAGGCTCGATCGCCGTGCCGCGCGCCATCAAGACGGCGCGCTCGATGACGTGATTGAGCTCGCGCACGTTGCCCGGCCACGCGTAACGGCGCAGCGACGACAGCGCGGCCTCCGAGAACGAGGTCACCGGGCGCCGGTGGTGCTGCGCGTGCTGATTCAAGGACCGCTGCGCGAGCAGCACGATGTCGTCGCCGCGCTCGCGCAGCGGCGGCAGCTGGATGTGGATCGTGTTCAGCCGATAGAGCAGATCGGCGCGAAAACGCCCGGCCGCGATCTCGCCGTCGATATCGGCGTTGGTCGCCGCCAGCACGCGCACGTCGACGCGCTGCGTGCGCGACGAGCCGAGCCGCTCGAACTGGCCGTCTTCCAACACGCGCAAGAGTCTACCTTGCTGCGCGACGGGGATGTTCGCGATCTCGTCCAAGAACAGCGTGCCGCCGTCGGCGAGCTCGAAGCGCCCGACCCGGTCGTTCTTCGCGTCGGTGAACGCGCCTTTGACGTGGCCGAACATCTCGCTCTCGAACACGGTCTCGGCGAGGCTGCCGATGTTGACGGTGACGAGGCTGCGCTCGCGCCGCGGCGAGGCGTCGTGAATGAGCCGCGCCACGAGGCCTTTGCCGCAGCCGCTCTCGCCGGTGATCAGCACGTTCGCATCCGTCGGCGCGACGCGCTCGATCGTCTCGAGCACGGGCTGCATCGCGGCCGACTCCGCGATCAGCGCCTCGCCCGACCCCTTGAGCTGGCGGTTCTCGGCCTCGAGCGTGCGCGCGCGCTGCAAGGCCCGGCCGAGCGCGACCTGCGTGCGCAGCACCGTCAGCAGGCGGTCGTTGTCCCACGGTTTCTCGACGAAGTCCTGCGCGCCGCGGCGCATGCCTTCGACGGCGAGCCCGATCGTGCCCCACGCCGTCATGAGCACGATCGGCGTGTGGGCGTCGAACGAGCGGATTCGCGACACGGCATCGAGGCCCTCGTCGCCGGAGGTCGTGTCGCGCGTGTAGTTCAAGTCCATGAGCACGGCGTCGGCCGTGCGCTCGCGCAACGCCGTCACGAGCGTCTCGGGGTTCGCATAGGTTTCCGTGGCGTAGCCTTCGCTCTTGAGCAGCAAGCGCAAGGACTCGAGGACGTCGCGTTGGTCGTCGGCTACGAAGATGCGGTGTTGACGTGTTGGCATAGCTTGCGCGCCGTCAGCCCAACGGAGTGTTCTCAATCGTTACGCAGCGCTACAACGGGATCGACGCGCGTTGCACGTTCACGCTCCTCTCCGTCAGAGCTTACGGTCGGCGCTGATCCAACCGTCGCCGAGCTCGATGAGGCGCCGGCCGAACGCGGCAACGCGCTCGTCGTGCGAGACCTGCACGATCGTCGTGCCGCTCTCGTTCAAGCCGCGCAGGAGCTTCATGATCTCCTCGCCTTGGCTCCAGTGCAGGCTGCCCGTCGGCTCGTCGGCGAGCACGATGCGCGGGCGCGCGATGACGGCGCGCGCGACGGCGACTTGCTGCTGTTGGCCGCCCGAGAGCTGGGTCGGATAGAGATCCTTCTTGCCGACCATTTGGAAGCGATCGAGGATCTCGGCGACGCGCGCCTCGCGCTCCTTGCGCGGCACGTCGCGGTACGACAGCGGGATCTCGAGGTTCTCGTAGACCGTGAGGTCGTCGAGCAGATGGAAGTGCTGGAACACGAAGCCGACGTTCTCTTTGTTGACGCGGCCGCGGTCCTTGACGCTCGCCTTGTGCAGCGGCTTGTCGTCGAACCAGTACTCGCCGGCGTATTCGCCGTCGAGCATGCCGAGGATCGCGAGCAGCGTGGACTTGCCGGAGCCCGAGGGGCCCATGATCGTCACGAAATCGCCTTCGGCGATTTCGAGCCCAATCTGCCGTAGCACCCAGGTCTGACCGCCCTTGTAGGGGTAGGACTTCTCGACGTTCTGCAACCGGATCATCAACGTGCCTCGCATCGACTAGTGTTCGAAGGCCGCAATACAACTCCCATGCCAACGCCGCCGACGCGCGCAACCCCCGGTACCGTAAGGTCTTTATGCATCGAGGCTCGCTGCGTGCCGGTCTCCGCGCGTCCCGTTACCGCCGGGCGGCGTCCCATTTTCGGGACTGGCCTAAGCGTGCGTATAGTAGGCGAGTCGTACGACCGGTGCGTGGGGGGATTCGGGATGCGCGCTTGGTTCCTGCTGCTCGTCGCCGTTTGCGGCACCGCGAGCGCCGCTGACGAGATCTCGTTCGTCAACGAAGGCGTCGTGCCGGCGCCGATCGACGAAGTCTGGAAGGTGTTCGCGACGTCCGAGGGCTACAAAGCGCTGGGCCCGGCGCTCGCCGAGGTCGACCTACGCGTCGGCGGCACGATTCGCTCGCGCTACCGCGCCGACGGCACGCTCGGTGACGCCGAGACGATCGAGAACGTGATTCTCGCCTACGAGCCGCCGACGATGATCGCGACTGCGCATTCAGAAGACGCCGGCGACGTTCCCGTTCAAAGAAGCCTGGAAGAAGCCGTGGACGGTTACCACGCTGACACCCGTCGACGGCGGGCAGACGCACATACGCGTCACGAGTCTCGGTTACGGCTCCGACGAAGAGTCGCTCGCGATGCGCCGCTTCTTCGAGCGTGGCAACCAACAAACCATCGAGACCCTTCGCCGTCACTTCGGAGCACCTGCGCCGTAGCTCACCGATTTCTTCGCTCCTTCATAACCACAACAACCTAAGGAGTCCCGTCATGTCGTCGCTCATTGCGCTCGCAGTCTCGGTCGGCGTGCTCGCCGTCGTCGCGACTTGGATCTTCTTCTTGGACCCCGTTGCAGCCGCCAACCTGCAAGTCTGGCAAGCCTTCATCGCCTGGGGCTGCCACTATCACTGCGGCGGCAAGATCACGGGCACGCGTAACACGATCGTGTGCATGAGCTTCGGCGCGGTCGTCGGCATGGCCGCGATGCTGCTCGCGGCGCAGCTCGGCGCACTCGGCGCGTTCGCGGCACCCGTCGCGGTCGGCCTCGGCGCGACGGTCATCGTGCTGTCGTCGAAGCTGCCGTTCCTCGCCGTGATTCCGGCCAGCGTCTACGGCTTCGCGAGCATCGCCGGTCTGGCATTGCTGGGTACCGGGATGACTCCGACGACGGCGTTGGTGCCGACGATTCTGTCGGTCGTGATCGGCGCCGTGTTCGGCTACGTGTCGGAAGCCCTCGCCGGCGCGCTGACGAAGAAATAATCGCGCAACGGCCCGCGCCGAGCGCATCGGCGCGGGCCTAGTCGCAGCGCAACGTCTGTGCTTGCTCGCCGCTACTCGTGGCGAAGCGCGTCGAGCGGATCGACGCGCGCCCGCGCGCCGCGCCACGACGGCGACGGTCGCGAGCCCGATCAGCGCCAACGCCACCGGTACGGTCACGAACGCGAAGGCGTCGCGCGGCCCGACTCCGAACAGAAACGAAGCTCAGCCAGCTCGACAGGAAGAACGCCGCAGCGAGCCCGACCGCAACTCCGCCACCGACGAGCAGCGCGCCCTGGCGCAGCACAATGCGCCTGATCTCGCTGCGGCTCCGCGCCGAGCGCGGCGCGAATCCCGAGCTCTTGCGTGCGCTGCTGAACCGAGTACGCCAAGAGCCCGTAGATCCCAAGCGCGGCGAGCACGAGCGCCGCGCCGCCGAAAATGCTCATCAGCAGCATGTTGAAGCGTTCGCGCGAGGTCGAGATCGCCACGACTTCCGCCATCGTCTCGACGCTCGCGACGGGCACGCCCGTCAGCCCGCGCAACTCGGTCTCGATCGCACTCGCCAGGATCGGCGGATCGCCCGCGGTGTGGACGCTCCACGTCAGCGGAATGGTGCCGACGAAAAACACGTTGAACACGTCGGACACCTGCGCCTGCGGCACGTACATCGTCGGCGCGGGCTCGTCGTCGATTCCCCGGTTCCGCACGTCGGCCACGATGCCGACGATCTCGCGCTCGGGCTCACCGCCGAGGATCGCAATACCGCTGCCGATCAAGATGCGCTCGCCGAGGGCATCGGCGTTCGGCCAAAAACGGTCCGCAAACGCCTGATTGACGATGACGGCACCCGGCGCGCCGCCGGAATCGCGATCGTCGAAATCGCGGCCGCGCAGCACTGGAATGCGAAACGTGCCGAAGTAGCCCGGCGTCGCCGTCGCAAAGTCACTGCCGCCGGTATATTGCCCCTGGTCAGGCTCGCGGCCGACGATGTTGAACGGCAGGTTCGAGCCGAACCGTGTGGGCACGCAGCACGAAGCGCCGACTTCGACGACTCCGGGCATCGCGAGCAACCGCTCGCGCACCGCCTGCACGACCTGCTCGACGCTGGCCGTGCTCGCATAACGGGGACCGGCAAGCGCCGTCCGCAACAGCAGCACGTTGTCCGCACGGAAGCCCGGCTCGACCATGCTGAGCGCGATCGACGTGCGGATCAGCAACGCGGCGCCGACCAGCAGCACGACAGCGAGCACGACTTCGACGAGCACGAACGCGGAGCGCAACCTGGCCTCGCCACGACCGCTACCGGAGCGGCCGCTCGTGCTCTTGATGACGCTGTTCAAATCGACACGAGTGCTGGCGAGCGCCGGCATGAGTCCGACGAGCAATCCGGTCGCGACTGACAACGCCACGGCGAACGTGACGACGCGCCAATCCAGGCCGAACCACGACCCGATGTCGACGAGCCGCGGCAGGCCGGCCGTATTGATCGCGAGCAACGCGCGCATCGCGACGAACCCGGCGACGATGCCGAGAGCGCTGCCCATCAGCTGTCGAGCAGCAGCGTTTCGGCCAGGACCTCCTGCACGATTCGCCGCCGGCCGGCGCCGAGCGCCGAGCGAATAGCGACCTCGCGCTGCCGCTTGGCGGCTCGAACGAGCAGCAAGCTCGCGACGTTCGCGCACGCGATGAGCAGCACGAATGCCACGGCGCCGAGCAGCACCCACAGCGGACGGCTGGCGTTACCGACGAGCGATTCCTGGAGGCTCACCGCCGTGAAGGTCTCCCCCTCGCGCGCAGCCGTCGGGAAGCGCTCGCGAAATGTCTCGAGCGACGTTGCCATTCGCGCCTGCGCCTGCTCGAGCGTCACGCCGGAAGCGAGCCTCGCCACGGCCCTGAAGTAATGCGCCTGGTCCGTCGAGGTGGGGTCGAGCCGCAACGAGAGCCAGACTTCGGGGTCGCCGAGCTCGCGCATGTCGAAGTCTTCGCTGACGATGCCGATCACGGTGTGCGGGGCGCCGCCCAACGACACGGCTTTGCCGACCACGTCGGGATCGGCCGCGAGGCGGTCGGTCCAGAACGCGTGGCTCAGGACGACGGTCGCCGCCGAGGTCGGCAAGTCCTCGTCGGGTGTGAACGTGCGGCCACGAGCGATCGGCGCACTAAACACCCGAAAGTACCCCTCCGTCACGCGTGCCGCCGAGATCTGCTCGGGAGTATCACCCTCCGTCAGATTGAGCGGCACGCCGGTCATGAAGCCCGCGATGTCGCTGAAGACGTCGGGGACCTCGCGCCACACATTGAACTTGGCCGACGAGGTATTCCAGCCGAAATCCACTTCGTCGCGTTTGACCTGCAGCTGGACGATCCGGTCGGGGTCGGTGAACGGCACCGGCTTCAGCACCACGGCATTGACCACCGAGAAGATCGCCGTATTCGTGCCGATGCCGAGCGCGATCGCGGCGACGACCATCGCCGCAAAGCCGGGGCTCGTGCGAAAGACCCGCAACGCGTGCTTGAGATCCTCCAACAACCTTGTCATCGAACGCTCCCTTGCCATGGTGCTGCGCTCTGGCGCGACGACGATAACCGCGACGAATACATCGGCATCGCACACTCTACGCGCGAGCCGTCTCGACGAGCAGCTGGCGCACGAGTCGGCGGCGCCCGGCGCCCAAGGCGGCGCGCGTCGCGAGCTCGCGCTCGCGTGCCGAGCCGCGCGCGAGCAAGAGATTGGCGACGTTGACGCAGACAACGAGCAACATGGCGCCGATGGCCGCGAGCAGCAGCAACAGCACGGGGCGCGCTTGGCCAACGATGTCGTCCGACAAGCGCCGGACCTCGAAATCCGCGCCGTAGACCCGCTCGGCCGGCAAGAACCGCGCCCAAGGGATTAGCTCACGGAAGCTGGCGCTCAGCGTGCGCAGCTCCGCTTGCGCCTCCGTAATTCCGTAGCCGTCACGCAGACGGCCGATCATCGTCGCGACGTTGCCGCCCCAATGGCCACCCACATCGAGGTTGTGCGGGAACCAAAACGTCGTCGCTGCGGTGGGAAAGTTGAAGCTCGGCGGCATGACGCCGACGACGGTGTGCGGCAGCCCTTCGATGACGAGAGTGCGGCCGATCGCCGCCGCGTCGGCGGCGAAGTACGAGCGCCACGCTCCGTCGCTCAAGATCACCACACCGTACGTGCGCCAGTACGTGCCGCCCACGATGCCGGGGCCGTCGGTGAGCATTTCCTCTGCGGTGAAGCCGCGGCCGAGCGCCGGCCGCACGCCGAGCACGTCGAAGAGGTCGGCCGTCACGCCGGCGCCCGGTAACAGCACGGGCTCGTCGCCGAGATTCACCGTGACCTCCATCGGCGCCGGGTAATAGGCCGCGACGTCCAGGGTCGTCGCCTGCTGGCGTAAGTGGTAGTACTCGCCGCGGAAACTGCTCGTGTCGAGGCGTACGAGACGCGTGGACTCGGGATACGGCAGCGGCCGCAGCAGCACGCCGTCGACGACCGCGAAGATGCTGGTGCTCGCGGCAATGCCGACGATCAAGGTCAGCGCGACCACCGCGAAGAAGCGCGGCTGTCGGCCGAACTGGCGCAGCGCGAACGCCACGTCGTTGCGCAGGTGATCGATCGTGCTATTCATAACGCAGCGCGTCGAGCGGATCGATGCGGCTCGCGCGCCGCGCCGCAATCCACACGGCCGCGAACGCCGTCGCCGCGAGCACGGTCGGGACCCCGACGAGGACCAAGACGTCGCGCGCTTGGACGCCGTAGAGCACCGACCCGAGCAGCGTCGCCAAGAAGAATGCGGCGACGATGCCGACCACGATCCCGATGCCGACGAGCGTCATGCCTTGGCCGACGACACCCCAGCGGACGCGATCGGCCTGCGCACCGAGCGCCATCCGAATGCCGATCTCTTGCGTACGGTGCTGCACGGAGTACGCCATGAGGCCGTAGATGCCGATCGCCGCGAGCACGAGCGCGGAAGCGCCGAAGATCGTCATCAGCAGCATGTTCAGTCGTTGCCGCGAGATCGAGATCGAGACGATGTCGTCCATGTTCTGGATGTTCGTGACGGGCACGCCCGGTCGTTTGCCGCACGATGTCCTGAATCGCGCTCGATACCGTCTCGGGCGCTACGCTCGTGCGCGCGATCCACGCCATCGCGCCGGAGCTCTGCATCAGCGCGTTCAACGCGTCGGGCATCTGCGCGAGCGGGACGTACATCACCGGGCCCGGATCACTGGCGATGCCGTTCGCGCGCGCGTTGCCGACGACACCGACGATCTGCCGCACCGGCTCCTCCGCGAGCTCCTTCATGTTGGCCGCGCCGCCGCCGATCAGAATTTGCTCCGCGAGCGGATCGCCACCGTCCGGCCAGTACTGGTCCACGAACGCTTGGTTGACGATGACCACGGGCGGCGCCGAGCCGCTGTCGCTGTCGTTGAACGCGCGGCCGCGGACGACGGGCATGTTGAAGGTGTCGAAGTACCCGGGCACGCTCAAGTGGAACCCGCCGCCGCCGGTGAACGGCCCTTCGTTGGCGCGGCCGATGATGTTCATCGGCAACCCATAGCCGCCTTGGAGCGGCACGCAGCACGTCAGCGTCGCGGCCACGACGCCCGGGTATCTGGCGGATCCGCTCGAGCCCTGAGCGCGCGGTTTGATCGACGCTATCGGAGGTCTGATACTGCGGGCCCGACAGCGACGTGCGCATCACGAGCACGTTCTCGGCTTGGAAGCCGGGATCGACCGTGCCGAGCGCGAACGAGGTGCGGATCAAGAGCGCCGCACCGACCAGCAACACGACGGCGAGACTGACCTCGACGAGCACGAGCGCCGAGCGCGTCTTGTTCTGGCGGAAGCCGCTGCCCGAGCGGCTGCTCGAGTCCTTGATGATCGCGTTCAAGTCGGCGCGCGACGCAATGACCGCCGGAATCAAGCCCGAACAGGATCCCCGTCACGATCGACAGCAACACCGTGAACACGACGACGCGCCAATCCATGCCGAGCAGCGAGCCGCCTAGCGCCGAGCCGCGGCAGTCCAGCGGTATTCACCGTCAGCAGCGCGCGCATGCCGAGATAGCCCGCGAGCAATCCGAGAGCGCCGCCGGCGAAGGACAGCATCAGGCTCTCGGTCAGCAGCTGACGCGCGATTCGCCAGCGCCCTGCCCCGAGCGCGACGCGCACGGCCATCTCGCGGCGCCGCCCCGTGGCGCGGATCAAGCAGCAGGTTCGCGACGTTCGCGCACGCGATCAGCAGCACCAAGGCGACGGCGCCGAGCGCAACGACCAGCGCCGGCCGCGCCTGGCGCACGAGCGACTCCTGCAGCGTGATCACGCTGAAGCCGTTGTTCGGCGGCATTGCGGCGGCAAATCGATCGCGGTACACCGCCGCCGACGCCTGGAGCCGCGCTTGCGCCTGCTCGAGCGTCACGCCGGGCTTCAGTCTTCCCGCCGACGCAAAATAGTGACCTTGATCGGTCGTGTTCGGATCGAACTGGAACGGCACGAAGATTTCGGGCGCCGGGCCGAAGTCGCGGAAATCGAACTCGCGGCCCACGACGCCGACGATCGTGTACGGATTACCGGACAGCGTGACGCTCTTGCCGACGACGTCCGGGTCGCTGGCCATGCGCTGCGTCCAGAAGTTGTAGCCGAGCACTACGGTGCGCCCCGCGTTCGGCAGATCCTCCTCCGCGGTGAACCAACGGCCGAGCGTCGAGCGGCGGCCGGAACGCGCCGAAGTACTCGGCCGACGTCTGGCCGGCGCGAATGGCTTCCGGCACGTCCGCCTTGCTCGAGATTGAGATCGATACCGCGGAACGCCGCCACGCTGCTCGAGCACGTCGGTCTGCGCGCGCCAGTGCATGTACTTCGCCGGCGACGCCGCAGGTCCCCCGACGGCCCCTTGGTTCGTGTTCACCGGCTGCACCAGCGAATCGGGCTCGTCGTATGCCATCGGCTTCAATAGCACGGCGTTGACGACGGAGAAGATCGCGATGTTGACGCCGATGCCGAGCGTCAACGCGGCGAGCGCCGTCGACCGTGAACAGCTTGTTCTCGCGGAACAACCGCCAGGCGTGCTTGATGTCTTTACGCAGCGTTTCCATGTAGTCACTCCTTACCAATGCTTCGAGCGGATCGATACTCGTACCGTCGGCGCTATTCGTAGCGCAGAGCGTCGAGCGGATCGATGCGGCTCGCACGCCGCGCCGCAATCCAGACCGCCGCGAAGGCCGTCGCCGCGAGCACGGTCGGAACGCCGACGAAGACCATCACGTCGCGAGCCTGGACACCGTAGAGCACCGAGGCGAGGAACGTCGCCAAGAAAAATGCGGCGAGGACGCCGACGACGATGCCGATGCCGACGAGCGTCATGCCTTGGCCGACGACGCCCCAGCGGACGCGGTCGGCCTGCGCGCCGAGCGCCATGCGGATACCGATCTCTTGCGTGCGGTGCTGCACGGAGTACGCCATGAGGCCGTAGATGCCGATGGCGGCGAGGACGAGCGCGGAGCCGCCGAAGATCGTCATGAGCAACATGTTGAGCCGTTGGCGCGAGATGTTGATCGAGACGATGTCCTCCATGTTCTGCACGTTCGTGACGGGCACACCCGTCGTCTGACGAATGATGTCCTGAACGGCGCTCGAGACGTTCTCGGGCGCGACGCTCGTGCGCACGATCCAGCCCATCGACCCCGTGCTCTGCATCAGCGCGTTGAACCCGTCAGGCATCTGGGCCTGCGGCAGGTACATGATCGGACCGGGGTCGTTCGCGATGCTGCCGCTGCGGACGTCGCCGACGATGCCGATGATTTGCCGGACCGGCTCGGTCGCGAGCTCGGGCGCTTGGAAGCCGCCGCCCATGTGGATCTGGTCGGCGAGCGGATCGCCGCCGTTCGGCCAGTACTGATTGGCCAGCGCCTGGTTGATGATCATGACGGGCGGCGCCGAGCCCGTGTCGGTCTCGTTGAATGCGCGGCCGCGAATGACGGGGATCTCGAATGTGTCGAAATAACCCGGCACGGCCGCGTGCACGCCGCCGCCGCCCGTGTACGGCCCTTCGTTCGTGCGGCCGATAATGTTGAACGGCAACCCATAGCCTCCTTGCAGCGGCACGCAGCACGTCATCGTGGCGGCTGCGACGCCAGGGATCTGCCGGATACGTTCGAGCGCCGACCGCGCCATCTGATCGACGGCTTCGGACTGGCGGTACCGCGGGCCCGATAGCGACGTGCGCATGACAATCACGTTCTCCGTCGTGTAGCCGGGATCGACGGTGCCGAGCGCGAGAGAGGTCCGAATCAAGAGCGCCGCGCCGACGAGCAGCACGACGGCCAGGCTGACCTCGACGAGCACGAGCGCCGAGCGCGTCTTGTTCTGCCGGAAACCGCTGCCCGAGCGGCTGCTCGAGTCCTTGATGATGGCGTTCAAGTCGGCGCGCGACGCGACGAGCGCCGGTATCAGGCCGAATAGGATGCCCGTCACGATCGAGAGCACGACCGTGAACGCAACGACACGCCAATCCATGCCGAGCAGCGAGCCGCCGGTGCCGAGCCGCGGCAAACCCGCGGTGTTGACGGTCAAGAGCCAGCGCATGCCGAGGTAGCCCGCGAGCAAGCCGAGCACCCCGCCCGCGAGCGACAGCATGAGGCTCTCGGTCAGTAGCTGCCGTGCGATGCGCCAACGTCCCGCACCGAGCGCGACGCGCACGGCCATCTCTTTTCGCCGGCCCGTCGCACGAATCAACAGGAGATTCGCGACGTTCGCGCACGCGATGAGTAACACGAAGGCGACCGCGCCGAGCGCAACGATGAGCGCCGGCCGCGCCTGGCGCACGAGCGATTCCTGCATCGTGAGCACGCTGAAGCCACTGTTCGCAGCGAGCGCACGCTCCGTGTATCGCTCCCGATAGGCGGCAGCGGATGCCTCGATCCGCGCCTTAGCCTGCTCGAGCGTCACACCCGGCTTGAGCCGTGCCGCGTTGGCGAAGTAGTGTCCTTGATCCGTCGCGTTCGGATTGAACTGGAATGGCACGAAAATCTCGGGCGCCTGGCCGAAATCGCGGAAGTCGAACTCGCGCCCGACGACGCCTACGATCGTGTACGGATTCCCGGACAACGTAATGCTCTTGCCGACGACATTAGGGTCGCTCGCCATCCGCTGCGTCCAAAAGTTGTAGCCGAGCACCACCGTCCGGCCCGCGTTCGGCAGGTCTTCCTCAGCCGTGAACCAGCGCCCCATGGCGAGCGGCGGCTTGAACGTGCCGAAATACTCGGCCGACGTCTGGCCGGCACGTACTGATTCCGGCACGTCGCCCTGCTCGAGGTTGAGATCGATACCGCGAAACGCGGTGACGTGCTCGAGGACATCGGTCTGCGCGCGCCAATACAGGTACTTCGCGGGCGACGCCGCAGGCCCGCCCATGACCCCGTCGTTGATGCCGACGACTTGCACGAGCGAGTCGGGATCGGGATACGCCATCGGCTTGAGCAGCACGGCGTTGACGACGGAGAAGATCGCGATGTTGACGCCGATGCCGAGCGTCAACGCGGCGAGCGCCGTCGCCGTGAACAGCTTGTTCTCGCGGAACAACCGCCAGGCGTGCTTGATGTCTTGCCGCAGCGTTTCCATCTCAATCACTCCTTGCGCAATGCCTCGAGCGGATCGATGCGCGCCGCACGCCGAGCCGGCAGCCAGCTCGCGAAGAGCGCAGCGCCGCCGAGGCCGACGACGGTCAGAGCAAGCACCACGGGATCGAACGCGCCGACTCTGTCGAGCTGCGACGACAGCACGCGGCCGAGCGCGAGCGAGCCCGCAACGCCGACCACGAGCCCGATCGCGACGAGCCTGCCGCCCTGCTGCAAGATCATGCGGCCGATGTCCGCGGCACGAGCACCGAGTGCCATGCGCACGCCGATCTCGCCGACGCGCTGGCTCACCGCCCAGGCCAGCACACCGTAGAGGCCGATCACTGCGAGCAAGAATGCGACGGCCGCGAACACGAGCGTCAGCACCATCGGCGCGCGTTGCGGGCCGAGCGAGGTCGACACGCGCTCGTCCATGGACTGCGCACCGAACAGCGCAACGTCGGGATCGAGCGCCGCGACCGCCGCCGTCACGGCGCCCGCGAGCTGCGCCGGAGGCACGACGGTGCGCAGCGTGAACACGCCGCCCGCCCTCGGACGTTGCTCGTAGTGCCAGTAGATCGTCTCCTTGACGGCGTGTCTGCGCGAGGCTCGCCTGCTTGATCGCCGGCACGACCCCGACGATCGTGGCCCATTGATCCGGTGCGTGCGACGACGCTGACGTAGCCGTTGACCGAGCGCACTCCGCCCGGGCCAATACTTCGCCGCGAGGTTCTCGTCGACGATCACTACGCGCTCGGACTCGTGCGCGGCGAAGTTGCGGCCGGCAATCGACGGGGACCCCGAGCACGGCGAGATAGCCTTCGTCGATCGAGCGGTGCTGAGCGTGCGGCGGCGCCCCACCCTCCGGCATCACGTAGCCGTCGATCACCGTCGACCCGAAATCGCTGTCGTTACTGAACGGCAGGACCGACGTGAAGCCGGCCGCACCGACACCGGGCAGCGCCCGCAACGCGGCGAGCGCCTCGCCCTCGAAGCGCAGCCAGGCCTCACTCTGCTCGTAGCGCGGACCTGCCAGGGTGAATTGCGCCGTCCAGACGCCGCCCGCACTGAACCCCGGCCCCTCGTCGATGAGCCCATAGAAGCTCCTCGAGAGCAAGCCTGCTCCGACGAGCAACACGACGCTCATCGCGAGTTGCGCGACGACCAAGCCGCTGCGCAGCCGTTGCGCGCGGCGGCCCCCGCCGCTTTGTCTGCCGGCCTCGCGAATCACGCCCGTCAAATCCTTGCGCAGCAGCGCGAGCACGGGCGGCGAGCCCGACACGACGGCCGCGAGCACCGCGGAGCCGAGCGTATACATGAGCGTCGTCGTATCGAGCACGAACGCGAAACCATCGCTCGATTGATCGAGGCCGAGCGCGCGCACGAGCGCGAGCCCGCCTACCGCGACCGCGACGCCGAGGGTGCCGCCGGCGAGCGCCAGCAGCAGCGCCTCGATCAGCACCATACGCACGAGCCGCTCGCTGCCGGCCCCGAGCGCGGAACGCACGGCGAGCTCCTTGCGCCGCGACGTCACACGGGTCAGCTGCAGATTAGCGAGGTTGGCGCAGGCGATCAGCAGCACGACAATCACGATCGCCTGAAGCACCACGACCATCTCGCGCAGACTCCCCACCTGAATGTCGCGCAACGACTGGGCGCGCCCCGTGAAGCCCGCAACCGTGACGGCGTCGGCGGGCACACGGCCCGCCGCGACATTGCGCTGCACGATGGTTTCGAGCTCGGCGTTGAGTCCTTCGATGGTCGCGCCGGGCCGCAGCCGTCCCACGCTGAAGGAGAACTGATTGCCGCGCGCCGTATCGCTCGTTTGCGCGGGCGTGAACGCGAACGGCACGTAGGCATCGATGTCGCGGTTAGGAAATCCGAAACCTTCCGGCATTACGCCGATCACGCGAAACGAGGTGCCGTCGAGGCGGATGTCGCTGCCGACGAGATCCGGCCGCGCCCCGAACCGGCTGCTCCAGAGCCCATGACTCACCACCGCGACACGATCGTTGCCGACCGTCGCCTCCTCGGCCGTGAAGGCGCGCCCTACGGCCGGCGCTAGCCCAAGCACCTCGAACATCGACGCCGAGGCCCGCGCGATCAGCACGCGCGCCGGCGGACCTTCGCCCGCGAGCGTGCGCGGCGTCGCCGCAAGGATCGCGAGACCTTCGAGCGACGGTGCCTCGAGGCGATCGAGATAGTCGGGAATCGAAGTGCCCGCGTTCGGCAGGTCTACCTTTGGATAAGAGTCGTAGACCATGACGAGGCGACCGCCGTCCGGATACGGTAGCGGCCGCATGAACAGGCCGTTGAACACGCTGAACACCGTCGTGTTAGCGCCGATCGCGATCGCGAGAACGGCGATCGACGCAAGCGCGTACACGGGCCTCGCAGTCAGCGCGCGCAATGCGTAGCGGACATCCTCGAGCCAATTCGTCATGACTCTCTGATCCTCCCGAAGAACTCGCATCGCAGCATCGGCGTCTCCTACGCGACGGCCGTCATCGAAATCCCTCCGCGGAGGGATTCCGCACCGTGATGGTGCAAGGACCCCTCCGCGGAGGGGTCTGATCAAGCCCTTCATCTGTACCGAGAAACACGCCGACTGCTTTCACGCCGGTTCCCACTACTCCGCGGCCAGCGATTCGGCCGGATCGACGGCCGACGCGCGCCGCGCCGGCACGTAGCTCGCGAGCGCGGCGACGGCGATGAGACCGACCGCCACGGCCGCGTACGTCAGCGGATCGATGGGCTGCACGTCGTACAACAACGACGTCATCAAGCGCGTCATCGCGGCTGCAGCAACGAGACCGACCACGATGCCGATTCCGGCGAGCAGCACGCCTTGGCCGACGATGCGCCGCTGCACGTCGCGGGCGCGCGCGCCGAGCGCGACCTGTCCTACAACGAGCGCATTCTGCGCGCGATGCTGCGCGCGGCCGGCGCTCGTCCCGCGGGCGGCACGCAAGCCCGTCGAGAGACGAGCCCGCGCCGCGCGCAACACCGGAGCGAGGCTGATGGTGGCACCCGCTGCCAACGTTACGAGCAATGCAAACGTCAACGAGCGCGCGTCGATCGCGAGCTCGGCGAGGCGCGGCACCTGCTGCGGCGCGAGACCGAGCAACGCCTCGAGCGCCATGTACGCGAGCGCGATTCCGAGGACGCCGGCCACCGCTGCGAGTAGCAAACTCTCGGCCAACATCGACCGGGCGATGCGCCACGACCCCGCGCCGAGCGCGGCGCGCACCTCGAGCTCACGCGCCTTGCTTTCGCCGCGCACGAGCAACAGGTTCGTGACGTTGGCGCTCGCAATCACGAGCACGACACCGATCATCGCGAGCACGATCCACAGCGAATCGCCGACATCGCCGATGACGTCGGCCTTGAGCATCTTGCAGCGCCGGGGCCACGCGCCAGGTGTCGAGGTACTGGGTGCCCCTCCGGCCGCCAGGAAATGGGAACATATCGACCCAGATCGGCAGCATGCGCTCGATGTCGGCGCTGGCCTGCTCGATCGTGACGCCGGCGCTTGAGTCGCGCGACGCCGTTGCAGCAGAACGGCGGCGGAATCAGTTGAGCCCGGTTGATCGCGAAGGCGCCGATGATGTCGGCCTCCCTGTCACCGAACCGGAACCCGCGCGGCATCACGCCGACGATCTCCGTGGTCGACGCATTGAGCTCGATGGTCCTGCCGATGACGTTCGGGTCGCCGCCGAAGCGCTCTTGCCAGTACCCGTAGCTCAGCAGCGCCACGCGTGGGTTGTTCGCGTCTTCGTCACGCTCGTCGATCCAGCGGCCGAGCAGCGGCGGAACGCCAAACACCGCGAGCGCTTGTCCCGACACAATGCCTGCCGTCGACCTGCTCGGGCTCGCTTCGTCCCGTGACATTGCCGATCCCGCAGCGCCCACAGTCCGACTTGATCGAACGAGCGGTTGTGCTCGCGATAACGTCACGAGCATCGAGGTCGACATTTGCAGGCCGCCCGCGACCGCGGTGATGCCCGGCACGCCGGGAGCGTCGTGCCACAGCGCAACGAGCTCGATCCGATTCGGGATACGGCAACGGCTTCAGCAGCACCCCGTCGACGACGCTGAACACAGCCGTCGTCGCCCCGATGCCGATCGCGAGCGTCGCGACGGACACGACCGTGAACGACGCGCTGCGCAGCAGCCCGCGCGCCGCTTGGCGCAAATCGCGAAGCGGTCGTGTCCCACATTGTCGTTTTACTCCTCTCGAGACACACGGATCGGCCGCACTTGCGCGGCTTGTCTGCTATTCCGAGCGCAACGCGTTCATCGGATCGACGCGTCCCGCGCGCCACGCGACGCCGGCGACTGCGGCGAGCGCGGCCGCGGCCAGTGCCGCGGGAACGCTGAGGAACACGAGCCCATCGTGCGGCTCGACGCCGAAGAGCAGCGACGCCAGAAAATTCGCGAGACCGAACGCAGCGCCCAAGCCGATCGCAGTACCGATGCCGATCAAAGCACCGCCCTGCAGCAGGACCATGCCGCGAATCCGCCCGGGGGTTGCGCCGAGCGCCGCGCGAATCCCGAGCTCGTGCGTACGTTGCTCGGCCGAGTAGCGAATGAGCCCGTAGATACCGACCGTCGCGAGCAGCAGCGCGGCAGCGCCGAAGACGCTCATGAGCAACATGTTGAAGCGCTCGCGCGACGAGGCCGTCGCCAGGACGTCGGCCATCGTTTGCACTTCGGTGACCGGAGCACCGGTGCTCGCGCGAAGCTGGCTCTGGATCGCGGCCGCGAGCGCTTGCGGATCTTCCGCCGTGCGCACGAGCCACGCGAGTGGCCCGCCTCTGACGAGGAACGGAGCCAGCTCGTCGGACAGCTGCGCGAGCGGAACGTAGATCGTGGGCAGCGGCGCCTCGTTCAATTCCTCGGCGCGCATGTCGCCGACGATGCCGACGATCTGCCGTTCCGGGTCCGTCGCAAACGCCTGGATCAGCCCGCCGCCGATCACGACGCGCTCGCCGATGGGGTCGGCACCGTTCGGCCAATAGCGGTCGGCAAACGCACGATTGACCACCGCTACGGGCGGCGCGTTCGCGCCGTCGCGCGTCGGTGAGTGCGCGGCCGCGCAGCAACGGCACCTCGAACGTTTCGAGGTAACCGTCCGTGCTCGCGATCCATTCCGCGCCGCCGGTAAAGGGCTCGCCCTCGAGGGGCCGGCCGACGACGTTGAACGGCAGGTTCGGGCTACGCTCGAGCGGCACGCAGCACGACGCCGCGGCGGCGGTAACGCCGGGCAGCGCCCGAACGGCATCGAGCGAACGCCGCAGCACGCGGTCGATGGCCGCCGAGCTCGCGGTATCCGGCGCGGCGAGCGCGGTCTTCAGCGTGAGCACGTTGCTCGCCGAGAACCCCGGATCGACCTGGCTCAGCGCGAGCGACGTGCGAATCAAGAGTGTCGCGCCGACGAGCAGCACGACCGCGAGCGCGATCTCGAGCGTCACGAGCGCCGACAACGTTCGATTGTGCCGCCGACCCGTGCCGCTTCGGCTGCCCGCGTCCTTGAGCACTCGGTTCAAGTCCGGCGGCGCGGCGAGTGCCGGCACCAGCGCGAACAGCACGCTCGTCGCCACGGCCAACAGCATCGTGAACGCGGCGATACGCCAATCGATTCCGACCAACGACCCGGCCTCGCCGAGCCGCGGCAAGTCCGCCGTGTTCACCGCAAGCAGCGCGCGGATGCCCACGAACCCGAGTGCGAGACCCAACGCGCCGCCCGCGACCGACAACAGCACGCCCTCGGCGAGCAGCCGGCGTAGGAGATGCGCACGCCCGGCACCGAGCGCCAAGCGAATGGCGACATCGCGCCGTCGGCCGATGGCGCGAATCAACAACAGGTTGGCCACGTTGGCGCATGCGATCAGCAGCACGAACACGACGGCGCCGAGCAGCACCCACAACGACTCGCGAATACCGGCACCCACCATCGCTTCGGCGATCGGCAGAGCCACGAATGCCTGCCCCTCGGGCGCCGAATCCGGGAAGCGCTCGCGATAAACACCGAGAGTGGCCGCGAGCCGTGCACGCGCCTGCTCGAGGCTCACGCCCGCGCCTAGCCGCGCCGCTACCTGCAGATAGTTTCCCTGCTCCGCGGTGTCGGGCTCGAGCCCAAGCGGCAGCCACAGATCCACGGACCCGAGCTCACGCAGATCGAACTCGGCGCCCGCAATGCCGAGGACGGTGTGCGCGGTGCCGGCGAGCGAGATCGTCGTGCCGAGAACGGCCGGATCGCCGCCGAGCCGCCGCTGCCAAAAGTCGTGGCTCAGCACGACCGTCGGCGCCGCGCCCGGGAGGTCGTCCTCGCGCGCGAACGCACGGCCGGCGGCGAACGGCGCACGAAAGACGCGGAAATACGCTTCCGACACCTGCTTGGCCGCGACGCGCTCTGGCACGTCGCCGTTCGCGTAGCTCACGGAGGCGTCGGTGTAGGCGGCCACGTCCTCGAACGCGTCGTCGAGCGTGCGCCAAAGCGCGAAGTTGGCCGGCGCCACGTCGAAGTCGTTCGTCACGCGGCCGTCCTGCGTCTTCCCGAGCTGCAGCAGCGTGTCCGGGTCCGCGAACGGTACGGGCTTGAGCACCACGGCGTTGACGACCGAGAACACGGCCGTGCTCGCGGCGATGCCGACGGCGAGCACCGCGACCGCCGTGACGGCGAACAGCGGCTGGTCGCGCCATGCTCGCAGCGCCGTCCCAAGTCGTGCAGCAAGGCCATCGTTACATGCCGGCGACTACGCCTCTTCCGGCTCCGTCGCCTTAGGCCGCCCGCGCCGTGCCTGCTCGGCGATGCGCCGGTCCTCTTCCTCGCGGAGGCGATTCAACGTTTCCTCGTCGACGACGCGGCCGTCGAACATGTGGATCTTGCGGTCCGCGTAGTCGGCGTAGCGCGGGTCGTGCGTGACGATGCAGATCGTCGCGCCGTCGGCGTGCAGCTCCGCGAGCAACGCCATCACCTGCTCGCCGTTCTTCGAGTCCAAGTTACCCGTCGGCTCGTCGGCGAGCAGGATCGAGGGGCTGCCGACGAGCGCGCGCGCGACGGCGACGCGCTGTTGCTGACCGCCGGAGAGCTGCGCCGGGTAATGGTTCAAGCGATGCGCCATGCGCACGCGCTCGAGCGCTTCGAGCACCCTCTTTTTGCGTTCGGCCGCTTTCATGCCGGCGCGATACGTCAGCGGCAGCTCGACGTTCTCGAACACCGTGAGATCGCCGATCAAGTTGAACGCCTGGAAGATGAAGCCGATCTCTTTGTTGCGGATCTGCGCGCGCTGCGACGCGTCGAGGTTTTCGACCGGCGTGCCGTTCAGCACGTAGCGGCCGCCGCTCGGCGTATCGAGCAAGCCGAGAATCGACAACAACGTCGACTTGCCGCAGCCGGATGGGCCTGCGATCGACAAGTAGTCGCCTTTGCCGATTTCGAAGTGCACGCCGGAGAGCGCGTGTGTTTCGACCTCGTCGGTGTAGAACACCTTCTTCAAGTCGTCGAGATGGATCAGCGAAGTAGCGGCATTAGTTGCAGGGTTGGCACTCATTGTTTTGTCCTCGGGGGAAATGAAGATCCGGCGGCTCAATCGCCGCGCAAAGCAGTAACAGGATCGACGAGCGCAGCACGGCGCGCAGGCAGATACGCAGCAGCAGAACACGACGGTGGTCAGCGCGAGCACGGCCGCAGCTGGGACGACGGGGTCGGTCGGCGTGAGACCGAACAAAAGGGCACGGCCGAGCTCGGCCGACTAGCAGCGCCAGGCTCACGCCGAGCGCCACGCCGATCGCGGCCATCCAGCCGACCTGTTTCAAGCACCAGGCCGCGCACGCTTCGCGGTGCCGCGCCGAGCGCCATGCGCAAGCCGATCTCGCGCAGGCGCTGGAGTACGCCATACGAGAGCACGCCGTAGATGCCGATCGCCGCCAGCACGGTGGCCAAGACGGCCAGCGCCCCGGCCAACGTGCTCATGAACCGATCGAGAAAGACGTTCTCCTTCGCCTGCTCGGTCACCGTCAAGAACTCCATGATCGGCAGGTTCGCATCGTGCCGCGCGAGCACTTGCTCGACGGCCGCGCGCAGCTCGCGCGGCGCGAGCTCGCTGCGCAGGTAGAAGCTCGCCGCCCCGATGAACGGGGCCGCCTCGCGCAGCATGAACACCTGCGGCGGTATGTCCTGCTTGACCTCGCTGTACTTCGCGTCGTGCACGATGCCGACGATCTCGATATCCAGCTCCGAACCCATCGCCGACAGACGCTTGCCCAACGGCAGATTCGCCGAGCCCGAACCGCGCGACGAAGCGCTCGTTGACAACGGCGACTTTCGCGCGGTCTCCTCCGGAACGGCGCTCGAACCCCTCGCCCGACACGAGCGGCATCTCGACGGCACGGAAAAAGTTCGGGCTGACGTAGTTCATGGACGCGTCCATGTTCTCGCCGGGGCTCGCTTGATAGCCCTCGACCTCGACACCGCTGTTCCAGTTACTGTTGTCCAGTAATGCTATGGCGGTCGTGGCGACCGCCGTGACGCCAGGAATGCTCGCGAGATCCTCTTCGAGCCGCGCGAACAGCTCGGCCGAACGCGCCGGCGCGTAGCCGTTGCGCTCCGGCGCAATCGAAAAGACCGCGAGCGAATCGATGCGAAAGCCGACGTCGACGCGCGAGACGTTGAACAGGCTCTGCGCGAACCACCCCGCGAGCACCAGCAACGCCATCGACAGCGCGATCTGTGCGGTCGTGAGCGTGGCGCGGAAGCGCGCAGCGGCTTTGCCGCCCGTTTGCCGCACCCCGCTCGTTTGCAGCGCGGGATTCGTCTCCACGCGCACGAGCTTCAGCGCGGGAATCAACCCGAACACGAGCGTCGATCCAAGCGCGAGCGCGGCCGTGAAAGCGGCAATCGAGGCGTCGAGCGTGAGATCGATCGTCTGCGAAGAAGCCGGCAGCATACTGCCGATGCCGCGAAGCGCGCCGAGGGTCAGCGGCAAGCTCACGAGCGCGGCCGCGGCTGCGAGCAAGAGCACCTCGACGAGCAACAACGCGAGCAGTCGCGGGCGAGAAGCACCGAGCGAGGCGCGCACGGCGATCTCGCCAATGCGCGTCGACCCGCGCGCGAGCATCAAGTTCGCGACGTTCACGCTGGCGATCAACAGCACGAGCACCGTCGAAACCAGCAGGATCGTGAGCGGCGTCGCGCGCGTTGTCGTCGATTCGGCTCTGCCCGCGCTCTCCGGGCGTGAGCACGAGCGTCTTGGCGCGAAACCGTTCGATTTCCTGCTCGGGGAAGTCCGTGAGCAGCGGCGCATCGATTTCGTTGAGGATGGTCCGATAAGGCCCGTTGATCGCCGCGGCCGCTTGCTCGAGCGAAACGCCGGGCTTCAGGCGCGCGAACAAATACGCCCAGTAGCTCTTGCGATTGTCATGGTCGGGGAAGGCTCTCTCGCCGCCGAGCCAACTGAACGTGATCGGCACGAACACCTGCGCCCGCGCACCGACCGTCGTGCCGTGGAAGTCCTGCGGCCCGACGCCGACGATCGTCAGCGGCTTGCCATTGACGACGAGCGTACGGCCGACGACGCTCGAGTCCGCGCCGAACGCCGCCTGCCAATAGGCGTGGCTCAACACGACGGCGCTCGCCTCGCCTTCGACGCGATCGTCGCCGGCGTCGAGCAAGCGGCCGGCGAACGGGCGAAGACCGAGCAGCGAAAAATAGCTGCCGGACACGAGCATCCCTTCGGCCGCAACGGTGTTGCCGTCGAACGAGAGGTTGGCGTCCACGATGCGGTGCGCGGCGATACCGACGAAGGGCCCATCGACGCGTTCGAGATCGCGGAACATCGGGAAGCTAAAGATCTCTTGCTGCGTGCCGCCGTCGTTGGTCGACGAGCCGCCCTGTTTAGGGCCCGGCGACGAGAGATTCACGAGCTCGTGCGGGTTCGGCACAGCCAACTCGCGCAGCAGTACCTGATCGTAGATCGAGAGGATCGCCGCGTTGATGCCGAGCCCCAGAGCCAGCGTCACGACGATGACGACGGCGAAGAGCGGCCGCCGCGCGAAGCCGCGCAGGCAGTAGCGAATGTCGCTGAATAGATTACCCACCACCCCCACTCCTTATTCTTTAGATGCTCGATGCGCCCTGCCGGTTACTCGGCGCGCAGGGCAACGACGGGGTCGACGCGCGACGCTCTGCGCGCCGGCCAATAGCTGGCGCCGAGCACCGCGACCGTCAGCACGAGTGCAGCGGCGATCACGGCCCGCGGATCCGTCGGCGCCAAGACCGAACAACATCGAGCCAGCGAGATCGCCGACGAGCAGCGCCGCGCCGAGCCCGACCGGCACGCCGACGACGACCATCCAGCCGACCTGCTTCAGCACCCATACGCCGTACGCGCAGTCGGCTCCGCGCCAAGCGCGAGCCGCAAGCCGATCTCGCGCGTGCGCTGCGCGACCATGTACGAAAGCACACCGTAGATGCCGATGCGCCGCGAGCAACGTCGCGACGCTCGCGAGCGTCGCCGCCAGCGTCACGAGTAGCCGATCCGTCCTGCACGTTGCGCCGAACCTGCGAATCGAACGTGCGTGGCTCCATGACCGGCAAACTGGCATCGACGCGCGCGACGAGCTGCGGCACGGCGGCCAGCAGCGCTTCCGGAGACTGCGCCGTGCGCACGTAGAACGTGGCGCCGTTGCCGAAATTGCGCGACTGGCGGCGCGGCAGCATGACCTGCGCCACGAACGGCGCCTTGACGTCGTCGGTAAGCCGAGTCGCGCACGAGACCGACGATCTCGACGTCGGGCGGCGCCGCGTAGATCCAATGCCATCCGTTTGCCGATCGGGTTGGCGCCGAGCCCGAAGCGCCTCGCGAAGCTCTCGTTGACGATCGCGACGCGCGGCGCATCGAGTGTGTCGGCTTCGCGTGAAATCGCGGCCGGCCAGCAACGGGATGTCGAGCGTCGCGAAGAATCCGGTACTGACCTCGTTGAAGTTGACGTGCTCTCGGACGCTGCGCCGGCTCGAAGCCCTCGACGGCGACCGTCCGCCCCACGACGATCCGCTGAGCAACGGCACTGCCGGCGGTCGAGACCCCCGTCGACTCCGGGTTGCGCCGCGAGCTCCCGCTCGATCGCCTCGAACACCTGCGCGCCGCGCTCGAGCGGGTAGCCGTTCAAGCTCGGCGCCATGCCGAACGTCACGATCGATTCCGTGCGAAGCCCCAAATCGACGCGCGCGATGTTGGCGAGGCTCTGCGCGAACAACGCCGCAAGCACGAGCAACGACATCGATAGCGCGATTTGCGCCGTCGCGAGCGTGAAACGGAACCGGCCGAGACTCTTGCCGCCGAAGGTGCGCGTACCGTTCGCTTGCAATGCGCGCGACCGGGTCGGTGCCGACGAGCTTCGAGATCGGCGCCATCGCGAACACGATGGTCGAGACAGCCGCGATCGCGAACGCCGCCGCTACCAGCACGCAAATCGAGATCGGACGTCGATGACGCTTGAAGCCGCGGCGGCTGCAGCGCGTCGATCGCCGCACAGCACGCCGAACGTGATGGGCAAGCTCAACAGCGCCGCAGCAGCCAGCGAGCAGCAGCGCCTCGACGGAGAGCAGCGCATACGAGCCTGCGCCGCGCAGCGCCGAGCGACGCTCGCACAGCGATCTCGCCGATCCGCGCAGCACCGCGCGCGAACATCAGATTCGCGAGGTTCACGCAAACGATCAGCAGAATCGTGGCGGTCGCCGCGAAGAACACCGTCAGCGGCGTGCGCGCCCGACGCTGGCGCTCGGCGTCTGGCCGCGTGCCCCGGACACGAGCGAGAGCGTCCGTGGCGCGGAACGACTGCCAGATCGTCGATCGATCGGGCGCTGCGACGCTGCCGCGGGCGCCTCGACGTCGTTGACGATCGCGCGAAACGTCGCGTTCAGCCTCTGCTCGCGCCTGCGTCGAGCGAGACGCCGGGCTTCAACCGCCCGAACACGTACAAGATAGCGAAGAACTGCCGATCCTCGACGATCGACGGCAGCGACAGTTCTGCGTTTTGAACCAGTCGAGCGTGACCGGCGCGAACACGCTGGGCCGCTCGCTCGGAGTCGTACCGACGAAGCCGCGCGGCGCAACGCCGACGATCTCGAGCGGGTGGCCGAGGACGACGAGCGTCTTGCCGATGACTGCCGGGTCGGCGCCGAACGCCGTCGTCCAATAGTCGAACGACAGCATGACGGTCGACGGCTGCGCGCCGACCACATCCTGCTCGCCGAGCACGCGCCCGAGGGCGGGACCGACGCCGAGCGTCGCGAAATAGCCGCCCGAGACGAGCACGGCCAGAGCCGCGCACCGGCCGCTCCGTCTTGGCCGAGCCGCGACCTGGACCATCCAGCTCGCCGCCAGATCGACGTACGGCGCGGCCGCTGCTTCGAGGTCGCGGAACAACGGATAGCTGAACGTCTCGTCGTCACGTGCCCTGCTGGTTACCGAGCTCGATTGCCGGGCGCGGCCCGGGACTCACGAGATTCACGAGCTCGTCGGGCCGGCTCACGGGCAGCTCGCGCAGCATGATCTGGTCGTAGAGCGAGAACACCGCGACGTTGACGCCGATACCGAGCGCGAGCGTGAGAACGACGACGGCGGCGAACATCGGCCGCAACGCGAACCCGTGCAGCGAGTAACGGATGTCGTTGAGCAGGTTCGCGAGCATCGTCAGTTCAAGCGGATGCGGTCGTTGTCGTCCCAGGCGGAGGTGTCGGAGAGGATCACTTCGTCGCCGGGCGCCAAACCTTGCACGATCTCGACGGCGTTGACCGACGTGCGGCCGAGCTCGACGGGCACCTGCACGGCGTACTCGCCTTCTTCGACGACTTTGAACAGCTTGATCGTGGAGTTCGGCTGACCATACGCGGGCCGGCCCGTGTGCACGGCGTTCGCCAGCCGCTCGATCTCGATCGTGCCGTCGACCGACTGATCGGGACGCGCGCCGCGCGGCAACTTACCCGTGATCTCGACGTCGACCTGCACCGTGCCCTCGATGACGGACGGATCGATGCGCGTCACCTTGCCGGCGACGATACCGTTGCGGGTATCGACGTCGACGAGTTGGCCGATCACGACGTCGCGTGCCTGCGTCTCCGGCACGCGCAGCTCCGCTTGCAGCTCATCGGGCCGCGCCACGCGTGCGACGTTGGCGCCGGGCTGAACCTGCTCACCTTCTTCGATCATCACTTGCTGCACGACGCCGGCGAGGCCCGCGCGCACGGCGAGCGCCTCGACCTGCTCACGAAAGCGGTCGTACGCGTTCTGATCTTGCGCGAGCCGCGCGCGGCGCGCGACGAGCTGCGCGTCCACCGTTGCGCCGAATTGATTGAGACGCTCGATCTCGATGTCGTACGACGCTTTGAGCTGGTCTGCGAGCAGCTCCGAGCGGCGCACCGTCAGCACGGCGACGACGCCGGCCGTGCGTTCGGCTTCAGCTTGCAGCCGCGCTCCTTCGTAAGCGGCACTCGCCGACGCGACGGCCGCTTTCTGATCGAGCTCTTGGCTGCGCAGGTTCAGCTCGAGCTCGGTGAGCTCGGCCTTCGCGGCCTCGAGCTCGTAGCGCGCTTCCTCGGCCTGGCGCATCAAATCGGGATTCGACATCTCGGCGAGGATCGTGTCCGGCTCGACGACGGCGCCGGGCCGCACGAGCACGCGCTCGACGCGTCCCGCCGATTGCGCGGCGATCCAGCGGATCTCGCGCGGTACGAGCGTGCCGGGGCCGCGCACCTGCCGCAGCATCTCGCCTTGGCGAACCGTATCGATCCAAACCGAAGCGCGTGAAACGGACGGTGCAGCCGGCTCGAGCCGCGCGAGACCGATCGTGACGGCGACGAGCAGCAACGCGGTGCCGCCACCGATCGCGAGTTGCCGAACGCGTTTGCGCTTTTTGTTTTCTGGGCGTGGGATGTCCATATGTCGCCTCTAGAGCAACGAACGTGCCACGCGAGTGTACGCCTTTCAAGTCGTTGGTTTTAATCCAGAAAGCCTCGAACGCACGGTGCGCGGCGAGGCCCCGTTCGTCCCGCGCGCGCTCCGCCTCGTCCCGAAAACGGGACGAGCCTGCGCGAGCGTAAGAAATCGGCGGGCGCCGAGACTAATGAATCCGAGGCATCCGTTCGGAGTTCCGCAATGGTTCGCTTATCGCGCCGACTCGAGCCGCTGCCGCCGTCCGCAGGCAGAATGCTCGCGCGCGCATAGGACATCGCCCCACGTGACCCCGACTTTCGAGCTGGTCGTCCGCGAGCACGGACCGTTGATACGGCGCATCGCGCGCTCGTATGAAGCGAACCGGGCGCTCGTCGAGGAAGTCGTTCAGGACATCTACCTCGCGCTGTGGGAAGCCTTGCCGCGGTTTCGCGGCGATGCCGAGCTACGGACGTTCGTCGTCAAAGTCGCACACAACCGCGCCATCTCGCACGTCGCGAAGGAAGCCCGCCGGCCGCGTTCCGTCGAGCTCGACGAGGCGTGGCCCGATCCGGCGACGACGCCCGACCAAGCGGCGGAGCGCACCGAGACGCGGAGCCGCCTCGAGCGCGCCGTCGCGCGGCTGCCGCTCGGCCAGCGGCTCGTCGTGACGTTGGCGCTCGAGGGGTTCTCGCCCGAGGAGATCGCCAACTGTGCTCGGGCATCGGCGTCTCGGCGGCATCCGTCCGCCTGCATCGCGCCAAGGCGGCGCTGCAAGAGCTACTGAAAGAGGTGCGCTCATGAACGAGAGCGAATGGAAGAGCTGCAGCGGCTGTGGAAGAGCTTGCCCCCGCGACGGCCGAGCCCGTCGCGATCGAGCTCGAGCGACTGCGGCGGCGGCGACGGTGGTTCGCCGTCGAGATCGTCATCGAAGCGGTCATCGCCGTCGCCGGGCTTGGGCGTTGCTGCGTGGATGATCGCGCGCGGCGGCTCGTTCCTCGTCGTCAGCGGCATCGCGACCTGCGTCTTGGTCGCCGTGGTGTGCGCGCTGTCGGCGTGGGCGCGACTGGCGCCGCGACCGCAACCCCGACGACGCCGTCGGCGCGCGCGGTCGCCGTCGCGAGGCAACACGCGTAGTGCGCGTGCGGCTCGCCGCGGCCACGATCTGGGGAATCGTCGCCGGCATGGTGTTCGCGGCGCGTCATGGCGCTCGCCCGCGGGTTGCTGACGACCGAGGCGAACGCTCGCCGGCTACGTCGCGATCGGCGCCGTGCAGCTCATGTTGGCGGCGTGGCTCGCGTTCGCGTTCCGCTACTACCAAGCACGGCGCAGCGCGACCTGGCGACGACTCGACGCGATCGCCGACTCGTTGGAGCAGTGACCGGCGGCTGTGCCCCGAGCCGCGCGCCGCGCGCACCGTTGCGGCGCGCGATCGGGTAATCTTCGCGCCATGCATATTCTCGATGAATTCGCCGCCCGCGGCCTGTTGGCCGACGTCACCGATCGCGACGCCCTCCAAAAGCTGCTGACCGACGGACCCGTGACGCTGTACGCCGGCTACGACCCGACGTCGCCGAGCCTGCACGTCGGCAACCTCGTGCCCGTGATCATGCAGGCGCGGCTGCAACGCGCCGGCCACAAGCCGATCGTCGTCGTCGGCGGCGCCACCGGCATGGTCGGCGACCCTTCCGGCAAGAGCGCGGAGCGCAATCTGCTCGCCGATGACGAGCTCGCCGCGAACGTCGCAGGGATTCGTGCGCAACTGGCGCGCTTCCTCGACTTCGGTCCGGGCCCCACGGGCGCGCTCCTCGTCAACAACGCGGACTGGACGCGCGGCGTCGGCTATCTCGAGTTCCTGCGCGACGTCGGCAAGCACCTGACGATCAATTACATGATGGCCAAGGACTCCGTGCGTGCGCGGCTCGAAGGCGATACCGGCATCAGCTACACCGAGTTTTCGTACATGCTGCTCCAGGCATGGGACTTCGTGCACCTGTCGCGTGCGCACGGCTGCCGCCTCCAGGTCGGCGGCTCGGATCAGTACGGCAACATCACGGCGGGCTGCGAGCTGTCGCGCAAGATGGGCGGCGCGCAACTCTTCGGCCTCACGGCGCCGCTGCTGCTCGACTCCTCGGGGCAGAAGATGGGCAAGACCTCGACGGGCGAGCGCGTGTGGCTCGATGCCGAGCGCACCTCGCCGTACGCGTTCTATCAATACTTCTTCAACGTGACCGACGAGGACGCGCCGCGCCTGCTGCGCCTGTTCTCGTTGCAGTCGCTCGCCGAGCTCGAGGAGCTCGCCCGCACCCACGATGCCGACCGCAGCCAACGGCTCGCGCAGCGCGAGCTCGCGCGCGACATGACGACGTGGGTCCACGGCGCCGACGAGACGAACCGCGTCGAGGAAGCGAGCCGCATCATGTTCGGCGGCAGCTTGGACGGCGTTCAGGAACGCACGCTCGAGCTGCTCGCGAAGGTCGTGCCGGTCGTCGAGATCGAGCGGGCCGAGCTCGCGAACGGCATCGCGATCGTCGACTTATTGAGCCGGACGGTAGCCGACTCGAAGGGCGCAGCCCGCCGGCTGCTGCAACAAGGCGGTGCTTACGTCAACAACGTACGTATCACGGATGGTGAGCGGCGCGTCACGACGCGCCGATCTCGCCACCGCCACGATGCTCGTGGTCCGCGGCGGCCGCAAGGACTACCGGCTCGTCAAAGTGCGGGACGGCAAGGCCCAAAAGTAGCCGTAACGGTTGTCTGCGAGCCGCGCCGCGCCTGCGTCCTACGGCGCATTACGGTATGACACGTCACGCAGCGCGCAGCTGCCCCCATAGTGCCGCCCCGGCCTCGCCTGGCCGACCAGCACTGTCACCCTATGGGAGCGCTCATGTCTCCGAAGAAGATTTCGGACTTGCCGACGACGACCGAACAGCAGCTCTGGTCCTCGGTCGCGGAACGACTTCGCGACGGGCCGTTGCAGGCCCTCGTGGCGCTGTACTTCAAGGCCATGACGGTCGCGAAGGAGATCGAAACCCAGCCGACCGACCGCATGCAGCAGCTCGGCGACCTCGTCCGGCTCGCGCAGGCAGCGACGGCACGGTTTCAAGAGTTCACGACCGAGGTGCAGGCCCTGATCGACGAGCTTGCCGCGCAGCAACGCAAACGAAAGTGAGCCGTCTCGGCGCCTACCGTTGACCCGCGGCTGCCGCGAGCCCGCGTTGCAGCTGCTCGGCGAGCACCGGCTCGACGCGCCACCGCCGCAAGACCTCTGGTAACGACTTCTCGACGCTCGGGTCCAGCTCCAGCATGCGGCTCCTGGCCCGCACCGCAAGATCGGTCCGGCCGGCCAGCGCCGCCGTTGCTGCCAGCACGAGCTGGCCAATCGCCCAATCGGGCGAATCGATCCGCAGCGCCGCCGCCAGCGCGTCGTCGAAACGTTCCTCGCGCAGCGCGGCTACGCGCACTCGTGCGTGTGATAACCGCTCGGCGCCTTCGGCGTGGACTCGATGGCGCGCTCGACCAGCGCTCGACCGCGGGCCGTTTCCCCCGTCACGATGAACATCGCGCCGACAAAGGCCTGGGCTTCGCCGTTGTCGGGCCAAGTCCGCAGCACGCGCTCAGCCACCTCACGGAAATCGGCGCCGCTGAAGAACTGCACGTTGGCCAAGGCAAGGTTGGCGTGCAGATTGTCGCCATCGATATCCATGGCCTTACGCGCGGCTTCGCGCGGCCGCTCGAGCGGCGCGGCCTCGGTTGGGTCCCGCATAGCCCTGACCGAAACGATCGGTAAACAGCAATGACAAACCGGCCCACGCCTCCGCGCTCTCGGGCTCGCGAACGATTGCGAGCTCGAAGCAAGCCAGCGCCTCGCTGTGCCGAGCACTGGTCGAGCACTCTTCGATAGTCGTAGTACTTGAGCTCGCAGTCACGCGTCGTGAGAGCGTCAGCCGAGAGCGTTCGCACTCGCTCGAGCTCGACATCGAAAATCGGTCCGTAGGGCTCGGCGACCGCCGCGATCCGGCGCGCCACGCGTCGCTGGTCGGCCGGCAAGCGCAGTGCATCCAGAGGCTCGTCGTAGGCAGCGCTCCAAATCTGCGTGCCGGTATCGGCGCGGACGAGACGAGCCGTGATTCGCACAGCGCCTCCCGTCTCGCGGACGCTACCGGTCAGGACATAGGCGGCGCCTGTCGGTGTCTGGGAGGACGCGTCGCCGGCCTCCGTCGCCACGACGAAGATGTCCGGCCCGTCGAGCAGCAACAAGATCTCCTCCGTGAGCGTGGCTCCGAGCTCGGCGAGGTCGGCGCCGCCGCCGAGATCCTCGAACGGCGTCACGACGATCGGCGGCTTGCCGCCCGCTGCACGGCGATCGCAGCGCGGCGCCGGGAGCTCGCGGCGCTACGCGCCCGACGTCGAACTGTTGCAGCACGACGACCGCGAATCCAGCCAACAAGACGGCCACGACGAGCACTGCACGAACGCGACGCCACACGCCGCCGGTTGTGTGCCGACTCCGGCTCACCCGGCACCTCCGACGGCATCGGGCCGAGCAGCACGGCAGCCGACGGCTGCGCGGCTCCGTCGCGGCCGTGGTACGAGCAGGTGGCGAAATAGCGGCCGCGCGGCAAATCGATCCTCACCGGATCGTCGCGTCCTTCGTCGGCGTAGTACTCGGTCAGGCGGCGGCGCAGGCGGCCCGCCTCGACTCGCACGAGCGGATCGGATTGCGCGTCGAAGTCCGGCGGCCGGCCGAATACTTCTATCGCGATCGTGTAGCCCTTCAGTCGTTCCCCTTGACCGGCCAAAGTCTGCTCGACGACGAAGCGCAAGAAATTCGAGGAGCGGGTCGCCTGCTCGAAGCAGCGGCTCGCGAGAATCCGTTCGAGCCCTGCGCGTACCTCGACCGCGCTAGGCTCGGGCGAGCCGGCGGCAGGCGGAGAAACGTTGTGTGTCGCGTCCGAAATGGGGACCACCGCCTGGTTCAACGGCAACCAGCAGCCGCCCGATTGGGAACATTGCTCAAGCGACAGTGTAGGCGTCGGTCCCGTGCTTTGCGACGGGTGGAAAAACCGACGGGCGGCGGCCCGACGAGGGTACCGAAACGGCCGGTTCGGCGGCTCGAAACGAGGGTCGGTCGACCTAGCTCACTGGCCGGTCCGGAGCCTGGTCACGCCGTCCTCGTCGGCGTATTCGCGGTTGTCCTCGCAGACGTACTCGATGATCTCGTAGTCCGGCATGCGCCGGTACGCGAAGGTGACGGTCCACGGCTTGTCGAGCACGGCGGGATCCGTGATGGTGATTTCGTCCCACAGGATATCCGGCGTAACGAGCCTGAAACGCTCGGTCAGGCGCATGTCGCGCGTATGCGGCACGTCGCGGAAACGCACGTACTCCTTGATGCCGATCGTGTCGACGACGAGCGTGTCGCCCTGCCACTTGCCGACGGAACGGCCGTAGAAGCCGAGCTCGATGTCGTCGAGCGTGAGCTGGGGCTTGTCGAGGTAGATGCGGCGAACCTGGCTGTAGGCTTCCTGCGCGATGTTGATCTGCGTCGCGTTCTGGACGATCTCGAACGGGAACGGCCCGTTCATCATCGACGGCACGCCGTCGGGGATACAGTGCGTGACGTTGCTCGCGGCCGGTTCGCCGCGCGCGTCGGCCTCGCGCGCGGCGGCGCGGCGCTCCTCCCACTCCACGAGCAAGTCGCCTTTCAGAGGCGGCGCTGCCGCCTCCGGCGGCGGATTCGCGGGATCGCCGGCCGGTCCTCGATACCGTTCCCAAGAGCCCGTGAGATCCGGGCGGCTCGCGGTTTGCGCGCACGCGCCGCCCGCGATGACGACGGCAGCCATGACAACTGCCGCGAAGGACGACTGGCGTGCGCTCATGGCGACGGCGTCTTCGTGAAGGTGTTGATCCCCGGCACCGGCGGGACGAGCGTCCGGCCGTCGGGCACTTTGAGCTCGAGGAGCAAGCCGCCGGGGTCGCCGTTCAAGAGCGGCGCGACGATCGCCGTCACCTCATCGCCGGCATGCACGTCGCTCGACTTCCAGCCGGCGCGCCGCAACATGTTGATGCTCGTGAGCTCCACGGTGTAATGGGCAATTCCCTTTGGCCCTTCGGCAACGTCGAGCTCGAGGTAGCCGTGCGGATTCGTCCATTGGAACGACACCACGGTCCCCTTTAGCGTGTGGGTCTGCGTGTGGTCGAAGATCGCGAACGAATGGTGCCCCCACGCCGACAGTGAGCCGCCGAGAAGCAGGCCCGCCATCGCCAGCTGTGTGTTTCGCGCCATATCGTCCTTACTCCGTATGGATGTGCTTTCGATAGCGTAGGCTGACGCGGGTTCGTACACTATGCGCGGGCCGCTATGAGCCCGATTCCTGCCGGGAATAGAGTGGAAGTCGACCTCCGCCACTTGCGCGCTTTCGAGGTCCTGCTGCGCGAGCGCAACCTCACGCGAGCCGCCACCGTGCTCGGCGTCGCACAGCCCGCTTTGAGCAAAACCCTGGCGAAGCTGCGCCGCTATTTCGCGGATCCATTGTTCGTGCGCGCCGGCCATCGCATGGAGCCGACGGCGAAAGCGCTCGAGCTCGCCGGCGCCGTGCATTCGCTGCTCGACGACGCGACGATGCTGCGCGCGCGGCATCGGCCGTTCGATCCCGCGACGTCGACGCGCACGTTCGCGTTCAGTGTCGTCGACTCCGGTCTCGTGCGACTGTTGCCGGAGCTCCTTTCGCATCTCGAGTCGCATGCGCCCGGCGTCAAGCTGCGCGTAACCTCGATCGATCTCGATGGGCTCGAGGCCGCGCTCGAAGCGGGCCATCTCGACTTCGCCATGGGCTCGTTCCCAACGCGGCCGAAGCGTATCCGCCGGCAGGTGTTGTGGTCCGTCGGTTACGTGAGCGTTGCCCGCCGTGCTCATCCGCGGCTCGGCGCCAAGCCGTCGCTCCAGGCTTTCGCCGCCGAGCGTCACGTGCTCGTGTCCACCGCCGGCACGGGACACGCGCACCAACTCGTCGAGCGCGCGCTCGAGCGCGCGATTCCGGCCGAGCACATCGTGTGCCGCGTGCCGACGTTCATGGCGGCCGCTTTCGCCGCGAGCCGCACCGACAACGTGGCGACATTGCCCGCGGGCATCGCCGCAGAGCTCGGCGATGCCTTGGACCTCACCGTGTTCGCAACACCGACGCGCTTGCCGCGCATCGAGGTCGCGCAATACTGGCACGAGCGGTTCCATCGCGAGCCCGGCAACCTGTGGATCCGCGGTGTGTTCGCCGAGTTGTTCGCGGCCCCTGGGCCCGACGGCTCGCATCGCTTTGCGAGCTAACGGATACTGCGATCGTCGCGCTTGAAGGACCCACCGATGCAAATTCGAAGCCTAGCCATTGCGCTGACGCTCGCTGCGTCCGTCGCCTCTGCTCAACCGCCACCCGCGCGTGTGCGGGGCGTCATCCAAGCACTCGAGGGCCAGACGCTCGTCGTCACCACGCCGAACGACGACGTCGTGCGGCTAGCGCTGACCGACATGACGGGCATCAACGGCCTCGAGAAACGGTCCATGGCCGACATCACGGAGAACACCTTCATCGGCACGACGGCCGTCAAGGACCGCAACGGCCGCTGGGAAGCCACCGAGGTGCACATCTTTCCCGAAGCGATGCGCGGCGCCGGCGAGGGTCACTACGCCTGGGACTTGCCCGATAGCACGATGACGAACGGCGCCGCGACCGGCGTCGCGTCCAAAGGCCGCGGCGGCACGCTGAGCGTGCGTTACGCCGGCGGCACCGTCGAAGTCGACGTCACGCGGCGGACGGAGATCGTCGCACTCACCATGGGCACTCGCGCGCTGCTCGTGCCGGGTGCCACGGTGATGGCGCTCGCGGTGCCGGCGGACGGCGGCGCGACGGCCGTCGCGATCATTGCCGAGACGAACGGCGTGAAGCCGCCGATGTAGCGACAGCTCAGTTCGCGACTTTGACGCTCACCATCACGTCGCCCTGGCGAATGGCGTCGACGACGTCCGCGCCCTTCGTCACCTTGCCGAACACGGTGTGCTTGCCGTTCAAATGCGACTGCGGCGAGTGCGTGATGAAGAACTGGCTGCCGTTGGTGTTCGGACCGGCGTTGGCCATCGAGATGACATTGCGCTCGTGCTTCAGCGGATTGCCCTTGCACTCGTCGCCGAACTTGTAACCCGGGCCGCCGCGGCCGGTGCCCGTCGGATCGCCGGTCTGAATCATGAAGTCGTCGATGACGCGGTGGAACTTCACGCCGTCGTAGAAACCTTGGCCGGCGAGAAACACGAAGTTGTTGACCGTTTGCGGCGCGTGCTGCGGATACAGCTCGAGCTCGATGGTGCCGCGGTTCGTCTCGATCGAAACCGAGTAGTTCTTCGCGACATCGATTTGCATCGCCGGCGGTGCCGACCACTCCTGCTGTGCCATCGGATTCTCCTTCCAGATTGAGCCGGTCACGATACCGGACTTGTGCGCCGCGAGCTACCGCGCGCTCCACCGCGCGCTAGCGGCGCTCCACCGCTTTGCGAATGGCGGCGAGCGTCTCTTCATCGAGCTTGCGCAGGAGCTTGCCGATGTACTGGGCTTGCCGTCGTTTGGCGCCGAAACTCTTCAGGCGCTTCGCTTCGTCGACCGCGTCTTGTAGCCGTTCCGGCAGCGCCAGCTCGGCCAATCGTTGGGCCCGCAAGTCGACCAGCTGCTCGCCGAGCTCCGTGAGCTCCAAGCTCGCGTTCTTGCGCTGCGTACGGCTCGGGCCGTCGTCGGCTGCGGGCTCGTCGATTTCGTCGGGAGGCGGATGAAACTTGCGAGCCATGCGTAAGTCAGCGCGTTGAGCGGTCCGCGCAGCTTACAGCATCGGCTCGCCATCACGGCAGCCGGGTCGGCGCGGCGAGCGTGCCGCAGGCCTGGGCGCGGCCGGTCAATAACTGGCGCTCGCGTTCGTTATGCGTCAACGCTGCCGCGCGCTCGAACTCCGCGCGCGCCTCGCCGAGGCGACCGAGCTTGGCGAGCAAGTCGCCGCGCACGGCGCTCAACAAGTGATAGGACTCGAGGTTACCGTCCTCCACCAACGCATCGACGATCGCGAGCCCTTCCGCCGGACCGAACGCCATCGAGACTGCGACGGCGCGATTGAGCTGCACGACCGGCGACGGCGCCAACGCGGCAAGGGCGTCGTACAACGCGACGATGCGCGCCCAGTCCGTCTCGCCGGCCGTCGCCGCGCGCGCATGGCACGCCGCGATCGCGGCCTGCAATGCGTACGGTCCGAGCGCACCGCCCAAGCGCTCGGCGCGCTCGAGCGCCGCGAGCCCGCGCCGAATCAGCAATCGATCCCAGCGGCTGCGGTCCTGCTCGAGCAACAGCACGGGCTCGCCGTCAGGGCCGGTCCGAGCCGCACTGCGCGACGCTTGGATCTCGAGTAGCGCCACGAGGCCGTGCACCTCGGGCTCGGCCGGCGCGAGCTCGGCGAGCATGCGCGCGAGCTTGAGCGCGTCTTCGCAGAGCGCGGGCCGCAACCAATCGCTGCCGGCCGTCGCGGAGTAGCCTTCGTTGAACACGAGGTAGACGACCTCGAGCACCGACGCGAGCCGTTCGGCGAGCGCCTCGCCGCGCGGCACCTCGAACGGCACGCGCGCCTCGGCGAGCGTGCGCTTCGCGCGCACGATGCGCTGCGCGATCGTGGCCTCCGGCACGAGGAACGCGCGCGCGATCTCGGTCGTCGTGAGCCCGCCGAGCATGCGCAGCGTCAAAGCGACGCGTGCCTCCATGGCAAGCACGGGATGACAGGAAATGAACATCAAGCTCAGCATGTCGTCACCGATCTCGTCATCGAGCGCAGCATCGAGCGCTTCGCGCTCGTCGCTGACCTCGCCGCCCTGCGGCCTCGATCTCGCCGCCGAGCTCCTCGTGCTTGCGCCGCACGAGCTTCGCGCGGCGCACCGTGTCGATCGCGCGATGCTTCGCCGTCGCCATGAGCCAGGCGCCCGGCTTGTCGGGAATCCCCTCGCTTCGGCCACTGCTCGAGCGCCGCGACGAGCGCGTCGTGCGCGAGCTCCTCGGCGACGCCGACGTCGCGCACGACGCGCGTGAGCCCGGCGATGAGCTTCGGCCACTCGATGCGAAACACCGCTTCGATTGCGGCATGCGTCGCCGACTGCGTCATCTGCCGAAAGCGCTGATCAGCCTGCGACGGGCGAGACGTCGAGCTCGACCTCGCCGAGCACATCGGCGTAACGCTGCGCCCACTCGATCGCCTCCGCGCGCGAGTCGAGCTCGAGGATCGACGAAGCCGCCGACGAGCTCCTTCGATTCGGCGAACGGTCCGTCGACGACGGTCTGCTTGCCGCCGAAGTTGCGCAAGCGCGCCGCGCCCGAGCTCGGCGCGAGCGAGCCCGTCGACAAGCAGCACGCCGGCCTGCTTCATCTCGCCGATCAGTGCGTCCATCGCTTCCACTCTGCGCCGCGCGTCGGCGGCGTGCCGGCCTCGGTCTTCGCATCGGCCTTGTGCATCGCGATGTAACGTCGCGTCGTAGACCCTCCGGGCTTCTTGCCGAGCCCGATGTCCCACGGCTCCGTCGCGGGCCGGATGTCGACCTCGGCGTCGCCGACGACGGCCGCGTACCGTGACGCCCAGTCGACGGCCTCGTCGAGCGAGCGCACGCGCAGCACGGCGAAGCCCGCGACGAGCTCGTTGCCGCCGGCGAACGGGCCGGGAATCACCGTGCGCTTGCCGCCGGCGAACTTCAGGCGCACGCCTTCGGCGCTCGAGCGCAAGGCCGTCGGCCGCCAACAGCTTGCCGCTCTGCACCATCGTCGCCGACCATCTTGCCGACGTCGGCGATGAGCTCTTTGCTCGGCAAGCCGCCGCTCTCGTAGTAGGCGTCGGTCTTGTGCATCATCATGAACTTCATTTGCTTACTCCTTTGAAGTGCTCGACGAGCGCCGGCACGAGCACGGCGGCGCTCACGTTGTGCGTCTGTCCCGGCAACACTTGCTGCCGCACGTTCGGCAGCACTTTGACGAGCTCCTCGATCGCGCGCTTGAGGCGCGTCTCGGTCTTGCCGCCGTACATCGCGAGCGTCGGCGTGTCGAGGCGCGACAGCCGCGCGGCCGGGATCTGCCAGTCGCCCATGATCGCGGCGTCATAGGGCAACGTGTGCGCGACCGCCTGCGAGCTTATGCCACGTGCCGCGCATGAGTTGCATCAGCCACACGAACGGCGCCGGCACGCTGACCATGTCGCGCATGAAGTACTTGACCGCCGCGCCGCGCTCCCCTGCAGCCACGAGCGCTTTCAGCTTGGCCTCGTGATCGAGCCGCGCATGCCGCGCATCGTCGACCATGAACGGCGGCTCGTAGACCGCGAGCTTCTTGATCGGCACGCCCGCTAGCGGCTGCTTCGAGCGCCAACGCAGCGCCGGACGACAAGCCCGCGGCGTACGCGGAACCGCCCGCTGCCGCGATCAGCGCCTGGATGTCTTCGACCTCGCGCGCTTTGCCGTACGGCTGCGTATCGCCGCTCTCGCCGCGACCGCGCCGGTCGTAGAGGTACACCGTGAAATGCTCCGCGAGCAACGCGGCGATTTTCGGCATCGGCCCGAATGCACGGCTGCAGAGCGCGCCGTCGATCATCAGCAGCGCGGGACCGCTGCCGAGGCGCTCGTAAGCGATGCGCGTTCCGTCCTTCGAAGTTACGTGACTCATGTTTATTCCCTCGAACAGTCAGCGTTGCACCGGGATGAGATCGCGGAGACGCGCGCTGCGTAGATACAGCCCTCCCCAGACGAACAACCCCAGATAGACGCCGAACAAGATGTGAGTGAACAACGGCGACGCGATGCGAATGTGGCTCGCGATGGCGCCGCCGAACACCGCCGTCAACAGGATCGCGCCGAGGACGGCCGTCCGCGGCACCGCGTACAACACGAGGCAAACGAGCTCGACGATGCCGATCGTCAACCCCAAGTCGCTCGGGTAGCCGAGCTGCGCGAGCGTCTCGCCGACGACCGGCAGCTGCACGAGCTTGATTGCAGTGTCGAAACCTAAGAACAAGACGGCGAGCGCGCTCAACACGCGCCCGACCCACACGCTACGCCCTGCCCCGTTCATCGCTGCGACCCCATGTTGATGTCGCGAAAGCGCTCGAGCGTCGGATTCGGCTCGAAATCCTCGAGCTCATAGAGTTGCCGGACCTCGATCTCCGCCTCGCCGCGGTCGGCCGCGGGATTCGGAAAGCGCCGCGCCCACTCGAAGGCCTCCTCGCGCGCCTTCACCTGGATCAGCGTGTAACCGGCGATGAGCTCCTTCGCCTCCGCGAATGGGCCGTCGACGACCGTTCGCTGGTCGCCCGAGTAGCGGATCCGCCAGCCCTTGGCGCTCGGTTGCAGCCCCGACCCGTCGAGCAATACCCCGGCTTTCGCGAGGGCCTCGTGGTAGGCCGCCATCTCGGCGAACAGACTCTCGGGGGCTTGCTTACCGGCCTCCGTGTCCCGCGTCGCGCGAACCATGATCATGAATCGCATGGCAAAACTCCTCGTTCTGTTCGGGAGCCGGCGGGCCGGTACGGCCCTATCTCGATCGGCTCTATATACACGTCGAACGAGGAGGTCAGAAATCGACACGGGCTCGGCTGCGGTCGCCGAACCGGGCCGGATTAGGCGTAGAGCCCGCGCATCTCCGACGCTTCGGTCACGCGGCGGATGGCAACCATGAACGCCGCGATCCGCATGCTGACGCGCCGCCGCTGCATCGTGGCGTAGACCGCGTCGAACGCCCCTTCCATGATCCGCCGCAGATCGTCGTTCACGCGCTCTTCGGGCCAGTAGTAACCCATCCGGTTCTGCACCCACTCGAGATACGAGACCGTGACGCCGCCCGCGTTGCACAGAATGTCGGGAATGACGAACGTACCTTGGCGCTGGAGGATCTCGTCGGCGCCCGGCGTCGTCGGACCGTTGGCGCCTTCCGCGATGATGCGGGCGCGCACGCGAGGCGCATTCTGCGTCGTAATCTGATTCTCGAGCGCTGCCGGCACCAATATGTCGACGGGCAACTCGAGCAATTGCGACCGGCGGCGCATCGGAGCCGCGCCTTTGAAGCCCGTCAGCGAACCGCGCCGCGCGACGTGCGCAATCGCGGCATCGACGTCGATGCCGCTCGTCTTGCGGTAGGCGCCCTCGGCGTCGCTGATCGCAACGATCGTTGACGCCGCTTTGCGTCAGAAACTTCGCCGCGTTGCTGCCGACGTTGCCGAAACCCTTGGATCGCTGCGGTCGCGCCCTTGAGCTCGAGACCCAACCGCGCGGCGGCTTTGTGGACGCAGCAAATGAGGCCGCGCGACGTTGCGCTCTGCCGGCCGGCGGAACCGCCGAGCTCGGTCGGCTTGCCGGTGATGACGCCCGGCAAGAAGTCGCGCTTGTGCATGATGTAGGTGTCGAGCATCCAGCCCATGACTTGCGGACCGGTGTTCACGTCGGGGCCGGGCACGTCGCTGTCGGGCCCGAACAAGATCGATCATCTCGGCCATGTAACGGCGCGACAATCGCTCGCGCTCGCCGGGCGACAAGGTACGCGGATCGACGATGACGCCGCCCTTCGCGCCGCCCATCGGGATGCCGACGACCGCGCACTTGTAGGTCATCCAGAACGCAAGCGCTTTGACTTCGTCGACGGTCACGTCCTGATGGAAGCGGATGCCGCCCTTGGCCGGACCGCGCACCACGTTGTGCTGCACGCGAAACGCACGGAAGTTGCGGATCGTGCCGTCGTCCATGCGCACCGGCAGCAAGACCTCGGTCGTGCGCCGCGGCAGCTTGATCATCGCAATTTGATTGTCGGTGAGCTTGAGGCGGCGCGCGGCCGCGTCGAACTGGTCGAGCGCGTGCTCGAACGCAGACGCGTGCCATTCCTCGAGCGATCCCGCGATCTGCCGACGGCGCACCGCCGCTTTGCGCTCTTGCCGGCGCCGCTGCGCGGCCCTGCCGCCGCGCTCCGTCATGCGAGTCATCAGGTTCGGTTCAGCGCGGTTGCGGCACGATGCGCAAGTAAGGCCGCGGCGCCTTCCACCCTTGCGGATAGATCTTCTTCGCTTCTTCGTCGCTGACCGAGCCCGCGATGATGACGTCGTCGCCTTGCTTCCAGTTGGCGGGCGTCGCGACGCGATGCTTGGCCGTCAACTGCATCGAGTCGATGACGCGCAGCACTTCGTCGAAATTGCGCCCCGTCGTCATCGGGTAGACGAGCACGAGCTTCACCTTCTTGTCCGGCCCGACGACGATGACGTTGCGCACCGTCTGGTTGTCGGCCGCCGTGCGGCCCGTGGAGCTGCTCCCCGCTTCGGCGGGCAACATGCCGTAGAGCTTCGCGACCTCGAGCTGCGGGTCGCCGATCAGCGGATAGTTCGGCGCGTAACCCTGCGTCTCTTGGATGTCCGCCGCCCATTTCGAATGACTGTCGACAGGATCGACACTCAAGCCGACGATCTTCACGTTGCGCCGGTCGAACTCGGGCTTGAGCCGGGCCATCGTGCCGAGCTCGGTGGTGCAGACGGGCGTGAAGTCTTTGGGATGCGAAAACAAGACGGCCCACGAGTTGCCGATCCAATCGTGGAAGCGAATGCGGCCTTCGGTCGTATCCGCCTCGAAATCTGGAGCAATGTCGCCGATCCGCAGTGTCATGGTTGTTCTCCGCTTCGCGTGTGGTTCGAAGGGCCGATTCTAGCCCCTGCGCGGTATAGTGTTGAGCCCATGCTGACCGTCAATCGACATGCCGACGCCCGCGCGTTCCTGACGCGCGCCGAGTCGTGGCTTGCGACTCGCGAAATCGAGCATGCCGGCGTATTGCAGAGCGCGCAGCAAGCCCGCGCCAACGACAGCCGCTACGAGCGGCCGATGTATTGGGCCACGATCGAGGACGACGGCGAGCTGATCGGCTGCGCTTATCGGACGCCGCCGTTCAAGGTCGGCGTAACCGTGCTGCCGGAGGGCGCGATCGCGCCGCTGGTCGCCGACCTCGCGGCGACCTATCCGGGCGCGATCGGTGGGTTCAGCGGACCCGATCCGACGGTCAGCGACGTCGCAACGGCGTGGGTCCGGCAGCGCGGCGGCTCGTGGGCCGTGAACACTCGTGGCCGCCTGCTGTCGTTGGCGCCGCAACTCGACGGCGCCTCCCGCCGCCGCGACGGGCGTCCTGCGCCTGGCGTCCGCGAGCGATCGCGCGCTCGCGCAGAGTTGGGGCGCCGCCGCGTCGATCGACAGCGGCATCGCAGCCCTCGACGGCCAGATGTGCCTACAGCTCTTGGCCGCGAAGCTCTTGTATTTCTGGGCGGACGATCAGCCGCGCTGCATGATCGGGCTGCTGCGTGAAACGCGCGCGTCCGTTGCCGTCGGCATCGTCTACACGCCGGCGGCGTTTCGCGGTCAAGGACACGGCACGGCGGCGCTCACCGCGTTGAACCGGCTGCTGGACGAGCGCGGCGTAGCGAATCGGTATCTGTGGATCGACCCCAAGAGCGACGCGGCGCAAGCGCTCGCGGGCAAGCTAGGCTGCCGATTCGTGTACGACTCGCTCGACCTCGACTGCGCCTGAGGCCGCGTCCGCCCGGAGCGGCGCGAAGCTACGCGAGATCGGCCTGGGGCCAGTAGAGCGCGAACACGCGGTGCGGCCACTGCGCGCGGCCTGCGGACGCCTCGAGCAACAGCCCCGGCGGCACGTGCGGCAGCACGTTCGATAGCAGGCGCACGTCGTTGTCCGGCACCCGCCGCACGAGATGCGCCGCACGAAACTCGTTCGGATGCTCGAGCCCGGCCGCCTGCGCCAGCTCGCGCAGCGCCGCCATCGTGTGGTGATGGAACCGGTAGACGCGCTCGGCCTTGTCCGGCACCGCGAGCGCGCGCTGCCGTAAGGGATCCTGCGTCGCGACACCCGTCGGGCACGCGCCCGTGTGACACGTCTGCGCCTGGAGGCAACCCAACGCGAACATGAAGCCGCGCGCCGAGTTGCACCAATCGGCGCCGAGCGCCAATGCGCGCGCAATGTCGAAGGCGCTGATGATCTTGCCGCTGCACCCGACTTTGATCCGGTGGCGCAAGTTCAGCCCGCGGAGCGTGTTGCAGACGAGCAGCAGCCCCTCCTGCAGCGGTGTGCCGACGTGATCGACGAACTCGAGCGGCGCCGCGCCCGTGCCGCCCTCCGAGCCGTCGACGACGATGAAGTCCGGAGTGAGGCCGGTCTCGATCATCGCTTTGCAGATTGCGAACCACTCCCACGGATGGCCGATGCAGAGCTTGAAGCCGGTCGGCTTGCCGCCCGAGAGCTTGCGGAGCCGCTCGACGAATTGCAGCAACTCGATCGGCGTGCCGAACTCGCTGTGCCGTGCCGGGCTCACGCAGTCTTCGCCGGGCCGCACACCGCGCGTCGCGGCGATCTCCGGCGTCACCTTCGAGCCCGGCAGCACGCCGCCGTGACCCGGCTTGGCGCCCTGGCTGAGCTTGATCTCGATCATCTTGACCTGCGGGTCCGTTGCGTTCGCAACGAAGCGCTCCTCGCTGAAACGTCCCTGTTCGTCGCGGCAGCCGAAGTAGCCTGAGCCGATCTCCCAGATCAAGTCGCCGCCGTGCAAGCGATGATAGGGGCTGATGGAGCCTTCGCCGGTGTCGTGCGCGAACCCGCCTTTCTTCGCGCCGCGATTCAACGCGAGGATCGCATTGCCCGACAACGCGCCGAAGCTCATCGCGGAAACGTTGAAGATGCTCGCGCTATACGGTTGCGTGCAGCTCGGCGCCGAGCCGATGGTCACGCGAAAATCCGCCGTCGCAATCTCCGTCGGCACCAAGGAATGGTTGATCCACTCGTAGCCCGCCACGTGCTGATCGAGCTGCGTGCCGAACGGCCGCTTGTCCGGCGCACCCTTCGCACGCTGGTAAACGATCGAGCGCTGCTGACGAGAGAACGGCGTTTGCTCGTTGTCGCTCTCGAGAAAGTACTGGCGAAGCTCTGGGCGAACGTACTCGAGCAAGAAACGCAAATGACCGATCACCGGATAGTTGCGCAACACCGAGTGCTGCCGCTGCAGCGAATCCCGAGCGCCGAGCACCAGCAGCCCCAGCGCGGCGAGCGCCGGCAGCGCGTCGGCGCCGGTTTGCGACCAACGCCAGCCGAGCACGAGAGCGAGCAAGCCGCAAAGCGTCCACGCGAGGTAGCGCACCGGGAAGAACCGGTCGATCGTGCTCAGCAACGCGTGCATGGATCTCCCCCGCCACTCGGGCGTCCGCCCTTCTGTCGGCCGGAGTAGCACCTTTATTGAATGTGTCGGCCAGTAGCGGCCGCAAAACGTGACGCTAGTCGCGCAATCCGAACACGAACAGGCCGGATCCCGAGCCAATCGCCACGTATTGGGCGCCGTCGACGGCATAGGACATGGGCCCGTTGGCGCCCTGCCCGCCGGGGCTCGCGCGCCACAACACCTCGCCGGTCCGCGCGTCCAGCGCGTAGGCGTAGCCGTCGCGGCTCGCCGTGAACACGAGGTCCGTGGCCGTCGTCAGAATGCCGCTGCTCGAGACGTCCGTCGTCGGGAAACGCCAGCGCTGCTCGCCCGTGCGCGGGTCGAGCGCGACGACGGCGCCGTTGCCGAGGGCTTCGGTCCAGTTGTTGATCGGCCCGCGACGAATCCCGGGAACGTTATTGGCGCCCGCGAGCGGGCTCGCGGGAATACCGCCGACGAACGTGCGCCCCGCTTGATACTCGGCCTCGGCCGGCCGAAACACGGAGCCGTAGTTTTCCCACGCGGAAAGGTAGAACAGCCCGGTGCGCGGGCTGTACGACGGCGAGTACCAGTTCGTTCCGCCCTGCACGCCGGGGAACGTTACGGCGCCGAGCGGCTGCGGTGTCTCGATCGGCCGGCCGCTCTCGTCGAGCCCGCTCGCCCAATTGACGTTCACGAACGGGTTGCCGCGGATGAACTCGCCGGTCGTTCGATCGAGCACATAGAAGAAGCCGTTGCGGTTAGCCCAATACATGAGCTTGCCGCTCGACGCTGCGGTCGCCGGCAAGTCGACGAGCACGGGGATTTGCACGGCATCGTAGTCGTAGTCGTCGTTCGGCGTGAACTGGAAGTGCCATTTCAGCTCGCCGGTATCGGGATCGAGCGCGACGACGCTGTCCGAGTACAGGTTGTCGCCGGGCCGCTGCGCGGGGTTCCAGTCCGGCCCCGGGTTACCGATGCCCCAGTACGTGAGATCGAGCGAGGCGTCGTACGAGCCCGTGAGCCACACCGATGCGCCGCCGTACTTCCACGCGTCGCCGCCGTCGGCCCAGGTCTCGAAGCCGGGCTCGCCGGGCGCGGGGATCGTGTAAAACCGCCACTCCTCCTCGCCGGTCACGGCGTCGTGCGCCGCGATGAAGCCGCGGATGCCGTACTCGCCACCGGCGACGCCGACGATGACTTTGTCCTTCACGACGAGCGGTGCCAGCGTCATCGCGTAGCCGGCGCTCGCGTCGGCGATGGTCTTTTGCCACAAGACCTGACCCGTGATCGCGTCGAGCGCGATCAGCTTCGAGTCGATCGTCGCCATGAACACGGTGTTGCCGAGCATCGCGAGACCGCGATTCACGCGGCCGCAGCACGGCCGCGCGTCGACCGCCGGGTTGTGCTGGTAACGCCAGAACGGCCTGCCTGTACGCGCGTCGACGGCGACGGCAGTGTTCGGCGCCTCCGTCAGGTACATGACGCCGTCGACGACGAGCGGCGTGGTCTCGAAGCTCTCGAGCGACTGCGCCTGGAACACCCATTTGAGCTCGAGCTCGCCGACATTGCTCGGTCGGATCTGCGTTAGCGTCGTGTGCCGTTGGCTCGCATAGCGTGCCGGAGTACGTGAGCCAATTGTGGGGCTCGGCACCGGCATTCAACAGCCGCTCGAGCGTGACTTGCGCCGTGCGCCGTCGCGGCACCGACCGCCGCCGTAATGAGCGCCGCTGCAGTCGCCGTCGCACGCATCAGTTTTGCCCTTTCAACGAGAGTAGATACGCGACGAGATCGGCGCGTTCGTCGGCGCTGAGGACGTCGGCATACGCCGGCATCGTAGGCTCGGCGCCGACGACGTACTCGCGGATCGCAGCGCGATCGAGCGAGACGAGACGCTCGTTGGAGTCGATGAGCTGAACCGTGAAGGTGTCCTCGTTGAGCCGCCTGCCCGTGACGACCGTGCCGTCGCGCAGCACGGCGCGCACCGGCCGGTTGGCGGGCAGCATCGAGAGGCGCGGATCGAGCAGTGCACGCTCGAGAGTCGCGGCCGTGCGCGTGGCACCGATGCTGGTCAGATCCGGCGCAGCGCGCGGCCCTTCGGAGCCGACGCGGTGGCAGCTGTCGCAGTTGCCCTTGCCCACGAATAGCGCACGCCCGCGCGTGGGATCGCCGAGCCTCACTGCGCTCAGGTTGACGCTGCTCATGTTGCGCAAGAACGCGACGAGCGCGCCGAGCTCCGATTCCGTGTAGGCGCTCGGCGCCATCGCCGTCCCCGCCACACCGTTGCGGATGACGTTCGTGAGATCGCGATCCGTTTCGGCGTGGCGAAAGCGGCCGCTACCCAAGTTGGCGCCCGGCATCGCGTCGCCCCGCTCGCCGTGACAGACGACGCAGTGGCCCGAATAGAGCTGCGCGCCGTACTCGATATCGGCTTGCTCGTATTGGCCCGCATGCGCCGGCGCCTGCGCGGCGGCGAAGCGTGCCGCCGCGAGCGCGGCGAAACCGATGATCGCGAGACGCACCGGCCGGTGCACTCGATACGTGGGCGGTCGCATGACTCCCCCGAGCCAGAAGATTGCTTGCGCGATGCTACCAGAAGGCCCGAGTGTGCGAGACTGCGGCGCATCCTCGAAGGATCGACGAAAGGGCGAACCGAATGACGCGCGCTTCGACTATCTCCGCTCTATTGACGACGTTGTTGATGACGACCGGTGCCGCGGCGCAGAGACACGGCGCCGCCCGCCGGCGTCGAGCCGTTGCCGATCGACCTCTACACGACGAAAAACTATCGGCTCGATCGCGAGCTCTGGACCGACGAGCGCTATACGCGCTGCAACACGCCGCGCCAACTGACGGACACTTGGACGCAAAACCGGCTCGGCCAATGGGGCGACTGCTCGGTCGATCGCGCCGTCGCCGACATCGTGAGCCCCTATCCGTACGCGACGGCCGCCGAGCACTACGCGGCGCTGCAAGCCGCAGCCGAGACGCGCGGCGGCCCGACGAAGCACACGCGCACCACGATGCCGGACTGGGACGGTTGGTATCGGCGCGGCGCGCGCGAGAATCAGTGGACCTACGGCCGCAATCTGCAGACCTCGACCCTCGTATCGCTGCTGACGCCCGAGTATCAGAAGCGGCTCGTTCAGATGGGCTATCACGAGTCCGTATCGAACTCCGCGCAGTGGATGGCCGCGTTCTGCTATCCCGAAGGCCTCATGCGCTGGTGGGCCGAGTTCTCGATGAACGAGATCGAGGTGCTCGTGACGCCGCACCAAGTCCAGCTCACGGCCGGTGTCGCCGACAATTTCGTGCGGAAGATCCTGATCGATCAGAAACACGTGATGGAAGTGCCGCAGTGGTACGGCGAGAGCGTCGGCTTTTGGAACGGCAATCAGCTCGTCGTCTGGACGGCCAACGTGCAGGCCTGGACGCTGTCGCACTCGATGTTCGAGTACAGCCCCAAGCTCGAGGTCATCGAGACGTTCACGCCGGACGAGAACGGTAGCTTGACGGTCGAGGCGACGTTCTACGATCCCGAGGCGTTCGTTCGGCCGCTACACGTTGCGACGCCGTGGAACCGCACGGGCGGTATCGACGATGCCGAGCAGCGCTACACGTTCGTCGAGTGCCGCGTGCAGAGCACGATCGTCAACGGTCCCGACGGTCGGCCGACGCAGCTTACGTTCGTCGACGACGGCTACATCGACTATTTCGGCCGCCCGTGGGCGCAGAACTGGGAAGAGCACTTCGAGCAAGGCTGGGAAGACGAGCCAGCTCGGTAAGCCGGGCGACGCACCGACAGGTTCGGCCGCCATGGGTGACAAACGACCGCAACGCGCCGACAATCGGTGACGCGTCGAACCCGCCACAACCAAGAACAATCCGCGAGGTATTCACCATGGCCCTTCCCGCTAGGCTCGCTGCCGGCCGTCGCCTCCTCCCCACGCTCTTCGTGCTCATGGCCACCGCGCCCGCGCTTGCACAAGCGCCCGCCGGCGGTGCGCCGGCACAGGAAGAGCCGAAGAACCTGAAGGTGCTACCGAAAGACTGGACACGCGCCCAAGTCGTCGCCGTCATGCAGAACTTCAACGCCGCGCTCGGCGTCGGCTGCGACTATTGCCACGTGCAAAACCAGGGCACGCCGCCCGATTTCGCCTCCGACGACAAACCGGAAAAGGAGGCGGCTCGCGCGATGATGGGCATCACCCGCGAGGCGAACGCATCGCTCTCGACGGAGCTCGGCAAGCCCGCCGCCGAGCTGACACGCATCGGTTGCATCACGTGCCATCGCGGCGTGCCGGAACCGAAGCAGATCGGTGAGATCTTGTCGCAAACCTCCGCCGAGAAGGGCTTTGCAGCCGCGGCGGCGCAATACAACGAGCTCAAGACGAAGTACTACGGCGCCCAGGCCTACGACTTCAGCGACGCGGGACTCATCGCCACGGCGCAACCGCTCGTGCAGACGCGCACCGACGAGGCGATCCAGTTCTTGCAGATGAACCTCGATCTGTTCCCGCGATCCGCCCGCACCTACGTCGCGTTGGCAGGGGCGCAGACGGCGAAGAAAGACACGGCGGGAGCCATCGCCAGTCTCGAGAAAGCGCTCGAGATCGAGCCGAACAACGCCGCCGCACGCCGCACGCTCGACCAACTGCGTCGGCAATAACGGCCAACACCTCGAGAGAACGGCTTCGCCAAGTACCTGACGCGTCAGCGCGGTGATGGGCCGATGGCAATGCCCCACGGCATTGCACCGACGCGAATGGTCGTGACGACGTTCAAAGACGCTGTGTCGATGACCGAAACGTCGTTCGAGGATCCATTGGCCGTGTACAGGAACCTGCCGTCGGACGTGAGCCCGATGCCCCAGGGCCGAGCCCCGACCCGCACGTCCGCGACGACGCTCGACGTCGCGAGATCGATGACCGAGACCGTCCGCGCCCGACCGTTCGCGACGTACAGGCGCTCTCCGTCCGGCGAGAGGGCGAGACCCATTGGCAGCGAGCCTGCGGGCAGCGGAATCGTTTCGAGCACGTCGCTCGTCGAGACGTCGACGACGACCACGCTGCCGCCGTGCTCCGACGACACGTAGGCCCGCGAGCCGTCGGCTGAGAAAATCGAATCGCGAGGGCGCCAGCCGACCGGAATGGTGTCGAGCAGCGCGCCGCTGCCCGCATCGACGACAGTCACGGCGTGGTCGCTCTCGCTCGTGACGTATACGGTGGCTCGATCCGGGCGCAACCGCACGCCCTCGGGCTCGCCTCCGACGTCGACCGTCTGCAGCACGCGGCCGGTTTCGAGATCGACGATCGAGAGCTCCCCCCTGTCCTCGTTCGCGACGAAGAGTCGCCCGCTCGCGGCGTCGACATCGAACTCTTCCGGATCCGAGCCGCCCGGAAGCACGCGCAAGACCGCCTGCCGGCGCGCGTCGATGACGGCGATGCCGTCCTTGGTCTTGTCGGCGCCAAGTTTCGCGCATTCCTCGTCCGAAACCGTCGGCGGGCACTTCGGCGAGCCGGACAGCGCGACATAGATGAGCTCGCCGTCGTCGCTGACCTCGACGCCGCGTGGTCGTGTGCCGACCTCCACTTCGCCGATTACTTTCCGTGTGGCGGTCGAGATGATGCTGATCGTGCCCGCATCCTCGTTGGTGACGTAGACGAGCTCCGCCGGCTCGTCGATGAGCGGAATGTGGTATTCGGCGAAGAGCGCCGCCGTCTCGCCGGCGGTGCGCGCCAGCAGATCTTCCAGTTGCGCGCGCGACTCGCGGTCGCCGAAGCGCACTCCGGCTGCCATCGCGAACTCGAACTGAATACCCGGCTCGGATCGTAGCGGAACCACGGCGACGTCCACGGGCTGCGCCCGCGCCGCAAAGTACCCGGCAATCGGGCCCCAGAGAATCGCAGCATCGAGCTCGCCGGCCAGCAACTCGTTCTCGATGATTTTCCCCGGGTAGACGTCCGGATCACCCGTGAGCGCGGAATAGGCCACCATCTGCTCGTGCATGTCGTGGCGAGCGAGCCACTCGGCCGCGGGGCTCGGCGTGAACACTCCGATACGCAGCGCGTCGCGAGCGGCGCGCGGCAGCTCGATCAGATCCTCCGCCGCGCGAATGTCGAGCTCACCACCGGTGACGTAGACGAGCGCATACGTCGATCGATAGTACGGCCGTGTGGTCATCGCCAAGTCGTAGCCGTCGGGCACGCCGACGATCACGTCGCACTTGTAGCCGCCGCGCTCGGGATCTTCCGCCTGCAATGTGTTGCGCTCGAACCCACGCCGGTGCGGGAACCAGGTGTATTCCACTTCGACGCCGAGCTCGCGCGCCCAAATCTGCGCGAGTTTGTTCTCGAACCCTTGTTGATCGCGATTCGAGAACGGCAGGTTGTTCGGATCGGCGCAGACCTTGAGCGTGGCCCACGGTGCTTGCGCTCTTGCGCGCCGACCGGCGCCGCCCCCAGCAACGCCGCTGCGACCGCTACGATGGCGCGACGCGTACTCACGGCTCCGCGGGCAACCGCTTGGGTCTACCGGGCAACAACACGCCGTCGGCCCGCGCTCGCACGTACGACCAAAGCTCCTCGAAGTACTTGTTGACGTTCGGATCCTGCTTCCAAGGCGGCATCACGCCCATCTGCCCTGTGAAACCCTCGTTCATGGCCTTCATGAACGCGGTCTTGTCGATCTCGCGCACGCGTGCCAACAAGTCCGGAGCGAACGTGCTGCCCACCGCATCCTGGGCGTGACAGGTGTGACAGATTCCGTGGAACGTTCGCCAGCCCACGTACGTCCCCCGATCGACGCGACAGACCGTCGCGCCGCCTTCCTCGGGATCGGGTCGCGCATTCGACCGTATAGGGCTTGGCCGCTTCCGGCTCCTGCGCCCGGCCGGCGCCCACGACGACCAGCGCCGCCGCTGCGACGAGCAACGCGAAAGTTTTGCACCGGCTCGTCAACGCGAGTGGATCTACGGAATCGCGAACACCGTCAGCACACCGCCGAGTTGCGTATGCCGCGCCAACGAGCGATACGCGCCGACGGCCCCGAGGCCGTCCGTCGCTCCTTCGAGCCCGGCCGCCATCCCGATCCCGGCCCAACCGCCGATGCCGGACAGCACGCCGATGTACTGCTTGCCCTCATGCGTCCACGTATTGATGTTGCCGATGATTCCGGACGGCGTCTTGAACCGGTAGAGCTCCTGGCCCGTTTTGGCATCGACGGCTTTCAAATACCCTTCGAGCGTGCCGTAGAAGACCACGTCGCCGGCGGTCGCCAACGCACCGCTCCATACCGAGAACGGCTCTGGGAGGGACCACACGATCTTGCCTTCGGCCGCGTCCCACGCGATGAAGTTGCCGAGATTGGTCGTGCCGTCGCGCGTGGCTTGGCCGGCGGGGAACATCGTGAGCACGGCGCCGACGTACGGCTGTCCCGCGACGTACTCGACCTCGTACGGCTCATAGTCCATGCAGACATGGTTGGTCGGAACATAGAACAGATTCGTGCGCGGCGAGTAGGCCGCCGGCTGTTGGTCCTTCGAGCCGAGTGCCGCCGGGCAGATGTCCTCGGTATTGAAGTCTTCGCCGTTCTTGCCCGTGCTGTAGCGGTCGACGACCTGCGGGCGGCCCGTACGCATGTCGACATGCGTCGCCCAGTTCACTGCGGGATCGAATTTTTCCGCAACGAGCAACTCGCCGTTCTCGCGGTCCAGCGTGTAGCCGAAGCCGTTGCGATCGAAGTGCACGAGGCCCTTGCGCATCCGCCCGTCGACCTCGAGATCGACCAGCACGTTTTCGTTGACGCCGTCGTAGTCCCACTCGTCGTGGGGGGTCATCTGATACACCCACTTCGCCATACCCGTGTCCGCGTCGCGCGCGAACAAGGCCATGCTCCAGCGGTTGTCGCCGGGCCGCACCGTGGGATTCCACGTGCCCGGATTGCCACTGCCGTAGTACACGAGATTGAGCGCGGGGTCGTACGTGAACCAACCCCACGTCGTGCCGCCGCCGAGCTTCCACTGCTCACCTTCCCAGGTGCTCAGGCTCGAGTTCGCGCCGATCGGCTGGCCGAGATGCGTCGTGCGCCGCGGATCGACCAACATGTCCTGGTCCGGCCCGACACTGTAGGCTTTCCAAACTTGCCGGCCGGTAGCGATGTCGTATGCGACGACGAAGCCGCGTACGCCGTACTCGCCGCCGCTGATCCCCGTGATCACCTTATCTTTGACGACGAGCGGAGCGTTGGTATTGGTCTCGCCCTTCGCAGGGTCGCCGTTGATCGCCGTCCACACCACCGCACCGGTCTCGGCATTGAGCGCGACGAGCTTCGTGTCGGCCTGCTGGAGGAAGATCTTGCCGTCGCCGTAAGCGAGCCCGCGGTTCACGGTGTCGCAGCACATCACCGGAATCGTGTCGGTGTCCTGAGTCGGCGCGTAAGTCCAATTGATCGTCTGATCGGGCAGGTTGATCGAGAAGACCTTGTTCGGAAACGGCGTGTGGATGTAGAGCGTGTCGCCGACGACGAGCGGACCGCCTTCATGACCGCGCAACACACCGGTGGAGAATGTCCACGCGACCTGCAAGCGACCGACGTTGGTCTTGTCGATCTCTTTCAGCTCGCTGTATCTCGTCCCGGCATAGTTGCCGCCCCAAATCGCCCAGTTGCTCGAATCGGCGATCAGTTTTTCGACGTCTTCATTGGCGCCGGCGAAACAAGGCACTAGCAAAGCGAGCGCCATGGCAAAGCCCTTCGCGTTCATCCCGCTCTCCTTATTAGTTGGCTTAGGTCGGATACGAGGATGGGAACTGCCCCCCCGGGCATTTGACATTATGTGCTCCGCGAGGGTGGCAAGCCACCGAGCGGAACGGGGCTGCGAAAGAGCGGCTTTTCGCGACGAACCGAGCGCGGCTTTACTTAGGCCAATTAGGTACTTGTGCGCGACTCTGTCAGTTACGGATGAAGCACTGAGCTTTGCCGCGCTCGATGGCCGCCTCGAGCTTTGCGACCAGCGAACCTGCCTGGTCAGGGTCACGAAACACGCCGCCGCGCTCGCCCGCCGTCGAACGAAGTTGGCTGAATACCTGCGCTTCGGCGAATTCGCTGTGGCTCATCTCTGCCGCGATCGCGTCGATCAAGCACACGCACTTGTAGAGGGTGTCGTAGCTCTGCCCGCCCTGCTCGCTCATGCACCCCAACACGAATTCCACTCGTGCTTGCGTCGGGAAGTCATTGGCTAGCGCGGCGCCGGGGAGCAACAACCCCAGCCACAGACTCAGTGTGTTTCGCATTTTCTCAACTCTCGGATGCGCCGTAGGCCCCCGGCAGATCTCGAGGACGGCCTTTGAACTTGCGGTGGATCCAGAAATACTGCGCGGGGCACTCGCGCACGAAGTCTTCGAGAACGGCCGTCAAGCGAGCCGTATCGTGCGCCGCATCGTCAGTCGGAAAGTCGTCCAACGGCGCCTGGAAGCGCAGCAAGTAACCCGAATCATCGGCCAACCGGCAGAAAAACAGCGGGATTACGGCCACGCCGGTTACGCGCGCTAGACGGCTCGCCGCCGTACTCGTCATTGCCGGCTCGCCGAAGAACGGCAGCAACACACCACCGGTGCCGATGCGCACCTGATCCGACGCGTACCACGCCGTTGCGTTCTTGCGGAGTATTCGCATCAACGAGCGAACGTCGGTGTTACCGACGGAGACGTGCGCGGCCTTACGTCGGTAGCGGCGCTGCAGCTCGTTCAAGAGTGGATTGTTGCGCCGTCGAAACATGAAGGCATAGAGGGGCACCAACCCCTTCACCACCGGAACGCAGATCTCCAGCGTCGTGAAGTGCCCCGAGTAAAGCAGCACGCCCTTGCCCCGGGCAACAGCAGCATCGAGGTGCTCACGGCCTTCGATGCGCATGAGGCTCGCAAGTTGGCGCGAGTCGCAGAACCACGAAATTGCCAACTCCGCCAAGAACGCGCCGATGTTCGCGAAGTGTTCCGTGCACAGAGCTTCGACTTCCCGGGGAGCGAGGTGCGGCAAACAGATTTCGATATTGCGCCGCACGATCATCCGCCGGCGGGGCCGCAGCCTGCCCGCAACTCGACCGAGAGCCTTGTGGAGCTTGATCGCGAAACGCCACGGCAAGAGCGCCGTGAGACGCAACCATGCCACGAAAACCCAGGCCGGCCAGAACCGCGGCCGCCAAAAGCGCAAGAGCGGAACGTCAGCAACGTCGTCGCCGAACGCGGAGTTGTCCGAGTGACTTGTTGAGGTCGCGCTGATTTCCTTGCCTTCCTATCGTCGGTTAGCGCGTCGCAAGACGCGGCTAGTCCGCCGTCGGGTGCGTGTCGAGATGCTGCCCTGACGTGAGCCAGCCTTTGTCCTGCCAGCGCGCATACATGGCGTCCGAGTTGCAGATGCCGTCGTTCGGACGCGTGAACGAGCCGTCCTCTTTGATGACGAAGCAGAGCGCGCCGGCGTTGCGGCCGTCGCGCAGCGGATGCATGACGATGCGAACCTTCTCGCCCTTCGCGTAACTCTTGCCGTTCACGCCTTGCCGCGCTGCGTGGACGATCGCGGCGCCCTCGAAGCTCCACGTCGTCATCGCACCATCCGGGCCCGGCGCCTGAACGATCAACCAGCTATGCGGGTTGTTGTAGTTCCACTCGGTTACTTCGCCTTCGATGAGCCTGTGCTGCGCCGAATCGAACATCGCGAACGAGTGATGCGCGTGCGCGGCGCCGACCATGAAAGCCGTCACCGCTGCCGCACCTGCGGCGAAGATTGTCGTCTTCATCTACTGCGCCTCAGCCTCATCAAAAATCGGATTCAACGATTGGCCCGGCAGCTCCGGAAAATCCGTGAACCCGCGCGGATCCTTGTACTGCGGGTCGCCAGGCAGATAGAACTGCGTATTGCCTGCGGCGTCCTTGTACGAATTGCTGCTCGACTCGCATTCCCACATGCGGATGCGCACGCCGGCCTCCTCGAGATCGGGCCGCGCTTCGTGCACGTAGACCGCCGACTGCGGCGCCTGGAGCACAAGCGGATCGTAGAACGTGACCTGCGTGACCAGCTCGCGTTTGCCATCCGGGCCGCGGCGTTCTTGCCACGTCTCGATCATCTCGAACCGATTGCTCGTGAGCGGCATGCCGCGGACGAAGTCGGCAGGATTCACCCACTTCGTCCAGATCGTGAGCTTGTCGCCGTCCCAGAAGCCGATGCTGTCGCCGAGTGGCGAGTGCTTGCTCTCGGTGTTGACGTGCTCTTTGCCGATATAGACGCGGCGCGTCTCGTTCATCATGTCGTTCATCAGCCACGACTGATGCGGCATGTTGACGAACTCCTTGATGTACGGCTCCCAGAGCCAGCGAGGCACGCCGGGGTACTCGCAGTTCGTGAGCCGGTCGTAGCGCTGCTCGCCGTACTGGTCGATCTCGGCGCGGCGCTCGCGGAAGTGCTGCTCGTACGGCGGCGTCAACACGCCCTCCTTGATCTTGGTGGCGCCGGGGCGCCACGCATTCGCGAGCGTGCCGTTCTCGAGAAAGATCGCCGGCATGGTGTTGTTGCCGCTGCCCCAAAGCCCGTCCCACACGGGGATCGTTTGCATCGTGTGCTTCGTGCCACCGTTCGCGCGCTCGAGCAAGAAGTCGTAGTGCTCCTCGGCCGTCTTGAAGTCGCGCGGCGGTTTCTCGACGGTCGGCACCGGCAAGACGAATTGCTCTTCGACGGTGCCGCCGCTCTGGCGATTCTGGGCATCGCCGACATGCGCGGCCGCGGCGACAGCGGCCGCCGCGGCGAAGCTCACCAACACGCGTTGGGCGCGCATGTCACGACGGGCGCTTGGCGCGCAGCGCCGCAAGCGCCAGCCGTTCTTCCTTGTTCGGATCGTTAGCCAAGGCCACGGTCTCGCCGAATACCATCGTCGGCAGGTTGTTCGGCTCGAACACCGGCCAATTCGGCATGTCGGCGTGGTTGGGGTTGCCGGTGCGAGCGAACGCCGCCCACGCCGCGCTCATGACGTGGCCGAGCTCGTAGCGCGCCTGCGCGGAGCCCGTCATCGAAGCGCCGCTGTCCATGTTGTAGAACACGAACGGGATGTCGAGCGTGTGATACGAGCCCATCCGGTTGTTGTGCACCGGCGACTGCCAATTGAAGAAATAGAGATAGCTCGGCGCCGTGCCCTGTTCGTGCTTCAACCGGCACATGAGCTGCGCGTTCCAACGCCGCGTGTCGTCGGAGTCGGCCATGAGCCACAACATGCGGTTGCGCGTCTCGGGGTGGCGACGCTTGTAGAGCGCGAGCAGCTTCTGCCCTTCCGCCGCATCGTTGCCGGCGAGCCGCGTCGTGAACAGATTCAGCATCTCGTCGTCGGGGAGCTCGTACGGCGGCGGACCGACCCAACCGTCCTCGTTCTCGACGGAGCCCGCCATGAACGCCACGTTCGCCGAGTACGACGGCGCCGTCGGATCCCATTGATGGCGCGGGATGACCGTGCCGTCGATCACGGGGCCGTTGCCCAAGCGTGCGATCCGCGGCTCACTGTAGAAAGCCGTGCGGATCTCGCGCCAATCGATCTGCTGGATGCGATCGAGCTGGTTCTTCGCGATACCGAGCTTGGCCAAGAAGCGCTCGGCGCCCTCGGTCGCATCGTCCGCGGATTGGCCGCGAATCGCGGAGCCGCTCTGGGCGATCGAGCGATGGAATAGTCCGCGTGCCGACGGCATGGCCATCACCGTCGTGGTCTTACCGCCGCCGCCGGACTGGCCGAAGATCGTCACGCGATCCGGATCGCCGCCGAAGCTCTCGATGTTGTCGCGCACCCACTCGAGCGCCGCGACCAAGTCCTGCGCGCCGACGTTGGTGGCGCCCGCCCATTTCTCGCCGCCCAAGCCGGCAAGATGCAGGAAGCCGAAGAGGTTGAGGCGGTGATTGACGGAGACGACGACGACATCCTCCTTCTTCGCGAGATTCGTGCCGTCGTAGAGCAAGTAGTTACCGGAGCCGGCCGAGAAGCCGCCGCCGTGCATCCACACCATGACCGGACGGGCTCGGTTGTCGAGGCCCGGCGTGAAAACGTTGACGGTGAGGCAGTCTTCGCTCTGCGGCGTCTTGCGATTCAGCGCGGTGACCACCGGCGACGGCTCTTCGCCGTTCGGATCCATCGGCGCTGCCCAGGTGACCTCGAAGTGGTCCTTGACGCCGGACCATGCGGCCGGTTTCTGCGGCGGCATGAAACGGTTCGCACCGCCCGTCGGCGCGCCGTACGGCACGCACCAGAACTGCTGCACGCCGTCCTTGAGGAGGCCGCGGACGCTGCCGTACTGCGTCTTCGCCGTACCGCCGACGGTCGTGAGCCGCCGATCCTGCGCGGCGGCGCGCAGTGTGAGGCCGCCGAACGCCAGGCTTGCGCCTGCTGCGACGCCTGCGCCGAGAAAAGACCTGCGATCGAGCGACGGACGCTCGCCGTGACGTGAAGCCATCGTACGTTCCCCCAAAATTCCTGATTGCCCGGTTGGCTTCGGAAACTATACGCCAACCGTCAGCCGCCGCGCCTACCTGCCGGTTCGGCTGAGCAAACTTTGCAGTCGAGGCTCACGACGCGCGCAGGCGCCAAACGGCCGCGAACCATACGAGCGTCATGACGGCGGCCGCGACATACGGATGCTCCTGGAGCAAGAGCCCCGCTGCGGTTCCGTAGAGGAGCGTGGCCGTGGGCCACTTACCGAGGCGCTTCACGGCTCGCGACGCGCGTAAAGACCACGGCCCGTTGCGTCGCGCCCTCGGTCAACGTGCCCGAGATCTCCGTTCCTTGCGCATTCAGCGTGCCCGTGAAAACCGCGGGTGCAATCGGCGACGTCAGCGTCAGCGTGGCGTCTTCGGCGGCGATGGCGACAGGGGTCGGCGAGCCGCCACCCGTGGCCCAAGTACCCGTCGACGTTCGGTCGGCATGATTCGTCAGCGTCAGCGCGAGCGGCAATGACTGGCCGCCGGCCACGAGCGATCCGACCCACGACCCCGCGAGCTTGGCGTCGATCGCGGCGCTGCGCGGCGGTGGAGCGATCTGCGCCTCGCCGTTGCGTTTCAGCGTGAACGGCACGGCGTGAACGTCGATGAGAAACTGGCCCGTGATCGTCTGGCCGTCGGCCGACAAGCGGCCGTCGAACGTTTGCACTCCGGGCCCTCCCGTCTTGAGCTCGAGCTTCACGGCTTCACCGTCGACGGTCGCGCTCCACAGCGGAAAACCGCTGAGCTTTTGCGCAGGATGGCTGAACGTGCCGCCGAGCTTGCCCGACTCGTCGGCCGCGAGATCGACCGAGACGACGACGTCCTCGACGGGCGCATGAATGGCTCCGTCCCAGTGACCGGCGGCAGTCGTGGCCGGGCCGGCGCCCGCCCAAGCGGCGGGTAGCAAAGCAGTGGCGACAGCGATCGCACGAATCGAAAGGCACATAGCGAGCTCCTTTTGTTATCGGTGGTTGATCAGAAATCCCGCCGCGCCACGTTGGCGGCGGCGGCGTACAGCAATCCCGAGGCGACGGCGGCGCTGACGAGCAGCTCGATCCAAGGCAATGAGCCATCCTCGAAGTAACGGCCGCCGGCCATCGCCGTGAACAGTCCGTGGCCTTCTGGCAACGCCAGACCCACCGCGCCGATGGCCACTGCAACAACGCACGTCAGCAACAACGGCCGCCAAACGTCGTTGACGAGCGACGATATGAATACCGCGACGGCGAACAACACGCTGGCCCCGACGAACGAGCACGCGCCGTAAACGAGCGGTTCGCCGACTGACAACTGCTCACCGACTAACGGCGCGAGCGCCGCGAACACGACGCTGGGGACGAGCGCGAGCGCCAAGAGCTCCGCGAGCCCCGCCCCCGCGCGCGCCGCGATCCAGCGGCCGCGCGACACGGGTAGCGCCAGCGAGAACAGCGCGCCGCTGCCGGATTTCACGAGCGGACTGCCGCTGCCGAGCAATGCCGCGAAGATCGTGAGCAGGCCCGAGAAATTCTGCTGGAACCACTGCAACCAGACGTAGCCGCGAAACGTCCGCATCAGCTCAATCGGACTCTTCGAATTCCTGACGCAGATCCTCGTTGCCGCTGATCGCGCTCGGGCTCACCGAGCTAACGAACTCTTGCACGGTCGGGAAGCTCATCACGGTGCCGCAGGCGAACACGAGCAGCAGCCCGAGACCGAGCAGAAAACGCCAGCGCGTATCGAGCCAAGCTTTGTACCAGAGCATTTCAGTTCTCCACGCCTACTGCTTCGAGGAAGATTTCTTTCAGCGCCACGGGGTGAACATCGACGGAGGCGGGCGCCAGCGAGCGTGCTTCGGCGACGACGCCCTCGTGACCGCCGTGCGACAGCACGGACAACACTCGCCCTTGCCGCCGCACGTTGATGACTCCGTGAGACTTGAACGTCGCGTCGGGCGCCGGGCCGTCGAACACGAGTTGAATTCGGCAATAGCTCGCGCGGATGTCGTCGAGCGCACCGTCGATGACCACGCGGCCGCGATCGACGATGGCGATGTGATCCGCTACTTGCTCGACGTGCGCGAGTTGGTGCGACGAGAACAGCACCGTCGTTCCGTCGCGAGCCGCTTGCTTGACGAGGATCTGGAGAATTTCCTCCGTCGCCGCCGGATCGAGCCCCGACATCGGCTCGTCCAGAATCAATAGCTCGGCACCCGTCGACAGCGCCAGCAGCAACGCGAGCTTGGTACGCATGCCGCGCGAGAGACTGTTGATGGTCGCATCGGACCGCAGCTCGAACTGCTCGAGATACGTGCTCGCGAGATCGGCCCGCCACTTCGGGTAGAAGGCCGCTGTGAAGCGCACGAGCGCGGCCACCGTCATGCCCGCGTAGAGATCCTTGTCCTCGCTGACGAACGCGGTGCGGCTGCGGATCTCGACGCTCGCTTGGCTGTCGTCGGCTTTGAGCCCGAAGACGCGCGCATCACCCGAGGTCGGCCGAACCATGCCGAGCAGCACCTTGATCGTCGTCGTCTTGCCGGCACCGTTGCGGCCCAGGAGACCGCAGATCGCACCACGCGGTACTCGCAGCGCAAGACCCGCGAGCGCTTCGACGTTGCCATACGTCTTACGCACGTCGGCCGTCTCGATGATCATTCCGTCAGCCACCTTGACCTCCCGCTTTCGTGAATCCCGCCAGCTTCGCCTCGAACAGGCGGCGAATTTCCTCGTCGCTCAGACCGCGTGCCCGCAACTGCTCGACGGTGGCGGCGACGAGCGCCTCCCCGCCGCGGAACTTCTCGGCCCCGCCTTGACGCGCGCGCGCCGTGTCGGCGACGAAGGCCCCTGCCCCATGCTTGAGCTCGATGACGCCTTCGTGCTCGAGCTCTCGATAGGCCTTCGCGACCGTGTTGGCATTGATCACGAGCTCCTCGGCGAGCGGCCGGATGCCCGGCAGTTGGTCCCCGGCGCGCAAAGCCCCCGTCTCGATGGCGTGCTTCACCTGCTCCACGAGCTGGAGGTAGATGGGCACGCCCAACGACGGATTCGGCTTGATGATCATGGTCCCTCAACTGTGCTACAGTCATAGCACAGTGCGAACTGTGCTACGACCGTAGCACAGTGTCAAGCCCCGGTTTCGCAGGCGCTGCGAGCGAGGCCCGGCGCGGACCGAGGGGACAACGGCTCTGGCACGCCCCGGCCGCTGGGTCTATTCTCAGCCGCTGCCGCGGTGCGGCGCCTGTTGCGAGGGGGAACGATGCCAGTGACACCACACGACCGCCCGATCGACGCGTTGCGCGAAGAAACGGTCGATCAACTCATCATGAACTACGGCCACGGCAAGCTCTCGCGCGAGGCTTTCGAGCGGCGGCTCGACGAAGCCCTCGATACCAAAACGCACGAGCGGCTGCTCGAGCTCACGAGGGATCTCGATCTCAAAACGGATCGTCAATACGCGTCGCAGAAGAAGGCCGAGCTCGGCATCCGCGTCGAGCCCGCCGCGGCTGCCGACAGCGACGACGTCGAGCACATCGTCAACGTCTTCGCGGGCAACACCCGCAAAGGCGCGTGGCACGTGCCGCGCGTGATCCGCACCATCAACATCTTCGGCGGCACCGAGCTCGATTTTTCCGATGCGAGCTTCACGGCCGAGACGACGACGATCACGGTGTTCTGCCTATTCGGCGGCGTGAACATTCGTGTGCGCGACGGCATGCGCACGCTCTCGAAGGCGGTCGCCATTTTCGGCGGCGTCGACAATCGCGCGTCGGCGATGCCGAACCCGAACGCCCCGTTGCTCGTCGTCGAGGGCATCGTGCTGTTCGGCGGCATCGACATCCGCGTCAAGAAGACGCCGAAACAGCGGCTGCAAGAGTTCGCGGATCAGTTCCGCACGATGTTCGACCCGCAGACGCCGCGCGCCTGAGCGCCGACGTGCGTGGGACCGCGCGCCCGGCGGGGTTCCCAGGGCCCTTAGCGGGCCGTTGGGAGCACTTCGGTCAGGCGCGCCACGACACGGGGTGCGACGGTCTCTGCCGCCAAGCGCTGCCCTGCGTCGTTCCAATGGCTGTCGCGGTCGACCGAAGTACGAGGGTCTCTGGAGCGTTGTGAGAAAACGTGTCGTAGAGATTGATCACGTCGATCGACGCGCTGCGGCACAGCTCCTCGATCCACCGAGTCAGCCTCCTTCGATCGTACGAAGCGTAGGCTTGCGCTAGGGTTTCATAGTTGACGGGATCGAGAGTCGTGAGGTCGACGCGAGAGGGTTCGATGACGACCAGCAGCGGGACACCCGCGCGGTCGGCGGTGGCTTTGGCCTCAGTCAGTATCGCGTCGAGCAGCGAGCGTTTCGCCCGAGCCGCGTCGCTCTCGGGGCGACCGCAACGTCGATATCGTAGTGATCGCCCCGCAGGAACTCAGATCCTGGCTTCCTGTCTCGCAAAGCGTTAGAGCTGCGAGATCGTCGAGCTGACGAATGCGCGTGCTGCCGGTGTCGGGTTGGTCACGCTTGTCCGCTTCTGCGTCGAGGAACGGACGATCGCAGGGATAGCGCTTGCATCGCCGCTCTAGTGATTAGAAGTTCACTGAGCAAAGCGCTGAGCTCGCTCCCGCAGCGAGCGCCCCGGATAGACGAAGTGGTCGCTCCGCCGCATCGCCCGCCCGTCCCGCACCTCGAGCAGGCGATGTCGTAGCAGATCGCCAAGATCGTTGTCGGCAAAGATCGTCATTACCACGAGATCCGGCTGCAGCACCGGCAGTCTCTGGCCGTCTGATGCTGCAGCAGATAATGGTCCGGGCCGTAGCCGATGACGCCCGCGTTCACGACCTCGACCGGCAGCGTCCGAGCTCGAGGGAAACCAGCGACTCGAGCTGCTCGGGGAAGGTGTTCGCGTCCGTGGAAAACCGCCTGCACATTGGAATCGCCGTACACGACGATGCGAGGTACGTATCCGCGACTCGTCGCAGCGAGTCGTCGCCGCGAAAACCGCGCGCGTTGGTCCGCCAGCGGATGCGGTCTCCGCCGTTAGCGCGCGTGCGGTCGAACACTGCGTCGATCGAATGGCCGCAAGCGATAGCCGAGAACGTCGTCTGCCTCGAGCATATTCGTAGTCCGCGCTCGAGCGCTCGCTGGTCCGGCGCACGCAGCGCAAGTCGCCGCCGACGAGCCGCGCTGCCGGCGCACGACCCACAACGCCGCGACGGCACGTCCGCGCGCGCCGCCGCGCCGCCGCCGACCTCAGTGCGCCAGCGGATCGGGCCGAATCTGGAACTGCACGGCTTTCCCGACCGTGCCCTTGCCGCCCTCGGTGTGCCAGATCAAGTGCGTGCCGTAGTTGGCCCACAGCCCACGCCCTTTCCAACCGGCCGTCGGGTCGTCGATGCGACCGTCGAGACCGCGATGGTAGAAACCGAGCGGATACGGCACGCGCAGCGTCGTCCAATCGCCGGACTCCGGATCGAGCACGAGCAGCGCGTCGGAGTTGCTGCCCGTCGCGATCGGCGTGTTCGCGCCGAAGCCTGCGATGTCGTGCTGATCGACCCAGTTGTAGTAGTGGAAGTCGGCCGGAATGTCCGTGCCCTTGAACTTCGGCCCGTCGGATAGATAGAGCTTCCAACCGGCCGCGCACTGCTCGCCTGCGACGACGCTCGGGCCGTTGAACACGCGACACTTGCTGCGATCGAGGCTCGCCAGGTGGCTGCTCGCGGCGAGCGCCGTCCACACGACGCCGTTGCTGTCGATGTCGATGCCGCGCGGATCGATGCCGGGCTCGGGCACCTTGTAGACCTCGGTCATGCAGGTCTCGGGCGGATTGTCGCCGCGATCGACGCGCAGGATGTAGCCCGGCGTGTTCTCCGATGCGCCCCAGACCGAGTTGTCGATCGGGCTCGGGATCACCGAGTAGAGGTTGTGCCGAACCTCGGTGTCGCGACGCGGGTCGGCGGGCTGACCGGGCACGTTCCATGGCTTCGTGATCTTGCCGTCGCCGTTGCTGTCGACGACTTGCGGACACCAGCCTTGCGTCGCCTGCTCGTCGCCCGTGCGGTCGTACTCGCGCGTGTTGAGCCAGCCGACGATGGGCCCCAACAGCTCGTTGAAGTACAGCGTCTGGTCGGCGTCGTTGTCGAACTGCAGGTGATGCGTCGCGAAACACGTGTCGATGAGCCGGAACTCACCGGTCGCGGGATCGTAGTACGACGCCTGGCGGTTGCTGAAATTGAGCGGATAGTACTGCGCGAATTTGTGGCTCGAGCCTTCCTTGCACCAGGCCGGCTCCTCGTTGCGGATTTTCGACGTCATCCACACGCGGCCTTTGCGATCCATCATGGGATTGTGCGGATCGGCTGGATTCTCGGGTCCCCAAAGATGCTTCATGCCCCAGAAGTTCGACGGCATGGCAGGCGGCGGGAACCGCGACTGCACTTGGCGTGCGTCCTCGCGCGTCGGAATCGTGATCTCGTACGCGTCGTTCTCGATCGGATCGAGCACCGTGAGCTTGCCGTGGCCGGCGGAGACTGCGTACACCGGCCCGTAACCGTTGACGGTCGGATCGTTCTTGTCGGTCGTGATCTCGTCATGCATGAACGACGAGTCGACGCCCCAATCCCACAGCGTCACGACGACGTTGCGCTCGGCGCCTGGCCGCGGTCGCGACGGCACGGGCGGCAGCTCACCGTTCGCAATACGCGTCGTCCAATCGGCCATCACGCGGGCGCCGGCCTGCAGGCCCCACTGCGCCATCGTGCCGGCCATCGAGCTGCCGCGCACGCCGAGCTGCGTGCGATAGATCCATGCTTCCTCGGGCGTCTTGAATCCCAAGTGATCCATGTGCCCGAGCGAGCGCGTGATCTGATTGCCGAGCTGGTGGCAGAAGTTGCAGCCGCTCTTGATGTTGAAGATCCAATGAGCCTGCGTCGCCATCGCGGGCGGAATACCGTTGCCGCTCTCGCCCGTGCCGGGAAACTCGCTCTTCGCCGGCGGCTGCAACAACGAGAACCAATAGTTGCCGGGATACACCTTCGCGGCCTCGGCCGGCGAGCTCGCGACCTTGGCAGTGAGGTTGAGCGCCGTGTCACCGGGACGCCCTTCGATCTTGTCCGAATCGGCGAGGCCATAGCCGCGGACCCAAACGTTGTACGTGGCGTCGGGCAACTGCGGCAACACGTAGCGACCCGCATCGTCGGTCACGACGATCTTGATGAACGGCGTCTTGAGCTCGGCCGTCTCGGCGATGACCCACACGCCGGCCTCGGGCCCGCGCGAGCTCGTGACGACGCCGCCGATGAATCCGTCGGCCGGCCGGCGCGCCTCCTGTGCATTCGCCGCGCAACACAAGACCGACGCGATCAGCGCCGCGATTCCAGCGGCGAAACGCCCGCTGCGACGGAGGCTCAAGCTACTCATGCGTGTATCCCTGCTGAAGAAATGAATGTTGTTGAACGATGCGCGATCTCAGACGTCCATGATCTCGAGCGCTTCGGCGATGCTGCGCAGCGGATCGCGGCCCGGCGTCGGCCGCCACTCGTGGCTGACGTAGCCCGTGAACGGCGTAGTCCGCGATGACTTCCGCGATGTAGCGGTAGTTCATCTCCTGGCTGAAGTCGATCTCGTTGCGCGACGGCACACCGGCCGTGTGGAAGTGCGCGATCCATTGGATCGTGTCGCGAATGTTCTGCGCGATGTCGCCGTCCATGATCTGCAAGTGATAGAGATCGCAGACGAGCTTGACGTTCTGGCGAGTTGACGCGCTCGCAGACGCCGACACCCCACCCCCAACGGCCGAAGGTCTGATCCTCGCGGCCGAAACGCGGATCGAGGCGCCGGTTGTTCATGTTCTCGATGGCGATCGTCACGCCGCGATCCTCGAGCTGGCTCTTGATGCGATTCAAGAACGCGACGGCGTTGTCGGCGGCCTGCTCGTACGGCATGCCGCGGCGTTGGCCGCCGATCGTGATGATTGTCTTGGCGCCCTGCTCCGCAACCGAATCGATCCAGACGCGGACATCCTTCTCGAGTTGAGCGTGCACCTCCGGGTGGATGATGCCGTTCTCGAACGTCACGGGACCCGCCCCGGCGAGCAACGGCTCGAGCCCATGCTTGCGCAACGTCGGCCAGTCGGCGGGATCGATGAGATCGAAGCCGTAGCAGCCGAGCCGTGCCGCCTCGCGGCACTGATCGTCGAACGTCAGCTTGGTATCAGGCCCGAAATTGACGCGCCACAGACCCTGCTTGATGCGGCCCTTGCGCACGATTCGCGGCTGCGGAGCGGCCGACGGTTGGGCTTGCTGACCGAACGCCGGCGCGACGATCGAACCCGCCGCAACGCCGAGCATCGCCAGTGCTTCTCTTCTGTTCATAAGTCCCCCCGTTGAACGCGCCCATCTTATGCCGGCCGCCGGGACCGGCAAAGCCTGCGATCCGGACGGCCGAGCAAGAACCCTTGACGCCGGGGAGGGTCCACGTCAGCGATACGCGCGAAAGTCACCCGCCGATGCGGTCGGTGCCCATGTACGAACGCAGCGCGTCGGGGACGACGACGGAGCCGTCGGCCTGCTGGTAGTTCTCGAGGACGGCGACGAGCGTTCGCCCGACCGCAAGGCCCGAGCCGTTCAGCGTGTGCACGAGCTCAGGCTTGCCCGTCTCGGGATTGCGCCAGCGCGCTTGCATTCGCCGCGCTTGAAACGCCTCGCAGTTGCTGCACGACGAGATCTCGCGGTACTTGCCCTGCCCCGGCAACCAGACTTCGAGGTCGTAGGTCTTCGCCGAGCCCGGGCTCGTGTCGCCGCCGCACAACGACATCACGCGATACGCCAAGCCGAGCCGCTTGAGCACGGCTTCGGCGTGGCCGACGAGCACCTCGAGCTCGGCGATAGGACTCGTCGGGCTTCGAGATGTGCACGAGCTCGACCTTGTCGAACTGGTGCTGGCGAATCATGCCGCGCGTGTCCTGACCGTACGATCCCGCCTCCGAGCGAAAGCACGGCGTGTGCGCCGTCAAGCGCATCGGCAGCTCGTCGGCTTCGACGATCGTGTCGCGCACGAGATTCGTCAGCGATACCTCGGCCGTCGGAATGAGCCGGAGCTTGTTCTCGCCTTCGAGCGCGAACAAGTCCGCGGCGAACTTCGGCAGCTGGCCCGTGCCGAACAACGTCGCATCGTTGACGAGATACGGCACGTACGTCTCGGTGTAGCCGTGCTCGCGCGTGTGCAGGTCGAGCATCAACTGCGCGATCGCGCGATGCAGACGCGCGACCGTGCCCTTCAGCACGACGAAGCGGCTGCCCGACAGCTTCGCGGCGGCGTCGAAATCGATGAGCCCGAGCTTCTCGCCGAGCGCGACGTGATCGAGCGGCTCGAACGAGAGCTGCGGCGGAGCGCCCCACCGTCGTACCTCGACGTTCGCCGCGGAATCCGCGCCTTCGGGAACCGACTCGTGCAGCAGGTTCGGTAGCCTGGCGAGAAAATCGTCGAGCTCGGCTGTCAGCGACGTCAGTCTCGCTTCGCCCGCGCCGAGCTCTTCGCCGAGCGTGCCGACCTCGCGCTTCAGCGCCTCGACGTCGCCGCCGCGCGGCTTTGGCGCGGCCGATCGCCTTCGACCGCTCGTTGCGCGTCTGACGCAAGCCTTCGACGCGCATCTGCAATTCTTTGCGCTCGGCTTCGAGCGCGAGATAGCGCTCGCGGTCGAACTTGAAGCCGCGCCGCGCGAGATTGGCGGCCACGGCATCGAGATCCTGGCGCAGCGTCTTCGGGTCTAGCATCGCGCTAGCTTAGCAAACGTTGCTCCACTCGCTGACACCAACCCCCGAGCAACGACAAGGACAGCGCCAAGCCGACGATCACGCCGGCGCAATTCATCGCAATGTCGTACCAGTCGAACGTCCTCGTTTCCGTCAAACCTTGCAGGAGATCGAGGCCGACACCTAGCACCAGCAGCACGGCTGCGATCAACGGATACACCGTGCGGGTATAGAAGCCGGCAAACCACACCATGAGGACGAAGTAAGCGCTGGCGTGCATGACTTTGTCGTTGACGTCGACGGCGACGGCTTCCAGCGCAGGTCCGGGTATCAAGCTGCCGACGATCACCGACACCACGAGCAGCCAACCGAGCAAGGACCAGAGCTTGGGGATAACGCAGGGGCAACAAGACGGCTCAGCCTTCCCCGCCGATCACGTCGACGCCGGCCGGGACGTCGAGCTCGAACAGGTCGTCGGCGAGCTCTGGATTGACGTCGAGATTGTCGAGCTCGATGCGCGTGACCTGGCCCAAGCCGTCGACGAGCTCGAGCCGCCGCGGCGCGGTGCCGCTGAAACCGATCGAGCACCGAGCCGAAATCGGAGCCGCCCGCGAGCGGCGCGAGCTTGACCCAATCCAGACCGTCGGCCGTGATACGTGTCGACGACCTCGAATTCCTCGCGCACGTTGCGGTCGCCGCTCAGCAGCATCGCGGGGCTCGCGCCGATGGTGTCGTCGAACGGCGCTACCGTGACTTGAGCGAGCTCGATGTCGTAGATCCAGAGTCGTGTGCCGTCCGCGGCGACCACGAGCTCGGTCGGCTCGACGTACGTCCAGCGAAACCGGTTCGGCCGTTTCAAGCGACAGCGAACCCGTCTCCGTTTGCAGCAACTTCTGATCGGCCGTCCACAGCTCTTGCTTGAAGTCGGCCGTGAGCGACTGTACGCCGTCGAGGAAGGCTTCGAGCGTCGCCATGCCCTGCGCGGCGCTGCCGCTCTCGGCCGGCTGCGCCCACGCCGCAGCGCACTGCGCCGCGACGGCGGACACGAGGAGCGCGTGCTTAGTCAGCGACCGGAGGCGGCGGCGCCAAGACTTCCCTGAATCCGTTCGTTTGCAGGTTGCCAACGATGCCAGCCTCTTCCATGGTCTCGACCATCCGCGCGGCGCGGTTGTAGCCGATCTTCAAGCGGCGCTGAATGCCGGAGATCGACGCCTTGCGGGTTTCCGTCACGATGCGTACGGCTTGATCGTAGAGGGGATCTTGCTCGCCGTCCAATTCGCCCGTCGGCACCGCCGGATCGATTCCCGGCACCTCTTGCCCTAAGCCGTCGAGCACGTTCTCGATGTAGTTCGGCTCGCCGCTCGCGCGCAGCGCTTTGACGACGGCGTGCACTTCGTTGTCGGAAACGAACGCGCCGTGCACACGAATCGGCATCGACGTGCCCGAGGGCAAATACAGCATGTCGCCGTGACCGAGCAGATGCTCGGCACCGATCTGATCGAGGATCGTCCGCGAGTCGACCTTCGCCGAGACTTGAAACGCGATGCGGCACGGAATGTTGGCTTTGATCAAGCCCGTGATGACGTCGACCGACGGCCGCTGCGTCGCGACGATCATGTGAATGCCCGAAGCACGCGCCTTCTGCGCGAGCCGCGCGATGAGCTCTTCGACCTTCTTGCCGACCATCATCATCATGTCGGCGAGCTCGTCGATGATGACGACGATGAACGGCATCGGCCGCAGCTCGGGCGCCGTTTCGTCGAAGGTATCGGGCACGAACGTCGGATCGAGGAGCGGCTTGCCGCTGTCGATCGCGTCGTTGACCTTGCGGTTGTAGCTCGAGAGATGGCGCACGCCGAGCCCGGCCATCAGCGCGTAACGGCGCTCCATCTCGGCAACGCACCAGCGCAGCGCGTTGGCGGCTTGCTTCATGTCCGTGACGACGGGCGCGAGCAGATGCGGAATACCCTCGTAAACCGAGAGCTCGAGCATCTTCGGGATCGATCATGATGAGCCGCACGTGCTCGGGCGTCGACTTGTAGAGCAGGCTCAACACCATCGCGTTCAACGCGACCGACTTACCGGAGCCGGTCGTGCCCGCGATCAGGAGATGCGGCATGCGCGCGAGGTCGGCCACCATCGGCTGACCGCCGATGTCCTTGCCGAGCGCCAGCGTCAACGGCGACTTGAGCTCGTCGTACGCCTGCGACTTGACGATCTCGCCGAGCGCCACGATCTCGCGAACCTCGTTCGGAATCTCGAGACCGACGAACGGCTTGCCGGGGATGATCTCGACGACGCGCACGCTGACCGTCGCGAGCGAGCGCGCAAGATCCTTCGCGAGATTGCTGATCTGGCTGCTCTTGACGCCCGCCGCCGGCTTCAGCTCGAAGCGCGTGACGACCGGACCCGGGATGCACGGCGACGACCTCGGCCTCGACGCCGAAATCGTTGAGCTTGAGCTCGACGAGCCGCGACATCGCTTCGAGCGCCTCGGGCGAGTAGCCGCCCTCTTTCGGCGGCGGATTGTCGAGCAGCGACAGCGCCGGCAGCTCGTTCGACTGCGGCGGCTCGAACATCGGGACCTGGCGCTCGCGCTCGAGCCGCTCGCGTCGCGCGCGGGCTCACTTCGATCTTCTCGATGACGGGCTCGATGCGCGGCGCAGCGGTCTTCGGCTTCGCGCGGACCTTGCTCACGACCTCGTCGCGCTGCTGCTTCGCGCGGCGGCCTTCCCACCAAATGCGCGCGTCGCCGAGCCATTCGTTGCAACGCCGTGACGCCCTGATACACGACGCGGCCCGTGCGATCCATGATCGCGATCCACGAGACGCCGGTCGCGAGCTGCACGGCCGCCAGCCACAGCACGAGCAACAGCACCGTCGTGCCGAGCAACCCGAGCGCCGTACTCGAGACCGTGACCGACGATCCGGCCGAGAATGCCGCCCGCCGTCTCGCGCAGATCGCGGCGACTGGAAGTGCAGCGTCGCGAGTCCCGAGCTCGTCGCAATGACGAGCAGGAAGCCGGCGCCGCGCCAAATCACGGCCGCTTTCTCGGGCAGGTCGTCGCCGCGAAACAGGAACACGCCGGCGATCAGCACCAGTATCGGGAACAAGTAGCCCGAAGCACCGAACAGCAGGAATGCGATGTCGGCGAACCACGCGCCGGCGGGGCCCATGCGGTTCGTCACGACCTCGTCGCCGCCGGCGACGCTGAACGCGGGATCCGCCGGGCTGTAGCTCAGGAGCGACGAGCAGCAGAATCAGGCTCAAGCCAGCCAGGACCCAGAACGCCGCCTCACGAAGCCCTTTGATGCGCGGCACGAAAAAGGTCTCGAACGCGGTGCTGGCTTTGGCTTTATTCAAGTTGCGCGGTAGTTATGGCGAGTTAATGCGCTGATTATACTGATAACCCCGGCTGCGCATAGCCCGCGTGCGAGGCGCCTTCCGCTCGACGCTCGGGGCAGCGACGGGCACACTCGACGCATGCGAGTTCAAGTCGAACGGCTCACGACACTGAGCGCGCGTCGACGCCGCGGCCTGGAACACCCTGGCGGGCGACAGTCCGTTTCTTGAAGCACGAGTTCTTGCGTGCGCTCGAGCGAGCGGCTGCGTCGGCCACGGCACGACCTGGCAACCCTGCTACATCGTGGCACGCGACGAACAGGGCCTCGCCGGGGCGTTGCCACTCTTTATTAAATATGACTCGCACGGCGAGTTCGTCTTCGACTGGGGCTGGGCGGACGCCTACGAGCGCGGCGGGCGCAATTACTATCCGAAGCTCGTCGCCGCGATTCCTTTTACTCCCGCGACCGGTCAACGCCTGTTGCTGCGAGAGGGCCTCGAGACCGGAGTCGCGACGCTGCTGCTCGACGCGGCACGCAGCACGGCGCTCGAGATCGGCGCATCGTCGCTGCACGTGCTGTTTCCGACCGAGCCCGAGCGGCAGACGCTCGAACGAGCGGGGTTCCTCGCGCGCAAGGGCTGTCAGTTCCACTGGAGCGAACGACGGCTACGCAGAGCTTCGACGAGTTCCTTGCGCGGTTCAGCGCCGACAAGCGCAAGAAAGCCAAACGCGAGCGTCGAAGAGTGGCGGAGGCCGGCATCGTGTTCGAGCACCTGCGCGGCGACGAGCCGACCGCCGCCGATTGGGACGCGATCATCGAATTCTATTCGCGAACGTTCTGGCGCCGCGGCCGCGAGCCGTACTTGAACCGCGATTTCTTCGCGACGCGTGGCCGCGACGATGCCGAGCAACCTCGTGATCGTGCTTGCGCGGCAGCACGGCGTGCCGATCGCGACGGCGATCTGCTTTCGCAGCAGCACGACGCTGTACGGCCGCTATTGGGGCAGCAGCGCGGACTTCCACAGCCTGCATTTCGAGACCTGCTACTACCAAGGCATCGACTACTGCATCCGCGAGCGCTTGGAGCGGTTCGAGCCCGGCACGCAAGGCGAGCACAAGATCGCGCGCGGTTTCGTGCCGCAATCGACCTGGTCCTGCCACTGGCTGCGCGACCAAGAGTTCCACCGAGCGGTCGGCGCGTTCTTGGCACGCGAGACGCGGCACGTGGACGCGTACATGGACGAGCTCGGCGAGCACGTTCCGTATCGGCACGCAGCGCACGACGACGCCGTCGTCGACGCCTGAGCGGCGGGGATGCCGCTCGCTGCTCTGGCTCTCGTACCACCGCCGCGCCGATGAGTTTCCGCCGGCCAGCCAGGCATTGACCGAGCCGAATGGGCTACTCGCCGCCGGCGGCGATCTCGAGCCGGAGCGGCTGCTCGCCGCCTACCGACAAGGAATCTTTCCGTGGTATCAGGAGGGGCAACCGATTCTCTGGTGGAGCCCCGACCCTCGTGCCGTGCTCTGGCCGAGCGGCTTCAAGGTGTCGCGCAGCTTGCGCCGCTCACTCACGAAGCGCGCGTTCGAGTTTCGCGTCGACACCGAGTTCGAGCACGTCGTGGCGGCCTGCGCCGAACCGCGCCGTTACGGCGGCGGCACTTGGATCACGGCGGAGATGGCGGCGGCCTATGGCCGTCTGCATCGCACTGGGGTGGGCGCACTCCTTCGAGACCTGGCAACACGGCCGGCTCGTCGGTGGGTTGTACGGCGTCGCGATCGGCCGCGCCTTCTTCGGCGAGTCGATGTTCACGCGGGTGACGGACGCCTCGAAGGTAGCGCTCGCGCACGCGGTCGAACTTCTTGCGCACTCGCGGCACGGAGGTCATCGACTGCCAAGTCGCTTCGGCGCATACGCAGAGCCTCGGCGCCGTCGATATTCCGCGAACGCAGTTCCTGTCGCTCATCGCCGAACTGTGCGCCGAATGCGCACCGCCGCAGACGTGGCGTTTCGCTTGATTCGGCCGTTTGCCGCCTTTCCTCCGCTTGTGCAACAATGCGCCGCCTCCAGGGGGCTCCCAACTGTTGCGGAATGGCAAAAGAAGAAGCAATTCAAATGGAAGGTACGGTAGTGGAAACGCTGCCGAACACTACCTTTCGCGTCGAGCTCGAGAACGGTCACGTCGTGACCGCGCACATCTCGGGCAAGATGCGTAAACACTACATCCGCATCTTGAAGGGCGACGCCGTCACCGTCGAGCTGACGCCCTACGACCTGACCAAGGGTCGAATCGTCTACCGCGCGCGCTAGCGGCCCGCAGGCCGCTGCTCCCTACTCTTCCCGATCGCCTTTGTGCCCCGCGAGCGCGCGTTGCCCGCCTTTGTCGCGTAGATCCTCGAGCTCGCGCTTGAGCGGCTCGACGGTCAGCAACAAGCTCTGCGCCGTCGTGCGCGACCTCGACGCGTACGTGGCCGCCTTCGGCAAGCTTGCCGAACAGCAGCTCTTCGGCGAGCGGCCGCTTGATGTGCTCTTGGATCACGCGAGCCATCGGCCGAGCGCCCATCTTCTTGTCGTAACCGCGAACGGCGACCCAGTCGCGCGCCGCCGGCTCGAGCTCGATCGTCACCTCGTTCTTGTCGAGCTGCGCCTCGAGCTCGACGATGAGCTTGTCGACGACGCGCGCGACCGACTGCTCGTCGAGCGGCTCGAACTGGATGATCGCATCGAGACGATTGCGGAACTCCGGCGAGAAGAGCTTCTTCAAGACCTCCATCGCGTCCGACGAGTTGTCCTGGACCGTGAAGCCGACCGACGTGCGGCTCATCTCCTGCGCGCCGGCATTGGTCGTCATGACGATCGTGACGTTGCGGAAGTCCGCTTTCCTGCCGTTGTTGTCCGTCAACGTGCCGTGGTCCATGACCTGCAGCAGCAGGTTGAAGACCTCCGGATGCGCCTTCTCGATCTCGTCGAACAGCAGCACGCAGTGCGGATGCTTCGTGATGGCCTCGGTCAACAACCCGCCTTGGTCGAAACCGACGTAGCCCGGCGGCGCGCCGATCAAGCGCGAGACCGTGTGCCGCTCCATGTACTCCGACATGTCGAAGCGCACGAGCTCGACGCCGAGCGTCAAGCGCGAGCTGCCGCGTCACTTCCGTCTTGCCGACGCCGGTCGGGCCCGAGAACAGGAACGAGCCGACGGGGCGCCGCTCGTCGCCCAGACCCGAGCGGGCCATCTTGATGGCGGACGCCAGCGCGCCGATCGCGCGATCCTGGCCGAAGATGACGAGCTTCAGATCGCGCTCGATGTTGCGCAGCACGTCGCGATCCGAGGCGGAGACATTCTTCGGCGGAATCCGCGCGATCTTCGCGACGATGGTCTGGATGAGCGTTCACGTCGACGACGCGCGGCCGCGTGCTCTCGGGCTGCAGGCGGCAATTGGCGCCGGCCTCGTCGATGACGTCGATGGCCTTGTCCGGCAGATGGCGATCGTTGATGTGCTTCGCCGACAGCTCCGCGGCGGCGCGTCAGCGCGTCATCGGAGTACTCGATGCTGTGGTGCTCCTCGAACCGGCTCTTCAGCCCGCGCAGGATCTCGACCGTCTCGGCGACCGACGGCTCCGTCACGTCGATCTTCTGGAAACGCCGCGCGAGCGCGTGATCCTTCTCGAAGATGCCGCGGTACTCGCGTGTAGGTCGTCGAGCCGATGCAGCGCAGCTCGCCGTTGGCGAGCAGCGGCTTGATCAAGTTCGAGGCATCCATGACCCCGCCCGACGCCGCGCCGGCGCCGATCACGGTGTGGATCTCGTCGATGAACAGGATCGCGCCGGGCCGCTTCTTGAGCCCGGCGACGACTCCCTTCAAGCGCTTCTCGAAGTCGCCGCGGTACTTCGTGCCGGCGATCAACGACCCCATGTCGAGCGCGTAGATCGTGCACTGGCGCAGGATGTCCGGCACCTTGCCCTCGACGATGAGACGCGCCAGCCCCTCGGCGAGCGCCGTCTTGCCGACGCCGGCCTCGCCGACGAACAACGGATTGTTCTTGCGGCGCCGGCACAGAATCTGCACCGTGCGCTCGATCTCGAGCGCACGGCCGATCAGCGGATCGATCTTGCCCGCTTCGGCCTGCGCGTTGAGATTGGTCGTGAACCGCTCGAGCGGATTGGACTCCGCTTGCTTCTCGCCCTCGTTGCCCGACTCGTCGGGCTCGGCCTTGCTCGCTTCCTGCACCTTGGGCACGCCGTGCGATATGAAGTTGACGACGTCGAGCCGCGTGACGTCCTGCAGACCCAAGCAGATAGACGGCCTGCGACTGCTTCTCGCCGAAGATCGCGACGAGCACGTTGATCGGCGTGACCTCTTTGCGGCCGCTCGACTGCACGTGGAACACGGCTCGCTGCAGCACGCGCTGGAAACCCAACGTCGGCTGAACCTCCGTTCCCTCGTCGTCCTCGCCGCGCAGTCGAGGCGTCGAGCCCTCGATGAACTCCTTGAGCTCGCGGCGCAGGCGCGCCAGATCCGCGCCGCACGCCTTCAGCGTTTCGATGACGGTCGGAGTATCGAGCAACGCGAGCAACAGGTGCTCGACGGTGATGAACTCATGCCGCTCGTCTCGCGCTCGCTGGAACGCGTCGTTCAGACAGTATTCAAGCTCACTGGATAGCATTTACGTCTCTTCCATGGTGCAAAGCAGCGGATGCTGGTGCTGTTGCGCAAGGCCCGTCACCTGCGCGACCTTGGTCTCCGCTATCTCATATGTAAAGACACCGCACACGCCCTTTCCCTTGGTATGCACCTCGAGCATGATGCGGGTCGCCGTCGTCCGGTCCAGAGAAAAGATCTTCTGTAACACTTCGACTACAAACTCCATTGGGGTGTAGTCGTCGTTGAGCAAGATCACACGATACAACGGCGGCCGCTTTAGACGCGGTTTAGCCTCGGCCGTTGCCAGCCCGTGATCGTCGACGCGGTCACCTTTTTCTGAATCGTGTGACATGTGTCGGGAATTCTATCGACCGACGGCGGTCAATTGAACCCAAGCAGCACCGCTGCGAATAGGAAACTCCTTCGTGTGCACCGCTACGTTGCCGAACTCGACACTATCAACAAATTCAGTGACTTGTTACACACGAAGCACCTGCCCTATCATGCTCGATCGAGCCTGAGCCCCGAGCCGAGCACTCGTGATGGATGTCGCTAAGCGACTCGCCGATTGGAAAGACCAGCCGCCGGAGCAGTGGTTCACCGCCATCAATCGGTATCTGCCGCCCGTCGTTACGGCCTTGATTGTCATCGCAATTGCCTATCAGCTGGCGACGCTCACGTGGACGCTCGTCCCCGGCTCGGCCTCCGCGGTTGCGCCCGCTTCGCGCCCCGCGACCGACGGCAATGCGCGCACCTTCGACGGATCTGTCGGGTGCTTACCGACTCCCACTTGTTCGGTGAAGCCCCCGAGCAAGCGGCGCCCGTCGTCACGGAGGTCATCGACGCCCCCGACACCACCTTGAGCCTTACGCTCAAGGGCATCCTCGCGATAGAGGCAGACGGCAAAGGTAGCGTCATCATCTCCAGCAATCGGGGCGAAGACAAAACTTATCAAGTCGGCCAGAGCATCGACGGCGCGGACGGCGCGACGCTGCACTCGGTCTATGCGGATCGCGTGCTCCTCGACCGCAACGGGCGGCTCGAGACGCTGCGGCTGCCGAAGGAGCTCGCGGCGTCCGGTCACCGACGGCCATGGCGTCCCCGCTGCCGCAGGCCGCGCCGCCGCCGAGCGGCTCGCTGCGTGAAGCCATCAGCGAGAACGCCACGCGCCTCACGGATATCGTGCGGCTCGCGCCGCACGTTCAGGAAGGCCAAGTCGTCGGGTTTCGCGTGAATCCAGGCCGCGACCGCGCGGCATTCGAGGCGCTGGGGCTCCGAGCCGGCGACGTCGTCACCGATATCAACGGCACCGTGCTCGACGATCCGAGCCAGGGCCTCCAAGTCTTCCAATCCCTCGGCGAAACGACGCAAGCCAACGTCACAGTGCTCCGCGACGGCGTTCCGCAAGTCATCGTCATCGACACGACTCAGTTGCAAAGCCTCCAGGAGAATCGCGAGTGAATTCCTCGAAGGCGCGCCCGAGCGGCCGCCGCAGCGCGTGGCAGCCGGTGCGACCTCGCTCGGCGTCGCGCCGCGCTGTGCGCCGCGATCCTGGCATGCCTCGGCGGCTCCGCGAGCGCAAGCTCAGCAAGGACCGCAGCTCACCGGCGAACTACCGCGAAGCCGATATCCGCATGGTCGCCGAGCAGGTGCAGGCGGTCATCGGCCGCCCGATCATCATCGACCCGCGCGTGCGCGCTCAGGTGACGGTGCTGTCGAACGCGCCGATGTCGCCGACGCCTTCTATCGGACGTTCCTGTCGATGCTCGAGGTACACGGATTCGTGGCGCTCGACTCCGGCAACGCGATCCAGATCGTGCCCGATGCGAACGCGCGTTTCGGCGCCGGCGACGACTACGTGACGCAAGCCATCGTCCTCGACAACATCGGCGCCGCCCAACTCGTGCCGATCTTGCGGCCGCTTGCTGCCGCAGTCCGCGCATCTCGCCGCACATCAGCCGTCGAATGCATTGATCGTGGCCGATCGGCCGCAGAACATGCGCCGCATGCTCGACCTCATCCGGCGTATGGATCAAGCCGGCACACAGGAAGTCGAGGTCATCGGGCTCGAGAACGCAGCGGCCGACGACGTCGTGCGCATGCTCGGCCAGCTGAACCAAGCGGCGCAGGCCGCCGGCGGCGCACCGCCGATCCAGGTCATATCCGACGCGCGCACCAACAGCGTGCTGCTGGCGGGCTCCGGCACCATCCGCCTGCAGATGCGGGCGCTGATCGCGCATCTCGACACGCCGTCGGCCGCAGGCGGCGACACGCTGGTGCGCTACCTCAACTACGCCGACGCCGAGGATCTCGCGACCAAGCTGCAAGCGCAGTTCGGCGGCGGCGGGCGGCGGTGCCGCGGCGCCGGCCGAAGGCGGTGGTGCTCCGGCCGTTAGCGGCCCCGTGACGATTTGGGCGGACCCCGGCACCAACGCGCTCATCATCAACGCCCCGGAGCGCATTCGGCGAGGACATGCTCGCCGTCGTCAACCAGATCGACATCCCGCGCCTGCAAGTCCAGGTCGACGCGATCATCGTCGAGCTCAGCGAGGAAAAGACGGCGCAGCTCGGCGTCACCTGGCTCTCGGCCGATGACGACTTGCTCGGCCTCACGAACTTCAGCAATGCCGGCGGCGGCGGAATCCTCGGGTTGGCAGGCTCGGCCGCGGGCGAAACACCGAACCTCGCGGCGATCGCCGAGGGCATCTCGATCGGCGTCGGCAAGATCACCGACACCGGCAGCTGGGCGGCGCTCCTGAACGCGCTGCGCGGCGACGGCGAGACCAACATCATCTCGACGCCGCAAATCGTGACGCTCGACAACGAGGAAGCCGAGATTCGCGTCGGGCAAGAGGTTCCGTTCGTCACCGGTCAGTTCACGAATACCGGCGCGAACCAAGGCTCCGTGAACCCCTTCCAAACGATCCAGCGCGAAGAGGTCGGTACGAGCCTCAAGATCACGCCGCAGATCAACGAGGGTAGCGGCGTGAAGCTCGAGATCGAGCAGGAGACCTCGAGCTTGGGCGCGACCGTCGAGGGAGCGGCCGACCTCGTGACGAACACGCGCAATATCACGACGTCGGTGTTCGTCAACAACGGCGAGATCCTCGTCCTCGGCGGCCTGATCGACGACCAGCTCCGCCAGACGGATCAGCGTGTGCCCGGCTTGGGCAGGATCCCCGGCTTGGGCTGGCTGTTCCGAGCGCGGAAGACGGATCGCAAGAAGACCAATCTCATGGTATTCATCCGCCCGACGATTCTGCGTGACGCCGAGGACGCGCGGTTCCAGACGAACGCCAAGTACCGCTACATCCAGGACATGCAGCGGCAGATGTCCGACGACCCGATCCGACTCATGCGCAACGAGCCTCGGCCGGTGCTGCCGCCGCTGCCGGAGGACGTGCCGCCCGTGGAGGCCGCGCCGAACGACGCACCGTCGACCGATGGCAGCGAACCTCGATAGTCGTCGAGCCGGCCGCGGTTGCCGAGCGTTGCCCCGACTCACCGGACGCTGCCGTTCGCGTTCGCGAAGCGCCACGGCGTGTTGATCCAGGAGCTCCGCGAAGGCGGGGCGCAAGCGATCTACAGGACCGGTGCCGCCGCCCAAAGCATCGCCGAGGTGCGGCGCTTCGCCGGCGTGCCGGTGCGCTTCGCGAGGTCGACCCCGAGACGTTCGACGCGACGCTGCAGGCGGCCTACGAAAGCGGCGCCGCGATGACGATGGTCGAGGGGCTCAACGACGACACGGACCTCCTCGCCGTCGCGCAGCAGCTTCCCGAGCCGTCGGACCTCATCGACAGCGACGACGAAGCGCCGATCATCCGGCTCATCAACGCGCTGCTGACGCAGGCGGTCAAGGACAACGCCTCGGACATTCACATCGAGCCGTTCGAGAACCGCATGACGGTGCGGTTCCGCATCGACGGCGTGCTGCGCGAGGTGCTGCAATCGAAACGCGCCGTCGCGCCGCTCGTCGTGTCGCGCGTCAAGGTCATGTCGAAGCTCGACATCGCCGAGAAGCGCCTGCCGCAGGACGGCCGCATCTCGCTGCGAATCGCGGGCCGCGCCGTCGACGTGCGCGTCGCGACGATCCCGTCGGGGCACGGCGAGCGCGTCGTGCTGCGCCTGCTCGACAAGCAAGCCGGGCCGCCTCACGCTCCACGAGTCTCGGCATGGCCGACGGCGATCAAACGGCCATGGACGAGCTCGTGCATCGGCCGCACGGCATTCTGCTCGTCACGGGCCCGACCGGCTCGGGCAAGACGACGACGCTGTACGCGGCGCTCGAGCGCATCAACGACCTCACGCGCAACATCCTGACCGTCGAGGATCCGATCGAGTATCACATCGACGGCATCGGCCAAACGCAGGTCAACACGAAGGTCGAGATGACGTTCGCGCGCGGCCTGCGCGCGATCCTGCGGCAAGATCCCGACGTCGTGATGGTCGGCGAGATCCGCGACCTCGAGACGGCCGAGATCGCCGTGCAGGCGAGCTTGACGGGCCACCTCGTGATGTCGACGTTGCACACGAACACGGCCGTCGGCGCCGTCACGCGCTTGCGCGACATGGGCGTCGAGCCGTTCCTGCTGTCGTCGAGCTTGATCGGCGTGCTGGCGCAACGGCTCGTGCGCGTGCTCGATCCCGCGCAGCGCGTCCCGTACCGTCGCCAGCGAGTACGAATGCCGGCTGCTCGGCGTCGACCCAGCCAATCCGCCGACGCTCTACCGCGCACCTGCCGCCGAGCAGGGCTATCGGGCCGCACGGGCATCTACGAGCTCGTCAAGGTCGACAATACGATGCGCGACGATGATCCACGACGGCTGCCGGCGAGCACGAGCTCGAGCGCTACGCGCGCACGCTGACGCCGAGCATCCGCGAAGACGGCGTGCAGAAGATCCTGGCCGGCGTCACGACGCTCGAAGAGGTGCTCAGGGTCACGCGGAGCGACTGATGGGCGCGTATCAATACGTCGCCGTCGACCCGGGCGGCAAGGAGCATCGCGGGGTCCTCGAGGGCGACACGCCGCGCCACGTGCGGCAGCTGCTGCGCGAACGCCAGCTCCTGCCCGTCGAGGTCGCGGAGGTCGAGGAGCGCGAGCGCAAATCGCAGCGCCGCTTCTCGCTATTCAAAGGCATATCGGGGCTCGACCTCGCGCTGCTGACGCGCCAGCTCGCGACGCTCGTCAAAGCGGGCTTGCCGCTCGAGGAGGCGTTGCTCGCCGTCAGCGAGCACACGGAGAAGCCGCGGCTTGAAGAGCATCATCCTCGGCGTGCGCGCCAAGGTGCTCGAAGGTCACTCGCTGGCGTCGGGTCTCGACGATTTTCCGCACGCGTTCCCGCCCGTGTACCGCGCGACCGTCATGGCCGGCGAGCAGGCCGGCCAGCTCGATTCGGTGCTCGAGCGACTTGCCGACTACACCGAGTCGCGCCACGGCCTGCGCCAGAAAGTCGTGCAGGCGATGGTCTATCCGATCCTGCTGACGACGATCGCGCTGATCATCATCGTCGTGATGCTGGTCGCCGTCGTCCCGAAGGTCGTCGGCGTGTTCGAGACCACGGGGCAAGAGCTGCCGATGATGACGCGAGTGCTGATTGCGATCTCGAACTTCGTCCAGAACTGGTGGTTCTTGCTGCATCGGAGCAATCGTCGGTGCCGTCGTCGTCATCACGCGGCTGCTGAGGCAGGAGCACATCCGCAGGCGCGTGCACGGCTGGCTGCTGCGCGCGCCGATCTTCGGCCGCGTGACGCGCGGGCTCAACACCGCGCGCTTCACGCGCACGCTGAGCATTCTTACTGCGAGCGGCGTGCCCGCTCTCGAGGCACTGCGGATCAGCGCCTCCGTCATCGCCAACCTGCCGATGCGCGCCGCCGTCGAAGACGCCGCGGTGCGCGTGCGCGAAGGTGGTGCAATCGGCCGCTCGTTGAGCCAATCGAAGCTGTTCCCGCCGATGAGCGTTCATCTGATCTCGAGCGGCGAAGCCAGCGGCGAGCTCGACAGCATGCTCGAGCGCGCCGCAAACCATCAGGAAAGCGAGATGGACAGCCTGCTGGCGACGATGTTGAGCGTGCTCGAGCCGCTCCTGATCGTCGTCATGGGACTCGTCGTGCTCGCGATCGTCATGGCGATCCTCCTACCGATCTTCCAGATCAACCAGCTCGTTCGCTGATCGCGCACGCTTGTTTCGAGCGTGCTTGTGCGCTCGGTCACAAAAGCCTTTGCGGGGGTATTGCCATCCATTGGGGGCGGGTTTATAAAAGCGCCGACTGCGGCTCACGATTCACCGACTCGATACGGAGGGAGGAATGAAGGTAAGGGAGTCGGAAAAGAAAAAAGAAGAAGAAGAAATCGAAGACGAAGAAGAGGAAGCGGAGGAGGAAGAAGCCGAAGCGGAGCCAGCCGCAGCGGAAACCGATAACGTCGGCGACCCTTCCGTAGAGATCAACGTCGAAGAGCTCATTCACGAGCTCGAGGTCGACGGCGTCACTCGTCCCGGTCGAGAGCAAGCTGCGAAACGGCGGCTCGAAGAGCTCATGGAGCGAAAACGAGCGAAACGCGATCTCGAGGATTTCGACGATTACGACGTCTAGCGGCTCGCACCGCTAATGAAAATCGCGCGAACGCGTGACGAGCTTACCCAAGAGCTCGCTGTGATCGAAAAGCTGCTCGGCAATCACGTGTAATACCCCGCTCTCCTTCTGCACGACCCCATATACGCCGAGCAACGTCGCACCGAGCAACGCCCGCCGGTCTCGCTGCGCGAGCCGCTCCCAGACCACGAGATTCAAGTAGCCCGTCTCGTCCTCGAGGGTTACGAAGGTAACCCCCGACGCGCTCGACGGCCGTTGCCGAGTGATGACGAGCCCTGCCGAGCGGACGCGCTCGCCCGGCGCCAACTCCGCGACGGCACGAGCCGTCCTGATTCCGGCCGCCTCGAGCTTCGTGCCGCAGCAAAGTCAGCGGATGCCGGCCGAGGCTCACGCCGACGTGGCGGTAGTCGGCCGCGATGTCCTCGCCTTCGGTCGGCCGGCGCAGAATCGGTAGAGCTTCGGCGAAACGCACGCGCTCGAGCAGCTCCGTGGGCTGCTCGACACCGGCCACCTCCCAGCGCGCGCGGTGACGATTGGCTCGCGAGCGTGCGCGAGCGCGCCGGCCGAAGCCAGCGCGCCCAAGTCCTTGGCGTTGAGCCGCGCTCTTTCGGCCAAATCCTGCACGCTCGTGAACGGAGCCGTCGTGCGCGCGGCAGCGCACACGCGCTGCCGCCTCCGCTCGCCAATCCCTTCACGAGCCGCATTCCGAGACGCACGGCCGCGCTGCCGTCGGCGCCGCGCTCGAGCGTGCAGTCCCAGTCGCTGTGATTGACGTCGATGGACCGCACCTCGACGCCGTGATCGCGCGCGGAGCGCACGAGCTGTTGCGGCGCATAGAAGCCCATCGGCTGGCTGTTCAGCAGCGCGCAGCAGAACGCCGCGGGCTCGTGATGCTTGAGCCACGCCGAGACGTAAGCGAGCAGCGCGAAGCTTGCGGCGTGACTACTCCGGAAAACCGTAATCGCCGAAGCCCAAGATCTGCTGGAAGATGCGGTTCGCGAACTCCTCGCTGTAGCCCTTGGCGCGCATGCGGCTCTTGAGCTTCGCCTCGAATGGCTCGAGCCCGCCGCGGTGCTTCCACGCCGCCATTGCGCGCCGCAGCTGATCGGCCTCGCCCGGCGTGAAATCCGCGGCGACGATCGCGAGCTGCATGACCTGCTCTTGGAAAATCGGCACGCCGAGCGTCCGCTTCAGGACGTTCTCGACCTCGCGGCTCGGATAGTCGACTTTTTCCTCGCCGTTACGGCGCCGCAGATACGGATGCACCATGTCACCCTGGATCGGGCCCGGCCGGACGAGCGCGACTTCGATCACGAGGTCGTAATATTCCTTCGGCTTGAGTCGCGGCAGCATGGCCATCTGCGCGCGCGACTCGATCTGAAAGACGCCGATCGTGTCGGCCTTCTGGATCATCCGATAGACGGCCGGATCTTCGGCGGGAACCTTCGCCATCGTGAGCTTGCGGCCGTCGAACCGTTCGATGAGCTCGAAGCTGCGCCGGATCGCGGTCAGCATGCCGAGCCCGAGCACGTCGACTTTCATGAGCCCGAGCTCCTCGAGGTCGTCCTTGTCCCATTGGATGACGGTGCGCTCCGGCATCGCGGCGTTCTCGATCGGCACGAGCTCGTGGATCGGCCGCTCGGCGATGACGAAACCGCCGACGTGCTGCGAGAGATGGCGCGGAAAGCCGAGCAGCGACTCGGCGAGCTTGATCCAGCGCCACACCTTCGGGCTCTTGGGGTCGAGCCCTGCCTCGCGAATCCGCTGCTCGTCGATGACGCCGCTCTCCCACCATTGCAGCGACCGCGCGAGCGCGCCGACTTGCAACTCCTCGATACCGAGCGCCTTGCCGACATCGCGGATGGCGCTGCGCCCACGATAGGTGATGACCGTAGCGGCCAACGCGGCTCGCTCGCGCGAGTACTTGCGATAGATGTATTGAATGACCTCCTCGCGCCGCTCGTGCTCGAAATCCACGTCGATATCCGGCGGCTCGTTGCGCTCCTTCGAGATGAAGCGCTCGACCAAGCGTCTGCATCCGCTCGGGATCGACCTCGGTAATTCCTAGAGCAGAAGCACACGACGGAATTCGCAGCCGAGCCTCTGCCTTGGCACAAGATGCCGATGCTGCGGGCGTAGCTCACGATGTCGTGAACGGTTAGGAAATACGCCTCGTAGTGCAGCTCCGCGATCAGCTGCGAGCTCGTGCTCGATGAGCTTGCGCACTTTGCTCGATTCCCCTTTTGGCCAACGCCACCGGCAGCCGCGCTCGGTCAACGCTCGCAGATAGCTCGCCGGCGTCTCGCCCGCAGGAATCAGCTCGTACGGATATTCGTAGCGCAGCTCCGTGAGCGAAAAATTCACGCGCTCGAGTATCGCGAGCGACTCGCGCAGCAACTCGGCGGGATAACGCCGCACCAGCTCGTCGATGGGCCGCAGGCAGCGCTCGGCGTTCGAATGCAGCTGGAAACCGAGCTCATCGAGCGGAACTTTGTGCCGAATGGCAGTCAGCGTGTCTTGCAGCACGCGGCGCTCACGGCGGTGCATGTGCACGTTGCCGGCTGCGACCAGCGGCAACGTGAGCTCCCGGCCGAGGGCTCGAGCCTCTTGCAGCCGCCGCCGGTCGTTGCCGGCAGTTCAGCAGCTCGACGGCCAACCAAAGACGGCCTGCGAAACGCTCCTGCAACCAGCACGCCGGTCTCCTTGTCGCCGGCCTGGTCGGAGAAGCTCGGCAGCCAGAGCAGCAAGCCGTGCGCGTGCAAACATTCGGCAACGTCGGCGCGGCCGACGCGGTACTCACCTTTGGGAGCCGCCCGCCGCGCTCGACTGATGAGCCCGCACAACGCCGCATACGCCTGCCGATCTTCGGCGAGCACGACGACTTTGAGGCCGTCCCGGCAACTGCCCTGCGTTGCTCTACCGGGCATCCTGCCGCGTGCAGCGAGCTCGCTGCCGACGACGAGCTTCAGCGGCAAGCTCCTTGGCCGCCGTATGCGCGCGCACGACTCCGGCCACGGAGCACTCGTCGGTCAACGCGAGACCGGCATAGCCGAGCTCGGCCGCGGTTTGCACGAGCTCGCCTGGATGCGAAGCCCCGCGCAAGAACGAGAAGTTGCTGAGGCAGTGCAACTCGGCATACATGCCGTTCGTGCCGTTGGCGGAATTCATGACTGTCCACGCTCGGCAATTGCTCCCATTGCATTGCTCTACCGCGGGCATCCATGCCCGCGTCAGCCGAACAGCCCATGCAAAAACCAACAGCGAGTGCGGCGATCGCGAAACACCCACAGCTTTTGGCCGCGGCCGTTCTTGGCCGTGTAGTAGTCGCGAGCGACGTCCTGCTCGTCCCACCAACCGCTTTCGATACGTTCAGGGCCCGAACAGAGCTCGAGCGAATCCCGGCGCGCCTCGAGCGCCACGGGCGTCGGCAACAGCCACAACGGCCGCGCTTCCCTCTTGGCCAACTGCGCCGCATCGCGGGCTCGGCGGTCGTCGCTCCCTAGCCATTTCGCCCACGCTTTTTCCGGCCGATGCTCTGCAACCGCGCGCAAGCCGTACACCGCCGCCCTGCCGAAGCGCTCCTGCAGCCGCTCGAGCAACACCTGCACGCGCTCCTCGATAGGCTTCGTCTCGAACAAACCCGCGCTTGCGAGCACGAGCGGCCGAAAAGCGCCGCTACTGATCCGCACTGCGACGGCCGGGACCGGCAAGGCGATGCGTTCCAAGCGATCCTCGATGAGATGCAGCAAGCGATCTCGATCGTGCGTAGGCTCGCGCAAATCGAAGCGTTCGACCGTAGGCGGCCGATGCCAATGCTCGAATGCGATGTCGAGGCTGCCGATTTGCGCTTGTCGGCACCTAAGCTCCGCAGTGAGCCCGTCGAGCAGTTGCTCGATCGCCTCGATGAAGATGGCGCTGTCGACGCTCTCCGCCTCGAGCTCGACTCGTAAGCTCCAGCTCCGGGGCGCTTGTAACTCGGCACGCAAATCGGTTGAGCGGCCGAACGCGCGATCGAGATCGGAGAGATAAGAGCGCCCCACTCGACGAGCGAAGCCGTCTCTAGGCAAGCCGCACGCAATCGCCGATGGTTCGTAACCCGAGATCTCGCAATAACGCTTGCACGACAGCCGGCCAGCGCGTCACCGCCAGTGGCAACGCAGCCACGCGTCCTGCCAGCTCTCGCCATTGCACGACGTCGGCGCTGGCCGCACGCGCCAGCCATAAAGCAGCAGTGGCCGTCGGCGCCACGCACAACCGAAAATCGCGATAGCGCCGAGAGAGCTCCTCATGAAGCTTGGCTTTGATGACTTCGAGAGAACCGAACAACTTGAGACTACCGGCAACCTCGAGCAGCACACTCTCAGGAGCCTCGACGCTGACCATCGAAGTCAGTGTCTTGGTCCAGCCGGCCAAAGACTCGAGACTTGCGCGCTCGAGAGACGGCACTCGCTCGAATACTTGCAGCGAAGCCGCGAGCGCGAGCGCCGTGCTCAATTTCCCTCCCGGACAACTCCCGCATTGGCCGCCGAGCCGCTCGCAGCGACGACGAGCAGTTGACCTCGCTCGGCTTCGACGACTACCGCGGGCTCAGGTACGTGGGCGGCGGCAAGACATTCGAGCGCCAAGCTCGGCAGACAAACGGCGATCCACAGCTGCGGCTTGCTCGGCACCGGTCGAGGGTTGGCGCGCTCCGCTTCGACCGCATCTTGCGCAAACAAATCGAGAGATGAGCGAACGCGCGGCATCAACGCTCACTAGCCACAGGCCCCCGCGGAGAAGCCGTCGGCATCGAGCGCGACGCGGGCATGGATGCCCGCGGTAGAGCAACGCAGGAGCAGTTGCCGAGACCGGCAACATCGACGACACCCGGCCGCCCGCCTCGACATTTGAGGATTTGCACGCGAGTCGCGGTTGGCGCTTGCGACGACACTTGCGACAAGCGAAGGATCCGCAAAGCCGCCGGCGATCGCTGCTGACTCGCACTCGCCGGCCGAAACAGCAATACCCAGCAACCTTGATCCTCGGCCGCCAACTGTAGGCGCCGCAACATGACGTCCTCGGCCGCTGCGACCCAAGCCAGCACGCCCGCGCTCGATCCGGAGCGCACGACTTGCTCGATCGCCCACAGCCGGCCCTTGTTGCCCGCCGTGGGATGAATCATGAGCTGACGATCGATGTTGACCCCGTGTTGCTGCAAAGCGGGGACATAGGGGACGAACGGCGGGGCAATCCAAGCGACCCACTTTGGGGGCTTGGCAGGATCGACCTTCGTCAATGCCGCCAATGCCGGCATCAGCAAAGCCAGCTCACCGATCCCGTAGCCGTCGACGAATACTTCGGTAATGGCCCCTAGCGGCCAGCCGCCGCCCGGAAGATGGCCGTCGAGCTCAGCAAACCCCGTCGGAATGACGGCACGAGCGACGGAGGCGCCCTTCCCTCGCCAAACGCGCGACTGCCAATCGTTCCATTCCACGAGGTTGCCGAATGGGCACGCAGCCGATCACTTCATCGAGTCGCGAACGACGCCGACGACAACGCCTTCGATGGCCAACGATTGCTCACGCAGGTCCACTTGAATCGGAGCGAACTCCGGATTTTCCGGCATCAGCCAAACACGGTGCCCTTCTTGTTTGTACCGCTTGACGGTCACTTCGTTTTCCAAGCGTGCGACGACGATTTGCCGCGCTCGCACCTCCGGAGTGCGATGCACTGCAACCAAGTCGCCATCCAGAATTCCGGCATCGCGCATGCTCATGCCATGCACACGCAACAAGAAGTGCGGCGGCTTCTTGAACAGCTCGGGATCGATTTGATAGCGAGCCTCGATGTGCTCCTCGGCAAGAATCGGTTGACCTGCAGCCACACGACCCACGAGCGGCAAACCAATTTGCTCGCGCATCGAATCTTTGAGTCGGATACCTCGCGACATGCCCGGCAACAGCTCGATGACACCTTTGCGCTCGAGCGCGCGCAAATGCTCTTCCGCTGCGTTGACCGAGCGGAATTTCAATGTCTTGGCGATTTCGGCGCGCGTGGGCGGCATGCCGCTTTCGTGCATAGTCTTTTGAACTAGCAGCAAAATTTGCTTTTGCCTCGGGGTAAGATCGCGCATCGTCATTACCTGTATATAAAATCAGTCTGGTACTATATACAGCCCGACGACTCGACGAGTCAAGCGTTCATTCACATGTCATGCGCACCACTCGAGAGTCGTTCTGTAACCGCACACGATGCATCGCTGCACTCATGATGTGCACGACACTGTCTGTAAACAACGACGTTCGACGTACGACTTAGGACGTACGACCTTTTTGAAATTGCAGTGGCTTGCGCTTTAGGAAATAATGCTCGCGGTTGTGTTTCACTCACTTTTAGTCAGGGGTATTCAATAATGGCCACAAAAATCCAGGCTGCTCTGCGCGCAGCGGCGCTCGTCTGCGGCTTTGCGATGGTGACCGGTTGTGCAAACAGAGTTACCACGGAACAGCTCGACGCTGTCCGTGCTACTGCTGAAGCTGCGCAGAACGCGGCGAATGCTGCGCAACGCACGGCTACTCAAGCACAACAGGCTGCTTCGGGCGCTCAGAGCACCGCGAATCAGGCTCTGCAAGCGGCGCAGGCGGCTCAAGCCTGCTGCGACGCGACCAATCAGAGACTGGATCGCATGTTCGAGCAGTCGCAGGCGAAGTAGATATAGATCCAGAAAGAAATGCGGCTCCAACGGGCCGCATTTTTTTGCAAACCGCCACTTGTTGGCGGTTTTTTTTGGGCGGCTTTTACGGCGCCGCGGCGGCGATTTCCGTAGCCAGGGGCGTCGCGCTTCCTGCCACGGACACGGCCTGGGGAATGCCGTTGCCGAATTGCGCGATCGCGCTCGGCCGTATCCCAATCGAGATCGACGTGCCGTTCTTCGGTGGCGGCGATATAGGCGCGCATGAGGCTCGTCAACGGCGACTCTTGAATCGGCGCCTCGACGGACGGCGCAGCAGCATCCACGACTTCGGCGACTGCCACAGCCTCGCCATCGACGTTGCTCTCCATGAGCGCCGGATGAGCTTCCAGATAGAGCGTACCGTCGACCGTCCAACCGATCTTCACAGGTTGGTTGACGATATTGACTGCCGTGCCGGTCGGCACCGTCTTGTAGAGCGCTTCGATATCCTCGGGGAACATGCGCACGCAACCATGCGTGACTCGCATACCGACGCCGGACGGCTTGTTGGTGCCATGGATCAAGTATCCCGGCAAGCCGAGACGCATCGCATGTAGCCCAAGTGGATTGTCCGGACCCGGCGGCACGACGCGCGGCAAGATGTCGTTGCGAGCGGCATGCTCATCGCGAATCGATTGCGGCGGATACCAGCTCGGGTTGGCAACCTTGCCCGTGATCGTCGTGACCCCCAGCGGCGTCGACCAGTCCATGCGGCCGATGCTGATGGGATGGGTAATCACACGACGCGAGCCCGGCGCGACGCCTTCGGGCAGCGGACCGGACTGCGCAGGGAAGTAATACATCCGCAGCTCGGCGACATTGACGACGATCCCGCGCTGCGGCGCACGCGGCAGCACATAGAGGCTCGGGATCGAGATCTTGGTGCCCTCGCCCGGCAGCCACTCGTCGACGCCGGGATTCGCTTGCCGCAGCTCCTCGTAGCCGACGTTGTAGGTCCGAGCCAGCGCTACGAAGGTGTCTTCGTGGCGGGCTTCGATGACCTGCACCTCGCCGAAGACTTCGTCGCCCTCGGCGATCCAAAACTCGGCTGCCCGCGCCGTTGCGACGCCGAGGAGCCACGGTAAAGCCAACAATGCTAGGCGGAGCATGCCGGCATTATACGTATTACAGCGCGAATTAATATGAGCGGCAGTCGGCAGTTGCCGGCGAAATCTCAGTAGCGGATCAGGCTGGCGCCCCAGGTAAAGCCGCCGCCGAACGCTTCGAGCAACAGCAGGTCGCCCCGTTTGATCCGCCCGTCACGGATCGCGGTGTCGAGCGCCATCGGCACCGAGGCGGCCGACGTATTGCCATGCTCGCGAACCGTCAGGATGACGCGCTCCATCGGCAGCTCGAGCCGCTTGGCCGTCGCGCTGATGATGCGGATGTTCGCTTGGTGGGGAATGAGCCAGTCGATCTGCCCCTTCTCGAGGTTGTTCTTCGCCATGACGTCGTCCACGAGGTTCTCGAGCGTCTTGACGGCGACCTTGAACACTTCGTTGCCCTTCATGCGCAAGGCCGCGACGCCGCCTGGCTCGCGATGGCGCGTCGAGACGCCGCTCGACGCGTACAGCAGATCGCGATAACGGCCGTCAGCGCCGAGCGTCGAGTAGAGAATGCCGGGCTCGTCGGCGGCCTCGAGAATCACGGCGCCGGCGCCGTCGCCGAACAGCACGCACGTCTCGCGGTCGGTCCAATCGATGATGCGCGACATGGTCTCCGCGCCGATGACGAGCGCGCGCCGCGCTTGTACCCAAACGAATGAACTGGTCTGCCACGACGAGGCTGTACACGAAACCCGAGCAGGCCGCTTCGAGGCTGAACGCGGGGCAGCTCTTGATCTTGAGCTTCTCCTGCACGAGGCAGGCGACGTTCGGAAAGATCAAGTCGGGCGTCGTGGTGCCGACCAGGACGAGGTCGATGTCGTTCGGCTCGAGACCCGCGTTCTCGAGCGCGGCGAGCCCAGCCCTGTACGCGAGGTCGCTCGTCGCTTCGTCGTCGGCCGCGATGTGGCGATACTCGATGCCGGTGCGACTCCGGATCCACTCGTCCGTGGTCTCGACCATCTTCTCGAGATCCGCGTTGGTGAGGACGCGTTCCGGTAGGTATTTGCCGGTGCCGACGATGCGCGAGTACATCAGTGAGGCCGATTCTCGATGAGTTTGCCGATCTGCACGGGCACGCCCTTGCGCGCTTCGACGATCGCCGCTTTGACGGCGTTCTCGAACGCGAATTGGTCGGCGCTGCCGTGGCTCTTCAACACGATGCCGTTCAACCCGACGAGACTCGCGCCGTTGTAGCGCCGCGGGTCCACTCGGCCGCGCAACGCTTCGAGCGCGGACTGAGCGACGAGCCCCTGCAGGCCGCGGAACAAGCTGCGGCGAAACTCTTCCTTCAAGAACGAGCTGATCAGCCGAGCAACGCCTTCCATCGTCTTCAACGCCACGTTGCCGACGAACCCGTCGCTGACGACGACGTCGACGTCGGCGTGAAAGATGCCGTCGCCCTCGACGAAACCGACGTAGTTCAAGCCGCTCTTGGCGAGCAGCTCGCCCGCTTCGCGCACCGTCTCGTTGCCCTTGATGTCCTCGAGCCCGATGTTGAGGAGGCCGACGCGCGGCCGCGCGATCTCGAGCATGTCCTCGGCGACGACCGAGCCCATCAACGCGAACTGAAGCAGGTGCTCCGGCGTGCAGCCGACGTTCGCACCGAGATCGAGCATGTACGTCGGGCCCTCGACTCCGGGCACCGCCGAAATGATCGCCGGTCGGTCGATACCGGGCAGCGTCTTCAAAACGTAGCGGGCCGTCGCCATCAGCGCGCCGGTGTTGCCGGAGCTGACGCACGCATCGGCCTCACCGGACTTGACGAGCTCGATGGCCACTCGCAGCGAGGAATCTTTTTTCCGCCGCAACGCATCGGCCGGCGGCTCGTCCATCGAGACGACTTCGGTCGCCGGCTTGAAGCCGAGCCGCGAGCCGTAGCGATCGCGAGCCTGCCGCCGCGCCTGCTCGAGCACCTCGGGCAGGCCCACGAGAGTCAGATTGACCGAGTCGTCGCGCTCGAGGGTCGCAAGCGCTGCCGGGACCACGGCGTCGGGTCCACGGTCGCCACCCATGGCGTCCAAGGCAATTGTGACCTTGCGACTCACGCGGGGCTAAGACTCGAGTGACTTGCGCAACTGGGCGGCCGCCAGCAACGCGGAACCAAAGCGACTACTCTTGCTCTGCTTCCTGCGGAATTTCGAAAACCTTCTTGCCGCGGTAAAACCCGTCGGCAGTGACGTGATGACGCCGATGCGTCACACCGGTGGTGGCATCCACCGACAACGTCGGGCCGGTCAATGCATCGTGCGAACGACGCATGTCACGCCGTGAGGGCGTCTTGCGGCTCTTCTGAACTGCCATGATGAAATCTCCTCGAACTTACCTTGAGCGGCCGATTCACGGCCGTTCACCCAGGCTCGGCGAACTCTCGCGCCAAGCTACCACAGTCCTCGACTCGGGCGTGTTTGGGCACCAGCGGAATCGCGACGATGACCTCGTCCTCGATCAACTGCGCCGGCTGCAACCGCCCCTCGTCCAACTCGAACAGCTCGAACCCCTCCGGCGCTGCCGCCGGCATCGAAGCTCCGTCGGCTACGACCACGTCGACGTGATCCGCCAGCTCGTGCCGAAACGGCTCGAGGCAACGCTGGCACACGAGGTGCACCGCAGCCTGATAGTCGAGCCCCAACGCCAACCAGCCGCCACGACGCTGTCGAAAATGCAGTGTTGCTCTTACACTGCCGACATCCGAATGGAGCAGGCTCCTAAGCCGCGTCAGCTTCCCGAGATCGAGCTCACCACTGAGCGTAACCTCTCGATTAGCCAACGATTCCAGGTCGCGCAGACTGTACCAGGCGTGCAGCGAGCCGGACATAGGCCGCGCATCATATGTGAGCCGGTTTCTGACGTCAAAACCGTAAGTTACGAACATCCGAAGCGTTCAGCCCATGCCGCAGATCATTCTGGCCTCGACCTCCCGCTATCGCCGCGAGCTCCTGGAACGGCTCGGACTGCCCTTTACGACGCGAGCGCCGGAGGCCGCCGAGGACGCCATCGACGGCGAGAGCCCCGCGACGATGGCCGCCCGTCTCGCCCTTGCGAAGGCCCGGAGCATCGGGGAAACAGGAGCCGCTCGTGATCGGCTCCGATCAGGTCGCGTCGCTCGACGGCCGGCTCCTGCGCAAGCCCGGCTCCGCGGAGGTCGCCGTCGCGCAGCTCCGCGCATGCCAAGGCAAGACCGTCCTGTTCCACACGGCAGTCGCGGTCATTGCGACCGACACCGGCGAGACGCTCGAGCACGTCGACCGCACCGAGGTTCAGTTCCGGCGTCTCGACGTCGCCGCGCTCGAGCAGTACGTGCGGCTCGAGCAGCCCGCTCGACTGCGCAGGCAGCTTCAAAGCCGAGGGGCTCGGCGTCGTGTTGTTCGAGCAGATCTCGTCGCAGGACCCGACGGCGCTCATCGGACTGCCGCTGATCTTCGTTGCGGCGGCGCTCAGGAAGCTGGGCGCCGATCCGCTGCGCCCTTGACGCTCTTGGTTTCGAGCGCCGTCAGCACGGCTTTGAGATCGTCGGGCAACGGCGCGCTCGCGCTGAACGGCTCGCCGGTTTCGGGCCACTCGAACGACAGCGAGTGCGCATGCAGGAACATCCGCTGCAAGCCGAATGACTTCAAATAGGCGTTGAAGTCCTCGTCACCGTAGCGCTCGTCGCCGGCCACGGGGTGCCCGGCGTGCGCCGCATGCACGCGGATTTGATGCGTCCGGCCGGTGTCGATCGAGACCTCGAGCAGCGACGCCGTCTTGCCGAAGCGCTCGAGCACGCGAAACGTGCTGCGCGCCTCCTTGCCGGACGCGTCGACCTTCACCCGGGCTTCGCCGCCGACGCGCCTCGTCACGAGCGGCGCATCGATCTCGCTCACGTCCTCGGGCCACCGGCCCTTCACGACGGTCAAATAGCGTTTGTCGACACGACCTTCGCGCAGCAACGCGTGCAGCACGCGCAACGCGCTGCGGCGCTTCGCCAGCAGCAGGCAACCCGACGTGCCCCGATCGAGGCGGTGGGCGAGCTCGAGATCCTTGCTCGTGGGACGCAGCAGCCGCAGCGCCTCGATGCAGCCTAAGCTGATGCTGCTGCCGCCATGGACGGCAAGGCCGGCGGGCTTGTCGATGACGAGCACCCTCGCGTCCTCGTAGAGGATGCGCTCGGCGAGCCAATCGAGGCGGTCGGGCGTCGCCACGGGTACGCGCGGCGGACGCACGCCGACGGGCGGCACCCGTACACGATCGCCGGCCTGCAATCGGTAGCTCGGGCTCGTGCGGCCCGAGTTCACGCGCACCTGCCCCGAGCGAATGAGGCGATAAACGTGGCTGCGCGGCACCCCTTTGAGCTGGCCGAGCAGGTAGTTGTCGAGTCGTTGCCCGGCCGTCTCGACGTCGATGTCTTGGTGACGGACGGTCGGTGCCCCGACGCGCTGCGGGGGGTGTTTTTGCGGTGGATTCAACGGCGTACGAATTGAGCCTTAAGAACCGTATGTTATAGTACCGGCACGGGAAACGGTCTAATTGGGGTGAGTCCCCGAACGCTCCCGACCCTTATTCTGGCGGTAGCTCAACCAAGGGAGCTGCCAGTTTCAGGTACATCACTACTAGGCGGACCGGAGATTTCGGGTCCCGCATCTGCGTAAGGCGATGGCTCTCCGTAGCAAATCCAACTCCGAAGATCGAGTCACGGATCGAGCAACGCCGTTACCCTTTACATCGTGCTCGGCCGAGCAGTCTCGGCCGCACTCTGTCGCAGACCGCGGTATCAAACCGAACCTCCGTGCACGCCGCTTTTGCACTGAGGATTTATGAAGCGAATGTTGGTAAATGCAACTCAACGGGAAGAGTTGCGTGTGGCCATGGTGGACGGCCAAAAGCTCTACGATCTCGACATCGAGGTACCGTCTAGAGAACAACGCAAGTCGAACATCTACAAAGGCCGCATCACTCGGATCGAGCCGAGCCTCGAGGCCTGCTTCGTAGATTTCGGCGTCCAGCGCCACGGTTTCCTGCCTCTCAAGGAAATCTCGAGCGAGTACTTCGTCAAGCAGCCCGAATCGGGCGATCGCGTCCAGATCCGCGAGGTTCTGCGCGAAGGCCAAGAAATCGTCGTCCAGGTCGATAAGGAAGAGCGCGGCACCAAAGGTGCGGCGCTGACGACCTTCATCAGCCTGGCTGGCCGATTCATCGTGCTCATGCCGAACAACCCCGGCGCGGGCGGCGTCTCGCGCCGTATCCAGGGCGAGGAGCGCGACACCGTCCGCCAGTCCCTCGAGGACCTGCAGGTACCCGACGGCATGGGCTGCATCGTGCGCACGGCCGGCATCGGCCGTACGACCGAGGAGCTCAAGTGGGACCTCGACTACCTGCTCCGGGTCTGGGAAGCCATCAAGCAAGTCGTCGTGACGCGGCCGGCGCCGTTCCTGATCTACCAGGAAGGCAATGCGATCGTGCGCGCGCTGCGCGACTACTTCTCGAACGACATCGGCGAGATCCTGATCGACAGCCCGGCGATCTATCAGGAAGGCGTCGAGTTCATGGAGCGCGTGCTGCCGCACAACATCAAGAAGCTCAAGCTCTACGAAGACAACACGGTCCCGCTGTTCACTCGCTACCAGATCGAGAGCCAGATCGAGTCGGCCTACGGCCACAAGGTGCAGCTGCCGTCGGGCGGCAGCATCGTCATCGATCGCACCGAGGCCCTGACGGCCATCGACATCAACTCGGCGCGCTCGACGAAGGGCGAGGACATCGAGGAGACGGCGCTCAACACGAACCTCGAAGCCGCCGACGAAATCGGCCGACAGCTGCGCATCCGCGATTTGGGCGGTCTCGTCGTCGTCGACTTCATCGACATGGGCCCGCAGCGCAATCAGCGCGAGGTCGAGGAACGCCTACGGCAGGCCGTGCGCCACGACCGCGCGCGCATTCAGATCGGCAAGATCTCGCGGTTCGGCCTGCTCGAGATGTCGCGGCAACGGCTGCGCCCGTCGCTCGAGGAGGCGACGCAATCGATCTGCCCGCGCTGCAGCGGCGCCGGCAACATCCGCAGCGTCGAGTCGCTGGCGCTCGCGATTCTGCGCTCGGTCGGCGAAGAAGCGCGCAAGGAACGCACGGCCAAAGTCATCGCGCAGCTGCCGATGGACGTCGCGAACTACATTCTCAACGAGAAGCGCGACTGGGTGCAGACGCTGCAAGAAGCCAACGGTGTGACCGTCGTGCTGCTCGGCAATCCGGACCTCGAAACGCCGAACTACGTCGCTGCGCCGCGTCCGCGACGACGAAGTCGGGCTGCCGGAGAACGCGGGCACGAGCTACAAGCTCATCGAGCCGAAGCCGGACATGTCGGTCGCGTACGAGGAAATCAAGAAGCAACCGAAGACCGAGGAGGCCGCGGTTTCGAACGTCTTGCCGAGCACGCCGGTACCGACGCCGGCCGCACCGCCCCCGCCTGCGCCGGAGCCGCCGCAGGCGGCAGCGCCCCGGCGGCAGCGCCGCAGCTCGGCATCTTCACGCGGCTCTGGCGATTCCTGTTCGGCAGCGGCGAGGCACCAGCGAAGCGCCCGCAGCACCGAAAGTAGTCGACGGCGGCGATCGGCAACGCTCGGCGCGCCGCGACCATCGCGAGCCGCGCGATCAAGCGCGTAGCGATCATCGGCGCGATCGAGATCGCGATCGCGATCGCGACCGCGGCCGGGATCGCAATGCGGCCCGCGGTCGGGATCGGGACCGCGGCGATCGCGGGGACCGGGAGCGTGGCGACGCGCGACGCGTGGCGACCGGGAGCGTGGTGAACGCGATCGTGGCGACCGCGACCGCAACCGCGAGCAACGCCCGCCGGCCGATGCGAATGCGGCGCGCCCGCGCAGCCCGGAGCAGAACCAGGGTCAAGGACAGCCGCAGGCCGCAGCCGCAGCCGCAGGGCCGCAGCCGGGACCAGGGCCAGGGCCGGGAGCCGGGCCAAGGGCACAGGGTCAGGGCCAAGGCCAGAGCCGCGGCGGACGGCGGTCGCGCAATCGCCGTGGCGGCCGCCACGAGCACGGCCAACAACGCGGCCCGCAACCGAACGGCGGCCGACCGCAGCAGGCGAGGCGACGCCGCAGTCAAAGCGCACCGTCGCAGCAGCCGACCTTCGAAGCACCGCCATCGACGAGCACGGACGCGGAGCCGCAAGCTTACGACGCGCCACCGACGTGCGGAGCCGACCTTCGACGCGCCGCGCGAGCCAGCGCCCGAGCGCGACTATGGGGCGCCGGAGCCGCGTCCCGCGCCCGTCGAGTCCGATTTCGACCGTAGTGCAGCGAGCACGAGCTGGTCACCGCCGGCGGAACCGAGCTATCGCGACGAGCCGCGCGAGCGCGAGCATCGCGAGAGCCGCGCGAGCCGACCGCAGCGACGAGCGAGCCCGAGTCCGGGCCGCCGAGCTCCGACGAACGTCAGACGGGCTAGGCCCTCTCGACGTTCACTCGGGATCGCGCGGCGCCGGCGGCTCGGTGCGGCGCAGGTGCTCGAGGAGGCCCGCGGCGGCCTCCTCGACCAGATCGAGCACGTGCTCGAAGCCCGTGCTGCCGCCGTAATACGGATCGGGCACCTCGCGCCGCTCGAGGTGCGGCGCGAACTCCAACAACAATCGGACCCGGTTCTTGTACTCGACGGGGCACAGCTCGAGTAGGAATTCCCGATTCTGCTCGTCCATCGCGAGCACGAGCTCGAAATGCTCGAAGTCCTGCTGAGTCACCCGCCGCGCGCGCAACGGTTTGAGATCGACGCCACGGCGCTCGGCCGCGCGACACGCGCGCGGATCGGGCGGCGCGCCCGCGTGATAGCCATGCGTGCCTGCCGAATCGATCTGCACGTCGAGCTCGGGCGCTTGCTCCGCGAGCAGCTTGCGGAACACGCCCTCGGCCGTCGGCGAGCGGCAGATGTTTCCCATGCAGACGAACAGAATGCGCCGCGACGCGAGCGGCACGGGCTCCTTGACCCCGACAGCCTTGGCCATCGTGCGCTTCAAGCTCTCGAGCAGCTCTCGCACGCGCTTCACTCCACGGCTCGCGGCGCGCGCTCGAGATAGCGACGGATCTTCGCGAGGTCCTCTTCCGTGTCGACGTGCGGCGACGGCGGTTCGACGGCCGTGGCCACGATGATCCTGAGCCCAAGCCACAGCGCCCGCAGCTGCTCGAGCTTCTCGACCTGCTCGAGCGCGCACGGCGGCGCGGCGCTGATGGCTTTCAAGCCGCCGGCTCGATAGGCGTATAAACCGATGTGCCGCTGCACCGCGGGCATGCCGCCATCGCGCGGCCAGGGGATCGGCGCACGGCTGAAGTACAACGCCCAACCGTCCTTGTCGGTGACGACCTTGACGAAGTTCGGGTCCTGAAACTCGGCCTCCGACGCGAGCGGCGTCGTCAGCGTTGCGATCGCTGCTTGCGGATGCCAGCCGAGCAGACGCGCCGTTTGCGCGATGCAGATCGGAGAAATCAGCGGCTCATCGCCTTGCACGTTGACGACGATCTGCTGCTCTTCCCACTCGAACCGCCGCGCGAGCTCGGCGATCCGATCCGTGCCGCTCGCATGTTCCGTCGACGTCAACTCGACGCGCGCGCCGAACCCGCGGCATGCGGCGGCGATGCGCTCGTCATCGGTTGCGACGATGACCTCGCGCGCGCCGCTCTTCACGGTCTGCCGGTACACCCATTCGATCATCGGCTTGCCGGCGATGTCCTTGAGCGGCTTACCGGGCAACCGCGTCGACGCAAAGCGAGCCGGGATGACTGCGATGAAACCCGTCGTCACGACGCCCGCGCTCCGATGTCGCGCAACACGAGTCGCATGAGCCGCGCCGTCTTATCGGCGTCGAAACTGAAGTCGACCACGACGCACCACACACCGTCCGGTTTGAGATGCTCGCATTTTACTGCGTCCTTCTCGGTGATCAGCACGGCGCCGGGCTCGTCGAAGCGCAGCTGCGCGAGGCCGATCTCGGCATGATCGTCGAGCGGATGCGGTTCGACCTCGAGATCCGCGTCGCGCAATAGCTCGAAAAACCGCTGCGGATTGCCGATACCGGCGACGGCATGCACGGGCTCCGCGCGAAACGAATCGAGCGTTCGGACTGCACCGTCCTTCAAGTGGTAGACCTTCGTGACGACGGCCTCCGCCCGAAACACGCCGGCATGACCCCACTCGCCGCCGTTGACCACGATCGCATCGACCTCCTGGAGCCGCGACACCGGCTCGCGGAGAGGGCCGGCAGGAATACATAGCCCGTTGCCCATGCCGCGCGCGCCATCCACGACTGCGATCTCGAACGAACGCCCGAGGCGGTAGTGCTGCAAGCCGTCGTCGGACAACACGACGTCGATTCGCGTGCCCGCGAGCAGCGCTTCGACGCAGGCCACCCGATCGGGACCCGCAACGACGGGGCAGCCGGTACGGCGCGCGAGCAGGACGGGCTCGTCGCCGACCTCGCGCGGATCGCTATCGGCCGCGACGGCGCGCGGCCACTCGGTGCCCTTGCCGCGATAGCCGCGCGTGACGATGCCCACCTTGCGGCCGCGTTGTTTCAGCTGGTCGGCGAGCCAGATGACGAACGGCGTCTTGCCGGTGCCGCCGACGCTGACGTTGCCAACCACGATGACCGGGACCGGCGCTTCGACGGTCGTACGCCAGCCGCGGCGATAGGCCGTTCGCCGCAGCCGCGCCAGAGCGAGATAGACGGACGAGATCGGCCACAATCCCCAGCGCAACGGGCTGTTGCCGTACCAAATACGATTGAGCAGTTCGGTGACGGACGGCACTGCGGCTACTCGGCGAACTGCATCTTGTGCAATGAAGCGTAGTAACCGGCGCGGGCGAGCAGCTCGGCGTGCGTGCCGGTTTCCACGATCTCGCCGTCGCGCATGACGACGATGCGATCGGCTCGCTCGATGGTCGACAGACGATGCGCGATGACGAGCGTCGTTCGACCGCGCATGAGTCGAGTCAGCGCAGCCTGAATGCGGCGCTCGGATTCGGTATCGAGGGCAGACGTCGCCTCGTCGAGGATCAGCACCGGGGCGTCCTTCAGTAGCGCACGCGCGATCGCGATGCGCTGCCGCTGGCCGCCCGAGAGCAGCGCTCCTCGCTCGCCGACACGGGTGTCGAGCCCCTGCGGCAGCGCCGCGGCGAACTCCATGACGTACGCCGCTTCCGCCGCGCGCTCGATGTCGGCACGCGACTGTTGAGCGAGCGCCCCGTAGGCAATGTTGTTAGCAATCGTGTCGTCGAACAGCACGATATCCTGGCTCACGAGCCCGATCTGCCGTCGTAGGTCGCGCAGCGTGTAGCGGCGCACGTCCTCGCCGTCGAGCAGCACGGCGCCCTCTTCCGGATCGTAGAACCGCGGCAGCAGGCTAACCAACGTCGACTTTCCGCTGCCCGACTGGCCGACGAGCGCAACGGTCGAGCCCGCCGGCACTTCGAGGTTCATGTTGCGCAGCGCACGGTCTTTCGTTGCGTCGTAGCGGAACGACACGCCGCGATACGCGACGTCGCCGCGCGCCCGCCCGAGGGTCTTCGTTCCCGTATCGGCTTCCCCGGGTTGATCGAGAATCTCGAACAAGCTGGCGCCGGCCGCAATTCCGCGCTGCACGACGGTGTTGATGTTGATGAGGCGCTTCAGCGGCGCGAGCAACATGGCCATTGCGCTGACAAAGCCGAGGAACGCCGCTTCGTCGAGATCGGAGAATGAAAAGTACATCACGGCGGCGACGCCGAGCGCGACCGCGTATTGCGTCAGCCCATCGCCCAAGGCTTGAACGGCGACGAGACGCACGTGCAGGCGGAAGTTGCGCGTATTGACGTCTTTGAATTGCCGACGCTCGTGCTCTTGACCCTCGAACACCTTGACGACGCGATGGCCGTGCAGCGACTGCTCCGTCAGCTTCGTGACGTCGCCCATCGAGTGCTGAATGCGAGTGCTGTAACGGCGCAACGCGCGGCTCATCGCACCCACTACCAACACGATCACGGGGGCGACCACGCCGATCAGCAACGTCAGCCGTGGGCTCATGCTGATCATCATGGCGAGGAGCGCCAGGATCGCGATCGTGTCGCGGAGCGCGATCACGATCGCAGTCGAAACCGCCTCCGCCACCTGCTCCGTGTTGTAGGTGAGCCTCGAGATCAGCACGCCGGAAGACCCCTGATCGAAATACCGCGCGGGCAGCGTCAAATAGTGCCCGAACACCTCGCCGCGCAGGTCGCGGATCACCGATCGGCCTACCCAGGCCAAGCCATACACCATGAGGAAGTCCATGGCGCTGCGAATCGGAAACAGAACCGCGATCAGTAGAGGAATCTGCCAGGCGCGCTCGGCGACGGCGTCCCGCAGCGCCTCGATCCACTGGCTCAGCAACACCGGCACGACCGCGCCGAGCAGCGAATAAATGACGGCAGGTACGAACGCCGCCACCACGAGCAACCAGTGAGGGCGCAGATAGGGAAGCAGCCGCCGATAGACTACGACGGCGTTGGATTCACGCCCTGACATGGTTCGATCCTACGCCTTGTGCTTGGCGGTCGACCGCCGCCGTACGCACGGCTCACCGGGTTTGGGCTTCAGGCGGTGTGACGGTGGCGATGTTGATTCTGACGAACCCGAGCTGACCGGCGACGTCCATCGCCGTAATCACTGCTTGGTGTGTAGCCGCTGCGTCGGCGCGAATGACGACGGGCTGGTCGCGCTTCTCGCCGGAGAGGCGCTCGATCGCAGCGCGTAGCGTGCGCCGCTCGCTGTTGACGAGCTCGCGGCCGTTGACGAGATAGGAGCCCGCTTGCGTGACCATGATCTCGAGCGTTTCGTTGGGTGTCTCCGCTCGGCTCTCGATCGTCGCCTCGGGGAGCTGCAGGCTGATCTCGGTCTCCCGCATGAAGCTCGTCGACACCATGAAGAACAGAACGAGGACGAGCAGCACGTCGACGAGCGAAATTACATTGATTTCAGGCTCGTCTCTTGACTTGCTTTGCAGCTTCATCGGCTACTCCAAACACACCGGTTCGCTGCTGGTGCAGCAACGCCTCGATGAAGCGCATCGAATCCTTCTCGATCTGCACGACCAATTCATCGACGCGCCCACGCAGATACCGATAGGCGATCAAGGCAGGGATGGCCACCGTCAGACCGGCCGCCGTCGTGATCAACGCTTCGGAGATGCCCCCCGCCAGCACGGCCGGATTACCGACACCCTCGGTCGTAATTGCGGTGAACGAACGGATCATGCCCGACACCGTGCCGAGCAGACCGAGCAGCGGCGAGATGGCAGCGATAGTGCCGAGCGTATTCAGATAACGCTCGAGACCATGAACCGCGTGTCGCCCCGCGTCCTCGACCGCTTCCTTCAACACGTCGCGAGGCGCGTGCCGATACGAGAGGCCGGCCGCAAGCACCTGCCCGAACGGCGAGCTTTGATGTACCTGTTGCACTTGTTGGGCGTCGATCTGGTTGTGTTGAACCCACTCCCAGACTTGGTTCGCGACGAGCGCCGGCAGCACGCGCTTCTCTTGCAGCGTCCAAAGCCGTTCGAGAACGATCGCGACCGCCATCACGGAGCAAGCGATGATCGGCAACATGAGCCAACCACCGGCCTGGACGATCTCGAGCATGAGCGACCCTGAGCTCCTTCAAAGTTGCGGCGAACTATAACGCGCTAAAACCTGATTCACCATGGAAATCTCGGCGCGTGCCAATAATGGTGACGCCGATCACGTTCGGCGGTAACGACGATGTGGTCGGGCGCCAGCGTGACGCTGACGGCGCCCGAATCGCCCGTCACCGTTACCGCCGCCCCGCTCTGCTGCCAGCGCTCGCGAACCTCGGGCCGAGGGAACCCCCAACGGTTCGCATAACCGGCAGAGACGATCGCGTGTGTGGCGCCGACCGCGGCAACGAATGACGGCGACGATGAGGTCGCACTGCCATGATGCGGTACGACGACCACGTCGGCGGCAATAGGCTGCGTGCGCCACGGCGCTCTCACCGCGCCGCTCGATGTCGCCCGTCACCAGCAACGAGCTCGATCCAGCCTCGACCGCGAGCACGCACGAGCTGTCGTTCCCGCGCGCGGCGAACCCTTCGTCGGGATGCAGGATGGCGAACCGGACGCCGTCCCACTCCCAACGCTCGCCGCGCGCGCACGGGCGCCCCGGCAGCGCGGCGACGTCCGGACCTTTCAGCACGTCGACATTTGGGAACGCGGCGATGACGGCCGCGGCACCGCCAGAGTGATCGTTGTCGGCGTGGCTCACGATGAGCCGATCGAGACCGCGACGGCCGCTCGCGGCGAGCGCCGGCAACACGATCTCCTCGCCGCTATCGAATCCCGAGCGCGCCGTCGGCCCCGCGTCGAACAATAGCCTTGCGCTGCGCGTCTCGACGAGCACGGCAAGCCCGTGGCCGACGTCTAGCACGACGACTCGCGCACTCCCGTGCTGCGGCAACCGCAGCGCCGGCAAGGCGAGCGGCAGCAGCGCGAGCCAAGCCAGGCGGCTGCCCGGCAGTGCCGCACCGCCTACCGCGAACGCGACGCCGACCGTAGCTGTGAGGAACGCGGGCCACGGCGGCAGGGGCACAGTCACTGCCGCGATGCGCAGCTCCGCCACCGCGTGCAGGCTGCGCACCGTGAAACCCGCGAGCTCGGCCGTCGCGTGCACGAGCAGCGTCGCCCACTCGCCGAACGCGTCGAACGACACGGCGAGCGTCATCAGCACGGTCACCGGCACGAGACACAGGTTGAAAAACGGGATCGCAACCAGATTCACCAGCGGGCCGACGAGCGAAACCTCGCCGAAGTACCACGCGGTGACGGGCAGCAACGCAAGCCCGATCCACCACTGCAAACGCACGAACTCGAGCGCGACGTGCGCGCCGCGCCGCAAACCGTCAGGCGCCCCGCGTGCGCGCGACCGGGGCGCCGCGAGCGCCAGCAGGATCGCGACCGCGACGAACGACAGCCAGAACGACGCCGACAACGGTGCGAACGGGTCCCAGACCAGCACGACGACGAGTGTCGCCGCGACGAGCTGCGCGGCGCTGACGCGCCGACGGCTCACGAGCGCAGCGAGCGCGATCGCGATCATGACGAGCGAACGCTGCGCCGGCACGGCGAAGCCCGTCAGCGCCGCGTAGTAACCCGTGGCGAGTAGACTCGCAGCCGGCGGCGACCTCCAGGTCGTAGCTCGCGAACGGGCGCGGCAGCCGTAGCCAGATGCGGCGCAGCGCGACGAACACGACGACCCCGAGCAACGCGACGTGCATCCCCGATACGGCCACGAGGTGGCTCGTACCCGTGCGGCGAAAATCCGCCCAATGCTGCTCGCTGAAGCGGAAGCGCTCCCCGAGGGCGAGCGCAGTCAGCAACGCCGCGCCGTCGGCGTCGCCACTCGCGGCGCCGATGCGCTCGGCGAGCGCGCCGCGAAACTTGAGCCACCTCGTCCCGAGATCGCCGCGGGCCTCTGCGTCGACGGCGCCGGACCGGACGTAGCCCGTTGCGCCGTAGCCGTTGACGAGCAACCACTGCTCGTAATCGAAGCCACCGGGGTTGCGTGCGCCGCGCGGCGGCCGCAGGCGCGCCGTTACGGCCAAGACGTCGCCGGGGCCGACCGCCGCCGGCGGGTCGTACCACGTGAGGCGCACGCGCGGCGGCACGCCCGGGGGCCGCGGCGCCGCGACGTCGAACGGAAACGTAATCTGCCCCGGCGAGGTACTCGGAAATCCGCCGACCGAGCCCGTGAGCACGAAATCGTCGCCGAGCGCCGCAGCCGGCAGGCGCTCGGCCAGCCGCTCGCCGGCGCACCACCCGGTCCATGCGACCGCCGCAGCCAGCGCGAGCAATGGCCGCAACGCTGCGTAACGCAGCGCGGCGCACGCCGCGACTAGCAGCGGCACGCCCCATAGCGCGCTCGGCAACACGGGCAACTGGTGCACTGCCATCGTACCGAGCAGCCAAGCGCCGCCGGCCCACACGACCGGTGCAGGTTGGAAACGGCCGGCAGCCGACGCGCTCGGACTTAGGCGGGCATCAATACGCCGTCCTTGAGCTCGAGCACGCGATCCATGCGCGCCGCCAAATCAGGGTCGTGCGTGACGACGACGAGGCTCGTGCCGAGCGCCGCGTTCAACTCGAGTAACAGCTCGAACACGCGCAACCCCGTCGGTCGGTCGAGGTTGCCGGTCGGCTCGTCGGCCAGCACTGCGGCCGGGCGAGTCACGAGCGCGCGAGCCACGGCCGTTCGCTGCCGCTCGCCGCCCGAAAGCTGCGAGGGACGATGATCGAGCCGCTCACCCAGGCCGACGCGCTCGAGTAAGCCGCGCGCTTCCGCAGCCGCCTGCTGCGGGACGGCGCCGCGCACCAGCAGCGGCATCGCCACGTTCTCGAGCGCCGTGAACTCCGGCAGGAGATGGTGAAACTGATAGACGAAGCCGAGCGCACGATTGCGCAGCCGGCCGCGATCCGCGTCGCGCAGCGTGCTCATCGACTCGCCGACGACACGGACTTCGCCTTCCGTCGGCTGATCGAGGCCACCGATGAGCTGCAGCAACGTAGTTTTGCCCGATCCCGACGAGCCGACGATGGCAATGCGATCGCCCTTGGCGACGGTGAGCTCGACGCCGCGGAGCACTTCGACGTTGCGCCCGACGTCGCCGAAAGTCTTGACGAGCTTGCGGGCCTCGAGGACCGGTACCGAGTCACTCATAGCGCAACGCCTCGGCCGGCGGTTGGCGAGCCGCGCTCAAAGCCGGATAGAACGTTGCGGCGACGGCGAGCGCCAGCGCCATGCCACCGATTTGTAGCACCTCGAGCGGCCGCACTTGCGTCGGAAGATCCTGCAAGTAGTACACCTCGGCTGCCAAGAGATCGATGCCGAACCAAGCCTGCAGCACGTTGACGATATTGCCGAGCTGCCACGAGATGACGAGGGCAAGCGCGACGCCGAGCAGCGCGCCGATGATGCCGATGAGCGTGCCCTGGCTCGCGAACAGCATCATGACGCTGCGCTGCGTCGCGCCGAAGCTGCGCAGGATCGCGATGTCGCCGCGTTTGTCGCGGACCACCATCATCAGCGTCGAGACGATATTGAACGCAGCCACCGCGATCACCAGCGACAAGATCACGAACATCATCGACTTCTGCAGCTGAATCGAGCGGAAAAACGTGTAGTGGAGGCGAGTCCAGTCGTCGATGTAGAAGTTGGTGCCGCGCTCGTCGGCGAGTTGCTTCGCCGCCCCCATCGCGACGTCGCGTGCGTTGTAGAGATCGGGAATCGCGAGCCGCAGCCCGGTCGCTTCGCCACCCGTCTTGAACAGGCGCGCAGCGTCGTCAAAGCTCGTGAACACGAGCCCCCGGTCGTATTCGTACATACCGGCATCGAAGACTCCGCTGACGGTAAAGGAGCGCACGCGCGGTGCCAGGCCGGCCGGCGTCACGTTCCAGTCGGCGAGCACGAGCACGATCTTGTCGCCGACGGCGACGTCGAGCGCCGTTGCCAGCTGCTGACCGATCACCGCGCGATAGCTGCGGGGCGTGAGGTCCGTTAGCTCGCCGCTCGTCATGACCGAACGGATCGTCGACACCTCGGGCTCGAGCTCGGGATCGATGCCGCGCACGGTGACGCCCGCCAGCGCTTCTCCGGCCACCGCCATTGCTTGACCCTCGACGTAAGGCGCGGCGGCGTCGATGTCCTCGCGCGCGAGCACGCGCTCGCGCAGCTCCTGCCAATTGTCCAAGGGGCCTTCGTAGCCCGTGATCGAAGCATCCGACACCATGCCGAGAATCCGCCTCTGCAGCTCGTACTCAAAACCGTTCATCACCGACAGCACGACGATCAATACCGCGACGGCGAGTGCAATGCCGATCATCGAAACTGCCGAAATGAACGAGATAAAGCTATGAGCGCTACGGGTCCGCAGGTAGCGGGCGGCAATCGACAGCTCGTAGGGTTGGCGCATGTGACGCTAGTCGTATCGCAGGGCGCTCGCCGGCGCGATCGCAGCCGCGCGCCGCGCGGGATACAACGTCGCGAGTATCGCGAGCGCGAATGCAGCCACGGGCACCGCGACGACGTCGAAGAGCTGCACTTCCGACGGCAACGCCGTCACGTAGTACACGTCGCCCGGCATGATTTGGAAGCCGAACGTCTGCTCGAGCCACGGCACGACCACGTCGATGTTGTAGGCGAGTGCGAGGCCGAGAGCGACGCCGAGCAACGCGCCGACGAGCCCGATGACAGCGCCCTGCACGATGAAGATCCGTGCGACGCGGCGCGCATCGAGACCGTAGGTGCGCAGGATCGCAATGTCTTTCTGCTTGTCGATGACGACCATCATCAGCGACGCGACGATGTTGAAGGCCGCGACGCCGACGATCATCAGCAAAATGATCGACATCATGAGCTTCTCGATGCGCATCGCGGTGAAGAGGTTGCGATATTCCTCGGTCCAATCGGAGTAGCGCCAGTCCGCATCGAATGCGCCGCGCTGCGCGGCCGCGAACTCGCGCACGAGCAACGGGTCGTCGAACTTCAGGGCGACGCCCTCCGCCGCACCGCCCAAGCCTTTGAGATCGCTGGCGTCCGTGAGATGCACGAGCGCCAACGAGGTATCGTGATCGGGAACCCCCGCCTCGAATACACCGCCGACGGTAAACGCCGCGATGCGCGGGATGATTTCCCCGTTCGTGATACGCGGCACGAGCACGCGCACCGTGTCACCCGTCTCGACACCGAGGTTGAACGCGAGCACCTCGCCGAGCAGGATGCGGTGGGCACCGGGCTGAAGATTCTCGACGGCGCCCCGTTCGATCAGGCGGCCCAAGTCCGAAACCTCGCCTTCCTCCTCCGGCAAAATCCCGCGCACGATTGCAGGCCGCAGGTTGGTACCGGCCGCGAGCATGCTTTCGAGCCGCACGTACGGCGCGACGGCCGCAACGCCCGGCACGCTCGCGAAACGCCCTGCGACCTCGCGCCAATCGGCCAGGCCTTGCGGCGCCGAGACGGTCGCGTGCGCGCTCAGGGCAAGCAAGCGCGTCCTCGTCTCGGACTCGAGGCCGTTCAACACCGACAGGATGACGATCAGCGCCGTGACACCGAGCGCGAGGCCGAGTAGCGACGCAGCGGTTCGAAACGACACGAGCGCGCGCCACCGCCGCGAGCGGAGGTAGCGCAAGCCGATGAACCACTCGAGGGGTTGAAACATGAGCGCGAATTAAACCATAACGACCGGGGCCTGGTTGGCGAAGCGAGCAACGGCGCGGCTCGCAACAACGCCACGCACGAACTGTGACCCATGCCACAAAAGCCGGCGGGCGAATTTGAGGCCTCGTTTAGCGGTGCTATATTCCCCTGCATTCCAGGGAGGACGGGTCATGGCCAAAACCATTCCCACGACGTTAGCGTTGTTGTTTCTCGCGGTGCCGAGCGCTCAGGCCGACACCTTGCTCATCGACGGCATCGACATGGACACGCAGTCCAAGTCGCTGCGGCCGAGAGCCGGCATGTCGATGACGGCCGTCGAGTCCAGCTATGGTGCACCGTCGGAACGCCACGCCCCTGTTGGCGGATCGGTCGTAGAGCAGCCGCCGATCACGCGCTGGGACTACCCCGCGTTCTCGGTGTACTTCGAGCACGACACCGTCATCCACGCCGTCGCCCGGCGGCAATAGCAAGCTTCGGCCCGGCCAGTAGCTCCCAGGCGAACCGAACCCGCCGGGCCTTCTGGTTTTCTCGACCGTCACGTAAGGTGTGGCCCTCTCTTAGGGGGAAGGCCATGCCGTCACGTCAGCTTTCGCGAACCGTCTCCGTCGCCGCACTCGCCGCTCTGCTCGCCGCCGGCAGTGCCGTCGCCCAGCCGCCCGGCGGTTTCGGCGGGCCACGCCCCGAGCCGGAGATCGAGGGCATTCCACGCGTACCGACCGCCGTCTCGCTGCCAACGCTGTCAGCGCCCGTGACGGGCCCCGGCGCGATGTTCGATTCGGCGCCGTCTCAAGCAGACGGACTCGACGTCGCGCACTTCCGCTACAAGACCACCGAGTATTTCGTGTCCGGCACCGCGGCCGGCAAACCGTACACGACGCGCGTCGTCGTGCGCCAACCGGCCGCCGACCGCGACTTCAGCGGCCTCGTGCTCGCAGAATCGATGCACGTCAGCGGCGCGGCACACATGTTCGAGTTCACGTCGGGGTACCTGATGGACGCAGGTCACGCCGCCGTCGAGATCGTCACGACGTCGCCGCAGCAGTTCGTCGCTTTCAACGGGCCTCGCTACGAGCGCATGAAGATCGAGGACGGCCAGCAGAACGAGATCATCGCGCAAGTCGCCGCGCTCGTTCGCAGCAACAAAGGTCCGCTCGGCTCGCTGCGCGTGCGCAAAATGGTCATGGGCGGAACGTCGATGAGCGCCGGCACGCTCATCAACTATCTGCCGGCGCACATGGTGTTTCGCACACCCGAAATGAACCGCATCTTCGACGGTTTCATGCCGACGTCGAATGGCTCGACGATCCGTGAGATCGACGTGCCTCTGATCCAGATGCCGACGATGCACGAGGTCGAAACCAACGTAACGCGCCGCCAGGACGGCGACGAGGCCGGCAAGCAGTATCGGTTGTACGAGTTCGCAGCAATCGGCCATGTCGATTCGCGCGACAACGTGCGCCTGTTGCCGAACCCATGCACGAAGCCGCTCAGCACGTTCCTGACGCAGGCGTACTTCTCGGTGAGCCTGCATCACCTATTGCGCTGGGTCGACGAAGGCGTGGCACCGCCGCGCGCGCAGCGCGTGCTGCTCGATCGCGACGCCAGCAACGACGGCTCGACGATGGCGCTCGACGAGCATGGCAATCCCCTCGGCGGCATCCGCAATCCCTATGTCGACGTGCCGACGGCGAAATACGCGCCGGTCAATACCGCCGCCGATCCCGTGATCGCCAATCCGAGCGAGTACGTGCGGGTCAACGGCCTGCAAGGCGCGCAGACCATGTGCCGCCTGAGCGCGTACCAAGAGCCGTTCGCGCCCGCAAAGCTGCGCGAGCTCTATGGCAGCAAGCGCGAGTACCTGCGCAAGTTCGAAGCACGGCTCGACGAGCTCGAGCGCGAGGGCTGGTCGCTCCCGATGTATCGCGACACGATCCTCGCCGACGTCGCGAAAACCGAGTTCTAGCGCGAAGTCAGGACGGGAACACGCGCGGCGTCACGAGCAGCCAGCGCCTAACGCGCGCGTCCGAGCGACGCGAGTTGCTCGAGCACGGCGCGCTTCTTCGCGGGCGAGTGCCCTTCGTAGTAACGCTCAATCAGCGCCTTCACGACGGCGATCTTGAGCTCGGTCGCAGCAGGCGGTAGCGCATCGCGAACCTGGTCGAACGCGAGCACGACCTTGAACCAGTGCTCGAGCTCGGGTTCCGGGATTTGCGGATCGCCCACGAGCCGGTCACGCACGCGGGCGTAACAGCGCGCAGCATAGGCCGCCGCGAGATTACTCGCCGTCCGTGCCTCGGCCTTGGCGCCCGTCTCGATGATCTCGGCGAGCCGCTCCAGCCCGTCGGTGAGGTGCGCCAAGCCGTCCGCCGACGATAGGCCCGCCTCGGCCTCGGCCATGCAAACCCGCGCAGCGCCTAGCTCTCGTGACTCGGCCATGCCGTTACTGTAATAAATCCGGCGCCCACGCGTATTACCCCATGAGAGGCGGGATTCAGGGACTTGCCGATGACGAAGGAGGCGGCGTTTGCCGAAGCTTATACAGCGCATTACCGCCAGGTACGCGGGTTGTGCCGGCAGCTGCTCGGGTCGACCGAGCGCGCCGAGGACGCCACGCAGGAGGCGTTCATGCGCGCCTACCACGCCTTCGCGAGCTACGACCCTGCGCAGCCGTTTGCAGGCTGGATCATGAGGATTGCCCGCAATCATTGCCTCGACCTGCTGCGTCGGCGCACGACGGAACGCGCCTTGTTCGGCGACGAAGCCGAAGAGGCCGCCGCCGCCGAGGCCCCTGGCGAGGACGGGCTCGGCACCGTGCTCGGCGCGGAGCGCGCAGCCGCCGTCAACGCGGCCGTCGCCAAGCTGCCGGAACGGTATCGAGTGCCGCTCGCATTCGCTTACTACGCCGACGCGGATTACGACGAGATCGCCAAGTCGCTCGGCATCACACGCACGCACGTGGGCGTGCTGCTGTGCCGCGCCAAGCAACTCCTGCGTCAATCGCTGCCGACGCGGCCTGATGCCCGCGTGAGCAACGCAGAAGCAGTTGCCGAGGAAACGCCATGAACTGTCCTTCGCCGATCACTCACTCGATGTACGCCGACGGCGCGCTTGCCGCGCGCGAAGCCCTGCTCCTCGAGCAACACGCAACAACTTGCGCCGCTTGCCGCACGCGCATCGAAGCGCTGCGGCAAGAGAGCGCTGCGCTGCGACTGGCGCTACGTCACGCTCGAAGACTCAGCGCCGATTCCCCGCTTCGCGCCGCCGGCGCGGGCGCGCGACTTCGTCGTGCTCGTGCTCGGCATTGCGCTCATCGGCGGCTTCAGCAAGGCCTTCTGGGACACGGTCGCTGCGGCGATCCCGAGCGGCCTCGAGTGGCTCAACCCATTGGAATCGGGCGAGCTCTACGAGCGTGCGCTCAGTGTCTTCACTTTCATGGTTTACGAGGGAACTGCCATGTGGACTGCTACGTTGAACTTGGTTGGCGCCGCGCTCGTCATTGCGCTGGTCGCCTGGCTCGCGGTTACCGCCGTGCGTCCGCGCGCGTTCGCTGCAGTCGCGGCATCGCTGCTTGCGATCGTCATCGCGCTACCGTCGATCGGCCACGCGTTCGAGATCCGTCGCTCCACTGGGCTCGTGACGCTTGCAGCCGGCGAGACGGTCGACGACACCTTGCTCGCGGCAGGTGAGACGATCGCCATCGACGGCAACGTCAACGGCGACCTGCTGGCATTCGGCCGCAGCGTCACGGTGCGCGGCAACGTCACGGGCGATCTGATCACCGGCGGCGAAACCATCAACGTCGAAGGCACCGTCGGCGGCAACGTCATCGGCGGCGGCCGCGGCGTGTCGTTGCTCCGCGCCCGCGTCGGCCGAAATCTCTACGGCTTCGGGCGCGACGTCAGCGTCGATGCCGCCGCCGAGGTCGCGGGCAATGCCCTCGCGTTCGGCGAAAGGATCGACATCAACGGTCGCGTCGGCACCGACGTCAAGGGTTTCGGCGCCAACGTCACGGTGAGCGGCGCCGTCGAAGGCGACGTCGAGGGCTTCGCGGGCAAAGTCACGCTACTGCCGTCCGCGCGTATCGGCGGCAACCTTACGGCGCACGTCGATAGCATGGACGATCTCGAGATCGCGGCCGGTGCCGTCGTCGGCGGCAGCGTCGACACGCAGCTCGTCGACCGCGAGCAGCGCCGCAACCGCTATTTGACGGTCCGTTACTACGTGAACCAGGTCGTGCGGCTCGGCGCGCTGTTCCTGACCGGCCTGCTCTTGTTCTGGCTGTTCCCCGTGCTGCGCGACGCATCGTTCCCGAACGCAGGTGGCCGTCCTCAAAGCCGGCGGCTTGGGCCTCGCGGCCGCCGTGACATTGCCGGTCGCGGCACTGCTCGTGTGCCTCACGATCGTCGGCATCCCGATCGCCATACTGGTGTTCGTGCTCGGCGCCGTCGGGCTTTACGTCTCGAAGACCGTGATCGCCCAGATCATCGGCCGCAGCCTGTTCCGCGCTCCGCAGGGCCCGCCGCACTACGCGGCCACGCTGATTACCGGTCTCGTGATCGTCGTCGTCGCTATCAACCTGCCGCGCATCGGCGGCCTCGCGAACTTCGTGCTGACGCTGGTCGGCTTCGGCGTGATCGTCAGCTTGATCCTCGCGCGCATCAACCGCGGCGCCGCGGTCTGAGGTGCGCCCGTTCGGCGGCCGGGTGCCCCCCACCCGGCTGCCGAATGTCCCGGCAGGCCAACCGCTGCGTTACGATAACCGGAGCGGTGGACGGCACCCTGCCGTTCCCGGGGGAAAACACCATGCTTCGATCGATCGCAACGGTTTTCACGTTCGCAGCGGCGCTGCCCGTACTCGGCGACAGCCTGAATCACACGACGGGCACGCAAGGCCTGCTGCTCATCGACAAGCTCGGCGGCCACGTGCGGTTCTTCGATCCGACGACGCTCGCCGAGCGCTCGAGCCTCGAGCTGCCGAAGAACCCGCACGATTTCGCGCTGTCGCCCGACCACCGCTTCGCCTACGTGCCGATCTACGGGCCCGGCATCTACAACCGCAATCCCGAGCCGGGTCACGAGATCTACGTGCTCGATCTCGTCGAGCGTAAGGTCGCCAACGTCATCGATCTGTCGCCCTACCGCTCGCCGCACGGCGTGCAGATCGACGCGCGCGGCATGCTCTACGTCACGGCAGAGCTCGACCGCAAGATTCTCGTCATCGACAGCCGAACGGGCCGCATCGTCGACACGATCGATCACGAAGGCTCCGGCCATTGGCTCGCCGTATTGCCCGACGGCAGCAAGGCGTACGTCGCCAACAAGGACGACAAGCTGTTCGTGACGGTGCTCGATCTCGAAACACACAAACAGGTCGGCAGCGTGCCGATGCCGCGCGGCACGCAAGGGATCACGGCGTCCCCGGACGGTAAGCGCGTCATCGCGTTGGACTTGGCACGGCCGGAGATGACCGTCATCGACACCGCGACGGATGCGGTGCTCGACCGGATCGCGCTCGCCAATACCGCGGACCCCGCCTACAAGGCTTACTACTCACCCGACGGCAAGTGGCTGCTGACGATGGCCGGGTCGTCGATCAGCATCTTCGACGCAGCGAATCTCCGCGCACCGCAGCGCACGCTGACGGTCGGCGCTTCACCGATGGGGATCGCCTTCTCGGCAGACGGCAAGACGGCGCTCGTCGCGAATCACGGCGACGGCACGGTGTCCGCGCTCGACATCGCGACCGCAACGGTCACGAAGAATTTCAAGGCCGGGACGGGAATCGAGACGCTGACGTACTACTGAGCCAACTAGGCGTTCAGCCACGCATGAAAACACTTACCCGAGCTTGCCGCGCTTGCAATCGCCTCGATGCCATTAGCGCTAGTGGCCGCTCCGCTCTCCGACTCGGATCTCGTCCAGAGCGCTGTTGTGTCCGAGGCGAGGATCAGCGATCCGGCAGTTATCCAGGCACGAACGCCGATCACTTCTTCCCGGCCGGCGCACCGTATGCGCTGACCTTGGGGTTGAACTCGGTCTTGCCCTTCTCTTGACCTCGACGGCGTCGTCCGGCCGCTCGAGCAGGCCGTCCTCGTACCAGATCTTGAGCTTGTAGTTGCCGGCCGGCACGCTCGCGAGCTATCGAACCGCCCGGCCTCGTCGAGATACGCGACGTACGGCGTGACCACGACGACCAGCTTCCCCTTGAGATGAAACGCGTCCTTGTCGCCAATCGTGAAGACCTTGGCGTCGGCGTTCACCCGGAACGACTTCGGACCGGTCGAGTTAATCGGTCCCTGCGGAATCAGCTTGGGATTCCTCGGCCGCCCGACCAGCGTGCGCGCAGTCTTCGAGATGTTCTTGATCACGACCTCGGCGCCCGCCGAACGGCGCCACACGCCGCGAGAACGAATCGCCGACGAGCTCGATCACGACCCGGTGCCGACGCCGGCTTCTCGTCGCCGAGCACCACGATCACCATGCGGCCGTCCCCGCCACCGGCGCGACGGCGCGAGCGGATTCTCGAAACGTTCGAGGAATCCCTTGGTCGCCAGCTTGGGGCGCGCGGGGGATTCCTCCGGAAGGTCGACCTTGCCAGACAGAGCCGGTGGCGACCTGCACCGCCGGCGACGAGGAAACGACCACCAGACCAGCGAAGCGCGGAACATGCCGAGCAAATCGTAGGCGTCCCTCCCGGCAAACAGCAAGCACGGGGCCACCCATCGATGGCCCCTCAGCAGGGATCCGAGAGGCCACTCCCGCCGGCGAACCGGTCGATTGCGCGTCGATGTCGACCTTGCGCTGGCTGGTCCGAGTCGCCGGCTCGCCTGCCCCGCGCCATCGTCCTCGCGGCGGGGGTCGCCGCCGGCGGCCTCGGGCGCCCGAGCGACGACTGCCTGCCGGCGTGATCGCCGACGATCGGCCGTCGACCGCGTGGTCGGCGACGTCGGGGCCCGGTGATCGTCACGCCCCACGGCTTCGGGGCCCTGCTCCACACCGAGGGCGTGCCGGTCTGGATCTGGTCGACCGTGCCGCTCGAGCCCGGCGAGAGCCTCGCGGTGACCGGCCGGCTGCGCACGCCGCGCGGCTTCCTCGACCCCGGCTCAGCCGGACCGCGCGATGCGTGACCGCGGCCGCGGCGCCGCGCTCGAGCTGTCGGCGACCCACGTCGAGCGTCTCGCCGACGAGCCGGGCCGACCGCGCGTGGCGTGGGCCGCGCGCGCGCAGGCAGCGCGCGTCTCGCGCACGGATCGCGACGGCGCCGGTGACGGCGAGCCGGTGGCGCGCGCCGCGCTGCGCGGCATCGTCGTCGGCGATCGCCGCGGACGTCCCGCCCGCACTCGACGCACGCTGGCGTGCGGTCGGCATCTACCACGTGCTCAGCGTGCAGCGGCCTGCACCTCGCGGTGGTCGCGGGGCTCGCGTTCGCGGTGCTGCGCCGGCTGGTCGCCGGCGTCGCCGTTCGGCGGGCGCGTCGCGGCCGGCGCGCTGGGCGGCGCCGCCGGCCCTCGCGCTCGCGATCGCGTACACGCTGGTCACCGGCGCGCAGCTCGCGACGCTGCGCGCGCTGATCGTCGTCGCGCTCGTGCTCGTCGCGCGCGATGCTCGATCGCCCGGTCGCGGCTCGTCGACGCGCTCGGCGTCGCGGCGATCGCGATCCTGGCGTGGCGACCCGCCGGACCTGTTCGATCCGTCGTTCCAGCTGTCGTTCGTCGCGGCGCTCGTCGCTCGCGCTCCGAGCCGGCGCCCGACCGGCGAGCGCGGTGTCGCGCGCTGGCTCGTGCGCGGACTCGCGACGTCGGTGTGGGTCACCGCTCGCGACCGCGCCGATCACGGCCTGTCACTTCCACCAGGTCACGCGCCGGCGGCGTGGTCGGCAACCTCGTGCTGACGCCGCTCGTCGAGCTCGTCGCGCTGCCGCTCGCGCTCGCCGGCGCTCGTCGATCGACGTGGGACTGCGCCGATCGCGACTCGCGACGCGTGCTCGTCGCGCGCGTCGATCGACGTGCGCCGGGCTGCTCGCGCCCGTGCATGCCGGTCGGCCGCGGTCGCGATCGCGAGTGCGCTCGCTGCTCGCGGTCGCTCGTCGCGCTCGACGCTCGTGGCTCGCGCCCGCGCGCCGCCGTCGCGCGTCGACGCGCTCGGCTGGGTCGCGCTGTGCGTCGCGTGGTCGCTCGCGCCGCGTCCGCCGCGCCGACGGCGCGCTGCGCGTGACGTTCCTCGACGTCGGCCAGGGCGACGCCGCGATCGTCGAGCTGCCCGACGGCGAGGTCTGGCTCGTCGACGCCGGCGGCTCGCGTGCCCGCGACCTGCGGCGGCGAGCACGCCCGGCGAGACGATCGCGCGCGCGCTCGCCGTCTACGGCACGCGCGCATCGACCTCGCGATCATCTCGCACCCGCACCCGGACCACTACCTCGGGCTGCTGGCGCTCGACGTTCCCGATCGCGAGCTGTGGATCGCCGCCGGAGCCCGCCGACGACCGGGCGAGGGCGCCCGTTCGCGCGCATCGCGGCGGCGCTCGCCGCGCGCGGCACGCGCGTCGTGCATCCGCCGCTCGGGCTCGCGCGCGTGCGCGGCGGCGTCGAGCTGCACGTGTGGGCGCCGCGCTACGAGGCACGGCCGGCGCGCGCCGATTCGGCGCCGATCCGGTGCGCTCCGTCAACGACAACTCGCTCGTCGTCGCGATCGCGCTACGCGGGCGGATCGATCCTGTTCACCGGCGACCTCGAGGCCGAGGGCGAGGAGGCGCTGGTCGCCGCCGGGCTGCCGCGCGGTCGATGTCGTCAAGGTCGCGCACCACGGCAGCCGCGACCTCGTCGTCGGACGCCGTTCGTCGCCGCGACGCGGCCGTCGCTGGCGGTGATCTCGTGCGGGCGGCGCAACCCGTTCGGGTTCCCGGCCGCCGCAGGTCGCTCGCAGCGCTGGCGCGCCGTCGGGGCCGCGGTCGCGCGGACCGACCTCGACGGCGCGATCACCGTGACGGTCGATCCGACGGCGAGGCCTCGTCGGTCGAGCGTATTCGCCCCGCCGAGCCGTGACACGCCGCGCGATCGTGGTGGATAATCGTGAGTGGTGGCAGCACGGCACGCGATCGCGAGGCCTTCGACCAGGCCATCGTGCGCGGTAGCGACCTGCTCAAGCAGGGCAAGCTCGACGACGCCGCGAAGCGCGTTTCGCGTCGCGCTCCAGCTCGACGCGAAGAACCCGCGCGTGCTCGCGCTGCTCGGGCTGACGTACTTCCGCGCCGGCCAGTTCGCCGCAGGCGCGCCCGATCTACGAGGAGCTCGTCGAGCGCGCGCCGACCGACGCGTCGCACCGGCTCAACCTCGGGCTCGTCTACCTGAAGCTCGGCGACTCCGACAAGGCGATCGGCGCGCTCGAGGCGAGCCGCGCGCTCGATCCGAGCCAGGGCCGCGCGGTCAGCTATCTCGGCCTCGCGTACGCGCGCGCCGGTCGCTACGCCGAGGCGTACCGCTCGTTCCTGCTCGCCGGTCAGAACGAGCTCGCGACCGAGATCGAGATCAACCTGACGCCGCCGAGCGCGACGGCATCCACAGCCAGCTCGCAGCGCTCCGGCGGTCGAGCCGCGCACCAGCGCCGCCGAAGCCGCCGATCCGAGTCGAGCGCGAGATCCGCGCTCGCACGCGACATGCCGGCGATCGCGATCGATCGCCCGACCCGACCGACGACGACCGAGCGCGCCCGCTCACGGCCGCGACTACGGCGAGCGCGCCGTCACGAGTTCGGGCCGCCGCATCGGAGCGCTCCGATGCCGTCGGCGATGCCGAGCGCGATGAGCATGCCGGAGATCGCCGTCGAGTCGTGATCGGACCTCGACCGCGCCGCCGCCGCGCGGCGCCGATGCCGGCGATCGCGCGAGCGACCGATCGAGGCGCGTCGACGCCGGCGATCCGAGATCAGCGCGCCCGAGCCGAGCGACTCGCAGCAGTTCGTGCTGCCGAGCGCAGCGCGGTGCCGACACCCGCCGACGGGCCAGTCGATGATCTCGCGCGCGGTCGAGGTCGCGGTCGCCGTCGACGCGCGGCGCGCCGCCGGCGCCACGCGTCGGCATCGGGCTGCGACGCCGCCGCGCCGCTGTCGGAGCTCGCGACCGAGATCCTCGATCCGCCCCGACGACGGCGACGACGACGTTCGAGATCGCACCGAACGGTGCGCTGGTCGATCCGCGTCACCGAGCGCGTGCTCACGCGGCTCGACGGCGTCCACGTCACCGGCGGCGAGCTCGACGTACGAGCCGGCGACGCGCCGCTCGCGCGGCCACCAGACCGAGGAGCAGTTCGACTACGGCGGCTCGCGCTCCACGTCGGTCGCCGGCAAGGGCTACCTGATCGCGGTCGCCGGGCGACAAGACGTTCACCGCGGTCGCGCTCGACGACGACATCCTCTACCTGCGCGAGGACCTCGTCTTCGCGTTCGAGGCGACGCTGCGCTGGGAGAACGGCAACGTGCCCGGCCTGCGCGGCAAGCTGCCCGTCGTGCAGTTCCGCGGCGACGGCGCGGTCGCGTTGCGCACCGCGCGAGCCGCTCGTGCGCGTGAAGCTGCCGGCGCAGGGCGTGCGTCTTCGTCGACGCCGACGCGGCTCGCCGGCTGGATCGGCCGCGTGATCCCGCGCGCCGTCGTGCCGCCGGCAGCACGGCCCGCTGGGCGAGATCTGCGTCGAGTGCACCGGCGAAGGCGTCGTGCTCGTCGAGCCGGCGGACGTAGCTGCGCGCCGCGTGATCGACGACCAAGGACAAGCGCCGCGCCGCGCCGATGCGCCGAAGCCACGACGCCGCCGCCCCCGCCGCCAGCCGGCAGGATCGGCCGACGCCTCGGGTCCGATCGAGCTCGACGTCGTCAAGAACGCCGACTGGCTGACCGACGAGCGGACGACGCCCGACAAGCCGAGCTCGACGAGATCGAGCGCGCATCGATCCGACTCGTGCGACGATCGTCAGCTCGCTGACGCCGCTCGCCGCCGCCGCGCGCCTCGCCGGCCGGCGCGGTCGCGTCCTGCTGCACTCGGCGCGCGACGACGACGGGCTCGGCGCGTGGTCGTTCGCCGCCGCCGAGCCGACGGCGACGCTGATCGCGCGCGGCCGCTCGCTCGTCGTGCCTCGACGAGCACGGGCGCCCGACGCGCGCGGTTCACCGCCGATCCGTTCGAGGCGGCCGAGGCGTTCCTCGCCGAGCACGGCTGCACGCTCGGTCCGCGCGCGACGGCCCGCCCGAGCCGCGCGTGATCGGCTACCTCGGCTACGACCTCGCGCGCGTCGATCGAGCAGCTGCCCGGCGGCCCGACGCGTCGGCGCACGACGTCCCGGACCTCTGGCTCGGCGCGTACGGCGCGGTCGCGCGCTGGCGCGACGGCGCAGCCGGCGAGATCGTCGGCGCCGATCGCGCGCGCGCTCGAGCCGCGCTCGCGAAGCGGCCGCACGCGCGCCGCCGGCGCTGCCGCCGCGCTTCGGCCCGCTCGTCGCCGACGACGACGGCGCGCATCACATGGCGCGCGTCGAGCGCATCCGCGACTACCTCGCGCGCCGGCGACGTCTACCAGGTCAACCTCGCGCGCCGTCACGTCGCGCGGATCACCGCGCCCGGCGACGCGCTCGCGCTGTACGCGCGCTCGCCGAGGTCGCGCCCGCGCCGTACGGCGCGCTGATCGAAGCCGACGGCGTCACCGTGATCTCGGGATCGCCGGAGCGCTTCCTCGCGTCGGTCGGCGATCGCGTCGAGACGCGCCCGATCAAGGGCACGCGCCCGCGCACGCCGGGCGGCGCCGAGGAGCTCGCCGCCGCCGACAAGGACGCCGCCGAGCACCTGATGATCGTCGACCTCGAGCGCAACGACCTCGGCCGCGTCGCCGAGACCGGCAGCGTGCGCGTCGACGAGCTCGGCTACGTCGTCGAGCTGCCCGGCGCTCTATCACAAGGTGTCGCGGGTCAGCGCGAAGCCGCGCGCCGGGCATCGGCTACGCGCGAGCTGCTGCGCGCGACGTTCCCCGGCGGCTCGATCACCGGCGCGCCGAAGGTCCGCGCGATGCAGATCATCGACGAGCTCGAGCCGGCGCGGCGCGGCCCGTACTGCGGCGCGTTCGGCTACTTCGGCGCCGACGGCGCGTTCGAGCTCGCGATCGCGATCCGCATCGGCGTGCTCGTCGGCCACGAGCTGCGCGTCCACGTCGGCGGCGGCATCGTCGCGGACTCGGATCCCGCCGCCGAGCTCGCCGAGACCGAGGTCAAGGCCGCGGGCTGGGTCGCCGCGCTCGCGCGCCTCGCGCGGACGCGCGATCAGGTAACCCGGTCGAACGGCATCGCGCGTACGTCGACGCGTCGCACGGGCGCTGATCGAACGCTCGAGGACGGACCGATCGTCGTCGAACATGCCGCCCGCGTCGCCGGTGATGATCGGCGTCGGCGAGTCGGCGAGGCGCCGTGCGTGCATCGGCGTCCTGGGACCGTCGCCGCACGCGCGCGACGCGCCGCTCGTCCCCGAGACACACCGTCGGCGACGTCGGGCTGACTCGAAGCTCGTCGTCGTCGGGACACAGCACGCCGCCCAGCGGCGAGCAAGGCGCGAATAGCGCAGGCACTCTCATGAGTGAACGCGTGGCCGCATCGCCGCGAGTCGCGACGAGAGTGAGCGCCCGACCTTGCTCGCGCGCAGGGACAGAGTCGGCTGAGGAGCGCGAACGTCACGGCGCGGCGGCGAACACCGAACGGATCGTGCCGCGATGATCGGATGGTCGTGACGTCGCCGCTCGTTCCCGAAATCGAGCTGCAGCGCGCGGCTCCGTCGCATCGATGCCGGGACCCAGATCGACTGCCGAGCGGACCGGTCGCGTCGAGCTGCCCATGCGAACGGCTCCGCGCCGTCGTAGCACGTATCTCCGAGTCCCCGAGCTGGGCGACGCGTCGCGACGATGCCGGTCGACCGGCGTCCGCGTCGCGTCTGTCACGCGCACGATGATCGAGCCGACGTGCCGTCGAAGTCCATCGAAGCGTTGGTCGCCGAGACATGTCCGCGTAGCGCGTTCGCGTCGATCGCGGGGATCAGCGTCGATCCGCCGAACGGCATCGCCGACGGCACGATGCTCGGTGCCCGTCACGTGCCAGACGAGGTTCGTGCCGGTGGCGCGCGTCGATCGTGAACGTGCCGTCGCTCGGCCGTCGATCGCCGTGCTCGCTGCCGAGCGTGACGGTCAGGCCGTCCGCGCCGGTCGTCGCGCACTGTCGTCGGCGGCGCGGATCGCCGAGCAGGCAGACGCGGCCGGATGCACGCGCACCGTCGATCGGGGGCGATCGTTGCCAGTCGCCGAGTCGACGCCGGCGCCACCGCCGCCGCCGCCGCCGACCGGCCGCACCGCCACCGCCCGGCTCACCGGGTACTCGTCGACATCGTCGCCATCGCAGCCGCGAACAGCAGCAGCGCGAGCAGCGAGCGTCATGTGCTCAGCATAGCGTGCGCCGGCGACGGACGCGCACTTTCGAGACAAGCAGCAGCGACGACGCCCGACGACAGAGCGCGACGTCGGCCACGTTGAAGATCGGCCACCGTGGTCGCTGGACCCGCCAGCGAATGAAGTCGGTGACCGCGCCGTCGCGCACGCGATCGATCAGGTTGCCGAGCGCGCCACCGGCGATCATCGCGTACGCGACCCGCGCGCAGGCGCTGCTCCGGGCGCGTGCGCGCGCGCCGCGACACCGATGCGCGACGAGCGCCAGCGATCGCGAGCAGCGACAGCACGATCGCGCGCGTCCGCCGTCGGCGAACGTCGAGAACGCGACGCCCGGTGTTCGTCGCGAGCTCCCAGTCCCAGTAGCCCGTCGATCACCGGCTGCGGCACGCCGCCGACAGCGTGTGCGCCCACTGCTTGCTGCCCTGGTCGAAGCCCGTGGTGCAGGCCAGGATCGCGAGAAAGATCACGCCGGCGAGCGCGCGGCATGGCGCCCATAGACCGAGCCGCGCAGGGCGATCATCCCGTGGGCGTCCGGACGATGCGCACGGCCGTCAGCGGCCGCGTGCGGTCTTTCGCTGAGCCGCCTTGACGGCCCGCCTTCTTCTTGCGCGCTTGCTGCGCAGCCTTCTCGCGTTTGTCTTCCTTCTGGATGTCGATGAACATCAGGCCGACACCGACGACGAGCACGACGTCGGCGATGTTGAACACCGGCCACTCGTGCGTCTTGTAGCTGCCACAGGACGAAGTCGGTGACGACGCCGTAGTAGATGCGATCGATCAGGTTGCCGACCGCGCCGCCCGCGACGAACGCGAGCGCCCAGTGCAGCACGCGCTGATCGGGGCGCGCCTTCTTCAGCATCCACACCATGCCGACGACCGCGGCGATGCCGACGATCGACAGGAACACGCGCGACGCCGGCCCTGGCTGCCAGAACAGGCCGAACGCCGAGCCCGGGTTCATCGACAGGCGCCAGTCCCAGAAGCCGTCGATCACCGTCGACCGGCATGCCGACGCACTTGTGCGCGATGATGTCGTCGGGGACGCGCGCAGCCGCGCCGGGCTGCGACGTCGGCAGCGACGCGCGCGCCCAGATCTTCGTGGCCTGATCGGCGACCAGCGAGAGCACCGACGACGATCGCAGAAGAGCTTCCACTTGCGCCAGCGACCGCGATCGCCGGACCTGCTGGCCTTCGGCGTCGTCGGCCTTGGACTTCGTCGTCGGACTTCGTCATGACTTCGCTCGCAGTGCCGCGGCGCAGCGCTCGCACACGTCGTCGGGTCGGCGGCGAGCTGGTCGAAGTGCTTCCAGCACCGCTCGCAGCGCGGGCCCGGCGTGCTCGGCGACCTCGACCGTCGCCGTCGCCCGTCGGCCGAGCGTCGACGCCCGACACGATGAACAGGTCGGCGAGCTCGGCCGGCGTAGCTGCGCGAGCACCGCGCGGTCGGCCGCGCGGCGCGTGCAGCGTGACGCGCGCATCGACCGACTTGTGCTTCGCCGCGCGGAACGGCTCGAGCGCCTTGGTCACGCGCTCGCGCCACGCGAGCAGCGATCGCGAAGTCCGGCGCGCAGCGCCGCGTCGGCGAGCTCGCGCGCGCGTCGGGAACAGCGCGAGGTGCACGCTGTCCGGATCGCCCGCGCGCTTCGGCATGTGCGTCCAGATGTCCTCGGCGGTGAAGCACGAGGATCGGCGCCGACGAGCGTCGCGATCGCGCGCAGCGCCTCGTACAGCACGACCTGCGCCGCGCGCCGCGCGCGGCGAGTCGATCGCGTCGGAGTACAGGCGGTCCTTGGTGACGTCGCAGTAGAGCGCCGAGACGTCGACGGTGACGAAGCTCGACGAGCAGCGCGGTGCACGACGTGGAGCTCGTACGCGTCGTACGCCTTGCGCGCGCGCGCGACGACGTCGTCGAGCCGCGCGAGCATGTAGCGATCGATCGCCGAGCGTCGACGCATCGCGCGGTCGTGCGCGGTCCGGATCGAAGTCCTTGAGGTTGCCGAGCAGGAACCGCGCGGTGTTGCGGAGCTTGCGATACCACTCGGCGAGCGCCGTCGAGGATCGTCTGCGAGTACGTGATGTCGGTGCGGAACTCGGTCGACGCGACCCACAGCCGGAACAGCTCGGCGCCGCTCTTCTTGATGACGTCCTCGGGCTCGATGTAGCTCGATCTTCTTGCCCTCGGCCTTGCGCCTTCTCGATCGTCGCTCTTCGAGTACGGGTTGCCGTTCTCGTCGAGCACGAAGCCGTGCGTGATGACCTGCTTGTACGGCGCGTTGCCCTGCACGCCGATCGCCGGCGAGCAGCGAGCGAGTGGAACCAGCCGCGGTGCTGGTCGCGAGCCCTCGAGGTAGAGATCGATGTGCTCGTGGTCCTTGCCGTCGGCGTCGCGGTCGCGCATCGCGAGCCACGACACGCCGGACTCGAACCAGACGTCGACGATGTCCTTCTCGCGCTCGAACTTGTCGGCGCCGGCGCCGCAGCTCGCGCACGTCGTGCCGGCCGGCACGAGCTCGGCGACCGAGCGCGTCCACCACGCGTCGGCGCCTTCGCGCGTCGAAGATCGCGGCGACGTGATCCATCGTGTCGGCGTTCGCGTGCTCGGCGCTCGCACGCGCGTGCAGTAGAACGTCGGGATCGGCGTGCCCCACAGGCGCTGGCGCGACAGCACCCAGTCGGGGCGGTTCTCGATCATCGCGTAGATGCGGTCCTGGCCCCACGGCGGGATCCACGTCGGTGCTTGTCGATCTCGGCGAGCGCGCGCTGGCGCAGCTCGTCGTGATCCATCGCGATGAACCACTGCGGCGTCGCGCGGAACACGATCGGCCCCTTGCAGCGCCAGCAGTGCGGGTAGCTGTGCTGGATCTTGTCGGTCGGTCGGGTTGAGCAGGTAGCCGGTCGTCGGCGAGGTGCTCGACGATGATCGGGTTCGCCTCGTCGGTCGTCTTGCCGGCGAGATCGACGCGGCGGTCGCCGGTCTCGAGCGCGACGCCGCGCGATGTAGCGCGCGCGCGTCGTCGAGCGGCGCGTACGCCGGCAGGCCGTGCGCCATGCCGGTCTTGTAGTCGTCGGCGCCGTGGCCGGGCGCGGTGTGGACGAGGCCGGTGCCGGCCTCGGCGGTGACGTAGTCGGCGAACCACAGCCGGAAGTCGCGTCGTCGCGCTCGGCGGCTGTCGGGATGAACGGATGCTGGTAGCGCGCGCCCTCGAGCGTCGCCATCTGCGCCGGCGTGATCTCGATCGCGCCGTCGAGCGTCGGCGCCGCCGATCGCCTTGGCGAACGCCTCGGCGAGCTCGCGCGCGACGATCAGGTACTCGCCCGGATCGCGCGGGTTGGGGATCGCGACGTACGTGAACTGCGGGTGCGCGACGATCGCGAGGTTCGCCGGCAGCGTCCACGGCGTCGTCGTCCAGATCACGAGCGCGAGCCGCTTGCCCTCGAGCCGCGGATCGAGCTTGCCGCGCCAGTCGACGTCGACGAGCGGCATGCGCACGTAGACCGACGGCGACGTCTTGTCCGTGTACTCGATCTCGGCCTCGGCGAGCGCGGTCGTGTCGCGCGGGCACCAGTGCACCGGCTTCTTGCCGCGATACAGGTAGCCGCCGCGCGCGAACGTCGCGAGCGCGCGCGCGATCGCGCCCTCGTACGTCGGATCGAGCGTCAGGTACGGGTGCTCCCAGTCGCCGAACACGCCGAGCCGCTTGAACTCGGTGCGCTGGATGTCGACGAACTTCATCGCGTAGTCGTGGCACGCGGTGCGGAACTCGGCCGGCGACATCGCGCTGGCGCTTCGGCCCGAGCTCGCGCTCGACGGCGAGCTCGATCGGCAGGCCGTGGGTGTCCCAGCCCGGAACGTACGGCGTGCGGAAGCCCGGCCATCGTGCGCGACTTGACGACGATGTCCTTGAGGATCTTGTTGAGGATGTGGCCGTAGTGGATGTGGCCGTTCGAGTACGGCGGGCCGTCGTGGAGGACGAACAGCGGCGCGTCCGGCGCGCGCCTCCTGGATCCGCTCGTAGAGCCCGCTGCTGCTCCCACGTCGGCGAGGATCTCGCGGCTCGCGCGTCGCGAGATCTCCGCGCATCGGGAACGGCGTCTCCGGAAGGTTGACCGTGTCCTTGTACTTGGCCTTGAGCCCGACCCGACATCGGGCGCGGACCATAGCACGATCGTCGGATCCGCCGGTGCATGCGCCGAGGACGACGCTCACGCACCGCGCGCGCGTCGTGGGACGAGTACTTCATGAGCATCGCGCAGGTCGTCGCGACGCGCTCGACCTGCCCGCGCAAGTACGTCGGCGCCGTGATCGTCCGCAACCGCACGATCCTGTCGACCGGCTACAACGGCTCGATCCGCGGCATGCCGCACTGCTCGGACGTCGGCCACATGATGGAAGACGGCCACTGCGTCGCGACGATCCACGCCGAGGCCAACGCGATCATCCAGGCCGCGCAGCAACGGCGTGATCATCGACGGCGCGACGAACTACGTCACCGCGAGCCCGTGCTGGAACTGCTTCAAGCAGCTCGCGAACGCCGGCATCACGCGCATCTGCTACGGCGAGTTCTATCGCGACGAGCGCATCTTCGAGATCGCGCGAGCAGATCGGCATCGAGCTCGTCCACGTGCCGCTGCCGGGCGTGACGCTCGCGCCATCCTCCCGTTCCGGCCCGGGCTGATCCCGCAAGTTCGTCGAAATGCGCTCGCCTTCGCCGTGTCCCACGCACGCGACGGTGGAGAGTCAGCCCATGCGTTTTCTGGTGGTGCTGGGGATTCTGGGCGGCTGCGTCGAGTCGAGCTCGATCACGTGCCCCGGCGGATTGGTCTGCCCGCAGACCGCGGTGTGTGCGGTCGTGACCGGCGTCGAGGTCTGCGCGACCGCCGCGCAGATCGCGGCGTGCGACGGCAAGCAGGCGCTCGAGCGCTGCGACGACAACGACGACCGCATCCTGTGCCACGACGGCGTGTGCCTCGACGCGTGCGGCAACGGCCGCATCGATGGCGGTGAGCTCTGCGACGACGGCAACACGGTCGCGGGTGACGAGTGCTCGGCGCGCTGCCTCGAAGAAGTGTGCGGCAACGGTGTCGTCGATCTGGTGACCGGCGAGGAATGTGACGAGGGGCCCGCCGGGGTCTCCGCCGATGGTTGCTCGTCGAACTGTCGGTTCGAGGTGTCGGCCTGGACCGACATCACGCCCGGCCCGCTCGGTGCGCGGACCGGCGTCGCGCTCGCGTCCGATGGCGTGCTCGTGCTCGTGTTCGGTGGCCGCGACCGCGACGGGTACCTCGCCGACACCTGGGTCCGTGGCAAGCCGTGAGTCGTGGCGCGTCACGCCGCCGCGCTCGCCAAAGGCCGCGAGCAGCACTCGATCGCCTACGATTCGGTCCGCGAGCGCTACGTGTTGTTCGGTGGCTTTGGCGTCGATGGCGTCCTCGGCGACACGTGGGAGTGGGACGGCGTGCGGAACGTGGATCGAACGCACGCCGGCGGTCTCACCACCGGCGCGCTTCGGAACGCAGATGGCGTATGACCCGGACCTCGGTGAGGTCGTGCTCGTCGGCGGACGCCACGTGCAAGAGGCGGTCGCGGGCATGTGGACGTGGAATGGCACGACGTGGACGGAGCGCACCAACGTGGGACTGCCCGCGAGCCCGCACTTCAGCGTGCAGCTCGGCTACGACGTCCAGCGCTCCGAGCTCGTCTATTGCGGCGTCGGCAACTCGGGCAGCACGCCGGACCAGACGCTCGTCTGGACGGGGACGACCTGGTTCGATACCGGCGTCGTATGTCCGACCGAGATCAACGTGAACAGCAACCGCATGGCCTACCACGGCGTGGTCGTGCTCCACGTCGGCGGCGCGGCAGCTCTGGACCCTGGGATGGCTCGGGTTGGAATTCGACGACGCAGAACCAGCCGCCCGCGGCGCGGCGCGAGCCGGGCTTCGTGTCCAGACGGCACCTCGATCGTGATGATCGGCGGACAGCAGGGGCTCGCGCTCGTCTCCGATCCGCAGCAGGTGGTGAGAGTGGGAGCGTCGTGGAGTTGGTCCGCGGAAACCCTGACGGCAACGTCGCTGTCGCGGTGATCACGCGCGAAGTCCCGGACGTCTCGCGGGGGACGCCCGAGGATCTGCCCGACGTGCTCGGAGACCCGAGCCGTCGGCCCCCCGGCCCGCTGGTAGGCCGCCAGGGCCAGCGCGGCCTTGATGCTGCGCTCGCTGGCGCCCCGCGACCGCATCGTGCAGCCGCCTCGTCCATGGAGATGGGCTTGTACACGACCGTACGGCCACTCGCCTCGGTGAGCGCCTCGGCCAGCTCGGCGAACCCGACGGCCTGCGCGCCGGTGAGGACGTAGGTCTTGTCCAGGTGGGGTTCGGGACGCGTCAGCACCTCGGCGGCCACCGCCGAGATGTCGCGGGCGTCGATGAACGGGACCTGGCCGTCGCCGATGGGGGAGTAGATGGTGCCCTCCTGGCGCACGGACTCGGCGACGTCACCCAGCCAGTTCTGCATGAAGGCGTGCGGGCGCAGGATGGTCCAGGCCATCGAGGTCGGGCCCTCCTTGATGGCCTGCTCGACGCGCCAGTGGTCTAGCCCGATCCCGGACTTGGAGTGATCCGACGCCCCCAGCGCGGACAGCTTCACGAGGTGGCGCACCCCCAGCTCGCGAGCCGCCCGCACCACCCTGATCTGCAGGTCGCCGAACCCCGGCGCGTTGCCCGTGAGCAGGAACAGCCGTGAGGTGCCGGCCAGAGTCGGCGCGAGCAGCAGCCGGTCGGCCAGGTCCGCCTGGATCCACGCGACACCGGGGTGCGCAGGTGCCCCGGCGGCGTCGCGCGTGACCGCCCGGACGGGCACGCCTGCCTCGGCGAGCAGCGGGACCAGCTCCCTGCCAATGAGCCCGGTCGCACCGGTCACGGTCATGATCATGTGTGTCCTCGCATCGTCGGGATGGACGGATCGGGGCGCGTTCTGGCCCAGAGCGCAGCATGCCCGCGGAACCGGCGACCAGCCACCGCAGGAGCGGAACCGGACCCGGGCGGCGGAGTCCTGCAGGACGCTAGCGTGAGAACTGCAGCTGAACGATTCCGAGTCGGGCAGGACCACGACGACGCCTGATCCGGGCTGCCAGCCGTTGTGCACCAGGAGGATCTTGGATCCGCTGCGCGCGAGCAGCCGCAGACCGGTGTCCCGATAGCCCACCACCCCGTCCTCGACCACCTTCTCCTCGGTGACGCCGGGGGCGTCTATCCCCAGCGGGGTCGGGCTGGTGACCCGCCCGTCGCCCGGGCAGCTGGTCGACGTTCAGCACGAGCTGCTGGGCGTAGCCGCGGCCCACTGCCGCGGCGTACTCCTCGAGGATCCAGAATCCGCAGAGGATCACGATGACGGCTGCGAGGGCGCCGGAGAGGATCGACTGCCATGGTGCCCGCGGCGGCACCTCGTTCGGAGCCAGCACGCGCCTGATCCACCCGCAGTAGGCGATCACGACGACGCAGACCAGCATCGTCAGGGGGATCACCCACCGGGTGGGGGACAGGCGCTGCGCCAGCCACTGGACGGCTGCCTGGGGGTCGGTGGATCCCGCCGACAGGGTGAAGATTAGGCAGCCGACGCCGACCGCGCCGGCGAGCACCGACACCCATTTGGCCGTGCGCAGGACCGGGTCGCGCTGGGCCTGGGGCCCCGCGGCGCGGCGCATCAGCCACGCCGACGCCGTCCCATGGAGCTTCACCCAGACGAGGCCGAGCCCGGCCAGCAGCAGCAGCGGCAGGTAGAGGGAGCTGATGCTGCGCAGCACGTAGTCCTGTGATGTGAAGCCGAACAGGCTCACGTCAATGCCCATGACCCGCGACTGCGCCTCGCTGCGCCGCCACCCGAAGTAGAACAGCACCGCGGTGACCAACGTGAGGATCGCACCGAGCGCCCCGAGGACGCGGAAGACGTCGTCACGACTCATGACGGCGGACTCGCCCGTGACGGGTCGCTCACTGGTCGTCGTCCTCCGACGTCTCGGAGGAGTCCTCGGTCGCGGGAGTGCCGTCGGACCCGGCATCGCCGTCCACGGAGTCGGGGGCGGAGCTGGTGTCAGCGTCCGATCCAGTGACCTCCACCGTGGCGGAGATGGTCCCCCGGTCCGCGCCGTCCTGGTCCATCGCGAGTTCGATCGCCAGTCTGGTCCCATCAGGGGCCGGCACGTGGATGCTCACCGTCGTGACCCCGATGAGCGGGTCATTGCCGGCCTCGTCGTAGCTGCCGGAGTCGACCTCGCTGCCGTCCACCGAGACCGACGTCACGGAGTAGGTGGAGTCCACGATGACCGCCACCGTCACCTCGCCCGGTCCGGGCGCTGTGAAGTCCTCGTCAGGCGGCACCTGACGGGCCTCGTACGCGGTGAGGTAGCAGGTCGACCCCGGTCTCGGAATACGTCACGTCCGGATCGGCGTCGCCGTTCTCCGCGTGCCAGGCCAGAGCGGCTGAGAGCCAGTCGGCCAGCTCGGCGTCCAGGCACTGCTCGTGCGGGTTGTCGGTCGAGGGCTGCTCGGGTGCCGCGTCCAGGTCGGGCCAGGGATCACCCTCGTTGAGGGTCCGGCACACGGCGAAGACGGCGTCCCAGAACTCGCCGCCGGGCGATGCCGACTCGGCTGCCGCACAGTCCCTGCCGGCCACTGTCCGTAGTGCTCCGGGATCACCGGGTCAGCCGGACCCCACGGCACGTATGCCACCGCGTCTGCGGGCTCGGTCGGCTTTGTCGTCTCGTCGGTGGGCGTCTCGCGGTGGGTGTGCCGTCGGTGGATGGCTCGGTCGAAGGCGTTGGCACATCAGGACTCGGCGTCCCAGCGGTCGAGGTGACGGGTGGCTCAGACGGCGCACTCGACCCCGCGCACCCCGCGATGACGAACAAGGCCACCAGGACCAGAGCCGCGCGGGACCATCTCCTACCAGGCATGGCGCACCTCCTTGGGGCGCAGCCGAACCGATGGTCCGAGATTAGCGAGACGCTCAGCGAAACGTGCTGGTGAACGGTGCCTGGAAAGGACCGCCTCCTCCACCTCCCGCGGCTTGGGGCGATCCGGGCGACATCAGGGCGACGTCAGGGCGGGAGCTTTGCCGGTCATCCCACATGCCGGGAGGACTCCACCGCGGTGCGGATGGAGTCCGTCCCATGTGTCAGGTCGATTGGCTGGCCGACCCACCGGACCGAGGTCGTTGCAGACCCGATCCTCGTGGATCAGCGCAGCTTCCGATCAGATGTCGTAGTACAGCTCGAACTCGTGCGGGTGCGGGCGCAGCCGGATCGGGTCGACCTCGTTGGTGCGCTTGTAGGTCGATCCAGGTCTCGATCAGGTCGTCGGTGAACACGCCGCCCTCGGTGAGGAACGTCGTGGTCGGCCTCGAGGGCGTCGAGCACCTCGGGCAGCGAGCCCGGGACCTGCGGGATGTCGGCGGCCTCGTCCGGCGGCAGCTCGTAGAGGTCCTTGTCGACCGGGCTCGCGGCGGCTCGATCTTGTTCTTGATGCCGTCGAGGCCGGCCATCAGCATCGCCGAGAACGCCAGGTACGGGTTGCTCGACGGGTCGGGCACGCGGAACTCGATGCGCTTGGCCTTGGGGTTGCGACCCGGTGATCGGGATCCGGATGCAGGCCGAGCGGTTGCGCTGGCGAGTAGACCAGGTTGACCGGCGCCTCGTAGCCGGGCACCAGGCGGTGGTAGGAGTTCACCGTCGGGTTGGTGAACGCCAGCAGCGACGGCGCGTGCTTGAGCAGGCCGCCGATGTACCAGCGGGCCATGTCGGACAGGCCGCCGTAGCCGACCTCGTCGTAGAACAGCGGCTTGCCGTCCTTCCACAGCGACTGGTGGCAGTGCATGCCCGAGCCGTTGTCGCCGAAGAGCGGCTTGGGCATGAAGGTCACGGTCTTGCCGGCGTCCCAGGCGACGTTCTTGATGACGTACTTGAACTTCATCACGTCGTCGGCGGCCTGCAGCAGCGTGTTGAAGCGGTAGTTGATCTCCGCCTGGCCGGCGGTGCCCACCTCGTGGTGGGAGCGCTCGACGGTCAGGCCGACCTCGCTCGAGCTCGAGGCACCATCTCGTCGCGCAGGTCGGCGAAGTGGTCGACCGGCGGCGACCGGGAAGTAGCCGCCCTTGTAGCGGGTCTTGTAGCCGCGGTTGGCTGCCGTCCTCCTCGTACTCGCGCCGGTGTTCCACGCGCCCTCGATGGAGTCGATGTAGTAGTAGCCCGCGTTCTGCTTGGTCTCGAAGCGCACGGAGTCGAAGATGTAGAACTCGGCCTCGGGCGCGAAGAACGCGGTGTCGGCGATGCCGGTGCGACTGCAGGTACGCCTCGGCCTTGGCGGCGATGTTGCGCGGGTCGCGGCTGTAGGGCTCGTCGGTGAACGGGTCGAGGATCGAGAAGTTGATGATGAGCGTCTTCTCGGCGCGGAACGGGTCGATGTAGGCGCGTCGTCGACGTCCGGGATCAGCTTCATGTCCGACTCGTGGATGGCCTGGAAGCCGCGGATCGACGAACCGTCGAACATCTGGCCGTCGGTGAAGAAGTCCGCGGCCAGGCTCTGGCGCCGGCACGTTGAAGTGCTGCATCACGCCGGGCAGGTCGCAGAACCGGACGTCGACGAACTTGACGTCCTCCTCCTTGATGAACTTGAGGACTTCGTCGGCGTTGCTGAACAAGTCCAACCTCCTGTTGCAGGGCCGAACGGGCGACCCGTGGACTCGGGACTGCGGCCGGACGACCGCTGTGTCGTGGGCGACGTTAGGCGGAGGGAGTGTCACGGCCGTGTCTCGATTGTTTCCTGCCCGTTACGTGGGACCGACGTCGGGTCCCTCGCGCAACACGCGCCGGGATCGGCGCTGTCGGGCCGAGCTACCCGCGCACGACGGCACTGCCGACAGCGCGATCGTGCAGGCCGCGGCCGTCGGTGTCCCAGATGATCGCCGGGACCAGCAGGCAGATGAGGAAGGTTCGTACCACGCAGGCGAGGATCCCCAGCCGGCCTGCGAGCCCGATCACGCGAACCCCGACGAGTCGCTGCCCGAAGGACGCCTGCATCAACCAGGTCAGCAGGATGACCTCGGCCGCGAAGATGGCCATGGTCATCAGGGACTGTCCCCGGGGTCGACCCGTCGACCAGCAGTCGCGCGACCATGCCGGCTGTCAGCCAGTCGACGAAGAGGGCGACCACCCGTCGCCAGGTGGCTGCCATCGAGCCGGGCCCGTTCTCCGGCAGACCCAGCCGCTGACCGCGGTAGGTGGTGTCCGAAGGCAGCGGGCCGCCGATCGAGGATCCGATGTCGCCGCGTTCCACGGGGGAACGCTAACCGTCGGGTCGGTCAGGACCCAATCGACTCCCACGGGTGGTCGCGCAGACCGCGGGAGTCAGCACCCCAGGCGACGGCGGTGGCGGCGAGGAGGACGAGCAGGAAGAGGAAGAAGAGGATGTAGGTCATGGCAGCAATACTGCTCCGCTCGGGATCCTGCCACCAGTGGCAGGAAGGACAGTGTCCATAGACTTTCTGCCACCTTCGTGATTCACTGGCTGGCGCGAGTCGTCGACCGAGCCGTACCCCCTGCGTAGCGTGGCGGTCGTCATCGATGACGGCGTCTCGCCCTTCGAGTTCGGCACTGCATGCGAGGTCTTCGGCATCGATCGAACGGACGACGTGGGGATCCGGTTCGAGTTTCAGGTGTGCTCGCCGCGCACCGAGCCGCTGCGCGCCCACAGCGGCTTCTGGATGCAGGCCGACCACGGCCTGTCCGCACTGGAAACGGCCGACCTGGTGGGTGCCGGCGTTCGGACTCGACTACGAGCCGCCCGCCAGCTTTCCGCCGCCCTGCATCAGGTGGTCGAGCGCGGGGCGCCGTGGTGAGCCTGTGCAGCGGGGCCTTCACCTCGGTCGAGCCGGGCTGGCACGGTCGCCGGGCGACGACGCACTGGAAGTACGCCCAGCGGTTCGCCGACGAGTTCCCGGACGTCGACGTGGTCCCCGATGTCCTGTTCGTCGAGGACGGACCGATCCTCACCAGCGCCGGGACAGCCGCGGGGATCGACCTGTGTCTCTATCTCGTTCGGCAGGCGTACGGCGGACGGGCCGCGAACGGCATCGCCCGGCGGATGGTCGTCCCACCGCAGCGCGAGGGAGGTCAGGCGCAGTTCGTGACCACGCCGGTGCGCGAGGTCCCCGACTGCAGCCTCGCTCCGGTGCTGGACTGGGTCAGCGCCAACCTTGCCCAGGACCTCACCGTGACGGTCCTGGCCCGCCGCGCGGCGATGTCGGAGCGCACCTTCGCGCGGCGCTTCCGTGACGAGACGGGCACGACGCCGCACCACTGGATCCTGACGCAGCGGGTGGCGCACGCCGAGCGGCTCCTGGAGTCGGGGAGCATTCGATCGATGAGGTCGCCGAGCAGTCCGGCTTCGGGTCCGCGACTATGCTGCGCCACCACTTCCGCGGGTGCGGGGCACCTCACCGACCCAGTACCGCCAGACGTTCAGCGTCGCCCCGAGGCTTCAGTAGGACCCCGATCGGTGCCCGCGCCGTCAGCGGAGCTTGCCGCCGCGTGGCATGCGGCCGCTCTTGGGCATCGGCCCCTTCGGCATCGGCAGCGGGGGCCGTGCGCCATCGCGTCCAGGCGCTTGCGCAGGTTCGTCGACCTCGCCGGGCGAGAGCACCTTGGGCATCTTGCGCAGGTGCTTGTCGAGCTTGCGCGATCGCGACCTGGCCGGACTCCTGCCCGACGGTGATCTCGGTGATGGGCAGCTCGCCGACGAACCGGGCGGTGCGCTTGCGCTCGGTGGCCAGCAGCGTCGGCAGGGCGGGGCTGGTCCCCTCACCGATCAGGACGACGCCGGGCCGGCCCACCGCGCGGTGCACCAGGTCCTGCGACTTGTTGGCGGCGACCGCTGGCGGTGACTCGCCCAGCCCTGCTTGGCCATGTTCTGGACGACGGCGACCGCGGCGCCGGGCTTGCCCTCGATGGACTTGTACGCCGAGCGCATGGCGCGGCGGCTGAAGACGATCGACTCGACGACGAGGATCAGCGACAGGCCGATGATCGTCCAGGTGATCGGGTTGCCGAGTGGCCATGCCGAGGGCGACGATCGCGGCGATCCCGATGACCAGGATCGCCAGCAGGATCCACCCCAGCTGGGGTCGTGCTCCTTGGCCATCCGGTAGTTGTCACGGATCGTCCTGACAGCGATCGCCCATCTTCGACATGGGCGGATCCTACCGGGGGCGCGGGCGGCCATGGCCTGTGCGTGCAGCCGTCCAGCGCGGTACGAGGACCGCACCAGGGGCCCGCTCAGGACGCCGAGGAAGCCCATCTCGCTCGGCGACCTCGGCCAGAGCTCGACGAACTCCTCCGGACGGACCCAGCGCTCCACCGGATGATGCCGCGGGGTGGGCCGCAGGTACTGCGTGATGGTGATCAGGTCGCAGCCCGGCCGCGCGCAGGTCGGCCAGTGCCTGGTGGACCTCGGCGATCTCCTCGCCCATCCCGAGGATGAGGTTGGACTTGGTGACCAGCCCGGCGCTGCGCGCCTGCGTGATGACGTCCAGGGAGCGGTCGTAGCGGAACGCCGGGCGGATCCGCTTGAAGATCCGGGGCACCGTCTCGAGGTTGTGGGCCAGCACCTCGGGTGCGGCAGCGAAGACCTCGGCGAGCAGGTCCGGATGGCCCGAGAAGTCGGGGATCAGCACCTCGACCCGGCAGCCGGGGTTGCGGTCGTGGATCGCCCGCACCGTCTCGGCGTACAGCCAGGCGCCCTCGTCGGGCGAGGTCGTCGCGGGCGACGCCGGTGACGGTCGCGTACGCGCAGCTCCATCGTGGCCACGGACTCGGCGACCCGGTCGGGGCTCGTCGCGGTCCAAGGGCTCGGGCCGCCCGGTGTCGATCTGGCAGAAGTCGCAGCGGCGGGTGCACTGGGCCCCGCCGATCAGGAAGGTCGCCTCGCGGTCCTCCCAGCACTCGTAGATGTTCGGGCAGCCGGCCTCCTGGCACACCGTGTGCAGCCCGGCGCCGGCCACGCGGTCGCGCATGGCGGTGAACTCGGGTCCGGTGCGTGCGCGGGTCTTGATCCACTCGGGCTTGCGCTCGATCGGCACGCTCGCGTTGCGTGCCTCGACGCGCAGCAGGCGACGGCCCTCCGGTGGAGATCACGTCCGAGACCCTACGCCAGCAGCCTGGACGACCCGCTCCAGCACGAGCTGCGCGACACCTCGCGCCACGGAGACGTCCCGGTCCGAGCTCCCGACTCAGCGAGGTGACCGACCGGCGTCGCGGATGCCGCACGGCACGATCCGGTCGAATGCGCTCAGATCGGGGTCGGCGTTGATCGCGAAGCCGTGCATCGTCACGCCCGCGGGCCACCCGGACGCCGATCGCGGCGACCTTGCGGTCCGGCCCGCGGTCGTCGGCCGGCAGCCAGACCCCTGAGCGGCCCTCGACCCGGCCCGCGTGCACACCCAGGTCCGCACAGACGTCGATGAGCAGGCCCTCCATGCGACGGACGTGGGCCACGACGTCGACCGGGTCGGGCAGCGGCACGATCGGATAGCCGACCAGCTGGCCGGGACCATGCCAGGTGATCTTGCCGCCACGGTCGACGTCGATGACGGGAGTGCCGTCGATGGGCGGTCCAGGGGCTCGGTGCGCCGGCCCGCGGTGTACACGCGACTCGTGCTCGAGCAGCCAGAGCACGCCCGGCGCTCCGGCGACCACCTCCTCATGCCAGGCGCGCTGCTGCGCCCATGCGGCTTCGTAGGGCTGGGGCGCGTCTGCGACGACGATGCGAAGGTCCACGACGAGCACGGTAGTCCCGGCATCCGACATGGGCGCCTCGTCCAACAGCATCTGTGGACAGCGGGGCCGGAGGTGCGCACCGATGCTCGGACCTACGCGGGCTGCCCCGGGGATGACAGCATCCGCGCGCCTGTGGACATCTGGTTGGCAGATCGACCGTGGTTCGGGCAGGGTGCTGCGGCCAGGGGGAGGACCGAACGCAGCTCAGACGACACAGCACACGGGGTCGCCGCGGCGTCCGGGTCGATGGTCGGACGTCGATGGCGGCGCCTCGGCGCCGGACGAGGTCGAGGTGCCGACGCCAGATGGCGGGTCACGGGCGAGCCGTGGCCGCTCGGCGATGTCGCGGGCTGACGAGCCGGGGATGACGGCAGCTGGCTCACCATCGCGCCGGGGGTGCAGGCACGGGCGGATCTGTCGGGCGCCCTGCCCGGGGCGCTTGCCTGGGCCGGAGCAGGCGGGGAGCGGCAGGAGCCGACGCAGTCGTCCGGCGGTGTCCATCGAGCTTCGGGGGACTCGATGGGCGCCGTCGGTCGTGAAGAGCGCCGAGCACAGCGCCGCGGGCTGCCGAAGCCTGCGCCGCCGGACGGTCGAGGATCCGGCCCGGTCGGCCGGGGAGAGGGGCTCGCCGGGTTCGAGCCGGCGCTCGCAGGCGACGACGATTGCCATCGGTGCGCCTGGCGCTGCTCCTGGTCGCGTTGGGAGTGGTGATGGTCGGAATCCTGGGAGTCCGGGCGCTGGCGCGGGCCGGCGAGGTAACCGCCCCGCCAGCCGCAGCGGGCCCGACCGGACCGGCGGCGGCGCCGACGCCCGCGTCCGGCGAGGTCGGATCCGATCCGTTCGCCGATCCGGCCGCGGCTAGCCCGCCCGAATCGCTGGCTGGATTCCGCCGGTGACGCAGACGCGGACCCTTCGACGTCGGAGTCCGCCCCCCAGGCGCCTGCGATCGGCGGCGTGGACTGGTGGGAGGTGCTCGGCCAGCTCGACGAGAGGCGCAGCGAGGCGCTGTCCGTCGCCGACCCATCAGCGGTGTCGTCCTATGCGGCGCCGGGGACCGAATTCGCCAGCGACGAGGCGGCCCTCATCGCGAAGCTGATGGAAGACCAGCTGCGGCCCCGGGGTTGGCGTACCACCGTGGTCGCGATCGAGGGGATTGAGCGTCGGAGGACCGAGCTGCGAGTCGAGGCGTCCCCGAGCCCGGAGGCTGCTGAGGACGTTCGCGACCGATGGCAATGCGGCCGAGCCCTCCCCGCCCATGGGCGGATCCGGGAAGGCCTGGCGAACCTGCGCACCCGCCCGCGGATCAGGCCGTCCTGACAGTCGTCGACCAGAGATCGGCCTACGAGCTGCTCGACGAGAAGGGGGACGTGGTGCGCTCCGTGCCGGAGTCCGGCAAACGCCGCTGGCGGGTCACCTTGACGCGAGTGGGTGACGAGGGCACCCGGGGTCGGGGGGCAGCGCAGCGGCACGGCGCCGACGGAAGAGACCGACGCAGGGCTGGCCGACGCCCGGTCAGCGGTCGCCGACGACCTGGACCGCGCCCGGCCCGCGCCGGGCCTCGAACCCTCATGGCGGATCGTCGCAGTGGAGCCGGTCGCATGATCCGCCGGCGATCAGGCGCGTCGCCGCGCGCCGCTGGCCCACGCCCACGTGAGGGCGTCCTCGATCGTCGGGTCCTGGAAGCTGAATGCGCCGCATCGAGGCGGCGTGCGGCAGGATCCGCTGGCTCCCCAGGATCTCGCTGGAGAACTCACCGAGCACGAGTCTCCAGGAGCGGGCGCCGGAACCGGGCAGATCGCCGGTCGGTGCATGACCTCGGCCATCGCCGCGCTCACCTCGGCGTTGGTCACGGGCTTCGGAGCGGTGACGTTCACCGGCGCCCTCGAGGTGTTCCAAGCAGAAGGTGAGTGCCGCCACCTCGATCACGCAGCGAGATGAACGACCACCATTGCTCGCCGGACCCCAGCCTGCCGCCGAGCCCGCACGCGAAGATCGGCCAGAGCCGACCCCACGCGCCGCCGCGGGCCGAGACGATCAGCCCAGTCCTGGCGTGCACCACGCGGATGCCCGCGTCTCTGGCCGGGTCGGCCGCGGCCTCCCAGTCCGCGCACTACCCCGGCGAGGAAGCCCGCGCCCTGCGGCGCGGACTCGTCGACGGCCCGATCGCCGGTGTCCCCGTAGTAGCCGATGGCCGATGCCGGCGACGAAGACCTCGGGTCGGTGCTCCAGCCGGGTCATCGCGGTGGCGAGCGTGTGCGTCGTCCTCGACCCGTGAGTCGCGGATCTGGCCTTGTATGCCGCGGTCCACCGGCGATCGCCGACGCCGGCGCCGGCCAGGTGCACGACGGCGTCCACGCCGTCGAGCCGCCGCAGGTCGACGGTGCCCGTGCTCCGGATCCCAGGTGATCTCGTCAGCGGAGCTCGCGCCGGCCGGCGCACCAGCCGCACGACCTCGATGGCCCTCGCCGGCGCAGGTGACGCGTCAGGGCGCTGCCGATCAGCCCGGAGGCCCCGGCGACCGCGACGCGCATCAGGCCAGTTCCGCCTCGAAGTCGCCGCCCTCCAGACGGTACTTCAGCGCGGTCAGGAAGCGGGCGGCGTCGGCCCCGTCGACGAGCCGGTGGTCGTAGGTCAGCGCCAGGTAGACCATCGAGCGGATGGCGATCGAGTCCGAGCCGGTGTCGTCCACTGATCGACCACCGGGCGGCGCACGATCGCCCCGAGCCCGAGGATCGCGACCTGCGGCTGGTTGATGATCGGAGTGTCGAACAGCGCGCCACGGCTGCCGGTGTTGGTCAGCGTGAACGTCCCGCCGGACAGCTCGTCCGGGCGAGACCTTGTTGGTGCGGGTGCGCAGGGCCACGTCGGCGATCTTGCGACCGAGTCCGGCGATGTTCAGGTCGTCGGCGTCGCGGACGACCGGGACCAGCAGGCCGCGCTCGGTGTCCACCGCGATGCCCAGGTGGATCGAGTCGTGGTAGGTGACGGTGCCGGCCTCCTGGTCGATCGAGGCGTTGACCACCGGGAACGCCTTGAGCGCCTCGATCGTGGCCTTGGCGAAGAACGGCATGAAGGAGAGCTTCACGCCCTCCCGGGCCTCGAACGCGGACTTGTGCTTCGCGCGCAGAGCCGCGATCCGGGTGACGTCGGCCTCGACGACCGTCGTGAGCTGCGCCGAGACCTGCAGCGACTCGACCATCCGCTCGGCGATCACCTTGCGCAGCCGGGTCATCTTCTCGGTGCGGTCGCCGCTGGCGTCAGCGGTGGCTGCAGCGGGGCGGCTTCGCCGGCGCAGCTCGGCGCAGCCGCGGCCGGCGCTCGCCGGGTGCTGGCGCGGCGCAGGCTGGCGCAGGCCGGAGCGGCGCTGGCGCTGGGCGCCGCTGGAGCCGCGCAGCGGGCTGGCCTGGGCGGCTGCCGCCGCGGAGGCGCGGCCGGCCTGGAGGTGCGCAGCGGCGCCGATGGGTCGGCGTCGAAGACGTCCTGCTTGGTGATCCGCCCACCGACCCCGGTGCCCTGCACCGTGGCCAGGTCGACGCCGGACTGGGCGGCGAGCCTGCGGACCAGGGGAGTGACGTAGAGGTCCGACGGCGCCGCGCCCGCGTGGGCCGCCGCCGGCTCGGGAGCGCGACGGAGGCGATGCCGTCGGGCGCGGTCTCGGCCGCCGGGCCGACTGGAGCAGCCGGGGCTGGCCGGTGCCGGAGCTGCCTCCGGCGGCAGCCTCCGGCGCTGCAGCCGCGGGCGGCGACCGGCGTCGGCTCGGGCGCGCTCGGCGGCCGCGGGCGCGGGCGGTCGCCGATGACGCCGAGGGTCTGGCCCGACCTGCGCGGTCTCGTCCTCGTTGACGCGGATCTCCAGCAGGGTCCCGGAGCTGGGCGCGGGGATCTCGGTGTCGACCTTGTCGGTGGAGACCTCGAGCAGCGGCTCGTCGGCCGACGACCTCGTCGCCGACGCTCTTGAGCCAGCGGGTGACGGTGCCCTCGGTGACCGACTCGCCGAGTGCCGGCAGGATCACCGGGGTCTCGGTGCCGGGAACGGCGATGCTGCCGGAGCGCGGTGGGTTGGGGTCCGGGGGAACGCTGGCCGCACGGCAGCGGCCGCGGCTGCGCGGGCGGGCGCGACGCCGGAGCTGGGCCAGCCGGCGGCCGGAGCTGGAGCGCGCGGCGCGGCGGAGCTGGGGCAGGGGCGGCGCGGGGGCCGCTGCGCTGGGGCCGCGGCGCGGCCGGGGCAGCCTCGGGCGCGGCGGCGCCGCCGAGCATCGCCCTCGGGTGCCTCGTCCGCGGCGCCGATCACACCCAGGGGGGCCCCGACCGCGACGGTCTCGTCCTCGTCGGCGGCGATGGACAGCAGCACGCCCGAGGCCGGGGCCGGGATCTCGGTGTCGACCTTGTCGGTGGAGACCTCCAGCAGGGGCTCGTCGGCCTGGACCTCGTCCCCGACCTGCTTGAGCCAGCGCGTGACCGTGCCCTCGGTGACGCTCTCGCCGAGCTGCGGCATGGTGACTGTGACCGACATCTGCGGGATGCTCCTTCGAACGGACGGGTGGGGAGTCAGGCGTGTGCGTGCAGGGGCTTGCCGGCCAGCGCGAGGTGCGCCTCGCCGAGCGCCTCGTTCTGCGTCGGGTGGGCGTGGACCAGGGAGGCGACCTCGGCCGGGTAGGCCTCCCAGTTGTAGATCAGCTGGGCCTCGCCGATCTGCTCGCCGATCCGGGCGCCGACCATGTGGACCCCGACGACCGGGCCGTCGGTGCGGCGCACCAGCTTGATGAAGCCGGTGGTCGCCAGGATCTGGCTCTTGCCGTTGCCGCCGAGGTTGTACTCGTAGGTCTCGACCGCGTCGGCGCCGAACTTCTCCTTCGCCTGGGCCTCGGTCAGGCCGATCGAGCCGATCTCGGGCTCGCAGTAGGTGACCCGCGGGATGCCCAGCTCGTCGATCGCGGGCGGGTTCAGCCCGGCGATCTCCTCGGCCACGAAGATCCCCTGCTGGAAGCCGCGGTGCGCCAGCTGCAGGCCCGGCACGATGTCGCCGACCGCGAAGACGTTCGGGGACGTTGGTCCGCAGCCGCTCGTCGGCGAGCACGAAGCCGCGATCCATCGCGACGCCCACCTCCTCGTAGCCCATCCCGCTGGCAGTTGGGGCCGCGCCCGACGGCCACGAGCATGATCTCGGCCGGAATGCGTCGAGCCGTCCTCGAGGGTGGCCACGACGCCGTTGTCGTCCTGGGTCACGCCGGCGAAGCGGACGCCCGGTCGTGAAGTTGATCCGGCGCTTGCGGAAGGCGCGCTCGAGGGCCTTCGAGCAGGCCTCGTCCTCGGCCGGGACCAGCCGCGGCAGGGCCTCGATGATCGTCACCTCGGCGCCGAAGGACTTCCAGACCGATGCGAACTCGACCCCGATCACGCCCGCCGCCGAGGACGATCACGCTCGACGGGGATGTAGTCCAGGTTCAGCGCCTCGTCGGTGGTCATCACCCGGCCGCCGATGTCCAGGCCGGGCAGGCTGCGCGCGTACGAGCCGGTGGCCAGCACGACGTTGCGTGCCCGTGTAGGTGGTGCCGTCGACCTCGACGGTGCTCGCCGCGGTGAGCCGCCCGGTGCCCTCGACGTAGGTGATCGCCCGGCTCTTGACCAGGCCCTGCAGGCCCTTGTACAGCCGGCCGACGACACCGTCGCGGTACGTGTTGACCTTGCCGATGTCGATCCCGTCGAGCGTCGTGCTCACGCCGAACTGCTCGCTCTCGCGGGCCGTGTCGGCGACCTCGGCGGCGTGCAGCAGGGCCTTGGTCGGGATGCAGCCGCGGTGCAGGCAGGTGCCGCCGAGCTTGTCCCGCTCGATCAGGGCCACCGACAGCCCGAGCTGGGATGCCCGCAGGGCGCAGGCGTAGCCGCCGCTGCCGCCGCCGAGGATCACGACATCGAACTGGTTGTCGGCCACGTGGGGCCACTCTCTCTGTCGACCTGGTGGACTGCAGGCTATGGGCGCCTGCCGGGCGGGTCGCGCGCAGGCCCATCCTGCCAGCAGTTGCGTCGTCGGCGCGAGTCCACGGGGGTCGCCGGATCGGCATGCGCGCTCAGCCGGCCGGCTCAGTCGCGGCCATCCGCTCGGCGACCGCCACCAGCGTGCGAACCCCGTAGCCGGTGGCGCCCTTGCCGTTGTAGCCCCACGGCGAGCCCTCGACGTAGGCCGGGCCGGCGATGTCCAGGTGGGCCCAGGGCACGTCCGGCCGGGACGAACTCGCGCAGGAACGCCGCCGCGGTCATCATCGCGCCGTTGCGCTCGCCGACGTTGGCGAGGTCGGCGACGGGCGAGTCCAGGGACGGGCGCAGCTCCTCGGGGATCGGCATCGGCCACGACAGCTCGCCGGCGGCCTCGGCGGCAGCGTGCGACCTCGTCGCGCCAGCCGTCGTCGTTGCCCATGACGCCGGCGATCCGCGAGCCGAGGGCCACCATCTGGGCGCCGGTGAGGGTGGCGACGTCGACGATCGCGTCGGGCTCGTCGGCGCCGCAGCGGACCAGGGCGTCCATCATCACCAGGCGGCCCTCGGCGTCGGTGTTCAGGACCTCGACCGTCCGTGCCGCCGTAGGCGGTGATCACGTCGCCGGGCCGCTGAGCGGAGCCGCTGGGCATGTTCTCCGCGATCGCCAGGTAGGCGGTCACCCGCGGGGATCCCGAGGACCGCGATCGCGCGGACCGCCGCCAGCACCGCCGCGGCCCCGGCCATGTCCACTTCATCGTGACCATCGCCGGCGGCGAGGTCGCGGGTAGCCCG